>NZ_AP014722.1:0-1473548 GCF_001010485.1 Dehalococcoides sp. UCH007 | reverse complement strand
GTTATGGTAATTAGGCGGTGTTACAATGGCGGTGATGAATGAACTCAGGATTGTTTTTATGGGCAGCCCCGAATTTGCCCTTACTCCGCTTAAGATGCTCCTTGTCGAAGGATACGATATCTGCGGGGTTTATACCCAGCCTGACCGTCCGGCCGGGCGGGGGCGTGAGCTTTGTCCTCCCCCGGTAAAGGCACTGGCACTGGAACACGGACTGGCGGTTTACCAGCCCCAAAGCCTTAAGAAACCTGAAGATCAGGCAGTCTTAAGTAAGCTTAAGCCGGATGTAATAGTAGTGGCGGCTTACGGCCTTATCTTGCCCCAGGCGGTGCTTGATATACCCATATACGGGGTCTTAAATATCCACCCCTCCCTGCTCCCCCGTTACCGAGGGGCAACCCCGGTGGCTGCTACCCTGCTGGGGGGTGACGAATGGGCTGGCGTTTCCCTGATGAAACTGGAAGCCGGGCTGGATACCGGGCCGGTCTATTCCCGTTCCATGGTCGCTGTCCGCCCGGAAGATACCACACCTCTTTTGGCTGACAAACTGGCCTTTATCGGCGGCTGTCTGCTTTTAGATTTATTAAGCCGGATTCCCTTTTTGCCCCAGCCGGAGCTTCAGGATAATGCAAAGGCTACCTATTTCGGTATGGTCACCAAGGACATGGGGCAGGTAAACTGGCAGACTCCGGCAGCGGAAATTGAACGGCGGGTAAGGGCTTTTTTCCCCTGGCCGGGTGTTTTTACTTTATATAATCAAAAGACCCTGAAAATACTGGAAGCAAGCCCCCAAAATCTGGGTTTGGGCTTACAGCCGTCTCAGGTCAGGGTTTATGAAGGTGACAGAATAATGGTCGGCTCAGCTTCGGGAGAGCTTGAGATAATCCGGCTTCAGCTGGAGGGCAAAGCCGCCTGCTCTGCGGCAGATTTCCTGCGCGGTCAGCGCCACTTTGACGGGGCTTATCTGGGGGTTTAGCAAGCCCGCTTCAGCTGGCGGGCTAAATAAGTCACCTGGCACATTTCTTCCAAAGCAAAGGTGTATTTCAGGGCTTCTTCAATAGTTTCCCCTATGGCAAAGCTGCCATGCCCGGCTACTACTATAATCTTGCGATTTTCAAGTGCCTGGGCTGCTTCTTCCGCCATACCGCCGGGGTGAACCCTCTCCCCGAAACCGATAACCGGTATAGCCCCCATACAATAAAGTCCCTCACCGCAGTCCGGTATTATTTCCGCCTTAAGCAGGGAAAGGGCGGCCGCATACGGCGGGTGGGCATGGACTATGGCTTTGGCGGAAGTGCGGCGGTAAATAGCCCGGTGTACCGGCAGTTCACTTGAAGCAAGTGGGGTAAACTGGTCATCATAATCTATACCTGTAAGTATCAGGTCTGTTTCGGCAAAGAGGGGCAGCGAACTGCCTGTTCTGGTTATGTAAAGCTTGTCCTGCTGTCTCTGGCTAAGGTTGCCGGAGTGCGAAGAAACCAGCCCCCTGCTGAAAAGCAGTTTTCCGGCCTGTATAAACCAGTTCAGGGTTTCAGGGGGTATTTGTCTATTCAAAGCCGGCTTGTCCCCTAATCCATCTGGCGGATTACAGCTATAACCCGCCCCTGTATTTCAACATTATCCGGCTGGGTATATATGGGCGGCATAGTGCGGTTGGCCGGTTGCAGGCGCACCCTGCCCGGTTCCATATAAACCTTTTTCAGGGTGACTTCTTTCTGGTCTTTCAGCCAGACAGCAGCCGTTTCGCCGTTGTCCACTGTTTGGGTGTGCTGCATTATTACCAGGTCTCCATCATTTATCAAATCTTCTATCATGGAGACGCCCTTAACCCGCAAAGCGTAGATATTCTCCCGGCCGCGGGTAAGGTCTTCGGTCACCTCTATATTTTCGTCAGAAGTGACTACCGCAAAGCTGTCTGATTCGGGAACGGGTATGGGGATGCCGGCGGCAATCTGGCCGATAACCGGTATGCTTATACGCCCTTCTTCGGTTTCTTCCGTGCCCACCAGCTCAATCCCGCGGGATATCTCAGCCTGACGGCGGATAAGCCCCATTTTCTGCAGGATTTTCAGATTATAATCAACCACAGAGGTAGAGCTGATATTACAGCCGTTTACAATATCCCGTATGCTGGGGGGATATCCGTAACGGCGGCGGAAACGGGCAATAAAATCTATCATAGCCCGCTGTCTGGTGGTCAGTTTCAAAGTCAACTCTGTCCCCGCATAAGAACACTTGTTCTACATAATAAATCAAAAACACCTTCCCTGTCAATACACAAAGGAAGGTGAAAAACGCAAATAAAAAGCGGAGTTATTTAGCGGCTTGGTTGAGCTTTTTCATCAGGCGGCTTTTGCGGCGGGCGGCGTTTTTGGGGTGAAGAATGCCCTTTTCGGCAGCCTTATCTAAAGTGCTCTGAGCGGACACAGCAGCGGCTTCAGCTTCGGTTAGCGAACCGGCGTCAACCAGTTTCTTGACCTTGGTCAGGCTGGTCTTTACCTGGCTCTTGGCCCGGCGGTTCTCCTGACGGTTGGCATCTGCTACGCGCAAAGCTTTTTCCGCAGATTTTGTGTTAGGCAAGTGAGTCTACCTCCAATAAAATGTACCTATGGAATATAGCAAATATGCAATCCAAATGCAACCGCAGGCACACCGCCTTTATCGGCTGGGATATTTCTGTTAAAATATAATATATTTATGTAACCTAAGGAGCATATCATGTTTTTGTATCTGCTGTTTATGCTGCCTCCTCTGGCGCTGATGCTGTATGCCCAGTGGCGGGTAAGCAGTTCTTTTAAAAAATATTCCAAAGTGGGCAATCTGGCCGGTCTCAGCGGTCTTCAGGCGGCCAGACGGCTGCTGGACGAACATGGGCTGGGAAATGTTCAGGTGGAGCTTACCAAGGGCAAGCTTTCAGACCACTATGACCCCAGAGCCAAGGTACTCAGGCTGTCTCCCGAAGTAGCTAATACCGCTTCGGTGGCTTCTATAGGTATTGTTGCCCATGAAGTAGGCCATGCCGTTCAGGACAGGGAGTTTTACGCCCCCCTGAAAGTCCGTAATTCCCTTTTCCCGGTTGCCAGTTTCGGCAGTCAGTTCGGTTTCATTCTGGTACTGGTGGGATTGTTCCTTTACGGCTTCTCCTTATCATTCGGGCTTCCGGTTGCCTGGGCGGGGGTTGCTTTATTTGCGGTGGCGGTAATATTTTCGCTCATTACCCTGCCGGTGGAGTTTAACGCTTCCAGCAGGGCCATGGCTATGCTTAGCGGCGGCTCACTGGTTTCAGTCAGAGAGTCAGCTGGGGTCAAAGCAGTATTGGGTGCGGCAGCCCTTACTTACGTGGCGGCTTTGCTTCAGGCGGTAGGCCAGCTGCTTTATTTTGTGCTTATACTGGTAGGGTTCGGGCGGAGAGACTAAATATTTAATCCGACGCTTATCCATTCAAAGCCCCGCCCCAAAAGCGGGGTTTTTTCTTGTCAAGCCAAGGGTTATAAACGTATAATCACACCAGTAGTCTTAGGGGGTATGCCATGAAACAGCCGCAAGACCTGCGCAGTTTTGAAAGTTTGCAGCAGATTCTGCATATGCTTCGCAGTCCGGAGGGGTGTCCCTGGGACAGGGCGCAGACCCATAAATCCATGCGGGACAGCCTGCTTGAAGAAACCTATGAAGTGCTGGAATCCTTGGACGCAGAAGACACGGGGCGTTTTTGTGGTGAGCTGGGTGATTTGCTCCTCCAGATAGTTTTCCATGCTGAAATCGGCGCTGAAGCCAAAGAGTTTAACATGGGTGATGTGATAGAGGCTATAAATACCAAGCTTATCCGCCGCCATCCCCATGTATTCAGTCAGTCTAAATTTACGTCTCCGGCTGAAGTTCTGCATAATTGGGAGGAGATTAAAAAGACTGAACGCGGTCATGACAAGCCCATGCTTTCCGGTGTACCCAAACAGCTGCCGGCTCTGAGTTACAGTCAGGAAATACAGGGACGGGTGGCTAGAGTGGGTTTTGACTGGAAAGAAGACGAAGGGGTGCTGGAAAAGCTGGGAGAAGAAATAGCCGAATACAGCTCTGCCCCTACCCTTTCTGAAAAAGAAAAGGAATTCGGGGATATACTTTTTACCCTGGCCAATTATGCCCGCAGACAGGGTATAGATTTGGAGTCTGCCCTCAGGGGGGCGAACAAGCGTTTTTACAGCCGCTTTGAACACATGGAAGAGCTTTGCCGGAACACGGGCAAAGATATATCTAAACTGAGCTTTGCCGAACAGAACGAACTCTGGCAGGCGGCTAAAAAGAAAGAAAACGGGGAAAAAGCAGATTAGAATGGTCGGGGCGAGAAGATTCGAACTTCCGGCCTCAGCGTCCCGAACGCTGCGCGCTAACCAGGCTGCGCTACGCCCCGCCAGATTTACTATTATAGAGACAATTGCTTATAAGGGCAACTTGAAGCTAAAGCAAGCAGGGGTTAAATAAAATGAAATATTGCGTACTTATTACTGACGGTGCTTCCGGCTGGGGGCTTAAGGAACAGGGCGGTAAAACCGCACTGGAACTGGCCCGCACCCCCAATCTGGATAAAATGGCCAAAAACGGCTTTATGGGCCAAAGTACCAATGTGCCGCCTGGAATGGAGCCTTCGTCTGCCTGTGCCTGTATGTCCCTGCTGGGGTACGATCCCGAAATATATTACAAAGGGCGGGCGGCTATAGAAGCTGTCAGCATGGGGGTAGATGTTACCCCTGATGAAGTCGTTTTCCGCTGTAATCTGGTGTCTGTAATAGACGGCAAAATGGCCAGTTACTCGGCCGGGCATATTTCCAGCGAAGAGGCTGCCGAACTGCTTGAGGCAGTAGCCAAAGAGCTTGGCAGTGAGCGGGTAAAGTTTTACCCCGGGGTAAATTACCGCCACCTGCTTAAACTAAAGGGCATGGGTGATACGGCCAAAGCGCTCTGCACCCCTCCCCACGATATTTCCGACCATGAGGTATCCCCGTATTTGCCGCAGGGTGAGGGCAGCCTTATATTAAACCAGCTTATCAGCTCCTCCCAGCAGATACTCAAAGACCACCCGCTCAACCTCCGCCGCCAGAGTCAGGGCAAACTGCCGGCAAATTCCATCTGGCTGTTTTGGGGCAGCGGTCCTATCCCGCCCATGCCTTCTTTCAAAAAGGCTTACGGGCTGGATGCAGTTTTAAATTCAGGTGTGGATTTGCTGCGGGGGCTGGGTATTATGATGAATATGAAAATACTGGAACTAAACGGCATAACAGACGGCCTTAACAATGATTTTTCCGGCCAGATGCGGGGCGGCCTTTTGGCACTTGGAGATAACGACCTGGCGGTAATCCATGTAGAAGCGCCGGATGAAGCCGGTCATGCCGGCAGCCTGGCAGATAAAGTAAAGGCAATAGAGCTTATAGATGAGCTTATGGTTGGCCAGCTTCTGGCTTATCCCGGAGATATACGGGTGCTGGTTATGCCGGACCACCCTACCCCGCTTGAACTTAAAACCCATGTGGCAGAGCCGGTACCCTTCCTGATGTGGGGCAAAGGTTTTGCCTCTAACGGTGTCTACCGCTTTACAGAGAAAGAAGCGGCTAAAACAGGTATAATATTTGAAAAGGGCTGCAATCTGATGCAGACTTTTCTCAAGTAGATTTAGTTAGAGGTAGATAAATATGCCCAGAGAAGATGACAGATACCGGAACGCCATGTACAACGGGCATCCCCCGGCCTGTACCTGTGTGGATTGCACCCGCAGGCGGCTGGCTGGAAATGCCCGCCGCAAGAGCGTGGAACGCAGCCTTTTTACCTGGATTATAGTCGGGGCGGTGGTTTTGGTGATAATCATGTTTGTTCTTTGGTGGGGCAGCCGCGCCTGAGCCTTTTATTTTCAGGCTAAAGGTTTATAATATAGGACAAAATCCGGCTTTTAAGCCTGCGCAGTCAACAAAACGGACAGGCAAAATATAAACAGATTGTTTGGGGTTTAGTATGGCAATTGTAGTTCATAAATACGGCGGCACTTCGGTTGGTGATGCTGAAAGAATTAAACACGTAGCCAAGCGGATTATTGCCGCCCGCCAGAAGGGCAGCGATGTAGTGGCGGTGGTTTCGGCTATGGGAGACACCACAGATGACCTGATTGCCCTTGCCCACAAGCTGAATGACTGTCCCGAACCGCGGGAAATGGACGTTTTGCTTTCTACCGGTGAAATAGTCTCCAGCACCCTGTTGGCTATGGCGCTTAAAAACATGGGGCAGGATGCGATTAGCCTTTCAGGCCAGCAGGCGGGTATACGCACAGATTCGGCTCATTCAAAAGCCCGAATCACCGGCATTGACCCCAAGCGTATTCATGAAGAGCTGGACAAAGGCAGGGTTGTCATCGTGGCCGGTTTTCAGGGTATTTCGGACTGCCAGGATATTACCACCCTGGGGCGTGGCGGTTCTGATACCACTGCGGTTGCTCTGGCAGCTAGTCTGGGTGCCAGCAGATGCGAACGTTATACAGACGTGGATGGCGTTTATACCGCTGACCCCCGCCTGATACCGGATGCCCGGCGTCTTTCGGAAATCAGTTATGAAGAAATGCTGGAACTCTCGTCTTACGGGGCAAAAATAATGCACCCGCGGGCGGTGGAAATAGGTCAGGTGTACAATATACCTATTCTGGTAGCTTCCAGTTTTAATGAAAATCCCGGCACACTGATACAGGGAGGGGAAAATATGGAAATACGAAACAAGGTCAGCGGTATAGCCCATGATTTTGAGGTTGCCAAGATAACCATACTAGGGGTGCCTGACAAGCCGGGCATAGCGGCCGGTCTTTTTGCACCTCTGGCCAAAGCCGGAGTCAGCGTGGATACAATAGTCCAGAACTCCAGCCAGGACCATATAACAGACCTCACCTTTACAGTAACCAAGTCAGATTTGGGCAAGGCGCTGGAGGTTATAGGTCCTATTGCCAAGGAAATTCAGGCCAGAGAAGTGCTGAGTGATTCCAAGATAGGTAAAGTCAGTATTATCGGTACGGGTATGTTAAATGCCCCCGGTTATGCCGCCCGCATGTTCAAAGCTTTGTCAGATGCCGGTATAAATATTTTGCTAATTTCCACTTCGGAAATTCGCATAACCTGCATTATAGAAGAAGACAAGGTAAAAGATGCGGTAAGGGCTATACACAAAGCCTTTGAGATGGAAAAAGACTAGAGGTTTCAAAGGATATAAACGAAAGATTTAATCTGTATAAAAAGAGAGTGGCTGCTTTAGGCAGCCACTACTTCTTTGACTTCGGGTATTTCGCGCTTCAGGATACGCTCAATGCCGTTTTTCAGGGTCATTGTAGACATGGGGCAGCCGGCACAAGCGCCAACCAGTTTTACTTTTACTACTCCGTCCACAACATCTACCAGTTCAACATTGCCGCCGTCGGCTTCCAGGGCCGGTCTGATTTTATCCAGAACGGCTTCTACTTTTTCCAGCATTAGTAGCTCCTTCCAGCAGTATAAAAATTATTAAAACACCTATAAATTACAGTACCATAGCATAGAAATGGTGTCAATTTGCCCGCCTGAAAAGCGAATTTTTAAGCTATTTGGAGTATAATAACCAGATAACGGGTTTCTCATACTTGTAGACGGGTTTAGCATACAGTAAAATAACTACTCGTTTAGCAAATAACTAAAAATGAGGAATCTATGGCATATCAAGAAGAGGAACAGCTAAGACTCAAGCGCCAGAGCAGTAAACAGGCTGTAAGTTTAGCCATGGAAGGACGCTGGCAAGAGGCGGTGGAGGTTAATAAAAAAATTATTGACCAGTTCCCGAATGATGTGGAAGCATTTAACCGTCTGGGGCGGGCCTATCTGGAGCTGGCTATTTATCCGGAGGCTATTGCTGCCTATACCCGTGCCAGAGAAATAGATCCTTATAATGTAATAGCTGAAAAAAATCTGCACCGGCTGGAAGTACTCAGCAAGGAAAATACAACGGCTGGGCCGGTCATTCACCGGGTTCAGCCCCAGGATTTTCTTGAAGAAATCGGTAAAGCCGGGGTAATAAACCTGACCCGTCTGGCTCCCAAAGGGGTACTGGCCAGAATCGTAGCTGGTGACCAGCTTTGTCTGCGGATAGACGGTGCGAATCTGTGGGTGGAAAACTGCGGCGGGGAAGTGCTGGGTATGGTTGATATACCTACTTCCAAGCGGCTGATAAAACTGATGAAGGGCGGCAATAAATATTCAGCCACCGTCATCAGTTCCAATGAAGAAAAACTGGTGGTTATTATCAGGGAAACCTTCCAGCATCCCTCGCAGATGGGTATACCTTCATTCTCGTCCAGAGGGCTTTCCAAGAGCTCTGCCGGCACCGAGCCTGATGAGAGTGACAAGGAAGAAGGCGGATACGAGATAGAAGTAGATGAAACTGAACTGATGGCAGAAGAAGCTGAGGCTGAAAGCCAGACATATACTGATGATGAAAACGAGGGTGATCTGGAGGTTTAGAATATGGTAACAGGTAACACCAGGCCGATAAATATAGAAGATGAAATGAAGGGTTCGTACCTTGATTATGCTATGAGTGTAATCGTTTCACGTGCCCTGCCGGATGTGCGGGATGGTCTGAAACCGGTACAGAGGCGCATTCTCTATGCTATGAATGACCTGGGCATGAAGCATAATACCCCGTATAAAAAGAGTGCCCGTATCGTGGGTGAAGTTTTAGGTAAATATCACCCCCACGGTGACTCTTCTGTTTACGACGCTATGGTACGTATGGCCCAGCCATTTTCCTATCGCTATCCGCTGGTAGATGGTCAGGGAAACTTCGGCAGCGTGGATAATGACCCCGCGGCTGCAATGCGTTACACCGAAGCCCGCCTGGCTCAGATAGCTGAACAGCTGCTGACTGACATAGATAAAAATACCGTAGACTTTATGCCCAACTTCGATTCCTCGCTGGAAGAACCCACTGTGCTTCCGGCCCGTATACCCAATTTGCTTATGAACGGCAGTTCAGGTATTGCGGTGGGTATGGCAACCAATATACCCCCCCACAATCTGGCGGAACTCTGCCAGGCCATCTGCTACCTTATTGACAACCCTGATTGCGGCGTAGATGAACTGATGCAGTTTGTTTCCGGACCGGACTTCCCTACCGGCGGGACTATACTGGGCACCGACGGCATAAAGAGTGCTTACGCAACCGGCAAGGGCAAGATTGTTATACAGGCCAAAGCCCATATCGGCGAAGTGGACAACCGCAAGGCTATATTTGTTACCGAAATTCCCTATCAGGTAAACAAGGCCGAACTGGTAGCCAAGATTGCCGAATTGGTCAAGGACCGAAAGCTGGTAGGCATTTCTGACTTGCGGGATGAATCTGACCGGCAGGGTATGCGGGTAGTTATTGAACTTAAACGTGATGCCGAACCCCAGCAGGTTTTAAACAGCCTCTACAAACATACCAACATGCGCACCTCATTCTTTGTAAACATGCTGGCGCTGGTAGACGGTCAGCCGCAGGTACTCAGCCTGAAAGAAGTGCTTAAAAACTTTATAGACTTCCGCCACCTTATTATCACCCGACGGAGTCAGTTTGAACTTAAAGCCGCCAAAGACCGCGCCCATATACTGGAAGGTCTTAAAAAGGCGCTGGATTTTATTGACCGTATTATTGCCATTATCCGCAGTTCCGAAAACGGTGATACAGCCCGCAAAAACCTGATGGCCGAGTTTGATTTCTCAGCAATCCAGGCTCAAGCTATTCTGGATTTACAGCTTCGCCGTCTGGCCAATCTGGAACGCCAGAAGATACTGGACGAATACGCCGAGCTTATGAAACGCATAGGTTATCTGGAAGATTTGCTGTCTCACCCTGAAAAGATTTATGCTCTGGTAAAAGAAGACGCCAAAGACCTTAGAGGGAGCTATGGCCAGTCCCGTGCCACCGAGATTTCCAATCAGGGTGTTATAGAATTCCGTGAGGAAGATCTGGTACCCCATATGGATGTTATAGTTACTTTGAGTGAAAGGGGCTTTATCAAACGGGTGCCGGCTAATGTATTCCGCCTGCAGCACCGCGGCGGTACCGGCATAATGGGTATGCCCACCCGCGAAGCAGATGCAGTCCGTTTCCTTTCAGTTTCAGATACCCATGATACCCTGCTCTTTTTCACCAACCGGGGCAAGGTATTCAGCCTGCGCTGTTTTGATATACCTGATGATGCCTCCCGCATTGCCAAGGGTACGGCTATCGTAAACCTGATACCTGTTACACAGGACGAACGGATAACCGCCATACTGGACTTAAAGAGCTTCCCGGCAGACCATTTCCTGCTGATGGCTACCAATAAAGGTGAAATCAAAAAGACCTCACTTCAGGAGTTTACCGCAGTCCGTTCTTCAGGGTTGATAGCCATGGATTTGGCTACTTCGGATGAATTGGTGGCGGCGGTTGAAACTACTGAGGAAAAAGATATTCTGCTGGCTACCCGTCTGGGGCAGTCTATCCGTTTCCCGGTAAGCGAACTCCGTACCAGCCTAAGGGCTTCCGGCGGTGTCAAGGCTATAGTCCTTTCTAAAGGGGACGAAGTAGTAAGTATGGACGTTGCCCAGGAGGGTACGCTGGTAATAACTGTAACCGAAAATGGTGCCGGCAAACTGACTGCCATAGAGGAATACCCCCAGCAGCACCGGGCTGGCAGCGGGGTTATAAACTTCAAGGTTGTAGACAAAACCGGTGAGGTTGTGGCCTCAAAGGTAGTCAGCGAGACTGACCAGATGATGCTTATCTCCGCTGACGGCATGGTTACCCGTACTCAGGTCAAAGAAGAAGATCCCTCTCATGGCATACCCATCATGGGCAGAGCCACTCAGGGTGTCAGGGTAATGCGCCTTGAGGAAGGCGACCGGGTGGTTGCGGTGGCTACTTTTTAGCTGAAATATTACTGTTAAACACAAAGGGGGCTTTAAAGCCCCCTTTTTTATTGGCGTTTTACCCGGCTGTTTATTTTCTGTGCAGGCGGTTGTTACATTCGGTTACCGTTTTTTCCAGTCCGCAGGCATGGCATTTGCCTTCGCGGCAGTCAGGCGTATCCTGCCCTTCCACTGAGCGGGCATATTCCTTTTTCAGGAATTCGGCACTTACCCCGGCATTTATATGCCCCCAGGGCAGCGTTTCGTCAAGCGGGCGTTTGCGGTGGGCATAGAACGAGGGGCTTAAACTGCATTCATCAAAAGCCTCCTGCCAAAGGGTAAAATTGAAGCACTCACTCCAGGCATCAAACTTGGCACCCTTTTGCCAGGCGGTATATATCACTTTGCCCAGACGGCGGTCTCCTCTGGAAAACACGGCTTCCAGCAGGCTCATTTTAGTATCAGACCAGGAAACCTTTATTCCCCAGCGTTTCAGCCCCTGCCTTACTATATCCGCCCTGCGGTAGAGGGATTCCTCATCCAGCTGGGCTTCCCACTGAAATGGGGTATGGGCTTTGGGTACGTATGAGGCCAGGCTCAGGCGTATCTGGGGGCGGCGTCCGGGAGCGCCGCGGGATAGGGCATTTACCCTGCCTGCCATTTGGCAGATAGCGGCGGCATCTTCGTCAGTTTCAGTCGGCAATCCTATCATGAAATACATCTTGAAGCTGGTCCAGCCGCTTTCAAAGGCAGTACAGGCGGTATCACACAGCTCTTCCTCAGAGGTAAGTTTATTTATAACCCGCTGGAGACGCTCGCTGGCTGCTTCGGGTGCAAAGGTAAGCCCGCTTTTACGCCCGCCCGCCAGCACGTTTACCAGCCCGACCGAATCTGGGGTCAGGCGTAAACTGGGCAGTGATAGGGCCAGGTGTTTGTTTGCGTATTTTTCCGCCAGGGTTTTTACCAGATTTTCAATACCCGGGTAGTCCGAGCAGCTCAGCGAAAGCAAGGAAATTTCATCATAACCGCAGTTATCCATTATGCCTTCAACGGCACTTACAACCTCTGCCGCCGGGCGTACCCTGACCGGGCGGTAAATAATGCCGGCAGAGCAGAAACGGCAACCCCGGCTGCAGCCGCGGCTTATCTCCACCGCTCCCCTGTCCTGTACCACCTCTATATACGGTACTACCGGTTTTACGGTTGGCGGCGGCAAAGCGGGCAAAATGCGGCGGTTTATTACGGGAGGTGCTTCAGGTGCGGTGGGGGTGATGGATTTCAAAGTACCGTCAGGGTTATATTCGGCCTTATACAGGCAGGGTATGTAAATACCGGGGATTTTGGCCAGTTCCCGCAACATTTGGTCTTTACTAAGGTTATAATTTCTGGCATCAAGGACGGCTTGGCACAGGTCTTGTATTGCCTCTTCGGCGTCGCCTATTACAAAAGCATCTATAAAATCTGCCAGAGGTTCGGGGTTGAGGCTGCAGCTGCCGCCGGCAATCACCAGCGGAAAATCCCCTCCCCTTTCGGCGGCAAGCATGGGTATGCCTGCCAGAGAAAGCATATTCAGTATATTGGTATAGGTAAGCTCATACCCCAGTGAAAAACCCAAGATATCAAACTCTTTTACGGGGTGGCCGCTTTCCAGGCTGACAAAGGGAAGCTTTCTCTCACGGATAAGGTTTTCCATATCCAGCCAGGGGCTGAAAACCCTTTCGGCCAGAATATCCGGGTTGCGGTTTAAAATATCATAAAGCAGGGGTATGGCCAGGTTGGACATGCCTATTTCATAAGTATCCGGAAAGCTCAGGGCAACCTTAAGCGGGGTTTTAGACCATTCCTTGCAAACGGAATTCCATTCCCCGCCGGTATAGCGGCCGGGTTTTTCAACCTGATGGAGAATATGTTCGGGGTAGTTCAAAAGCGTTCCTCTCTGGGGCGAATTCTGGCAAAAATAAATTGTTTACGGGCATTATTCCAGCTTGAAAAGCAGGTCATCTACAGCGGCTATGACGGGTATACCGGTTTCGGCTTCAACCTTGGCTGCCATCTTGGCCGGGTCTGCCCGGAAAAGCTGCAGACCGAAGTGGGTAAGTATGGCTGTTTTGGGTTTAGCCCCTGTAATCAGTCTGGCGGCATCAGCTATGCTCAAATGGTAAATACGTTCTATAGATTCCCTAAGAACAACATTTATTATCAGAACGTCACAGCCTGCGTAGATTTGGGGTATTTCCTCAAAATAGCGGGTATCGCTTACGAAACCTATGCGGTGATTGGAAGATTCAAATATAAATCCGTATGTTTCCACCGGGTGCTGATGACGCCGGGTAGTGAAAACCTTTATCCCGTCCAGATTGTATTCGTGTTCTTCCTCAAGCACAGTCAGGTCATTCAGAAACGGCCTTAGATACGAGTATATAACCGGTTCGTTATCCAGGGCATCTTCAGGGGCCAGAAAATGGCCGTTTTTGTTAAAGCCGCCCTGGGTCATGGCCTCTATCATTACGTTTACATCACCGGAGTGGTCCAGATGGCGGTGGGACAAAAGAATAGCGCTCAGGTTTTCCGGGTTTAAGCCCAGACGGCATACCTGCACAATACTGCCCGGGCCGGGGTCAATCAGGAACCGTTTGCCGTCAAGGTTCAGCCAGATTCCGCCTGAAGCCAGTATCTGACGGCTGATCATAAATCTGGCACCGCCTGTACCCAGAAAAGTGAGGCTGTTGGTTTCTTCGGTATAGTTCATATCAAACATTTAGTATAGACATTATTTCCCCAAATGCCAATTCATAAAATATTTTGGTTATCTTGGGACATCAGTTACAAGAGCTTGTGTAGAAAGTACGGGTCTATGTGTTAGAATATTGCATCCCTGATTTTCCCCGAATAAGGAGAGGGCTTTGGAAGAATTAGGCTCCAGCTTCGGGTTGGACTTAATTATTGTGCTTATAGCGGCCGTTCTGGCCGGTTTACTGGCACGCCGTTTCAAACTGCCGCTTCTTCTGGGTTATCTGGGGGCTGGTATAGCCATAGGCCCAAACGGTTTCGGTTTGGTGCAGTCTCCGGGCGTTATTGAATCCATGGCTACAGTCGGCGTTATTCTGCTCCTTTTTACCCTTGGTCTTGATTTTTCGCTGGATGAGCTGAAGCGGGTGGGAAAGGTGGCGGTGCTGGGCGGTCTTATCCAGATAATTGTTACCGCCGGGTTTGGGTTTTTGCTGGGCAGAGGCCTTGGCTGGGATATAAATGCCTCTATCTTCTTCGGGTTTATGGTCTCGCTTTCCTCTACCCTGATAGTCCTTAAAATACTTATGGACAGAGGTGAGGCGGAAGCCCCTCACGGGCGGGTGATGCTGGGCATCCTGCTGGTGCAGGATATTTGCCTTATTCCCCTGATGATTATTTTACCGGCTTTGGGGAGTGAAGGCGGAGACGTCGGCCTGACAATAGGTGTTGCCTTTGCCAAAGCTGCGGCTTTTATTCTGGTTATGTTTGCTTTGGGATTTTGGGTTTTCCCCCGTCTGCTGGGTAGAGTGGCTGCCCATTCCCATGAGCTTTTTCTTCTGTCTGTTATCACCCTGTCTCTGGGGGCGGCCATGGGGGCAACTGCGCTGGGTCTTTCACCGGCAGTAGGTGCATTTATAGCAGGGCTTCTTATTGGGCAATCCATGTATGCCAAGCAGGCACTGGCAGATATAATCCCCCTTAGGGATATTTTCGGGGCTTTGTTCTTTGTTTCTCTGGGTATGCTGGCAAACCTTAATTTTGCAGTGGAGAATATGGGCTTGGTTCTGCTGGTAGTTGTCTTCCTGCTGGTCATCAAGAGTCTGGTGGCCGGGGTAGTGCCATGGCTGTTCGGCTATACTTTCCAGACCTCATTTACTACCGGTATCGGTCTGATGCAGATAGGTGAATTCAGCTTTGTACTGGCCGGGGTGGGTCTGGCATCATCAGTTATTTCTGACAGTATTTATGCCATTACCATCAGCAGTGCCGTTATTACCATGATAATCACCCCTTTTGCCTTAAGTTTCAGCGGTGCGGCTTACAGAAAGGTCAGCCAGTGGCCGCTGGCAAGCAAACTGGTCAGCCTGCGTACCTCCGGGCAGGCGGAGTTTATGGATTTGGATATTTCCAACCATGCGGTTATCTGTTCGCAGGGGGGTGTTGCCAAGACTCTGACCCGGGTGATGAACCGCCGCAATTTCCCCTTTCTGGTTATAGATTTAGACCCCCAAACCATTGCCGAACTTCGCCGCCAGAAAGCACCTGCCATATACGGAGATGCCGCCAATCCCGAAATACTCAGGTTTGCCCGTTTAGAGAAAGCCCGTCTGCTCATCTGTGCTATGCCTGGTTTTGCGGATACCGAACAGGTGGTTAAAAATGCCCGCAAGATAAATGCGCGGCTGGATATAGTAGCTAGGGTGACCAGTGACACTCAGGCTGCAAAACTCAAACAAATGGGTGTCAGCGAGGTAGTTCAGCCTGAGTTTGAGGTAGGTTTGGAACTTTCACGCCATGCCATGCACCGCTTCGGTATGACTACCATTGAAATCCAGTACATTTTAAACAGCCTGCGGAATATGGGTAAAAATGAGTAGCTTCGGCTTCGGCCGGATATGTTATACTTTTAACATCTTTTAAAGGGATAAGCAGATGAAGAAATATAAAGCAGGTATTATAAATGTAACCGGTTATGCAGGGCTGGAGCTTGCCCGTATTCTGGCAAGCCACCCTTCGGTAGAGCTTTGTTCGGTAACCGGGCGGAGTTTGGCCGGCAAAAAGCTTTCGGATGCATTTCCTTACCTTCACCGTCTCAATCTGCCTATTACCGAAAATCTGGAAGGGCAGGTGGATATTGTCTTTATGGCTCTGCCCCACAAGGAAGGGGCGGTCTTGGTGCCGGATTTGCTCGCAAAAGGAATACGGATAATAGATATCAGCGCTGATTTCCGGCTGAAAGACCCGTCACTTTATCAGGCATGGTACGGGTTTGAGCATCCCTGCCCGGAGCTTCTTCCCGAAGCGGTGTATGGTCTGCCTGAACTTAAGCGTAAGGATATTGCCAGCGCCCGTCTGGTGGCAAATCCGGGCTGTTACCCCACCTCTGCCATACTTGGGCTTACCCCTGCTTTTAAAATGGATCTGATAGAGCCAAGTGCTATTATAGATGCCAAGTCCGGGCTTTCCGGTTCTGGTAGGACCCCTACTGCCAAAAATATATTTTGTGAAGCAGACGAAGATGTTTGCGCTTATTCTGTTGGCTCTCACCGCCACCAGCCGGAGATAGTTCAGGAACTTTCTTACGCTGGTGGAGGGGTAATCCCGCGGATTACTTTTTGCCCTCACCTAATACCCATGAGCCGGGGTATACTTTCAAGTGCCTATGCCCGTTTGAAACGGCCGGTTACAGACGAAGAAGTCAAAGAGATTTACCGCCGTTTTTATAAAGATGAGCCTTTTGTAAAGATAACCGCCGAGCCGCCCCACACCCGTTATACCCGCGGTACCAATATGTGCTTTATTCACCCGGTGGTAGATGCCCTGAATGAACGGCTGGTAGTTATAAGCTGCATAGATAATCTGGTAAAAGGTGCGGCGGGGCAGGCTGTACAGAATATGAATATTATGCTGGGCTTGGACGAAAGTGCAGGTCTGGAAGCTATGGCTGCCCTGCCATAGCTTCAGTTTGCCAGCCACCTGTAGTTTTGCTATACTGATTACCCTGTGTGCCCCCATCGTCTAGAGGCCCAGGACAGCGGCCTTTCACGCCGTCAACAGGGGTTCGAATCCCCTTGGGGGTACCAATTTATTCCTCGGTTATCTTATATTTAACCTACAGCAGGTTAAATATGGTTTATTTCCCGGCTATGTTTCTTAAGCGGACTGGTATAATATATACATACAGTCCTTTAACGGGAGGTAACAGATATGCTGGAATACTTTCGTACACATGTTGTAGCCTATACTATTGTCCTCTTGGTGTGTTTCTTTGTCATGCTGGCAGGTATACTTTACTGGCCGCTCTTTATTGTGGGCGGGATACTTTTCATGGGGCTGTTTCTGCTGGGTTTCAAACTTATCCGCGAACCCGAAGAATACGAAGAAGAAATAATTATCAAACCTGTTAAAAAAGACTAGCTGTATTCTTAACGAAACGGAGGCTTCCGGGAATGGGTGTAAAACAGCTGGGTGAAACCTACAAATGCGATATATGCGGCAATATTGTGCGGGTTATCAAGGTGGGCGGCGGTACGCTGGTCTGCTGCGGGCAGGAAATGAAACGGATAGAAGATTCATATAAAGCCCCGGTAAACCTGCCTGATTCCAGCGGTGAATAACTTTTGATTCTCAGTGTTTATCAAGTTTTCAAGCGGAACAGCAGGTCTCCGCTACTTTTCTGCCAACCAGCCACAACCGGCAGACAAATGTTTTTATAACCTGCTGTTCAAATCAAGTTAATCTATCCTTCACGGAAAAGACACCGGTTATGGGCTTTGGCAGCGGTTATTCGGGTTGCAGCAGATTGAACCGAGTTTTTTCATCAAAACGGCGGGCAGCCTTTGCCCCCAGTATTTCATACATAACCGCTTCGCCCACAATCCAGGTACTTACCCCAGGTCTCAGGCAGCCGGTAGTAGTTTTACCCATTCGCCCAAGAGCGGCATGGATATGCAGCTTGGGGTTACCGCTTTCATCAGGCGTTATTATACCTACCCCGGCCACTTCATGTGCTCCGTCAAGGGGTATCAGCACCGGCTCAGGCGGGTACTCATGGCTTTGGCGCGGCCCTACTACCACCTGTCCTCCCTCAATTCCCCCGATAAGCACCACCTGGGCATGGCTTATATGCTGGGTGCGGGCAAAATCTTCCAGGCAGGAAGGTACTTTATCGCCGTCTTCCAGCCGTATTATAAATACTCTGCCTATACTTCCCTGACTGGCTTTCATCTTTCTCTCCTTAGGCTATATATGTGAACGCAAAGACCGGCATAGGTCTTGCCTCTATACCGGTCTGAGTTTAGCACTTACAGGTCTTTGCTTCAGCTCCAGGAATAACCGCTTATCACCCAGCCCCCGGGACTGAATGACATATTTAGGTCTTTTATAAATGAACTGTAATGGGATACTTTCAGCATATAGGTGCCGCTTATCTGGGCGGTAAAGGCAAAGACATGTTCCGGGTTCAGCCAGTAGTCGCCAAACCAGTTTTCAATATGTTCTCCATCCGGGCGGAATACCTCTACCCGCCAGAGGTGGCTTGAGTCAGATAAATTAAATGCACCCGCCAGACTGGAATTGATAACTATATATTGGTCTTTTAAAAGCTCTTTGCTCCAGCTTACCCAGGTGGATTCGCCGATACGGTTGGGCATAACCAGAGATACTGTCTGAATAACAGGTGCAAAGTTGGCGGTTAAGGTATAGTTTTTATCCATAGTAATGTTAATTGTAGTTAAATTAGTGGTCAGGTCCCCTGTCCAGCCTATAAACTGGTAGCCGGGAGCAGCCTGGGCTGTCAGGGTGATACTGGCCCCGTAATCAAAGTAATTCCCTTCGGGAGTGACAATACCGGCAGCATTCGGGGTGATATTGATGGTAAGCAGAAGCAGGGGCACAAAATTGGCCACAATATTTTTATTTGTGTCCATTATGAAGCTGATTGTGGGGTTGGTACCGTTTATGTCTCCGCTCCAATGGTCAAAACGGTAACCCTGCATAGGATTAGCTGTTATGTCTATGATAGATCCTGCATCAAAATTGCCGCTTATTGTGCTTAGACTGCCTCCGGCCTGAGGGGAAGTGCTTATGTTAAGCTGAAACTGCCTCACAAAGTTAGCCACAATATTTTTAGATGAATTGAGGCTGAGGCTTACGGATGGACTGTTGCCACTCAAATCTCCGCTCCAGTGGTCAAACCGGTAACCGGCAGCTGCAACAGCATTTAAGTTTACGCTTGAGCCGCTGCTGTAAGAAGATTTGTCCGGGCTTAAGTTTACCTTTCCTCCGCCCACCGGGGAAATGGAGACATCAACACTCATACCCCAAGGAGGGAAGTGCCCGGATGCAAGTCCCCAGCCGCCGAATATTATGCCCAGTACAATCAGTGCCGCCAGGCTTATGTTAAACCAAGCAGGCATTTTGGAGTGCTTGCCCTTTACCTTGGCTTTAGCCTTTTTGCGGCGATAAAAGTAATAGCCGGGTATTTTTTCTGATTGTGAAACCTCCGCCGGAGTTTCAGGCTCCAGCGGAGGTTCTTTATATTCGTCTTCGGTATCACGGGTTTCTTTGGAAGATTCTATATTTTTGCCTACAGGCTCAAAGTCTTCGTCAAGGGGTTCTCTGGAATTTTCGGGTTCAGGGTTAAGCTCTTTTTCAGCCATATCCTTCCACCTTTCTCCGCATTTTCTCCCCCTATTATAACTCTTTTCTTTCCAGCCTGATAAGGGCGAAATACAAGCAAATACCAATAATGCCTATGCTTACAACCAGTGCTCCCCAGGCTGGGTCGCCGCTGTCTGAAAGAATCCGCGCTGACCAGCTGGAAAGGTTGCCGGGCAGATATTTGCCTATCCAGGGCAGCTGGGTAGCCAAACCCTGGGCTATCAGGAATACTAGTGCAGTGCCACCGGCAGCCAGTGAGCTTTTAAAGAAACTGGAGAAAAACAGGGTAACTGCCAAACAGAGCAGCAAAAACAGGGTCATAAGCATAGTGCTGCCCAAAAATGGCATAAATGCAAAGTCTCCTATCAGCATAACGGTGTACCAGTAACATAGTCCGGCGCTAAACAGCATGGAAACAAGTACCAGCAACCCAAGGGCCAGATACTTGGACATTACAAATGCCCCGCGGCTGACAGGTTTGGACAAAGTCAGCATGGCAGTTCCTTTTTCCCGTTCCCCGGAAATTGCACCCATGGCAATCAGTATGCAGATAAGCACGCCTACTTGAAGCATGGTCTGTCCAAACTCCTGCATGGACATAAGGGGAGTGGGGTCAGGCATAACTACCGGGATGTCGCCCCCCTGCCCGCTCATCTCAATAATCTGGGGCAGGTAGGCCAGAATGAGCGGAGTGGATATACCGAAGAAGGCAAAGGCAATGGCTACTATAAGTGTTTTATAGGTTTTCCACTGCTCCTTCAGTTCTTTTTTAAATAAAGGTATCAGTCCGCTCATGCCTTCGCACCATTCCCTACAAGCTGGATAAATACATCTTCAATACTGGGGGTGGTAAGTTCATAATGGGTCAGGGTCAGCCCGCTTTGGGCAATTATGCCGGGTATTTCAGTTTTGGCTTTGGCAAGGTCACTGGCCTGAACATACACCACCTTCAGGTCACCTTCGGTTCGTACCTCGGCTGTTTTGACATAAGGCATTTTCAGAAGCTGGGTTAGAATAGGGGTGGGTTCTTCCTCAAACTGTATCTCAAAAGCCGAAGTGGAGTATTTGCGTTTAAGCTCCTCTACGCTGGCGGATGTTATCAGTTTGCCTTCGCTTATAATAGCTACCCGGTCACATACCCTTTCCACGTCTGAAAGAATATGGGTGGACATGAAAACAGTGGTGTCCCCGCTTAAGCGCTCAATAAGGTTCAGCACATCTCTCCGCCCCATAGGGTCAAGGGCAGAGGTGGGTTCGTCCATAAAGAGCACTTCGGGTTTATTTACCAGAGCCTGGGCAATACCCAGCCGCTGTTTCATGCCCCGAGAGTACCCGCCCACCCGTCGTTTGCCGGCCTCTTTAAGGTCTACCAGCTCCAGCAGTTCATCTGCCCGCAGATTATTATCTTTGGGAGCTAATTTGTGGAGTTCACCTGAAAAAAGCATAAATTCACGTCCTGTCATCCAGCCGTAGAAGGCAGGTACGTCCGGCAGAAAGCCAATCTTGGAGCGGAGTGACAGGTTTCGTGGTGTTACCTCCTCGCCGGATACGTAAGCCTTGCCGGAGGTTGGCTGGGAAAGACCGGTCAGCATCCGGACGGCGGTAGTCTTACCTGCCCCGTTCGGGCCTAAAAACCCGAAAACCCGGTTTTTTTCAACTGCAAGGTCCAGCCCGTCCAGGGCGGTAAAACCACCGAATTTCTTGGTCAGCTTTTGGCAAAGTATGGCATCCAAGGTTTAGTCTTCCTCCCTGCCCAGAGTCAGGTAGATTATCGGGCCTATAATGTTTACAAATACAATTATCACTGCCCAGACCCACTTGTTATTCCAGCGGACTTTGGGGCGTTTGACTAAATCCACTACCGCTATAATAAGCAGTATCAGCTGGAGGACAATCAAGGGTGCAATAAGTGCCCAGTTAATATCCATTTTATTTTCCCGCCTTTTATTCCACTATTACGGCTGTGCCGTAGGCCATTACTTCGGAAGCGTTTTGCATAACCGCCGAGGTTGAAAAGCGGATGCAGATAATAGCATTAGCCCCCTTTTCCTTGGCTTCAGCCTCCATGCGTTTTAAAGCTTCATTCCGAGCTTCATCCAGCATTTGGGTATATTCCTCAATTTCACCGCCCACAATACTGCGCAGGCTGGCCATGATATCTTTGCCTAGATGCTTGGCGCGAATAGTATTTCCTTTTACCAGCCCCAGGTTTTTGATAATCTTGTGTCCGGCTACATCTTCGGTATTGGTAAGTATCATTTGGTTTTGGTCTCCTTTTTTGTTTCGTTTCCCAGTTCGGCATTAGCCCGTTGTATCTGAGCTTTTGCCTGGTCCAGTTGGGCTTGCATGGCGGATAGCTGGTCAGCCCGCATTACCGCAAAAGCATTCTGCTGGGGGTTCCCCATGAAAATCACCTGGTCTCCGGGGTGGATATTGAATATTTTGCGGAATTTTACCGGTATGACTATCTGCCCCTTAGCTCCCACCGAACCCGAACCGTAAAAAATTTCCATCTGTTGTGGGTTCATTCCACTGCCTCCCGTTTAAATATCTGGGGATAATAATACATATCCTACTAGTATGAATAGTATAACAAGTATTACTAAAAGGCAATACCCTGATGAGCAGATTTTTTAAAAAGCAGCTAAGGTTAGCTTATAAAAACGGGCTTATTTAAACGGACTAGAAGCCGGGTTTAAGGCGGCGGTAGGTATCTGCCGGGGATTCATTCTGGACTTTGGTCTGGCCTATGACCGGCATGAAGTTGGTATCCCCGTTCCAGCGGGGCACAATATGAGTGTGGATGTGTTTGTCTATACCGGCACCGCCTACCCGTCCCAGATTCATGCCTATATTGAAGCCTTCAGGCTTGTACTCATTTTTGAGTATGGCGACCGCCCGGCAGACCAGACGGTAATGCTCATTGCGTTCTTCTTCGGGAAGCTCCTCCGGGGCGGAAGTATGGCGAAAGGGTACAACCATAAGGTGTCCGGCATTGTAAGGAAAGGCATTCAGGATAACAAAGTTGTATTTGCCGCGGAAAAGTATCAGGTTTTTCCGGTCTTCACTTTCAGCCGGAAAAGTGCAGAATATACAGCCGCTATCTTCGTTTTTGACTGCTTTTTCTATATATTTTGCCCGCCAGGGTGCCCATAAATTATCCATGCCAGCTCCTTGTCTGTTTATGATTTTAAACGTAAAAATCACCTAAGTCAAAGGTTTTTTGAATCATATAATAAATAAAATAGATATGGGAGTTTGTGAGGTGAAGCAGGCTATGATAAAATGTTTTATTTAGCGCATCTATTACAGGGGGTATAATTACGTGGGAAAAATTTTTATAATTGACGTAACCAACAGAGACGGTGTCCAAACGGCTCGTCTCGGCCTTTCGAAGCTGGAAAAGACCCTGATAAATATGTATCTGGATGAAATGGGTATATTCCAGTCTGAGTTCGGTTTTCCCACTACCAAACATGAGCGCGGTTATGTTGAAGCCAACCTTGAGCTGGCCAAAATGGGCGTTATCAAGAATCTGCGTCTGGAAGGCTGGATACGGGCTATCGTGGCTGATGTAGATCTGGCTTTCCGCCGGGCACCCGGCCTTAAACATCTGAATTTGTCCATATCCACTTCGGAACAGATGATAAACGGCAAGTTTCAGGGGCGCAAGGTTTTTACCGATATAATTGATGATATGACTGTAGCTGTCAATGCCGCTTATGCCAAAGGTGCTGAGACAGTGGGTGTAAATGCCGAAGATGCTTCCCGCACTTCCATAGTAAATCTGATTGAGTTCGGCAAGGCTGCCAAAGCAGCGGGTGCTGCCCGTCTGCGTTATTGTGATACTCTGGGTTATGACAACCCCTTTACCATCTATGAAACTGCCCGTACTCTGTCAGAAAAAGTGGAAATGCCCATAGAGATTCACTGCCACGGTGATTTGGGTATGGCTATAGGCAACTCTCTGGCCGGTGCCAAGGGCGTGGTTGATGGCGGTCAGGATGTATACGTAAATACCACTATAAACGGAATTGGCGAACGGGCAGGAAATGCGGATCTGGTGGCTTTCTTGCTGGCTGTTCTTAAATCCAAGGGTTTTGGTGAAAAATATCAGCTGGGCCATGAAGTAGACCTTTCCAAAGCCTGGAAGATAGCCCGCTTTGCTTCGTATGCTTTTGATGTGGAGATACCTATTAACCAGCCGGGTGTGGGACGCAACTGTTTTGCCCATGCCTCCGGCATACATGCTGACGGTGTTATCAAAGACTCCCAGAACTACGAGCTTTACGGCTACGAGGAATTGGGACGGGGCGAAGCCCTGATGGTGGAAACCGGGCGTGAAATCTGTGCCGGCCAGTACAGCGGCATCTCAGGCTTCCGCCACGTTATGGGCAATATGTCTGTAGAACTGCCCGAAGATAAAGATGAGGCTAACAAGATATTGGAACTGGTACGTTATGCCAACGTAGAGGCCCATAAACCTCTGGTGGAGGATGAGCTTATCTTTATTGCCAAATATCCGGAGATAAGCCGCCGCCTGCTTACCCTGACACCGCTTATGAATGACTAAAAAGCCGGACTTTAAAAAGGGGATTTTAAATCCCCTTTTTCATTTGGAGGGTAAGATGAATATACAAATGAGACCTGTAGGCACTATTGTAAATACTATTACCGCAAAGCCTGCCCAGACTTTTAAATGGGGGGATGTGGTTTCGGAAATACATATAAATCCGGAATTGGCTGAGGGACTTGAGCGTATAGAGGAATTTTCCCACCTTAATATTATTTGGTCTCCCCATCAGTCACAGCCCGAGGGTATGACACTCCTTGTTTATCCCAGAGGTCAAAAGGAATTCGGTAAAATAGGAGTTTTTGCCAGCCGCTCTCCCTTCCGCCCGAATCCTATCGCTAAGACGCTGGTCAGACTGCTTGAGCATAAAGGCAATGTACTTAAAGTCAAAGGGCTGGATGCCATAAACGGTACGCCGGTTTTAGATATCAAACCTTTTATAATGGATTATGATTCTGATAAAGAGGCGATGATAGCACCTTGGATCAAGCCAGTTTAACCCCAAATCTTACTGATATATACCGCTGTCTGTTAAAAAAATACGGCCCTCAGCATTGGTGGCCGGCTGAAAGCCGCTTTGAGATGATGGCGGGTGCAGTACTTACCCAGAGTGCCGCCTGGACAAATGTAGAAAAAGCCATTTCAAGATTAAAAGCGGCTGACTTGCTCTCACCGGAAGCTATATTGGAGGCAGATGAATACTATCTGGCCGAAGCTATCCGTTCATCAGGTTACTTTAATTTAAAAGCCCGTAAACTGAAAGCCTTATCAGCTTGGCTTCAGGCCAGTTATAGCGGACAGGCTGATAAACTGCCATATTCAGATGGCACTACTCTTCGCAAGGAACTTCTGGGAGTGTGGGGTGTAGGTGAGGAAACAGCAGACTCCATTCTTTTATATGCCTGCGGGAAACCCGTTTTTGTTATAGATGCTTATACCCGAAGGATTTTCAGCCGTTTGGGTCTGGCGGAAAAGGAAGCTGGCTATGACCGTCTTCAAGGGCTTTTTACGTCAAATCTGGCCGCTGATGCCGCTCTTTATAACGAATACCATGCTCTCATAGTCAGGCACGCCAAAGAGCATTGCAGGGTCAAGCCTGTTTGCAAAGGGTGTGTACTAAAAGCTGTCTGTAAATTTAGCTCCAGCGGATAAATTTTCTCTGCAGTTGAAGCCCGCGATTATTAAGCGCCAGGGCTTTCTTCAGCAACAGAAGAATTCCGGTTTATCCAGACAGAGCGGTTTCTAATATCCCGGTCAAGAAAAATGCGGTTAAATACCAGTTCGGCTTTGGAAACGGTATGCGAGTATTCACTGTCAGGTGCCATCAGGCGGCGGGCAATCATAATAAAAAAAATACCTATGAAACCCCAGGTAATGGTCTGGTATTCCCGTACTCCAAAGAATTCGTAAAAATACCCGGACATAAACGGCAATGCCCCTACCCCCAGAAACACCCCAGGAGCCATTTTTTTGAAAAAGCCGAAGGCAAGTGCTGTTCCCAAAGCTATTAAGGCCGGAACCGGTGCCATCACCAGAGCTACTCCCAAAGAGGTGGCAATACCTCTCCCTCCGTTAAAACGGAGAAAGACCGGCCAGTTGTGCCCGGCAATGGTAAACAGGCCGACTATTATTTGCTGCCAGAGTGCCAGCCCAAAAGAGCCGGCCATGAGTATCATAACAGCCCCTTTTGAAACATCAAACACAAAAACGGCCAGACCGAGTCTCTTGCCGGCAGTAGTAATCACATTGGAAGCTCCCACATTGCCGCTGCCGTAACGGCGTATATCTATACCCCTGCGCCAGCGGGAAAGCAGGTAGGCCATGGGGATAGCCCCTACCAGATAACCGGCTATAGCCATGATTATAAATACAAGGCTCATTCCATATCCTCCGCCAGCCCTTTGGCCTTTATTTGGCGGGCCTTGGCAATCAGCTTTTTGGCATCCTGCATGGGTACTTCCGCCTCGCCGATGGGTGTTTCAGTAAGTTCGTCCAGACCGTGGTAATCGCTGCCGCCGGTAGTGAGCAGGTTGTGTTTGGCTGCCAGCTTTACCAGCCCGTCTATCTGCTGGGGGTTGAAACCCCCGTAGTGGCATTCAAGGCCCATCAGTCCGGCCTTTACCAGCCGTTCCACCATGGGTTCGTGGTCCATTATAGTCAGGGGGTGAGCCATGACCGGTATGCCCCCGCAGGAAAGTACCAGATGAACCGCCTCTTCGGGGCTCATTTTTATCCGCTCTACATAGGCAGGCCCTCCCCGCCCTATGAACTTGTCAAAAGCCTCGCCCATGTTCTGGATATAGCCTTTTTCAAGCATAGCAGCGGCAATATGCGGACGCCCCACCGTGCCTTCGCCGGCAATTTCCGAAACCCTCTGCCAGCTTATTTCCATACCCAGGCCGTTAAGTTTTATTACCATATCACGGGCGCGTTCCACTCTGGAGCGGCGCATTTCGGTCAGAGTCTCATTCAGAAAAGGGTCCTTGTAATCTACAAAGTACCCCAGAATATGGACATCCCCGCCGCTGTAGTCGGTGCTTATCTCTACGCCGGGTATGACCCTTAGTTTGGGGTACTTCCGGGCAGCTTCTAAGGCAATGCCAACCCCGCCCAGATTATCATGGTCACATATGGCAATATACTCCATATTAACTTTGGCGGCTTTGGCAACAATATTCTCTGGTGAGTGGACACCGTCTGAAACGGTGGTGTGAATATGCAGGTCTACTTTGGAAGACATTTCTAGCTTATCTCCCGGTAAATGCGTTCTATACCTGTGGACAGTCCGGTTTTGGTATTGACGGTGACTACTACGGCATTCAGCATCACCCTGCCCTGGGCTACACTCAGGCGGCCGGGTATGCCGGTCAGGAAACGCTGGATAACCGAATCCGGTTCGTCCCCTATTATGGAATCAATAGGTCCTACCATGCCTATATCGCTGACATAGGCGGTGTTTTTAGGCAGCAAACGGGTATCACAGGTGGCCACATGGGTATGGGTGCCAAGAACGGCACTTACCCGTCCGTCCAGATAAAAGCCCAGGGCCATTTTTTCTGAGGTGGCTTCCGCATGGAAATCTACAATAATAGCGGACGGTTTGAAATTCAGCTTGGAAAGCAAAGCATCAATACTGCGGAATGGGCAGTCTATATCGTACATAAAGGTACGCCCCATCAGGTTTACCACTAAAACCTTGTCTTTAAGGACATAACCCTGTCCGGGTACGCCCGGAGGGTAGTTTAAGGGGCGGATAACCGGCAGGCTCTCATCCTCCATTACCGTGGCTATGTCACGGTGCTTCCAGACGTGGTTGCCGGTGGTGATTACGTCTGCCCCGGCCGAAATAAGGTCTTGGGCAGTGGCCGGGGTTATGCCAATCCCCCCGGCCGTATTTTCTCCGTTTATAATGGTGAAGTCTATCTTGTATTCCTGTTTCAGCCCCGGCAAGATATCTCGCAGGGCATCCCGCCCCGGCTTGCCGATAACATCACCGATTACCAGTATTTTCATCACTACCCGCTTTACTTGGCAAAGTCTACGGACCTGGTTTCCCGGATAACGGTAACCTTAATCTGTCCGGGGTACTCCAGCCCGTCTTCAATCTTCTTGACAATATCTCTGGCCAGCCGCATAGCACCCAGGTCATCAATCTCGTCAGGTTTAACCATGATGCGCACTTCACGCCCGGCCTGTATGGCAAAGGATTTTTCAACCCCTTTGAAGCTGTCGGCAATTTCTTCGAGGGCCTTGAGGCGTTTGATATAGTTTTCCAGTGATTCGCGGCGGGCGCCGGGTCTGGCCGAAGAAATGGCGTCTGCGGCGGATACTATAAAACCCCAGATGGAGACAGTGGGAGTGTCAAAATGGTGTTCAGCCACACCCTTGATAACCTCGGGTGATTTTTCCCACTGTTTAACCATATCCGCACCTATCTGGGTATGAGTGCCTTCCACGTCACGGTCAACCGCTTTGCCTATGTCATGCAGGAAGCCGGCCCGTCTGGCAAGGGTAACATTTACACCCAACTCGCTGCCTATCATGCCGGACATCTGGGCTACCTCTATACTGTGCTGAAGAACATTCTGTCCGTAACTGGTGCGGTATTTCAGCCGTCCCATTACTTTGATTATTTCGGGCCGCAGTCCGTGAACGCCTGCCTGATAAGCGGCCTGTTCGCCGGAAGCTATCATAGCGGCTTCTACTTCCTCTTTGGCTTTGGTTACCACTTCTTCAATACGGGCCGGATGAATACGCCCGTCGATGATAAGTTTTGAAAGTGCCTGTCTGGCAACTTCACGCCTTACCGGGTCAAAACTGGAGATAGTAACTGCCTCCGGAGTGTCATCTATAATTAGGTCTACGCCGGTGGCCTGCTCCAGAGCCCGTATATTGCGGCCTTCGCGGCCAATCAGCCTGCCCTTCATTTCATCGCTTGGCAAGGGTACGACATTGGTGGTAGTTTCGGTAACTACATCAGAGGCACAACGCTGGATAGCCTGGGAAACAACCTCGCGGGCTTTTTCATCCGCTTCGGCTTTTATTTTTATCTCCCACTCACGCAGGCGGCGGGAGGTCTCCTGCTGCATTTCACCTTCCAGCATTTCAAGCAGACTTGATTTGGCCTGCTCAGTAGTCATGTTGGCCACTTCTTCCAGACGTTTCAGTTCGGCTGTGCGTATTTCTTCAATCTGAGACTGGGTTTCGTCAATACTTTTTTCCCGGTTGGTCAAAGACTGTTCGCGCTGTTCAAGATTTTCAAGCTTACGGTCCAGGGCTTCGGTCTTCTGCATAACCCGGTTTTCCTGTTTAGCCAGTTCAGAACGGCGTTCTTTAAGCTCAGACTCGGCGGAATTGCGGACCTTGTCCGCTTCGTGTTTGGCTTCCACCAGCACATCTTTAGCTTCCGTTTTAGAGTCAGCCAGCATTTTGGTTGCTTTTCGCTGGGCGATGCGGAGCTGGCGGTTCATTATAAAGCCCCTGAATACAAAAAGGGCCATGCCGCCGAATACAATACCTATAATAAAACTAAAAAAGATTGCCAGAATGGCAGACAAAGGCAGGCCGGTAGTTGTTGTCGGCGCTGTCTCCATGAAAAACTCAAACATATATGTAAACCCCTTTCTTTAGAAGCTCTCTTCAACGGGGGTATCAGAGAGCCGTGACTATCTAAGACCTAAAATTCGTCTGTTGAGCCGTTTCCATATTCATCCCACAGGCGGGAAACGGTGCGGTTAATTACCTCATAACCGAATCCGCGGCGCAGCAAATACTGGCTGAGGCGCTGGCGGAACAGGTGGTAATTATCTTTGGGCAGGGTTTTCACCTTGGTTATGGCTGCCCTGTAAGCACTGTCCAATTCATCAACTGTGCTTACCACGTTTTCAATTATCTCGCTGGATACACCCTTTCTCTTGAGTTCCAGTGAAGTCAAGCTGCGGCTGCGGGGACGGAATGATTGGCGGTTGTCATTCCAGAACTGGGCGAAAGCCTGGTCATTTACCAATCCTTGTTCTTTCAACTTGGCTAGTATGGAATCAATATCATGACTGCTAAACCCCCGCCGCACCAGTTTTTGGGCTAGTTCAGACTGGCTGCGCGGGCGATAAGATAAATAGCCCATGGCTGCCTCATAGCAGCTTTGGCAATTATCTATGAGCTTTAGAGTTTCAATCTGACTTAAGTTCAGTTCCTGACCTACTTTCAGGCCTTCCCTTTCACACACACTATGAGACAGACTGAAGAAATCCTTGTTGTCCAGAGATATTTTGCACCTCTGGTTAGTACCTCGGGTTTTTCTTATTGCCGTTATGCTTGGCATATAATCCCCCAAAAAAAGACAAAGCCGAGACATATTCTGCCTCAGCCCCAAAATACAAACCGACTGCCTTTTTACGTAAAGCTAGGGATTAATCGCCATCGCCAATACTGCAAAGGGTGACTGCTGAGGCACGTATTTTTTCTTCAATTTCCTGCGCCAGATCTGGATTTGCCGCCAGATAGTTTTTGGCGCTCTCTCTGCCTTGCCCCAGGCGAATGTCACCGTAGGAAAAGAAAGCCCCTGCTTTCCTTATAACTTCACTGGTTACGCCCAAATCAATAAGGTTGCCCTCGCGGCTGATACCAGAGTCAAACATGATATCAAACTCGGCTGTCCTGAAAGGAGGAGCAACCTTGTTTTTTACCACTTTGGCTCTTACGCGTGTACCAACTGCTATGGTGCCCTGCTTGATGGTTTCTATGCGCCTTAGATCTATACGCACCGAACTGTAAAATTTAAGCGCCCGGCCGCCGGGGGTGACTTCGGGATTGCCGAACATGACACCCACTTTTTCTCTCAACTGGTTTATAAAGATAACGGCCGTTCTGGTTTGCCCGATGGAAGAGGTCAATTTCCGCAGTGCCTGAGACATAAGTCTGGCCTGCAAACCTACATGTGAGTCACCCATGTCGCCTTCTATTTCGGCTTTGGGTACCAGCGCTGCCACACTATCAATCACTATAACCCCTATGGCGGTGCTTCTCACCAACTCTTCGGCAATACCAAGCGCTTCCTCACCGGTATCCGGCTGAGATATTAAAAGCTCATCCAGATTAACCCCGCAGGTTGAAGCGTATTTAGGATCAAGGGCATGTTCCACGTCTATATAGGCGGCTTTTTCGCCCATTTTTTGGGCTTGGGCAATAATATGCTGGGCAAGAGTAGTCTTGCCGGAGCCTTCAGGGCCGAATATTTCAGCTATCCGTCCTCTGGGAATTCCGCCAACGCCCAGGGCAATATCAAGTGCCAGTGAACTTGTAGGGATGAACTCAACTGTTTGCCGGAAGGAAGGGTCACTCAGTTTCATTATTGAACCCTTGCCAAAACGTTTTTCTATTATACCGACAGTGAGTTCCAGTGCCTTATCTTTTTCCGTGGTCATTTCGCCTCGTTTTCTAGTCAAAATGATAGCATATAGTAAGTTATTCTACAATAAGCCCTTGACTTTTCAGCCCTTTGGCGTGCGTGAAAACGGTCTTGTCCAGACCTTTAGTCAAGGGTGGGGTTAGTCAGGCTGGTACAGCACAGAACTGTCCGGTGATTCCCAGACCTCTACCCCATAAAGCTCTGCGCCATTCTTGGTGATAACCGGTTTGAGTCTGTTATATATATCTTTGGCTATATTTTCAGCTGAGGGATTTTGGCTGTCAAAGGGTGTCAAGTCATTCAGGCAGGTATGGTCGTAGCTTTGCAAAACCTCACTCAGACTGGTTTTGAGCAACTTGAAATCAACCCCCATACCGCATTCGTCCAGTTTGCTTACCCTTACCTTCAGGGCTGCTTCATAGCGGTGGCCGTGCAGGTTTTCACACTTGCCTTTATATCCCCTGAGGAAATGGGCGGCTTCAAAATGCCTTTTTACGCTCAGGTAATACATTAATTGTCCTCCTCATCATCTTCTTCCCTATCCGGGCCATCCTGCGGCAGGCGGGAAAACAGGCGGATAGACTGGCCGGGCGGCAGTTCTTCAAGCAAGTCTGACAGGCTCAAGCGGCTGCCCGGATAGATAAAATCAGCTGCCAGTTCCAGAAGTGGCAGCATTACAAAAGCTCTTTCAGTCAGGCGTGGATGAGGTATAGTCAAGGCGGGAGTATTTAAGCGCTTCTGTCCGTACAGCAGGATATCTATATCTATTATACGGGGCTGGTTATGGCTGTTGGGGCTTCGCCCCATTTCTGTCTCCACCTTTTGGATAAACGCCAGAAGGTCTTCAGGTGAAAGCTCTGTATGGGCTCCTATCACCATATTCAGAAAATCCGGCTGGGGAGGGCAGTCCAGCGGTTTGGTTTCATATATTGATGAAAGGCCTCTAATAATGATTTTTCCCGAAAGACGGGTCTGGGCATCTTTCAGATATTTTTCCCGGTCACCTGTGTTTGACCCAAGCCCCAAATAGATTATTTCCATATTTTACCTCTTATAACAGCATCGCTCATCCGGCAGACCCGTTTCATATAGGCGACATCATGCACCCTTACAATATCCGCCCCTCCCCCTATACCCAGGGCAACAGTGGCGGCCGTCCCTTCCAGCCTTTCGTCCGGTGGGGTGTCCAGCACCTGTCCTATAAGGGATTTGCGGGAAGTGCCCAGCAGTATAGGCAGATTTAGGGCTTTCAGTTCTGACAAACGGCGGACAATTTCCAGATTCTGCTCCAGAGTTTTGCCGAACCCCACCCCGGGGTCAACAATAATATTTTGGGCGGGTACTCCCAACCCCAGCAGTTTCAGGGCAGTTTCCCTTAGTTCACTGATTACTGTCGCCATTATATCTTCTGCCGGGTGTTCCCGCTGGTTGGAGGTTATTACCCAGCCGGCAGGCCTTTTGGCTGCCAACTCAAAAAGGGAAGGGTTTTTTTTTAACCCCCAGACATCGTTTATTATGCAGGCTCCGGCTTTCAGGGCTTCTTCCGCCACTTCATACCGGTAGGTATCTACGCTTACGGGTATATCCAGATTTCGGGAAATAAGCCTAACCGCCGGTATTACCCTATCCAGTTCTTCCCGCATGCTTACCGGCTGGCTGCCCGGGCGGGTACTTTCACCGCCGATATCCAGTATATCTGCCCCTTCCTTGGCAAAACGGCGGGCCTGCTCAAGTGCCGCTTTAGGGTCGGCACCCAGTCCGTCACCTGAAAATGAGTCAGTGGTGACATTTACTATGCCCATTATATAGGTGCGCTCCCCCCAGCCAAACCGCTTTGTGCCGAAGCAGCTGCTTTCGGGTTTTCCAACGGGTAAATTCATCACCATTTTCCTCTGTGATGATTATCTCAGCAAATGCCCCGGGGAGCAAGAAAAAGCTCTAAGCCAGCCGCAATTTTCGAGCATTGCTGGGCTTGAACTAATTTTTTATGTAGTTTGACAAGCTAAATTTTAGCGAGTATCATAGAACGTTGGTTGTGAGTGTTTGTTATACTTGCAATTAGCCTCATCGAAAGCTCATTTTCAGGTTTAATTTAGGAGGTTACACATGCCTAAGATCGGTCCTATGGAAATACTTATCATTGTTCTTTTGGTTGTAGTGGTGTTTGGTATAGGCAAGCTTCCTCAGGTTGGCGATGCTATCGGCAAAGGTATCAGGAATTTCAGAAAAGCTTCATCCGGTGAAGAAGAAAAAGAAGAAGTAGAAACCAAAGAAGAAACCAAGCCTGCTGAAAAATCCGAATAGACCAAATATAATCATGATAATCCCCTTCCCCGCATGTACGAAGGGATTTGTTTTGTGAACCTTTAAAAGGTTTTAAATAGGAGGTAGGCTATGCCTAAGATTGGCCCAATAGAGATACTTATTATCGTACTTCTGATTGTGGTGGTTTTTGGTGCCAGCCGTATTCCCAAAATCGGCGAATCACTGGGTAAAGCCCTGCACAATATCCGCAAGAAGAACGACTTTGAAGAAGAAACTCCCAAACCGAAGGTTGTTAAAAAACTTGAGGATGATGCAGTTTCCGCCAAAATAAATGAAAAGATAGCTGAGACTAAAAAAGAGTCTTAAGCCCTTATATCTTTTATAAGGCTAAAAAGTAAAATTCGCTAGTAATTTGGATTAAGGCGTTAAATTATGGATTTTCTGGGAATCGGCTTCGGTGAAATTATTATCGTGCTTATTGTGGCCACCCTTATTTTCGGGCCTGGCAAGATACCTGAGTTTGCCCGCCAAATCGGACAGTTCGTTAATTCGTTCCGCAAGGTAACCGGTGAAATGACCAGAGATTTTACCAGAGCTATAGATGCTGAAAATCTGGCTTCTCCCAGTAAAAAGAAAACCGGCAGTTCTACCAGTACCACCAGCAAATCCAAATCACTTGAAAATTTTCTAAACGGACCCGGAAGCGGTGGTAAAGCGTGAGCAGCAAAAACGAGACTCCCGAAGTAGAAGAAGAGGAACCCCCGGAAGAAGCTAAAGCCAAGGGCAAAATGCCTATCGGTGGGCATTTTAACGAGCTTCGCCAGCGTTTTACCCGCGGCATAATAGCTTTGGTGATGGGTGTTATGGTGGCCTTTTTCTTTGCTACCCCCATAATAGGCTTTTTAACTGCCCCCGGCGGTCCTGATTTCAAACCGGCCCAGCTGGGTGTTATGGAATATGCTTCGGTCTTTTTTAACGTATCGCTCTGGGCAGGCTTCATTATTGCTTCCCCTTACATACTGTATCAACTGATTGCCTTTATTACTCCGGCACTAAACCGCAACGAAAAGAAGTTTATTTTTATTGCCATACCGGCTGTAACCGTAATGTTTCTGGCTGGTTTGGCTTTCGCCTACTATGTGGCTTTGCCGCCTGCTTTAAACATACTGTTGCACTGGGGCGATGATGTTGTGCTCACTGTGGTTGGTATAAAAGACTATATGAATGTAGTCACCAGAATACTTATTGCGCTCGGACTCATATTTGAGACCCCCTTCATTATTATGGTGCTGGCAAGACTGGGCGTAGTATCTCCCCAGTGGCTGGCCTCCAAACGCAAAATCTGGGTAGTAATCGCTTTTGTCATTGCCGCTCTCATTACACCTACCTTTGACCCTGTAAATCAGACTATTATGGCCGGTCCGCTTATAGTTCTTTATGAGATATCCATCTGGCTGTCCAAACTGGTTTACCGCAAGAAGAGGGAAGTAAGCGAGTCTAAGTAATCCTTGACGATTTGAATTTCTCTAATAGATTAGAGTAAACTAGGTGTATTTAAAGAGGCTTGAATAAAGCCTCTCTCCTTATATACCCGGTTTGAAGGGTAAATGATTGAAATATTTCAATAGGGTTATTTCAAATCGCAGCAGGATAGTTACATTGCTGGCTTTGTTAAGCTTGGGGCTTGCCGCTTTGTATGGTTTTACCCACCAGGATTTAGGCTACAAGGAATACATTCCTCAGGTTGTGTCTGCAGATTCCGAATATACCGAATTGATGGCTACCAGTCAGGGTGTGCTTTACGGCATACTGGACGATGAAGGCCAGATGGAAAGCTACGTTACTATTTCACAGGGACAGGGTTACGGCGGCCCTCTGCTGGTTGCCCTTGACTGGAGTCTTGACGGTATTATCCAGCAGATATCAGTTCCCGTTCAGCACGAGGACCTTCCCTGGTGGCGGGTTCTTGAAGCCAGACATTTTTTTGAACAATATATAGGCCGCGGTTACGAAGAACCTATCCAGATACACGAAGATATAGATGCTGTTTCAGGGTCTACTGTTTCTTCAAACGGGGTAGCCATGGCTGTCAAGGCCGGCCGGCTTCTGATAGTAAAAGAGCTGGGTTCGGACTATAAAGACCCCCTGCCCGGTATAAAATTCGGTTTACCGGAGTTGCTGGTATGTTTGGGGCTGGTCTTTGTTTTCTGGGTGCGCACTTTCAGGCCGTTTAAAAACCCCAAATATGCCCGTTATCTGGCTCTTGCCTACAGCTTCTTTATAGTGGGTATCTGGCTTTCAGTACCCCTTAGCCTGAACAATATCTCCAGTTTTCTGGTAGGTTATGCCCCCAGCCTTGAGCAGTTCATAATCTTTTATATTGTAGTTTGGGGGATACTGGGGCTGGCTATTCTCTTCGGCAAAAATTACTACTGTTACTGGATGTGCCCTTTCTCTGCTGTTCAGGAAGGTCTTCATTTTATCGGAGAAGGTGTCTCGCCTTCCGCCAATGCCCAGAAACGTTTTAAGTGGGTTCGCTACTTGCTGCTTTGGTTGGCATTGATGCTGGTGTTTATATTCAGAGCGCCAAATATATCAGGTTTTGAGCCGTGGAATTTACTTTTCAGCCTGAAAGGGGACTTTCAGGAATGGATACTCATGATAGCCACATTGGTAGGTGCTCTGCTGTTCTACAATTTCTGGTGCAATTATCTTTGCCCTGTAGGGGCTTCACTGGATATAATAATCAAGGTGCGTAAATGGGTGGGGAATAAATGGAAAAGCCTGTTAAAGAAAAAAGCAAGGCGATAGATATATTTCTGACTGTCATGGTGTCATTCTGTGCGCTGTTCAGTCTGGTAGTCATATTTGTAAAAGCGTCAGGGCTGATAGACTGAATTTTCAGGTTTAAACGGAAGTCTTTGGTACCCGCCTGAGCTTGCCAACAAAATATATGCGTGATAAACTTACTATTTAGTTGTACTATTATCAGTGAATTATTTATCTGATAATAGTCGTTAATAAACATTCATTTCTGGGGTACATGGACGAGTAGCAAGGTGTCTCAGAAAGTGAGGCGGTCATTAAATGCAGAGCAGTTTCTGGAAACTACACGGTAAAAAAGCGCTTATAATATTTGCCATTATCTCTGTAGTTATAGCCGGAGTGATAGGCAAGGTTTCTGCTTCGCCTGATGTTGAGCAGTATCTATCAAAAGTTATCCCTGAAGCCTCCAGCTTTAAAAAACTGGCTGACCGTGCATCAGATGATCTTTATCTCTTTGCCGCCCTTGATTCTGCCGGCAATCAGATTGCTTATGTTACTTCCGGCAAGGGTTTGGGTTATGCTGGCCCTATGACGGTTGTAGTTGCCTGGAGCAACGAAGGCGTTATTTTGGCAATGGATGTACCCCAAACCAACGATACCCCTGCCTGGTACAACAGACTTGCCGCCAATGATTATTTTTCCCAGTTTATCGGACGTTCTTATCAGGATCCTTTACAGCTTAATGAAGATATAAACGCGGTTTCCGGGGCTACCCGTTCCTCAACCGGTGTTGATACTGGTGTCCGCGAAGGCCGTCTGATACTCTCCGAACAGCTTGGCAACCCCTACCCCGTCCCCCCTGAACCTATTAATTTCGGGCTGGCCGAGGTATTCTTTATTGCCGGCATTGTGTCCGTATTTGCCCTGCGGATGGTGCCTGCTTTACGCAAGGTACATGTACTGCGTTATATGAGTTTGCTGATAGGGCTGGCAGTATTCGGTATCTGGCTGTCTGTGCCGTTAAGCCTGGTGAATTTTATCGTCTTCCCCACCGGCTTTGCTCCCAGCTGGCAGAGCAATATGCTTCTCTATCTTATGGTGTTCGGTATTATCGGGGCTGCGCTCGTTTTCGGTAAAAACCTGTGGTGTTTCTGGATGTGCCCATTCTCTGCCATCCAGGAAGGCCTTAACTTTATCGGCGGCGGCCGTACCCGTCCCATTACCCGCACTCAGCTTGCCATGCGTAACACCCGCTATGTCATTCTCTGGCTGATAGTAGTGTTGGTTTTAGTTTTCCAGTCCCCTCAAATGGCAGTATTTGAGCCATGGAATACCATCTTTAGTCTGAAGGGTGCGCTGGACCAGTGGCTTCTGGTTATAGCTACTCTGGGCGTGTCTCTCTTCATACATGACTTTTGGTGTCATTATCTCTGCCCTGTAGGCGCTACCATGGATATAATACTTAAAATACGGAAAAGCACTATTGGGCTGGTTAAGAATTTTTCCAGCAAATAGCTAAAAATAAAAAGCATAAGTTTTTACAGCACCGGACATGATTTTTTGGATGTTTAGTGCCGTGGAGGATAATAACGTGAAGAATAAATTAACCAGAAGAGATTTTATCAGGATTTCGGCCGTGGGAGCTGGGGTTTTGGCTGCCGGAGGTTTGGGTGTTAAAGAGTTGATAACCTCTGCGGCTGAATGTCAGTATTCTGAGACCAAAGCTCTTTTGGGTACATATATCACAATTACTCTGATAGACAGTAGCCAGGACAATGCCAAAGCCAAGGTTAACGATACTTTTGCTGAAATTGAACGGTTGTCTTCTGTATTTAACCGCTTTGATGTTACCTCAGAACTTTACCGCCTGAACAAAAGCGGTCAGGCTATAGGCGCTTCAAGCGAATTTGTCTCGGTCCTTTCCAGTGCCCAGTATTGTGCCGAACTTAGCGGCGGGGCATTTGATCCCACTGTACTGCCTGCGTTGGACCTTTGTCAGGACAGCTTCGCTAAAACCAAGCTGCCTCCCTCTTCTTCCCGGCTTGATGAAGTAAAATACCTGGTTGATTACCGTGAAATGTCTATCAAGGGTAAAGATATAATCTTGGGCAGGAACGGTATGGCTATTACTCTTGATGGTATTGCCAAGGGTTACATTGTAGATATGGCAACCTCCTATCTGCGCGGACGCGGCGTCAGCCAGATAATAGTTGAAGCCGGCGGAGATTTGGCTCTTCAGGGCATGCGCGAAGACGGCCAGCCTTGGAAAGTGGGTATCACCCACCCCAGAGCGTATACCGGTTACTATGATGTTATCCAGTCTTCAAATGCCTGCATGGCCACTTCCGGTGATTATGAAAATGCATTCACTCCGGATTACAAGTATAACCACATCATTGATCCCCGCACTGGTTTTTCACCGCAGCAATTGTGCAGTGCCACGGTCATTGCCCGTGATACCCTGCTGGCGGATGCTTTAGCTACTGCTGCTATGGTAATGGGGGTAGACGAGACCCTTAAACTGCTGGAAAGTTTGGACGGGGCAGAAGCTCTGCTGATAGATAAAGACCTGAAGAGCTATACAACCAGCGGTTACCGTGTCCTTAGCGAACATCTCGGTACCTGATTCATTGATAAAGGTATTACTAAAATGAGGACAATTGACCAAAAGTCAGGGAGCCCTCATTTTTTATAGCATTTGTTTAATCCCAGAATTGCCTTTTTCTTGACAAAAATTCATTATTCATATAGCATAAACGTGTTTCCTAATCTTATTAATAAAAATAATACTACTATTAGTGGTTAGTTTTTGGAGGCTAATGCAATGAAGTTGTCAGCCCGTGGCAGGCATTCCATGGAAGCCATGTTTGACCTGGCGGTTCATTACGGTGAAGGCCCTATTTTGATTCGTGATGTCGCCCAGCGGCGAAAAATATCCGAACAGTATCTGGCCCAGCTTTTTATTCCCTTGAGGATAGCTGGATTGGTTAGAAGTGTCCGCGGGGCAAATGGCGGTTTTGTACTGGCCAGAGATCCCAAAGAAATAAGACTGAGTGATATAGTAAAAGCTACCGAAGGCTCTACCTCCCCTTCAGAGTGTGTGGATGACCCCAGAGTTTGCTGGCGCGGTGAAGGTTGTATTACCCGCAATGTTTGGCTGAAGATTAAAAAAGCCACAGATGAAATTCTGGATTCTATCAATTTGGAGAATTTGGTACAGCAGTGGAAAGAAAGCGGTTCACCTGAAGTTCCTCTGGAGCTGAGCATTTAAAAGTCCCCTGCAGCTAGTATTTCAGGTTCCCTTTTAATTAAAACAGTGTCCTATTTCCGGTAAGGATATTTCTAAAATAACCTGCCGGAAATTTGGTTTTCAGGGTATTAAAATGTGGCTGTTTTTCATGTCTTTCGGGCAGAATTGGTCTCGGGAGATATTTCAGGTATAATTTACCGATATCTGTATCCCCTGTAACCAGTATCATAAAGGAGCAAATGAATATGCCTGAAATGCCTGAAATAGGTAAAATATCACCGGACATCTTCAGGGAACTTATCTACCCCAGGCTTGGGGCGGCTTCACAGGATGTGCTTATAGGTCCCAGGAGCGGGGTTGATTCCGCTGTAGTCAATATGGGCGGCAAGGCTGTTTCCCTGACCACAGACCCGGTCTTTATCGTGCCCGAATACGGCTGGGAGAGAGCGGCTTGGTTTGCCATACATATCCTCCTTTCAGATTCGGTTACCTCAGGTTTAAAACCCAAATACCTTACCATAGACCTTAATCTGCCTATGGGTATTACCAAAGACCAGCTGAGTCTGGTCTGGCAGGTCATCCATGACCAATGTGCCCAAAATGGTGTATCTATAGTAACCGGGCATACCGCCCGATATGAAAACTGCAGTTATCCTTTCGTTGGCGGGGCAACTGTAATCGGCGAAGGTGAACTAAACCAGTATGTTGGCCCCGAATTTGTAAAACCCGGAGACAAAATAATCATTACCAAAGGGCCGGCTATAGAAGCCTGCGGTATTTTTGCGGCCATGTTCCCCGGTTATCTGGCCAAAAAATTCGGGGCTGATTTCAGCCTGAAATCTCAGGGTATTTTTTATAAAATGAGCGTGGTGGAAGATGCTCTGGCAGCTGTCTCCGTGGGTGTCCGGGATAACGGGGTAACTGCCATGCATGATGCCACAGAGTGCGGTATCTGGGGGGGGTTGTATGAAATAGCCGAAGCCGCCGGCCTGGGTGTTACCATAGAAAAAGACAAGATTGTGGTTGAAGACGGGGTGAAGGAAATCTGCACCCTGTTTGGAATAGACCCGTATGCTTCCATAAGCGAAGGCACTCTGCTGCTTACCTGCCGTGCCCACCGGGCAGAAGAAATCCTTTCAGCTATGTCTGCCAAGGGTATCAAAGCCTCGGTAGCCGGTGAAATAACACCCTCAGGCAGCGGTATGAAACTGGTTGAAAACGGGCAGGTAAAGCCTCTTATTCATCCGCAGGTTGACCCGTTCTGGAAGGCCTTTTATAATGCTCTGGAAAAGTATAATGAACTGGAAGGCAAAAAATGATGCAGGACAAAGTTACCCCGCCCTCCTATTACAAGACAGATTACTGGAAACGTTATTCTAAAGTTTACGACTTTTTAACACGTGTACTTTTTATACCCTTCGGCGGCGAAGAACGCTTTCGCCGCAAGTTTGTAGATGAGGCCAATATTCAACCCGGTGACAATATCATAGACATGTGCTGCGGCACAGGTGCAACTACCCGTCTGGTAGCCGGAAAATTAAAAGATGGTCAGGTAACAGGTGTTGATCTGTCCCCGGATATGATGGCCAGAGCCAAAGAAAAAGTAACGGGCATGCCTGTGGTTTTCCGTCAAGCCTCAGGTGACAACCTGCCATTCCTTGAGGGTACTTTCGATAAGGCTTTCGTATCTTACGGTTTGCATGAAATGCCCACCCCTATCCGCCGTGAAGCAATTAAACAGATTTATAAAGTGCTCAAACCGGGGGGTGTTTTCAACGTGCTGGACTATAATCTTCCCCAGGGTATCGGTGGGTTGGGTATCAGGGTATTTATCCGTGTATTTGAGGGCTTGCCGGCCTACCAGATGATGCAGCCGGGGATCTTAAGCGGTGAACTAAAGGATGGCGGATTTGAAATCCTTAACCGCCGCCAGCGTCTTTTAGGCATGTTCCAGATTATTCAGGCGCGTAAACCGCTTTAGCCTAAAATTGTACTGCTTCAGATAAACCAGCCCGGCTGCAAACCATAGAGTTTAGCCGGGTTTGCCATATAATATAGGTTTTTATATCCTTCGGGTGGTAAAATTAGGCCGTAAGGGGCAGATATATGTACAGAGAGCTTATTTCGCACAAGATAGCGGAGCTGAAAAAAGAGCGTAAGGCCGTTATACTGGCCCACAACTACCAGCTTGGAGAAATCCAGGATGCGGCGGACTTTGTGGGTGACTCGCTGGAACTGGCCCGTAAGGCTGCCAATATTGATGCCGAGGTGATAGTGTTCTGCGGAGTCCATTTTATGGCTGAGACAGCGGCTATACTCAGCCCCGAAAAGACAGTCCTTGCACCTGAGCCAAAGGCCGGCTGCCCCATGGCGGATATGATAAGCGGGGCAGAACTCAGGGAATTTAAAACTCGTTATCCCGGTCTGCCGGTGGTTTGTTATGTTAACTCTACTGCGGAGGTCAAGGCGGAGTCTGATATCTGCTGTACCTCTGCTAACGCCGTAAAAGTGGTGGAAAGCCTGAAATCAGATACGGTTTTGTTTGTGCCTGACCAGTATCTGGGGGCTTTTGTCAAAGAACGCACCAGCAAAAAGATAATAAGCTGGCCGGGTTATTGCCCCTGCCATGCCCGTATAAAGCCCGAAGATATTCTAAACTTAAGAAAACACTACCCAAAAGCTAAAGTAATAGTCCATCCTGAAAGCCGGCCTGAGGTAACTGCTTTAGCGGACCAGGTTTTATCTACCGGACAGATGGTATCTTATGCTGCCCGGGCAGACGTCAAAGAGCTTATTGTAGGCACAGAAATAGGTATGCTCTACCGCCTGCGTAAAGAAAATCCAGACAAGCTCTTTATACCGGTATCTGAACAGGCTGTGTGCGCTAATATGAAAATGACCACCCTGCCCAAGCTGCTTGCCAGTCTGGAAAATATGCAGGCAGTGGTAAGTGTGCCGGAGGAAATCCGGCGTAAGGCAGCGGGTGCGGTAGAACGAATGCTGAAGGTGACTTAAAAGGGTGAAGACAAATTCATTCCTGGTAGTCTTCATAACCGCCAAAGATGCAGAGGAAGCCGCCCTTATCTCAAAGGTGCTGCTTACCCAGCGCAAAGCGGCCTGCGTCAGCATTGTTCCGCGGGTAAACTCGCAGTATTGGTGGCAAGGGAAAATAGAGGAATCAGCCGAAAGCCTGCTTATTGTTAAAACCCGCCAGTCCATGCTGGATTCCCTTATAGAGGTAGTGCATGAGGTTCACAGCTATGAAAACCCCGAAATATTGGCATTGCCGGTAGCCGGGGGTAGCCCGGAATATCTGGACTGGCTGGATAAAGAACTTTCTGCCCCGCCGGATATTCCGGAATAGCCAATGGGTGCTATAATGTGTGCTTAAATGATAAAAGATATTAGAAACGTTTTCAGCAAAGACCCGGCTGCCAGAAGTGTGGCAGAGGTTCTTTTTTGTTATCCCGGTTTGCATGCCCTCTGGTTTCACCGGGTGGCAAACTGGCTTTGGCGGCACAAGCTCCATTTCTGGGCGCGCTGGCTTTCTCATTGCGGGCGGTTCTGCACCGGCATTGAGATTCATCCGGGGGCAAAAATAGGCCAGCGTTTTTTCATTGACCACGGGATGGGTGTAGTTATTGGTGAAACCTCTGAAATTGGTGATGACGTGCTTATGTACCAGGGCGTGGTCTTAGGCGGCACCAGTTTATCCAAAGGTAAACGTCACCCTACTATCTGCAGCAATGTGGTTATCGGCACAGGTGCGGTAGTGCTGGGCGGCATTACAGTGGGCGAAGGGGCAAAAATCGGGGCAGGTTCGGTAGTGACCAAGGATGTTCCGGCCGGGGCAACTGTAGTGGGTATACCGGGGCGGGTAGTTGAAGAATCACGCCGTATGGTTCTTGATTTGGAACACGGCAAGCTGCCGGATCCGGTAGCGGATGCCTTAAAAGTGGTGCTGGCCGAACAGCAAAAGCTGATGGACAGGCTTGCCCAGCTTGAAAAAAACAGCGGGCTGAAAGTGCCTCAGGATGAGCTTCGCGGGCAGATACGTGAGATTATGAAAGAGTTTAACCTCTGACTTTTTAAAAGAGATTTTGCGGATACAATAAAAAGGGGCGGTTTTACGCCCCTTTAATATTTCGGTCTAACAGCTCATTTATCAGGTCTGGTGGGTTTTGCCGCAGTGCGGGCACTGTATTTCCTGCCCCTTTAAGCCGGGTGGGATACGCAGCCTGACCCCGCAGTCACAATCTACCGTCTGGTATTTATTCATATTCCAGAGGGCGTTTGAGGTTTCGCGGGCGCGGCCGATTTCAGTAGCCAAAGGCCCTTCGTCCGAAGCCTCCCGTATAGTCTCGGCGTGGTCAAGCTTGATAGCGGTAGGCGGTATAACATGCCCGCCTTTTACCTGTTTAAAGGCCTCGTCATAGTTGTGGTAGGAAGCTCCGTTCATAGACCGCAGAATCCGTATCCGCTCGCTTATGGGGGGATGGGTGGAAGTCAGGTCAGCGGCGGCTTTTCCCTTGGCCCTGAAGGGGTTAATTATATACATGGGTGCGGTAGCCTGGTTGGCTGAGCGCAGCTGTGCGGTAGAAGCCCCCAGCTTTTCAAGGGCGGAAGCCAGCCCCTCCGGGTAACGGGTATACTGGGCAGATGACGCATCTGCCAGATATTCGCGTTTGCGTGAAATGGCAAAATATATCAGCTGGGCAAACAAGGGTGCCAGTATAATAAGCAGCAGTGCCGCCACCATCAAGATAGCCTGAGCCCCGCCGCCGCCCCCTTCGTTTGAGGAAGAACGGCGTGACCCTCCGCCGAAAATAAACATCCGTGAGCCGTACTGGGCTAAAATAACTATAGTCCCCAAAAGGATACTGCACCATACCATCAGTGAGACATCCCGGTTTTTGATATGGGCCATTTCATGCCCTATCACACCCTGCAGTTCATCGCGGTTCAGCTTCTGCAGCAGTCCGGAAGTAATGGCAACTGAAATATGGTTTTTGTCCCGTCCGGTGGCAAAGGCGTTTAAGGCGGGGTCATCAATGATATATACCTTGGGCATGGTATCCAGCCCGGAGGCAATCTTCATTTCCTCCACCACGTTGTAAAGGCGCGGATGGTCAGCCGGTTTTATCTCCTTGGCATTAGCCATGCCCAGAAGAATACTGTCGCCCTGGGTCAGGGCTACCAGATTCATAATTCCCCACAGGACAAGGGCAATTACCAGTCCCACCAGACCATTTTCGGTAAAGGCCATGCCCAGAGCGTAGCCCAGAGCTACCAAAATAAGCCCCATGCCGATAACCAGCATAATGGAACGGGTTTTATTGGATTGTATCTGTTCCCACATATCGGTTTAAATCCTGTTTAAAACTTTACCTTGGGAGCCTGGCGTTCCTCTTCTACCTTGACCTCAAAAAATTCGCTGGCCTTGAAATTAGCCATGCCGGCCACAATGTTTGAGGGGAACATTTGGGTTTGGTTGTTATATTTCATAACCGAGTCATTGTAAAACTGGCGAGCAAAACTTATCTTGTTTTCAGTAGAGGTCAGTTCTTCCTGCAAAGCCAAAAAGTTCTGGTTAGCTTTCAGGTTGGGATAGTTTTCAACTACTGCCAGCAGGCGTGAGAGGGCGGAAGACAGCTCACCTTCGGCCTTGGCTCTGGCTTCCACACTGGTAGAAGTGGATAACTGCTGGGCCAGATTACGGGCATTGGTCACAGACTCAAGGGTCTGCCGTTCATGGGTCATGTAGCCTTTGACTGTTTCAATCAGGTTGGGTATTAAATCATAGCGTCTTTTTAGCTGGACATCTATCTGTGCCCAGGCGTTTTTGACTTGGTTCCGCAGGCCTACCAGTCCGTTGTATACACCGGCAAACCACAGTCCCAGTATCAGTAACAGTGCTAGAATAACTATAAGTGCAATCCACATATTTTCCTCCCTATGTTCTTTGTATACTAAAAATTATCTGATTATCTGGCTTTAAAGACTTCTTTCAAGAAATCCACTGCCGGTTGGTTGGTATTTTTACTCAAGCGGGTAATAAGCTGGTCCACCTCCCCCCCGTCAAAAAACATGCCATGTCCCGACGGACAGTCGTCTGTTATGAGAAGGGGGTCTTTTAACAGGGCAGTCTTTTTCATCTTACGGCGGCAGATGGGACAGTGGCGTTTTGCCTCATGGCTATCGGTTATTTCCTCTATCTTTTGGACAGTACTCAGATTTACTTCATTCAGCAGCAAACCAAGTTCTCCGGCGTCAAACCAAACCCCGTGACAGGCTGGGCAATAGTCCAGCTCTATCTCGTGGTACTCTACTACCAGCATATCTTTAGAGCAAGCCGGGCAAATCATAGACTTCTCCTTATATAACGTGTCTCTTAGTGTATGGATAGGCATATGTTCTTGTCAATGGGCGGATAGTTGATAATCAAAGCTGGAGAAAGCAGGGTGAATGCATGCGGATAAATAATAAATGGCGTTATTGAAGAATAAACAGGGTGACTGGCTCTTAAAAAGGCTGCGGCAGCAGTTTTTATAAAACAGGGTTCAGGCTAAGTTTGGTTTCGGCGGGCAATAAGGCAGGCTATACAACCTAGCAGCAGGATAACAGACATGCCGCCCATGCCGATAGTAGTGTTGCTTATTGGGCCAAAAAAATGCCCGCTGGCAACCAACGGCGGAATTATTTCCAAGGCGGTCAGGAAACCCAACACCAAACATATACCCCCGAGTATAGCCAGAAGCAAAGCCAGTTTGTTCATTTGAGATTGACCTCTTAAATAAAACACTACCGTGACTAATTTAAGCACAAAAAATGCCTACTGGCAATAGATAGTATCGTATTCGGAAAAGTGATTAGCAAAAGACCTGCAAAAAGAAAAGCCCCTTGCGGAAAAACACCGTCAAAAGGGGCTTTTTAGCTTCAGAAAGTGGTACCCCTGGGGCGATTCGAACGCCCGACACGCGGTTTAGGAAACCGCTGCTCTATCCTGCTGAGCTACAGGGGCACGCAACAAAATCATATTATAGCTGAAAATTGGCAAGGCGGGCAATTGCCCAGCAGGCAGGTGTCGGTCCGTTCAGGTAAAATACATGCCCGCTTCAAGAGAATAACGGGCATGTATAACTTCTACTTGTTTCTAGCTAAGCAGCTTACTGCCCTTGGGTGTCAGGTGATATTTGCCTTCTTTTTCTTCGGCCAGACCTGCTTCAGTCAGGGAGCGTACCCCGCTTTTGACCCGATACAAAGGCAGACCTGCAAAAGGAGCTATTTCTTCGGGTGTGCCGGGATGTTCCTTTATAGCTTTCAGTGTTTGTCGGCCGCTGGCGCTCAGACTTCCGTCAGATTCAAAACAGGGCATTTTATTCTCCTAGAGATTTTTCTTGCATAAATACCAGTCTATGCATTCATACCCCTGCCCCATTCTTTCTTCAGCCATTTCCTGGGTAGAAGGCGGCGGCACTACTACTTTGTCACCGGGATGCCAGTTAGCCGGCAGAGCTACTTTGTTTTCGTCAGCAGTCTGGAGTGCGTCAATCACCCGCAAAATCTCCCGCATATTTCGTCCTACGTTCATTGGGTAGTACATGATGAGGCGTATTTTCTGGCCGGGGTCAAGTATAAATACACACCTTACAGTTTCGGTTTTACTCTGTCCGGGGTGAATCATGCCGTAAGCAAAAGACACTTCTTTGTTCAGGTCGGCAATAATGGGGAAGGGTATCTTTACTCCGGTTTTTTCTTCAATATTTCTTACCCAGGCAATATGGGATGAATTGCTGTCGACGCTTAATCCAAGCAGTTCGACCTCACGTTTTTTCAATTCTGGGTAAATCTCGGAGAAGGCAATAAATTCAGTGGTGCAGACGGGAGTAAAATCTGCAGGGTGGGAAAAGATAATGAGCCACTGGCCTTTGAAATCTTCCAGTTTCAAAACACCGTGAGTAGTCAAGGCTTCAAACGGGGGTGCTATGTCCCCGATACGGGGCATGGCGTAGGTTACTTCTTCCATCTTGTCCTCCTGTTTTAGTTCACCTGAATATCTGCCTTAGACTATTGCAGGCTAAATGGTGTTTAGTAAACACCCTCTTTATAGTGTAGCACCGGTATCATCTGCCTGACAGTGGGGTGTTTAAGTCATACTCAAAGTGACTTGAACTTTTATACTTATTATCAGGTAAAACGGCGTCAAAATTACGTAGTTGCACGTATTTAACCCAGCTACGGCTCTGCTAGACTTAATCCACTGCATTTCCCTGCGGCGGCTGCTAAAGTTACTTGGTACAGGTATTAGCCTTCCAGTTTTTGTCGCATTTCTTATGAAATGCCTCGAGGAAGATATAAAAGTGGTGTTTAAAAGTATAACGGGTGGGTTAAAACCAGACGGGGCAGCACTTGGTTGACAGGTATAGGTTATGTTATAGACGGAGCTCGTAAAAACCGGGCAGGAGGCAAATATGAGGGTGCTTGTAGTAGGCGGAACCGGCTTTCTGGGGTATCATGCAGTACTGGAATTGGTACGCCGGGGGCATCAGGTATCTGTAGTGGCTTTGCCGCCCATGCCTTCAGACCATCTATTCCCCCCATCGGTTGAGGTGTTTTTTTCAAATATCCGCAATCTTAATCACGGCATGCTACTGGCTATGCTTAAAGGTCAGGATGCGGTGGTCTATGCCGCCGGTGCTGATGACCGGATAGTTCCCAAATCGCCTGCATATCTTTTTTTCCACAAGGCTAATGTTGAAGACTGCCTCCATTTTTTCTCTGCTGCCAAAGAAGCCGGGGTAAAAAGGGGTGTGTTTTTAGGCTCGTATTTCTGCCACTTTGCCAAACTCTGGCCGGATTTGCGCCTTGGTGAATACCACCCGTATATTGAAAGCCGCCTTGAACAGGAAGAAGCTATTTTTAAGTTGGGCGGAAATGAAATGGCTATCTGCGGCTTGCGTCTGCCTTATATATTCGGGAGGATGCCCGGCCGGATTCCCCTTTGGAGACCCTTAATAAAATACCTTAATTCCGGCTGGTGGCTTTTTTATCCCCGCGGCGGTACAAACTGTGTTTCGGCGGCAAGGGTGGGAGAAGCTATAGCTGGAGCGGTGGAAAAAGGGCAGGCGGGGCACAGCTATCTGGTGGGTGACGAAAACCTAAGCTGGGATGCATTGCTTTCCAAGTTAGGCGTAATCTTGGGTAAACCCAAAAAGGTTATTCATTTGCCGGGTTTTATTCTGCGTCTGGCTGCTTTTGGTATCAAAAGCCTGCATCGTTTGCAGGGGCGGGAATCAGGGCTTGATCCTGTCCGTTATATAACTTTGCAGACACGCAATACCTTCTTTGACCCTGCTCTTTCGCGAAAAGCCTTGGGATATGGACAAGGCGGATTGGATACCGCTCTGAAAGAAACGGTAGATGCCTGTCTGGAAATCCCGCCGGAAGAAACCCCGCAATGAAAGTATTAGTAAGCGGGGCTTCCGGCCGCATGGGCAACGTACTGGTCAGGGAGCTGATAAAATCAGGCTACGGGGTAAAGGCTTTAATCAAACCGGGAGATGCCGCACAGGCTATCAGAGGGCTGGATATTGAGCGGGTGGAGGGTGATGTAACTGTTTATTCCTCTGTTCTGGACGGACTGAAAGGGTGTCAGGCAGCTTTTCATCTGGCAGGTATAGTTTCCATAGTGCCGGGGCAGGAAAAAGAGCTTTACCATACCAATGTAAACGGGGCAGCCAATATGGCGGATGCCTGTCTGGAGTGCGGGGTAACCCGCTTGCTTTACACCTCCTCAATCCATGCCCTGTCCGAACCTCCGCCGGGTGCGGCCTTTACCGAAGAGCAGGGTTATCATCCGTCTCATTTCCCGCCGGGATACAATCGCAGTATGGCTCAGGGGGCGCTAGAGGTGCTTAAGAGGCTATCTGACGGGCTCTCAGGTGTTATAGTTTGTCCCAGCGGGGTTATAGGCCCGTATGACTACACTCCATCTGAAATGGGCAGAGTTTTGCTGGATTACGCTGGCGGAAAACTGAAAGCCTATGTAGACGGCGGTTACGATTTTGTCGATGTACGGGACGTGGCTGCCGGTATGATAGCCGCCTTTGAGAAGGGGCAGAACGGGCAGAGCTATATACTTTCTGGACAGTATGTCAGCATCAAGGGCTTGTTTGAGATACTGGGCAGGCTTAGCGGGGTTAGCCCTCCCCGTTTCAAAGTTCCTTATACCCTTGCCAAGCTGGGGGCTTATATAAGTTATCCGTATTATCGTCTAACCCGCCGTTCTCCTCTTTTTACCTCTTACTCACTGGAGGTACTGCAGAGTAATGCCAATATCAGTTCGGCTAAAGCCCGCACAGTGCTTGGGTTTTCCCCCCGTCTGGCGGAGGAATCTCTGGCAGACGCCTATTTGTGGTTTAAATCTATGGGCTATTTAGGTGATTGAAGTTGGTATACAAGTTTTATAAATTTATATACTTAATGGCTTGTGTTTAATCTTATATTTTGTATACTATTAATAAAAATAATAAAAACCGGTGAAATATGGACGGATTTGAAAAACGCAAGACCCAGAGCAAAGAAGCTATCCTGAAGGTTGCCCTTGAATTATTTGAGCAGCACGGCTTTAGCCGGGTTTGCATACCGGAAATAGCCCGGCAGGCGGGTGTTTCACCCGTGACGGTCTATAACCATTTCGGAAACAAGGAAGAACTGATAAAGGAAATATTTAAAGTCTTTCTGGACAATCTCCTAGACAGTTACCGTAGGATAATAGAGGCAAAGATGCCGTTTGAGGAAAAGCTGGAGACTTTGTTTTTCAGTCAGGAGGCCTTTACCCAGCAGTATCAGGGTGAACTTATGGAGACTTCGGCTAAACGTTATCCGGTAGTGCAGGAGTATATTGATGATTACTGGGGAGAGCAGCGGGACAATCTTATCGGCAAGCTCTTGGCCGAAGGTAAAGCCGGCGGGTATATCAGGCCGGACCTCAGCCTGCAGGGTTTTTTCTTTTATTACCAGATAGTCAGACGGGGTGTGTATGCCATACCTAATATCGCTGAAAGAATGCTGAACAAACCCCATCTTATGCCGGAGGTTATCTCAGTGGCTATCCACGGCTTGCGCGGTTAGCAGAGTTTTGGAGTATAATCTGGCTGTAGATATAGAAATTCGGAGTGGAAAGAAACCCCTATGCTGATTGAATTTACGTTGGATAGTCTGGTTATGTTGGCTATTGTGGCGGCTGTGGCTCTGGCGTTATTCCTGCTGGTGAATAAGTTATTTTCTAAATTTATCCGTAAAGATGAAGAAAAAAAGTTAAGCCTGCTTAGAAATGAGCTTAAATCAATCCGCTGGCCGGTTTTGCTGATTATCTGGTGTATTGCTTTATATATTATAGCTGAAAACCTGACTATTGAAGTCGAACTTGGCAAACAGATTTCCAAAGCTTTGGAATTACTGATGGTGGCCCTGACCCTGTGGATTGGGGCAGGACTTATAGAGGGGTTGCTTAGCTGGCTTAAGACCGAAATACCCGGCAAGGCCAAGTCAAAGGTAAACGACCATATTATAGACAGCCTTCGTTTCATCGTGCCATTTTTGGCACTCCTGATGCTGGTTGTTGCTGGTATAAACGTATACGGAGTGGCTGCAGACGGGTTGACTGTTTGGCTGGGTACTCACGGAGTTAAGCTGTTACTTATCATAGGTCTTATTATTGCCGGTGTGTATGCCGTCAGCCGTGGTGTGCCGGCGCTTATCCGCGGGATAATGTTTGGAGGGATTGCCAAACCTAAAGAAGAGGCTAAAAAGCGGGCTGATACCCTTATCGGGGTGGCTGTTTCCACTGCCGAAGTTGTAGTGGTGGCCATGGGGGCTTTTGTAGCCCTGTCCGAGGTGGGGCTGGATATCGGGCCGATACTGGCCGGGGTTGGCGTTCTGGGTGTAGCTATCGGTTTCGGTGCCCAGAGTTTGGTAAAAGACTACCTTTCAGGTTTGTTCATAATACTGGAAAACCAGTATTCAGTGGGAGATGTCATAAAGGTAATGGATGTTGTGGGTGAGGTGGAATTTATAGATTTACGCCGTACTATCGTGCGTGACCTGGATGGGGTAGTTCACGTGGTTTCCAACGGCGAAATACGGATAACCAGCAACTACACCAAATACCTTTCGCGTGTTAATTTCGATATCAGTATCGGCTATCAGGAAGATATAAACCACGCTATAGATGTTATAAACAAGGTATGTGCCGAATTCACCAGTGAGCCCGAATGGAGTAAATCCGTAGTTAAAAATTCACTCGGGGTACTCCGTGTAAATAAACTGGGTGATTCCGGGGTAGATATAAAAGTTTTGGGTGATGTCAAACCGGGTACTCAGTGGGCAATCAAAGGCGAGCTCCGCAAGCGGATAAAACTTGCTTTTGACCGTGAGCATATTGAAATACCCTGGCCGCATACCAAGGTATTTTTCGGCAATGCTTTGCCGTCTACCAAAGTTCAAATTCCCAAGGTGCCGAATGAAGAACACCCGGATATTGATACCGAATCAGAGTAGTTACGGTTTTAGTTGGTAAATAAAAATCAGGCAGTCTTCAAAAGACTGCCTGATTTGCGTTTTGCCCGAAGGAATTATCGGGGTTTATTCAGATTACTCAGGTGGATTACCTTTTTTTCAGGTGTTTTGTATTTAGTACCGCTTCTGTTTGGTCTGGCATCACCGGGAAAACGGGTGGTTACCGAACTGCTGTAGCTGCGTTTACACCCGGTTGTTTTGCATTCCGGACAGGTCTGGGGGGTATCCCTGTCATCTACCTTCAGGTTTATTTCAAAAACATGGTTGCACTTGGGGCAACTAAACTCATATATTGCCATGCTTATATCTCTCCAGAACGTTTGTATAGAGTATTTTAGAAAAATAGAACATGGTTGTAAAGTGCTGCCTACCCTATCAGGTTTGTGCGGGAAATATCTCATACAGGCAGTATATATGACGGGCAGATGAAATAATCAACGGTCATTACGGCTTTCTTCGGTTGGTGTATCATCCAGCTTTTCGGGGTGGAAAAGTGCCATATGAAGAACGCAGGCAGCTGTAGCCCTGTTGGTAGCCAGTGGAATATTATGAGCATCACATACCCGCATCAGAGCAGTAACATCCGGTTCATGGCTTTTACGTTTTAGCGGGTCCCGCAGGAAGACTACGGCTTTGATTATACCGCTGGCTACAAATCCCCCCAGTTGCAGTTCACCCCCGTCAGGGCCGCTTTCCTTGAGTATCACCGGCAGTCCGGTGTGTTTGCGGATAAGCTCGCCGGTGCTTTTCGTGGCAATAAGGTGATGCCCTTTCATCAAGTGGGCATATGACGTAATCAGCTGCAACATGTCTTTCTTGCAGTTATTATGGGCAATGAGACCCAGGGTAATCTTTGGTTCTTCCACTTCATATCACTCCCGAGGGTGTCTCGTCACTTACTGTAAGTGTGATTCTAGCATCACATTATTAAGCCACTGCTAAGCGGACATTAAGATTGTGTTAAATTTGAGGGGCTGTTTAAGGTATATTCCGTTATGTAAAATAGTTTAGGGCAGCCCAGCTTTGGGAGTGTTTTGACTTTGGACAGGGCAATATCTAGAATATAAATCTACTATTTACATAGAGATAGAATAGAGGAGCCTACAGGGGCTCTTTATCTTTTTACGAGGATTTGTATTTTAAAATGACAGCGGGTTTATTGCTTGGCGGCGGGGGGTTACTTCTTGCTGCTGCCCTGACGGGCATAGTGTTAAATCACGGCAGGAAAAAGGTTTGGCAGGCGGTGCTGTGGCTGATTATAACGGCTGCGGTATGCCTGATTTGCGGGTCTTTACCGGTATTTTTCGGCAGTCCGCTTGATATTCTCCTCTGGAGTATCGCACCCGGGCTGGACATAGCCTTTCATTTTGACCATCTGGCATCGTTTTTTGTCATAATAATCAGCCTTATTTCGCTTTGTGTAGCAATATACTCTCTGGGATACAACCATCACCTGTCTTCCAACGAACGTGCCAACCTGCTTTCAGCTGTTATGAGTGTTTTCATACTTTCCATGGTTGGGGTGGTGGCCTCAGCCAATACCTTTAGTCTGTTATTCTTCTGGGAGATAATGGCGCTTAGCTCCTTTTTCCTGATGATGAATGATTATCAGGGGGTATTTACCCAGCGTGCAGGCGTCTATTATTTTGTGCTTACCCAGCTAAGCACTGTTTTCCTGATGATGATGGCTGTGGTTATGTATATCCAAAACGGTAGTTTTGGACTCAGTCTTTATGGTGCATCATCCGGTATTCAAAGCCTCGTTTTTATACTGGCATTTCTGGCCTTTGGGATAAAGGCCGGTATCATACCCCTTCACAAGTGGTTGCCGTATGCCCATTCTGCCAGTCCTTCCAACGTCTCCGCTCTTATGTCCGGAGTAATGCTCAAAGTGGCTGTTTATGGTCTGGTACGTTTCCTTACGGATATTCTCAGCCCGGAAATATGGTGGGGGGTATCAATACTTCTGCTGGGGATGATAAGTGCCTTGCTCGGCATTATCTATGCATTTAAAGAACATGACCTTAAAATGCTGCTGGCTTTTTGCAGTATAGAAAATATCGGCATTATTATGATGGGTATCGGGCTGTATGTTATTTTCGGTTGCTACGGGCTGGATACTATGGCTATGCTGGCACTCGGTGCGGCCTTATTTCACAGCCTGAACCATGCCATCTTTAAAAGTCTGCTGTTTATGACTGCCGGGTCGGTGGTGATTGCGGTAGGTGACCGCAATATTGAAAAAATGGGCGGGCTGGTGAAACTTATGCCCTATACCACGGTTATCTTTCTAGTTGGGGCGGTTTCCATATCCGCTCTGCCTCCCTTCAATGGTTTTATGAGTGAGCTGATGCTCTTTGAGTCTTTTTTCCAGTCCTTCTCTCTGGCCGAAAGCAGTATAAAGATACTTCTTTTCAGTGTGCTGGCCATACTGGCACTTACTTCGGCTTTGGCGGCAGCCTGTTTTGTAAAGGCCTTTGGGGAGGTCTTTCTGGCTATACCCCGCAGTCAGGAAGCGGCTTCTGCCAAGGAAGTTTCAGAAAGTATGATTATAGGGCCGGCTATACTGGCAGTTGCCTGTCTGGTACTGGGTCTTTTTACTGTTCCTATATTCGAAATGGCAGGTTACAGTTTTGACTTACCGGATATGTCACTGGTTGGCCTGGTGCTGGTTATATTCGGGGTTTTGGTCTTCGGTATGGTCAGGCTGTTTTCCCCCCGGAAAAGCCGCCGGAGTGAGACCTGGGCTTGCGGATATATCCGCCCCACCCCCCGCTTTGAGTATACCGCCGCCGGTTTTGCCGAACCTCTTTTCCAGATATTCCGGCTGATATACCGCACCCGCCACTACAATGAACGCAGTTACGAAGATAACCAGCAGGCTATTTTCAAGCAGGGCAAGTCCGCCATTCACACATTAAAGTTTTTTGATGAGTATATTTACCTGCCAATTGCCGGTTTGTTCGGGCGTATTTCCCGTTACGTATCCCGCCTGCAGGACGTTGATTTGGGCAGCCATATCCTGTACAGCTTTATAACCGTTCTGCTGGTTATACTGGCGGCAAGGTGGCTGTGGTGAGCTTAAATCTGGTGTTATACGGTTTTATAAATACCGCTCTGGCCCTGCTGGTATCTCCCCTCTTTATCAGCCTTATTAAAAAGGTCAAGGCTTATGCCCAGGGACGGGTGGGGCCGCCCCTTTTACAGACCTATTACCAGTTGTACAAGCTTTTCAAGAAGGAAAGGGTTTATTCCTATCAGACCTCATTCATAATCCGCCTTACCCCATACCTGAGTTTGGCATTTATGATGGTGGCGTCTCTGTCTGTGCCTCTGGTCTTTATACCTGCGGCAGACCCCGGTCTGGGCAATATCATCTTGTTTTTATACCTCATGGTTATGTCCCGCTTTTTCATGGCGCTTTCGGGGCTGGATGCCAGCAGCAGTTTCGGCGGTATGGGCAGTTCACGGGAGATGACTCTTGCCGCCATTATAGAGCCGGTGATTATTATCGTATTCGGGGCGCTGGCATATGTGCTTCAGACAACCAGCCTGTTTGATATGTTCGCTCAGGTGCGGGAAAGCAGTTTCCTGTCCAATCCCAGCCTGATACTTACCGGTATTTCTCTATTTATAATCCTTATTGTAGAAACCTCCCGTATACCGGTAGACAACCCTGAAACCCATCTGGAACTGACTATGATACATGAAGCCATGACGTTGGAATACTCCGGGCCGGATTTGGCACTGATAGAGCTTTCACATGCCCTTAAGCAAACCCTGCTGATGGGGGTGCTTTTAAATATTATAGCTCCCTGGGGGCTGGCATCAGCACCTGCGGCAGGCGGGATAGCAGTAGCATTGCTGGCTTTTGTGATAAAGGGCAGTCTGCTTGCGGTGGGAGTGGGTATATTTGAATCCCTTATGGCAAAATTCCGCCTTTTCAGGGTGCCGGGGCTTTTTATGCTGGCCTTTTTCTTTTCCTTTATCACCGTACTATTCAAGTTTTTGGCGTAGAAGATGTTAGAAAATATACCTTTAAACGACATACTGAAAATACTGCTGGTGCTGGTTCTGGTTACGTCCTCACTGGTTTTATGGCAGCGCAGTCTTGTTAGCTTGTTCAAAACCTATGCCTTGCAGTCACTGCTGGTGGCATTGGTAGCTCTGGCATTTTTTATACATGACGGCCACCTGACCCTGCTTTTTATTGTCCTGCTCACTCTATTCGGCAAGGTCTTTCTGATACCCCGCATATTAAACCGGATACTTTACCAGATGAATATCAGGCGTGATCTGGAGTTCCGCTTCCTTTACCCTGTCAGTTCGCTGATAGTTAGCATTCTGCTTATCTTCGGTGTCTATCAGGTGTTTTCAAACCTTCTGGGCGAAGTAATGCCTGAGCGGCTGTTTACTTTGGGGGCGGTTATAGGGGTGTCCATGGCACTAATGGGCATGATGGTCATCTTCAGCCGCAAGAAAATGCTGACCAAGATAGTAGGCTACCTGAGCATGGAAAACGGGGCCATACTGTTTGGTTTATTCGTAGCGGAACTGCCCTTTATACTGGAAATACTGGTCCTGATAGACTTGGTGATACTGGTACTGCTGCTTACGGTGCTGGCTTTCGGCATAGATTCAACTATAGAGGATTTTCACCCCCGCTTTACGCCGCTGGGTGAATGGTTCAAGAAAAAGTAATGGAAAACCTGATACTGCTGGCTTATATTTTACCTTCACTCATTCTGGGCGGAGGGTTGCTGGGACTGCGTTTAGTCAGGGGCAGCTTGTCCCCGAAAATGCTGGCCGGATTCAGTCTGGGGCACGGCTTGTGGCATCTGGGGCTGAGCCTATGGGTACTTTTAGTTTTACCCCTGCCCCATTATTTCATGGAAAGCCGTTACTTATTCATTGACCGGCTGGGTATATTTCAGGTATTGATTGCTTCAGTGGTGTTTATACTGGCGGCACTTTATTCCCGCGGTTATGTCAGCCATCTTATTTCAAATAAAGAGCTGGATACGGAAAACCTGCCCGTTTTCTATCTGGGTTTTAACCTGATTCTTGCCGTAATTACCTTTGCCTTTTTTGCCAATAATCTGGCCTTATTCTGGCTGTTTTTAGAGCTGAGCACGCTTCTTTCCGCCCTGCTCATTGCCACCTTAAATGCCCGTGACAACCTGGTGGCCGCTTTGAAGTATATATTTATTGCCTCTACCGCCATGATATTTGCCTTCATCGGGCTTATTATTCTTTTCTCCCTTACCCGTCAGGTGAGCGGTACAGGCACTTTGAACTGGGACGAACTGGCTGGCTTAGCTCCCCTGCTTTCACCATCGGTGCTGGGTTTAAGTGCTTTGCTGATACTGACCGGGCTGCTGGCTAAGAGCGGGTTAGTCCCTTTGCATAACTGGCTGCCGGCGGCTTATGCCAAAGCCCCATCAGTGGTTACCGCCCTGATGTCTGCTACCGTGCTGAATATAGGCATAGTGGGTATTCTCCGCCTGAGTGCCCTCCTTTGCCAGAGCCAGATAGGCGAAACTTTTTCAAATGTGCTGATAGGTTTAGGTATACTCAGCATAGGGGTAGCTGCCTTTAGTATGCTTTCCCGCCGCAACTTGAAGAAACTAATTGGTTTTTCCAGCATAGAGCATATGGGTATCATGCTGCTGGCTATAGGCATAGGTACACCTCTGGCAGTATTTTGGATGCTTTTTCATACTTTGGCACATTCGCTGGTCAAGAGCGGGCTGTTTTTTTCGGCCGGGATTATCCGCCGCCAATACGGCAGTGACCGTTTTGACCGTATATTTGATATATTCCGCCTCCAGCCGGTGGCTGCCTGGGGTGTTATTATGGGCAGTGCCGCTATCACCGGCTTGCCTATGTTCCCGGTCTTTTTGTCTGAACTGAATGTCCTTATCCAGCTAAGCGGTATTTCGGTCTGGCTGGTGCTCGTGGTACTCTTTTTCCTGTTGCTGGTGGCTTCCTCATTTGCCATTTTTTTGCTTAAAGCCTTTACCCGCAGTGAACAAACTGCCGACCGCCCTGTTTTCCGAACTCCCCTGACTATGAAACTGCCGGTTTATGTTATTATGGCCGGAGTAGTGTTTTTAGGTGTTTTCCAGCCTCCCGTACTGGCTGATTTTCTAAGCCAGATAGTCAAAGGTTTAGGTTTTTAAGCTATGAAAATACCTGATTTATATACTTATCTGTCCGAATTTCTAAGCCCTGCTATCAATCCTCTCAAGCTGGAAAAAGGGGCAAACAAAGACTATTATTTGGGGCTTGACTGGACTGAAGCCGCTACTCTCTATCCGAAGCTGGCCGAAGACGGCTTCGGGCTTATCGGCTTATTCGGCCTGGAGGGGTTCAGAGGTTACGAAGGACTCAGCCTTTTATACGTATTTGAAAAAAGGAATTACTCCGGGACGCTGGTAATTATCCGCCGTACAGACAGTTCGGTTGCCTCTGTTGCCGCCATTTTCCCTTCCGCCTGCTACTTTGAGAGGGAAATACGGGACGGCTACGGCTGTGAATTTGAAAATGCCTTTGACCGCCGCCGGCTTTGGCTGCATGAAACCTACCCTGCCAATTTCCATCCGCTGGTAAAAAGTTTTAAAAATCAGCCGCTTTGTCTGCCTGCCGGGGTGGAGGATGAAGCCATGTATCCGTTTAAAAAAGTAAGCGGCGAAGGTGTGTATGAAGTCGGAGTAGGGCCGGTGCACGCCGGTATTATTGAACCGGGGCATTTCCGTTTCAGTGCCATAGGTGAGCCCATTTTAAATCTGGAAGTCAGGCTGTTTTATACTCACCGCGGGCTTGAAAAACTGGCCATGGGCAAGGATATAGATTTCGGGCTTAAAATAGCCGAATCTGTAAGCGGTGATGAATCCGCCGCCAATGCTTATGCCTACTCTGCGGCGGTTGAACACATCTCTTCTATCCGTCCGCCCAGGCGGGCTGAACAGCTTAGGTTAATATTGCTGGAAATGGAAAGGCTCTATTCTCACCTTTCAGACCTTAGCGGTATGCTCACAGACGTAGCTTATCCGGTGGGGGCGGCTGTTCTTATGGCACTGCGTGAAGAACTGATGCGCTGGAACAAACGCCTTAGCGGTTCCCGCTTTTTAAAGGGCATAATTACCCCCGGCGGCTTGCTTCGGGATATACCTACCGGGATTGTAAATGAACTGGCAGATTACCTGCGTGTCTTTGAGGGCAGGTTTAACCAGCAGGTTGAAAAGGCACTGGCCAAGACCTCGGTGGTTGACCGTTTTGAAACTACCGGCATTATAAATAACCGCCTGCTTGTACCCCTTAATATTACCGGGGTGGCAGCCAGGGCTTCGGGGGCGGATATAGATACCCGTTTAAACCAGCCTTACGGCTTGTACTCTGAGCTTGCGTTTGAGCCGCCTGTTTTGCCCGAAGGTGATGTAATGGCCAGATTTAAAGTGAGGGTTTCAGAGGTGCAAACCTCACTGGGACTTATACTTCAGACCGCTTCCAGGCTTTCCGCCGGTGAATATATAGTCCCGCTTAAGCCGCAAAACGGCTACAGCCTAGTGCTGGTTGAGTCTCCCCGCGGGCAGTCCCTCCACTGGCTGTGGCTAAGGGACGGGAAAATTGAACGTTATAAAGTGCGTACCGCTTCTTACTGCAACTGGCAGGCCATAGAGCATGCGGTGCTGGGGGATATTATTCCGGACTTTCCCCTGATAAATAAAAGCCTGAACCTGTCTTATGCCGGGACAGACCTGTGAGGTATCTGCCGTGAAAAACGTTTTAAACAATATTTTTAAACCCAAAGTATGCCGGCAGATGCCAAAGGGTGATTCGGACTTTGATAAACTGGGCTTTGCCCTGAAAACCGAGATACACGCTGTCTTCGGGCGGAGTCTGGCTATCAGGGCGCTGGACAGCGGCAGTGACAACTCTGCCGAAATAGAACTGAATAACCTTTCCAACCCCTATTATGACATTGAGCGTTTCGGTCTCAGCTTCGTTGCTTCGCCCCGCCACGCAGATATACTGATAGTTACCGGTGCGGTCAGCCAGAATATGGCTATTGCCGTTAGGAAAACTTTTGATGCCATGCCTTCCCCCAAGCTGGTAATAGCCTTGGGAGATGATGCCTGCGGCAACGGCATTGTCTGCGGCGGTTACGGGGTACTGGGCGGGGTTGATAAAATATTGCCGGTAGACCTGAAAATACCGGGCAACCCGCCTGAGCCAATCCAGATAATCACTGCCCTGCTGGGACTTATGCAGTTGCTGCGGAAGAAATAACCCCTCCCTGTTGCCCCCTGCGGCCAGAGTCTTCTTTTTTACATTCTGCTATTTCTGTATCTGCTTTGACTCTCAGCCATTTTGAACCCCCGAAAAATTATTTCCATTTGGTCTTGACGCCGCATAGCAGTACGCCTTATAATTGCAACAATTACTAAATGCAACAAGATGCAATAATAAAACAGTTGCAAATAGCATTCAGGCAACACCTCATAAATGAAAGGAGACAGCAGGGTATGGCATGTTTTTTGGTGGTTGCAGGCGAGGCCGTGATTACCACGGTTGTTCAGAAAATAGTAGAAAAAAAGGAAAAACAGCAGGATATCAAAGCGGATAATACATCGGGCATAAGCTGGGGCAGGAAACTGGGCTGGCTCAACAAAATGCTCTGGGGCGGCACGGTGCTGCTGGCTTTGGAGCATGTCTGGCATGGCGAGGTTGTACCGTGGTGGCCGTTCCTGACGGCTATGGAGAATCCGGCTGATATCTCTCCCATGCTGCATGAAATGGCTACAATAGGCGGCGCTATGGCGCTTACTGTAACTGCCATCTGGGCAGTCATGGTACTTGTTGCAGATGCCAAGTTTAAAGCATCTGTTAGGGCAAATAACATTGGTGCAGGTGCATAATGTGGCTGATAATGACTTTGGCTGCCGCTATTATTACCACTGCTGTCTGGTATATAAAATCTCCGAATGACAAGTATAAACTGGGCTTTCTCAGCCTTATGTTCTGGGGTGCAAGCATAATGTGGCTGGTTGATCATGTAATAGCCTATCTTCAGGAAGGAGGTGAATTTCTGGAAATTAATCAGGATGCAACCTTCTTAGGAATAAGCGTAATCATCTTCGGGTTTCTGGTATGGGAAATAGTGCTGCTTGCCAGTGACCCCAAAGGAGTTATTAAAAAAGCTTTAACTAAATAGTATTTGTCCCCTATCTTTAATCTCTTTTAGAGGGAGGCTAAGAGCCGCCCTTTTTATTATTAAGAAGCAATCTGGATTTTGCCCCAAGACCGGCAATATAATAGTTAAAAGACTATACAGAGGAACATGCTGATGTCTGAAAAAGTAACATGGAAAGACAAATTGCGGGCAGACCCTATTCCTTGGTTACTGGAAACAGATTTATCCCAGCCGGCAGTCCGTTACTTTACCCTCAGGGATATTATCGGCTGCGGGCAAAATGACGCTGTGCTGAAAGAAGCTAAGGCCTCCATTATGTTAAGCGGGTCTGTTCCCTCTATACTGGCTGCCCAGTCCTCTGAAGGGTACTGGCTGCACCCCGGTGCGGGTTATTCACCCAAATACCAGAGTACTGTCTGGCAGATTGTTTTTCTGGCCCAGCTGGGGGCAGATAAATCTGATGGCAGGGTAAAAAAAGGTTGCAATTACCTGTTTGAATATAACCAGTCCAAGGCCGGCTGGTTTTCTTATAACGGCACTCCTTCAGGTTTTATTCACTGTCTGGCGGGCAACCTTGAAGCGGCTCTGATAGATTTGGGGTGGCTGGAAGATGAACGTCTGCAAACTGCCATTGAAAAACATGCCAGATTTATTACCGGGGATGGCATGGCAGATTCCGCGGCTGCGGGTGTAACAGACCGCTATTATGCTTATACTCCCGGGCCAATGTTCAACTGCGGTCCTAATGGAGGATTGCCTTGCGGTTGGGGGGCTGTAAAATCACTCAACGCCCTTAGCAGAGTCCCTCCGTCAAAACGTACCCCGGCTGTAATACGGGCATTGGACCGAGGCTTGGATTTCCTGTTCCGGTACAACCCTGCGGCGGCGGATTACCCCTTTGGCACCGGCAGCAAACCAAGTTCCAGTTGGTTTAGTTTCGGTTATCCCTTGGGTTATGCAGCTGATATTCTGCAAACGCTGGATGTATTGTCCGCTCTGGGTTATGCCCGTGACCCCCGCTTGGCTGAAGCCATAGATTTGGTGCTTTCCAAGCAAGACCCCAAAGGACGCTGGCCTATGGAATGCCGCTTTACCGGCAAAACTTGGATGGACATAGAAAAAAACAGACATTCCAGCAAGTGGATTACCCTGCGGGCTCTCAGGGTTTTGAAAGCGGCTTTTCCAGAGTAATGCTTATGATGTGATTTCACATTGTAATAGGGCTTTTTGTCTCTTGACTAGTATATAGTGTAAGTATATACTATGCACTATAGAGTAGTTGAGATGAGAAAATCAGATATAAACAAACAGGGACTACTGCGTATAAGTGAAGTCGCAAAAGCAACCGGGGTTTCTTTGCCGACTATCCACTACTATACCCGTGAAGGTCTGCTGTTTCCCTCCCTCAAGACGGCTCACAATATGGCCTACTATAGCCCTGATTGCGTTAAGGATATCCTGCTGATCAAAGAGCTTCAATCAAATAAATTCCTCCCTTTATCTGTAATAAAAATTATATTACAGGCCAGGCGGGATGGTCAGGATATTGAGCATGTGGCCGAGATGGAATCTGTACTGGGTGATATATTTCAGCCAACGCTTGATGAAACTAAATCCGGCAGTATATCTCTGGCTGAACTGGTATCTGTCTCCGGTTTAACCGAAACAGATATAAAGGAACTGGTTGCCAAGGGAGTTATTTTTGCATCCGAAACTGAAAAAGGGCCGGTGTTTGAAGGTATAGATATACGTATCGCCCAAATAGCTAAACGGCTGTTTACATTTGGCTTGAAACCGGCTGATTTTGAGATTTACAGGCAATACATGGAAATAATCCGCAGTGAATTCAAAACTATGCATGAGATTATCCATCATCTGCCGAACCACGAAGTAATCCCGCTTAAGGAATTTTTTAAACTGGCAAGTGATTTCAAGGGGTGTTTGGCTACCAAAATCTATCGGCAGGAAGCCCGTCACCTTCAGGAACACAGCTAATCGCAAGGAGAAAACTGGTGAAACTACACAATCCTATACCTAGACACAACTCAACCGAACATATTTATCTTGATACGTCCAAATGCTTTGCTTGCTGGAAATGTGTTGAAAATTGTCCTAATGGTGTTATAGAAAGTATCAGCATTTTTTCCCACACTCATGCCCATATCCGCAGGCCAGATGTCTGCAAAGGGTGTTTGAAATGTGCTAAGGTCTGTCCTCAGCAGGCTATTACACCGGTGCGTTCTATAGTTAGTTCAGGGGCAGCCCTATGAGAAAAGTTATTTGTTTGTCTATGGCTGTATTATTCTTGGCTACCATAATAACCGGAATTGCGGAAGCCCATGTCCAACCCGGCAATTCCGGCCACCATGTGGTTGTGGCAATAGCTTTTATTGCCTCAATACTTATCCATCTTGTATTAAATCGAAAATCTTTTATTCGTTATTTATCAGGTTAGGTTTGCAGATCGTGTAAATGATAGACAGTATCAGTATGGACTTTGAGTTAAATATTCGGTTTAGTTGTGCAGGTGCTTGTTTTTGAGCATGACTTAAAATGCGTATTATTTGGAGGCTAGGATTGCAGGAAAAGATAAGGCCAACAAAACTGTTATATGAAATTCGCAAGTCTGTCTCAGAGATTTTGGATAAACCTTTTACAGAACATATAGACCATCAGGTCTTCAAAGCTGACCAAAGACTTTTAGCTATCTGGGCTGCAGAATGCGCGGAGCGTGTTCTGCCATTTTTTGAAGAGAATTATCCCGGTGATGACAGGCCAAGAAAAGCAATTGAAATACTCCGGGACTGGATTGACACTGGGGTGTTTAGTATGGCTGTCATACGCAAAGCTTCTCTTGATGCCCATGCTGCAGCCAAAGGGAAGGAAGAAAAAGACGCTGTCTTTGCTGCCCACGCTGCCGGTCAGGCTGTTGGCACAGCCCATGTTGTGACGCATGCTTTGAGTGCGGCACTGTATAGTATTAGAGCTGTTGGTGCCCATTCGGCAGATGTAAATAGTTGGTTCCATGAGTATGATTGGCAGCTTGAACGATTGGCGAATATGTTAAACAAGGAAGAGAGTGACCGAGCCATATCGTAGAATCTCTTTAAAATAAAGACCAATCAGGGATAATCTGAAGGTAACAAATACAGCCAAGGAAAATAGAGCTGAGGTGCCAGTAGGTAGAACGTTAAAAGAATCCAATCTAACTTTCATCCTCAGTTGTTAATCTTAACAATTGGTACCATGATTGGGGCAAGTCAGTTGTTTTCAGAGATAGGTTTTATCTCTTGGTCAAATTTTCTAAGAACTTCATCAAGAGTATCGAGTACCTTATTTATTCGCCTCTATCTCGGATAAAGTATCCAATGGTTTGTTCGAACATGGCCAATTGATTATCTCTGTCAGTGATAATCAATTAATATCTGCTGGATTATTTGGTAAGCTCGTTTTGGGTTTTATCCCAATTCTTAGTGTTTGGCCAATAAAGGAAAAGTGCGCTTATTCCAAGGAAAAGTTCCACGAAGACCCAAAGCAGGCTACCTCCAATTGCTAATATAGCTACTCCCATTATTGCAACAGTAAAGAAAATGCACATGCGTAACATGATAACAAGGTAAACCCCCTGGTCTGTAAAAGGGCGAGAAAACAGCTTTTTCAATAGCTTCGGCATACTATGACCAACCATCCAGAACAGCAATGCCAATATCACAAAAGTGTCTACTGAAATCTGGATAGTGGCTTTATCCAGATATTGCGCGGGTAATAGCTCGAGTATGCCCATTATTATTACAAACACAATGGCAATAGCTATAAGCAAGATGCAACTAAAGGCAACTATCCGTGCGTACCTTTGCATACCACCTCCCAGCTTAATGATTTAGATTATATGAAGAGCAGTTAACAACACTGCAATCCCTGCAAATATTATTATATAACAAACAATCGTTTCTCCGGACTCCGTTGTTTCTGATCGTAATTTGCGTAATCTATACACAGCCATAATAATAAATAAGCAGGCAAGTATAATAGCACCAGTGTCTGACATTGCACTCCCCCTTATGGGCCAAATGGGTTGGGTACTATTGCACATACTCCAAACTTTTTAGTCCTGCTCCAAATAGTAGGCAAAATCCTAACTTATCAGAGTCTGACTGCGAAGAAGGTTTTCTCTTAAATAAAGAAAAACCCGAAAAGATTGTAAGAAAAAGCTCTAACAACAAAAAACCAATGTTCAAGTTCTACCTATGGATACCTTTGGTGGAGCTGAGGGGATTCGAACCCCTGACCTCTGCGATGCGAACGCAGCGCTCTCCCAACTAAGCTACAGCCCCATGTAAAGGGCATTATAACATAAGCCCGCTTTAGCATTAAAGCAAAACACCCGGCCTGCCTTGCCAGTGGACGAAGAATATTGATATACTTGCTAGTTAACCAGAGATAGGTGAAATGGTAACTACAATGACTCAATATGAAACAGTAATCGGTCTGGAAGTCCACGTTCAGCTGAATACCAAAAGCAAAATGTTTTGCCGCTGCAGTACAGACTATACCAGTGCCGAACCCAATACCCATGTCTGCCCGGTATGTCTGGGCATGCCGGGGGTACTGCCCACTATAAACAAGCAGGCGGTGGAATACACCATTATGTCCGGCTTGGCTTTGGGCTGTGATATTGCCTCCTTCAGCAAGTTTGACCGCAAAAATTACAACTATCCTGACCTTATGAAGGGTTATCAGATTTCCCAGTATGACCAGCCGCTTTGCGGCAGGGGATTTATGGATATAAATATAGACGGGGCTATCCGCCGCATCGGCATAACCCGTATTCACCTTGAAGAAGACGTGGCCAAACTCCACCATGAGAGTGATATTAACGGCCAGCCTTACAGCCTTTTAGACATAAACCGCTCCAGCATACCTTTGATGGAGATAGTCAGTGAGCCGGATATGCACACCCCGGAAGAAGCCCGCCAGTACCTTATGAAACTGCGAACCATCATGCGCTATCTGGGTGTTTCCACTGCCAATATGGAAGACGGCAGTTTCCGCTGTGATGCCAATATTTCCATACGGCCTGAAGGCTCAGATGCTTTGGGCGCTAAAGTGGAAGTAAAAAATATGAACAGCTTCAAGGCGGTTTTTTCCGCCTTGGAATACGAAGAAGTCCGCCAGCGGAAAATGGCAGATGAAGGCAAAAAGATAAGCCAGGAGACCCGCGGCTGGCAGGACGACAAATGTCAGACTATCTCCCAGCGTTCCAAGGAATTTGCCCATGACTATCGCTATTTCCCCGAACCGGATTTGCCCCCCCTGCATATCAGCTGTGACTGGATAGAAGCAATCAGGGCTAAGCTGCCCGAACTGCCCGAAGTCCGCAAGGAAAGGTTTATTCAGGGATACTGGCTGTCCGAATATGATGCTTCGCTGCTGACTGCCAGCCGTGAACTGGCAGACTATTTTGAAGCGGTTCTGTCCGAAGCTGATTTTCAGAATATACCGCAGGACAAGGGCGTAAAGGAAGTAGCTAACTGGGTGGTTGGGCCGGTAAGCTCCATAATGAATACTGCCGGGGCGGATATAAACGCTTTTGCCTTCAATGTCAGCCCGGCCAGTCTGTGCCGTCTTTTGGTGCTGGTTTCAGCCGGCAAAGTAAATGCCGCTACAGCCAAAGCTGTGCTTGAGGATATGTATAGTACCGGGCAGAATGCCGAGACTATTATTGAAAAGAAGGGTCTCAGCCAGATTTCCGACAGTTCCGAGCTGGTAGCCATTGCTAAAAAGGTGCTGGCGGATAACCCCAAGGCGGTTGCCGAATATAACGAAGGCAAGACCCAGGTTATCGGCTTTTTAGTAGGCCAAATGATGAAACAAAGCAAGGGCAGAGCCAACCCTAACATAGCCATGGAGTTGCTTAAGAAAGCTCTGGAGGAAGGATAAACATGCAAACCTACCTGATTATAGCCCAGATAGTGCTGGCCGTAGCCCTCACTCTGGCAGTCCTGATGCAAGTAAAAGGCGGAGGCCTGGGCGGTATCTTCGGGCAGGCAGATAGCGTCTACCGCACCAAAAGGGGTATAGAAAAGACTCTTTTTATACTCACCATCATACTGGTAGTCCTGTTCCTGCTGGTATCTCTGCTTATGCTGAAACTAAGCTAAAGGGGGCTAGTTGTGGGTATTATTACCCTTACTACTGACTTTGGCTTGCAAGATGCCTATGTGGCCGCCATGAAGGGGGCCATCCTGAGTATAAACTCAAATGTCCGCTGCTGGATATTTCCCATCAGGTAGAGCCCCAGAATATTCAGCAGGCGGCCTTTTTGTTGGGTGAGGTCAGCCCCTATTTCCCGGCAGACACCATTCACTTAGCTGTAGTAGACCCCGGAGTAGGCAGCGGCCGCCGGGGAATTATTTTATCCACTCCGGGCGGCATATTCATAGGTCCGGACAATGGTATTTTCAGTTATGTGCTCAGCCCCTATCTGCCCGAAAGTACCAGTAATTTGCTTCCGGCAGAGGGCCTGCTGAAGCTGGATATTCCCCGGGGTGTAGAAGCCTTTCAGTTATCCAATCCCGCTTTCTGGCTTAATCCGGTCAGTGCCACTTTTCATGGAAGGGATATATTTGCACCTGCCGCCGCTTATGTCAGTTTGGGTACTTCCCTTTCGGAATTTGGCCCGCGTCTTAACTGGATAAATGCTTTCCATTTGCCCTGTCCGCAAGCGGAGGTTGACGGTTCGTTTACCGGACACGTAGTGTACATAGACCACTTTGGAAATCTGATTACTGATATTACCCCCCAAATGCTGCCTTCGGATAAATCTATAAGGCTTGAGATTTCCGGCCGAACCGTTTACGGGCTTTGCCAAAATTACACTCAGGCCAGCGGCTTGCTGGCTGTTATTGGCAGCAGCGGGCGGTTAGAGATTGCTCTTCAGGGTGGCAGTGCCGCCGGTTTGCTTTCGGTCCGCCCCGGTGATTGCTTTCATCTTAGTTTTCTAAATTCTTCCAAAGGTTGAAAACAGACAAAAAAAGGGCCCCGTAAAAGATTCGGGGCCCAACTGTATTCCAAGCCATATTCAATTTTCGGGGGAAACGGTCGTTCCTTACTTTCCCCGCCTGGCCAAAAAAGCCAGATTTCTCGTTAACCGTAGAGTGAGTGAACCGGAAAGCTCAGGAACCTTCGCTGCTCTTTGCCGGATTGATAATGCTCAACTCCCCCTAGCTTCCACCAGCGAAGAGCCTGTACAAGGGAAAAACCAAGTACATAACAGAGCCTGCAGTTTCTCCAAATGCCTTGCCTCCTTCTGCCGGTATTGGCAAGGAACTCTCTTGCCTATCCTTATTATACCACGCCTTGTACATTCGCAAGTATCTTATACGAAAATGCACTGCGTGCATACACTCTTGCCTCAATCTGCGGTAAACGCTATTATTAGCATAATCTGGGTATGGAAAGGGGCAGGCAAATGATTAAAATTTCTATACAGGGAGCTCGCGGCTCTTTTCACGATATTGTAGCGCGCCATAAATTTCCCGGCGATTCCGAGATTATTGAAAGCAACACTTCTCATCAGGTATTTGAAGATGTTAAAAAAGGGCTGGCTGATTACGGAGTTGTAGCTATAGAAAACTCTCTTTATGGTTCGTTTCTGGAAAATTATGATAATTTACTTAACTACGAAAGCAAGATAGTCGGTGAAACTTATCTGCATGTTATCCTGAACCTGATTGCCCTGCCGGGTGTGAAGATGGAACAGATACGCGAAGTCTATACCCACCCTATTGCCATGATTCAGGCCGAATCTTTCCTTGAGAAACACCCCAGTGTGATACGTATAGAAAGCCACGATACCGCCGGTAGTGTCCGCATGATAAAGGAAAAAAGCCTGAAGACCGCTGCCGCCATAGGCAGCAATCTGGCCGCCCAGCTGTATGACATGAAAATACTGGCAAAGGATATTGAAACCGAAAAGCAAAACTACACCCGTTTTCTTATTATAGCCAAAGAACCCAAATACCCGCCTCAGGCGAACAAAACCTCTCTGGCTATAAAGGCTGAGAACAACGCCGGCAGCCTCTACAAATGCCTCAAATGTTTTTATGATCAGGGCATAAACCTGTCCAAGATAGAATCCCGCCCCATTATGGGACGTACCTGGGGTTATTATTTCTATCTGGATTTTGAACGGGGACTGAATACCCCTGAAACTCAGCGTGCCCTGAAGGAACTGGAAAAAGTGACCGAGAGCATTCATATTTTGGGTTCATATGAACAGGGTAAAGTATTTGAGGAATAGCCCTGCAACTTCTTTAAATTGAAAACATATCCTTAAGCTACTGATTTGCCGGCCTCTTTCGGGGCCGGTTTTTTTGTGTTTTCCGGTTTATTCCAGGAAATAATCATTTCGAGTTACTCTTTAAAGCCTGCTTGTACCCACTAGGATAATGCCGCTTTTTATAAGTATTTTTACATATAGGAAATAAGTAAAAATGCCTAACATATATTACGTATAAAAGCGGATAGTAAAAGGCCTATCTGATTGTATAATTTATTCATGAATTGGTGTTCACTGATTAAGATATTTTCTTAGTGAGGTGTGGCTTGCATTATGGCGCTCAGGAGAGACTGGGTGGCGTTGTGGAAGAACAGGTTTCAGTTAAGAGGATTGGAGGAATTTATGAGCAAGTTTCATTCAATGGTATCACGCCGTGATTTCATGAAGGGTCTGGGTCTTGCTGGGGCAGGTATTGGCGCAGTTGCTGCTTCAGCCCCTGTTTTCCATGACATTGACGAACTTATCGCCTCTGATACAGCTGTTCAGCCGCGTCCCTGGTGGGTCAAAGAGCGCCCTATTGATGACCCTACTATAGAGGTGGATTTCAGTATGATGGAACGCCATGACGGGCGTAATCAGGGACAATCCGCCAGAGTCAGAGCGATTTATTACGGGGCAGACAGAGTTTTGGGTGCTGCAGCTTTATCCGCTGCCGAACTGGCTGAAAGAACTGCTTCAAATTATCCCGGGTATACTTACCGTTCCAGGGCACTGGCCGGCAGTTTTAAACGGGTTTCTCAGGGCACTTCTCCCGGTTGGGCTGAAACCAAAGACCCCGCTCCGGTAAAAACTCCCGAGGAACGGGGTGAACCAAAGTGGACGGGTTCACCTGAAGAGGCTTCCCGTATGCTTAGGGCGGCTATGCGGGCTTATGGTGCTTCGCTGGTGGGCTATACCGAGCTTACTCAGGAACATCGTGACCATGTTATTTTCTCGTATGAGAAGGGCGATTCCAACAACGAAAAATACATCGGTACTACCGTTCCTGTTACCGCTGCCCGTCCTATTGTCTTTGAAAGTGTACCTAAAGCATATGAAACTACTGAAAAATTGGTTATCCCCAATGTACCCCTGTGGGAAATAGCCCTTTCAACCCAAGGTTCAAATGAACTCTGGCGTTCGGCTGGCACTTTGCTAGGCGGTATGGCAAATGCTAATACCTTCTACAATTGTGCTAACCTGCACGCTTCCACCTACAACTTCCTGCGTTACCTTGGTTACCAGCTTATCGGCACTATCGGTAATGATTCCCGTTATGTGGGTTCCGAGGGAGGAGCAGCTATCATGGCCGGTTTGGGTGAAGCCAGCCGCCAGAAGCTTTATACTCTCACCCCTGAATATGGTGCACCCGGACGTTTGTATGGCGTACTTACGGATCTGCCTCTTGAACCTACCCACCCCATAGATGCAGGCATTTACCGTTTCTGCCACTCCTGCCAGAAGTGTGCAGATTCCTGTCCGCCGCAGTGTATATCTAAAGAAAAAGAACCTTCCTGGGATTTGCCGCTGACGGAGGGCAAAGAGACTATATACTCGGTGAAGGGCACTAAAGCCTTTTATAACAATCTGCCTCTCTGCCGCCAGTATTCCAACGAAACCTCCCATGGCTGCCGTATCTGCTGGGGTGAATGTACTTTTACCGTAAACCGAGGCGCTCTGGTTCATCAGATTATCAAAGGCACTATTGCCAATGTTCCTCTCTTCAACACCTACTTCTACAAGCTGGGTGCTGCCTTTGGCTATGGTACTGACCCTGAAAAAGCCGAAACATGGTGGGATCTCAGTCTGCCTACCCTTGGTCAGGACTCAACAATTGTTGCGGCTGATGCCGGTTACGGTAAATAGGAAAGGAGATTAAAGCTTTATGTGGTTTTTTATAGGAATCATAATTGGGGCTTTAGTACTGGGTTTAATCTGGTGGCTGAGACGCAAAAATTTTAACCTTACCTGGTACGAGTGGGTTATCGGCATACTTGGGCTGCTTTTGCTGGTATTTACCCTGCAAAACTTTATGGGTAGCTTTGAAGAAGTAGAATCCAAGGCCGCCTACATGTTCCTGTTGGTTACCGGTTTGCCGGCTCTTATCCTCTTAGCGCTCAGCTGGCAGCTGGCCGCAAGGAGAATTGCTAAAGTCTGAAACCTGTAATGCCGCAGGTATAAATATGCCGCGTTAACACTTGCTACAGTGCCCGAATCTGAGAAGTTCGGGCACTGGTATTTCTATCGGTGTGATTATTTCCCTATAATAATGAATAAAATTGAAATAATCTTTCAAAAAGTAAAATAATATGTTATTATTACTCGCTTTCAGTGTACCGCATGCCTTTTATGACCCTTTAGCATATCTACCCTAAAATTATTTGCTTTGGTTTCAAGTTAGCGTGATACAAAAATGAAGTAGGAGGTTGACTAGGTTGTTCAAACGTTGGTGGCCCTCATTTTTAGGTACTCTCTTAGTGGCGGTGGCTTTTATCTGGGTGTATGTGTTTTTCCCGGTTATGGCTAAACTGCCGGCGGATTACGAACAGAATTATTATTTTTCCGGTACTGTTCAGGTACTGAACTCTGCTACCAATCAGCTTAATCCCGCCATGCCGGTCAATGTTACCCGTGCCCTGAAGGCCAGTGGTCTGGAAGATGATGTTCTGCTTATGGACCAGAAGATTACTTTTACCCACGCTCAGGCGGGTACAGAGTTGCCCTTTGGTTCAGAGGAAGTTTACGGGTTGGACAGAACTACCCGGGCGAATGTTGCCGGTTACGGGGATATTGACCGCACCGGCCAGTTTACCTTTCCGGCAAATACCCAGAAGCAGGATTATCCTTTCTGGTCTGCAACAGCCCACCAGAGCCTGACTGCCAAATTTGTCAAAGAGGAAACCTATCAGGGTCTGACTGTTTATGTCTTTCAGGTAGACCAGAAGAATATAAATCTGGGTACTTATGCTAATACCGGCATACCCCAAACTGGTGATTTCCTGATAAATATCAAAGTAGAACCGGTTAGCGGAGTGCCTGTGTACTCAGATACCACTACCACCCTCAAAATCTCTCCCGCACCCTCAGTCAGCATGCCTATATTCATTTCAACCATAGCCTATACCACCGAAACCATTGACGAGATGGTAAGTACCGCTGAGTCCACCAAGAGTATGATTATGTGGGCCAGTGTCTATGCCTTCTGGATAATAATAGGTGTAGGCATTGTCTTTATCGGAATCGGGTTTTTCCGAAGCCGCACAGCTTAGGGCTAAATCTTAATCAAGTCTAAACGGGGGGGTGGGTTTAAAACCCGCTCCCCGTTTTTTTATGTCCCAGAGCTTTTGGGTACGGCTTTACCGCCATTCTGCCCTTGTATTTGAGGATGAGTGGCGGTTATCATGGGGAGAAAGGCAAGAGTATGAATGAACAATCAAAGAAAACCCGCGGGCCGGTGATTGCAGGGGTTTTGTGTATTCTCTCAGCCGCACTGGGTATGCTGGGCATACTGAATTATTCTTTGGGCATATTCGGGGCAGCCGGGAGCGGATTCGGCAAGGGGGATATTCCGCCTTTCGTACCCAGTATTATCTTTGATACCCCAATACCGGCACTTGCTGTTGCATGTGTGGCTCTGGTAGGTAGCATCTTTGTTTTTCTGCGGAAGAAATGGAACTGGGCGTTAATTGGTGCTATAGCGGCGGCCTGCTCATTTGTCCTGACCGGTATCCCGGCGGTAATACTATTGCTTTCGGGCAAAGATGAATTTACCGGCTAGCACTTGATACATTGCCCTGTCCGCTTGGGCTGTCTTTCAGGCAAAATATTGCATGACATCGGCATTTAAGCCTTATTTAGACAGGAAATAGCCTACCCCGTGCATATTCATAATATGTTTTGGGGCATATGAATCTGCCTCAAGTTTTCGCCTCAGATTATATACATGTACCTTTATGCTGTTTATTACTTCAGGGTAATGCCCGCCTGAAATCAGTTCAGACAGCCGTGAGTAAGTAACTATATTGGGGGCATCCTTAAGAAGCTCATGCATAATCTGGCTTTCAATGGTGGTCAAGATTACAGTTTTTTGGTTCATGAATAATAGACGTTTAAAATAATCCAGTTTAAATGGCCCCCACTCCAGCAAGGCATCCTTGTTGGTGGTTATGGGGCGGCGGAGTATGCAGCGGATTCGGGCAAGCAGCTCCATCTGGCGGAAGGGCTTTATTATATATTCGTTTGCTCCCAGCTCCAGTGCTTCCACCACATCAGATTCTTCTGACCGTACAGTCAAAATAATAATGGGCGTATCGCAGAAAAGCCGGGCATCTTTCAGCACTTCCAATCCGTCCATATCCGGCAGGCTCAGGTCAAGGATAATCAGGCTGGGTTTTTGTTCTTCAATCAGTTTCAGCCCGTTTTCCCCGCGGGAGGCACTCAGCAGAGTTACATCAGGCCAGCCTATCTTCAGGGCAAAAGATATTGCCTGCACTATCTTATAATCATCTTCGATAATAAGTATCTTCATTTGGCGTTTGGCCTCAGCGGTATGGAAAAAGTAAAGGTGCTTCCTTCGCCGAGTTTACTTTTCACTGTTATTTCCCCCTCGTGCAGGTCAACAATCATCTTGGACAATGCTAAACCGATACCCAAGCCTGAGGGAGAGCCCTTTTTATTGCTGCGTGAGTATAGTTTAAACAAAGCCCCTGTCTCCTTCGGGCTCATACCTTTGCCGTTATCTTTAACTTCAATCACCAGATATTTATTGCCGGCAGCGGCACTCAGCCGTATATCTCCGCCCAGAGGGGTGTATTTGGCAGCATTATCCAGCAAATTTAAAATTACCTGTTTCAAACGTTTATAATCGGCTACCACAACCGGCAGCGAATTTTGCAGGCTGATGGTCAGCTTTTGGGCGTTGGATTCAAATACGGGTCTTATTATCTCTTCCACATCTTTAAGCAATTCGTAAATATTCAGCGGTTCGCATTCCAGCCGGAGCAGTCCCACCTCTCCCCTTGCAATATCCAGAAGTTCGTCTACCCGCAGGTTAAGGTCCTGTATGCCGGCGTACAAACACTTGATATAACTGTGATTGGGTTCTTCTTTCAGGTTTTTGCTAAGCAGCTCAGACGTAGCCAGCATGGAGGTCAGAGGGGTTTTCAATTCATGAACCAAAGCCCGCATAAAGGTAACCCGCTGGCTTATCTCGTTTTCCAGGGTTTCCCGGAGCTGTTTTTCACGCTCTAAAGACTCCCGTAATTCCTGTTCATTCTTTTTTCTGGCGGTTATATCCCGGATAACCGAAATTATCATAGTATCACCGGCCAGATAAATTATTTTGTGGTTAATCTCAACCGGGATACTCTCCCCGTTTTTATTTTTGTGGGCTATCTCCAGAACCTCATGCCCTTTTATAAATAAATCGTTAAGTATTTCTGTCCCGCGGATTGCTGTTTCCGGGGAATCTATAAACAGGTTTGTCTTGCCTATCAGCTCTTCGTAAGTGTAGCCAAAGTGTTTGCAGGCGGCGGTATTGGCATCGGTAATAGTTACCGGCTCATTGGGATTGTTAAATTTGAACAGCAGAATAGCATCATTGGCGCGGTTGAAAAGTTCACGGTATTTCAGGCGCTCTTTTTTCAAAGCGTAGTTGCATTGCTTTAATTTGGCTATTTCGTCTTTTAGTTCGTCTATTTCCACCCAAGTTCTCTCGTGTGTATGTAGCTATATTATACTGCCAAAACATGCTATATAACCAGATAACTCCCGTTTATACCAAGATTAGCAAAAGTAAAGAAACCTTAATTAAGCCTTATATTAACTTTACTTTGAGCTTGAGAGCTTTACCGTTTGGTTTACTGCGGTTATTTATAATATTCAGATATCCTTGAATAATGTTAAGGAGGGGTAGACAAGACCAGAGTAAAAAACTGTATGGCATGCTTGAAATATTTGCAGGAAAGGAAAGAATTATGAGTAAATTTCACAGTAGCCTCAGCCGAAGAGATTTCATGAAGGGATTAGGATTAGCAGGTGCCGGTATCGGTGCAGTTGCCGCCGCTTCCCCTGTTTTCCATGACCTTGATGAAGTAGCCTCGGCAGATTCATCTGTCGCCAAACGCCCCTGGTGGGTGAAAGAGGTTGACAAGCCGACCATAGAAATAGACTGGAGTAAAACGTCCTCGCTGCCGTTTCCCCAGGAAGGTTGTCACCTTCCCCCGCTGTTAGCTGATTTTGTGGGATGGGACAGGGTAAATGCCGCTATGGCTCAGGGTGTGGCCAATCTTAACGCAGGTGCCAAGAAGACCGGCTCCAGAGAAGCCATTTCCCTGCTGGATACCTCCATGCAGGAAGCTGCCTGGCCTCATTTTATAGCTCATGCCGGCTGGAGAGAACCTGTATATCCGGCTTTGGAAGGGGCAGCCCCCATACCGGAGCTGGTAGGCCAAACCTATACCCATGAAAGTTTTGGAGTACCCCGCTGGGAAAGCACTCCCGAAGAGAATTTTGCCTTGCTCAAATCTGCCATGAGGTTTTTCGGTGCCGGTCAGATTGCATCTATAGAGCTGGATAACAATGTAAAAAGCATGTTCTATCCTGTAGATGCCAGCCGTATGTTCTTCAACGGCCCGCCCATGGCTTATGGTTTTGAAGATTGTGATAACGGCTACGTAACCGATACCCACTTTATTATTCCCAACAAAGCCCGCTGGGTGGTTACCTACACTACCCCCATGCCAAAGGAAATGTACCGCACTGCACCTTCGGGTGTTTGTTATGCCGCCAATATGAGCCGCTACCGGCTTAATCAGGAAACCATGGCTTGTGTTCAGAAATTTCTGCTTGGGCTGGGCTATCAGGGTTTGCAGTCTGCCCCTTGGCCTAACGGTATTTGTCCTTCTCCGGCTGTGGCCACTTTGTCTGGTCTGGGCGAAATGGACAGAATTAATCAGTGTGTTATTCCTGAAGAAGGTGCGGTAGTAGGTATCTACAAATTTATCACCGACCTGCCTTTGCCCGTCAGCAAACCCATAGATTTCGGTGCTTTCCGCTTCTGCCATAGCTGCCGGAAGTGTGCCGATACCTGCCCGGCCAAGGCAATATCCTTTGAAGAAGAGCCTACTTGGGAACCGGCTGGCCCTTGGAGCACCAGCGGTAAAAAGGCTTACTACAAGAATGAACCTGAGTGCAAGCTGTATCAGCACAGCACCGGGGCTACCTGCCAGATATGTACCGGCGTTTGTGTATTTAATGTAAATACCAAAGCCATGATACATGAGATTGTCAAATCCACCCTCTCCACCACCGGCATTTTCAACACTTTCCTTTGGAAAGCAGATGTTGCTTTTGGTTACGGCCATCACGATGCGGCCGAATGGTGGGATCTTGACCTGCCCAGATACGGCTTTGATACCACTATGGGTGTCAGAGACGGCGGGTACGGAAAGTAAGAATTAGGAGATAGTGATATGTGGTTTACGATAGGTATATTAGTAGGTGCTTTGATACTGGGGCTTGTCTGGCTGATGAAACGGAATAATTTTAGCATGACCTGGTACGAGTGGCTGATTGGTGCAATCGGTTTGCTTATGCTCCTTTTCACCATCCAGAACTATTTTGCCAGTTTGGCAGAGATAGAACCCAAAGCAGCCTATATGTTCTTGCTGGTAGTGGGCTTGCCGGGACTTATCCTGCTGGCCTTAGCCTGGCAGCTGGCTGCCCGAAGAGTAAAGAAAGCCTAAATTCACGGTAAAAACAGAAGGGGGGAGACTTTAAAGTCTCCCCCCTTTTAATTCTCCGGCTGTAATCCGGGTCAGGTATATTTGAAGGGCGTAAGCTTCTTATCCTTCTTGGGGCTGATGGTTAAAGCTTTATTTCGTATATGGGTAAGAGATTCAGTCAGCCTTATTTTTTCTTCTCTGGGAACACCTTTCATCAAATCAGTAAATATCTCAAGTGAAGTATTTAAGGCTTCAGGGAAAAGCTCTATGGCTTTTTGGGTTAGTTTTATCCTGACCATGTGTTTCTTTTTAAGGTCTTTGGTTTTGGTAATCAGCCCGTCTTTTTCCATGCGGCTGAGCATAGCTGAGATGGAATGGGGTTCAAATACAATCCTCTTGGCCAGATTATGGGGGGTGGATTCTCCTCCCAGGCACAAAAGCTCATGTATAATGGCGAATTTTTCGGTTGTCAGGTGAGTATCCTTCATTTTGCGCTCCCAGAGCCGGTTCATGACGTGCCGGGCCTGGACGATGTTTATCCAGAGTAAATGCTCCAGTGTTATGGTTTCGTACTTGTTCATTTCTGTCCTGTGCTTGTAATTATCGTTAGTTAATTGTTATATCTTAATCCCTCAAGCAGTTTTTGCCAAATCTCCGCACATACTCTTGACAATGAATCAGCGGTATATTAGTCTATATAGACTAGTCTATATAGACTAATATACTATTGGAAGAGGGTGATAGCAAGCTAAAAAATAAAAATTATAACAACAGCGGTAGTTTAATAGAATTCGAAAGGGGAAATCTATGAAAAAGTTTCATTCCACACTCTCGCGACGTGATTTTATGAAAAGCCTCGGGGTAGTCGGAGCAGGTTTAGGGACTATGAGCGCTGCTGCCCCTGTTTTCCATGATTTGGATGAGGTTACGTCTTCGGCAATCGGTATTAACAAAAATCCCTGGTGGGTGAAGGAAAGGGATTTTAAAGATCCTACTGTTCCTATTGACTGGTCAAAAGTAACCCGTCAGCGGGGTGTATTTCAGGGTTTGCCCAGACCCACGGTAGCTGACTTTGAAAAGGCCGGGGTTATCGGCGGTACTTCTACAGACCTTGAAACCCCCGAAATGGCACTTACTCTTTACGATGCCATGGCCAAGGAATTTCCGGGATGGACTCCCGGTTATGCAGGTATGGGTGATGTCAGGACTACTTCACTCTGCAACGCTTCAAAATTTATGATGTTCGGTGCTTGGCCCGGCAATATGGAAATGGGCGGCAAAAGAGTTAATGTCATCGGTGCTATTATGGCGGCTGGCGGCAGTCCCACCTTTACTCCGTGGTTGGGGCCTCAGTTGGACACCACTACCCGCCCCCAGGATTTTGGCGCTCCCGTCTGGCAGGGTACACCTGAAGAAAACCTGAAAACCTGCCGTACTGCTATCAGGTTTTTTGGAGGCTCGGATGTGGCCGCACTTGAACTTGATGATGATATTTTGAAATTTATTCACTCTCAAATCGGCGGCAAAGATGTAGTCGTTGAAGATGTAGACGAAGCTTATGAAACCGCAACCAAGATGGTTATCCCCCGCAAGTGCAAATGGGTACTGATGTGGAGTGCCAGGCAGTCACTGGAAGGCACCCGCCGTCAGGCCGGCATCACCGAAAACTTCTCTGTCTGGTATTCATATTCCCGTTTCCCCAAGGTCGGTGCTCAGTTCCAGGAGTTTATCCGCGGTTTGGGTTATCAGGCCTTGAATCCGGGTATGATGGGCTTCTTGGCTAACCCCTTGGCAGCCTTATCCGGTATGGGCGAACACGGGCGTATGTCTTCACCCACTCTTACTCCCAAATACGGCACAACCAACCGGGCTATGTGGGCGCTTATTACAGACCTGCCCTTGCTGCCTACTCCGCCCATAGACTTTGGTGCTTACAAATTCTGCAAGACCTGCGGTATTTGTGCGGACTCCTGTCCCTTCAATCTGATTCAGCAGGGTGACCCCACCTGGGAAAACCCTGCCTCAGCCAAGTCCGGCATCCAGCAGGGAACATTTGAGGGTTGGCGAACCAATACCGCAGATTGTCCTCACTGCCCCACCTGTCAGGGCACCTGCCCCTTTAACAGCAAACCGGATTCATTTATCCATGCTGTGGTTAAGGGAACAGTTGCCAATACTCCTCTGCTTAATAGCTTTTTTACCAATATGGAAAAAGCTATGGATTACGGGCGGAAAGATCCTGAAGAATTCTGGGATTTGGACAATGACTTTACCTACGGTATTGACACCAGTTACTAAAAGCTTAAGGAATTGGAGGTAGGAAATATGTTTTTCGTAGGACTGGCAGTAGCAGTCGCTTTGACCCTGTTTGTTGTCTGGCTTGTGCGCCGGCAGCTTGGTATAAAGTGGTACGAATGGGTTATCGGTCTTTTGGCGGTCTCATCCTTGTTTGCCACCGTCCAGCATTATTTCAGTTCGCTTGAAGAGAACGAACCGACTTCAGCCTGGATGGGTGCGTTGATATTCGGTATTATCTTTCTTATACTGGCCGCACTGGACTGGCAGCTTATTATCCGCCACAAAAAGACAGCCTAGTAAAGCTTAGTTTATCAGCTTAAAAGGGGGAGGTTTAACCTCCCCCTTTTTATTATTCCCTGAATTTTAAGATGCCGGCAGTTTTGACATTTAATAGTTAAGTATATAAAATATTAAGTTACTAAATAAAAAAGGAGATGAGATGACAAGGCAAGCATTTATTGAAGATATTTACAATAATATGTGCCTTATAAAGAAAATTATGTTTGCGGCTGGCCATGCCGGAGGAAACGACCTGGCTCTTGGCCATACCCAAATGATGGTACTAAGGGCAGTAGAAAAAAATGAAGGCACAGGCATTAAAGACCTGGCCAATTTGCTCAGTATCAGCCCCAGTGCGGTTACCCAGATAGTAGACGGTCTGGTGGAAAAAGGGCTGCTTACGCGGGAGATAGATTTAAAAGACCGGCGGGCTATCTCTCTCAGCATTACGGCGGCGGCATCAGACAGGATAGCTGAAATAAAGAAACAAACTGCAGTAAAAGTAATATCCGCCTTTGAGGTGTTGAGTGATGACGAACTGGCTACGTTTGCGTTGTTGAATAAAAAACTGGCAGAAAAGATTACAGGAAACTAGGGAGACAAATCATTAGTGAAAAAGGGTAATAAACTATTTATTCTTTTGGGTGTCATATTGTCCATGATACTGGCCTCACTGGACCAAACTATCGTGGCTACGGCTATGCCCAAAATAGCGGCCGATCTGAATGGTCTTTCACATCTGAGCTGGGTTTTTACAGCTTATATGTTAAGCTCCACCGTAACAGTGCCTATTTACGGCAAACTCTCTGATATTTTCGGGCGGAGACCGCTGTACCTCATTGGTATCGGTATTTTTCTTTTGGGCTCTGTGCTTTCGGGTTTGGCTCAGGATATGACTCAGCTTATCTTTTTCCGCGGCTTGCAGGGTATCGGCGGCGGTGCCATGATGGTCAATTCCATGGCGCTTATCGGTGATATATTCTCCCCTGCTGAACGGGGCAGATGGCAGGGTGTATTAGGCGGTGTTTTTGGCCTTACTGCGGTGGCCGGTCCTTTGCTGGGCGGCTGGATAACTGATGCCTTCAGCTGGCATTGGATTTTTTATATAAATATCCCGGTTGGCATTGCCGCTATGGCAGTGCTGGCTATGGCTATTCCTCCTATTCAGCATAAAATTAAGGATCGTTCCATTGATTTTTTGGGCGGGGCTTTATTAATTGTGGGGTTGGTACCCCTGCTGCTGGCGTTTGTTTGGGGCGGCAGCCAGTATGCCTGGAACTCATGGCAGATACTCTTGCTGCTCGGCATCGCCATTATTTCCCTATTTAGCTTTGTAATGGTAGAGCGCAGGGTAAAAGAGCCCGTGCTTTCAATGGGTTTATTTAAGACACGCATTTTCTCGGTTTCGGCTATAACTTTGTTCTTGACCTCCATGGGTATGTTCGGGGCACTTTTATACATTACGGTTTTTGCTCAGGGAGTTGTCGGTGTATCCGCTACTTCTTCCGGCCTGATACTGGCACCCATGATGCTTTCAGTGGTAATAGCTTCAGCTATAAGCGGGCAGATAATCTCCCGTACCGGCAATTATAAAAAACTGGCGGTTGGGGGTGTGGCGCTGGCAACTGTTGCCATGTTCATTTTTTCATTTGTAGGTATAAATACTACCAATACCCAGCTGGTAATGTGCATGATACTGCTTGGGCTGGGTTTGGGTGTCACCATGCCTATTTTTACCATTGCCGTGCAGAATGCTTTCAGCCACAAGCAGTTAGGTGAGGTAACCGCCGGTACCCAGCTTTTCAGGAGTATAGGCGGTACAGTCGGCGGTGCTTTGCTGGGCGGCGTTATGAATGCCAAGCTATCCTCCCAGCTGATTGATATTGCTAATGAGCCTTTTGTTGAGCTTATGGGACAGCTTAACCCTGCCGGCACTCCTACGACTATAGACGGCAATACTATACAGGCATTTTTATCTACTGACGGGCAAAATCATATATATCAGCTTATCAGTCAGGCTCCGGCAGCCGTTCAGGACCAGCTTGCGGCCTCGTTTGACCATTTTCTGGTAACCCTGAAGACAGCTTTCAGCAACTCCATCGATCAGGTTTATCTCATCGGGGCAATGCTCATGTTTGTAGCCCTGGTAGCGGTATTCTTCATGCCTCAGATAACCCTTAGGAAGACTAACCACCCCCCTCTTGAAGAAGCGGGAGTGGGTTTGGAAATTCAACTGGGGCAATCTGACAAGAAAAATGAACCCCGCTTGTAGTCCGTTTTTGCCGTAACAGGCTAAAGATCAAACAGCTTTAATTTTTGGTATAGGGGGGATTTAGTCCCCCCTAAATTTTTACAGACGGTTTCGGTTCTTTTGGATATAATAAAGGGGTGAAAACTTTACTGATTTTCCCGCCCCAGTGGATTCCTTACCAAACATATCTCAGCCTGCCTTCGCTTACAGCTTACCTGAAGGAAAATGGTATAGATACCGTCCAGTATGACTTCAATCTTGAAGCTTACAATGCTTTTTTCTCCGAAGAATATCTGCGCAGCCTGAAAACTGGTCTGAACGCTGAATTCAAGCGTCTTGATTCTTCACGCAGTCTGTCCCCGCTTGACCAGCAATACTACAATGACCTCTTTATTGCAGGTGCCTCTCTGGAGAAGGTGGCAGGCGGGATTTCAAAGGCAAAAGCTGTCTTCCATGACAGCACCAGCTACTATGACCCCGATATACTCGCACAGGCCAGAGAGACTTTAAATCAGGCTATGGCCATAATTTCTACTGCCCACTTCCCTACCCGCCTGGACTTGAGTTCCTTTGAAATGGGCGCTTACCAGCGGTCTTACCGTGATATAAAAGATGCCACCGCGGATAATGCACAGAACCCCTATATCAAACTCTGCCGGGAAAAGCTGCTGCCTTTTATAGCTGAGTGCCGGCCGGATATTATCGGCATCTCAATTGCAGGTGACAGTCAGCTGCTTCCGTCACTCACATTGGCCCGTCAGCTCAAAGCGGCGAACCCCAAGGTGCATATAGTAATCGGTGGGTATATTGTTACCCTGCTTGGAGATGTGATTGCCCGCCATGAAGAGCTTTTTAAACTTTTCTTTGACAGTGCAGTGGTCAACGAGGGTGAACAGCCCCTGCTTGAGCTGGTTAAATGCCTTGAAAGCGGGCGAAGTCTTTCCGAAGTACCTAACCTTATCTATTTTGACGGCCATATACAGGTAAATCCAAATAAACCTTCGGTGAAAATAAATTCCCTGCCTGCCCCCTGTTTTGACGGATTGAATCTGGGTGATTACCTTTCGCCGGAGCCGGTTCTGCCCCTGCTTGCTTCCCGTGGGTGTTACTGGGGCAAGTGTGCTTTCTGCTCCCATAACGAGGCCTATGGCTGGCGCTACCAGAAAAGAGACGCCGTTAAAATTGCAGAGGATATGCGGGTGCTCTCAGCAAAGCATCAGATTGATAAATTTGCCTTTGCTGATGAAGGTTTAGCTCCCTCTCTGGCAAACAAACTTTCAGAGGAACTTATAAACAGGGGTATAACGGCCAGTTGTTCGGTGAATGTGCGGCTGGAACTTGGCTTTACACCGGAACTGTGTTTTAAAATGCGCAAGGCCGGTTTCAGGGTATTATTTTTAGGGCTTGAGTCCGGTTGTAATCGTATCCTTGAGCATATGGAAAAAGGTACAACCAAAGAGATAGCCGCACAGGTCTGCCGCAATATTTACCGGGCAGATATCTGGAATCATCTGTACGTATTTCTGGGTTTCCCGACTGAGAGTGCGGCTGAGGCAAGGGAAACAATTGACTTTCTGGCTGAAAACAGAGATATTATCCGCTCTTTCAACATAGATTTTTTCAGTTTGGGCAAGGGGTCTGCTGTGTCCAAACTGCCTGAAAAATATGGGGTTACCGCTGTTATAGAAAATAAAAAAGCAGATGAGTTTAAGCTCTCACGCAGTTATCAGACGTCTTGCGGCCTCTCCAGTCAGGAAGCCTGTGAAATGAGTATCCATAGCTGGGCTGAACTTATAAACCAGCACCCCAGCCGTGATATTTTTAAAAGACTCTTAGTGGCTGACCTTTTGCCGTATGTATCCCGTTATCCGCTTATCACGGACCTGCTGAGTGCCGCAGAAATACCGCCTAAAGCAGCGCAGCCTCAGGATTATCCGGTAAATGCTTCGGCAGTTCCCCTGTTAAGCAAACAGTTAAACTCTGCGGTACTTAATTTCAATCTGGTGAAAATCAGGCAGAATATCAGCCGCAAGCTTACCCAGTCTGCCACTCCCGAAAAAACCACGGTGGTGTATGAGCCGGTTAGAAGCCGTCTCATAACGCTTACCCGTACGGAGCTGGCTATATTGGGTCTATGTGACGGCAGGCGTGATTTGGAGCAGATTGTAGACGCGCTATCTGCCGGGTACAATGCCCCCAGGGATATCATCGAAAAAGACTGCCGTCAGTTTTTACGCCTGCTGCGGGAAATGCAGATTATATCCTTTAAAAATAAACCGGCATAGGTTTAGCTAATCAGCCGGCTTTTGTCAGGGAAAATTCTCAGACTGTATTTTGTTATCATACTCATGGAAAATGCTCAAATCACGGTTGGCATCGGATTCTGATTCTGCCAGTGCCTCTGCTGCATTGGCCATTACTTTCGTGAGTAAACTATAAAGCGTTTTTGTTTCATCATCCGACAGGTTTTTAAAAAGTTTGCTTGTCCTGTCCAGCCGGAAGGCGTCCGCTCTGGCGGCATCCCCTTTTTCGGTAAGGGTTACCCTTATCATATTTCTGCGGGTCAGGTTTTTATTCAGGGCAATCAGCCCTTTCTCTTCCATTCGTTTCAGTATCACCGATATTGTATGGGGTTCTCGTAGATATTCTTTGGCGATAAGGGCCGGGGTAATTATCCTGTTTTTACCTTTATGCAGGATATTCAGTATACCTGCTTGTTCAGGCGTCAGGTCCTGCTCTATCAGCTCTTTTCTTCTTACGTTGTAAGCTACAGCCCTTGCCTGCATTATGATGCCCCAGATGTCAAAAGTGCTAAGTTTCAGAGTGTGGGTCATATCATTTTCCTAAGTTGTATTTTGCTGAACCTCATCGCAGGTAATTAAACACCAAAATTACTGTTTGATACAAATATTATACTCACCCGTGGCGGGCTAAACAGAGAAAGTAAGCATTAAATATACCATTAGTATACTAAATGCCTAGTTTAATAAGTATTTATACTAATTGACAGTGGTTGTAAGGGATGAGTAATATTCTATAACGAACATTAATTTTATCTGAACTATATTAGGGAGGGCAAATGAGGATATAGAGTGCTGCTTGATTGGTAATTTATAAGGGAACATGCAATCCGGTTAAAAAGGAGGAGAAAAATGTCAAGATTTCATTCAATGGTAAGCCGTCGGGATTTCATGAAAGCTGTCGGACTGGCAGGTGCGGGTCTGGGAGCATCATCCGCTATAAGCCCGGTATTTCATGACGTTGATGAATTTATATCATCTCCGACAGCCGAATGGAAACGTCCCTGGTATGTGAAAAACCGGGAATTAGAAGATCCTACAGTTGAACTGGACTGGTCACTTATGTACCGTTCCGACGGTATCTGGACCGGTCAAAACAATCCCACCCAGGATTTCTTTTTGGGTGCGGAAGAAGGTGCAAAGCGGCGGGCAGCGGCTGCAGCCTACAGTTCCAACGCGGTGAAAACCAATCAAAGCGGTATGACTCTTCGGGATAGGGCTTTATCTTCCGGTAACTATATGTACCCTATCACTTTTATGGGACCTACCTCCAGCACTACTCCTGAATCTTTGGGTGTCCCCAAATGGCAGGGTACTCCTGAAGAAAACAGCAAGATGCTTCGAGCTGCCATGATTCACTTCGGGGCAGCACAGGTAGGTATGGCTGAAATTACTGATCTGGTGAAAACAAAGCTTATACGGGAATATGACAAAGATGCCGCCCATAAAAAATATATATTTGAGGATGTACCCAAAGGCTATGAAGGCTCTGATAAGCTGGTATTTCCTGACAAAGTACAGCTTTATGACTTTGCTTTTACTCACCCCTTAAACAAAGAGATGTTCCGTTCATCTCCCAGTTCAGACCTTATGAGTGCCGGAAACAGTATGCGCTACAGCCAGTTCTCTATTATGCAGCCCCGTGTTCAAACATTTATGCAGGTTTTGGGCTATACCTGTTATGGTTATACCCGGCCGTTTAACGGGGCTATCCCTACCATTGCCACTGCTACCCTTACCGGTTTGGGTGAGGGAGCGCGTAACAATGGTGCTTTTATAAGCCCGGAGTTTGGTCCCTGCGTTGGTCTATTCAGCTTGGTTACTGACCTTCCTCTTGAACCTACACCTCCCATTGATGCCGGTATGTGGCGCTTCTGCCAAACCTGCACCAAATGTGCCGACGAATGTCCCGCCCAGTGTATTTCCCATGAGCATGAACCAACCTGGGATGTACCGAAGATTTATGGCAAGGAAGATACCACCCACATTCCCGGACGCAAACAGTTCTGGACGGATGGTGTTGCCTGCTGGTCGTATAAAGCTACCATCGGCGGTTGCGGTGCTTGTATGGGTACCTGTACTTTCAATACTGACATTGCCAATATCCATTCGTTTGTCAGGGCAACCCTGTCAACCACGCCGATCTTTAACAGCTTCCTGTGGCAGGCGGATAAATTCTTCGGTTATGGTGTACACGAAAACAAAGAGGCCTGGTGGGATATGTCACAGCCGACACTTGGCTTTGACACCGCACACGTTACCATGGGCAAAGATTACTAAAATACAAGGGAGGATAATATGTGGTTAATAATAAGTTTTGTATTAGGAGCATTGGCGCTTGCTTTGATCATGTGGCTTAGAACCAGCCATGTATCCCTGACCTGGTATGAATGGTTGTTGGGTATTATCGGGCTGGCTCTGCTGCTCTTTACTATTCTGTTCTTTACAGATGCTCTGGGAGAAACTGAACCCAAAGCAGGAACTATGTTCCTCTTGGTGCTCGGTCTGCCGGCAGTTATTCTGCTGGCGCTCACTTGGCAGCTGACTGTAAGGAGAATCAAAAAGGCATAGCTGAAGCTTAAACGTTAAGCCGAAACGGGGGAGGAATCCCCCGTTTTTTATTTTTAGGGGGATAGACACTACTCTGCCACAGTTATACACGAAGCTGAAAGAGCCATGCAGATTTGACAATATATTATATACCAGATAAATTATATACATAAAGTAAAGTATTTATCGGTAAAAGTTTCTCAACACTGAAGCTTACAAATTACAGGGATAAATCTGCTTTCGGCAAAAAGAAAGGTTTAAGGAATGTGGATAAAGCCGGAATTATTGAGGATATAATTGCACTTGAAAGCCAGATGGGCCAGACTATCCTGCCCTATGCTATGAATTCATGGTGCAAACTGGATGTTCCTCTTGCCCAGATGAAAAGTTTATTTATTATCATGGGCAAGGGTGAAACAAATCTGAGTGCTCTGGCACAGGGTTTAGGGGTTACCCCTGGGGATGTAACCGGCATTGTAGAACGTTTGGTTGAACAGGGGCTGGTTATCCGTAAACCCGGTGCTGAAGACAGACGGGTCACTTGGCTTTCAGCTACAGACAAGGGGCGTGAACTGGTAACCAATCTGGTAGAGAGCAAGTCTGAACATATGGCAGATATTTTGGAACATATGAGTTTAGATGGATTGGAATCCTTGAGGAAAGGTCTTCAGGAGCTTATTTCTTCTATAAAAACACATCAGCAGGAGCTTGGTTAACAGTATGAAGGAGCATTTCTAAATGTGGCATATTACCAAATTGGCATTACGTAGCAGACTGGTTACCATTCTTTTGGCGCTGGCAGTTGCCGGTGCTTCCTTGTGGGCATTTATGGGCATCAAAGTAGAATTGATGCCTGATATCAGCCTGCCCTATACCACTGTGGTTACCGTGTACCCTCAGGCTACTCCGGATGCGGTGGTCAGGGATGTTACTACCCCTATTGAAAGATTTGTCTGGGATGAGTGGGCAGATAAAGGACTAAAACACCTTACCTCCACCTCTTCCGAAGGAATGTCAGTAATCATGGCCGAATTCGAATACGGCACAGATATGACGGCGGTCGGTGAAAGCTTGAGCGAGGGCATCAGTAAAATCACCTTCCCTCAGGCTGTTACCAATTTCGCCGCCATGATGGGGGCTAATGCCAATAACCCCCAGATTATTCCTATCAATATGAATATTATGCCGATGATAAGCCTGAGTTTGTCCGGGGATTTACCTCCAGACCAGCTGAAACAGATTGCAGACAGCCAGATAGTCCCGTTGCTTTCCCAGATTGATGGAGTACTACGGGTGGATACCGAGGGCGGGGAAAAGGATTATATTGTAATCTCCCCCAACCCTGCCAAGATGACCCAGTACGGCATAACCATTTCCCAGATTGCCGGCATACTTTCAGCCGGTTATTCTTCCCTGAGTGATATTGAACAGATTTCGCTGGGGATAAACGGCATTAAGCTGTCAGATATTGCCACAGTTAGTCTCAGCCCTTCACCTTCTTCAGCTATTACCCGTACTAACGGCAAACCCAGTGTAGGTATATCCGTAGTAAAAACAGAATCTGCCAATACAGTTGAAACTGCCAATGCCATAAATGAAAAAATAGCGGGGCTGCAGGGGACACTGGGTGACGGCGTTAGTATCAGCACTGTTTTTGACCAGTCAGATTTCATTGATACCAGCATCAGCCAGCTTGAGGAAAAGGCGGTTGTGGGCGGTATTCTGGCGGTACTGGTGGTTTTTTTCTTCCTTTGGGCTGTACGGGCATCTTTGATAGCGGCCATATCTATTCCCCTTAGCATATTCTTCGGTTTCCTGTGCATGAGTTTATTTGGCATTACCCTTAATATTCTTACCTTAAGTGCCATGACCATAGCGGTAGGGCGGCTTATTGATGACAGTATAGTCATAATAGAAGTTATCTACCGCCGTCTGCGTGCCGGGGAAAGTTTCAAGGAGGCGGCTATCGGCGGTGCCAAAGAGGTGGCCACCCCCATTACTACGGCTACTTTGGCTACAGTAGCTATCTTTGCCCCCCTGATGTTTGTCGGCGGCATTGTGGGTGAGATGTTTATTCCTTTTGCACTTACCGTGACTTTTGCCATGATGGCTTCACTGATAGTTGCTTTGACCCTTATTCCGGCGCTTTCCAAGTGGCTGGTCGGCTCCAAGCAGAAAGCGGTTATCACCAAAGACAACTGGTATCAAAAAATTTATGTCAAGGCTTTGAAATGGACACTGGGGCATCGTCTGGCGGTAGTCGCTACGGCGGTACTTCTGCTTATAGGCAGTACCGGGCTTTTACCCATGGCAGGTACTTCATTTATGTCCGGTTCTTTCGGCGAAGAAACTATTTCTATCAATATCTCGCTGCCGGCTACATCTGATGTCAATGCCACCAGTGCCCTTACCGCCAAGGTAGAAGCATTGCTTGGTGCAAACCCGGCAGTCCGGAGTTACAGCGCCACTATCGGCACTTCTGCCACTTCCATGGCCGGTATAATGAGTGCCTCTCAGGGCGGCGGTGGTGCCAATACAGCCACTATTATTGTTTACCTTAACAGTGACGCTGATCTGCAAACAGAGCTCTCAAATATTACTCTGGCAAGCCAGGGCATTAATACGGACGGGGTTATACAGGTCAGCTCCGGTTCCGGTGATAGTATGGGCGGCAGTATATCCAGTTCTTCTATAAACCTTTCCATACAGGGGCAGAATCAGGAAGAGATAGCCGCTATTACTGCCCAGCTGCTGGAGATGCTTAAGGGAGTTAGCGGCCTGGAAGAACTGAAAAGTGACCTGACAACCGTGGTGCCGGTACTGAATATTGCAGTAGACCTGGCAAAAGTAGCCACTTCAGGGTTGTCACCTTCCCAGTTAGCCCAAATGCAACAGGAATTTGTCCTTTTGATGAACGGCGGGGCACTACCCGGTGTAAGCATTGCACTTGATAGCGGCAGTTATCCTGTTTATTTCAAGGGTATAGCTGACAGCCTGAGTGATGCCGAACAGGCTAAAAATTTGAAAATAGGTTTCCCGGTGGCAGTCACTCTGAATGATATTGCTACCGTGGGCATAGTGGCTGTGCCCTCACATGTAAGCCATACGGATACCATGCTTTCGGCCACTATTACCGGAATTATAACTGATGCTAATGTGGGTGCGGTAAATATGGCGGTTCAGGCACAGGTAGATGCATTGCCGCCCCATCCCGGCGTAGAAGTGGTAACTGCCGGTATAGCCGAACAGATGGGTGATACATTTATCCAGATGGGTATTGCCATTCTGGTAGCTATTGCCATTGTATTCCTGATAGTAATACTGATGATGCGTTCTATCCGCAATCCCCTGCTTATCATGTTAAGCATACCTTTGGCTTTTATCGGCTCTATGCTGGCTCTGATAATTACCGGCTATACACTGGGTGTATCTGCCTTGATGGGTTTGCTGATGCTGGTGGGTATTGTGCTGACCAATGCCATAGTATTGGTATCCATGGTAGAGCAGCAGCGTAAGCGCGGTCTTAGCGTCAAAGACGCCCTGATAGAGGGTGGCAAAATCCGCCTGCGGCCCATTGTCATGACCGCTCTTACCACTATATTGGCCATGATTCCCATGGCACTGAGTGTCAGTTCCGGTACTATGTTAAGCGCTGAACTGGCAGTTGTGGTTATAGGCGGTATGATAAGCTCTACTTTCCTGACCCTGTTTGTCATACCGGCTGTGTACAGTATGGTTTACCGGGGTAAGTAACAGGGTTTTCCAGTCCGGGGGCTTAAAATCATTCGGGGGTGGCGTTCAGGCAGCGGCACCCCCGAATTTATTTCGGTTGTATTGGGTAGACAGGTAAACTAAGTCCTGCGTTTCAGGCGGGGGCGTTTTGGTAAAACAGGGCTTGGCGGCTCCTTGGCAACCGCAATATTTTTCTGCTGATCCTTGTTTTTGGGGTCTTTTTCCACAAAGAGAGGTTTTTTGGTAAACGGGTCCAGCCCGGTACAGTACATCAGGCTGGAATAGGTAGATGGTGCCGGCAGGAAAATCTGCACCTGCTCAGGGTTCATCTTAAGGTTATCACGGGTAAACTGCCTCAGCTTTTGCATATCGCTTCTAGTGCAGCCGGGGTGGGCGGCAATCAGGTAATAAGTCAGGAACTGTTCCTTGCCGAATTTTTTATTCATGCGGTCAAACAGCTCTTTAAAGCGCAGCAGGCCTGAAATTCCCGGTTTTCCCATTTTGTTTAAAACAGCTGCTTGGGTATGTTCGGGTGCAACCTTCATCTGGCCGGATATATGGTGCTGCACCAGTTCTTTCAGGTACTGTTCGCCGTATTGTCTGTCAGCCAGCAGCAGGTCATAACGGATACCGGATGCGGCAAATACCTTTTTAATCCCGGTAACTGTGCGGACTTTTTTCAGCATTTCCAGCTGTTTGTGGTGGTTCACCTTTAACGAAGGGCATACTTGGGGGTATAGACAGCGTTTGTCTGCGCATGCCCCCTCTTTCAGCTTTTTCTCACACTCAAAACCGTACATATTGGCGGTCGGGCCGCCTATATCCTGGATATAACCCTTGAAATCAGGGTAACCGGCAAGTATCCGGGCTTCAGCCAGAATAGATTCGGGGCTTCGCCACTGGACAGTCCGCCCTTCGTGCATGGCAATGGCGCAGAAATTGCACTCCCCGTAACAGCCGCGGTGAGACTGAATGGAAAAGCGGATAGTCTCCAGGGCTTTGACTGCCCCCTGCTTCTGGTAGTACGGGTGTTGGGCTAGTTCAAAATCCAGCACGTAAATTTCGTCCATTTCTTTTTGGGAAAGCGGCATGGGCGGCGGGTTCTGAATAAGATAGCGGTTGCCTGTCTGCTGGTAAAGCCCTTTGGCACTCAGGGCGTCATTATTTTGGTAAAAGGTGTGAAACATATCCGTCAGGGAATTTGCATCTTTCTCAACCGCTTCAAACGGCGGCAGTGCCAGATAGCCTGCCCTTTTTCCGTCGCTTTCTTCTGCCCCGGCAATATAGCAAAGCCCCCGTATATCTCTTGTTTCAGTTCCGTTTTTCAGGGCGGCGGCCAGTTCCAGCACCGCTTTTTCAGCCATGCCATATATCAGGTAATCTGCCTTGGCGTCAAACAGGATTGAGGGGCGGATACGGTCAGTCCAGAAATCATAATGGGCAACACGTCTCAGGCTGGCCTCAATACCGCCCAGCACTATGGGGCGGGTATGCTTAAAGTACTGCTTTATAAGGTTAGTATAGACAATGCTGGCCTGGTCAGGACGGCGGTTATTTATCCCGCCGGGGGTATAGTCGTCACTCTTTCTCTTCTTTTTGAGTGAAGTATAGTTGGCTACCATAGAGTCCACACTGCCGGCCGTTACCCCCCAGAAAAGCCTGGGCTCACCTAAGCGGCAGATGTCTGTATCCGAATGTATATCCGGCTGGGCAATAATACCCACCCGGTAACCCGCCCGGCTTAAAACTTTGCCGATAAGGGCAGAGCCGATAAACGGGCTGTCTATGTAACTGTCACCAGTTACCAGTATTATATCCGGTCTGTCCCACCCCATTTTGATCAGCTCCTGGGGGGTTGTAGGTAAAAACATAATCTCTCACTCCTAAGGGTGGTTTTATTATACAGTAAGGAGAAATTATTTGGGTTCAGGCGGCTTTCAGGCGGAGAAAATAACCAAAATAAGTTTACCTGAAAGGATTTACGGCCGTAAAAAGCGGTGCTGTATCAGTTGAAAACCCGGCTAATTACTCCGCCGCTGAGGGCGTATTGGCCTTGCTGCGAAACTGGGTTTCATAGAGATTTGCATACAGCCCGCCCAGAGCCAGCAGTTCGCGGTGAGTGCCCCTTTCCACAATATGCCCGTGGTCCATCACCAGTATCATATCCGCCGCCAGAATAGTGCTCAGGCGGTGGGCAATGACAATGCTGGTACGCCCCACCATTACGTGTTTTAAGGCTTCTTGAATAAGGTATTCCGACTGGCTGTCCAGTGAGCTGGTAGCTTCATCCAGCACCAGTATCCGCGGGTTTTTTAATATAACCCGGGCCAGTGCCAGCCGCTGTTTTTCGCCCCCGCTCAGCCGGTAGCCGCGCTCACCCACAATGGTCTCATACCCCTGGGGCAGACTTTTGATGAACTTGTGGATATTGGCCGCTTTAGCAGCCGCTTCCACTTCCGCCTGGGTGGCATCCGGCCGGCCGTACAGCAGGTTGGTGCGCACCGTATCATGGAAAAGATAAGTTTCCTGGGTGACCATACCTATCTGGGCGGCCAGTGAATCAAGGGTGACATCTCTTAAGTCATGCCCGTCTATCAGTATCTGCCCGGCAACCGGGTCATACAAACGGGGTATAAGGTAAGTAAGAGTTGTTTTGCCGGCGCCGCTTGGTCCGACCAAAGCTACCAGCTGGCCGGGTTCGGCTCTGAACGAAATATTTTCCAGCACCTCGCTGTTTGCCCGTCCGGCGCTGTCTGCATTTTTTTCGCCGCCGTTTTTAGGTGTTCCGTCAGCCCCGGAGAGCACCGAAACTACGTCCTGCATCTGTCCGAAACGCCGCACTTCCCTGAGCAGGCCTTTTTCTTCGCGTTCATAATGAAAGACTACATTCCTAAATTCCAAAACGCCGCTTACATTGCCTAAAATGCAGGCATTTTCTTTCTCTTTAATATCAAGCGGTACGTCCAGCACTTCAAAAACCCGTTCAAAACTAACCATAGAGGTGGCAAAATCCACCGGGGCGTTAGTCAGGGTCTGCAAAGCTCCGTACAGGGTAGTCAGTAAAGCACCTAAAGCTACGATAGTACCTATAGTCAGGGTTTCCTGAATTACAAAATAGCCCCCCACCCCGTAAACCAGGGCTATGCCAATAGCGCTTAGAAGGCCTATACTGGCAAAAAAGAGTGAGCCGGTCACCGCCCGTTTTATACCAATATCTTTTACTTCATCAGAGCGTTCTTTGAAACGGCGGTCTTCTTCCGCCGAACGGCCGAAAAGTTTGACCAGCAAAGCCCCGCTTATGTTAAGCAGTTCCTGGGCAACGGCATTCATTCTGGCATTTTGGTCAAGCTGGTTTCGGGCAATATCCCGAAGCCTGTTTCCCAGGTGCTGGGCCGCCCAGAAGAAAAGGGGCAGTATAGCCACGCTTATCAGTGCCAGCCGCCATTCAAGGGTAATCATAACTGAAAATACCACTATGGCCTGAATCAGGCTGGTTACTATAGATACAAAAGTATTGCTGATAGCCGTCTGGGCGCCGATAACGTCGTTATTAAGGCGGCTCATCAGTTCGCCGCTTTTGGTGTGGGTAAAAAAGCTGAGTGACATGCGCTGCAGGTGCGAAAACATAGCCAGCCTCAGGTCAGAGATTACTCCCTCACCTACCCGTGAGTTATATCTGCGTAACACTACGTTTAAGAAACTTGTCAGAAGGGGTATCGTCAGCAGGGCTGCAATCAGCCAGCCTAGGCGGGTCAAATCCTTGTCCGGCAAAGTGACATCTATCAGGTCACGCAGTATCAAAGGGGTCAGAAGCCCCAGGCCGGTAGTGGCCAGAGTGAGTACCAGCATCCAGAGCACCAGCCAGCGGTAAGGGCGGGCATAACTCCAGACCCTTTTCAGCAAGCCGCGGGTGATTTTCGGCTTCTCATCAGGGGAGTTGCCATTTATACGGGAATAATAGCTGTGTATCATGAATGTTCATTATAACATTTTCAGCCTGTACGGCAGTATACTTATTCATTCTGTTCGAAGACAAAGCAGCAGGGCACCGGATTATCCGATGCCCTGCTTGATTATAGGTAAATCAAAATCTGTTAGCCGTATTAGTTATCAGGGTATGTTTATTTTGCCTGTGCCTTCGGCTGTATGCATAGCGGCAAAGCCGTCTTCGTCACTATAGGCCCACAGAATATTATTAGACCCGTGGACAATATTCTGGTCATAACTGTCACCGGTAACAAGCAGTCTTTTAAACTCCAGAATTGTATAACCGCCGGATTCGGTGCCTCCGTATTCCAGAATACTGTTTGTTCCTCCCAGTTTGGTATCCAGAGAGTGTTCGTCTTTACTTATACCCCAGAGGTCATAAATATATGCCGCTCCATTACTCACTCCGCCCAGTGCAAAATCAGCTCCTGTGTGACCTTTGGCAGACACCGGCTGAAAACCGATTGATATCCAGCCTGTAGCTTTAGCTTTGATGCCGATATATACATACTGGTCATCCGTCCTGGAGAACAGGGTGAAGTTGGCACTGAGGGTTGAGCTATTAGTATATTCGTTAGCTGTTATAATACCGTCTGCTGTCCATTCCGCCAGTTCCGCCGGGTCTGTAATCTGGGTAGTATCAGCGGAATCAGTATTGGTATTCTGGTTTGAATTCATCTCCGCAATGGCGGCACAGGACGAAAACAGCAGGCTGGGCAGAATCAGTATACCAAGTATTACTGGTATATATTTTTTGTTAGAAAGCACATGAGTCCCCTTTTTGATTTTTATTTGGAATAATAATACTAATTATAAAGAAAAATGTTAAGCAAATATGAAGTTCCAATGGATTTACATTATATGCTTGCCAAATTATTTTTTTATCCCGCCTGTTGTTTCAAAGCTTTGGATAAAAACTGTTCCAGAGTACTGGGATGAAAAGGTTTGGCAATGTGCATCAGGTTAGTCTGTTGCATATGGATTTCAAGGTCTGAAAGGGTCATATCCCCGGTCATAAATATAACCTTGCCTGCCAGCTCGGGGCGTTTGGCAATCATCTGGGAATAAAATTCCAAACCGCTCATCCCCGGCATGCGGATATCCAGCAATACCAGATCGTATCCGGTTGTCTCCAGCTTTAAAAGTGCTTTGACGGGGTCATTGAAGCTCTCTACGTTATGCCGCATCTGCCCCAGTACCCGGCTAATCAGCCGGCAGATATGTTCTTCGTCATCTACCACTAGTATACTGGCAGTCCGATTATCTTCTATCATAGAGGCAGGGGCGGGTGTCTTGATTGGATATTCCTCTGCATCAGAGTTCAGCGGCAGGTTGATAGTAAAGGCTGCACCCTTATCGTATTCACTTTCAACATCAATTGTACCGTGATGGTCCAGAATAATAGCCATAGCCAAACTTAACCCCAGCCCTGTCCCCTCTTTAGGGCCTTTGGTGGTGAAAAACGGCTGGAAAATTTTAGCTTTTATTTCAGCGGTCATGCCGGGCCCGTCATCCGCAATGCGTATGCTGAAAAATTTGTTTGTTTGGGCGGTGGTTATAGTTAGTTTTCCCCCGTCGTGGGCTTTTCTCATAGCTTGTTCTGCATTTATAATCAGGTTCAAAAATACCTGCTGCAGCTGTCCCGGGTCAGCGGTAATCCAGGGCAGGTTTAAATCATACCGGCGGATAATCTCTATATTGGCGGTTTTAAACACATAACCGCGGAATTCCAAGGTATTATCTATAAGCTCATGCACGTCCAGAAGTGTTTTTACAGGTTTATTTTGTCTGGCAAAAGTAAGCAGCCGCCTTACAATTTCCACTACCCGCTGGGAACCATGGTTGATTACCTGAAGGTCTGCCATCACATCTTTGGGTAAATCTTCTCTGGTGGCCAAAAGCTCGGAGAAACCTATGACACCGGTCAGGGGGTTGTTTATTTCATGGGCTATTCCGGCGGCCATTTCGCCTATTGCCGCCAAACGGCTGGCCATTTCCGCCTTATCGCGAAGTCTCTGGTTTTCAAGCTCGGCTTGTTTATCGGCAGTCAAATCACGGATAATAGCCATATCTGCAGGCTGGCCTTCATATTCAATCAGGCTGGCGCTTATTTCAACATAAACCTCTTGGCCTTTTTTATTAATCAGGCAGGCTTCGTATCTGCCGTATAATTTCTGTCCTTCCACCCTCTTCTGGTAATGCTGCTCAAGCATATCTCTTTGTTCCGCTGATACGAACTGGGCGAATTGTTTTTCCAGAATTTCATCCATCGGGTAACCGGAAAGCTCTTTCATTTTGGAGTTGGCGTAGACTACCAGCCCGTTCTGGACAATGATAATGCCGTCATTGCCATGTTCTACCAGTGTAAAGTACTGTTCCTTGCGTTCTTTAAGTTCCTGAGCCGTTTGCTTGCGCTGGCTTATATCGCGGATAGTGGCCAGCCAGCCCACCTGCCTTTGTTGTTTATCCAGCAAGGGTTGTTTGTCCAGTTCGTAAAACTTCCCTTTTACTCTGGTGGCGGATTCAAAATCAAGATGCCCGAAATTTGCAATAGCCAAACATTCCAGAAGGGGTGACATATGGCATAAATTATTCAGTTCCTGCCCGACCATAGTGTTATCCAAACCGGTCATTTTGCAGGCCGCAGGGTTTGTTTCCAGCAGTCGGTTGGATCTATCAAAGACCAGAACGCCGTCATTCATTTGCTGGAGAATAAGCGGATAAGCAAAAGGGATTGTTTTAAACAGTTTGAAACGCATTAGTCCCATGGTTATGGCTATACCTGAAATTGCAAACATTACCGGGGTCAGGTCTTTGCGGGGTAATGACAGCAAATCAAATATATATATGATGTTCCAAATCAAGGGCAGGCAGATTGCAAATAAGAGTATAAAGGCCTGTTTGCGGTATATACGTATGCCAAAAAATAACTGGCGGATTAATATAATGGTTACACCGGTAATAAGTAGATAGTTATGTACCACTGCTACCCAGAAAAGAGGCCCGTATGTTTTAGCAACTACCAGAAAAGGCCCTGAAATAGTCTGGTGTTCATTTGACCACATGAGATGGTGGGTGTCATTGCTCCAAACCATTATTACTACGAAGAGCGGGAAGATGAAAAGCAGTGCCTTTTTCCAGTTTTCAAACTGTTTATCGGCATTGGTGTATTGAAGCGCGAAAATCAGCCAGATTACCGGAACACTCATTGAGCCAACATAGCCGATATTGTTGAATATCATCTGCTGGCTCAGGCTGTGGCTGGCAGCTTCACACATAAACCCGAATCCCCAGATAAATGTTGCCACTCCCAGTGCCAGCATAGCCCGGGCTCCTGGTGCTTCACGGTTTTTCCAGCTGAATACTATTACTGTCAGACAAGCCAGAAGCGAAATCGTCATGGCTAGAAAATAAAAAACCAGATAGGATTCGCTCACCGGGCTTCTCCGTGGTTATCAGGTCTGAATATATCTTTACCTGCCTTAGTATTTGAGGCTAAAAGAAAAAATTTTTCCGGTAACAGGTGGCTGATTTTTTGGTACCCTTCATTGTATTACTTGAGTAGATTTGTAGCAAGGTTTTGCCCCTTTTGTACAAAAAAAACTTTCTTCCTATATTTGCTTTACCGGCTGTGCGTCAAGAAAATCCTGCTAAAACAGACAGCTTTAGACAGCATTTATCTGTAAACAAGTATGGGTTTGAAATACTGTCTGCATATCCGTATAATCAAGGTCTTTTAATCTGGCAAGAGCCTCAAATAAAGGAGTTTAGTGGAATCAAAATTATCAAACCCTGCCCCTTTAGGTCTGTTAGGTTTCGGTATGACAACCATACTTCTGAACATTCATAATGCCGGTTTTTTCCCTTTAAATGTAGCCATTTTCGCTATGGGGATTTTTTACGGAGGAATAGCCCAGGTAATAGCCGGTATACTGGAATACCGCAAAGGCAATACATTCGGTACAACCGCCTTTATTTCGTACGGCATGTTCTGGCTGACTTTGGTATTTATTCTTATAGCACCCCAAATGGGTCTGCCCGAAGCATGGGCTGCACCCCCTGCGTTTCTGGGTTGGTATTTGTGCCTTTGGGGACTGTTCACTTTGTTTATGGTATTTCCCACGCTCAAGAAAAATGGGGCAACAGCCTTTGTCTTCATAAGTTTGACAGTATTATTTTTCCTGTTGGCTATTGGCCACTGGATACCCGGAGATGCCGGCAAAATATTTATCCGTATCGGCGGCTGGGAAGGTATAGTCTGTGGTCTTTCTGCCGTATATCTTGCGGCGGCAGAAGTCTTGAATGAAAGCTGCGGAAAATCTGTATTGCCTGTTTTTGCGTTTGAAACCGGAGATTTAAAAATGAAATTGCAGGGAAAAGCATGAAACAATGGCTGGAGAAAAGTAAATACATTACCCTGATAGCGGTTTTTTCGATGCTGCTGGCTTCGCTTATGGTCTTTTCTTTGGGTATTATCAGGGCAGCCAAAATTCTGATAGGCTTTTTTTCAGGTTTTGCGGAAGAAAGTATTGATTTAATACCTTTTATAGAACTTATGGATATATTCCTGATAGCCACGGTGCTTCTTATTTTTGCACTGGGTATTTACGAACTGTTTATCGGTAAGCTTTCACTCCCTGAGTGGCTCATAATAAGAAACCTCCATGATTTGAAGGTTAAGCTGAGCAGTTTGGTTATAATGGTCATGGGCATTATCTTTCTAAAGCACCTGGTGGAATGGCAGGATCCCCAGGGCACTTTTTACTTTGGTTTGGGTATGGCGGTGGTATCTGTGGCATTGATAGCGTTTAATTATGTCGGCAGCAAAACGGAATAATCAGGCGGTTACCTGAACTAAAGTACCGGCGGGGGAAGGCAGAATCCCCCGCTTTTTATTTGATAATATGAACTAAGTATTCCCGCTAAGCAAAAATCAGTTATTGCCCCAATTGCACTGTATTTGCCAAACGTTTATTATTAACCTGAGATGAAGAAGTTTATAACAAATTTCAAAATATACAGGACTCTGTCCGGTCTGGTGTGTGCCGGTTTGCTGTTTGGCAGTATGCTGGGCGGGCTTTTCCCATCTGCCGCTGTTACCGCCCAGACAGAAAAATCCAGCCTTTCCCTATATCTGCTTTCCGGGTATTATTATATGGATATAATTCCCGGTGAAGCTAAAAAACTTTATCTGGAGCTTGAAAACTCCGGTACTCAGGAAATTTTTGATATAACCCTGTCAGCAGATTTGCCTGCAAACTGGGTGGTGGAATATAACCCTGCATCTGTTGACTATCTGAGTGTTGGTCAGCGTATGTCGCTAGAGGCGGTGGTGCTTGCCCCGTTAGATGCGTCCCGCGGAGAGTACAATCTGGTCTTTATAGCCGAATACCAGCAAATACGCACTTTCAGCAACACCATACTGGTAGTCAGAGATACTTCCGGGCTGTGGCAATGGGTAGGACTGGGGCTGGGAGCGGTGATGATTGGCGGGTTTGTTTTGCTGTACCGGCATTTTAATCGTAATTAACTGGTTTTGAGGTGATGAAATGATTGAACGTGTGCATGAACATTTGATTGCTGAGCTGGCATCCAATGCCCGCACAGATACAATATTTGTCCTTACAGCTATTTTCCTGAATCTGATTACTCTGGGTATAAACTCTGGCATAGCTTCTTCTTCAGGTGAAAATACCCAGACGGTAGTTATGCTTACTTTTGTGGCGCTTATCGTAGTGGTAAATTTTGTAGTTGAGGTGGGGCTTATCCGCGGCCGCCAGATGAGGACTAAACTCATTAACGGTTTGCTTAAAATGTATAAAGACCAGGGTGTGGCAGATTACTACGACCCTTCCATGCTTAGTGACTATGCTCTCCGGTACAATCTGTTTATGCTGGCGGTCCTGTTTACCGGGCTGGTGGCAGTAGTAATACCCTTCTTGCTCAGGTAAACGGCCTGTTTCGAGTCGTTGCCTGTAGAACCGGATAATTGATTTATATGGGATGCGGTGTGAATAAACTGTGCCGGCAGAGTAAGGGAGTTATGGCAGAGGGGTTATTGGTGTTCTTTTATAGCCAGAATATTTTTCAAGTTGCCTCTTAGGGCATTGTATATTTCGGGGTCAAACTGTTTGCCCACATTTTCTTCTATCATTTTCAAAGCCTCGGTTATCGAGTATGATACCGGCCGGTAAGGTCTTTTGGAAGTCAGGGCATCAAAAACATCTGCAATGGCGGTAATACGCCCGGCCAAAGGTATATTTTCACCCTTAAGCCCGTTCGGGTAACCGCTTCCGTCCCATTTTTCATGATGGTTCAGGGCAATTACTGCTGCCTTTTTAATGATTTCTGATGCGGCTCCCTCCAGAATATTGGCACCGATGACTGTATGCTGCTTCATAATCTCCCATTCCTGCGGGGTGAGTTTTCCGGGTTTCAGGAGTATATTGTCAGGAATACCAATCTTGCCTATGTCGTGCATGGGGGCGGCATACAGGAATGATTCTATCTCCTCAGGGGGGAGCCCCATACTTTCGGCTATCTGGGCGGCGTAGTGTCCTATACGCCGTATGTGCATGCCGGTATCTTCATCTTTATATTCGGCAGCCCGTGATAAACGGAAGATGGTATCCAATGAGGCTGATTTCAGTTTGTCCAAGGCCTGTTTTAGTTCTTCCGTCCGTTCAGCCACTTTCTGTTCCAGCCCAAGCTGGTAGCCTCTGTTTTCCAGTATCAGGCGTCTGTGTTCCTGTGCCCGTTTGGTAATGTGAATAAGAGAGTCCAGATTAAACGGTTTTATCACATAGTCGTATGCACCCAGCCGTATGCATTTTAAGGCAATGTCAATGTCATTTATGGCGGTGGCCATGATAACTTCGGTATCGGGTTTGAGGGTTTTTATATCCTGAAGGGTTTCAATACCTGTTTTGCCGGGCATATTTATATCCAGCAGAACTATAGCAACTTGTATCCCTTTAATAAGTTCAAGGGCTTCTATGCCGTTACTGGCAGTCAGGCACTGGTAGTTTTCGTTCGAAAACTTTACGCTGAGTAATTGGCGTATCAATTCCTCGTCATCTACTATCAGTAAGGTATCCTGTTGTAAATCCATCAGTTATCCGCATCTATCTTGCTTAATACCCTGTGCATGGCAGTTTTAAGCAGGGACATGTCAAAGGGTTTGGTAACATAGGGGATATCGTGGTTATCAAGGTATTCCCTGACTTTGGCATCAGAGGTATCGCCGGTGATAAATACAATACGGCCGGCTAATCCGGGCCAGTTGCTGATAATCTTATCATAGAGCTCGGTTCCGCTCATGCCGGGCATGCGGATATCCAGAAAGATAATGTCATATGTATGTTCGCGTAATTTGTCCAGTGCTTTTTCCGGGTTTTCGCACTCCTCTACCTGGTGTCCATCCTGGGTTAAAATGATTTTCAACAGGGATCTAACCGCAGGCTCATCATCTATCACCATGGCTGAAGCTGATCTTTTTGGTGCCGAATATGCCGGAGCACTTTTCTCTGAAGGTTGGGATGGAATTTCACAAGTGGTGCTTACGGGCAGTTCTATTACAAAGGTGGCACCCCCTTCGGGGTTATTTTCAGCCCATATTCTGCCGTTGTGCTCCAAAATAATGCCTTGTGACAGGCTTAACCCCAATCCTGTTCCCTGTCCCGGGTCTTTGGTGGTGAAAAACGGCTGGAATATTTTATCCATTACATCCGCTGCTATACCCGTTCCGTCATCTTTAAATGAAATGCGTATATATTCGCCCGTTTTTTCAGTTTTTATAGAAAGCGTGCCTTTTTCATGAGCCTTTTTCATGGAATGTTCGGCATTTAATATCAGATTAAGGAAAACTTGCTGTATCTGGGCGGGATCGACATTTATCCATGGCAAGTCCGGGGCATAGTTACGTATTATGGTTATGCCGGCTGTTTCCAGTACATAACTGCGCAGTGTCAGGGAGTTATCAATAATATCGGTAATACTGACTTTGCTGATAATCGGTTTTGTCTGACGGGCAAAAGTCAGCAGTCTTTTTACAATCTCAACTACTCTCAAGCTGCCGTTGTTTATAACCTTTAAAGAGTCCTGCACATCAGCGGGCAAGTCAGGCCTGTTTGAAAGCAGCTCTGCAAAACCAACTACACCGGTTAAAGGGTTATTAATCTCATGGGCAATACCCGCCGCCATTTCCCCTACCGCGGCCAGACGATTAGCCATATCTGCCCGCTCACGCAGTTTTTGCCGCTCTGCCTCTATTTTTTTCAGGTCACTGATATCTCTGGCCATGGTAATGACAGTAGGCTTTCCCCCGAAAAGGAATATTCTTGGCCTGATTTCCACCGGTATTTCCCGTCCGGTTTTGGTCACGAATATCCGCTCAAGAGTAGTAGTCTCATCTTTCTCAATTTGTTCAATAACACTGGTGAATAGAGCAGCATCACCAGCCATGCCCTTTACAAAATCCCTCACCGTCATATTTTGCAACTCATCACGGCTATATTCCAGCATGGCTGCACATGCATCATTTACTTCCAGAATTTTATCCGGAGTATTGTCTGATTTCGGGCGGTGCACGATAATTGCGTCCGTGACGCTGTTGAAAAGGGACATGTAGGTCTCACGCTCCGCTCTCAAAGCTTCTTCAGATTTCTTTCTTTCGTTAATGTTCTTTATTACGTGAATTGACCCTACTACCCGGTTATCCGCATCCAGCACGGGTGAGGTAGTGGCTTCAACCCAGGTATTAAGGTTTTCTTCAAAGAATTCGCTTACCTGTGAACGGCCGGTTTCAAGGGTTTTCTTATGCGGGCACATAAAATGGGGCTGCTTGGTTGAGTGAATAAGCTCATAACAGTGTTTGCCTATAATTTCCTCCGGCGGCAGCTTAAGGGACTTGGCAAATGCATTATTGACTCGCAGAATCATATATCCGGCGTCTACTATGCATATCATGTCATTTATAGAGTCAAAGGTTGTACTCCACTCTGCGGCGGATTTGACCAGATTTTCCTCCATCCTCTTGCGGTCGGTGATATCACTGGCAACTGATAACGCCCCCACTGTTTTGCCGGTTATATCCTTTAGCGAATGTGCCCACCAACCCAGCAAGCGGGGCTCCCCGTCTTTGCGGCGTTGCCAGCTTTCAACGTAAACAGTATTTTCACCGCCGCTGAAAACGGGTCTGATTTTCTGGTAGATATCCTGTTTCCCTATAAAATAGTGAGATGCCTCTTTGCCTATTACATCGTCCCCGAAAAATTCCAGTCCGGATTCATTTATCCAAGTGTAGACTTTGTTTGTATCCACCTCGGCAATAATATCCGGCACGGTGGCCAGTATGGTTTCCTGGTGTTTAAATATAGTTTTAAATTTTTCCTCAGCCTTCTTACGTTCGCTGATATCACGTATCACGCTTACCACTACCCTGGTATTGTTTATGGTAGCTCCCCGTGAGCTTACTTCTACAGGGAAAATGCTTCCGTCCTTGCGCATGTGGTACGATTCAAAGAGTATACCTTCAGAATCAGCCTGCGCCAGCTGCATGGGTATAGCCGCCCGTGTTTCCGGCGGACGGATCTCATACACGGTTTTATTCAGTAATTGCCTGCGGGTATATCCGTATGCCTTAGTGGCGGCGGCGTTAGTTTCCAATATCTGCCCGCTATTCTTATCCAAAAACAGTATTATATCCCGGCTGTCATCAGCAATAAGTTTATATTTCTGCAGGGCTTGTTCGGTTTGTTTGCGTTTGGTTATATCCAAAATACACGGGGTGTAATACAGGATTTTGCCTTGGTCATCTTTTATGGCGCCGACAGAAATATGCCCCCAGAAAACACTCCCATCTTTGCGGATATACTGTTTATCGCGTTCAAAATTATCTATAACACCTGCGGATAAGAGTTTTAACTGCTTAAGGTCATATGCCAGATACTTGGGATGGGTTATTTCCTTAAAGGTAATAGCGGTGAGTTCCTTTTCGGAGTATCCCATCATGCGGCACATGGTTTTATTTACCTGGGTAAATTTAAAATATTGGTCGGTAATAGCTATACCTATAGGTACCTGGTCAAATATGCGGTGAAAACGCTCCTCGCTGATTTGCAGCTGTTTTTCAGTTTCCCTGCGTCTGGTAATATCCAGTGAAAGTATAAAAATCCCCTCCGGAACGGGTTCAATGCTTAGTTCAAACCAACCTTCAGCGTTATCCGGGAAAATAAAACGGTTTTCTATGCGGATTGCAGTTCTGTTCTCCATACAGCGGCGAAGGTGGATAAACACTTCGGTATTTTCAATACCGGGGTATGCTTCCATCATAGTGCGGCCGATAAGCGCTTCTTTAGGCTTCCGGCTATGGCGGACAGCCACAGTGTTGAGATATATATAACGCCAATCCCGTCCGATAATTTGACACCCTTCCAGCATGTTATCCAGCGTTAGCCTGTAACGTTCCTCTGCTGTCCTCAGTTTTTCTTCAGCCTCTTTACGTTTGCTGACATCACGTATTATCATGGCGGTCCTGAGTTCGCCTTCGCCTACAGGATATATTTTGGAGGTGATTTCACCGGGAAAGGTCGTACCATCACTGCGGAGGAAAGTTAATTCGCCTTTAAATTCTCCGGTTGCGGCGCGTATTTCCAGGGCTTGTTGTAACCTCGGGTCAGTTACATCTATCAGCCCGTCCCGCCCTATCTCGCGTATTTCAGTTTCAGTTCTGCCAAACATACTGCAGGCTGCCGGGTTGGCTGCCAAAATACGCCCGTTAGGAATAGTCAGCAGGATTGCATCGTAGCTGTTTTTGAATAGTTCATGGCATCGGGCTTCATTTTCGGCCAGTTTCAGCTGGGACATTTTATATTCGGTCAGGTCCCGTAATATAGCCATATTGGCCGGTTTGTCTTCGTACTCTATATAGCTGGCGTTGATTTCAATCGGTATCTTGCGGTTATCTTTAGATACAATCTCTATCTCATACTGGTTGGTTACGTTCTCTCCTGCCAGCCGCCTTTGATACCTCTCGAGTACCATCGGTCTGTATTCGGGGGAGATGAAATCTACAAATGGTTTTCCTGTTATTTCTTCAAGTGAGAAACCGGTTAGGACGGTCATTTTGGGGTTGGCATAAATAAGCCGCTCATCCTGAATAATAATAATCCCGTCATTGCTTTTTTCTACCAGCGTAGAATACAAAATATTTGACTGGTGCAGTTTATTTCTTTTCGGCGTATCTTTCACAGTACGGATACCTCTTTACCTGTCAGCCATGGAGTGAATATATGACGGAGGAGACAATACGTACGGGGTAGATTACCCACTCTTAAGTTAATTTTGCCGGTCTGTTTGTTTTTAATTCTCAGGGTAATACAAAACTCGCTAGGAGGCAGTTTGTGTTTGGCATGGATTTGCAGGGTGTTAGTATCTGCCAATTTTGTGCACACCTTTTAACTGCTGTCCGAATCAAAATTTCCCTTTCTGTCCATATATAACCCCTCATAATAGTATTACTCCAAATGAATGTCAGTGTAAATACCCCATCAATTTCTCTTGATTGGGTAAAGCTGTATTGAGGCAGGTTTGCGGGGTAAAGTTGTATATGCTCTTGATAGCTTAACGGATTATGTTTTTGGGGTTTACGAGCAACTCCAAATTGCGGGCAAAGACAGGATAGGAATCATCCATGGCTATAGTGCTTAGCTTTTGGTATAAGTCGGCAGGTATCTGGTTGGCTGGCAGTTTTTGCCGGATTAAGTTTGTTTCTTCTTCCGTAAATTCGGGTCCGGGTATTACTCTTGCAGATTGGCGGATATTTAAAGGGCATACGGTTTGACAGCGCATACAGCCTATAAGGGCATTGTGCCAATCAGGGTCTATCCAGCCGGCAAGGGTATCTTCACGTTCGTTATGCCATGTAAGGCAGTTTTCTGCCTTAAGCAGGAAACGTTCATCACTAATACAGCCGCTTGGACAATTCCGGGTGCATTTGAAGCATTTGCTGCAAGCCTTCATTTCTTTCGGTTCATTCCAGTTGTCCTGTGTGCAAGGGCAGTCTGAAACAAAGGCGATTAATCGGTGGTACGAACCAAAGCCGTGTATATAGGCAAGGTTGTTCCTGCCATATTCGGCCAGTCCGCTGTGGGCTGCCAGTATTTTCACAGGTAGATTCGCCCTAACAGATTTAAATCCTTCGGCCTGGATTATGCTGGTCAGAATATTTGAAACGGCAGCATCGTCTTTACTGCCTATATAAGTAGGCGGTATATCTGCATTATAAATGTGCCCTTTCCATGTAAAGCGGGCACGGGTTAAAGGTTGGGGTATGGCGATGATGAAAACCGTGCGGGTATTGGGCATAGCTGAATCAAAATCATATTTAAACTGTAGATATGTTTTTGCAAGAAGAGTGTCAACCAAGCCCTGCCGCTTAAGGTTTTCAATATTCTCTTCCAGTTCCGGCAGATGCTTGCAGGAAACAGTGCTGGCTTTGAAGCCGTTTTCTGTCAATTCCGCCACAGCTCTGCCGGATATATCACTCATGTTTTATTTTTCTAATCTGCCTGATATTTAAAATGGGGTTTTCCAAGATTCGGGTTATGATTCAAGGCTGAATGGCGGATAGTCATCTGTAATCAGCAGGGTTGCATAAGCGGATACCCGCAGACCCCAGCGCATGACCCCAACTACAAAATCAAACAATGATTTCGGGTATTTGCCGGTGAATAAAATAGTGAACCAGGCGAAAACAGTGCACATGAATGCGGCCAGACCCAGGAAAAACAAGATAATATAATGTGGTATAGCTAAAAACCATTTAAATAGCGGCATCCAGCGGTTCAGGTTATTTTTTACATCCGGGTAAACCAGATTTAGATGGACAGATTGTTCTTCATCTGTTGAGGGGTATTCATCCCGCAGCAAGGCAAGATATGAGATAAATCTGTAGCAGAAACGGCTGAGAGCCAGATTCCAGTCAAACCACCATTTGGGGTATTTCTGCTGAACAAGAATCATAAACACGGTAGCCATAACAATAATGCCTCCGGCATTGCTGGCGGAGTATGTTATCTGGTCAACGGTATACTCGTAAGTGCCTCCGCTAATAAGGGACAAGATTATGGCAATGGGGATTATCATGAGGAGACGGAAAGCTACACTTACTTTGTCACGGGGTTCATTCTGGTAGTCCACGCTTAGCGTGGCCGGATACTGGGTAGCACTGGACATTATTTTATCCCTCCTGCTTAAAAATTATTGCGGCTGTAAGTACCATAGGCTTTCGGTTTGTGAAAGTATCCTTTGTATTATACCTTTCCCTGCCTTGTTATCAAGGCATACCTTATATTTTTGTGCTGCTAAGAGAACTAGCCAAAACATAAAACACAGTCTGCACCCGAAATTATACTAAATGCTTAGTATTAGTATCCCTTTTGCTGATTGCCGGACTTGACCTCAAAATATATAATCGTAATCAAACATCGTAATCAAACATCGTATATACACAAAGCCAATTATTATTCTGATAAAAGGGGGGAACATGAATTTTGGCGCTCAGGGAAGACTGGGTGACAATGGGAAAGACTATAAGCAGACTAAAAGGAGAAGTGGAATATGCCCAATTTTCATTCGATAGTAAGCCGCCGTGATTTCGTAAAGGCTTTGGGTTTAACTGGAGCCGGCATTGGTACTGCGGCTGCCGCTGTACCGGTGTTTCAGGATCTGGATGATGTCACAGCTTCCCCAAATGCGGAATGGAAACGCCCTTGGTGGGTAAAACAACGTGAACTGGATGACCCCACCACCGAAATAGACTGGGATATGATGTATCGGTCTGATGGGCGTATGGTAGGTCAGGTACGTTCAGTTCAGATAAAATATCTGGGCGAAGAGGAAGTAAACAGACGCAATGCAGTGGGTACAAAATTTACTTCCGACGGCTTGAAAAACAATACCCCCGGTTTAAGACTGCGTGACCAGGCTTTGGCCGCAGGTGTGATGAGTATGCTGCCTATGGCAATGGGGCAAATACCCAGCATGAGCTTTATGGGACCGTCAACCGCTACCCCCGAAGCCCGCGGTGTGGCAAAATACCAGGGAACACCAGCCGAAAATTCCCGCATGCTTCGGAGCGCCTTAATCTTCTACGGGGCTGCTCAGGTAGGTTATGGCGAGGTAACCCAGCGTTACAAGGACAAGCTTTTCCGTACCTTTGACAAGGGTAATGCCGCCACTGCTTACCAAGGTGCCTGGCCTCCCCCGCTTACCCAGTGCAAACAGTACTTTTTTGAAGATGTACCGGTTGGGTACGAGACTACTGAAAAGATGGTCTTCCCCTCCAATGTACCTTTGTACGAGTTTACTTTCACTGTTGCCATGTCAAAGGAAATGTTCCGTTGTTCACCCAGCTCCGCACTTCAGAATGCGGCTAACCTCAGCCGGTATACTACCATGTCGCAGATTCAGCCCAAGATTCAGGCTTTTATTAAATCTTTGGGTTATCAGTGTTATGGTTATACCCTGCCCATGAATGGTGCTGTACCTACTATTGCCAGTGCCATACTGACCGGTCTGGGTGAAGGTGCCCGCAACGTAGGTGCGTTTAACAATCCCGAATTTGGCTCAATAACCGGCCTTTTCCACCTGATTACCGATTTGCCTCTTGAGCCTACCCCACCCATTGATGCCGGTATGTGGCGTTTCTGCCATACCTGTACCAAGTGTGCAGACAGCTGCCCCTGGAATGCTATCCCCACAGATCACGAGCCTACTTGGGAAATTCCCAAGCTGTATGGTCAGGAAGATACCACTCACGTACCCGGCAAGAAACAGTTTTGGACAAACAGCGTTGACTGCTGGTTGGGCAGAGTCCAGCTGGGTACATGCGGTGCCTGTATGGGTACTTGTACGTTTAATACCGGCAAGAATGCTATCCATGATTATGTCAAAGCCACTTTGTCCACCACTCCTGTTTTTAACAGCTTCCTGTGGCAGGCAGACAAGGCCTTTGGTTATGGTCTCAGAGAAGGTGAAGACCTTGAAAACTGGTGGGATATGCCCCAGCCTATCGGTGGGTTTGACAGCACCTGCGGTATTCAGGGCGGAAGTTACTAGGAGGTAGAATAAAATATGTGGTTAATAGTTGGTTTAATAGTTGGCGCATTGCTTATGGGGCTGTTCTGGCTGATGAAACGTAACAATTTCAGCCTGAAGTGGTATGAATGGCTGATTGGTATAGCAGGCTTGGTTCTGCTCCTGCTTACTATTCAGAATTATTTCGGCAGTATAGATGAGTTTGAAACCAAGGCCGCCGGCATGTTCCTGCTAGTGCTTGGGTTGCCGGCTCTTATTCTGCTGGCTCTTTCATGGCAGATGGTTGCCCGGAGAGTAAAGAAAGCCTAAATAAGGTTTACCAATCAACTCAGAGCGGGGGATTTTAATCCCCCGCTTTATCTATCAATTTTTATCAGGGTTTGTTTTTATACGATATTTCGGTGTCGTAACTGTGAAGTATGTTCAAGTCATAACCGGTTTTAATTTTTGGGGTAGAAAGCTCGATTATAGATTTATCCCGTACTCTTTGGAGCAAACCCTTAAGCTGGTCTATTTCCTCGTCAGAAAAATCCTCAAATATTTTCTGGACTTTCGGCAGTAAAAACGCAGCGTTTCTGGCGTTCTCCCCTGCTTCCGTTATCACTACCCGAATCATATTCCGTCTTTCCAGGTCTTTTCTTAGTTCCAGCAGCCCTTTGGCTTCCATTCCCTTTAGGGTTACCGAGACGGTATGGGGTTCGCGTAAAAATATTTTGGAAATTTTGGCGGGAGTTACTACGGTATCTCTTCCCACATGCAAAATATTCAGTATACCTGCCTGTTCAGGTGTAATTCCTGTATCAAGCAGCTCTTTGCGGCGGACATTATAAGCGCCTGCCCTTGCCTGCATCAGCATAGACCAAATCTCAAAAGTATTGTTGCTTGGCATAATCCTGTTTCCCCAATCTGTATTTTGGTAAATATCAGCCTGTCTAAGTATTAAACAATAAACCAGACATTAAATACAAATAACTATCAATCTCTAAAGAATACAGGTTTAGCATTGTTATATATCCTAAAGTATACCCCAAAATTCAGTTAAAATACGCATTTCGGCGTATTGACGGTTTTATCTGCGGGGGTTAATATTCCATGACGAACATTATGATACGAACATTATGATACGAACATTATATATGGCGTTGCATGGTCTGATATATGGTTTTAAGGCTCGCTCTGGAAACGGAAATTAGGTTTTGATAGTAGTGAGCTTTGAAAATAAAAACCGGCGACCTGTATCAGAGGCCGCCAGAAAGGAAGGTATTTAAGCTAGCTGGATTAGAGATAACTTTTAGTGCCCTTCCGTATTTATATTTTCCTTAAACTGGTTATTAGTGTCAAATACTTGATTAGGAGATCTTAAGTGAAAACTTTTCATTCAACACTTTCCCGAAGAGATTTTATGAAGGCTTTGGGTCTGGCTGGTGCCGGTGTCGGAGCAGTGTCTGCTGCCGCCCCGGTTTTCCATGATGTGGATGAGCTGACTGCTTCTTCCGGCGGAGTACAGAAGCTGCCTTGGTGGGTCAAAGAGCGGGATTTCAAAGATCCTTCAGTGCCCATTGACTGGCAGAATCTGCCCAAGCTGGATGGCGTTTTCCCCTATCAGGCCAGGCCAACCCTGACGGCTCAGGAGAGATATGCCATGGGTATTCCCGGCGGCAGTTCGGGTGTCTGGGCCAGCCCTGAACAGGCGCAAGTTCTTTTTGATTACATGAAAAAGGAATTTCCGGGTTGGGAACCCGGCTATGCCGGTCTGGGAGACCACCGGACAACCGCTCTCTTTATGGCTACCAAATTTATGCGGATGGGCATGTGGCCCGGCGAAATAAACATGGGCGGCAACAGGGTCAATGTTCTTCAGGCTATACTTAAGGCCGGAGGCACTGCCACCTTCCCCTCCTTCCTGGGTCTTCGCTCCAGTGAAACACTCCGCCCGCAGGATTTTGGTGTACCGCGCTGGGAAGGTACACCCGAAGAGAACCTGCTTACTCTGCGTCAGGTAGTCCGTTTCCTTGGCGGCTGTGATGTAGGTGCTCAGGAACTGGATTCGGATGTCTTCAAGCTCTTCCATGAGACAAGCGGCGGAAAGCAGCTGGTGATAGAAAACGTAGACGAAGCGGCTGAGACCGCAACCAAGCTGGTTATTCCCGCTAAAGCCAAATACATACTCCAGTGGACTGCCCGCCAGCCTTACGAATCCACCAGACGCCAGGCCGGTGAATATGAGGATGCTGCTGTATACTACTCCTATCAAAGATTCCCCTTTGTCGGGGCTATCATTCAGGAGTTTATCCATGCTATGGGGTATACTGCGGTTTCCACCCATATGATGGGTTACCATACCAATGCCATAGCTACCTTGACCGGCATGGGGGAACATTGCCGTATGTCATCACCCACCTTGGTTCCCAAATACGGTACTACTAACCGGGCTATGTGGGTAATGATGACCGATATGCCCCTTATGTCCACTAAACCCATAGACTTCGGCGTGTATGATTTCTGCAAGACCTGCGGTATCTGCGCAGACAGCTGTCCGTTCGGCCTCATTGAGAAGGGCGACCCGTCCTGGGAAGCTACCCAACCCGGTTCACGCCCCGGTTTCAACGGGTGGCGTACCAATACCACCACCTGCCCGCATTGTCCGGTCTGCCAGGGCAGTTGCCCCTTTAATACCAATGGTGACGGTTCATTTATACATGATTTGGTACGCAATACCGTTTCCGTTACTCCTGTTTTCAACAGTTTCTTTGCCAATATGGAGAAAACCATGGGTTACGGACGCAAGGACCCGCGTGATTGGTGGAATATAGATGATTATACCTACGGTATAAATACATCCTACTAAGGCAAAATGAATAAAGGAGTAATGTAATGTTTTGGATTGGATTGCTTGCAGGTGCAGTTATAGCTCTTGTGGCTAATCGGCTGGTGCAAAAGGGAGTGTTCACAAAGTGGTATGAATGGTTGCTGGGCGGCTTGGGCGTATTAGCCTTATTTGCTACCGGTCAGCATTATTTCAGCTCTCTGCGTGAAAATGAACCCCAGTCAGCCTGGATGGGGGCGCTTATCTTTGGTATTATCGCCCTTATACTGCTGGGTGTAGCCTGGCAGTTGTCCGTCAGGAAAACCAGGAAAGCTTAAGCAGAGTTCCCGGTTATACCTAAGGCGGGGGAGGACAAATCCCCCGCCTTTTTATTTGTAAGGCGGGTTTGATATACCTTGGGTAATGAGTTAATATTAGTAAAGAGCATATGCTCAATACAAATCACGGAATATAGCTTTATCAATCAGGTGGAGGAATAGTAATGAAAATTGCCGTAGTAACCGATAACGGTAAAACAGTCTGTCAGCATTTCGGGCGTGCCCAGTATTATCTGGTTGCAAGTATCGAAAATGGCAGTGTAACCGGTAAAGAGCAAAGACCTAAAGCCGGTCACCACACTGCCGGTATGAGTCATGAGCATAACCATGCCGCCGGAGCTTGCCACGGATTTAATGCCCACTCCCAATCTATTCATGCCGGTATGGTTTCAAATATTACTGATTGTCAGCTTGTTATAGCCGGCGGAATGGGCATGGGGGCCAGGCAAAGTTTGGAACAGGCCGGTATTGATGTGCATATGACTGATGTGGCGGATATAGATATAGCCCTGAAGCTCTATCTTGAGGGTAAACTGCCGAATTTAACGGAGCGCTTGCACTAGATGGGGTGTTGCCGGCCCTGCCGGATTCAGTTCGGATAAGAAAAATTAGGGTTTTTTCCCTAATATCTCACCTACTGCTGTTTCCAGTGTCTTGCGGTTGAAAGGTTTGCTGATATAAGGAGTCTGATGAGCTTCCAGATATGTTTTGGTGGCTTCGTCAGAGGTGTCCCCGGTAATAAATATTACAGATTGAGACAGGGCCGGTTTTTTCACCAGAATATTGTTGAAGAGTTCAATGCCGCTCATACCGGGCATACGGATATCCAGCAGGATTACGTTATAGTCGGCGGATATAATCTTATCCAGTGCTTTGCGGGGATCATCGCACTCTTCAACTGTATGGCCGTTTTGGCTGAGAATAGTCTTTATAAGCAGCCTTATGGCGGGTTCGTCATCTACCACCAGAATATTGGCTTTAGTTATGGTTTTTTGAGGTTCAGCCGCAGGCGGTATTTCCCCGGTTGCGTCAGCATCAGCGGCTGCAGGCAGCTCAACAATAAACGTAGTGCCTTTACCGGCTTTGCTCTCTGCCCTTATAGTGCCGTTATGTTCCTGAATAATGCCCAGCGAAAGGCTCAGCCCCAACCCAGTGCCTTCCCCCGGTTCTTTAGTGGTAAAAAACGGCTGAAAGAGTTTTTTCAAAACTTCATCAGGCATACCCGGCCCGTCATCTGTAACTGATATGCGTATGTAATTGCCGAGGCTTTTTGTTTGAATAGTAAGTATCCCTTTGTCATGGGCTTTTTTCATAGCGTGTTCCGCATTTACAATAAGATTTAAAAAGACCTGCTGAAGTTGACCCGGGTCTGCTATCACCCAGGGGAGATTAGCATCATAATCTTTGATAACCTTAATATTGGCTGTAGCCAGTACGTAATTACGCAGTTCCAGAGTGTGGTCTATCAGACTGGTTATATCCACCCGGTTCATTTGGGGGGTAGATTGCCGGGCAAAGGTAAGCATCCGTTTGATAATTTCCCGGGCTCTTTGGCTTCCTTCATTTATGATTTGCAGGTTGTCTTTGACATCGTCGGGCAGATCTTTCCTTTCCAGCAGAAGTTCGGAAAAACCTATTACTCCGGTAAGCGGGTTATTTATCTCGTGGGCAATACCGGCTGCCATTTCGCCAACCGCAGCCAAACGGCTGGACATTTCCGCTTTGTTGCGAAGCTGTTGTTGTTGCAGTTCTTCCTGTTTGCGTTTGGATATATCCTTAATAACATGAACCGAGCCAGTTAAATCGCCCTTGTTATCAAATATAGGTGACGAAGATGCTTCCACCCAGAGCTTCAGTTTTTTATCATAATACTCACTGGATTCCACGTGCTTGGATTGCAGCGTACGGGCATGGGGGCACATCGGATGGGGCTGATTCATCCCGTGGATAACCTCGTAACAATGTTTGCCTACCAGGTCATTGGGCTTAAACCCGAGGGCATTGGCGAAAGCCAGATTTACCCTGAGGATTGTATGTTTCGGGTCAACAATAGCTATCATGTCTTTAATGGAATCAAAGGTAGTGCGCCATTCTTCGGCTGCGTGAGTTAAAGCTGCCTCTGCCTGTTTTCGGGTAGTTATATCATGGACAATGGTAATTACGGTATCAATACCTTTGTATTTAAATAATCTGGCATTTATTTCCACCGGGATTTCGTGTCTGTCTTTGTGAATGAATATGCGCTCATTTTGCACTTTCCCGGTTTGCCTCAAAGATTCCATGGTTCTTTTAACCGGTTCCGAACTCATGTTATCGTTTTTAGTAATATCAAACGGGGAAAGTTTTAAGAGTTCCTCACGGTTATAACCTAAAAGCGTAATGGCGGCATCATTTGCTTCTATAAAAGTCCCCGGTGTCAATTCGCCCTGCGGCTGATGGACAAGAATGGCGTCATTATTGGAATTAAACAATGCCTCATATCTTTCTTTGTGTTCCCGGGTTGCCTCTTCGGCTTTATAACGTTCGGTTATATCCTGAATAATGCAGTGGGTTTGTTTAAACTCACCTTTGGGTGTGTAGGCAATCCGTCCTTCAAAGGCAACAATTATTATCTGCCCGTCCTTCCGTTTCATCTTGAAATCCACATGGGTATGGCCGGCTTTGACAAAACGCGGGAAATTCTTTTTAAATTTATCTAAATCCTCGGATGCTACAAATTCACCAAACCAGTGTCCTATTACCTCTTCTTTTTGGTAGCCTAAGGTATCCAGCCAAAGGCGGTTTACTTCTATGAAAACCCCGTTCTGGTCAAGTGATTGGTATCCGGCGGGGGATTGTTCGTATAGTTCGCGGTAGTGCTTTTCATTTTCAGCCAAAGCTGTTTCAATCCGTTCGTGTTCGGTGGAGTCTTCCACTTGAGACATCATGGATATCATCTTATTATTACTGTCATAAAGGGCCGAGTTGTACCATGTGCAGTGAATAACCCGCCCGTCCTTTGTGTAATTACGGTTAAGAGTTACAACCTGGCTGCTGATGCCCTCTTTAAGAGTCTTAATAGTCTGCTCGACGATAGGTGCATCCGGTTCGTATACTATGTTCAGGTCATAGACGGATTTGCCTATGGTTTCGGAAGCGCCCCAGCCGAATATATGGGGTGCGGCACCTTCCCAGCGGGTGACTATAAAATCAGCATCCCATTCTATAGTAGCCAGCGGAGAGTTTTGGGTATGCAGACGTAGTTTTTCACTGCTTTCCTGTATAGCCTCAAGGGCGGTTTTCAGTTTATGCTCGCTTAGTGACAGCTGAGATATGGTTGAGTAATAAGATTCCTGGTCTAAAAACAGCAGACAGACAATCAAACCGGCAATGGGGAATATAGTGAGTACCGGAAAAGCAATTTCACTGATAACAGTGGAGGAAATACCTCCGGGCAGGGCCAGCATCAAACCCAGCATTCCGGCATGTACAATCAGACTGAAAGCAAGCAGCAGCAAAGGGTTTGTAATCTTGGAATAGCGCTGCCTCAGATAGTAGTAAGCAAGCCCTGCCAGAGCCGCCCAGACAATTACACTTGAACCGACAAGTACGCCGTCACCCCCCAGTGAGATTCGGAAAATAATGGCGATGACAGAGGATATCAGGGCTATGACCGGGCCGCCTATAAACGCGCCGGCGCTGATAAGTACGGAACGGCCGTCAAAGAAAACCCCGGGTGCTACGCTTACGGCATTCATCATACCCAGTATGGTAGCTCCGCCGATAACCATACCCAGAATAATTTTGCTGTTACGGGTGAAGTAGCCGCCATGACGCATTATCAGGTCTATTATGACAACTACAAATATCAGAAGGGCCAGATTGTAAAATAAATCGATGTTAATCATAAGGCAAATCCTCTGTCGGTTTACCCGGAATGATATCGATTAGTTATATTCAATATTTTCATACCATTATACACTCTTTGCCTTACCGCCGTAATCAGCACGGCCTTATTTGAAATAGGCAGGCTTTGGTTATTTTGTCTGATTGTACTTGGGTTTTTGTATGGTAATATTAATATTATTATAAGTATCGGGGCTTTGCGGGGAAACTGTTTTTATGGTTGACAGCTTGGATACAATCCAGATAGATGCTTTGCCGGTGGGCATTGTAGTCATAGATACTTCATCTAGAAAGATTGTAAATATAAACAGGGCTGCCCAGAAACTTATCGGGGCAGGGGCATCCGAGATTATCGGCCATTCCTGCCACAAGTTCATTTGTCCGGCGGCAGAGGGTAATTGCCCGATACTGGATATGGGACAATCAGTAGACAATGCCGAAAGGCAGCTGCTGACCAGCAGCGGCAAGCTGATTACTATCTTAAAAACCGCAAGCAAGGTCACCATAAATGGCAGGGAGTTTTTGTATGAAGTCCTGCAGGATGTGACTGACCCGGTTAATCTCCGTAAACAGCTTCAGATACAGGTGGCCGAGCGTACCAAAGAGCTGGCCGAAATAAACAGCAAACTGGTTCAGGAAATAAAAAACCATGAGAAAACGGAACGGAAATTAAACGAACTGTTTACCCGTTATTCCATGTTTTTTAATAACTGCAATGACGGGTTAACTTTGATTGATTTTTCGGGTGAAACACCGCCCGGTAAATATATTGAAGTAAACAAGGCTTTTTGCCAGATGGTCAATTATTCACGGGAAGAGCTCCTTCAGATGACCCCGCTTGACCTTACCGCTTCTGATATGAAAGATTATGCGCTGGAAAATACCAAACTGGTTATTGAGTCAGAATATGCGGTACTCCGTTTCCCGAATGTATATATTACCAAAGATGGCAGACGGCTGGATTGCGAAATAAATGCCAGCTTTATTTATTTGAGCGGCAGGGAAGTAGCAGTGGTGGTCTACCGTGATATTTCGGAAACCAAGCGGCTTGAACAGAGCCTTCGGGAAGCCTATGAGCGGGAACTGCAGGCTCATGCGGAGGTTGAAGACCAGCTGAATCAGCGTAATTACTTTATGCGGGCACTGGTGCATGAGCTCAAAACACCCCTTACTCCCCTGCTTGCCTCCAGTGAATACCTGGTATCCGAGCTTTCAGGCAGTGCTCTGCTGGGTTATGCCCGAAACATGCAGAATGGGGCTATTAATCTGAATAACAAGATTGATGACCTTATGAACTTGGCCAAGGGGGAAATAGGCCAGCTGCAAACAGACCCTGAGTATGCCAGTATCAGAAAAGTTATCGGGGATTGTGTAGATTACCTTCAGCCGCAGGCCCAGAAAATGCAAAAACGGATAGTGCTGAATTTTGGCAGCGATATTCCGTTAACGTTATTTGATAAAAAAATGATTCATCAGGTGGTGCTTAATCTGCTCAGCAACTCACTCAAGTTTTCCCGTACCGGCAGTGAAATTTGTATTGAGGCTGTGAAATCAGGGGATAATATAAAAATATCGGTCAGAGACCAGGGTACGGGTATACCCAAGAATAAGCAGCAGGGAATTTTTACTCCTTATTATCGTATCAATACCAAGCGGGACAGGTACGGAGGGTTGGGTTTGGGGCTGGCTCTTTCCAAGATGATTGTTGAACTGCACCGGGGCGAAATATGGTTTACCAGTGAATACGGCCACGGCAGTACCTTTTACTTTACACTGCCGATAAGGAGCGAATGGGATGAAGACACTGATAATAGAGGATGATTTATCCATAATTGATCTGGTAGCGCTCACTTTTTCGGTAGCCTGGCCTGATATACAGATAGTCAGAACCCAGCTTGGCAAAGAGGGTATAGAGCTGGCAGAGACCGAAGTACCGGATTTTATCATCCTTGATCTGGGTTTGCCGGATATGAGCGGCATAGAAGTATTGCAGGAGATACGCCGTTTTTCAAAGGTGCCCGTTATAGTGCTGACGGTAAAAAAAGACGAGATGGATGTGGTGGTGGCGCTCAGCAAGGGTGCTGACGAGTTTATCAGCAAACCTTTTCGTCAGATGGAACTAATCTCCAGAGTGAAAAATGTGTTAAAGCGGTCACATCCTTCGGAGGGTGAAGTATACGCTATGGGTAACCTGACCTACTATCCCGCCCTGAACAAAATAGAATCAAATGGACATGAGCTAAAGCTTTCACCTACCGAGAATATTATCTTCCTTCATCTGGCTAATCAGCGGCCGAATTATGTCACCTACCGAAGCCTTGCTTCGGCTATCTGGGGTGATGAGTATCCGGGTTGTCATAAGGCTATCAGGGTACTTGTTAACCAGTTGAGGGAAAAACTTGCATCAGTTCTGAACCAGCCTGATTTGATACTGACCAAGTATGGCTTGGGTTACTATCTCGGTAACGGCTAAAATCCCCGTTTAGTCCCCATTTTTCAGCAAAATACCCTGGTTTATACGCTTCATGTCCGGTTTTTCCTCTGCATAAGTAAACTCTAACGTATTTATAAGCAAATCCTTATTATTACGGGCATTCGTTTATGCGAATGCTTACCTGTGTTCCCTTATCATTAAACTGTCATTCAGAGCGAAGTTTTATGTCTTTTCCCATGTCTAAAAATACTTTCATCTGCTGTGGTTTAAAGACTGAAAGGAGGTGACAGAAAACAAAAGCAGAATTGAATACAGTTCCTGCCAAGTAACCATTAGAGGAGGTAAACATGTCGAACTTTCACAGTACACTTACCCGTAAGGATTTCCTGAAAGGGATAGGTATGGCCGGAGCCGGATTGGGTGCCGCCTCAGCCGTAACCCCTATGTTCCATGACCTTGATGAGCTCGTAGCTTCAACACCCAGCACCCGCAATTTACCCTGGTTTGTCAAAGAGCGGGAGCACGGAGACCCTACCACCCCCATAGATTGGGATATGATTCAAAGACGCCCTTATACCTGGGCGCGCATGGATCCTACCCTGCCGGTTTATGACAATTTGAAGGCTATCGGTGCGCCGGTGGCCAGATGGCTGGATTGGGAAGATAAAAAAGCCGAAGACGAAATTCTGTATGCCAAAGCCCGTGAAGAATTTCCCGGTTTTGAGCCGGGTATAGACGGGTTCGGGGATATCCGGACTACCGCTCTTACTCATGCTTCGGAAATGTTCGCTTTCGGTCAGTTTCCCCAGAGGATGAATTTGGGCGGCAATATGGTAGACCTGGTAGCGGCAGTTCGGGCGGCCGGCGGTTACCTGGGTAGTACCGATAGCTATGCCGGACCTAAAATGGTGCATACCCCTGAAGAGATGGGCGGCACCAAGTATCAGGGTACTCCCGAAGATAACCTCCGAACCCTGAAAGCCGGTATCCGTTATTTTGGCGGTGAAGACGTGGGTGCTTTGGAACTTGATGATAACCTTAAAAAACTTGTCTTTACTGTTGACCAGTACGGCAAAACACTTGAATTCGGGGATGTTGAGGAATGTATTGAAACTCCCCGAAAAGTTACTATTCCCAACAAATGCAAATATATTTTCCTCTGGACTATGCGTCAGCCATACGAATGGACCCGCCGCCAGTCCGGCAGGTTTGAAGGAGCGGCTACAGAGACCAGTTACGAACGCGCCTACAATACCAAAGCCCACTTCCAGGATTTTGCCCGCGGCTTGGGCTACCAGATGATAAGTGCCGGCAACAACAGCCTTTCTCCGGCTGGTGCTTGGGCGGTTCTGGGCGGTCTGGGTGAACTTTCCCGTGCTTCATATGTAAACCACCCGCTTTACGGCATTACCGTCAGAGTTACCTGGGGTTTCCTGACTGATATGCCGCTGCCACCCAGCCGCCCCATTGATTTTGGTGCCCGCAGATTCTGTGAAAGCTGCGGTATCTGTGCCGAGGCTTGTCCTTTCGGGGCTATCAATCCCGGTGAACCTACATGGAGAGATGATAATACCTTTGGCAACGCAGGTTTCCTGGGCTGGCGCTGTGACTATACCAAGTGCCCCCACTGTCCCATTTGCCAGGGTACCTGTCCCTTCAATTCCCACCCCGGCTCGTTTATACATGACGTAGTCAAGGGCACTGTTTCCACCACACCTGTGTTCAATACTTTCTTCAAGAATATGGAAAAGTCCTTTAAGTACGGGCGGAAGAATCCTGCTACCTGGTGGGACGAAGTGGATGACTATCCGTATGGGGTCGATACCAGTTACTAATAACGACTTCGGTATAGGAGATTATATAAAATGATTTTTTGGATAGGCGTACTTTTCGGTGCTGCTTTAACCTTACTGGTAAACTGGCTTAGAGCCAAGACAGCCGTCAGATGGTATGAATGGCTGATAGGTGCTCTGGGTCTGCTTTCGGGCATAGGTGCTGTTCAGCATTATTTCGGGTCTCTGGTAGAGAATGAACCCGAATCTGCCTGGATGGGGTTTCTGGTTTTCTTCATCTTGGCAGTTCTCCTGCTGGCAACTACCTGGGCACTCTTAAGACGGCACAAGCAGTCCATATAGCCTTTTAAAATATCAGGGGGTACTAAGTACCCCCTGATACTGTTACCTTACCCGGAGGGAAACCATGCAAGAGCTTCGTCCGTTTATGTCCAATCTTTCTGCCCGTGATATTTCAAACTATCGCGCCCTGACAGCCGGGTATGAAAACTACTGCCGTGAACAGGCCGGAAGGCATTTCATGGCCTCTAAGTTCAATTTTAAAAAGTGCCAGTGCTGCGGCTACTGCTGCCTGTGTTACCCCTGCATGCCGCGTCCTGATGAAATTCCCCCTGTGGCCGAATACCTGAATATTTCGGTCAAGGAGCTGATAGACAGGTACATGGTGGCGGATACGGCGGACTGCCAGACCTTTTTCCTCAGGTGGGCGAAGGAAGGGCAGGAGGATATAACAGGTGCCCGCATACATCCCAGACGGACTTATGACCGCGGTTACTGCATCTTCTTTGATAAGGAAAAGAAGACCTGCCGTATTCATCCGGTCAGGCCGAACGATGCCAAGATAATCAGGTGCTGGGATGACCGCCAGAGCCGGGACAAGAACCTCTGGGGTATGACCGGCTGGAAACAGGATGATATTTATAGATTCATACCGGATTTCAGTGCAGAATATTTCAGAAATTCAAGTGATACAGGGGTATAGGTATATGAAATCATTCAAGTTTATAAATATATGGCTGACGGCAGTGCTGGCAGGCGGGATAATGTTGTTTGGTAGTGGTTGCGGTGATGCCGCCCAAGATACCGGCGCAGTTCCTTTTTCACTGGATTACGCCAGGATATTTAATGCCCATACTTCATCTGCTATAGGCAATGACGGCATAGCGGCAGACCGCTGTGACACCTTCACTTCAGATACTCCTGTGATATATTTCAGTTGGCAGCCGCGTTCGTTGGATGTATGCTGTGCGGCTACCATGGTAGTCTGGTTTTTTGAAGGAAATGAGATACAAAGTATTTCCCTTATTGATTCGTCTACCTGCGTGCATACTGACTCTCTGGAAAAACCTGAAGGAGGGTTTTTAAAGGGGCATTATCAGGTGGCTCTATATATAGGCATAAGCGAATATTTAAGGCTGGATTTTACGGTGGTCTAGTTTACAGGATTAGCTCTATTTAATTTCCCTGCCGGGTTATTTAGTTAAAGTGTCCCCGCTTCTTAAGGTGAGGGCATTTTTTATTCAGTTGAGATGCAGCTTAATTTGTCTTAGGTATGTAAAATGGCATATAATCCTAGAATATATTATCTAGCATGATTATCGTCAGTGTAATATAGTAATAAAAAGAGGTCTATTTTATGGCTGTGGTACCGGGCAGAAAGCAAAAAGAAGCCGACCAGTACTGGGTTTCCTTTGGCACAGAGGATAAATATATAAAAGCCGGTTTAAGGCTTGAACAAGTACGGGTTTTAGTCTACCGAGTTATTACAAAGAGTTTTCAGCCTCTTGGTGTTACACCGGAGCAGGCTATTATTATGGTTGAAATTCACAATTCATCAGTTTCGATGACTCCTACCAGACTCGGAAAGATAATCAGGCGTGATGCAGCGGCGGTCTCCAGAATACTTGGGCGGATGCAAAAAAACGGCACTATAAATCTGATTAAAGATTTGGAATACAAAAATCTGATAAGGATTGAACTCACTCCAAAGGGTGTGGAAATTTGTGAGGGTATTGAGAAAACAATAAAAACCCAACACGATGTACTTTTTAAGGTTTTAAATGAAACCGAGGTTGAATCATTTATCGTCATGCTGGAGAAGATTAACAAAGTTGCGTCAGATGTCCTTAAGAATATGAAATTCAAAGCTGATTAACAAATAATTTCCCCAGCTTCAGCTTAGAGAGCGGCACTGCCGCTCTTTTTTGTTTTCAGGTGGTACTAGTACTTTAGTACGATGTTTTTATTAACACTTGTCATGTAAACTTGTCGTGTATAGCTTTACATGACAACATATCGGGCAAGACAAATATAAAGCTGGGAAAAAGCTATTGGTAATCTCCTGCATACAGGTTTGACATGTTTAGTATGAGTAAACTGACAAGTTGCCTGATTCTTACGGTGCGGCCTCAAAAGGCTGTGCTGCCGTTTAGCAGGTGTTCTTTAAGGATTCCGGGTTTCTGTCAGAATTTTTTAACCCCCGGGTTTAAGGGCGCATCACCTGTTTCCCGTGGCTGGTCTCAAGGATTAAGTTGGTGGCTGCCTTGAATAACCAAATGATTAAGACTATTACCAATACATAAGTACGTGGAGGTGTGAGTATAGAGAAATCCAACCGGGGTTAATGGTATACACGGGAATTATTAAAGGCAATTAGTAAAAGGAGGCTAAGATGGCCCAGTTTCATAGTGTTCTAAGCAGACGTGATTTCATGAAGGGCTTGGGTTTGGTAGGCGCAGGGGCAGGCGCAGCAGCTGCGGTTAGCCCGGTTTTCCGTGATTTGGATGAAATGGCTTCAGCACCCATGGCACGGGTTAATATGCCCTGGTGGGTTAAACAGGTAAATGAGACTACCACCCCTATTGATTGGGATGTACTCCCGACCTTGGGGCCTGCCTATAAAGGCCCTCCCCCTATGGGGTTAATCACTCCCGCCTATCCGGAATCCGAGATTCACCGGATGAAGATGGACCGTATTCTGGAAAAATACCCGAATTGGGAAAAAGGCGCAAGCACACTGGGATTTCCCGGTACTTCAGCAGACCCTGAATACCCTGATTATATCGGGGATATAAAGGACAACGCTCTGGTTATGGGGGCTGCCCTGCTTAACATGGGTATGTTCCCTAAAGAGTTAATCATGGCAACCCATGGCGCGTATATGGGTCTGACTGACCATCCCGAGGGTTGGAGGATTATGCCTCCGCCTGAGCAGCGCGGCGGAACCAAATGGCAGGGAACTCCCGAAGAGGCTTTAAAAATTGTAAGGGCGGCAGTCCGTTTTTACGGCTTTGACGATGTCACCGCCATACCGGTAGATGACCATTTCCTTAAGGTAATGTTTGGTGAAAAATGGCTGATAACTCATGGTGCACCCACCACCTTTGAATTCGGTGATGTGGATGATATCGTGTGTACGCCTGCCATACGTCCCACCAAGATTGTCATACCCCGCAGGATGAAATGGTTCCTGCAGTTCTCATCCCGTCAGCCCGGCGAAGTTACCCGTCATGCCCTTGGCACAACCCAGAATGCTGGTCAGTCATATTATTACACCAGCTGGGTAAAGATAGTTAAGAGCATCCAGGACTTCCTGTGGGGTTTGGGATATATCTCGCTGGACAACTGCAACGGCCGTTTTGCACCCACCGGTGCCACCGGTATTTTGGCCGGTGCCGGCGAACTTTCTCGCTGGGGCGGTGTTATGACTCCCAAATACGGTATTTCTGTCCGGGTAATGCACGGCGTACTTACCGACCTTCCGCTTGAAGAGTGCAAACCTATAGACTTCGGCGGACGTGAATTCTGTAAGACCTGCGGTATCTGCGCAGATGCCTGCCCGATGGGAGCTATCAGCAAGGATGAGCCCACCTGGGATGCGGCTAAGCCGTACCAGTACGGCGGTTACCTGACCTGGCGCACCGACATGGCAGTTTGTTCCCATTGTCCGGTCTGTCAGGGTACCTGCCCGTTCAATGCCTTTGATAAATCAGGCATACATGAACTGGTCAAGGGCACAGTTTCCACTACTTCAATCTTCAACAGCTTCTTTACCACTATGGACAAGAGCTTTGATTACGGGCGGAAGCCGCCTGCAGAGTGGTGGGATTCCGAACAGCCGGTAACCGGTATAGATACCTCAATATAGGGCAATAATCCGAAAAGGAGTATAGGAATGTTTTATCTGATAGGGCTGCTCATAGGAATAGTAATAGCCTCAGTTTTATACACTCTGAACCGCAAAGTCAGCTTTAAGTGGTATGACTGGGTTTTTAGTGTGCTCATAATCGGTTTGATGAGTGTCGGCACCCAGCATCTTCTGTCATCGCTGGCAGGTTTTGAAACCAGTGCTGCCTGGTTCGGGTTTGCACTGTTTGCAGGACTGGCAGTGATACTGGCAGTGGTGGAGTGGAGACTTCTTTCCGGCAGAAGTAAAACAGCTTAGCAATTAAGTCAGGGGCGGGCAGGAAGGCGTATGCGGAAAGACTGCCACCTGCCCGCCCGAACCCATACAAGGGGGGAAAGACCGATGAAACGCCTTCAACAAATATCCGCAGTAACAAATCAAGGGACACTGTCCGGTGGTTAACCCAAGCGGCACACCGTCGTATACGGAGCAGGAGAAGAGCTACTGGAAATCTCTTGCCCGCGAATATGAAGCCCATCTGGCTGATATGGCCAAGAAGCACCCGCCTGCCGCCATGCTCGGGGTAAAGAGCTGCGTGAGATGCGGGCATTGCTGCTACACATATGTCTGCATACCCCGCCCTGAAGAACTGCCCGCGATAGCGGATTACCTGAAGCTGACTGTGGCAGAGCTTGTTTCCAAATATATGGTAGCTGATACCGAAGACTGCCGCACCTTTTTTCTGCGCTGGGCAAAACACGGGGAAGAAGACATAACCGGAGGGCGGATACCGCCTATACGCACCTTTGACCGGGGGTACTGCATATTCTTTGATGAAAAGGGTGGAAGCTGCCTTATTCACCCGGTGCGCCCGCAGGAGGCGAAGTACGTAAAGTGCTGGAAGACTAATAACGGGCGTGACCGCAGCCAGTGGGGCATGAGCGGCTGGACTAAAGAAGATATCTACCGGTTTATACCTGATTTTGATTCACACCTGTAAAAGTGCCGGTTTTGGAATACACAGGGGGGCAAAGTATGAAAGAAGTAATAGTATCCTGGAGCGGGGGTAAGGACTGCACCCTTGCCTGTTATAAAGCTATAAAGAGCGGGCTTAAGGTCAAATACCTGGCCAGCATAATCACCAAAAGCAGCGGCAGGCTCTGGCCACACCTGCTTTCACCGGAAACACTCAGGATGCAGGCCGAAGCAATAGGCATACCCCTTCTGGAGTGGCCGTCAGCCGCCGAGGGGTACGATGACAACTACCGCCGTATGCTTAACGGCCTCAGAGAAGAGGGGGTTAACGGGGTAGTCTTCGGGGACGTCAATATAGGCAACAGTTTTGCCGGAAAGCACCTTAACTGGATAAAGAGTGTCTGTGAGCCAACCGGTATGGAATACCACTTGCCGCTCTGGGAGGACAACCGCGCCACCCTGCTTGGGGAGCTGATAGAGCTGGGGTTTGAGGTACGGATACTGGCGGCAGACAGCACCGAGCTGGGAGAGAGCTGGCTGGGGCGCAAGCTGGATAAGGAAATGCTCTCGGAGCTTAAGCTGCGGCACAGTTTATCGCCGAACGGGAATGTGGGCTATTACCACACCTTTGTAACCGATGGGCCTATCTTCAAGTCACGGCTGGTCATAGAGGAATGGGATAGGGTATTTGATGAGCAGGCCAAATTCGGGGGTATGGGCGTCTGGTACATGGATATCAAGCGCTGCCGCTTGGAGAGCAAGAAAGCTGACCAGAGTTTGACGGTATCTGCCAAATGATATTGGTGCAGATTAAGTTTACCTGAAACCGCAGGGTTTTTATTACGGATAGGTCCTGTTTCTAAATGTGAGGGAGCGAATAAACCGTGATGTATTTTAAGTGAAGGAAGGGGGTGTTGCAGGAGCAAATACATGCTTATTAATAAACAGGGACTTTATCGAAATTAAACTGAAAGGGATCTTTTATGATTAAGAAACACTCCACAGTTTCCCGTCGGGATTTTATGAAGGGGCTGGGTCTGGCTGGTGCCGGAATCGGTGCGGCTGCAGCGGTTACGCCTGTTTTCCATGACTTGGATGAACTTATGTCTTCCGCTCAGGCGACCCTTAACCGCCCCTGGTATATAAAGAATAGGGAATTCGGGGATATAGGTATAGAGCTTGACTGGAATCTTATCAAACGCAGAGACTTGCGCCAGTATGATAACTGGACTATGAATTACCTGCCGTTCCAATTCCCCGGCGGCCCGCCTGCCCTGATGGCAGGTTTGGAAAGTGCGGCAAAGAAAAATAGTGACAAACTAAAGGAATTGTGGCCTGATTACAAGGCCAGCACCAGAGACCTTGCTTTGGCGCATGCTTTAGAATCAGTTGGTACATTTGGCACTTATGCCGTAAATACCACTCAGGGCGGCTGGAAAGTAGCCCCGGCTCCTACTCCTGAGGAATTGGGTATTCCCAAATGGGAAGGCACACCGGAAGAAAACCTTATGATGATAAGGGCGGCTTTCAGTGTAATGGGTTTGGGCCCTATGGTAGGTGTCTCCGAACTGAATGAAAAGACCAAGAACTTTGTTTATGAATATACCGGTGATTCCTGGACTTGGTTACCGACAGGTCAGCCCAGTGAACATGTCATCTTTGATGATAATATAAGCGAGTTTTACCGGACACAAAATCCCAATACACTTCACATACCCTCTTCCCACAAATATGTAATTTCAACCCACAACCTGTCATTAGACGAATTGACCCGCCGCACCTACTCGCCGCTTGGCACCCCGGCCGAATCTATTTCATACAGCCGCGTTTCCATAGCCAAGAACTTTGTTGAAGAGTTTATACGCGGTTTGGGTTACCATGTGGTTTACGGGCATGCTCTGCAGCCGGCACTCGTCTGGGACTTTTTAAGCGGTGTTGCCGAACATTCCCGCATGGGGCAGAACGCTGTCTCGCCCGAATATGGCGGTATGATGCGGACTCATGCCACTTTCTATACTGATTTGCCTCTGGCATTTACCAATCCCTCTGATGCGGGTTTAACCAAATTCTGTGAAACCTGCGGTATCTGTGCCGATGCTTGTCCTGTCGGGGCTATATCTCCGGTAGGTATCGGACGCAATTGGGATAATGCCTGCGGTCAGGACTGGGCGAATGATATCCAGAACGGCGGCACAGAAACTATGTACAATATCCCCGGATACAAGGGTTGGAGATGTGATACATTCACTTGTGTAACAACAAAAGCGGCTTGCGGCGCTGCCTGCAAATTTAGCTGCCCATTCAATGCGTTGCATAACGGCAGCTTTATGCACAGTATAGTTAAAGCAACCGTGTCAAATACTTCCTTGTTCAACGGGTTCTTCAGGAATATGGAAGAAACCCTGAAGTATGGCTACATGGATAAAGAACCTTCATCTTGGTGGGAGACACCTGAGGCTTGGTATGTCTATGGCACCAACCCGAATTCTTTACGCCAGTAACAAAAATAGAGAAGGGAAACCGTAATGGAAAATTTTATACCTTTTATACTGATTGGGGTTGTTGTTACTGCCGGCCTGTTCGGAGTTATCTCCTGGCTGCGTAAGAACAACGTAAAAGTCAATTGGTACGAGTGGCTCATAGGCATTCTGGGTCTGGGGCTTCTTCTGCTGGCAGTCCAGCACCTTTTAGGCGCTATGACAGAGCTGTTTTTCTATGCAGCCTGGATGGGGTTTGCGATTATAGGCATACCTGCCCTGATTCTTCTGGTGGTTGCCTGGCAGCTGGTAGTCCGAAGGGCAAAACAGTCCTAGTTTAGGAAAGGTCAACAGATTTTTTTGGGGGGGAAGCTGGCTTCCCCCTTTTTTATTTAACCTTGTTTTGCCTAAGGTACAAGCCTTAATCAGAGATACCATGTACAAGCAGGGCAAGATGAGGTCATTAAAGGGAAATTCATAAAAAATCCCCGAGGAGAATAATACCGAATATGCCTGTTATTCGTATTTAAAAGGTGTGAGGTGTTTTCTCTTTGCCGCTGAGATAATTGAATAATCCCGTAACCGGGCTATAGATTCCATCAATCCGATGCCGTCTTCTTCAGGGATATCCCCCATGATATCCTTAAAAAGTTCCTGGCAAATTTTCATGGCTTTGGGGTAAAGTTCCTTTGATTTGTCAGTCAGGGACACTCTTACCATATTTTTCTTGGCTAAATCTTTTGTTTTCTGTATGAACCCTTCACGTTCCATACGGCTAAGAAGAGCCGAAATAGAATGCGGCTCGTATACAAATCTCTTTGCAAGCCTGTATGGGGTAGATTCTCCGCCCAGATACACCAATTCATGGATAACTGCCCATTTTTCCCGTGTCAGACCGATCTTTCTCAGCTCTTGAGAAAATGACTGCCCGACTATGTGTTCAATCTGGGTTATCATTATCCACAGCAGGTGGTGTTTTGTAAGATGATTGGATTTCTCCATGTTATCTTCCCAACAAATCTTGATCACTGATAGTTCCTAACCTATATATATTATCACAGAACTTGTGTTTTTATAACTTGTACTTACCTATTTGTGCGTATCCGCCGAAGCTTTTTCACGTATAGTTTTTGCCTAAATGCCAAAATAGATACATTAGTATTGCTGTTTATTAACAGGTATTGACAATCATATATGCAGACCATAAACTATGGATGTAAAGATAGTCTAGGTAGATAATCTTATTATATACTATTCATAGCTGGTCATAAATACCGGAGGTGAATAAAAAATATCTGTTCGGTATCGTCCAACATTCACAATATTAAACTGGATTTCCAGAAGAATAAACCTTTTTAAACACAATATGAACCTGTTTCTACACTTTTGTATGTTAAATTTATTGAATGGGAATATTTAATATTTCCGGCATGTACCAAACTATACTTGGAGAGCGAAAGGAGTATCTATGGTTTTACGTGCAACATAATAAGGGCAGTGCCAACATGCTAATTTTACCATCACCCTGATATGCGGATGGATAGCTTTAACTGTTCCGTATTGGAGATTAATCTGAAATAAGGAAAATCAGCATGCAATGAAAATACTAATAATATGTGACGATCCGCAAGTCTTAAAAGACCTGGTGTTGTGCCTCAAAATCCGTTACCAAAATCTGGAACACACCGTATCTGGCAATATCAGCGAAGGGATAGGTTTGATAGAGAATTTGTCGCCAGATCTGATTGTGCTGGATTCCTGTCTATTAAATTCGGCAGCCCCGAATATCCTTGTCAGTATCCGCGAATTTTCTGATATACCCATTATTATTCTTAATCCTATCAGCGAGGTTGGCAGTAAAGTCCAGTTTCTGGAAGACGGGGCAGATGAATGCATAGAAAAGCCGATTAATGGGATAGAGTGTCAGGCGGTTACTCATGCACTCTTACGGCGTAATATGAATTTGGGCTTCAAGGTCGAGAGTACCATACCTATCAGCAACGGTTTGGAAGTCAATTTTAACAGGCGGGAGCTTACCCTGTTCGGTTCACCTGTTCATCTGACCCCTATCGAATTCAGCCTGCTGGCTTTACTTGCAAGAAACAGCGGACAAGTGCTTACCTACAGGATATTGCTTGAGAAGGTATGGGGCACGGAATACAGCGGGGATCTCAACCTTTTAAAGAAGCATATTCATAATTTGAGAGCCAAGATAGAAGTAAATCCGGAGTATCCCAGGATAATTGTTACCGAAAGAGGGTTAGGCTACAGCCTGAAAAGGCAATTCTGAGCCGGATATTTTTCACCTGACAGCAGGTGAATTGTTGTTTTGCGGTTAAGGCTTTTCGTCATAAATTCACCAAATTAAACCGAATCTTCATTAAAGATACTCCTAAACAGTATAGTCTCCACCGGTTTCGATACCTTCATGTGATATGGTTTTGGCACAGGTTAAGGTATTAAGATGTCAAAAGAACTTATTCTTCTAATAGATGACATAGCTGATACATCAGCACTTATCACTTTATTAAAAGCTGCGGATTATCAAATCATTACAGCCGCAACTGAAATTGATGGCTTAGAAAAAGCTTCTCGGGTTTATGCAGATTTAGTGATAGTAAATCAAACCCGTCTTAAGTTGCCTCTGCCTGAATTAGCCCATCTTATAAACAAGCTGGCTTATATGCCTATATTGGTACTGGGCAACCGGAATGAATCTGCCGAGATTCTTGAGCTGGGAGCAGACTCCTTTATATCTTCGCCTCCCAATCCCAGGGAGCTGAAAGCCAGAATCACTTCCATCCTCAGGCGTAAACGCAAGTTTCCACCCAATAAAACGGGCGGCCAAAACAGGCGTAGTAAAGATGGTAACCCCCTCCACTGCAAAAACCGAACCTCGCTCACCCCGACCGAGAGCCGGATTAATACCTGTTTGAAATTAAATCAAGGGCAATTAATGGAATACCAAAGCATTATAGATATCGTTTGGGGTAAACAAAAAGTCAGTCTGGATACTTTGCATTATTACATGCGCAGGCTTAAAAGTAAGCTGTCAGGCTCTAAAATCATCCAGCAAAGAGGCGTGGGTTATTGGCTTGGGTAGGAGTGTGAAAATCTTGCTGACGGTAAAAATATCTGGTCTCTACTTATATGTGCCTGAACGGCCTTTTGCCGTAAATCATGGCTGCCAAGGAGGTGAAGCTGAAAGATGACATCCGGAAAAGACCGGAAAGTGCCATATTAATAGCAAAAACAAGTGAAATAAGGAGAAGTCTGTATGTCAAAACTTCACAGTACATTATCACGACGTGATTTTATGAAAGGCCTGGGTTTGGCAGGTGCAGGGCTGGGTGCGGTAGCCGCAGCAGCGCCGGTATTTCATGACGTGGATGAATTAACGTCTTTTGGGTCTAATGTTAATAAATATCCCTGGTATGTCAAGGAAAGAGAAATCAAAAATCCCACGGTAGAGATTGACTGGAATGCTCTTGAGCGTCCGAATGCCAACAATTTTAAATCTCACCGCCGGCCTACAGCGGCTGAATTTGAGACTGCGGGTGTAATCGGCGGTTATATGACCGACCTTGAAACACCTGAAGAAGCACTGACCCTGTATGATTACTGCGAAAAGGAATTCCCCGGTTGGGATAAAGGTTATGCCGGTGCGGGTGATATCCGTTCTACCGCATTGGACAATGCCTGTAAATTTATGATGATGGGGCAGTGGCCGGCCGAGATATACCAGGGAGGCAAGAGGATTAATGTGCGCAGTGCTATACTGGCAGCTGGCGGCACCGCCACCTTCAGTTCTTTTCTCGGTCCTCAGGCAGCTACTACTATCCGTCCGCAGGATTTTGGTGCCCAAAAATGGCAGGGTACACCTGAAGAAAACTTCAAAACCCTGCGCAATGCCTTCCGTTTCCTGGGTTGTCAGGATGTAGGGTGTGCGGAGCTTGATACCGATACTATAAAATTCTTCCACAAGGTCAAGGGTGCCGGCAGTGGCTTCAATACCGGTGATGCAGGCGGTAAACAGATTGCGTTTAAGGATATAGAGGAGGCATATGAGACAGCAGATGAATATGCCATACCCAACAAATGCAAATACATAATCACCTTTACCGCCCGCCAGAGCTTCGAGGGTACCCGTCGTCAGGCTGGTATTACAGAGAGTTTTACCGTCTGGTATTGTTATGCCCGTTATGTCAAGATGATTTGCCATATGCAGGAGTTCATCCGTGGTTTGGGTTATCAATGCCTGAATATGAGCGGCTTGTATTTCTCTAATCCATTAGCTGTTATGACTGGTCTTGGCGAACACGGGCGGATGTCTTCCCCTGCTATTCACCCTAAGAATGGTACGACTAACCGGGCTAGCGGATGGACACTGCTGACTGATTTACCGGTAGCTCCTACTAAACCCATAGATTTCGGGGCATATAAATTCTGTGAAACCTGCGGTATCTGCGCGGATGCCTGCCCCTTCGGACTTATCCAGAAGGGTGAATCAACCTGGGAAAATCCGGCGGCGGCCAAAAATGGCTTGGCACAGGGTCAATATAGAGGTTGGCGGACCAATAATGCGGATTGTCCGCACTGCCCCACCTGTCAGGGCACCTGCCCCTTTAACTCAACTTCACAATCTTTTATCCATGATATGGTAAAACTTACCACAACCAATATACCTGCTTTTAACGGCTTCTTTGCCAACATGGAAAGGTTTATGGAATACGGCCGCAAACCACAGTGGGAGTTCTGGGATATTGAACAACCTACTTATGGTTTTGATACCACGGCCTAGGGAATTGAAAGGAGAAGCAATATGTATTTTATAGGTTTAGCTGTCGGAGCAGTATTTGCCCTGTCTGTATACTGGCTTATAAAGCAAAATAAGCAGATAACCTGGTGGCAATGGCTGATTGCCGTACTTGCCACTCTGGCGCTGTTTGCAGCTGTCCAGCACTTTTATGGATCACTGGCTGAAAATGATACCAAAGCCGCCTGGGTAGGCATGGGTATCTTCGGCATTATAGCGGTGATACTGGGTGTTGTAGACTGGCGGTTAATAGCAGGCAATAAAGGAAAAGCCTAAAACCATACTGGTTCATGCAAACACAGGCGGGGGCATACCCCCGCCTGTGTTTTTCGTAGAAATAGTTTCTATAAAAGGCATAACCTGAATATATTATCTAGGGAATCTGTCAGTCATTCCGGTTTTTGGGTTTTCAGTCTTTTCATATTAGCTGCTAAAAGTTTCTCCAAAGTACTTTTGAACTGGTCAATTTCCTTTTCGGTCAGATCCTGAAACACTTCTTGAAAAAAATCAGGGGATAAAGATTTTTCACAAAGTTGCTGACCTTTGTCAGTCAGTTTAACCCTTAGCCTGTTTTTCCATTCAGAATCCTGTTCCAGAGTAATCAGTTCCTTATTCTGCATTCGTTTCAGATTAATAGCAATAGTATGCGGTTCTCTAAGGAGCTGGCGGGATATCTGGATGGGAGTTGGGGGAGTGGGGCTATTTTTTACGACTTTAAGAATAGTTGACTGTTCCGGGCTTATATCTAGGTGATGAAGTTGTCGCTTAGAGAGTTTGTAGAGGATATTTCTGGTTCGCATTATTATGCCGAACAACTCGACATTTTTATCCCCGAAATCAAAAAAGTAGAAATTAGGCATATTCTTATCTCCTTATAATGCCAATTTTAGCTGTTACTTTTCTCATATTCAAACCAAGTATCCCCTTGACTAAGGTGATACAATTTATCTACATAGAAAAACTATATAGATAAACTGCTTCAAAGGTTTCACGGACAGTCAAATTATTGGCTGCTGGTGAAGATAAGGAGGTGAAGATAGGATAAAAAGGTTTGGTCTTTCCTGCCAAAATAATATGAATGGAGTGTAAATATGAATCAATTCCATAGCACAGTAAGCAGACGGGACTTTATGAAAGGTCTTGGTCTTACAGGAGCAAGTTTGGGTGCTGCCGGGGCGGTAATCCCCCAATTTCGTGATCTGGATGAACTTGCTAGCTCAGCCAAAGTAACCAATAAACGTGGCTGGTGGGTTAAGGAGAGAGACTACGGTAATCCCACCGTCGAGATAGACTGGAACCTGATGAAACGCCGTGATTTACGCGGTTTTGCAAACTGGGATTTTCCGACTGTAATGATGAGCTATCCGGGTGGTCCGCAGGCATTTCATGCAAACTTAGAGAAAAACACAGAGGCTGTAACTGAAAAAGCAAAGGAAATTTGGCCTGATTATGCCGGGCCGACTATACGGGATAAGGCTTTATCAAGTTCCTTTTGGGCATCCGCCTATGGTAAATCCGGATTTTGTCGTGGTTTAAATCAGCATGGTATGCCAACGACATCCCCGGCACCCCGCCCCAGCGAAATAAATATGCCTGCATGGCAGGGAACACCTGAAGAAAATGCAGCTATGCTCAGGGCAGTTTTTAGTCTGGTCGGCTTGGGGCCGGTAATAGGTACCACTATGCTGGATGAAAAATCCCAGAACTTCCTTTGGGAATATTCCGGTGTAGGCTGGACAGGTAATGAATCTTCCGGAGGTAATAAGCATATCGTTTTGGATTCAGACATAACTGAATCCTATATGGATGCGACTAGTTTCCATATACCCACTTCGCAAAAGTACGTCATTGCAACCCATAATATCTCCTGTGACGGATTTTTACGCCGCTCCCTGTCAGGTGCAGGTTTTGCTGGTACAGAAGAAATGTCTTATGTACGGGTTGCCTTTGCCAAGGCTATTGTGGAACAATTTATCCGCGGTTTGGGTTACAACGTAACCTACGGGCATGATATCCAATCAGCTGTGGCTTGGGATCTCTGGAGCGGTCTTGGTGAACATTGCCGTATGGGTCAGGTTACCGGCTCCCCTGAGTATGGTAGTCTGCTGCGCACTCATGCCGTTTTTTACACTGATTTACCGTTACCGGTGACTAATCCGATAGATTCCGGTTTTACTAAATTCTGCGAAACCTGTGGTATCTGTGCTGAAACATGCCCCGTAGGTGCCATACAGGAACGCGGCATTAACCGCAGCTGGGATAATAACTGCGGCCAGAGCTGGTCTGATGACAAGCAGGTCGGCGGTACCAAATTAATGTACAATATCCCCGGTTATAAAGGTTGGCGCTGCAACCTGTTCTCTTGTACTTTTACGCCTTGTGGCAGTGCTTGTAAGAGTAACTGTCCGTTCAACACCATCGGTGATGGAAGCTTTGTACACAGTATTGTTAAATCAACTGTAGCTACCAGCCCGCTGTTCAACAGCTTCTTTACCAGTATGGAGGGTGTTCTGCATTACGGTAAGCAGGATAAGGATCCCACATCATGGTGGAATAGCCCTGATGAATGGTTTATCTATGGCACTCATCCTAACCTGTTGAGACAGTAAGCAACTTAGAAAAGGAGAAAATTGATATGGAGTATTTTGTACCCCTTATGCTGGTTGGAGCTGTTATTGCAGCTGCTTTGTTCGGTATTACAAGCTGGTTGCGTAACCGGAATCTGAAAGTCAGCTGGTACGAATGGCTGATAGGCGGAATAGGGTTTGCTCTGCTTTTATTGGCTGTCCAGCACTTTTTCGGAGCTTTAGAGGAGCTCTTCCCGTTTGCCGCTTTGATGGGTCTGGCAATTATAGGCATACCTGCCCTGATTCTCATGGTGATTGCCTGGCAGTTGGTGGCCCGGCGCGCTAAACAGGCCTAAACCAGATTTACCGGTTATACTCAAGCGGGGGAATCCCTTCCCCCGCTTTTTATTTGCCGCTTTTATACAAATGTGGCGATGAGGTTTTAAAATAACTCTAACTCCCCGTCCATACATTTATGTACACATATCCTCGCTTTTTAAGCGAGGATATATTTTTTGCTTTAATGAAAATGAGGGAGGGTTGGCTGCTTCCTGAATAATGGCTGGGGTTTTATGCGAGTATAAGGGAATAACCCTAAAATCACCTCAGTTACCCGGTTGCGATGGATTTTTTCTGCATGGGTTTGATGGATTTAGAGTCTTTATACCTGTTAATAACAATGCTAGAATAGGTTTATTTGCGAGAATCTGGTTTGGCTTGTTCTATCTGACAGGAGGTCAGAAAATTTGCCAAACCAATGCTGAACAGTGGAATATTTATTAGTTTAGTTATTTAAAATCCTGTAAATCCGGTGCGGATTTAAGTTTTCAAATAAAACTATTGAAAACGGGCGGGAAACTACTGATTATGTCTATGTCCCATACAAATAATAATGCTTATGGAGAGATCGCCTACCCCCTTGCGGGAGATAGGGTGTATCATCGTTTCTTTAAGGAAGCGCATGACGGATTGGCGCTGATAGATTATACCGATGGTATCTTGGGCAATATCATTGATATAAACGATATTATGTGTGAATGGCTGGGGTATTCCCGCCAGGAGCTTTTAGGTATAAGCAATGATGATTTGATTGCTCCCGCTTACAAGCCTTTTTTTCAGCGGTCACGGAGAAATGTAAGACAACGTTCCGAATCTGACAGACGGCTTCAGTTTAATATAGCTTTTGTGGCTAAGGACGGGCATATAGTGCCATTTGAAGTGACTGCCCATATCATGAAGTCGGAAGGATTCAGTTTTACTATTTTCCGGAATGTAACAGACAGGAAAAATATGGAACGCCGGCTAGGTGAACGCTATAAAAAAGAGAAAAGATTAACTGAACAACTTCAGGAACAGATGGATCGGCGTATTGATTTTAACCGGTATCTGGTTCATGAATTGAAAACACCTTTGACGCCTTTGCTTGGTGCGAGTGAAATGTTGATAGCAAAAGCGTCTGATATTACCCTGAAGCGGTTGGCGGAAAATATTTACCGCGGGGCAAAAAATCTGGATGCCCGTGTAGATGACCTGATGTGTATGGTTCGGGGAGAAATGGGTCTGCTCCGGTTAAAGGTTTCGCAAATAGATATTACCGAGCTTATGCAGGATACGGTTTTATATTTAAAGCCTTGGGCAGAAAATAAAAAGCATACGCTTACTTTAAAAATAACTCCGAATTTACCCGTAATCCAGGGTGATGAAAGCCGTCTTTCGCAGGTGATGCTTAACCTTATAGGCAATGCTATTAAGTTTACTTCACCGGGCGGGATCATTGATGTACACGTTGCCAAATATGGAGAACGGGTGAAGATTACGATTAAAGACAATGGAAAGGGCATAAGCCCGGAGAATCAGCAGTGGATTTTTGAACCCTACTCCCGTCGCAAACAGCTTAGTGATGAGATGAGCGGCTTGGGTATAGGTTTACCGCTTTCAAAGATGATTGTCCGACTGCATGGCGGGGATATAAGGGTCAGAAGCAAACCGGGTACCGGCAGTGTTTTTACTGTTGTATTACCTTTGGTAGTACCTTTCGGAGAGTCAGATAGAAAGGAAATCAGTTTGTGAGAGCACTGATAGTTGAAGATAACCCGGAGATTGTTGAGTTTATGACTCTTGCCTTGGAAGCCGGCACTGATAAGGTGGATATAATAACTACCGATAGCGGTTTGGAAGCTGCCGAAATGCTGGAAAAGGAACGTCCTGATGTTGTCCTGCTTGATCTGGGGTTGCCGGATATAAACGGTTTTGAAACCATAAAGCGTATACGCCTTTTTTCAAGTGTGCCCATTATTATAATATCTGCCAAACAGGGTGAGAATGATATTGTCAGAGGCTTGAATCTTGGTGCGGATGAGTATATAACAAAACCATTCGGGCAGTTGGAATTACTGGCAAGGATAAAGGCGGTTCTGCGCCGCCGTACCGGTATACCTGTAGGTGAGGTAATCCGTTACGGCGAATGTAAGTTCGAACCGGGAGTCAACCGTTTTACCTGCCATGGTTCAATTATACCGTTGACCAGAACCGAATCTATTATTATCGGGGTTTTACTGGAGCATCGGGGAGCAGTTGTAAGCTATAGCCAACTGGCAAATGCCGTATGGGGGGAAGATTATCCCAGCGCCACTGAAACCCTGAGGGTTTACATACGCCGTTTACGTATAAAGATAGAATCTGCCGCTAAAATAAACGGACTTATCAAATCACACGCCACTATCGGGTATTCTTTGAGTATTATCTGAATACCTCATACATTCAAAGCATTAAAGTATTCCCCTTCTCAGCCGGTTACAATCCGGTAATTTTTTTGTCCTGAATTATGTAATCTCTGTCGGTCTTAATGTAATTTCCCCATCCTATAATCTACAAAAATCCGGTGTATAGGTATGGAGATAAACTGCATTATTCAAAATATGCATAACCATTCCAAACCTGCTTTCCTCTTTACTTGTTTTGTCCGGATTCGGCTTTGTCGCATTAAGTGCAATTTTGCACCCGGGCAAGGTTTATTAAGACGACAACGGGAATCCTGAGAGGAGGTGATTGCCTAAATTCAATTTGTTCAGGATTTTGATTTATACAGATGTTATTACAACAAAAGGAGGTTTTCATGTCTAAATTCCATAGTACACTCAGCAGAAGGGATTTTGTTAAGGCTTTGGGCTTATCCGGAGCCGGTCTTGGCCTCGCATCGGCTGCCGCTCCGGCCTTTCATGATCTGGATGAACTTATGCCCAGCGCTGACAATAAAGTTTCTCACCCCTGGTGGGTAAAGCAAAGGGAACATGGCAATCCGACTATAGAAGTAGATTGGAATATGCTGACTCCCAGCCACTCTATAAAAACAGGAATGGAAGGTTTCGGCTATCCCAGCCCATATCCCGGTTATCTCACTCATGAAGATGCTTTGACTAACCCTTCGAAAATGGACCAGACTAAGCCTGGATACCGCATGGAGGATTATGCACTCTTTATAGCTTCCATGCAGCGCGGCTTGTTTGATCATTCTATTGACGAAACTGTGGGACCGCCTTCCCTTGCTCCTCAAATATGGAACGCAGATCCCACTCCTGATGCGTGGCCTGATTGGGGTAATCCCGGTACACCGAAGTTTAAAAAAGTACCCCGCTGGTCTGGAACACCCGAAGAGGCAAGCCGTATGATAACAGCTGCTGCTCATTATTTTGGTGCATACAAAGTGGGTTTCCTGGAAGTAGATGACAAGGTAAAGAAACTTACCTTTGCGGATTCTACAAAATGGGCAGATTGTGATGAGCCGTATGCTACTGGTGAAGTCATTCCCCGCGGTTTCGGGTTAGGATTTCCTGCACCCGTACATGTATTCCCGAACAAAATGAAATACGTAATAGTTTTACAGGTAACCCAACCGCATGACACTATGCGGATTCTTGGTGACCCCGCACAACCCGGTCATATGCAGCCCATTAATGGGTCATCATTTGCACTGGGTTACAATCAGCGTCTTACACTGCTTATACGTATGCAAGCATTCCTGAAGGTATTGGGATATCTGCATTCCGAAAGCGTTTGGTGCTACAACACGGGCGGTGGTGCACTGGCAGGTATAAATGAAATAGGCAGACACGGAATTGGCATAAGCCCTGAACTGGGTTCTGCATACAGGGTAAATCTGGGTATATTTACTGATTTACCGGTTGTGCCGACACCGCCTATTGATGGGGGTATGACCAAGTTTTGCGAGACATGCGGTGTTTGTGCAGATCTGTGTCCGAATGAAGCCATAAACAAGGATAAAGAACCGACTTGGGACATCTTCCCCACCAAACTGGGCAGACCTGAGTATGGCATACCTGCAGGCACACCCAATACATGGAGCAGGCCGGGCGTGAAGAACTGGCATGTTGATTACGTACGCTGCCGCGGCTGTTCATATTGCCAGGGGTATTGTGTATTTTCTCAGCAGAACTTTGCTTCTATGCACAATATCATTAAATCTACCATATCCAATACAACTCTCCTGAACAAATTTTTCGCTGATTCCGACAGGCTGTTTGGCTATTCCGATGTGGATACTGATTATGATGGCTGGTGGAATCGCGATTCAAGTTCATCTGTCTCAACTCTTAACTACGCCAGACTTCTGGGACGCTAGGCGTTTAATACAAATTAAAACGGAGGACAAGAAATGATTTTTTGGGAAGGTATTTTATTCGGAATTGTCCTGCTGGGTTTGGTGATATGGTTTTTGAGTAAAAAAATGTCGCTAACCTGGTATGAGTGGCTGATGGGTATAGCGGGGATAGTGTTATTATTTCTGGCTGTCCAAAATTTCCTGGGCAGTTTAGCGGAATCAGAGATAAAACCCGCTTATATGATTTTATTGTTTATGGGATTGCCTTCGGTTGTGCTATTAGTACTTCCGTGGCAACTGGCTACCCGAAGAGCTAAACAGTCTTAGTTTAGTTTTTGAGGAAAAGTTTATGAGGGGGAGTATACTCCCCCTCAATTTATTTTGATTAATTCAATTGTGAAAATGAGTGTTATCGGAACTGAAACTCCCATCCGATATTTTACGTTTAAATGCTCTTGCTTTAAGTTATTCTGATAGATTGTCCGTATTTTCCCCCCGATTAAATGAAATCAGCAACAGAATTGCTTGTATTACCTGAAATATTCGTAATTCAAAGCCTTTTTATTGATAAGTTTCTTTGCCCATTCCTCGGCCCCATGGTCATCGATAACGAACTTTTGGCCTGGATATGCTCTGATTGGAAATTGTCTCGTTCTGATGTATATTTCCTCCAAGTCTTTTTAAGAATGATATGCGGTTATTTGACCTAAACCACTCTGTTGCCGCAGGCACGGCAGTATAAATTCCCGGGGGAGAGCTTGGTTCCGCACCGGGAGCAATAGGCCACACCCTCCGCCGTGTTGTCTGCGTTAGTTGCGGGTTGAAGTATTGGGTTTTCAGGTTTGGTATCTGGTAGTCTGTAAGGAGGATTTGTGCGGTGGTTATCAAGAATAAACAGGCTTATCCAGCCAAAGGATATAAACAGCAGAAAAAGCCAGGCCAAATGCCGCCCTTTTTGCTTCAGCACCCATCCGGACAGGATAAATGGCCAGATAATGCATACAAGTCCTGTTATGATTTGGATTATAACAAAGCCATATTTATCAGGTGTTGTGTCACCTGTAAAGCCGTAAAAACTGGTTATAAATAAAGATGCATACCAAACATTCGGTATAATCAGCAAGCCGATAACCAGTGCCCAGTGAAGATGCTTTTTAAACCAGCTCATATTTAGTCACCTATATCTTTCTAGCTAGATTAAATCCTATCTGGGTATCTTTTATACCATATATCCGGCGGAGGGTGTTATCAATATCTGATTTAGTAAGCTGATCCAGGGCATTTCTACCCTCTCCTTTTGCCTGAGTGATGATGACCAGGCTTTAGATAACCTCCTGCAATTGGGCTGGGGTGTAGTATGCAGTTTTGGCGGCCAGATATTAACGTAACCCATCTGATAGATGTATTTTCCGGCAAATCCGGTTGATTATTTCCTGTCGCCAACCCTTTTACTCTCCCAAGGGTGTATCTGTATTTCTGTCTATCCTCCTGTTTTACAACTAATGCAAAAATTTAATCCGAAGCATGAATCCACCCTTTCCAAACTAAAATTTTGCTCTATTAAAGACCACTAAAACCGAAAGACCCGAAAGATTAAATCTGGCGGTGAAATTCAACAGGCGGGGTTTAATACTCTGAAATACTTGTCTGGGAATTTTTCTGCCGCAAGTGTATCTGAAGTTATTAAGGCGTTCTCTGTCAGATTATGGCAAGTATCAGAAAGAGGTTGATATATTAGCTTATTGTTAGGAGCTTTGCGATTGTGAAAGCAGAGCTTTCAAGGTATTATTATAGGTAACCTTGAAATTAAAATTACCATTGCGTTATCATCGGGGACTAAGTTATTGCATAGAGTTAAACAATCCTGATATTCCTCCCGGATATATTTACCGGTAATATAAAATGGAGAATAGGTAATATGAGTATGAGTGCAAGCCACCACGAAGAAGAAAACTACAGCAAGTTTAATACTTCTTTTGGTCAGGATGACAAATACGTTTTAGCCAGTCTTAAGATTACCCAGGTAAAGGATTTAACTGATAGGATAATAGCCAGAGAATTGCGTTCAATAGGCACAACCCCGGAAAAGGCCTTTATTCTGCTTGAGGTGGTTACCAGTCCTGAGCCGTTAACCCCGGTGAAAATATCAAAGGTAATGCGGCGGAATCCGGCTGCAGTATCAAAAATCCTCTCCCGTATGCATCACGAAGGAAGCATAAAGCTGGTAAAAAACCCTAAAAATAAACATCTGCTCAAAATAGAGATTACGCCCAAAGGTGAGCAGTTATATACACTGGTTGCCGAATGGTTTAAGTACCGGAAAAATCCCTGGACGATTTTGAGCGAATCTGAAATTGACATCATAAATGAACTGCTGACCAGGGTTGATAAACACAGCCTCAATCTTTATAGACCCGGAACACTCCATCTGCCGTAAACCTGCCATCCGCAACGTAAAAACCCTCTAAATTTCCTTTTTTACATTTTGTGTATTGCATTTAGCCGTTTTTAGTTGTATAGTTCTATGGAAAGTTTCCATGGAATGTTTCCATAGGGAAATGCCTTGCAGTTTATTTTCCGATACCAATTAATAGCGGCAATACACATTTAAAAAGGAGGAAGATATGACTCAATTTCACAACACTCTTAGCAGGCGGGATTTCATGAAAGGCTTGGGGTTGGCAGGTGCCGGATTAGGTGCAGCAGCTGCGGTTAGTCCGGTTTTCCGTGATTTGGATGAAATGGCTTCAGCACCTTCGGCACGGGTTAATATGCCCTGGTGGGTTAAACAGGTAAATGAGACTACCACCCCTATTGATTGGGACAAACTGCCTATTCTCGGCTCTGCCTATAAAGGCCCTCCCCCTATGGGGTTAATTCCTCCCGCCTATCCGGAATCCGAGATTCACCGGATGAAGATGGACCGTATTCTGGAAAAATACCCGAATTGGGAAAAAGGCGCAAGCACACTGGGGTTAGCAGGTACTTCAGCAGACCCTGAATACCCTGATTATGTCGGGGATATAAAGGACAATGCTCTGGTTATGGGATCAGCCCTGCTTAACATGGGTATGTTCCCGACGGAGTTAATCATGGCAACTGGGGGTAAATATATGGGTCTGACTGACCATCCCGAGGGTTGGAGGCTTATGCCTCCGCCTGAGCAGCGCGGCGGTACCAAGTGGCAGGGAACTCCCGAAGAGGCTTTAAAAATTGTAAGGGCGGCAGTCCGTTTTTACGGCTTTGACGATGTCACCGCCATACCGGTAGATGACCATTTCCTTAAGGTAATGTATGGAGAGAAGCAGTTGCTTACCTATGGTGCACCCACCACCTTTGAATTCGGTGATGTGGATGATATCGTGTGTACGCCTGCCATACGTCCCACCAAGATTGTCATACCCCGCAGGATGAAATGGTTCCTGCAGTTCTCATCCCGTCAGCCCGGCGAGGTTACCCGTCATGCCCTTGGCACGGCTCAGAATGCCGGACAAACATATTATTACACCAGCTGGGTAAAGATAGTTAAGAGCATCCAGGACTTCCTGTGGGGTCTGGGATATATCTCGCTGGACAATATCAACGGCCGTTTTGCACCCACCGGTGCCACCGGTATTTTGGCCGGTGCCGGCGAACTTTCCCGCTGGGGTGGTGTTATGACTCCCAAATACGGTATTTCTGTCCGGGTAATGCACGGCGTACTTACCGACCTTCCGCTTGAAGAGTGCAAACCTATAGATTTCGGCGGACGTGAATTCTGTAAGACCTGCGGTATCTGCGCAGACGCCTGCCCGATGGGAGCTATCAGCAAGGATGAGCCCACCTGGGATGCGGCTAAGCCGTACCAGTACGGCGGTTACCTGACCTGGCGCACCGACATGGCAGTTTGTTCCCATTGTCCGGTCTGTCAGGGTACCTGCCCGTTCAATGCCTTTGATAAATCAGGCATACATGAACTGGTCAAGGGCACAGTTTCCACTACTTCAATCTTCAACAGCTTCTTTACCACTATGGACAAGAGCTTTGATTACGGGCGGAAGCCGCCTGCAGAGTGGTGGGATTCCGAACAGCCGGTAACCGGTATAGATACCTCAATATAGGGCAATAATCCGAAAAGGAGTATAGGAATGTTTTATCTGATAGGGCTGCTCATAGGAATAGTAATAGCCTCAGTTTTATACACTCTGAACCGCAAAGTCAGCTTTAAGTGGTATGACTGGGTTTTTAGTGTGCTCATAATTGGTTTGATGAGTGTCGGCACTCAGCATCTTCTGTCATCGCTGGCAGGTTTTGAAACCAGTGCTGCCTGGTTCGGGTTTGCACTGTTTGCAGGACTGGCAGTGATACTGGCAGTGGTGGAGTGGAGACTTCTTTCCGGCAGAAGTAAAACAGCTTAGCAATTAAGTCAGGGGCGGGCAGGAAGGCGTATGCGGAAAGACTGCCACCTGCCCGCCCGAACCCATACAAGGGGGGAAAGACCGATGAAACGCCTTCAACAAATATCCGCAGTAACAAATCAAGGGACACTGTCCGGTGGTTAACCCAAGCGGCACACCGTCGTATACGGAGCAGGAGAAGAGCTACTGGAAATCTCTTGCCCGCGAATATGAAGCCCATCTGGCTGATATGGCCAAGAAGCACCCGCCTGCCGCCATGCTCGGGGTAAAGAGCTGCGTGAGATGCGGGCATTGCTGCTACACATATGTCTGCATACCCCGCCCTGAAGAACTGCCCGCGATAGCGGATTACCTGAAGCTGACTGTGGCAGAGCTTGTTTCCAAATATATGGTAGCTGATACCGAAGACTGCCGCACCTTTTTTCTGCGCTGGGCAAAACACGGGGAAGAAGACATAACCGGAGGGCGGATACCGCCTATACGCACCTTTGACCGGGGGTACTGCATATTCTTTGATGAAAAGGGTGGAAGCTGCCTTATTCACCCGGTGCGCCCGCAGGAGGCGAAGTACGTAAAGTGCTGGAAGACTAATAACGGGCGTGACCGCAGCCAGTGGGGCATGAGCGGCTGGACTAAAGAAGATATCTACCGGTTTATACCTGATTTTGATTCCTGTTTAACTGAGCCTCAACAAGACTGCAGGGAGGTCATATGAGCAAATAAAAATAGCACAGAGTGCTATCCGCTAAAGATTCAAAGTCTAATCAATAGAAAGAGGAAAAACATGTCTAAGTTTCATAGTATTCTTAGCAGGCGTGATTTCATGAAGGGTTTGGGCTTAATTGGCGCAGGGGTGGGAACAGCATCTGCGGTTAGCCCGGTTTTCCGTGATTTGGATGAAATGGCTTCAGCACCCTCGTCAAGAATCAATATGCCCTGGTGGGTAAAACAAGTAAGTGAACCTACTACACCCATTGATTGGAATGTACTGCCTACCCTGGGTACAGCTAATGACAAAAACGGCGGGATAGTGCCGAATATACGTACCAGAGCCGAATACCAGAAGGTAATGTTGGATTATACGTATAAACAGTATCCGGACTGGGATCCCGGTCCGAACATGCTGGGTCTTCCCGGCCCTTCGCCTGATACGACTTATCCTGATTATATCGGTGATATAAAGGACAATGCTTTAGCTGTCGGAGCTGGTTTGTTCAATTCAACAATGTTCCCGGCTGAAGTAAGAGCGGCTACAGGTGGTAAATATACTTCCCTGCAGGACCGCCCTCAAGGGTGGCGTACTGTTATGCCGGTTGACCAACGGGGCGGAACAAAGTGGCAGGGTACTCCTGAAGAAGCGCTGAAGATAGTGAGGGCAGCTGCCCGTTACTACGGCTTTGATGATGTCACCGCCATACCGGTTGATGACAAATTCCTAAAGATAATGTGGGGCACAAAGCGTATGCTCCGAATGGCAACACCTACCAAATTTGAATTTGGTGATGTGGATGATTTCGTGTGTACGCCTGAAATTCAGCCCATTTCCAAGATTGTTATCCCCCGCAAGGTCAAGTGGTTCCTGCAGTTCTCATCCCGTCAGCCCGGTGAGGTGACCCGTCACGGAACCGGTACCTGCCAGAATGCCGGACAATTGTACAGTTATGTAAACTGGATACGCACAGTCAAGACAATTCAGGAATTTTTGTGGGGGCTTGGCTACATCTCTCTGGATAATATTAATGCCAGATTTGCACCCACCGGTGCTACCGGTGTTATGGCCGGTGCCGGGGAACTGGCCCGCTGGGGAGCAGTGATGACACCTAAATACGGCATTATGGTACGCGTTATGCACGGCGTGCTGACTGATTTGCCCCTTGAGCAATGCAGCCCTATAGATTTCGGCGGCCGTGAATTCTGCAAAACCTGCGGTATCTGTGCTGATGCCTGCCCGGTTGGTGCTATTCAGAAAGGTGAACCCAGCTGGGAAGTATCTAACGAATGGGACAACCCAGGTTATCTCCACTGGCGTAACGACCGTAGCAAATGCGGCCATTGCCCTGCCTGCCAGCCTGTCTGTCCGTTCAATGCCATGGATAAATCCTTTGTTCATGATCTGGTTAAGGGAACTGTATCAAACACTTCCATTTTCAATAGTTTCTTTACGGGAATGGATAAAAACTTCCAGTATGGTACGAAACCGCCTGCGGAATGGTGGAATTCTGAGCAGCCGGTAGGCGGCATAAACAGTTCGGTCTGATAAACGCTTAAAGTAAAAGGAGTTAAAGATATGTTGTATTGGATAGGGCTGATACTTGGAATAGCTCTGGCAGTGCTTGTATACCAGTTAAACCGCAGTAACAAATTGAAGTGGTATGACTGGGTATTTGGCTTGGCAATAATCGTGTTGCTGGCTGCCGGGGTGCAGCATTACAACGGTTCGGTATCCGGCTTTGAAAGCAATGCGGCTTGGAAGGGTTTAGCCCTTTTCGGAGGGTTAGCCATAGTGCTGGGCTTGATTGAGTGGCAAATTATAGTCCGCCGCAAGAAGGCCTAAAAGGCAGACTGTTCAGTATCCGATGGGGGAAGGGGTCTGGACCCCTTCCCCCCCTCGTTATACACAGGGGGCAAAGTATGAAAGAAGTAATAGTATCGTGGAGCGGGGGCAAAGACTGCACCCTTGCCTGTTATAAATCTATAAAGAGCGGGCTTAAGGTCAAATACCTGGCCAGCATAATCACCAAAAGCAGCGGCAGGCTTTGGCCACACCTGCTTTCACCGGAAACACTCAGGATGCAGGCCGAAGCAATAGGCATACCCCTTCTGGAGTGGCCGTCAGCCGCCGAGGGGTACGATGACAACTACCGCCGTATGCTTAACCATCTTAAGGAAGAGGGGGTTAACGGGGTAGTCTTCGGGGACGTCAATATAGGCAACAGTTTTGCCGGAAAGCACCTTAACTGGATAAAGAGTGTCTGTGAGCCAACCGGTATGGAATACCACCTGCCGCTCTGGGAGGACAACCGCGCCACCCTGCTTGGGGAGCTGATAGAGCTGGGGTTTGAGGTACGGATACTGGCGGCAGACAGCACCGAGCTGGGAGAGAGCTGGCTGGGGCGCAAGCTGGATAAGGAAATGCTCTCGGAGCTTAAGCTGCGGCACAGTTTATCGCCGAACGGGAATGTGGGCTATTACCACACTTTTGTAACCGACGGGCCTATCTTCAAGTCACGGCTGGTCATAGAGGAATGGGACAGGGTATTTGACGAGCAGGCCAAATTCGGGGGTATGGGCGTCTGGTACATGGATATCAAGCGCTGCAAGCTGGAAAGCAAGAAAGCTGACCAGAGTTTGACGGTATCTGCCAAATGATATTGGTGCAGATTAAGTTTACCTGAAACCGCAGGGTTTTTATTACGGATAGGTCATGTTTCTAAATGTGAGGGAGCGAATAAACCGTGATGTATTTTAAGTGAAGGAAGGGGGTGTTGCAGGAGCAAATACATGCTTATTAATAAACAGGGACTTTATCGAAATTAAACTGAAAGGGATCTTTTATGATTAAGAAACACTCCACAGTTTCCCGTCGGGATTTTATGAAGGGGCTGGGATTAGTTGGCGCAGGTCTGGGAACAGCTGCCGCAACCGCACCTGTTTTCCATGACTTAGATGAACTATTAGCTTCACCTCAAGCAAAACTCAATCGTCCCTGGTATGTCAAGAGCCGTGAATTTGGTGACATAGGCATGGAGCTTGACTGGAATCTGCTTAAACGCCGTGACCAGAGTAAATTTACCTATTGGAAAGGTGCGGCTATTGCCATGTCTTATCCGGGCGGGCCGGCTGCCTTCCACGATGCATTGGGGGTTGGTGCCAAGGCAGTTCAGGATAAAACCAAAGAACTTTGGCCTGACTATCAGGCTTCTACCAGAGATGTAGCTCTGGGGAGTGCTTTGGGTGCAGCCGGGGTAAACAGCCACTACGCGGATAATATTGAAATGGGTGGATACCCTATGGCAAAGGTAGCTACTCCGGATGAACTCGGCATACCCAAATGGCAAGGTACTCCTGAGGAAAACCTTCTGATGCTCAGGGCTGTATTAAGCGTGGCGGGGTTAGGCCCTTCAGTAGGTGTAGCGGAACTTAATTCCCAAACCCAGAACTTTATCTGGGATATCTCGTCAACCCATGACCCGTTTGCAGACGGTACAGCCCCTCAGTCATTTGCATCTGAACGTATTATTTTTGATGACAGTATCAGCGAATACTACCGAACCTTAAATCCCAATACAATTCATATACCCACTTCTCATAAATATGTAATTACAGCTCATAATATGTCCTGTGATGAGTTGTTGCGGCGGCCTTTTGCAGGTTTTGGCGGTGCGGCAGAGGGTATTTCGTATACCCGTGTTGCCTTTGCCAAAAACGTTGTCCAAAACTTCATGCGGGGTTTGGGTTATCACGTAGCCTATGGGCATAAATTGCAGCCGGCTCCGGTATGGGACTTTTTAAGCGGGCTTGCGGAGCATTGCCGTATGGGACAGATAGCTTTATCACCCGAATACGGTGCTCTCATGCGTACCCATGCCATCTTCTACACAGACCTCCCCTTGGCCTTCACTCCTCCGGTTGATGCCGGCATAACCAAGTTCTGTGAAACTTGCGGTATCTGTGCCGATACTTGCCCAATGGGAGCAGTTCCGAAGGTTGAGATAGGACAAAACTGGGAAACCTTCACCGGACAGGATTGGGCTGGAGATGACGGTACCGGCGGAATTGCGGGTATGTACAATATCCCCGGATACAAGGGTTGGAGATGTGACCTTATCTCTTGTACTGTGGGTACTTTCTCCGGTTGCGGTGCTGCCTGTAAAAGTAATTGTCCTTTCAATACTATACCTGACGGCAGTTTTATGCATAGTATTGTAAAATCCACTGTTTCTACCACACCCTTATTCAACAGTTTCTTCAGAAATATGGAAGAAACTATGCGCTATGGCTTGCTGGATAAGGAACCTTCTTCATGGTGGAATAATCCTGCTGAATGGCATGTATATGGGACTCACCCTGCTTTGCTGGAACAATAGGCATTTTGGAAGAAGGAGAAAATTGAGATGGAATACTTTATCCCTTTCGTGGTGATAGGGGCACTTATAGCTGTTGGCCTGTATGCACTTACCGGTTGGCTGCGTAGTCACAATATCAAAGTCACCTGGTATGAATGGCTGATAGGCATTATCGGGCTGGTATTGTTGTTGGTAGCTGTGCAGCATTATTTCGGGGCTTCAGTTGAGCTCTTTTCTTTTGCGGCTTGGATGGGGCTTGCCATTATAGGTGTACCTGCACTTATATTGCTGGTAGTTGCTTGGCAGCTGGTAGCCAGGAGAGCAAAACAGACCTAGGTTAGAGTTTCTGGTTATACCCAGGCGGGGGTGAATCCCCCGCTTTTTGTTTTCCCGTCTTATGCATATATGGAGATGAGGTTTTAAAATAACTCTAACTCCCCATCCAGTTATTCACGTACAAATGCACTTACTTTCAAAAGCAAGTGCATGTTTTTATCTTTGGTGGAGACGGGGGAGAGGGTGAGAATATATCTGAAACACGGTGACTGGGTTTTGGTTAGTTGTATTTCCTCAAGAATATTTAAACAGTTTAAGTTGCGGGGTATTTAATTAAACTAAAGGGTGCGGCTTAAGCCGCACCCTTTATATATGTTTCTAAACAAACATCAGGTAGGGAGTAATAGTCTGGTTTATGCAAAATGCAAATAGTGGTCTACCAGCTTCTGAATTTCATCATTTTTACCGTAGAACCTCTGGCTGAGGTCATTGTCATTGTATGACTTCAGAATTTTTGCCAAGCCATCAATTACAGCCGGCGGGAATACGTTGTCCTTTTCGTATATCTGGCGGTCTCTTATAAGGCATTCCGCTGAATCCCAGCAAGAAGAAGGCAATTGGGGGAGTGCCTGCTGGATTTGGGTATTTTCGTCAGCAAAAATATTAACATCAACATAAAGTTTTTTGGCTAACTCAAGGGCATTTTCCATCTCAAGCCCATGCCGAGCGGCAACAGCTAGTCCTGCCATAAGGAGATGAATATTCGCCGATCCATCCGGGCAACGGAATTCTACTGTTTGGCTGTCGCTGAAGGCGGCGGGCTCGTCTGTTTCCTGCGGGTTGGCATCCTTTGCCATATTCCCCACATTTAACCAGCCCAGAGGCACACGTACCAGAACAGAGCGGTTGCGGTCACCCCAGCATATATTGGTGGGAGATTCCTGGTGGGGTACCAGTCTGAGGAACGAGAGAGGAACAGTGTTTCCAAGGGCAGTTAGTGACGGAGCCAGTCTTAGGTAACCGGCAATGGCCTTGCGTGCTGTTTCACTGAGACCACCGCCGTTAATCAGCACATTTGTGCCATTATTCATCAATTTGGTATGTACATGCAGGCCGCTTCCGGCATGACCAACCAGAATTTTGGGTGCAAATGTTACCACAACCCCGTGTTTGTGCCCCATCATCCGCAGTATCCACTTGGCAATAACCAGCTGGTCGGCGGCGTCTTCAACTGGCACAGGCAGAAATTCTATCTCATTTTGTTCCATCTCGTGCTCTTCGTTAAATATGTGACCAACCTCAGAGTGACCGTACTTTATACGGCCTCCCGCCTTGGCTATTGCCTGCATTGCCTCGTATCTTAGGGTTTCCCACTTGCAGAAAGGGGCTGATTCCTGATAGCCCTTTTGGGTTGTAGCGGAATACTGGCTTTGTTTATTTGCTATTACGTAGTATTCCAGTTCACCCATGGCTTGAAAAGTCAGACCGGTGCTTTTCAGCAACGATTGATTGGCTTTTTTAAGAATATTCTCAGGGGCACTCGGCAGAGGAGTGCCATCTTTCGTATAGTACGAACATAACAGTTCGAGTGTCGGTGTAGTCGAGAACGGGTTAACAAAAGCAGTTTTGTAGCGAGGGACAATATACAGGTCACTTGAAGCTGAATCAATGTACGAAAAGAGGCTTGAGCCATCAACTCTTTCGCCGGCGGACAACACCCTGTCCAGTTGCGGCTTGCTGCTTATTACAAAATTCAAGGTTTTTAAGCGACCGTCACCGCCCAGATGCCGGAAATTAACAGCTTTAATGTTATTGTCTTCGATAAATTTTATCAGGTCTTTTTTAGTGAACTCTTCGGGGGGTTTCCCCAAATGCAGGGTTACCGGGTTTGGGTTTAGGGCTATGCTATCATTTGCCATATTTCCATTGTTCCTTTTCAGATAAATTTAATGATAATTGCTGTGAAATTTTATTATTGTTCTCTTCTATCACATCTCCTATTAAATCCGATAAGGAGTTGTATATATCACTTTCAGCAATTTGCCGGTTTGATAATGACCTTTTGAACAGTGCTTGAACTTCAAACCGATCTAACCCAAGTTTAATCATACGTTTCTCCTTTTGAATTTGTCTCGGCAGGCTGGAATGTTTAGTACAGCCAGTAAAATTGACGATAAAGGGTTTGCCTGTTTTTTTGCAAATTACTCGCTGGGTGCATGTGTTTTTGCTCTTTTTAATACCCCCTTAAATAAGGATTGTCACTCAGACGCATCATGGAAGTCTTAATCTCAAACGCTGATTCCGGAGTGTCAATAATTCGATCTATTGGCCTTGTGATTGCTTTATGTAAACTTATGGCATACGGTATATGGAATTAGAAGAAGGATAAGGAATAGGAAGAATTTCCTGTTCCTCTCTTTTATACATGTGCATTTACCCATCACGCCTGCATCGGCAGTAGAATTTAAAACCTTTTGAAGAGGAAAATAGTCAGGCTGCCTTTGTGGTCTAGCAAGGTGGGGATAAGCCGAAATTTGTTCCAAGCCGTATTTTATTGGTTTCGGGCGCCAGTCGCTCTCCATCTTTAAATTGACTCTGTTAAGAGTATCTGGTATTCTCCTTATTGAAAATACTAGAATATCACCTATATAATGCCTATAACTTATGGGTAATTTTGAGTGAATTTTCAAGAGAACAATAATTCTTCGGTGGTTTACCCTGCATCGGGTGAGACTCAAGATACTGGTTCTTGTTTGAAGCCGATTCCGCTACCCATTGAAGGTCAAACTGATGAAGTTGAAATAGCTCTGCGGGAGCGGGTTAAAGAACTGAACTGCATGTACGGCATTTTTCAGCTGGCGGAGCGCCATCATTCCTCTTTAAACCGATTCCTGTTTGAGCTTGTCAATTTTCTGCCTAATGCCTGGCAGTATCCTGATATCACCAAAGCTAAGATAGTTTTCAGAGGACACCTCTTTTTATCCACCGGTTTTAAAGTTAGCAATTGGTACCAATCCTCTCCAGTTTTGTTGAATGGTGAACTGATAGGTGAGTGCACTATTTACTACACCGAAGAGCGCCCGGTTGTTTACGAAGGTCCATTCCTTAAAGAGGAACGGATTTTACTCAATAACGTAACCGTGCAGATTGGTAATATAGCTGGACGTATCGCCATAGATGAGGAATTAGAGGAGATTAACCGCCAGCTTAAACTTGAGCGGCAGGCGTTGCAGGAAGCAAATATGGCTTTAAAAGTTATTTTATCCAGGGGTGAAGCTGCTCGGCAGGATATATATAATGATATCAACCAGAACGTTGATAAGATATTAAAACCCATTCTCTTGTCATTGGAGGCTCAACTTCCTCCTTCACAGAAGATCTATACCCAACTGATTCTTTCGAATTTGGAGGATATAAGCTCTTCCTTTGTGACAAACCTGTCTGGAGTTTGTAACTGTCTGTCGCCCGTAGAGATTGCTGTTTCCAATATGGTCAAGAACGGGCTAACTACAAAAGAAATTGCCAGTTTGCGGGGTGTTTCGCCCGCTACCATAAACCATCATCGTGAGAATATCAGGCGCAAGTTTAAAATTGTCAACCAAAGTGTCAATCTGTCGACTTTTTTGCAGTCTAATCTGAATATCTTGGAATAACCAATATCATAAGCCTATTTTTACTCAGATATAGAGATAGAAGTTGCTTAGATACCCCGAACTCCCCGTCTGGTTATTTATGTCTATATGGATTGGTTTATTAAGACCAATCCATATTTATTAGCTTTGGTGAAGACGGGGGAGAGTTGGCTATGGACTGAACGACGGCTGGGGTTTATGGCTAATATAAATTGAGGTGAATATATTATCTAGGGAATCTGTCAGTCATTCCGGTTTTTGGGTTTTCAGTCTTTTCATATTAGCTGCTAAAAGTTTCTCCAAAGTACTTTTGAACTGGTCAATTTCCTTTTCGGTCAGATCCTGAAACACTTCTTGAAAAAAATCAGGGGATAAAGATTTTTCACAAAGTTGCTGACCTTTGTCAGTCAGTTTAACCCTTAGCCTGTTTTTCCATTCAGAATCCTGTTCCAGAGTAATCAGTTCCTTATTCTGCATTCGTTTCAGATTAATAGCAATAGTATGCGGTTCTCTAAGGAGCTGGCGGGATATCTGGATGGGAGTTGGGGGAGTGGGGCTATTTTTTACGACTTTAAGAATAGTTGACTGTTCCGGGCTTATATCTAGGTGATGAAGTTGTCGCTTAGAGAGTTTGTAGAGGATATTTCTGGTTCGCATTATTATGCCGAACAACTCGACATTTTTATCCCCGAAATCAAAAAAGTAGAAATTAGGCATATTCTTATCTCCTTATAATGCCAATTTTAGCTGTTACTTTTCTCATATTCAAACCAAGTATCCCCTTGACTAAGGTGATACAATTTATCTGTGTAGAAAAACTACATAGAAAAACCACTCTGCAGCTCGCATATGCAGCTGGATTTGTGGCTGCTGGTGAAGATAAGGAGGTGAAGATAGGATAAAAAGGTTTGGTCTTTCCTGCCAAAATAATATGAATGGAGTGTAACTATGAACCAATTCCATAGCACAGTAAGCAGACGGGACTTTATGAAGGGTCTGGGTCTTGGGGTGGCAGGAATAGGGGCAGCAAGCGCTACAGCCCCAGTTTTCCATGATTTGGATGAAGCAGCCAGTTCAACTAAAGCCGTTTTAAAACGCGGTTGGTATGTAAAAGAAAGAGATTATGGCGATTATGGTATAGAGATTGATTGGAATATAATGAAGCGCCGTGACCAAAGAGGTTTCCCCAATTGGAATTTTGGTGTAACCATGAATGCGTATCCTGAAGGACCTCAAGCATTCGCAGCGTTAAAGCATGCTGGTGAGGAAGCCACGGCTGAGAAGGCGAAGGAATTTTGGCCCGATTATAAAGGTCCTACTACAAGGGATGAAGCGCTAGGCTCAGCATTTGAAGCAATGTCCTATGGGAACTCCGGCTATTGCGGCAACTTGGTTCAAGGGGGTACGTCGACAAATTTACCCGCCCACCGTCCTGAAGAAATTGGTATGCCAAAATGGCAGGGTACGCCAGAGGAAAACCTTCTAATGATACGGGCTGTTTTCAGTTTGGTTGGGCTTGGGCCGATGGTAGGCGTTGCTGAGCTTAATGAGCAGACTAAAAAATTCGTTTGGGATTATATGCCTTTTCAAACGTCGGCTCGAGCTTCGACCGGTCCAAATTTACTACCAGCTATACCAGCCACGGCCGGTCAAAGACGCATAATATTTGATGATAATGCGACCGAAAGCTATCTCACCGAGGACCCTCCTGCTTTTCATCTACCTAGTGCACAAAGATATGTGATAGCAACTCATAATTTGTCCTGTGATGAAATAGCTCGTAGAGGTCTCGGTGCAGCCCTTGGCGGATGTACTGAAAATATGTCTTATGCGCGAGTTGCATATGCAAAAAACATAGTTGAACAGTTTATCCGCGGGCTAGGTTACAATGTCTCTTACGGACATGACATGCAGCCAGCGTTGGCTTGGGATATTGCAAGTGGAGTCGGAGAACATGCCCGCTTGGGCCAGACGATTGGTTCTCCTGAATACGGTGGTTTAATGCGCACCCATGCCATCTTCTATACAGATCTGCCTTTAGCTTTAACTAAGCCGATAGATGCCGGTTTTACCAAATTCTGTGAGACCTGCGGTATCTGTGCTGAAACATGCCCCGTAGGTGCCATACCGGAACGCGGCATTAACCGCAGCTGGGATAATAACTGTGGGCAAAACTGGGCTGATGACAAGATGGAAGGCGGCACAAAGGTCATGTTCAACCTGCCTGGCTATAAAGGCTGGCGATGCAATTTATTCAAATGTGCGTATACACCCTGTGGCGGTGCATGTAAGGGTAACTGCCCGTTTAACACTATTGCTGACGGCAGTTTTGTCCATAGCATAGTCAAATCAACTGTCGCCACCACCCCCCTGTTCAACAGCTTCTTTACCAGTATGGAAGGTATTCTTCACTATGGTAAGCAGGACAAAGACCCTGAATCATGGTGGAATAGCCCTGATGAATGGCATATCTACGGTACCCATCCTAATAGTTTACGCCAATAATTATAGGAGGATAGAGTTTTTATGGAGTACTTCATTCCCTTTGCATTAATTGGGGCAGTTGCAGCTATTGGCATATTTGAATTTTTTAAATGGTTGCAGCGGAAAAATATAAAGGCAAACTGGTATGAGTGGCTGATAGGCGTCGTAGGCTTTGCCCTGCTTTTACTGGCAGTTCAGCATCTTTTCGGCGCCATGACAGAGTTATTTACTTTTGCAGCCTGGATGGGGTTTGCCATTATCGGCATACCCGCGCTGGTGCTTATGGTAATTGCCTGGCAGCTGGTAGCCAGAAGAGCAAAACAATCCTAGTTTAGAAAAATTTTATCTTGTGTTTCAAAGAGGGGAAGTTTACTTCCCCTCTTATTATTTTTTGGAAATTTGGTTAAGACGTGGAAATTCGGCTTGCAAAATTAAAATTTCCGTTTTTGGTATTTAGAGTTGCTCATTACCACAATATGGCTAAATTAAGACAAAATATTAAAAATTTATAATTATTAAGTATAAAGTATCATAGTGGTTGGTACTTAGGTACGATGTAATGGTTTCCTATTAAGGTTATAAGTGTTTGTAGGGTATTAACTCAGATAGGTTAATCTGCGGATTGTGCGAATCTATTGCCCTTTTTTGCCTCTATTTGTGGTTTCAACTGGATTTGGCTGAATATATGAAGAAACAGAATGACCCATGCAAAGGTTCTTAGGAGCAGGGATTTTTGGGTTATCACCGGAATTTTAGCTGTAATTGCTGTGATCTACTACGCTTTTGATATTTCTGCGTTAAACTGGCTGGCGTTAGATGAGCATTTGGGTATTACCAGACATTCTTTCGCCAGTAACCCGTTTTTGTTGCCTGTCTTCATGACTGCTTGGGGATTGGGTTTCGGAAGTGGATTGTTATGTATACTTGCTTCTGTTTTGATAGTAATGCCGCGTGTCCTCACCAGTCCATGGAAACTCGATGTCATAGCTGAGACAATAATACTTTGTTGTATAGGTATCGTAATCAGCTAGCTTATCAGCAAGGGATTCAGGTGGAGTTTGTTTTAATATATATCCTGTAGCTAATCCAAAACATGTATCTCAAATAATCCGGCTGATATCGCGTTTAACACAAAGAAATATCTTAGATAATATCTAGGTGTGGTGTTTAGCTCCGGACACTATATTTAAGTCCAGCCGGTGTTGTTGGCGGTAATATTAAAATGCAAATACAGTATTAAATTCCCAAGATTGGCGAGTTGTTATAAACAGCAATGCCAAATTCTATTGTGCATCTTTATTGCCGATGTATTTTCCGAGACGGTCAAGGCTGGCATCCAGAATCTTCTGCAGCAGTTTTTCCAGCTGCTCCCGTTCGTCATCTGCCAAAACACTTGTAGGTTTCACCATATTATTACGTATTTCCAGCATCTGCCAGTATACATCATAACCTTTTTCCGTCAGAGAAATGGTGATCATGCTGTGGTTATCCGGGTCTTTTTCCTTGAAAATCAAACCGTTTGCTTCCATCCGGTTAATAAGCCCGAGGATTGTGTGTGGCTCTCTCAGCAAGCGGTGGGTGATGTCACTTATAGTAGCTTTGCCTCTAGTGGCAATCTGATCAAAAACCCCCGCTTGTTCAGGGGAAATACCAATCTTGAAATACGCTTTTTCCAGTTCTTTATATATAGCCCTGCGGCTGCGCATTAGCAGCAAGCTTGCTGCATCATTCGGGTCCCATTTATATGCTTCGCTATACTCCATGGTTTGTTTTGATACTCCTTTAATACCTTCAATAATATCAACTTGTAGGTGAATCGTCAAAAATTCAGCATAAAGTACTACGCCATCTGGACGATGTATTTGCCGGCCGGCTAGTGTATCGTACATGATATATATCGTATATGATAATATACGTATACGATATAAGGATACAAAAGTATATTCGGCCGTTTATTTTAAAGAGAGGTGTAAATGAAGTATTGACACACGGGAAAGACTGTGTGGTATTTGGGGAAACAAGTGATTAAAAAAGTGAGAGGAATCATGGCAGAAGTAAATCGTAGAGATTTCCTCAAGGCTGCAGGTGTAGGGGCTGCTGGTATCGGAGTAGCCGCCGCCGGTAGTTACTGGAATTCTTATCATGAGGGACAATCTGCATTCTCCATGCAGGGTCAGGAACATCGTCAGGGTCATGAATATTTTAACCGTGAACCATTCCGTGTTGACAAGGTTACCCCTTTCAGCTGGGAAGTTATCGGCCCTGATTTGCCGAACAACCATTCCGTAGGGGGCATACACCGCATAGATATGCGCTGGTATTATGGTGAACGGTTTAAGAGTGCCGGACACGCAGTAGCCGGCAGTAACCCGGCAGTCGGCTATGATTTGACCAAAGGTGATCTGGATGCTATGCCCAATACTTGGCCATCCAATGGTCTGGCGGGTTTGTCTACCTTCTATCAGGAGTACTATGACCTATATCCAATGATGGTAGATATAGACAAAGAGTACAAGTATGATTGGCTACCTCAGCTTGTCGAACGCTTCAAAGCAAGCATAGAAAGCCGTGCCAATTTCAATGCCAACGAAGGTCTGATTGCTATGGCCAGATCTGAAGCTCAGAGAGCCGTTCCTGTTTCCAGTATCACTGCTCCGCCTGAAGAAAATGACTGGTCTGGTGTTTCAGCCAGACGGGCAGTATTTGATTCACCAGAACTTGCCAGCCAGCTTATCAAGCGCATGGCGGCTGATTTAGGTGCAACTTTCGTAGGTGTTACCCCCTTAAACAAGGGTTGGGTTGCCTATAGTCATGCACCTCTGGGAGGCTTGGGTGGCGGTACCGGTGGACGCGGGTTTGGCATTAACACTCCTATCAAAATACCTGAATGGTGGGATAATGCCATTTTGGTTACTGGTACTATGAGCTGGGATGTAAACGCCGGGGATCCCAACTATGGTGATTCCTGGACGGGTTACAATATTTCTTCCCAGATAGCCCAGCAAATGGTCAAATTCCTTAAATATCTGGGTTATCCCGCCCGTTGGCATTCCCCGTTCGGCGGTTATGACTTCCCTGTTCCCGGTATTGCTGCTGAATGCGGTATGGGTGAAATCGGGCGTACTTCCAACTGTCTTGCCCCTGACTTTGGCGGTAACGTAAGACCCGCAGTTATTACTACCAGTCTGCCGCTGGCCGCAGATAAACCGGTAGATTTTAACCTTGCAGAGTTCTGTAGCCGCTGTAAACTATGCGCTCAGGTCTGTCCTACTCAGGCTATAAGCTATGATGACAAGCCCAAGTTTGAGATCTACGGGCAGCGCCGTTTCAACACTAATCTTGCTAAATGCCGCGACGGATGGAATCTGGGAGCCGGGCCTATGGGTTGTCGTGCCTGTATTTCAGTATGCCCGTGGACCAAGAAAAATACCTGGGTACACCGCTTTGTGCGTGAAGTTTTGTCACATGACGGTACCGGTGCATCTCAGAACGTGGCTATCTGGGCTGAGAGAACACTTTATCCCAAGAATTATGAAGATGCCCTTAATCCTCCTAACTATAAGGGTGTTTACGAACCTCCGAAGTGGATTAAAACCAACGAATATGTCAGTAGTTTTGTTAATACTCCGATGGGGGTGAAGTAATATGTGGATGATGCTCTTAAACGTACTTATGGGACTTGGTCTGGCAGCTGCAGCCTGGTCAGTATTTACCGTAGCTAAAGGGTACGGCAAAGCTGTTAAATGGTGGCACTGGGCAATGCTGCTCTTAGCAGGTGTTTTATGGATTACCGGTTTTGCCTGGTTGGGAGCCCAGCTGGGTGAAGAACTGGGAGGCAAGGTCTTTGTTCAGGGCGCCCTCTTCGGGTGGGGTGTTTTGTTCATAGTAAGCATAGTCCTTACTCTTTTTACCTTCCAATTAATAAGACGCCAGGCAAAGTAAATCAAATAAGTCAGCGGTGCGGTATTATGCCGCACCGCTGATATAAGTGAGAAGTAAATGCCTTTATATGAATTCAGATGCCAGTTTTGCCAAAGCTCATACGAGAAGATAGGCAAACCGGATGATAACCCGGTCGATTGCTGTCCCGGTTGTGGAGGTAGGGCCCAAAGGGTGGTATCCGGTTTCTCATGGAAAAATCAAACGTCAAATCTGGTTAAATTTAAGGATAGCGCCGATGAAAAAATGCATTATGCCGAGCGGCGTTTAAACGAAGACAAAAGCCTTGACCCCAATGCTTGGCTGCTCAAGGTTGCCCAGGACAGATTGGCTGAAAAAACTGCGAAATCAGCTCAAGCCTGATGATGGTATCAGATATTGTGCAAAAACGGTTTGGAATAATGAAATCGGGCGTGTTGGTGCTATGTGTATTGCTGGCACTTACCGGTAATGGCTGTGCTGAACCGGACACAGAAAAGGTGATACCGGATGCCTGTCCTGACTTGGGTCTTCTGGTTACGCAGGCTGATGTCACGGATACACTGGATCCGTATGGTCGCCCTATTGTCACGGGTAATGTATTTCCGGCATCTGCCAAAGCGATATTTTTGGTTTTTTCTTTGTCGGATGATATGTGTTGCAAAACCTTGAATGTACGCTGGTTTCAAAACAGTCAGTTGGATCCTATACAGATTGAGGATAATTTGCATGCCCAGTTTCCCATTAAACTAACATTATTTGCACCTGCAGAAGGGTTTATGCCGGGTGAATATCACGTGAGTATATATGTAGATTTATGGGAACGGCTTTCTCTACCATTTGTAATAATTGAGTAAGAACTCTTGTACAGCCAAAGTGGGGAAACCGTTATAACCGGACTTTTTAATAAATGAATAAAAGTATTTGCCTGAAACGCCCGGCCTAAAGCAGGGTAAAAGGGAAAGAAATCCGGTGGAAAGCCGGAGCAGTAGCGCCTACTGTGAGTGGTGAAACCACAAGCCAGCAAAGCGTCCGGTTTCAGGTACTGCCCTCCCGGTGACTACGGGAGACAGGTGTGGAGTTAAAGATATTTAGCCCCCTCCTGTTCTTGGGAGGGGGCTCATTTTTAGGGGTGGGGTAAATTAAGCTGAATTGGAGGAAAGAAGGATGATATCTGAACTTAAAACAGATACCTGTTATAAAGAACTAGGCTGCTTCCACGGGGTAAAAGCGGGCATTGTCTATCACAAAGCTCTGGGAGCAGCTACCAATACCTTGGTAATAGAACTGCCGGAAGAAAGGAATATGCTCTCCACCCGCACCGGTCTTGGTAAAGCCAAGTATATACTGAATACTCACATACCCCCCGAACTCTGGAATTTTATGCACGACAACTCAGCAGACTGGCAGACGGCCTACTCGGTCGTACTTGAAGAAGTCCTTAAAAGATACGGTACAGACCTGGATAATGTCTCATTCCTGTCCACCGGGGTAGACCAGGATAATATAGCCTGGGCGGAAGAAACCTATGAGGAGTTTTGGGTACTTGCCTTTGCTACCGCCGGGGTAAAGACCAACGCTATGCGGATAGGCTGTGATGCGGCAAGCGGGATAGAACGTAATGGCAAGTTTGAGAAGATAGGCACGATAAATATCATACTGCTTACCGGCTCAACTCTGGAAACGCCCACTCTTGCTTCATCGTATATTACCCTGACCGAGGCTAAGAATGTAGCCTTGCAGGAGCTGGACATACGGAGTGCAGTACACCCTGAATGGCAGGCAACCGGTACAGGAACAGACCAGATAATCAGTGTATCGGGTACAGGGGATAAGTATACCTATGTGGGCGGACATACCAAGCTGGGTGAAATGATGGCTAAATCTGCCACCAGGGCGGTCAGACAGGCTATCAGGAATTGTCGCGGATACTAGAGGAGGATTATGCCAGATATCCCAACCGCATATTTTATAGAAAATCCGTTTAATTATTTGCTTTAGGATATGTGTATAGAGGTTTCAGGGATTTAAATTTATAACCGGTATGGTTTTTTTATGATATTCATGTTTGGTAGTAGAGAGCTGATTAGTTCAATATCGGATAGCCTCTATTCAATTATCTGGTAGCCAACTCCGGGTATATTAATGATAAATTCCTTGACATTGTCAATACGGCTTAGTTTTTGTCTAATCCTCATTATGTGGGTTTTGATAGTTTCTTTGGCGTAATACTCATTGCGTCCCCAAATTGATTTTGATATATCGGCATAACTGACAATGCGTCCGCCCTTGGTCAATAAAATGTGCAGCAGCTGGCCTTCTGTGATCGTTAAATTTATGATGTTATTTTTATAAGATATTTCCTTTAGACTGGTACCGAATTTCCAGTGCCCGTATTTTAGCCCCAGGTCTTGGTTGGTTCTGTTCAGACGTTTCAAAAGGGATTTTACTCGGGCAATAAGTTCCAGCGGCTGAAAAGGTTTGGTAATGTAATCATCTGCACCTAATTCAAAAGCGGTAAAAATCTCCTGTTCATTGTTTCGGGCGGTTAAAATAAGTATGGGCAGGCTGGAAAATGCCCGTATCTGTTTTAAGACATTTATGCCGTCAATATCCGGCAATCCCAAGTCTATTATGGCAATATCAAAATCATGTTTATAGACAGTTTCAATGCCGGTTTTACCCAAGTACACGGCTTTCGTTTCCATATCCGGCCAAAATGATTTAAATAGCAGAAAGATAGATTCAACTATCTTCTTGTCGTCTTCTATAAACAGCAGTTTCATGGCAGCGGCCCCTTTGAGGGTGGTTGGGGTATGGTGAAAAGGAATGTGGCACCTTTACCGTATTCGCTTTCAACCCAGATACGTCCGCCATGCAGCTTCACGTATGTCCTTACAATACTAAGACCCAGCCCCAGACCTTGTAGTTTTTTCTGCCTGTTTTCCACCCGGTAATAAGGTTTGAATATATTTTTGATTTCATCCGGTTCTATTCCTATGCCGCTGTCTGAGATAGAAAAAAGGACGTTATTTTGGTCTTGGTTGATATTGATAGATATAATTCCGGAATCTGCGGAGTATTTTATAGCATTGTCTATCAGGTTATCCAAAATCTGTTTTAAACGGTCTTCATCGGCGATTATAAACTTCACTTCCGGTGCAATAACAATATTAAAAACAATATGGTTGGTATTGCATATTTCCTGCTGAATGGAGATTATATGTTCCAGCATCTCCTTGATGTTGAAGCGGCTTCTGTTTAATTTAGGGTCTCGGACTTCACACTGAGCCATGTCCAACAATTCATCAAGACGGGTATTTAAATTCATAGTGCTTTCATAAATGTTTGAAGCCAGAGCTTTATATTTCACGTCAGCGGCTATATTTGAAAGCACCCCGCTGGATGAGATTATGGAAGTAAGGGGTGTTTTTAAGTCGTGAACGACAATTCGGGTAAACTCAAGGCGGCTTTTCATTTCGGTCTGTATGCGTTTACGCAGTTTCTTTTCGTTTTCATAAGAGACCATAAGCTGGTTATAGATGAGTTTGCGTTTATTAATCTCATCTGATAATAGTTTATTCACGTCTATAACGGGATTATCATCAACGGATAATGGCAGATTTCTTGAAGTGCTGAGAGGTGCGGGAGCTGAGAGTGATATTTCCTTTGTGATATCTTTTATAAATGTAACACTTAAAATCCCATTACCAGAGTTATCTTTCAAAAGAAAACCCTCTGATTCTGCCCAGATAAATCCTCCGTCTTTCTTGGAATAGCGTTTGACGATTTTAGAATAGCAGTGTTCATCGTCCCAGATTTTCATGGCATGTCTATAGCTGATTTCCAGGTCATCCGGGTGAGTAAGATCGAACATGGTTTTCCCGATTAGTTCTTTTTTTCGGTAACCCAGCATTTTGCACAATGCCTGGTTTGCTCGGATTATCTGATGCATCTTCTGGTCAACAATAGTTATTCCTACCAGAGTGTTATGCTGCATGATTTTAACTATCTGGTTGCAATAATCAGCTGTCTCAATCCGTTCTGATGAAGGCATTTTCATCCGGTGCTCCTTGAATCTAATTTTATACCCCTTATTTTAGAAGGACAATGATTGTTACAATTTTTTACCGCAACTTCATTATTTATAACCGTAAATAAATTCTCCTGTTACTGATGTGTTGGTACACTTCCTTTGAACGCATTTTCTCCGGCTGGCTGTACTTTTTTGTCATTATCTCCGGTAAAGGCGTTTGATTAAACAAAATTGGGGGTGAGAACGACTTAAAAAAGTTATACCTGTTTGGTGAGCTCAGATAATTAATATCTGAATATAAGGAGAGGGAAAATGAATAAATTCCATTCGAGCGTAAGTCGCCGTGATTTTATGAAGGGGCTGGGAATAGCCAGTGCAGGATTAGGTGCTGCCGCAGCTGCCGCTCCGGTTTTTCATGATTTGGATGAAGCTGTCTCTGCGCCTGTAGCTGGCGGTTTCAGACGCCCGTGGTGGGTTAAGGAACGTGAATACGAAGATCCAACCTGCGAAGTAGATTGGAACCAGATAGAGCGTTCTGACAACTCGTGGATTATGCACGGGGTACGGAACGGGGTAAAGGGTGGTTACCTCTTTGCCGGGCAGAAGTATCTGGACTGGCAGAAAGAAGGTTCTGACAGGGCTTTTACCGGGGTGAAAAATAATGAACCTGGCTTTACCCTGCGGGATATGGCACTTGAGGGCGGTGCATCCCCATTACTTATGGGATTAAACAAAGTTGTTAGCTTTGTTTTGCCCGAAATTAACCAGAACGAGGTTCTGGCTCAGTTTGGTTTTACCGCTGCTGCCTGGCCTAATGCATCATCTTTTTGGGTAGCTTCCGCTCCGCCGGATTTCTGGGGAGTACCGAAGTGGCAGGGTACACCTGAGGAGAATTCACGCATGCTGCGTTCAGCTATGCGTTTCTTTGGTGCTTCTGAGGTGCGTTTTGCTGAGCTGAATGAAAAAACCAAAAAACTCATTTTCACCCATCATGTTCACAATACGCCCATTGTATTTGAAGATGTAGACCGGGCATACGAAGTTGCAGGACAAAAGTTTGTTCTGCCGAATAAGCCGCTTTATATAATCAGTGTAGCCATTCAGATGAGCAAGGAAATGTACCGACAGGGTAATGCCGGTATTCGTTTTGCTGCCAATAACATGCGTTACCGTCTTAATAATGTGGTGCAGGTGGCTACCCAGTCATTCTTAAAAGGTATTGGTTATCAGGGTATCGGTTATCCTTCAGAGTCCCTGTTCCATGGCATGATGCCCTCTCAGGCGGATGCCATTTTAACCGGTTTTGCCGAAATGGCCCGGAATAACAATTACTGCATCAGCCCAGAATTTGGAACAGTGGCCGGTTATTACAGTATCCTTACCGACCTGCCTCTGGCTCCGGACAAGCCGATAGATGCCGGCTATTTCCGTTTCTGCCACACCTGCCGGAAATGTGCCGAGGCCTGCCCCTCTCAGGCTATCTCTTATGATAGTGAACCTACTTGGGAAATACCTCCGTCTGCCATAGATCCTGCTAAAGAGACCAAGTATTCTACTCCGGGCAAGAAAGTCTTCCATACAGATTCACCTGCCTGTTATTCCAGATGGATAGGTCTGCATGGCTGTGCACGTTGTATGGGTACTTGTGTATTTAATACCAATGGCAGTGCCATGGTACACGATATGGTTCGGGCTACAATAGGTACTACCGGCGTCTTTAACGGCTTCCTTTGGAATGCCGACAAAGCTTTCGGTTACGGGTTGATACCCCCTGAGAAATGGGAAGAATGGTGGGACAAAGACTATCCCGTACTCGGTCAGGATAGCACCATTGGTTCCTATTATGGCGGGTACTAAGCAATACAAAAGGAGATAATAAAATGTGGTTATTGTTAGGGATTCTAATAGGTGTAATTGCCCTGGGATTTATCTGGTGGTTACGAAAGAGTAACACCAGCCTGCAGTGGTATGATTGGGTTATCAGCCTTACAGGTGTGGCTATGTTGCTTTTTACTATTCAGAATTATTTCGCTTCCATAGCTGAAGGAGAGTCTAAAGCTGCCTATATGTTCCTGCTGGTAATAGGTCTGCCGGGGCTTATCCTGCTGGCCTTAGCCTGGCAGTTGGCTGCTCGGAGGGCAAAGAAAGCTTAGTTCAGGAAATAGTAACAGGCATTTTACAAGGAGGGAGTTACTCCCTCCTTGTTCTATTATTCCAAGATTTACTCAAAATCAAAAATGGGGTTTTTAATAGGTTGAACTCCCCGTCCGATATTTTACGTACAAATGCCCCCGCCTTTAAAAGCGGGGGCATGTTTTTAACTTTGGTGGAGACGAAAATATATGGTGAATGTATTATTACTAATCGTTAGCGGTAAAAATATCTAGATAATCCCTATATACATAGGATTGGCCATATTTTTTATTCTTGTCTTTAGGGATAAGAATCCCCAGTTCAATAAACCTATTAATGACAATTTGTGCCCCAGCACGAGTATTGAAGCCGGTCCATTTCTGAATTGTTGCTAAATTCACAATCGGTTGTCCATACAGGCGTGGAAGAACACTGCAGGCACTTTCCGCCGCTCTTTTCCCCAGAGTTTGAATTTTAGACATATCTTTTTCGCGTAAGGCCGTAATCTTACCCACTATCTCTATTGACTCACCGGCCATTTCTATAACTCCATCCAGAAAAAAATTAATCCACTCATCCAAGCCACCTTGATGGTAGCCTGCTAGCTTTGAATAATAGATATTTTGATACCTCTTAAAATACGAAGATAAAAATAAGATAGGCTTTTCTAACAAACCTTCTTTCCAAAGATAAAAAGTTATAAGCATTCTGCCAGTTCGGCCATTTCCGTCTAGAAAAGGATGAATGGTTTCAAACTGAGCATGTATAAGGCCAGTCTTGATAACAGAGGGTATATCATCATTTGTGTTAATAAATTTTTCCAAGTCACCCAGGGCAATATGCATTTCATTCACTGGTGGCGGGACGAAGGTCGCATTATCAGGGCGTGTTCCACCAATCCAATTCTGACTGTGGCGGAATTCTCCGGGATCAGCGTATTGGGTTGTACGCGCGTTAAGCATGAGTTCTCTATGTATTTCTCTAAGCAAGCGTAATGAAACTGGGAAGTTATCTTCAGCAACTCTCTTCATGCCATAATTTAACGCACGGATATAGTGTAAAATATCATCTACATCTACCGGAAGTTTGTCAGTAATTTTTATCTCAGCTTCAATGGCATCTACCATAGTAGCCTTGGTTCCTTCTATTTGACTGGATGACGCAGCATCTTTCCGTAGATACATTAAAATAAAGAAATCCACATCCGGCAGGAGCTGGGTTATACCATCCAGTTTTCCCAGAAGATGAGTAGCCTGGATACTTTTCTTTATGATAGCTTGTCTGAAGGCAAATCCCTCTGGTGGAGGAAATGGACTTGGTATGAAAGCCTTAAAACCACCGAGTTGTTGGATGTATCTACCTATTTGAATGGTGGGCATGTTTTGAACATCCTCACTTTATATGTATATAAATCTTATATGTTTATATACATTAAGTCAATAGATGTTCATAAACATATAAGATTTAATGTTCAGTAATCACCAAAACAATTTAAACTTTCTCAATGTGTTTAGTAATTTTCACCCATGTATTCCTGATTAATTCTCTCAGGTTGCCATCAGTGTATTCAATAGGGGGTACTCCATTTAGCTGAGCTTCAGTAAATACATCACTGAATGGTAGATATGAAATTATTTTTATTCCCTGATTGCGGCAGTAATCTTCTATTTGTTGGCTATTTCCCGGATTAATATCACATTTATTTAAGCAGACGAGTGATGGAATCTCAAAGTGTTTACAAATGCCAATGACTCTACCCAAGTCATGAATGCCTGAAAGTGTGGGCTCAGTGATTATAATCACTAGGTCTGCCCCGGTTAGTGATGATATAACTGGGCAACCTATACCTGGAGGACCGTCTACTAGAATAAACTCGCAGTCGGCTTTCCGTGCCACCTCACGGGCTGTTTGTCGCAATAAGGAAACCAATTTGCCTGAGTTGCCAGCCCCTGTATCCAATCTGGCATGAAGCATTGGTCCATATCTGGTATCAGATAAAAACCAGCGTCCGCATATTTTGGGTTCCATTTGAATGGCTTGAAGAGGACAAACCATAAAACAGAGTGCACATCCTTCACAGCGGGAAGTGTCTATACGGAAATTGCCAATAGCGTTAAATCTGCACAGGTCTTGACAACGTCCGCATCGGTTGCATACTTGCGGATCTATTACAGCTGTTTGTCCGTATATAAATGGTTGTTCAACCTGAATTTCAGGATGTACCAGGAGATGTAAGTCGGCTGCGTCAACATCACAATCTACCAGCACTGCATTTTCAACAATGGAAGCAAATGAACTAACTAAGCTGGTTTTACCTGTGCCACCTTTACCACTCAGGATAACGATTTCTTTTGCCAAGTTGCCCTCTTATATTTGTAAATAGTGTTTGGAATTCTTTTAGCCAGTTAGGGTCTTCTTCCGCCAGTACCAGCCCCTTAGAATAAAGAGAAGCTATTTTGGCGTCATAGGGAATAGACATCAGAATAGATATATTTTCAGCTCGGCAATATTCATCCATCGGGGTAAATACATTGCCCGTTCGGTTAAGTATTAAACCAAAGGGAATGTCCAGTTTCCTAACTGTTTCTACGGCTAATTTCAGGTCGTTTAATCCGAATGGTGTGGGTTCACTAACCAGGAGGCAGTAATCACTGCCATGGATAGATTCGAAAGCGGGGCAGGAAGTACCCGGTGGACAGTCTATAATGACGACATTGTTGTCTGTTGCCATCGCCTTTACTTTGTGGATTAAAGGGATAGTCTGGTTAGAGCCGATATCAAGTGTGCCTGCGACAAACGATAAATTTCCTGCGTTGCCTGAATCTACTCTGCCGCAACTGTGTGGGACCTCTGTCAGGGCTTTTTGAGGACATAAATATGTACAGGTGCCACATGCGTGGCAGAGTTGAGGAAAGAGATTTATATGCTTTCCCCCGATAACTGATATAGCCCCGAATTGGCACCATCTGGCACAACGGCCACAATAGGTGCACTTATTTTCGTCAACTTGCGGTACAGGAATAGATACAATCGAACTACTTTGAATAACTGGCTTTAGGAAAATATGTACATCAGGCTCCTCTACATCACAGTCAAGCAATTGGGTATTGTATAGTGCCTTCAGTGAGATTGCTAAACTAGTAGATACCAGGGTTTTACCAGTTCCTCCTTTACCGGACGCAACTGATATAATCATTCTGATTTAAAAAGACCCTTACGCCAAAGCATATAACTTAAATATTCTATATTTCTGAAGTAGGTGTACATTCCCCGGTTCCTTTTTGGAAATTTTGCAGGACTGTTTTGATTTGTCCATCTGTGTTAGTAATAATCTTTATTCCCGCGGCATTTAAAACTTCACTGGCATTAGGCCCGCAACTCCCGGTAATTACTGCTTCAACGCCCTGTTCGCAGACTAATTGGGCTGCTTTAATACCTGCTCCGCCATTGCCGGCTATTTCCGAATTATCCAAGGATTCATATTCAAGCGTTTGAGGGTTGGCTATAATAAAGTATTTGCATCGGCCGAATCTCTGGTCAATATAGGCTTCCAGAGTATCTCCGGTTGCTGAGATTGCTATCTTCATTTTTCTCCCTGGCCATTTACTGAAGTAATTTTAAATAAGCGCTACTGATTTTCTATAGACTGTATACGTTCATTTATCCTGCTGATTTCTCGGCTAAGTCTCTCAGCTTCGGCTTTTAACTGGCCAATGTTTTCGTCTTGTGGTATGGCACCGGGATTTACGGGTATCCTCTGTAATCCGGGTTGTTGGCATCTAGGTAGACCGCCCCTCCCGCGACCAATATACGGATAATTAGAACTTAATTCACTAAAGCCCATCCGGGGTTGGTTGTTTAATAAACAATTGCGATGTTGCCTGTAGAACATTTGGGTATCCCCTTTCTCTTTAAAATTTTTATTAGTGTTTGTTTGTTCTGAGATTGCACCTTTGGGACATTTCTTCAGGCATAAATTACACTGGGTGCATATATCCTGATATATATTGGCTATTCCATCTTGAATGTTTATGGCTTCTTGAGGGCAGAGTTTCTGGCAAACGCCGCAGCCATTGCAAAGTTCTTTATTTACTGATAGCAACTTATTACTAGCCTCTTAAAACTTAGTTTCAATCTAATTCCGGCAAAGTCAGAGTTAAGGAAATGAGCATATGCTCATTTCCTTAATGATACCCCCCTGATTAAGGTATGTCAACTAAGGGTCTGCCACTTGGTGTTGGTTGTTTATAGGGGCTGAGATTTGTCAGTTCTACTAAGAGGCCTGAAAGTAGATATGCTTGGCAATTATAAGATTATATTCAATATCATTCTTAACTGCTATTCGCTATTAACGGTTCACGTGGCTTGCCCGGAAAGGCCAAACTATGTCATTAGCTTTATTAAAGATTGGAGAGCGAATGTTTCACCCCCACACGCGTGGGGAATACCATAACTCCAAGCCAGCCATGCTTGCTACATACGGTTCACCCCCACACGCGTGGGGAATACTTTCCGCCGGTACAATATTTGGCATATATACCGGTTCACCCCCACACGCGTGGGGAATACATGTATATTCACTAACTGGTGGAGTTACTTATGCGGTTCACCCCCACACGCGTGGGGAATACATTTGATGTTTGGGTATATCGTGCCAGTTTGCCGGTTCACCCCCACACGCGTGGGGAATACGCCCACGTAATAAGACACTAGGTAGCTGACTGCGGTTAACCCCCACACGCGTGGGGAATACTAGCACAGCTATCAATCACATGTAAGACACTGCGGTTCACCCCCACACGCGTGGGGAATACATATATCCACCAGCCTTGATAGACCCATCAGCCGGTTCACCCCCACACGCGTGGGGAATACGACTTTGTACAAGGGACTACAACAACAGCTATACGGTTCACCCCCACACGCGTGGGGAATACTCATCCTTGCTCACTGGAAGAGAAGCACCAGTGCGGTTCACCCCCACACGCGTGGGGAATACTATACTAGATACAATTGAAGTATGGGCTACCGCGGTTCACCCCCACACGCGTGGGGAATACTCCTTTGGTATTTCTATAGTCGTATCACCCACCGGTTCACCCCCACACGCGTGGGGAATACTACTACGCCCTGGGGTCGCCAATTACAGCCTACGGTTCACCCCCACACGCGTGGGGAATACTCAACCTTTACTGTATTGATAGGGGCATTCAGCGGTTCACCCCCACACGCGTGGGGAATACTCCCCGCCATTGACCGCTCCCTGATGATGTCTCGGTTCACCCCCACACGCGTGGGGAATACTCAGCCGTTCACTTAAGGCTCTGGCTGTAGAACGGTTCACCCCCACACGCGTGGGGAATACTCTGGCTTGGAAGTCAGACAGCACCAGCATAACGGTTCACCCCCACACGCGTGGGGAATACGTTCTGACATCCAGCACGCTGTTCTCATCCCCCGGTTCACCCCCACACGCGTGGGGAATACCATACTCGGTCAAGTTCGGCTGGGGAATTAGTCGGTTCACCCCCACACGCGTGGGGAATACCTGAGCTTAAAAAGATTGTTGGCTATGATATTACGGTTCACCCCCACACGCGTGGGGAATACTTTCCTGTTGTCCGCATTGCATTTCTTTCTTGCGGTTCACCCCCACACGCGTGGGGAATACTCAGTCTTTACATTATTCATTATTTCAGCCTTTGGTTCACCCCCACACGCGTGGGGAATACGTTGACCGGTGGTGTAACTACATGGGTGCAAACGGTTCACCCCCACACGCGTGGGGAATACCAAAAAGCCATAAAATAGCTATAAACGCATCGCGGTTCACCCCCACACGCGTGGGGAATACTCTCTTTGGCTATCTGCTCTATCAGCTCTTTACGGTTCACCCCCACACGCGTGGGGAATACAAAAGGCTTTAGTATCTTCTGCGTCTTGACCTTCGGTTCACCCCCACACGCGTGGGGAATACGGCTTTCGGATATCATGCTGGGCGTCCCATCGCGGTTCACCCCCACACGCGTGGGGAATACCCACTTTCCACCCTACTGTCTGTATAGGATGGGCGGTTCACCCCCACACGCGTGGGGAATACGGGAGAGCAGCTGCATAGCCTCTCTCAGGCAGTCGGTTCACCCCCACACGCGTGGGGAATACTATTAGTGATTGTCAAGTGGGGTAAAATATTCCGGTTCACCCCCACACGCGTGGGGAATACTCCTAGCGCCACTGGTGAAATGGAGTGGTTTCGGTTCACCCCCACACGCGTGGGGAATACATTGCCGTATTCAGGATTAGCCATATTCACCTCGGTTCACCCCCACACGCGTGGGGAATACGAGTTCATCATTACCTGAAACATGAACTCAGACGGTTCACCCCCACACGCGTGGGGAATACCTAGTACGGCTTCTATTGGCTTTTTGTTAGTGCGGTTCACCCCCACACGCGTGGGGAATACACCAGGATGCCAAACCGGCAACGGATGCAAACCGGTTCACCCCCACACGCGTGGGGAATACTACTCATGCTTGCTGTATCCGCACTTAGGTTGCGGTTCACCCCCACACGCGTGGGGAATACGGCATTTACTTGAGAAGCAAACTCCACCTGCTCGGTTCACCCCCACACGCGTGGGGAATACGAGTTCATTTGTCCTCTGCCCCCGGATATGCCCGGTTCACCCCCACACGCGTGGGGAATACATCAACTTGATGAAATCTAACTCCATCTGTTGCGGTTCACCCCCACACGCGTGGGGAATACCTATGACGTACCGACATTTACCGAGAGTACTGCGGTTCACCCCCACACGCGTGGGGAATACTACATATAGCGCCTTGTCTTTAAGGCTTAGTCCGGTTCACCCCCACACGCGTGGGGAATACCCTAAAAGAATAAAGCTAAGCAGAAAATGGGTCATAGCTGATTAGATGTTTGTAGTATCAGAATTTTGCGTTTTGGTAGTGCTAATATTCTTGTCTATTTTTACCAGTGATAGCCCCTCAAAATCAATAAACATTCGTTCCCTCTCACCATATTGGCGGGAAGAAAACCCCTGAGGGTTCTGGTCTGTCCAAATTTGTAGGATAACACCGCTTGCTTTTGTTTTCTTTATCGCCTTGTCCCAGAGTTCATCCCTCACCCTGGCGCTCGGGTTCCCAAGAAAAACTCCCGTCTTCGGTTCCAACAGCCAGCGTGACAATGCGCCCCTCAAACTCGTCGGGACCTTCTCCAATATCATCACTAACACCAAGTACCTCCGCAATATCCGGCAGCAACCTTTCAAGAAGTTTGTATTTATAGAAAGCTTCCCGGCATTCCATTCTTACCTGACGTTCAAGGTCTTCTGGATTGGCTGCCGCAATTTTGAATGCCACAGGGATAGTCAATTCCGTCTTGTATAAATCAGCTATGTCATATACAAAGCTGAGCATTTTACCGGTATGAACAAACCCAAGCGCAGACGAATAACCTGCTGACAGGATAGCAGCATGACAAATACCGTAGAGGCAGGCATTTGCCGCTGAAAGGGCCCGGTTTATGGGATCACCTTTATTCCAATCTTTCTGATCATAATGTCTGCCGTTCCACTCCACCCCATATTCTTGAGATGCCTTGGCATAGGCGCGGCGTACACGAATACCCTCCATGCCGCGGATGCTTTCTAAACTAACAACTGGAGGTATGGTTTCATTAAAGCGGAACCTGTACATCCTCCAAGCCACTTCCAGCCGCTTTTCTTCATCACTTACTAACCGCGCCTGTCGGATAAGTCTACGGGCGCTATATGTACCTCCAATGCTGGCAGCATACAATCTGATTCCATCTTGACCAGTCCAGGCAACTAAACAATTGTTTTGGCTAAGTGACTTAATTGCAGCATGGGTTACCGTTGAACCCGGTCCCAGCATCACTACTCCGAGCTGGTCTATGGGTACTGGCACAACGCAATTCTCCTGATGAAACCCTAAGCCATCTGCATCAACATCCAGCCGTCCCATTTCTAAATAAAGATAGCTCCAGCGGTCTCGGAAGCGAGGAAGTTCATAAAGTGTTCGCATCACTCTTTAATCGGTGCGATTGAAAGCAAGCCGAATCCGAACCCTTTAGCGGAACCAATACCGCTACGGAGAGTAGAATAAAATACATCTACGTCAGTTACTTTCAGGAGACCGTCGAAACGTACAGAGAACATATTTGTGTTATGTCCAGTATTATCTGTGTCAGTCAGTTTATCTTTTACGAATCCTTCATCTAGAGCAATGACATCTATTATTTCAAAACCATTATTCATCCCCTTCTTACGCAACCATTCTACTTGCTCTGTTGTGTTTAATATCCCTTCACGTTTCCCTGTGGATTTCATACGCTTAGTTGGATTAGCCCGCAAACGGAATCTAAATATCTGGTCTAAAGACAGAGCTGGCTTGAATTCTTTGCACTTACATTCCGTAACAAAGCTGGCGTACCCATTAATCCTTGTCCAGAGTGGCTTTTTTTCAGATTGGATAAGGGTCGAAATACTCCCGGTTTGTTCATTTACATCCAGCCGGAATAATACCCTGCCCGGCCCGCCGTCCGCTGCGTCAGGAAAGGCTTTTAATAATGACCTGTGGAGTTCATAAGGGCGTGAAGATTCCGTCAAAGCCCTTTTTGACCTAGAATTTAGTGTTAGAAGGGATAAATACATAACGTCTCCTTTCATGAAAGTTTATTCAGCCGGGACATATTTCACTGTAAACCGGCGAGGTTTAAAATACCGCTTATCAAAGCACCGTGGCCAGTCAAGCTGAGTCCGTTCACCATCCGGTGATTCTAAAAGCACGCGCTTTGCGGGGAATCCGCATAGCAGATTTTCTTCCAAAGAGCCCGGCTTGACTGGATTATGACGTTCAAAAATTGGCGGTGAGGTTAGGGGAAAAGCTTTGCGGCCAAGGAATAATATCCATTTAGGAGATATCAAGGCCTTGGTTATTTCTGCAAGCAGGCTTTGATTTGATGATTCCAATCCAATAGTAAAGGAGGCATCGGTGAGGTAATCGCGAAAAGATATTACTGTATCCTTACCGCTACCATCTGCTTTTATCACATCCAGTGCCGTGTGAAAATCCTGTTCTACCTTGCCGCCTCTGTCAACCCTGACTCCCATCCGAAGTTCATCGAACTTTGAGATATTTTCATTACGGGCAATACCCATTGCTGCACAGATAAGGCCTATTACACCGCTTCGGGTCGGTTCAAGCGCGGTATCACGATAATCAAACCGGCTGCGATACCCCCATGACTGCAGGGGGCCTTCAAGTCTTATTAGCAGTGTATATTTCTCATTCATTTTTCTTCTTCATTCGGTTTCAAAACTTCATTAATAACCTTCTCAACACTTGTCTGGGCGGAATTAGCAAGTCCGTTCAGTCGTTTTTCTTGCTGAAGATGGAAACAGGCGACAGTTTTAATCCCCTGTTCCCCATATAGTTCTTTGGTAGAATCCCAGTGTTTTGTCAAAGCATTTACAGACAACCCTATTAAATCATCATCGCCTCTTTCCGGGCGCACGGGTGTGCTGAAAGCGTTGGCAAGGGATATTGGCACTCCGCCCTGCCTTCTAACAAGCAACCCAAAGGATGGCAGATTTTGGGCTGCGAACGAGTTTTGTTTTCCGGTGGGTATGGAATAGGTCATTGCCTCAAGAAATGACTTTACAACTTTATCTGCTTCCTGATAGTCCTGTATGTCCAGCTCTTGTACCCATGCCCCATTCTTACGCTCAGTCTTGCGCGACAGATTTCTGGCAAGCTGATCACGGTCAACCAGCGCATACCGGTAGTAACAGGCACTATTGAATCCCACAATACCCATCATACTTGCACCAGTTTCCCCTTCAGGATTCAAGTCATCAACCGCAGTATAAAAATCCATCTCCATATCTATTTTGTGGGTGGATATCGGATGGGCAACTTGGCAAGCGGCTTCGACCTGCATATTGTATTTTCCGAATGGAGTATTGTTTTTTAATTCCAGCATACGGCCAAACAAAGCAATATCGGGAGCTTTAACAGCTTCAAACAATATGCGCCCTACTTTATCGCAGGCCTTTTTCTTGGTTTCTTTGTTTCCTTTGGCCAGATCATCCCAGTTATCTTTGAATACATCAATAAGTTTGGCTATAGCCTGTTTATCTATAAAGAGTAATATTTTGGTTGTGTTTTTAGATTCAGAGTCTTCATTACTATTTGTTTCATTGTCTTCCCCTGCGGTTTCGGTCTCTGAACTTTTTGTCTTACCGCTTCTCTTCGCCGGTCGTTCGAGCCCGCCTGCTTCAAATACACCCGCCACTGTCTCAATAGTTTTTGCATCAGGTTCTTCGCCGCTAATACCCTTTGCTATTTCCATAATTAGCTGGCGAGTGCGAATAGCTCCTTTATCCTCGAGAAGTTTCGCCATAAGCCCTTGTAGCCTGATACTACGTTTGCTGCACTGGCTTGAAATTCTGGCACGTCGAAACCCTCCGAATGTGGCACTCTTTGGTTGGCCGGTGTCATCACGGTTGAGATTTGCCGGAGCAAAATTTTGGATAAGGTGGATTTCATACTTTATACCGGAATCACTCATTGTTTTCTTCTCCTATAGTTTGTTTTTTGGTATTTTCATCACTGGAATTAACGCTGAAGAAATCTCTTGCCCATCTAAGTTGGACGTGGCCTTCGGGGCTGTCCCACTGGAGAAGGTCTTGAAATAACTGAAACCAGTCCAGCGGTTGTTCATTCGCCTTTAGCAGGCTTACAGTGTAGCGCAAATGTTTATCCAGATCTTCGTAATGGGCATTGAGCAGTGCAATAAATCTGGTCTCCATGCTTGTGCTTTTTGTACGAAGAGGCTTGAACGCTTTACCCAGTGAATAATTGCCACGATGTTCTGGATAATAACCGAAAAGTGTTGCTATCAAGTAATACCATCGGTCATTGTAATTTTTATCTGGTAGATAAGGCACCACATGCCTGTGAATACGAGCCATCTCATCTGGTCTTTTACCAAGGCCGCTACGGAGGTCAGCAAGAGCACCGCGATCTTCCTGCCCCTTTTTAGCAAGTGAACACAGGTAACCTATAAATAATTTTTGTCTCTCATCAAGGCCCATTATTATAGTTCTCCTTTTCCTTTCTTTTTATTTTTTCTATTGGCTGCCGGTCCAGGTCCAGATCAGAAAAATCAACGGGGACATGAGCGATAGCCTGTATAGCACGTGTGGTAGTACCAAGTGCTGCAATGCTTTCTAAAAAAGCATTCTTTGCCTGATGTTTGATATTTTGTCTCCAGGTTAATCTTGCCATTTGCTTTTCATCAGGTTTCGAATCTCCTGTGTCAGTATCCCAGTCGTTGGGCAGGTTTTCAATCAGTGTCATAAAGTGGTCCTCCATGCGAGACCAGTAGGCAGGGCGGGGGTCTAAAGATTCAATCAGTTTGGCTATATCAGACGGGTCAGGCTGGTGTCCACCAGGTAACTCACAATCAGGTGATAAATATAGCTTAATAACCCTTTGTATGCGGTATTTCAGTACTCCAGCCGCTCTCTCGGCATATGCAAGGCATTTTCCTAGCCGCTCTAGTAAATCAGTATTGTTCAGCAATGCTGCAGGAACAGGCATCCGTTCGTGGCGCCAAAATATGAATTTCCCAGCCTTATTTGGTGCCGTAGCGAGGCCTGCAACGTGAGTAATAAAAATTTTAGAATCGTTTACATCATCGTTGCTTATCGCTTCTTCTGCCATATTGAAACACTCTGGCCTGTGTTCTTTACTTCCGGATTCTGGAATCATCAGGATTGAATGAAAATCTCGCCAGGCAGATTTGTTACTGCTGAAAGCTAATGCTGAGACTCCTTCATCTTTAGATAAGCGATAAACTTTCATTGGATCTATAGCACATTTATCTGCGGAACGACCCTGTGTAAAATACATCTTTGAAATGGTTTGGTTGTCTGGAATTAGCCTCATGAGCCGGCTCTGCCAAGTTAGTTGGTCGACCAACCCAAAAGAACCGAAAACTATTCTATTATTATTTTCTTGTTTGTCCCGATATTTATTCGGGTTTTCTAGTTCCCAAGGAGGAAGCGATATATCCTTAATAGGTGATAAATTTATCATTAAAGTTTTGAATAGGTTTTCTCCTTGGATCCAGATATTCATACCCCTCAATGCAATTGCATCTGATGAATAAGGCAGGGTCTCATTTATTCCGTTTATCTTCGCATTCCCGCTTTTGCCAAAACCCAGCGCAAAAGATTGGCAGGTAACCAGATATCTGGCAGCTTGAGGGGCTGTCCACTCTACTATGATATCATCCCCACCATGGTCAAAGAGGGTAGCATTGTTACCGCTGGCAATTTCTGTTGCCAGGCGATTAGTTGAAATTGGTTTAGCAGTTACAAGCTGACTCATCTGGTAAAAAGGATAACTTTGATCGAGAAGATTAAATTTTTGCTCCCATTTGTACAGATACTCATTTATTCTTGATTGCGCAAAGCTGTGTTTTTGGTATAGGTCTCTCCACTCTTGTATATTATTGGGTCCCTCCAATGCTCGGTACAAAATAGCTAATAGCAATCGGTGGATAGCCACAGTGACGAGCGGTGAATCGTCGCATATTTCGCTTAAATTATGTGACTGAAGCAATACATCTCGGATACTATATTCGCTGATATTTCCATCAGGACTTATGCAGGGAATCCAAGGACCTTCAACCAAATTAAATTCAGCCATTATCCTTACTCTCCTTTTCAATCATAATACCGAGGGTTTCATCTACTGTTAAGATATAATCCCCTATCTTTGCTCGGCTGTTTTCATCAAGACGTATTAAACGGGCATGATTAAGGTGGGTATTATCTCTCCATTCCTTTGGCGTTTGGTAATTACATATTAATTCCTGATAAAGCCCTTTAAGACTTAGCATGACAGAGTGGTCCAGCAGGTCTCTGACTTCGTCAAGAGTAGGTTCGGAAATAATGACAGAGTTAGCCTTTACTATCACCAGCATAATGGGCTGATCACCCTCTCGTGTTGCCGCCCTAAGAGTTTTATGCACTTCAGGATCATCATCATCAAATAACTGGTAATTGAACTGCCTGATAACATCCTCTGAATTATTTGGTGGATTAATTAGTAATCTGGAGGCAGCTTTTTGAGATTCTTGTTGTGTATATGTTAAGTCTCTTTTTGCTTCTTCTAGGGCTTTAAGCCAGTCCGGCTGGCACAGTTCGTTATCTGTGCCATATACTTTCTCTATTAAATTTTCCGTTTCGGCGGGAATCTCAATCTTGTTTTTCCCTCTTAGCACTAGCCATGTTCGGAGAAGTATATAGCGGCTATATATGTGCTCAATATCATCGCCAAATGTATCAGGAGGTGGACCTAACAGGTTTCCCCCGCAAAGAATTGTTAATTGTGGTTTCTCTAAATCTGCCGGACGGGTGCGTAAATGGCGATGAAGCCTCCCTGCTCTCTGGAGGAGTAAGTCGACAGGCCCAATTTCAGAAAACATTAAATCAAAGTCCAAATCCAGGCTTTGTTCTATTACTTGAGTTGCAACCAGTATGGCACGAAAAGGACGGTCAGGATTTATATAAGTTCCATCAGACTGTTTCTTTCCTTTGCCAAATTTACGCAAGACCTCATCTTCACGTTTGCGCCGCCATGCTTGTAATGTGCGGGCATGAAATAACAGGCACTCAGTTTCATTCAAGTTAGTCTTCAGATATCGGAATAATTTGATTGAGCTGTTGACTGTATTGCAAATCACAGCCGCACATCCACCGTGTTCCAGTTTGCGTCTTAATTCTTCAGCTAAAATTTCCGGTTCATTCTTAGAAAAATCCAGAAATATGCAGTGGCTATCTTCGGCAGGTATTTCCTTACAAATTATGGGTGTTTCAGTTTCTTGTGTAATATGATGTCTAGGTTTGGCCAGTGTAATGCGTGGATAGCACTGTTTCTCCAAGCTGTTCTGACCGGAATAGGCATGAATAAGAGCTGTTCTTTTCGTTTTTGGTAGTGTTGCTGATAAAAGAATCACTGTACAATCAACCTCTGCCAGCCAGTGTAAAAGCCTTTCAAGCATGGTACTCATGTATGCATCATAGGCGTGTATTTCATCAAATATAACTACCTTACCTGCAAGCCCGAAAAGCCTGACGAACCAGTGTCTGGTCTGGAGTACGCTCAGCAGGCTTTGGTCGATAGTGCCCACCCCAAACGGGGAAAGCAAAGGCCGTTTCTTTGCGGTGAACCATGACTGAGCTTCGGTATCAGCGTATGTATTATCAGCGCATATATCGGTAATTTTAAAATCAGAGATTTCTCCTTTATGGGCTTCTCCTATTCCGGCAAGCAAGGCATTACCATGAACAAGCTGTAAATTTAGCTTGCCCTTATGTCCGCGCTTTTTTAAGTAATCAAACAGAACCCGTTTGAACATGGCATTGCTGGTTGCCTGAGTTGGCATGGCGATGTAAATACCTCTGGCAAACCCGCGGCAAAGAGCCAGGTCAGCTGCATATAGAGCCGCCTCCGTCTTGCCCTGACCTGTAGGAGCTTCAATGATCATAAGGTAGGGAGAGTCCTGCTCTATTGCCATATGCTCCGTAGACTTCTGTAAATCATTAGGTATAAAATTTGAAAAAACACTGGTAAAAGGTGCTTCTTTAGCAAAGGTAACTTCCGGCATCCAACCTAATTCTCGGAGCGCTTTCCCCGCTCGGTCTTTTGCACTTTCAAAATATTTGTCAGCTATTATGTCAAACTGTTGTCCCGGTTCGGTCAGGCATGGGAAAAAATCCTGATTGGAACCTATCCAGTCTGCAATCGAAATAAGTCCAGCCAGCATTGGAACAATAAATGGGTCTATGATTTGAGGCTTGCATTCGGTATCATCATTAATATCTATTTTCAGTGCCGTTGCTAGTTCTTGTAATAATCCATCCCGCGCAGTTTCCCATTCAATATTTCCAAGAGTGTCACACCCCATACGCAGATCTAGAGGTTGTGGGAAAATACCATGATGACCCCCGGCAATTTGGCCTAATAAATTTGTGAAAAATCGGTTTAATATGCAGGCACTGACGAAGGCATGAGGTCTATGGCAGCTGTTTAATGACATTGGTAGTTCTATCAATTTGGATAGTTGCGGTGCTTGTTGTTGGAATCCCGGACAGGCCTTGCCAATGTCATGTCCACCTGCAAGAAATAAGGTTATGGTTCGCGCTTCGCTGCCTATTATATGGCCTATTCGCCTGCGCTGGTCTTCACTTAAAAGTTCCCATAAATAGGTGGCAACTGCTGCTACATCAAGCATATGGTAGAGCAGTGGATGATAGTGAAGATCACCATCTCTTCCAGTCTTTGCCCATAATTTCAAGTTAGGACCATTTACCATGATAATTACCTTCATCCGGTTTATTGGTCTGATACTTACGGACTGGATACCAAGTAAAAAACACTTTTCTGCTTCCCTAACCCAATAGGCCGTGGGCATGATTATTTACCCAGTCTGTATGCAGTTCATTCCACTCCCTGGAATACAAGCCAAGCTTAGCGGCTTGCCTGGGGTGCACCAGCGGCAAGACCTTGATACTTATATCGGGGTGGGATATCTGGTGTAACTTCCCGTAAGTTTCCTTATCCTGCCCGAAATCCGCCAGTTTTTCCCGTTTCTCTGCGTCAAAATGTGAAAGGAACCATTTTATCGGTTCATCACCCAGGGTTATTAAAACCTCTGCTTTTGATTCTTTTATTTCATCCAGAATACTTTGCCTGCGCTGGTTATCTGCCAGTGCTTTAGGTTTTTCCTGGAAATTTGAAGGGGTTAAACTATAATTTTTCTCAGCATTTTTGATAGCTTTAGCCTGTTTAGTATTCTTACAGCTGTGCGGAACAAGGTCACATAGCCAGGCATCTTTTCGCTCTAGTTTAAGAGGTGCAATAAAATATTCATCCAGCGCTCTGCCTGACGGCCCGTTAAATCTCTCACCGGCAGAAATTAAGCTGCCTGCGCCTTGGGGTACAGGTATTTTACTGATTATGGTTTCGGCATTCTCCCCTCGCCAGAAAATATACGGTTCACTGGCTACTGCCAGTGCGTTTATTAGTACTTTGCCATTGGCATCCAGCCATTTGGCATGAACAGCGCTGGCATATACACCCAGGACAAAGACTTTCTTGGGGGTGCGGTCTTCCTGCGTAAGGGTTTTTATTGGTTGTCCGAAGGGAAATAAAGGGTTATCCATGGCCTTATTCTCCTTTTTATGAATATATTTGCTACTTTATAACAGATTTTCCTCGGAAGCAATAACCCGATTATTCACTAATGTCGCATATTTTCTGGCAGTAAAAAATAACCATATCTCCAGCTGTTTTCGACCCCTGAGCCAATTTGGAACTACCAGCAGCTAAACCTAATGCCCGCTCAAACTGGTCTTTCTTTTCCATGGCCCAGTCTTTATTGCTATTTCTATTTGTGCGGTGCTGGTAGCAGGCCAGAATGTCGCCATTTTTTAGCTTATCCCAGATGGTTTTCAGTTCATCTTCCAGCACATGTTTATCCTTATAGTGACCACTGGCCGGGACTATTCCGGTATCCGGGTCCAGAAAAACCAGACAGGGATGTATGCCACTCGTAATGTTATAGATAACTTTTTCATAATAGGAATCCCGATTATCAAATTCATCGGTGAAAACATCTATCGGGATTGTATTGGGCATATTCCGTATATTCAGCATATTTCTGAAGTGGTTTTTTACCTCTTCCGGGATACTATATTTAGAGCCGTCTATTTCAAGCTGCTCAAATTCCTCTTTTTTATAATAAGCAACCTGCAATATACGCTTGGCTGAAAATTCCTTTGAGAGTGTGAGCAGTACTCCCCACTTAACCAGGTCACGTTTATCCCCGTACCATATATCTTTCATAAATATTATCCTTTTTAGTACTAATCAAATTTATGATATTGCTCTAAAACTAGCCGCCAATTTCCCGAAGTTTCCTGACTATCTCCACCATGCCGCCGGTATCCTGGCCGCAGTATATTTCTAAATCAGCCCGTATTTTTCTGATTTCGTCTGGTGGCAGGTTGCCGAAAACAGATTCCATGAACCTGAGGCTGGCAGTCTGGCCTTCGCCTATTTCCAGTTCATCATAACCTAGCCCGGCCAGCGCGGGCATAACATGTTTTAAAGATGCACTTCCGTGCTGCCCGGGGTGGTAATAACTGAAATCCCTGAAAGGGACTATCAGGTCTAAAATCCTGCCAAGTATCCCTTCTACCCACCCTGCATATTCAGGGAAAGCGGCTGCCAGTTCCTTAAGTCTGGCTTTTTCAAATATCTCGGAGTAAACCAGTATGCTTCCCTGCGGGGCAATACTTGACTTAAGGGCAGACAGAAAAGCCGGACGGGGGTCATACCCGTCTTCAGCCAGATACGAATAGTGTTTGGTTTCCGAATTGGGACTTTGCTGGATGTGGAGTGAAAACTGAAACGGAATATTCTGGTAGGGACGGGTATAGTCATATACAGGTATGGCCGTGGCAAAAGTCTCAAAATCCAGGTAGTGAAGGGGATATTCCAGTTTATTCAGAAACGCGCCTATCTCAGCCGGGTTGGTATAAACCTGGCCGGAAACAGCGCAATTTTTCTGGATTAGCTGTTTGGGGTTAAGTTTAAATTCAGGCGGTATCTGGCGGATATCCCAAATACCCTGAGCCTGAAGTTCCGGCAGGATTTTATTGCCGTAATACAGGGTGAATATATTGTGTTCCGGCAAATCTGCCCAGCATTGGTCTTTAAGCGGACAGTCATGGGGAGAGGTGCATTGTTTACCCGGGCGGGCTTCCGGGCAGGTATCTGAATCAATTATAGCCAGCATGGCTTCAATGTTCCCTTCCAGATTGCCGGAGTATCCTTCTGTTTCTTGCGTTATATCCTTTAAAGTAAAAAACTCAGCCGGGTATATTCCCCCGTTTTTTATATAGTTTTTATTAATATGCATAAGGTAACAGTTACGGATATTCAGCCCGCCAAGCCGGCAGCAATAACGCTGAAAGGCTACGTCATACAAATGTTCCTCTTTTATGTCGGTAGTACTTTTTATCTCTATGATATCCCAGCCGTCTCCTTCAGCCGGGGCGAGTATATCTACCCGGGAATACAGACGTTCAGTTGCAAACCCAGCTTCAAAGACAGGCAAGACACAGCCAAGAGCCTCTTTGGTATCTTTCAGGTTCTGGCTGAAGTTTTCGGTTTTAAGGTTTAGTCCACCCGGGTATAGCTGCTTGGCAAGTTCGCCGACCTGATGCCCCTGCTCAAAGACAAACTGGGTAGACGGGCTGACAGACGGCATATTGGCAGCATCATTAGTTGCCTTCCAAAGCAGGCGGGGGCATTGAAGACCCATTAGGTATTTAGATTTACTTAGACCTTTCTTATAGCTCAATATCTTACTCCTGGGGTATTATGGTTTAAATAATAAACCTGACCAGATAGTGTAAATCAGCGTTTACTTATTTGAATCCCAGACCCTCTTTTAAACACCCTCACCCTTTCAGCATGGTTGTGAAGCATCTAATTTATAATACCCGGCTATCTAGTTTGTTCCACTCGGTTGCCGCAAGTCCGGCAGTATAAATCCCCGGGGGAGAGTTTGTTTCCGCACCGGGAGCAATAGGCCACACCCTCCGCTGTGTTGTCTGCGTCAGTTGCGGGTTGAAGTATTGGGTTTTCCGGTTTGGTATCTGGTAGTCTGGAAGGAGGATTTGTGCGGTGGTTATCAAGAATAAACAGGCTTATCCAACCAGAAGGTATAAACAGCAGCAAAAGCCAGGCCAGATGCCGCCCTTTTTGCTTCAGTACCCAGCCGGACAGGATAAATGGCCAGATAATGCATACAAGTCCTGTTATGATTTGGATTATAACAAAGCCATATTTATCAGGTACTGTGTCACCTGTAAAGCCGTAAAAATCGGTTATAAATAAAGATGCATACCAAACATTCGGTATAATCAGCAAGCCGATAACCAGTGTCCAGTGAAGATGCTTTTTAAACCAGCTCATATTTAGTCACCTATATCTTTCTAGCTAGATTAAATCCTATCTGGGTATCTTTTATACCATATATCCGGCGGAGGGTGTTATCAATATCTGATTTAGTAAGCTGACCCAGGTCATTTCTTCCCTCTTTTTTTGCCTGAGTGATGATGACCAGACTGTAGATAACCTCCTGTAATTGGGCTGGGGTGTAGTATGCAGTTTTGGCGGCCAGATATTTACGCACCTCATCTGAGAGACGTATTTTGCGGCAAATCCGGTTGATTATTTCCTGCCGCTGGGGTAAGTCTGGCCGGCTGAGTTTTATTACCCTGTCAAAACGGGCAGGACGGCGAATCAGGGCATCATCCAGCTGCTCAAGTAAGTTAGTCGTTGCAATGGTAACTACCCCGTAATTTGCTTCAAGGCCGTCCAGGGCAGCCAGTAAAGCGCTGAGGGGAGTGGCTGTTTCACCTCCGAATTCGTCCCGGCTTTTACCTATTAAATCCAGGTCTTCAATGAATACGATAGAGGGACTTAACTCCCTGGCAATTTTATATAACTCGTCAACATAGAAAGATTGGCTAAGGGAATAACAATCAGTCGTCAGGCAGGTAATTCCTTTGGCTTTGGACATGAGGGCTTTGCAGATAATAGTTTTGCCCGTTCCGGGTTCGCCAACCAGCAAAATCCCCCGCTTACCGGGTATACCCAACCGGACGAACTTGGTCTGATTATTCAGAAAATGAATTGAGTTAAGATAAATCTCCTCTTTATCTTCCGGGTTAATAATAACACTATCCCAGATTTGGGCTGCCGGTTTAATAAAATGCAGAAAACCGGTATATTCAATCTTCTGCCCCTTATAAAAGTTTTCCTGACTAATAAGCCGTTTAATTTCCGATTTAAAGGTGTCCAATTGACACTGGTCAGCTTGCTTAGATTCCAGCTGCAAAGCTGCTCCGCGGCGGGTAACATCCAGGGTAGCAGCTATTCGTACTTCTCCCTGGCGGATAAGCAGCTGACCGTTAGTCATCAAGTCCAGTGTTTCTTCAGCTGAAACCTGAATACCGGTATAATCCGGCCGGTCATTCCGGTAGCCCAACCGGTACAAGATCTCCCAGTTATTTCGTTTCAGATAGGTTTCCAGCGCCCAGGCCAGCAGGTCTCCGTAATAATCCGGTGCGGTTACACTGGTATAAGTCCGGGCTTCCGAGTCTATAAACTGGTCAATCTCGGTCTGGTTCTTTTTCTGGCGCTTCAGGTGCACCTGTCTGGACGTTAGCTGCCAGTCTTCACCGTCAATAGCAGCTTCCAGCATCTCCACTTCAACCCCGGATTCACTCATTTTCTCTAACCTTAATTCAAATAAAAATGATTATACTTTTGGGCATTGACAGGTTTGCTGTCACAATTTCCCATTATTTTTTACGACAGACAGTTGTCACAGATTTGTTTTAGTATGTGTATTTGCCACCCGTCAGGAGGATAAAATGACTGAAAATAATGAGGGCACAAGTTTTCCGGCAGGACAGGTAATTGAACTTCTGGAAAATGAACCTGAGTTGCTGGCAATTGCTTTTGACCAACCCTTAAAATTTCATGCTCGGTTTGCCAACCTTGCAATCGGCCAAGCCCACTTATTACTCCTTAATGAACCGGAAACTGAACTTTATGTGCTGGAAGTTGTTCCGTCCGAAGCCACTGCCGAAGATATAGGGCGTTTGCTGGCTTATATGGGTTGGCTGGATAAAACCCTGGTAAATATTCCTCCTGAACAAACACTAGCTGGCTTGTCCAGCTGGTGCGGTTCGGGTTCATTCGAAAAACTCAGAGGGATAAAAGGAATCCTGCTGGCGTGTTCTTTCAGTGAATCTGCCCGGTGCGCCGCGTCCGGTTGCCCCGAGTTGTGTATGCGGAGGTATTCTTTTAGCCTGAAGATAGCTGCCGGAGAGGAAGGATAAATATCCAATTAATGCTATAGGTTTTAATAAATGGGGATAAATGTATCTACCAAAACTGGTGCCAGCGTTATATAATCAACAAAAATGCGAGGCGGACATGAGTTTGGTCAACAAGGACGGGAAACAGAACCGGCTGGCCCGGCTTTTAAGGGTTGAACACCTGCTCTGTCAGAACCCTCAAGGTATTTCGGTAACAGATATTGCCCGGTTATGCCAGGTATCCAAACGAACTGCTTACCGGGATTTGAGAGACCTTGAGACTGTCCTGAAAGTCCCCCTGACAACTGATAAAAACTTGTGGAAGGTTATGGAAGGGCATTTCCTGCCGCCAATCCACTTTACACTTACCGAGGGTTTATCTGTCTTTCTGGCTATTCGTTTGCTTTACAATTACTGCAATAAATACAATCCGGATATAGAGTCCACTTTTACCAAACTTAATTCCATTATGCCCGTCCCCTTTCAAAGGCAGATAAGCCAAACTTTAGATAAAATGCATGACAGAATAACTGATGAAGACAACCAGCAGACTATGGCTCTGCTTTGCCGGGCTTGGGCTGAACAAAGAAAAGTCAGCATAATCTACCGGGCTTTGGGTAAGGAGGATTATTCTGAGCGCGAGGTTTCCCCTTATTTTATTGAACCGGCGGCAGCCGGGCATTCAGCTTACTTAATTGGCCGCTGCAGTAAAAGCAACGAAATCCGCACCTTCAAGCTTGAACGTATCCGGTCATTGAAAATGCTGGATAAAGAGTATGAAATACCTGCGGCTTTTGATATAGATAAATACCATTCCCCTTACTGGGGAATACTGGTAGATGGCGAAGTCAAAGATATAAAGCTGAAATTCGTTCCGGAGGTAGGCCGGATAATGCAGGAAACTACTTTTCATCCCTCCCAGCGCAGCGAAATCTTGCCGGACCAGTCTGTGTTGGTTAGATTCTGCCTGGCTGATACGCCGGATTTTGTCTCCTGGGTGCTCAGTTGGGGGGGACGGGTAGAAGTGCTGGCACCCGAAAAGCTGAGAGAAAAGGTGAAAGAGACTGCACAGGGAATGCTGGATATATACAGCTAAGCACGTATAGATAAAATTAGTAAAATGGAGAAGACTATTTATAAACTTTATGAATATATCGTAAAGTTGGGTAAGTGATTGGGCTGGGATATATGCAATACCCCATTTCATACTTCAGGGCTAAATATATTAAGTAAAAATCCAAATTGGCTTGCTGATAATGAATTAGCTTTTATACTGAGAAATAGAGGAGATGTCTGTAATCAGTATTGTCTCTGATTTATAAATAGTGTAAATAATTTGGTGAAAACTTCTTAATAAATGATTACTGCCGATACCAGTAGCAGAAATACCAATCTTAAGTAAAAGGTAACTTATTTGGGAGATACATAATGGGTTTAGAAGATGGATTTATCGAATTTAACATGGATGGACATACATTTATCCTTTCTCAGCATAAAATTAACCTCATTTATAAAAATGTTGGTGACTTAAAGGACTATTGGTCTTTGCCGATAGAGCCATATGATGAATATAGAATTCAACCCTCAAATCATGCACATAAATGGAGAGTAAGCAAGATATCGGGATATAAGCTAAATTATATTCTCAACCATGTGATTGAGATTAATAAGCAACTAAATTCAAAATATCGCCTAAACAAATCGACTTTAAGTGAAGTTTACGACCATATTCAAGGACTTTCATTAAAAACTAAAATAGAACCCAACAGATTACTCGGAGTTGAGAATGATTTGTACCCATGGCAAGAGGAAGCATTGGAAAAATGGTATACAAGTGAAGGCAAGCGAGGGATTGTCGAAGCAGCAACCGGTACTGGCAAAACTAGATTGGCGTTTGCCTGTATGAAAAAATTTTATAATGATTTTCCAGATGGAATAGTCTGTATCATTGTACCCAGGCAACCTCTTTTCGATCAGTGGCAAGAAAGGCTTCATGAGTGTTTTCCCAAGATTCGTGAAGATAATTACTGCTACATAGGGAATGGTAATGCGGACATGGTGAATAGAAATACCAAGATTGTTATTGCTACTCAGCAAGCGATGATTCTTAGAGAGGATCTTGGTTATGGCTGTGAATTATTAAAACAATTAAGTGAATCATGCAGAGATAACTTAATCGTAGTTGATGAGGCACACCATCTTGGAGCTAAACAAACCTTATCTAGATTTGTAAGTCATATTCCTGAAAGTGTTTATACTCTTGGCTTGACTGCAACACCCCTTCGAAGTGACGGAGTAATGGACGAAGTCTACCGGGATTTTGATTGTGTGACGTCTGACGGTCCAATCTATTCCTATTCTCTGTCCAGAGCCGTAGAAGATGGAGTTTTAACTAGTGTGATCCAAAAGAACTATATGGTATCGCTAAATTATAATGAAAACAAATCCCATCAAAACTTTTGCGAGCAGATAAAAGAAATTAAGAAAAGAATAAATAATAGTAGAGTGATAAAGGTAGATCAAAATAAAATCAATAGTGGAAGTATAGCCTACCTTGTGGAGTTAGAACGCGAGCTAGTGGAATTACAGCGTCGTAATACTGTTATATGTAAACAAGTGTGGGATTTAATTAAGAAAATCCATATATTAAAAAATATCTATATCAAGAGACGAAGGTTATTCAATAAGGCTCAAGATAAATGGGAGCTATTAAAATCATTCCTCTCGGAGGAATACTGGATTAGACAGTTTACCAATGGAAGATGGATTTTCTTCCATCAAGAAATCGAAGAATGTATGAATACTAAAAACCTACTCGTAGGTGCTCTCGGTAAGGAAAAAATAAGATTACATCATTCAGGGATGATGACTGAAGAACGTCAAAATGTACTTGTTGAATTTGAGAAGAGTATATTCAATTGTTTATGTGCTGTTCAGACTCTTGATGAGGGTTTAGATATTCCTGATTTAACAGGAATAGTGATTATGAGTGGGTCTACAAGTCAAAGACAACAGATACAAAGATGTGGTAGGGCTCTTAGGCGAACTCCAAATAAGGATTGTGCCTATCTAGTAAGTTTTCTAGCACAAGTAGATGAGGATCTAACAGGTGAGAAATTAATAATCGGCCCAGATAACTCTACTACTAAATGGACTATTGAAGAATATGTTTATTCATAAAGATAATGTTTTAGATGAATTTATTACGGTAATAAGGAAATGTACACATACTTTGCTAGTATACAATGGGAGGCCATTGAAAGGATATTGGGGGTCCTTTGATCTTTGCGAATAAGATTAGGTTTAGGCATTGGTCCAATTGGTGGAATTGGGGAGAAACGGTATTAGGGACCGAACGGGAAAGTGCCGTGACCCCCGAAGTAAGCCCAGTTTCATGTCAGATTGGAAAATGAGAAAGAGTGAATCATATGCTAAGGATATTTTTAAATTAAATGAATGAGGATAAGAAAAATTATTTTAAATCTTACTTTGAGGGGGATGTAATAAATAGTTAAAAATGATTAATAGAGTATCTTATCATAGTAATATTTCTGTACAGAAGATCCCCACGGCGATTTTACGCGGTTAGGCGCAGACAACCATAGATTTGCATTCCGATAAGAGACACGCAGTATCAGCCGCACCTCGAAACTATGATAAAGCAACCGCCGTAATTTTCATGGTTTCTCTTCTCCTCTCACTTCCTCGACTGATTCCATATTTGTACGTAACAAACCAGCGGCTGCCGAAATCTCTGTTGTTGTCAATTGTCTTTCAGACAATTGACTTTTAAGCAAATCAATCATGCATACCGAAACAGATTCAAGTATGGGGTGAGTCGTTGATTTGTTCTGCAATCCAAGCTGCTTCGTCAGACATTTTGTGCCGCCTAGTGAGCTTTATCTTGACCCTGGCAAGTAATATAATGCAATCACTAACGTTAGGGCAAGGATATTAACTAATGATTACGAACGGGACTGATAAGCCAGAATTAACGCATAAGGTTATTAAGATATTGTCTAAGGAACTTGGGTTAAGTGTTAAAGAATTGGCAGAGAAGCTACAGGCAAATAGGCAATTTATGGCCGGAGTTCTGAAAGTGCTTGAGGAAAGGAAAGAGGTTACCTTCCGTCAAGTCGGACCTGCTCGCATTTATTACGCTGCAAGTGTTTCCAAGTAAGAATCTAATAGTGCTAAATAGGTCGATTGTCTGTTGCATACAGAACCAATATCTTTGACAACAAAGAGGGTCGTGGAGTAATGCTATGAGTAAACTTGAAGAAATAAAATCAAATGCATCAGTCGCGGGTATTTTGACAGATTCACTCGTAACAGTTGTTAATATCCAATGGTTTGGCACGGATGCAATTGAAATAACATACAAATCACCTAAAGGACAAGTAGCCAGCGAGATTCTGTATCGAAGTGATGAGTCACGTTTAAACATCGTTGAGCGAGGTCGGCCTTGGAGCTTTGACGGTGATGGAAACTTATTCCGCTTGGTTTCTGAAGCCAATCGGATTCGGCTAGCTCATTTATTCGATCCAGTTTTAGCTGTTCACACTTCACTAGTAGAACCTCTACCACATCAGATTACTGGTGTCTACGAAACTATGCTTCAGCGACAGCCCCTCCGTTTTTTATTAGCAGATGATCCTGGTTCTGGTAAGACCATTATGGCAGGACTTCTAATAAAAGAACTAATCGCCCGGGGAGATTTGCAGCGATGTATGATTGTTGCACCGGGTAGCCTGGTGGAACAATGGCAGGATGAATTATACCAGAGATTCTCCCTGCCGTTCGAAATTATGACCAACGATAATTTTGAATCAGCTCGTACTGGAAATTGGTTTTGTGAGCATAATCTTATTATCGTTCGCCTCGACAAAATGTCTCGAAATGAAGATGTCCAAGCAAAACTACGCATGCCAGATTGTCGTTGGGACTTAGTAGTTTGTGATGAAGCACATAAGATGTCTGCTACCTTTTTTGGAGGAGAGGTTAAATATACAAAGCGTTACAGATTAGGAGAATTGCTCTCTACACTAACACGCCATTTACTATTGATGACAGCAACACCCCATAACGGTAAAGAGGAAGATTTTCAACTGTTTTTAGCATTACTTGATGGAGATAGGTTCGAAGGGCGCTTCCGTGACGGTGTTCACCAAATTGATACATCTGATCTAATGAGACGCATGATTAAGGAGAGCCTAGTAAAGTTTGATGGGACACCGCTGTTCCATGAACGAATTGCATATACCGTACCATATAGACTATCTGATGGAGAAGCTCAACTTTATAAAGAAGTTACTGAATATGTCCGAGAACAATTCAATAGGGCAGAAAAACTTCAAAATGATAAAAGAGCCGGTACGGTTGGGTTTGCTCTTACAATTCTCCAACGGAGGCTAGCATCGTCTCCAGAAGCGATCTACCAGTCTTTGCGTCGGCGACGTGAACGCCTTGAAAATAAATTACGTGAAATTGAATTGTTAAAACGGGGAAGTGACATTGTTCACGCTTTGGAATCTGGAGCGGATAAGTATAGCGAAGAAGATATCGATGATCTTGATGAAGTACCCGAAAATGAAGTCGCTGAGGTTGAAGAAGCCGTTTTAGATGAAGCAACAGCCGCAGGAACTATTGCTGAACTTAAGGCTGAAATTGACACACTTAAGCATTTAGAATCGTTAGGGAATACAGTTCGCCGGAGTGGCGAAGATAAAAAATGGCGGGAATTAGCCAAACTATTAGTTGAGGAAATATTTACATCAGCAGCAATCTCACAGGGTGTCGCTGAGGAAAGAGCTCCTTATAACAACGAAAAAATTGAAAAACCAATTCCTTCGCCGCGGCAGAAGCTAATTATTTTTACTGAACATCGCGATACTTTGCGATACCTCCAAGACCGGATAGGTACCTTATTAGGGCGCTCAGAGGCAATAGTATGTATTCACGGTAGTATGGGACGAGAGGAAAGGAAAAAATCCCAGGAGTCTTTTACCAACGATCCCGAAGTTCAAGTATTACTTGCAACTGATGCAGCAGGGGAAGGCATTAACTTACAGCGTGCCCATCTAATGGTAAATTACGACCTGCCATGGAATCCTAATCGTATTGAACAGCGTTTTGGGCGTATTCACCGTATTGGTCAAACTGAAGTTTGTCATTTATGGAATTTGGTTGCTAATGAGACCCGTGAGGGCGAAGTATATCAAACTCTATTAAGAAAACTTGAAGAAGCTAGAAATGCACTCGGCGGTAGAGTATTTGACGTGCTTGGAAAAGTCCAATTCGAAGGCAAACCTCTTCGTGATTTACTTATTGAGGCGATTAGATATGGAGAGCAACCCGAGATTAAAGGTCGCTTAACAAAGGTGATAGCTAATGCTTTTGATACTAAGCAACTTCAGCTTTTATTAGAGGAAAGAGCTCTAGTTCATGATGCAATCGATTCCAGCCGCGTAAACCGAATTCGAGAGAATATGGAGAGGGCAGAAGCACGAAGGTTGCAACCGCACTATATTGAATCTTTTTTCCTTAAAGCTTTCGAGCAATTAGGTGGCGTAATCAAACAGCGTGAGCCTCGCCGTTATGAAATTACTAACGTGCCATCAATTATCCGTAGTCGAGATCGCATCATAGGATTAGGTAATCCAATAGTACAACGTTATGAAAGGGTTGTTTTCGAAAAAACACTAATATCACCACCTGGCGAGCCATTAGCTACGTTTGTATGTCCTGGACATCCCTTGCTTGATGTCGTTGCAGACATTATTTTGGAACGGAATCGTGATTTGCTACGCCGAGGCACAGTTTTGGTAGATGATAATGATTTGGGGACCGATCCAAGGGTGCTTTTTTATCTAGAACATGCGATTCAAGACGGTACGACAACACGAACAGGAGATAGATGCGTAATTTCCAAGCAGATGCTTTATGTGGAATTAGGCTCAAATGGGAATGCGTATCACCCACAATATGCTCCGTATCTAGACTATCGACCCTTAAAAGACAACGAGCCAAAATGTGAAACCATATTAGGTTTACCTGAGTGCGGTTGGATCACTCATGAACTTGAGAAAACGGTACAAGGGTATGCGATTTCTCATGTTGTTCCAGATCATCTCAAAGAAGTGCGTGACCGAAAGTTAGACTTAATAGCGAAAACTGAAAGAGCAGTAAAGGATCGCCTTTCAAAAGAAATCAATCATTGGGACCATCGTGCAGAAGTTCTTAAATTTCAAGAACAAGCCGGTAAAGTTAATGCCAAACTAAATTCCGGAGAAGCCCGAAAGCGGGCAGACGCCTTACAAGAGCGGTTACAAAATCGACTTGCTGAATTAACTCTTGAAAAGCAAATTTCCGCTTTACCGCCTGTTATTCTTGGTGGTCTTCTTATAGTTCCAATTGGATTGATAGCGAAGATAATAGGGCAGCCTTTGAAAACCCTAGAAACCGATGTTGATAAGCTAGCGGTTGCGGTAAAAGCACGCGAATTAGTAATGAATATTGAGCGCCAACTAGGATTTGATCCGATCGATCGTGAAGCCGAAAAGGTTGGTTATGATATTGAAAGTCGAGTTCCAGGAACTGGGAAACTACGTTTCCTCGAAGTTAAAGGCAGGACTACTGACGCAATTACACTGACCGTCACTCGTAATGAGATATTGTATTCGTTGAATAAGCCGGACGATTTCATTTTAGCTATTGTTGAATTTATAAACGAAACTAGTCATCGAATTCACTACCTGAGGCAACCGTTCCGTAGAGAACCCGATTTTGGTGTTACCAGCGTCAACTATGATTTTGCAGAACTATTGAATAGAGCAGAGGAACCGAGTTAGATGAATCCCCCGGGATATTTTCACTCAATTAAAACCAGAGCCTCTGAGAATTGGGATCTGCTTGAAAAACAACCTGATATCGCGGGGCCCTGGCATCAACTATTCAAGCAAATAGCCCAGAGCCCCCGCCATGTTGTTTCTGAACTACTTCAAAATGCTGATGATGCTGGAGCGACAGAAGCTTCAGTGGAAATCGCTAATAGCGAGTTCGTCTTTTCGCATAATGGAGAGGATTTCACGGAAGAGCAGTTTTACTCACTATGCCGATTTGGATTCTCAAACAAGCGAGCACTCCACACAATCGGTTTTAGAGGAATTGGATTTAAAAGCACCTTTAGTATTGGGGATGAGGTAAGACTATACACACCCAGTCTAGCCATCGCTTTTCGAAAAAGACGTTTTACTGAGCCTATCTGGATCACTGATTTAACCTCAAATCAGAACAAAACTGAAATTCGCATTTCCATTAAAGATGAACGCATCAGAGAAGATCTGGAAAAGAATTTTAAGGAGTGGATAGGAAATCCCACATCGCTGTTGTTTTTTAGAACGATTAGAAGATTAAAAATAAACAATAAGGAAATTCACTGGCAATCTCACGGAGACGGACCGGTAACAAACTCCCAATGGATGTCGCTGTCTAGCGCTCCTGATAACAAATATCTTTATATCTTTTCTGGTGAGGAAGAGTTTCCCCTGGACTCTTTGCAAGAAATCAAAGAGGAACGGATGGTTCTTGATAAAGAGACTACTTTCCCCCCATGCCGAGTAGATATCGTTCTTGGCCGAGAAGGGCGTCTATTTGTCGTACTCTTTACAGGTGTAAAGACAACACTCCCGTTTGCTTGTAATGCTCCTTTTGTGCCTGATCCAGCGAGACTTAAGATTAAGGATCCGGTCAGTTCTCCTACAAACAGATGGTTACTGGCACGTATAGGTAAACTTGCGGCGGAAGCTATGTTAGGTTGGCTTAATAGGGAAGACATGGCTGTCACCGAACGATGTGCAGCTTATGAATTGTGGCCGGATGTAGATAGAGACGAAAACACCCTTGAAGGTACCTGTGCTACGGCGGTTGAACTCGCGTTTGAGAGTTATATTGAAGGAAACAAGTGCCTAATATCTGAAAAAGAGACCATCGTTTTAAAAGGTGAATGCGTTGCGGTTCCACAAGTACTTCTGGATATTTGGGAACCTGAACAAATCTCAGTACTATTTGATCAACAGCAACGCTCAATATTGTCAAGGAGTATAGGCAGTAAATGTTGTCAAAAACTAATCAATTGGCAATATGTTGATGTGATAGACAAGTCTCAAGTAGTGCAAGTACTGGAATCAAAACACGTGCCTAACCCGGGTACTTGGCGTCAGTTAATGATTTTATGGGCTTACATCTCGGATCAGGTTGTGTCGTACTACTATAATGACCACCGCGGCGTTCGAATAGTCCCGGTACAAAGTAAAGACATCCTCTATTCTACTCAGGAGCTAGTTAGACTGGGAGAAAAGCAGTTACTTGAATCCCAGGAAGATTGGGAATTCCTGTCAGCTTATTTACTTGTATTAAATCAAAACTGGCCCAGGTTTTTGGCCGAGCAGCGCCTTAATTCTGTAAACAGGCAGGATAAAGTGCTTGCTGAACAAGTAGAATCAGCGTACAAAGTATTAAATGCATTGAATCTGGTTCAAGCTTCTGATGTGGGGAGCGTGATGGAACAGGTCAGCACAAAGTTTTTTACTCAACAGAGTTGTAATCGTTCTGATTGCGTTAGGCTAGCTCATATTGCTGCCAAGCTAGGGGCTCAGATTTCCGAGACATTCCAATTTGTGACTCAGGATAATTATCGGCGTCCGGCGAAAGGCATTTTAGCTAATATCACATCTGATTTAGATATGTTTGTTGTAGAAAAATGGTACCAAGAGCACGTCCTTCACGAGGATTATTCTAAGTCTTCTGGAAGCTGCTCTACCGAAGATTGGGCAGCGTGGATAAAATCTGACCGTAGCCGTTTATTAACATTTGTACCCTTGGATAACACCAAAAGCAATATTTATAGTAAATATAGTCTGAACAATCGTCTTAGTGAACGTACATTCAATGGGAGACTGGATTACAGGTATAAGACAGAGCATTTTTCTTTTCTAGATTGGGATTTTGAACAATCCTTTTGGGAACACTGGAAGGGATTGGCTAAAGAAGATAAGAAGTTTTGGTCGCAGTTGCTGAATCATATAATCGAACAACCTTCCACATATTGGTCCAAAGCATTATCGGCCAGGGCACTTCATGTAGCTACAACCGGGAGCACATCAGCAGTTACGTCGGATGTAATAGTACCTAAATGGATCATGAAGTTTCGTGAATTAGCATGCTTAGAGGATACTCACGGAGAACCTCGTCAACCCGCCGAATTACTGCGACGAACACCAGAAACAGAAGCTTTATTAGGTGTAGAGTCATTCGTTGCCGCTGAAATTGATACGGAGACAAACCGTCCATTACTTCAAATGCTGGGAGTAAGGGATACACCGACTGGACCCGACAAATTGTTGGAGCGTTTACGAGCATTGTCGAAAGCTTCTTCGCCTCCACTTCATGAAGTCTTGAAATGGTATCAAAGTCTGGATCAGATAACTAATAAATGTGACACCGAAGAATTGCAGGATATTAAAGATACTTTTGAACAAGAGAAAATTGTATTGACCGAAACGAATGGTGTGATTGGTTGGGCAAGTCTGGAAGACGTTTATTTAGCTCCAGATGAAGAAACAGTACCAGGAGCACCTCTCGTCCATTCTTTGGTTCGTCATTTAGCGATATGGCAGAAACTGGGTATCGCTACCAAGCCTACAGCGGACCTGGCCATCACTTGGCTTTTAAGTCTGACTTCAAATCAATCGCTTACTCCAGAAGATCTCAGGAGAGTTAGAGCGTTACTTCCACGTTATCCTGATCGTATTTGGAATGAATGCAGACATTGGATAGACCTTGAGGGGAAGTGGACACCGATAGAAGATTTCGAATATGTAATAACGATGCAATCGTTGGTTCCTTATTCTCATTTGTTCTCTGTAATTAAACACAAGACCGCGAATTTACAGTCTCTAAGTGAAAGTCAATGTCAGCAACCTCCCTTTTCTAATATCGCAAGATTGATAAACAATATTGAAGAACATTTTCAAGAGACAATATTTCGTTCTGATGCACCAAAGTCAAAATTATGGATAGAAGCACTTGGTAAAGGGTTAAGCCGTATCATTATTGCGAATGAGGAGGAAACTAACCGGATTCGTCAGCTTGGCAGACGGCTTTCAAAGACGTTATGGCAGATTACCGATGCACTCGAAACCATTCCATATATCGCGGGAACCCCTGCCGGCACAGCTCGCAGCATTCCAGCTCTATGGAAAGATTCAAATCTTTATGTAGCTAGACAATCACCGGCAAAGATTGCAAAGGCTGTCCCACAAGAAATCGGAGGACTGTTCCAGAATAAAGAAATCAACGACGCAATTATGCTATGTTATGATCGCCCCCCTGAGTTCGTAATTGAATATATTGAGGAGAATTTTAAGTTAGCTCCCCTGAGTGAAATTGAAACTGAGCCAATAGAATCGATTCAGCCTAAAGTAGTGCAACAGGGCCAGACATCCACAGCAGAAGACGAAAACGAAAAAAATGAGAATGTCGATATCGTTGTAGGTCCTACTTTAGAGCCTCCTGAACAAATCCACGAGCCTGAGCCTGCCAACGAAGAACTGAAGGATACTGGCGAAGAGAAACCTAAACCGCCAAAGCCTATTAAGCCCATTCGACCATCTTTGATAGACCGATTTGCATTCATTAATGGTTTTTCCACAGACGGAAATGATAGATATTACCATTCTGACGGAAGTTGGCTTGAGCGATCGCATGGCAATGGCTTCCATTGGGAAATGCACGATAAATCCGGTGAAATTACACAGTATTACTGGGTTAAAGAACATTGTTTAGAACTCGAACCCATGCAAATTGACACAGATATTTGGGGTTTGTGTGAAAAGTTTCCGAGGCTCTATTCTATAGTCATAGTAGATACGCAAGATGAACCTGAGGAAATCTCGGGGTACCGATTAATGAGCATGCGTGAAAACAAAGAACTGGAATTAACTTCAGCTTCTTACAGGTTGGTGTATAAAAGATGAGCGTAAAAACTAACAAGAAATTGATTGAAGTTGCCCTGCCGTTGGAGGCAATAAACGAAGCTTCAGCCAGAGAAAAGTCTATTCGCCACGGGCATCCTTCCACATTACATCTTTGGTGGGCGCGACGCCCTCTAGCGGCTGCCCGTGCTGTTATCTTTGCACAGATGGTGGATGATCCTTCAGCACACCCCGATATCTTCCCCACCCCAGAAAAGCAGGAAAAAGAACGACAGCGCCTTTTTAAGATTATTGAGAACTTGGTCCAGTGGGAGAATACAAATAACGAGACTGTTCTTGAAGCAGCGCGAAGTGAAATATGGCAAAGTTGGCGTTCTACCTGCGCTGAGAATGCTGACCATCCGGAAGCAAAAGAGCTATTTAACCGGCACATATTACCCGCGTTTCATGATCCTTTTGCTGGAGGTGGTGCCTTACCATTGGAAGCGCAACGATTAGGATTAGAAGCCTACGCTAGCGACCTCAATCCTGTGGCAGTACTTATAAATAAAGCGATGATTGAGATACCTTCCAGATTTGCCGGTAAACCACCGGTGAATCCAGAAGCTAGAAGAAATATGGGGCACTCCGGGTCCTGGAATGGAGCCTCTGGATTAGCCGAAGATGTGCGCTATTATGGTAAGTGGATGCGTGATGAAGCCGAAAAGCGCATTGGCCGCTTATACCCTAAAGTCGAAGTCACTGCTGCAATGGCTAAAGAGAGGCCTGATTTGAGGCCATTAGTTGGACAAAAGCTGACCGTGATTGCCTGGCTGTGGGCACGCACTGCGAAAAGTCCAAATCCGGCTTTTAGGAATGTAGACGTGCCGCTCGCGACTAACTTCATGGTTTCGACTAAACCGGGCAAGGAAGCCTATGTACAGCCAATGATTGAAGGAAACAATTATCGCTTCACGGTGAAAGTTGGCAAGCCGAGGGACACTAGCACACTGCGAGGAACTAAAACCGGAAGTAGCGGGAGCAGTTTTTTTTGCCTGATGTCTCAAGCTCCAATGTCATTTGAATACTTACGAGATGAGGCAAAAGCAGGAAGAATGGGTTCACGTCTCATGGCTATCGTAGCGGAAGGAGAACATGGACGGATCTATTTGCCACCTACAGACGAGATGGAGTCTATTGCAAAGGAGGCAGATCCTAATGAAGTGCCTGAAGCGGAATTACCCAGGAAGGCACTAGGGTTCCGTATCCAAGCATATGGAATGACTCATTGGCGAGATCTTTTTACACTTCGTCAACTCACCGCCTTGACCACTTTTTCTAGTTTAGTGGAAGAGGCGCGAAACAACATAGTAAAAGACGCTATTGCATCTGGGTTAACCATTGGCGGCAAGAGAATTGATACTGGGGGTAACGGCGCTGACGCTTACGCGGATGCAGTAGCAGTGTACTTGGCGTTCTTGGTAAATCAAGTGGCAAACCATTCATCTTCTTTCTGTGGATGGAACTCTCCGAACGAGCAGATGCGAAGTGTATTTGCGCGGCAAGCAATTCCTATGGTCTGGGATTTTGCAGAAAGCAACCCCTTTTGTGATTCGTCAGGTAGCTTCAACAACCTTTTTGAAAGGCAAGTGAAGAGTTTTGAAAGTCTTGGCAGTAAGGTGATAGGTTTTGCAACACAAGCAGATGCGAATAGTCAAACGATAACGAGGGCGAAGATAGTTTCTACTGATCCCCCGTACTATGACAACATAGGCTATGCTGATCTATCAGATTTCTTCTACATTTGGCTTAGGCGATCGATTAAATCGGTTTTTCCCACCTTATTTTCAACATTAACCACCCCTAAAGCTGAAGAGTTAATAGCTTCGCCTTTTCGTCATGGAAGCAAGCAAGAAGCTGAAGAATTCTTCCTTGGAGGCATGACCAGAGCAATGCGGCGTTTAGCAGAACAGGCACATCAGTCCTTTCCTGTTACCATATATTATGCTTTCAAACAATTCGAAGATGAGAACTTAGAGGGGATATCAAGTACTGGATGGGAAACATTTTTGAATGCAGTAATTGACGCAGGTTTTGTTCTTACCGGAACCTGGCCTATGCGAACAGAAAAACAAGGGAGAACAATTAGTATTGATACAAACGCACTTGCATCGAGCATAGTAATGGTCTGCCGGCCTCGGTCGTCAGAAGCGAAAATAACTACCCGCCGGGAATTTGTCGCGAGGCTAAAGTCAGAATTACCACCTGCTTTGATCAATCTGCAACGCGGGAATATTGCCCCGGTGGATTTGGAACAGGCTGCAATCGGTCCTGGCATGGCAATTTATACGAGTTATGAAAAGGTGATTGATGCTGAAGGGAATGCCCTCTCTGTACGAGATGCATTGCGCCTTATTAACCAAACTCTCTACGAGGTTCTTACCGAACAGGAAGGCGATTTTGATTCGGATACTCGTTGGGCTTTGGTATGGTTTGACCAATTCGGTTTCATCGAAGGTGATTACGGCATCGCGGAGCAGTTATCCAAATCTAAAAACACTAGTGTAGGCGGATTGGTAAGCGCTGGCATTCTCACTTCCGGTAGTGGCAGAGTCCGACTTTTCAAACCATCGGAGCTACCGGCCGACTGGGAACCAGAACAAGACAAGAGATTGACTGTTTGGGAAATGACACATCAGTTGATCCGTGCCTTGGAAGCTGGCGGTGAAGGTCCGGCGGCAGAATTGGTCACCAAACTGGGCAGTAAAGCCGAAATTGCCCGCGAGTTGGCGTACCGCCTATATACTGTCAGCGTCCGTAAAAAACGTTCAGCGGAAGCTGGGCTTTATAATAGTCTCGTAAAGAGCTGGCCTGAAATACTTCGTCTTGCTCAAGAACAAGACAAACTAAAGCCACGACAAGGGCAGATGATTTAATAGGAGAAAGCGTATGGCAATTACGAATTACGAACGAGTCACTAAAGCAATGGACTTGCTCAAAGAGGGTTTGAGTCCATTTGTGGAGAGGGAAGCAAAAACTGCCTTTGGTACCGGGCTGACTATGGCAATCAATAGAATTATGCAGGAAGACCGGCTTTATGCTAATAAACCCATAAAAGAATGGGATGTAGCTGGCTTGCTACACCTGATGTGGGATAGTTGGAACGAAGTATTTAAGAATACTCTTGGACCTGCGGAACGTGGTTTTGTGGGAGAGCTGCGTGGTTATCGCAACAAATGGGCACATCAGGAAGCTTTCTCATCAGATGATACATATCGAACAATGGATACAGCCAATCGTTTATTGTCTGCAATTTCATCTCCCCAAGCAGAAGACATCGATAAAATGAAAAAGGAGCTCCTGCGTCTTAATTTTGACGAACAGGTACGAAATGAGAAACGTAAAGCATCAGATGGTTTATTCGAAAGTCAAGTAGCGGGGAATCTCAAACCTTGGCGTAGTGTGGTAAGTCCCCATCAGGACGTAGCAAGTGGTACTTACCAACAAGCAGAGTTCGCTGCCGATTTATGGCAGGTGCATCTTGGAGAAGGCTCCGATGAATACCGGAAACCAGTAGAGTTTTTCCGCCGGACCTTTTTAACAGATAGTTTGAAAAAATTATTAATTTCAGCTATCCAACGAGTTAGCCGTAAAGGCGGCGATCCAGTAGTACAACTTCAAACCAATTTCGGTGGCGGTAAAACCCACTCGATGTTAGCGCTTTATCATTTATTTTCCGGTACCCCACCCACTGATCTTCCTGGTGTGGAAGCCATAATGAAAGAGGCGAAAGTTGAAAAACTGCCAATTGTTAAGAGAGTAGTTTTAGTAGGGAACCGCATTTCGCCAGGCAATCCCGTCAAGAAAACTGATGGTACGATTATACACACTCTTTGGGGAGAGATCGCATGGCAGTTAGGTGGTAAAAAGGCATACGATACAATCCGTGCCGATGATGAAAAAGCTACCAATCCAGGTGATAGGTTACGGGAGTTATTAATCCAATATGGTCCTTGCATAATACTGATAGACGAATGGGTAGCTTATGCCCGCCAACTGCATGATAAAGATGGTATTCAACTCCCGGCCGGCAACTTCGAAACCCAGTTTACTTTTGCCCAAACACTAACTGAGTCTGCTAAACTCGCGAAAAACTGTTTATTGGTCATAAGTTTACCAGCCTCAGATACTACTGGCTCTCCCCATACCCAAGCGGACGATACTGAGGTAGGAGGACAGCGTGGTAGAGAAGCGCTGGAACGTTTGCACAATGTTATCGGTAGAATAGAATCTTCGTGGAAACCAGCCAGCGCAGAAGAAGGTTTTGAAATTGTCCGTCGTAGATTGTTTGAACCGCTAACGGAACAAAGTCAATTCGTCGCTAGAGATACAGTGGCACGTGCTTTTCACGATTTATATAATACTCAGCAGCAAGAATTCCCCAATGAAAGCCGCAATGCTGAATACGAATCACGTTTAAAAGCAGCTTACCCAATACATCCTGAGGTTTTTGATCGCCTCTACTCTGACTGGTCAACTCTAGTAAAGTTTCAACGCACACGTGGTGTTTTAAGGCTTATGGCTGCTGTGATACATAATCTTTGGGAAAAAGGTGACCAAAATCCTTTAATTATGCCTTGCAGTATACCCATCTCTGATTCATACGTTCAATTTGAACTTACTCGTTACCTCTCTGATAACTGGACTCCGGTTATTGAAAAGGATGTAGATGGGCCGAGTTCTCTTCCGTTGAGGATGGATAATGAGATTCCCAACCTGGGGAAGTTATCAGCCTGCCGCAGAGTAACAAGAACAATTTATCTAGGGTCCGCTCCAACCGCCACTGCTGCCCATCGTGGTATCGAAGATCGCCGTATAAAATTAGGTTGCGTTATGCCTGGCGAATCCGCTGCAATTTTTGGAGATGCAATGCGACGCCTAGCTAGCTCTGCCACATATCTATATCAGGATGGCCCGAGGTATTGGTATTCCACTCAGCCGACTCTCACACAAATGGCAGCAGAACGAGCTGAGGATTTGAAACGTAATCCCGAAGCAGTCGCCGCTGAGATTGAAAAACGTGTGCGTGTAGACGTAAGGAGCACTGGAGAATTTAGTCGAGTTCATCCTTTCCCGCATTCTGGCCAAGATATACCAGATGATACGGATGCTAGGCTAGTTGTTTTAGGAATTGAATATCCATATGTAAAAGATGCTGAAAATATGGCAGAAGCGGCAGCAAAAACTATGCTGGAAACTCGAGGCAGTTCTCAACGGTATTATCGAAATACTCTAGTGTTTTTAGCTGTAGATAAAACTAGATTACAAGATTTGGATGAGGCAGTGAGAATTTTCCTGGCATGGGAATCAATCATCGGTGACCGTGAACATCTCGACCTCACAGCGAATCAGGTGAGAGGAGCGGAAACTCAGCGTACCAGTGCTGATGGTGTAGTGGTAGCAAGAATACCTGAAGCTTACCAGTGGCTTCTAGTGCCGGTACAACCAGACTATAAGAAATCCATGGAATGGAAGGCTTATCGCTTAACAGGTCAAGATAGTTTGGCAATACGCGCCAGTAAGAGAATGAAAAATGAGGAGTTATTGCTAACCAGGTTAGCTGGCACAAACCTACGCCTCGAATTGGATAAAATTCCACTTTGGCGTGGGGATCATGTTGAAGTCAAGCAACTTGCAGATGATTTTGCTCAGTATTGCTATCTTCCACGTCTTAAAGATACTTCAGTACTTATATTGGCAATTCAACAAGGAGTCAGGTCTTTATTATGGAGACAGGATACTTTTGCTTATGCTGATAGTTATGATGAAAATGCTAAACGTTATCGTGGTCTATGCTGTGGGCAACAGATGAATGCTCTTGGTAGCAATGTCTCTGGAGTAGTTGTTAACTCCGAGATAGCGGGAAAGCAAATTGCAGCTGAAACAACTCCGAAATTGGGCACAAACGGGGGTTTTACTCCGGAGGGAACTGGCACCGCTCCTGTGACCGCTGGTTACTCTCCGGATACGGGAACTACTATACTAGGAAAACCAAAGGCTCCAAAGCGTTTTTACGGGACAGTTAGTTTGGATCCAGTTCGCGTAGGAAGAGATGCTGGTAAAATCGCCGAGGAAGTAGTCGCACATCTCATTTCTTTAGAAGGAGCTGATGTAAAAGTAACTCTTGAAATAGAAGCAAATATACCTTCCGGAGCCCCAGACAATGTTGTTCGTACAGTTACCGAGAATAGCCGCACTCTGAAATTTACCAGTCAAGGTTTTGAAAAAGAATAGAAGGCAATAGGATGATTAGTCAGTATGATTGTTAAAAAATTTGTCTCGGAAACTAAGACAGCGCAAGCAAGTAATAAGCTAAGTTTGATATGCAAACCATTAGAAGTTCAGGATGAAAAATTGACTTTATCTGTTCAAGAAGTGACTAAGCTGTTAGGAGTTAGTAAAAGTGGGGTTTACGAACTAGTTCACACTGGAAAAATTCCTAGTCTCAGATTTGGCCGCAGGATTCTTATTCCCCGGATGCAGTTGGATAAAATGATTTCAATGCAGATACTTCTATCAGCGTAAATATACCTATAGCCTAAGAGGTGATTTCCCCGGGTGAACAGTGACGATTTAGTGAAAGCAGAATACAAGTATTTCAAAGTTTATGATCCAGTAAGTAAGAAAGGCAAAAAATAACCAAAGCAATGCGAAAAGAGACGGCACAAACCATGTATGGCTTACCGGACTTTTCTTGTTGAAGTCAAACGGGCTAAATAAATATTCAAAATGGTCAGGTAACCATTCGCTCAACCATTCCGTTGATTTTCTTTTATCACCTGCCACCGGTGAACAAAGTTTGCCTTCTGACACTTGCATTATGACTCTGGTTTGAAAATATGAGATTAGACTAAAGTAAATTGAGAGTATAAAGCCGAAACCTATTAGTATACAGATTAGGGGCAGACAAAATGGGTTAGCATCTATATTAATGACCAGTGTTACAAATGCCACAATCAAAAAGGACATTAACACCAAGAAAAAGTGAAATCTCTGCTGGACATGTTCAACCTCAGTGTAGTATTGGTCAACCCAGCTACGTTTTATAGTATCATCATAAATTTTAAATTGTTCATTATCTGCCATATCTAACCTCTTAAAATTCTTCTAGTTAGAGTTACTTGAGAGGGCAACGCACTTAATAGAAGGATTAATAATATTAGTATTCTGATCCGGTTTTTCTTTATAAAGGTACTAGCTGCATTATAGCCTTAATATCTAATATCTGTAAGTCTCTGATATACGTGAAAATGGATGAAACCGATTAGCGAAGTCATGAGATATTGGTAGCTAATATAAACAGTCAGTGCTTGTCTTGCTAAAATATGAACCCAATTAGTAGCTAATTATTCTTCTAGAGCAAATCGCGCCTGAATAGCTTGCTTTAAGTCTGTTGCGTTTTTTGGTGCGTATCCCTGCCAGTGATTATTAAAAAAAGCAAAGGTGGTTTGGGTAGAGCCTACTGCTTTTTTAACCCGTTCTGCCAGTTCATTTATTTCCTCTGCTGAGTATAGGTAGCGGTAGCGTGTTTCAGCATTTCCTGTCCACCAATCCTGGGCATTCCGCCCATGAAAACGAAGGTATGCCAGTTTTGAAGAGGTGAGTGGAAGTTCCTGGCTTATTGAAGATTTAAATACTGGTTCGTCTATCTGCACCCAGGCTATATCAAGAGATGAAAGTAGTTTTCTAGTTTTAATATCATCGCTCCAGCTCCTATGACGCAGTTCCACTGCCAGCGGGTACTGGCTGAAGGTATTAAGCAGTGCCTCAAGGTAGAGTTTGTTTTCGTCGGTATTTATAAAACCGGGTGGAAACTGTGCCAATACTGCCCCCAGCTTTCCTGTAGCTTCTAACGGAGCTATTCCCCGTTTGAAAATGTCTACATCTGCACCTGAGAGTGAGGCAACCTTGCCGGTTGCTTTTTCAAACATCTCGGGGTGGGTAAATTTCTGCCAAAGCTTAACCATGAAACTGAAATCTGGCGGGGTTTTCTTCACCCAGTTCCAGACATAAGCCGGGTTGAGTGGGGTGTAGAAAGAACTGTTTATTTCCACACAGTTGAAACACTGGCTGTAGAATCCCAGTTCGTTTTTAGTTCCCTTAGGGTAAAAGTAACCGTTCCATGTACCTTCGCCCTTTGGGTAGCTCCAGCCTGAGGTGCCTATATAAATTTTACTCATAATTTTTCTCCCTGAAATTATACATCAGACAGACATTTACCTGTTGAAAATAGAACAGATGTTCTGTTATATTTTAATTGATTCTTAATGGAGTAGCAATGGATATTTTATGCATCTTAATACCGCATTTTGCCTTTGAATGTGCTGTACTTGCCGGAAAACTTTGCCGGGAGCAGAAGGCAGGGCTTGTTTACAGTATTGATTCTCAGAAATACCTGTTGGATTATACCCCTGGGCTTGAAGGGCTGAAGAAAGATATGCCGCTGGGTCAGGCGCTTTCGCACCACCCTGACATGCAGGTGATGAAAGCAGACATACCGGAATATAACCGGATGTTTGAAGGTGTTCTGGATGGCCTTGAATATTTCAGCCCTTTTATAGAAGGAAACGGAATTGGCGAAGTATATGCAGATTCCAGTGGGCTTGAAAAGCTTTATGGCGGCAGGGTAGCTTTGCTTGAGCGGGCGCGTATGGCTGTGCCCGCTCAAGCCTTTGGAATTCGCCTTGGACTTGGTAAGAGTAAATTTGAGGCCCGTATTGCTGCACTATATGCCGAAGATCCTACTTATTACCTTTCCGGCAGGTTGAGCGGTGATTTTTTTAAGAAACTGCCCTGCCATATATTGCCGGTGAGCCTAAAATGCCGCCAAATGCTGAAAGCTTTTGGGTTGGATACTTTGGCTAAAATAGCCGAACTGTCACTTTCTCAGCTTCAGGCTCAGTTCGGTACGGACGGGCAACGTATCTGGAAACTCTGCCGGGGTCAGGATAGTTCACCGTTTTGCCCGCGGATAAAACAGGAATGCATAGAAGAAAGCACCAGTCTTCCTTCCCCCACAGTTTCACTTGAAGTGCTATTTATGACGGCAGAAGCCCTGCTCGCTAAAGCCTTTGCCAGGCTGGGTGAGCGCAGGTTGGGTATCCGCTGCCTCACAATGCGTACGCTTGGCTGGCGCGGGGAAAGCTGGGAGCAGGAAATTAATTTTAAAGAGCCGGCTTTAAACCAGACGGCGATAATCAGGCGTGTAAGACAGGTGCTTGAAAACTGTAGCCAGCCTGGGCCGGTGGAACAAGTGAGCCTCAGGCTTTCACGTCTTAGCTATCCGGTAGGCTGGCAGGGCAGTATTTTTACTGAGGTAAGGTCCAGTGAAAAGTTGGTAGATAATATCCGCCAGATGGAAATGCGTTTCGGTACACCCAAGGTATTTAAAGTGAAGGAAATGGAGCCATGGTCAAGGATACCCGAAAGACGCTATGCCCTGGTGCCTTTAAACCAGTAGATCTGCCGGAAGCAATCCTGGTGAGGGAAAGTAAAAGTGGCACCCCGCTTTCTGTAAGGGATTGCATCTGGCAGACTGTAGCCGGTGTAGAGGGTTGCTGGCGGATAGATGATGAATGGTGGCGCCCTCAGGTGGTCTCCCGGCTCTATTTTGAATTAAGACTGGCAAGCGGCTGTAAGATCTGTCTCTTTAAAAACCTAGCGGATGGGTGCTGGTTTCGCCAGAACTATTAGGGAAAGCACTATGTATGCCGAGCTTCACTGTCACAGCTATTATTCTTTCCTTGACGGGGCATCTTCACTCGAAGAGCTTATACTCAAGGCAAAAGAGCTTGGGTATACCGCTCTTGCCATTACTGACCATAACAATCTTTGTGGTGCTATGAGTTTTGCCCGGTTGTGTAAAAGCTTGGGCATAAAGGGGATCATAGGCGCAGAAATTACCCTTGAAGGCGGTTATCACCTGACCCTGCTTGCAAAGGACAGCCGGGGTTATTCCAACCTTTGCCGCTTGATAACTGAAGCTTACCGGCAGGGAGATCGCCGTCAGCCGGAGCTTCCCCGTGAGTATCTGGCTGAACATACAGAAGGTCTTATAGTCCTCTCAGGTTGTACAAAGGGCGAGCTTGTTGAACTGGTGAATTCCCATAAATCAGACGAAGCAGCCAGGCTTATCAAGGAATATCAGGAATGGTTCGGGGTGGAGAATTATTTCATAGAAATCCAGTCAAACCTGGTTTATGGAGATGTTGGGCGAAACCGCACACTTTACCAGCTTTCTGCCCAAACTGGGGCAAAACTGGTTGCCACCGGTAATGTCCATTACCACCAGCGCGAACGTCACCAGCTTCAGGACTGTCTGGTGGCAATACGCCACTGTCAGACACTTGAGGAAAGCCACCGGGTAAGGCGGCCCAATTCAGAATTTTACCTGCGCACTCTAGATGAACTTAAAGAGGCCTTTAAGGACTACCCACAGGCATTGGAGAATACACTTAATATTGCCGCCAAATGCGACTTTGATCTTGCAACCGCATCTGGTTACAGTTTCCCTGAGTACCAAACTGAAAATGGTAAAAGTCCGGATGAGTATCTGGAAGAAATTTGCAATCAGGCAGCCCTAAGACGCTACGGTACTGTCAGCCCGCAAGTTGAATTCCGGCTTAGGGAAGAATTGCGTCTGGTTAAGAAACACAGGCTGGCTGGTTTCCTGCTCCTATACCATGATGTGGCCAAACTGGGACGGGAGGTTATGGTGGATTTGGGACTAAGCAGTGCAGATTTGCCGCTTGAGGAAAACCCTCCCGGTCGGGGGCGCGGGTCATCAGTATCTTTACTTATCGGCTATCTTATCGGCATTTCCCATATTGATCCGCTTGAATTTGGTCTTTCTCTTGAGCGCTTTATGCCTGAAGACAGCCTTAGCTGTGCACCGGATATAGATCTGGATTTTCCCCGCAGTATCCGGGAAGAGCTTATCCTGAGAACCCATGAGAAATGGGGTTGGCGGCATGCCGCTCTTACCGGCACTATAGGCACTTATCAGATACGCGGAGCGGTAAGGGATCTGGGCAAAGTACTGGATCTGCCAGCGGAAGAACTTGCCCAGCTTTCGGCTCAGCTTGAATGGGGGAGCGCCCGCAAGCTTGAAAAAGTTATGCAAAAGCTCCCTCAATTTAAAGAAAAACTGGATTCACCCGGCTGGTGTGACCTTTTACGTCTTTCCTGGGAACTGGACGGCTTCCCCAAGTATCTTGGACAGCACCCCGGCGGTATGATAATTTCTTCCACTCCGATTTCAGATGTAGTGCCTGTTCAGCCAGCAACCACTCCCGGACGCTATATCTGCCAGTGGGATAAAGACAGCATAGATGATGCCGGCTTTGTGAAAATAGATTTTCTGGCTCTGGGTGCACTTTCTCAGATACAGGAATGCACCGGGCTTATTTATGAGAGAACCGGCACTATGCCGGATATGTCAAGAATAGATTTTAATGACCAGAAGGTCTATGACATGCTCTGCAGAGGAGATACCATAGGCATTTTCCAGGTGGAATCTGCCGCCCAGATGCAGACTATTGTGCGTTTAAAGCCCCGCAACCTGTTTGATATGGCCCATGAGGTAGGTGCAGTACGTCCTGGGGTGGGTGTAAATGGGGGGGTGCAGGAATATCTGGCCAGACGATGCGGTAAAAAACCTGTAGTTTTTGATCACCCACTTGAAAAGCATGCCCTTGAGCGCACCCTGGGGATAGTCCTTTTTCAGGATCAGGTAAATCAATTGGCCATAGATGTGGCCGGTTTTAAACCAGCCGAGGCAGATCAGCTAAGGCGGGCTTTTAGCCGCCGGCATAATCAGGCACTCTTGGAAGATTACCGGAGCAGGTTTCTTGCCGGTGCGTTGGCGCGGGGGGTAGACGAAGAAACCGCCGGGGTTATTTTCAGCAAGTTTAACGGTCAGTATATGTTTCCCGAATCCCATGCCTTTGCCTTCGGGGTGACTGCCTATCAGGCCTCATGGCTGAAACTATATTACCCTCTGGAATTTTTTACAGCTATTTTTAACCAGCAGCCGATGGGCTTTTACAACTTGGAAACCCTAAAAGAAGACGCCAAGCGTCATGGTATAAAGATTCTGAATCCAGATATAAATAAAAGCGATAGGCTCTGCCGGATAGAAAATGGGGCAGTAAGACTAGGTTTACTTATGGTGAGTGGCCTGGGTGAGGCGGCAGCAAGTGCCATTACTGAAACACGTACTGAGAGAGGTAATTATAAACGCATTGGTGATTTTCTGGAAAGAAGCGGGGTACTTGAAGATGTTGCTTTAAACCTGGCAAGCGCAGGCGCTTTTGACAGTTTTGAACTTAACAGGCGCAAAGTAAAGTGGGAGATAGGTTTGCGTTACCAGCCAGCCAATAGCCAACTTCCATTGCCGTTGCCGGTTGAACAGGATTTGGCTACACTTGCTCCACCATGTAACTGGGATAAAATGATAGATGAATATTCCAATCTTGGACTTTACCCGACCGGGCATATAATGGACAGTTTAAGGCACAAATTAGGCAAAGGCATTTGCACGAGTAAAGGCATAGACAAAATGAAAGATGGGGATTATCTGAGTACTGCAGGACTGGTTATCCGCCGCCAACGCCCCCGCGGCAAGGTAGTATTTCTTACCCTTGAAGATGAATTTGGGCATATACCTTGCATGGTATTCCCTAGCGTTTACCGGCAGAGTGAACTTACTTTCAAAAAACCTTTTCTGATAGTGAGTGGTTATCTTTCGCGGAAAGACGGAGCCTGTAATTTGGTTATTCAGAAAGTGGAGTCTCTGGATGTGAAAGAAAAGGTGACTGCCTCCAGGGATTGGCGATAGTCACCTTCTTATATTAAATGCAAATCTACTACTCTTTATTATCGTGATTATTGCGTTCAATAGATTTCGCAATGATCCTAACTAATCCTAATAGGAACAGCCCTCCTCCAATTATCATCACCCATTGAAGCATTTGGTACTCAATAGGCCCGATTCTGATGCCCAGTTGGCTGAGGTCTATTCCAAAGGCTGCATAACAGGTTGCGAACAGGATTAAACCGATTATTGTAAGGCTGAATCCGAGTGCCATGTAAATTCTCCTTAAGTTTATTCGTATTCCTGCCATTCCATCCCAGCATCGATTTTAACCTGCTTGGAAGAAATGAAGGAGAAAGTATTGTCTAAAACCAGATAGTAGGTGCCAGCGGTAAGATTCAACATAAATGAATGAGTGGTCAGTTTGCCTGAGTCATAACAAGGTGTTACAAAGTGATCGTTTGCCCAGTTAACGTAATCGGTACTATCCAGAATAAGCATCCGGATATCATTACCTGATCCACCGGAAGCATAAAACGAACCCCCAACCCGGGTATTAAGCATATCCGAAGAAATAGTAAACTCGAATTTATAATAATCACCTGCGGAAATATCAAATGTATTATCCATAAAATATGAGATCTTGGTTACCAGAGGGTGATTAAATAATCCCGGGTTGTTACCTGAGGGGTCAAAGATATTGGTATTGCAGCCAGTAAGGCAAATGGAAAGCAGCAAGGTAAAAATAACAGCTAATGAGATAATTAGTTTTCGCATTAGATCCTCCCGTACATGGATAAAGAGATGATATAACATAAACGCATAGGTGTCAATAATAATCAAATATAATCAATATGTGCCTAAAACAATACGGATGTGTAATATTCCATAAATAAATGGAGTATTACAATGGTTAGAAAGAAAATAGAGAAGTCAGAAACGAAGATTGAGTGCGGTTTTTTATCTTTTTCAGAGGCTCAGGAATTTCTGGGTATCAGTCACCAGACAATCTACAATCTGATTAAGAAAGGTTTACCTTCATATAAGCTGGGAAATAAACGGGTGTTCATAAAAGAGGATCTGATTAACTGGGTAAAATCCCAAAAATCATCGCCATAGTTTACATCAAAGGTGTGTTATAAAATATGATAAATATGACAAATTTACCTGCAAAATGTTCGTATTTTACTGATAATTTTAATACCATTAAAAGCCGATTTGTTTTAAATAATCAGCGCATTTTATTCTAGTGTTAACTCTTAGGGATCCAGTTCATATCGTTCTAATCATTTGGTTCTAGAAGTGTCTTCAACTTTTTCATTGAATCAACAATCGACTCTTGCTCTAAATTCTGCTCGTCATCGTTTAAATCTAAGTATTTTGGACAATCATTCGCGATCTCCTGTGGACTTAAATTGTTATTAATCATGGGTTCGAAAAATTTAATCCGTTTCTCTAATTTATTAAAATCAACTCCGACAGGGAGGCGCCCTTGAGGTATACTACCACTTGCTTCCAGTAGTGCATTATTTTCTGGCTTTATATACTTATTCCATAACTTGGTCCAATCTTCAAAAGTGAAGGTCTCATCGATATTTGTGATAGTGGCATTAAAATGAGTTACGTAACTACCCTTATAAAATGTTGGTGAAATTATAATGTTTTTATATCCCAAGTTTGTGACCCACTCTGGATTATTAGTTAATAGATAGTATTTTAATTGTTGAATCGCATACTTCCAATATAAATCAAACGGCAGTCTGTGTCGTTTGATTAGTAGGTCTATAACTTTATCTATAAAAGAAGTTTCATCATTTACTGTTGATGTAAGGTGCTCTTGCAACCAGACAGGGAAATTCGTAGTATTGAAGGTTTTCTCTGCAGATTTGATCGCCATCTTTCTGATATCTAGGGGTAAATCACTATCAGCTATTTGATGTTTGGTCTCGACTTCATGAAATACTTTTAACCACTCCAATAGTACTTCAACTCCGATTATCCTTTGGGCCTCTTCTTGAGATACTTTTTCCTGGTTTTTTCTCGGTTTCATCAATAATTGTAATTTATCAGAATATATTTTTTGTTCAAATGGTATCTTAATTTGCTCATCAGGAAGACCAAGTGCATTTCTAATATCCGAGATATCTTTTCTAAGATATGGGTTATGAGGTAAAAGGTTTATTCTAGCCTTTGTCGCACGATAAGTATCGTCCCATTTGATATATTTTCTCCGAGGAAAGTACTCTGGAAATATTAGTTTAAGCGTACGTTCAACTCTTCTTGCTAAAGCAGGATCTTTTTTGCGTAAACTTGTTATTGCGGGTTGATATTTGTCTAATATTAAATACGCTGGCCCTCCATTCTCCTCACCTTTGGGGAATAAGGTATTTAACGCCCATTGTATTTTATCCGTTGTCATAGATACCCCCCTATGACGCAATTACACTTCATGAATTATAGGACATACTTTTATTGATGCCAACAGAAAGTTGGCAAGAGGAGGCAACAATGAAAACTTTAGCGCAACTCTTGGGTGTACTATACCGGCTGGGTATCAGGGCGGATGAAATCTTGCTGGAGGATTCTATTTTCCATACTCTTGCGTACCGAGCCAGAGAAATTGCACGCCGCAGAGAGGAGGAAGAAACTTATGACCCGGAAAATGATGATGAATAGAGAGATAGATAATTTGGGGAACCAAATGGTTTTGGGATCTTAAGGCAAGGAAGGTTTTTATGGATGTAAATTGCGCCGCGGGTGTGATGAGTAGCATGGTATCCTGCCGGGATACAGGAGCGGGTTTAAATCCCAGCGCGGCGCTCCATAACCTCTTGGTTTGCCCAATTCCCCGGAAAGCGGCTGCCCGGATTCTGGAGCGGGAGCACTATCTGCATTCATTTCCGGCAGGCACGATGCTTTGTTTTGGGGTTATGTTGGATAACCGGCTGACCGGTGCCATTACTTTAGGTGCCGGTCCAGCCTTGGCTTACCGACTGGTGGATGGGGCAGAGCCTCAAGATTGTTTAACTCTTACCAGATTTTGGTTATCAGATGATTTACCTAAAAATGCTGAATCAAGGGTTTTAGGGGTGATATTCAGGTACTTAAAACGTCATACAGATTTAAAGTTTCTGATATCCTACAGCGATCCATCGGTAGGTCACTTGGGAATTATCTATCAGGCTACCGGCTGGCTTTATACCGGACTATCCTCGGCGATGCCCCTGTATGATTTGGGAGATGGCCGACTCAGGCACGGACGCTCTTTAAATAATTTTCTGGGCAGTCGTGAACAGGGCTACCTAAAAAAACAGGGGATAAAAATTAATGCGATTAAACAATCTGCCAAGCACAGATATTTATATTTTCTGGATTCGAAATGGAGGGAATACCTGAAATCTGCGGTATTACCCTACCCTATAAAGGAGGGAAGTAGTGGAAACAACTAATTTGCCCTTGGAGATTCTCAGGGAAGCGGTCTGGAACCCGAACCAACTGGATGAGAAGACACTTGAGAAATTGAAACAGAGCATTAAAAGATATGGACTGGTTGAAAATCTGGTGGTCAGATCTAAAGATGGGTATTTTGAAGTCTTATCCGGCAACCAGAGATTAAAGGTACTGGTTGAACTTAAGATACAAACTGTGCCTTGTATTGTACTTGAATTAAATGACTCTGAAGCTAAACTGTTGACTCAGGCTCTAAATCATATCCACGGGGTGGATGACCTGGGGCTCAGAGCTCAACTTCTACGGGAAATTTTGTCCCAGATTAAACAGGAAGAAGTACTTTTGGTATTACCTGAATCCTCGGATAATCTGACTTCTCTGGCTTCCATAGGCCAGGAAGAATTGAGTGTTCAGCTCCAAAACTGGCAGCAATCCAGACTTACCAAATTGAGTCATCTCAATTTTCAATTGACAAATGACCAGAAGAAAGTTGTAGAAGAAGCCATAACCCGGTTTATTCCCTTTGCCAGAGGTAATAAAAGTGATAATCCCACTCTAAGAGGACAGGCTTTGTATCTATTATGTCAATCGTATTTGGATAAGGAGTAAAGATATGGCAGTCGAATCCATAAAATGCCCGGTCTGCAGTGAAACGCTGGAGGTGAAACTGGCCAGCGGCCGTAAATCCGGTAAACCTTTCATTATGTTTGTCTGCCCGAAAGATGGCAGGCATTTCAGGGGATTTATTACTCAACAAGAATATGTGAGACAGGTAGTAGAAAAATCTGAAAGACTCTTCTGCAAATGAATTAGGAATTGTTAGAGATGTCTATACAGGAAGATGGCGGCAAGCTTGCATCTGAAGGGATAACTCGATCCGATAAATCGGATGAGTTGACACGTATACGTGCTGCGTATACACTAACCGCCACTTCTGAGGTTGAGGTAATGCAAAAGATGATGGTAGAACAGTTTCTGACAACTCTGGCAGAGGTGGCATTTTCAGTTTCTCAGCGTGAAGCTAACAGGGAAACAGGAAATGGTCGAAACTAAACGGGCGGTTGCCTATGTCCGGGTCTCTTCGGCTTCACAGGTTGAGGGTTACTCTCTGGATGCCCAGGAAAGGCTATTTACCGAGCTCTGCAAGAACCGGGGTTGGCAGGCTGTACGTATATATCGGGAAGAAGGCAAATCCGCCCATGTAGACAGTATTCATAAACGACCGGTCTTCAGGAAACTCCTGGAAGATGCAGCCAAAAATGAATTTGAGATTGTAGTTGTACATACACTTGACCGCTGGTCGAGGAATCTTACCGTTACTCTGGAATCACTAAAACTACTGGGCAGGTACGGGATAGGGCTGGTCTCTATTGTTGAAAATCTGGATTATTCTAAACCGGATGGTATCCTTTTCACCCAGATGCTGGGGGCATTTGCCCAGTATTTCAGTGAAGCCTTAAGTACCCATGTCAGAAAAGGACTTGACCAAAGAGCTAGGGAAGGCAAACACAATGGCTGTATCCCATTCGGCTATGAATCCTGTTGGGAGATAGGCGACAAAGGAGAAAAGAAAAGGCGCTGCGAGAAGGAACACCCCGGGGGACTTCACATTCACTCAAGGGAAGGACCAGCCGTAGCCGAGCTTTTCCGGCGCTATTCCTCTGGTACAACCACTCTCTCCCAACTGGCTATCTGGCTAAATGAACAGGGATTTCGTACCCGCAATACCAAAAATCTACCTGATGCCAACGGAGAATTGGTTTCAGGGCCAAGATTATTTACCAGTTCCTCAGTCAGAAATATCCTGCATAACCCCTTCTATACCGGGCAGATAAACCACCGGGATGAAATCCTAACCGGTGCCCATGAAGCCTTAATCAGCCGGGAATTATTTGATACTGTCCAACTAGCCTTAAAAAAGAATTCGGGCAGATCTGAAACCTTGACTACTTCACCTGGTAGAGAATACGTGCTTAAAGGACTGGTCAGGTGTGCCTATTGCGGAATGCCTATGTGGGCACAAACTTATAAAAGCGGAAACAGCTACTATCGGGAGCATCAGGCTTCAAGAAGCATACAGGAATGCCCCGGACATGGCGGTACTATAGCCTGCCATGTAATAGATAATCAGATAAGGGAACTTGTTTCCGCTATAGAGCTTGGTCCGGGCTGGCTTGAAGAGGTACTCTCCATCATAAGCCTTAAGGATGAAGTGGAAAGAGTTAAAAAAGAAAAAGAGCAGGTAACAGGTAAGCTCCACCGCATGGCCAAGACCTATATAGATGGTCTGATACCTGAGGAAGAATACTTAAGGCAGAAAAGACTTCTGGAACTCAGTCTGGAATCACTGGTTGTACCTGATTATGATGCATCCGAGCAGGCTGGGAAACTTATCCAGAATCTGCCTGTACTCTGGAGCAAGGCAAACCTTGCTGAACAGAGGAAGATACTTTTAACCATGCTGGACGGGGTGTATGTGGATGTGAAACAGAGCCGCTCGGTGATTGCAGTTAAGGTAAAACCGCCCTTTAAACCCATTTTTCAGGTGGCGGTATCAAAGAAGGAATCCAAAATACGTATCTTAAACGAGCCTTTGGGTACTTCACCCGCCGGCTCGTCCGTGTTTCTGGTGGAGACGGGGGAGGGTTGGACTCTCCCTGAAACAATGGTGATGGGGTTTGCAGGATGTTAAGATGCAAAAATAACTGTAGTTTTTATTATTTAAAGTAACTCGTGTTCGATATGTAGTAAATTAGCAAAGACTAGTACTTAAGTATTAATACTTAAGTACATTTATTTTATATATCTTTGCGTATTTTGTGCAATTGACATTACTATATAAAATGCTAGAATACAAATAATCAACTGTGTATTTGTACTGAGGAAACGCTTATGGATATTTGGCGTTCAGGAAAGACTGAATGGCTCTAGGGAAAGACCTAAATATATCTTTAGGATAAATTTATGAGTAAATTTCATAAAACGATTAGCCGCCGAGATTTCATGAAAGGACTAGGATTAGCCGGGGGCGGTATTGGTGTTGCGGCGTCAGCTCCGGTTTTTCATGACATTGATGAATTTGTTTCAAGCGAAGCAAATTCTACTAAAGATCAACCTTGGTACGTTAAGCATCGAGAGCATTTTGACCCTACGATTACAGTTGACTGGGATATTTTTGATAGATATGACGGGTATCAGCATAAGGGTGTCTATGAAGGCCCTCCAGATGCTCCCTTTACATCATGGGGCAATAGGCTTCAGATGAGAATGTCAGGTGAAGAGCAAAAGAAGCGAATTTTGGCCGCTAAAAAAGAGAGGTTCCCTGGTTGGGACGGTGGGTTACACGGGAGAGGGGATCAGCGGGCGGATGCACTATTTTACGCAGTAACTCAACCATTTCCTGGTAGTGGTGAGGAAGGGCACGGACTATTCCAAACTTATCCTGATCAACCCGGTAAGTTTTACGCGAGATGGGGTTTGTATGGTCCGCCACATGATTCAGCGCCACCTGATGGGAGCGTACCAAAATGGGAGGGTACTCCAGAAGACAATTTTCTAATGCTGAGGGCAGCTGCAAAATATTTTGGTGCTGGTGGCGTTGGTGCTCTTAACCTGGCAGATCCCAAATGCAAAAAACTAATATATAAGAAAGCTCAGCCGATGACTCTAGGAAAAGGAACATACAGTGAAATAGGTGGACCAGGAATGATCGATGCAAAATTTTATCCCAAGGTTCCTGACCATGCCGTACCTATTAACTTTAAGGAAGCGGATTATAGCTACTACAATGATGCAGAGTGGGTTATTCCAACAAAGTGTGAATCCATTTTCACTTTCACCCTACCTCAACCACAAGAACTCAATAAGAGGACGGGTGGTATAGCAGGTGCTGGATCATATACTGTATACAAAGATTTCGCTAGGGTAGGCACTTTAGTCCAAATGTTTATTAAGAATCTAGGTTATCACGCTTTATATTGGCCAATTGGATGGGGACCGGGTGGTTGCTTTACCACTTTTGACGGGCAAGGTGAACAGGGTAGAACAGGTGCTGCTATCCATTGGAAGTTTGGTTCTTCACAACGTGGTTCTGACAGAGTAGTAACTGATTTACCGATAGCTCCTACCCCGCCAATTGATGCAGGTATGTTTGAGTTTTGCAAAACCTGTTATATATGCCGTGACGTTTGCGTCTCTGGGGGTGTGCACCAAGAAGACGAACCAACTTGGGATTCAGGTAATTGGTGGAATGTACAAGGATATCTCGGCTACCGAACGGATTGGAGTGGTTGCCATAACCAGTGCGGTATGTGTCAATCCTCCTGCCCTTTTACTTATTTAGGTTTGGAAAATGCTTCATTAGTGCACAAAATAGTAAAAGGTGTTGTTGCTAACACGACTGTTTTTAATAGTTTTTTTACCAATATGGAGAAAGCATTAGGATATGGTGATTTAACCATGGAAAATTCTAACTGGTGGAAAGAAGAAGGACCGATATACGGCTTTGATCCCGGTACTTAGAAATAGATACTAAATTCGATAGAAAATAAAGGAAATTGAAATGGATGCTATATATTTTTTCTTAACAATTGCATTAGCAGTTGGACTAACTATGCTATTTACCTGGTTTAAAAAGAATAATATCACTTTAAAGTGGAATGAGTGGGTACTTGGCATATTGGGGCTGTTACTAGCTTTGTTTGCTATTCAACACACATATGCCAGTGCTACATATGAATTTGAATATACGTCAGCATGGATAGTGGGCGTCATAGTGTTATTGTTAGCTGTAGTACCGTTGTTATTTGCGGCAAGATCAGTAAGACGCAGGGTAGACAAATAACGGGTATCTTTAAGTAGATAAGGTAGTAAGTCGCTTGGGTTGCACGCTTAATAAAGCAATCAAGAGCTATTTCATAAAAGTTAACCCCCGAGTTGTATTACCCGTGGCAACTCGGGGGATTATAGTTTTCTTTTATGTGCAAATATAACGAGAAAATGGATACAAATAGACAGTGAAGAAGTTTATTATTGCAATTATTGCGCTGGTCTTATTGGGCGCCGGCATATATGGAAATACCGGCGGCGATCAAGATATTGATGCGTATCTAGCTGAAGCTTTACCTGAAGCGCAAGAGTTTTCTCTTTTGCTTGAAGGTTCGAACGGGGACAACTATTTATATGGCGGATATGATGCTAATATATTAGGTTATGTTGCTGTATCAGAAGGCTATGGTTATGGTGGCCCTCTTACGGTTGTTACAACCTATAGTACAGATGGCACAATCGCAGCAATAACCGTTCCTAAAAACAAAGAGAGTGAAGTTTGGTTTGATACCCTCTATCAATACGGATTCTTTGAACAATATATCGGGCTAAATTACTGTGTACCATTAACCCTTGGTGAAGATGTAGATGCAATATCAGGTGCCACCATATCTTCAAACGGCGTTGCTGTCGGTGTGCAAAACGGCAGACAGGTATTATCAGAATACTTGGGGAACCCTTATCCGCAGGAAAAAGAAAGCATCAACTTCGGATTCGGAGAAATCTTACTTATAATTGGACTTTTAGGTACCATTGCGCTAAGAAATGTACCTATATTAAAACGCATTAAATGGCGTCGTTACATAACACTTGGTTACGGACTGGTATTCTTAGGCATTATTCTTTCTCGCCCACTTAGCCTTACCAACTTCACAACTTGGATCGTGGGAATAGCCCCACATCTACAGACTACTTTATTTATATATATACTGGTTTTTAGCATATTAGGCATCGCTATCTTTTTTGGTAAAAATATATATTGCTTCTGGCTTTGTCCATTTGCAGCCGTTCAAGAAGTTGCCTATTCAGTTGGGCGTGGCGGTATCAAGCCAAGCTCAAAACTAAGTAAACGTCTAAAACCAGTAAGATATATTGTTTTATTGTTTGCAGTATTTATGGTACTAGCAACCGGTGACCCTTCAGTATCTGTTTTTGAACCATGGGCAACACTATTCGCAATGTCTGGTCCTGCCGTAGATTGGGTTCTTTTAATTGCCACGCTTTTATTCAGTGCCCTTATCTATAACTTTTGGTGTTCCTATTTGTGTCCGGTTGGGGCGGTAATGGATCTCACTTTGAAAGCGCGCAAGTTATTTCTTAGAACTTGGAGTAAAAAGATTAATGCAAAACAAAAATAGTTTTAGCAAAAAAGATATCTTTATAGTAATTGCAGTATTTATAGTATTCATTCTTAGTATTACTACAATCACCCTCAAAGTATTTTGACCATTTTGTTGTTTGTTATGAAAACAAGTGACTACAGTGAATTATCTTTCCTTTTTGCAAAATAAGATGAAGATATTCAAAACATTCTATTTATTATCTAAATTTCACTGCCTTTTCACCTTTACAAACCATATGGTTTCGGAAGACTCATTTTATAAGATTTTTGTTCGTAGATTTTGCCTGATTTAGGGGGTAGGGTTTCGGAAGGCGCTCCAAGCTTTAAATACGCTTAAACCATTTGATAAGCACACACTATTACGACAGGCTGATTATTCACCCATCTTTTTAAACTGTTCTTTCCTTCGCCCACAAGCAGGACAAGTCCAACTTTCAGGCAGATCCTCAAAAGGGGTATTCGGCTCTATCCCATGTGAAGGGTCACCACTCATGGGGCTATAACATTTCTCACAGAATCCACATTCATACGAGTTCTCCATATCTTCCCACGTACTTTTATTTTTCCTGCGTATCTCCTTAAATGCTAATTTTGTATTCTTAGAATCCTCCCAAGGACGTAACGCTTCTATGATTTCAATACTCGTATGGGTTTCACTATCATCAAATTCTATGGCTCCCTTCTCATATTCCAGAAGGGCATTAGCTTGTTCATACGGGATTTCTCTATCCATAAGGTTTCTTTTCAGTTTCCCGTAGGCATTGCAAATTTCATGCTCTCCTCTCTCATGATGCTTCCTCCAATCACCTAAGATGTCTGGCGCCGCTTCTTTTGGAACACCCCATTTAATAAGCATTAGAGTATCAAGACCCTCTGGAGATGCCTTGCATATATCCACATTCGAGCTAACTGTTTGATCGATATCAGTAGATTCATTGGCTTTGTTACAATATCTTCCAATTGTACGCTCAGAGATGGTAACCCCAAATTCCTTCTCCACCTCCAGAGCAATCGCACGTCTTATTGGTTTGGGCTTCCTGTTTGCACAATTGATAACGAACTGTACAATTTTCTCATCTCGGTGATTCCTTCTTTCCATATAAAACCTCCAAAGTGCCTAAAAGGCATGAAAAGGCATCCTTTTTACGTTTGAAAATGCCCTTTCGGCATGATGACGGCATCTGAAGTGCCGTGCTTATATTTAGTATACCAATTATCACCGGCATGCACCCAGAGTGGATCTTATGATTGAACAACTAAACGAAATAAAAAAACATCTACGCAAAGTATCAGGACCGGACAAAAACGGCTGGTACACTTCACTCTGTCCATTCCACAATGATCAGCATACCCCTAACCTGAGATTTACTGAGAAGGGGTTCTATTGCCTGGCTTGTGGAGAAAAGGGAGATACTCATAAACTAGCTGACAAATTGGGTATCGAATCAAACACCAGATCTACTATTAAGAAAAGTATAGAAGTAGTCTACGACTATAGAGATGAGAGCGGAAAGCTCATCTTCCAAGTAGTTCGCTATACTCCCAAAGCCTTCAAACAGAGAAGACCTGATGGAAATGGTAGTTGGATCTATAATCTCAAAGGTATCAGTCCTGTTCTTTACCGACTTCCTGAACTGCTTAAGGCTCTACTTGATGAACTGGTCTTTATTGCTGAAGGGGAAAAGGGAGTTGAGTCACTTGCAGAACACGGTCTGACAGCTACCTGTTCACCTATGGGGGCGGGTAAATGGAGAGATGAGTATTCTTACTACTTCACCTCCCGAAAAGTTGCCATTCTTCCAGATAATGATGAACCGGGCAGACACCATGCAAAGCAAATTGCCTCTTCTCTTTATTCGATTGCTAAAGAAGTGAAGATAGTAAATCTACCTAACCTCTCTGAAAAAGAAGATATCTATGACTGGTTTGAAGGTAGTGGAACCAAAGAGGAGCTCTTAGAACTTGTACTCAATACACTTCCCTATACGCCACCTGACCGAGTCGATCTTTCTTCTCTTCTTGATGATATATCTGCCTTTATTAAGAGATATGTTGTACTCACGTCTGAACAACTAGTTGCCATTGTCTTATGGGTGGCGCATACCTACCTGATAGGCCATGCTGATACTACTCCTTATCTTAATATCCATTCAGCTGAGAAAAGATCAGGCAAGACACGACTCTTGGAGGTGCTTGAGACGCTTGTATCCAACCCTTGGCCCACCGGAAGAGCAACCTCAGCGGTCCTGGCTCGTAAAATTGATGCAGAATGTCCGACACTGCTACTTGATGAGTCAGATGCCGCCTTTAAAGGCGAGAAGGAATACTCAGAAACACTCCGGGGGATACTAAACAGCGGTTATCGCAGGGGAGGCAAGTCTTCTATATGTGTAGGGAAGGGTGCCGATATCGGGTACAAAGACCTTTCAACTTTCTGTCCTAAGGCCATTGCCGGTATCGGCAAGCTTCCTTCTACCATTGCAGACAGGAGCATACCCGTGCTTCTAAAGCGCAAGATAGAAGAGGAGAAGACAGAAAAGTTCCGCTTGAGAAAGACGTGGAAAGAAGCAGGGTCTTTAAGAGAACGCCTGGAGCTATGTCTTAACTTAAAACTTACAGACGAAGAGGTAGCCATTCCTGAAAACCTTGATGACAGGGCTGCTGACTGCTGTGAGCCACTGCTCGTTATCGCCTACTCTGCAGGGGAAGAATGGTTTGCTAAAGCAACGGAGTCACTTATTAACCTGATGACAGGTGAAGAAAGACAAGATGATTCGCTTAACGTGCAACTGTTATCAGATATAAGGGAGATACTGGAAAGTGAAGGGTTGGATAGGATATCCTCCTCTGCTTTAACTGACTCTCTCAAGTCCCAAGAGGAATCCCCCTGGAGCGAACATGGAGGTATTAACCTTTCTCAAAGAAAGCTCTCCAGGATGCTCAAACCCTATGGCATAAAAAGCAGATCAATCCGCTCCGGTGCAGATACTTACAAAGGGTATCAGAAAGACGATTTTAATGACGCTTTTAGCCGTTACCTGCCTACTTCCAGGGATTTAAACGTCACATCCGTCACACCTAGCTTTGAGCCAAACGTAGAAGAAAGCCCCATTTTATCCGTCACAAACACTCCAAAAACGGTAAATGTGACGGATAATCTCCAAAGCTACGCCAATCGTAATGTGACGGATGTGACGGATAAAAGTCGAAACAAGAGGAAAAGAACTGTTTTTCCGCTTCTTCCTTACTCCCTTTCTAAAGAGTGGAGAGAAGCTTTCGGCTTAGAAAAAGTGAAGGTAATTTGGGGTACTGAAACAGAAGAGGACCAAAGATGTGCAAACTAGAACGTAAAGGGATAAGTAACACATGCGCCGCTGGTGTAACAGAAAGCACGGCACTTGACCAGAGTGCAAGACGCGGTTTAAACCCGACGGCGGCGCTCCAATCTCTAATAGTCAAACCCATTCCCTTTACAGCTGCCAAGAAGATCTTAGAGAAGCATCATTATCTGCACTCTATGCCAGGCGGTACTAAGCTTGCCTTTGGAGTATTCCTCGGGGAGAGATTAGAAGGCGCCATCACCTTCGGTTCAGGTCCGGCTAATGTCTATAAGATGGTTAGTAATGCTTCACCTTCTGATTGCCTGACTCTATCAAGGCTATGGCTTTCGGACTCTCTACCCTCCAACTCGGAGTCAAGAACAATAGGGATAGCGTTAAGAGCCCTGAAGCGTTTTACCAAAACCAAGTTTGTGGTCAGTTATGCTGATCCGACTCAAGGACACCTTGGCACAATCTATCAGGCAACGGGTTGGGTATATACAGGCGTATCCCTAGCTATGCCAATGTTTGATATAGGTGACGGGGTGGCGAGGCACTCAAGAAGCTTAAGCCATAACTTCGGAAGCCACTCGATTAAACACTTTAACTCCCATGGAGTAAGGGTACGGGTAATACCTCAATCCCGTAAACATCGCTACTTTTACTTTCTGGATAAGGAATATAAGGGGAGGCTTAGGATAGAACCCAAGCCATACCCAAAGAAGATTAAGGAGAACGACTAAATGAAGACTGTAGACATTGAACTAGAAAGGCTTAAGGAAGCACCATGGAACCCCAACCGTATGGATGAAAAGGGCATCGAGAGGCTCAAGAACAGCCTTGAGAGGTACGGGTTGGTAGGACCTCTGGTGGTAAGACCTATAGATAAATCCTACCACGAGGTACTGTCCGGCAACCAAAGGCTTAAGGTACTTAAGGAAACGGGTTGGGGGAGCGTACCCTGCATTGTCCTTAATCTTAACGATACCGAGGCGATGCTACTGGCACAAGCACTTAATGACTTAAAGGGTGAAGATGACCAGGCGCTGAAAGGAGCACTCTTAAAGAAGGTGCTATCCGAGGTATCAGAAAGTGAAGTGCTTTCGATACTCCCGGAGACCGCAGGCAGTTTAAACTCTTTATCCCAAATAGATGAAGGTGATCTGGCAAGCCACCTAAGGGCTTGGGAAGAGGCACAAAGCGCCAAGTTAAACCATATGCAGCTTCAGTTTACCCGCCCCCAGCTTGATCTGGTAAGGGAAGCGTTAAGTTCTATCATGCCGGTAGCTAAAGGGTCCAAGCAGGATAACCCCAATACCAGGAGCACCGCCATCTTTTTACTGTGTAAGTTCTATCTTGATAGGAGGGATGAAGAATGAATGACGTAAAGTGCCCGATATGTTCCAAACCATTATCTGTACGCATGGCAAGGGGAAGAAGGTCCAACAAGCCTTTTATACTGCTGGTTTGCCCTGAGGATGGCAGGCATTTTAGAGCCTTTATATCGGACCAGGACTATATCGCCAAGGTGATAGCAGAGAAGGGTTTAGCTTAGAAAGGGTAGCGAGGGTGGTGAGGGCTCTTAAATCGGAAAAACATATGTATGTTGTTGTACAACAGGGGAAAGGAGGAACTGGAAAATGAAAGATGATATGAGGGAGACACTGGAAAAAGCAAGAGAAATGATGAGAGCAAGGAATATCTTAGCAGTTTTTCAAACTGCCTATGTTATGGCGCTTGAAGGGACAACCAGGGCTTCTGCCGGAGAGATATCGGCAAGAGAGAAAAAGGAATTTGATATGGATATAACACCCTCCAATGTAGGGCAGGCTTTTTGCGCTATCGGCATCAAATCAGTAGTTTCACACGGCAAGGTTAGATACGTACTTAACGTAAGTGAACTGGAGAGAATCTGCAAGGCAGCTGAAGCCGAATGTGAAGAAATGGCAGATAGACTTGAGGACTCCCTTGAAACTTATGAAGATTTGAATACCAGGGTACTTACGCTTCTTGACCGCCTTAAGGAAGTCTTTGATTTAACTGATGAAGAAGAGAGACTTGAAATGAAATTAAGGGGTTTTGAGGAAGAATAGTGAGAGCCGTAATCTACGCCAGGGTATCGATAACAGACAAAGTTGAAAAGCTTAATGATCAGTTAGAGTTATTAAGGCGCTTTGTCAAAGAAAGGCGTTGGAAGGTCTATAAGGAATACTCTGATCAGGCACAAGCAGATAACTTAAGACAAAGAAAAGACTGGCAGAGGTTGCTGGAAGACGCAATTAACAAACGTTTTGATGTACTGATTATTCAGAGCATGGACAGAGCCTTTTATTCAGTTACCCATGTCTCCATCTCTTTGGAGAAGTTTAGAGAATGGGGAGTTGGAGTAAAGTCAGTTTCTGATGCGTGGCTTGATACTGTAACTTCCAAAGAGACCCCTTATGAAATCGCTGCTTCTTATGCCCGGTTAGAAAAAGAAATGATACATGAGCGTCTCATGCTGGGCATGGAGAGATCTCGAAAATTAGGCAGTAAAACAGGCAGACCTAAGGTAATCGATAGGGAAGGCTTCTCTCAGGCTTATGGAGACATTTTGGAGGGGCTTAGCAAAGGAAACCTTTCAAGGAGTCAAGCTGCCAAGAAACTCGGCATTGGTTATGCAACTTTGAAAAGACTTTTAGACGCTGAAAAAGTACTGGCGGAGTCTCTATAACATGGAAAACGAAAACCTCAAGCAGGAAGAAAACTCGTTGACGGGTATACAACAGAAGTATACAATGCCTGCCAATTCTTCCGAGGGTGAGGTTGACAAACTAATGACACGCGAATTTATTAAGAATCTAGCCGAGGTATCAATAGCTGTTGCCTCAAGGGACGTGAGGAAGGGGCGTGCTGATGAATGAGGCAAAGAGGGTAGTTGCATATCTTAGGGTATCTTCAGTATCACAGATAGATGGGTACTCGCTTGATGCTCAAGAACGTTTATTCAAAGAACTCTGCAAGAACAGAGGGTGGCAGATAATAAATATCTACCGAGAAGAAGGAAGATCAGCCCATGTAGACAGCATCAATAAGCGTCCTGTATTTAGGAAGCTGCTTGATGATGTAAAGAAAGGGCAGTTCGATCTGGTTGTCGTTCATACCTTGGATCGTTGGTCACGTAACTTGAGGATAGCCCTTGAATCATTGGGGATACTAGGGGAATTTGGGGTAGGGTTGGTATCTGTTAGCGAAAGCAACATCGATTACTCTACACCCCAGGGAATGTTTCAAATGCAGATGATGGGAGCCTTTGCTCAATACGGCAGTGAATCACTTAGTGTCCACGTTAAGAAAGGCATAGAACAAAGGGCAGTGGAAGGCAAACATAACGGCACTATCCCCTTTGGTTATGAGTCATGTTGGGAAAAGAGTGAAAATGGTGAGAAGAGACGCCGTTGTAATCCCGAACACCCGGGAGGTATCCATATCCACCGAAAGGAAGGCAAGGCAGTCAAAGAATTATTCAAGCGTTATGCCATAGGAACTGTTACCTTGTCGCAATTGGCTAAATATCTTAACGATAGTGGTTTTAAGACCCGCAATACCAAGAAGATAGAGGATGCTTGTGGTAACCTCACTTCAGGACCAAAGCTCTTTACAGGGGCTTCAGTAAGGGGTATTCTGCATAATCCCTTCTATACGGGCAAGATAAAGCATAGAGACAAACTGCTTCCCGGACTACATAAACCGCTAGTTACTAAGAAGCTCTTTAATATGGTTCAAGATACCATGAAGAAGAACTCAGGAAGATCAGAAACACTTCAATCTAAACCCCAAAGGGAATACCTGCTTAAAGGACTTGCCAGATGTGCCTATTGCGGTATGCCGATGTGGGCTCAGACTTACCATAACGGTAGGAAGTATTATAGAGAACATAAAGGCTCAAGAAGCATAGACCAATGTATCGCCCATGGGGGTACCATCCCTTGTGAGATAGTAGATAAGCAAATGATAGAACTGGTTAGTGCTATAGAGCTAAAAGGAACATGGCTTGAAGAGGTACTATCTATTATTAGTCTAAAGGATGAAGTGAATAGGGTAGCGAAAGAGAGGGAGCAGGTAACTGTCAAACTTAAGCGTATGGCTAGAGCTTACATAGATGGTCTACTTCCCGATAGTGAATACTCACGCCAGAAGAAGCTTCTAGAACTAAATCTAGAATCGCTGGTAGTACCTGATTATAACGCCTCTGAGGAAGCAGGTAAGCTCATTATGAATCTGCCGTCTCTATGGAATAAGGCTACTTTATCTGAACAGAGGAAGCTACTTGTTAACATGCTTGATGCTGTATATATCGACTTTAAGAAGAGCAAATCTATTATTGCAGTGAAACCGAAACCACCTTTTAAACCTATCTTTCAGGTAGCGGTATCTAAGAAGGAATCTAAGATACGTATTGTAAATGAGCCATTCAGTAATAAACCAAACGGCTCGTCTTTGTTTCTGGTGGAGACGGGGGAGGGTTGGCTGTGGTCTGAACAGCGTCTGGGGTTTGTTCCAATTTAGGCTGCTAATTAATTATCTGAGGCATTCATTCTACTTAATTAGTTTAGGCATATGTGTGTTTGTATAGCCATAATTAATATCTGATAATGTCGGCATGAATATTTATTCAGGATAATTCCATGTATTGACGCATCTGTCTACTCGACTGGATATGTGGCTCTTCACATGAACGAATAAATGATTGTTCGTTGGATTTTCTCAAATGTGTTGGGACCAAAAATTTTAAAGGTTAACATTTTGTTGAGGATTCGAGAAATAATTGATTGCGATAAGATGGAGTGAAGGACCTTTTCCATAATAGGATTGGTATCTCAAATTCAGATTTTTCGAAGCTAATATTATCGGAATAAAAATTCTGTATTATGAATTTTATAAAATGCCCAATACTCATAGGTCCAAATACTGGTAATCTGCAAGAATCTTTTAAAATAGTCATGTGACTTGTAGGATGTACCTTGTTAGATAGGTTTATATCATAATCAAATCGTATGGGAGTTACCATTTTGATATTTTTAAGATAATATTTGGGGTCAAAATAATCAAACATAGTTGAGATATTATTCTCTATAGTGTCTGTTTTATCGAACACAATTGGGCAAGGGAAGAAGCATAACCTATGCCAAACGACTTCTTCGTCTTTAATTTTATAAGCGATTTGAATTAATGAACCGTCCGAAATCAGCACATTATAATCTCGCCTGTCTAAAATAGCTCTATAACATTCTATCGATGTTGCACCATCAATATTCATTGTGTTTTTCAACAGATAACCAAGCTCAGGATTACTTTTCCAGCTAATAGAATAGCAGTTGGCCCCATTTTGGTTTACGACTGTGGGATTAGAACTTATCGTCAATTCATTATCTAGAAAATAATCCATTGCGGCATCTATATTAGTTTTAATATCGCTAGCTAATCTTGAACTATAAGTCATTATCCCCCCAGCATTCTTCTTGTAATGACTTAATCAGTTCTTTTTTTATTTTATCAGGTAATTGCTCAATAATTAGCGAGGGTTCGACACCTTTATTCATAAGGGACGTTGTTACTCTTTTGAGATTATTTAGGTCTTTTTCCTCTTCTTTTGTCATATCTCTATGCTGTATCCGTATCTTATTTAATTCCTCTTTAGTGGGTATTTTAAATTTCAATTGAAAATTGTTTTGCTGTATCTTAAAGAATTCAGTTTCCAATTCACTCATTTTATCTCCGTAACCACATATCCTAACCCATGCTCTCGATCGTGTAATTGCGGTAAATAATGTGTTTCTCTTTTTAATTAATGATTCACCACTTGCGCAGTATTGGCTATCCATTAGATAGACAATAGGAGCCTCATTTCCCTTGGCTCTGTGTGGGCCAGATATCGCTATGGAATTAGGGACAAAGAACACATCTCTTGAAAAATCTATTCCTGCAATGTGAGCTGTGATATTACGATCTCTTAGAAATTGAACAAGCATAGCCCCCTTTTTTGCTGCTGTGATAGCTTCAGGGAAAATGACTAGTATGTCTTGTGGATAAATTTCGTCTTCTTCCAAATTTTTCATTATCATGTTTGATACTGATACTATCTGATCATGTTCATCTTTGAAATTGATAAATTGTATGGCGTCCTTTGAGTTTAGCAATTCAGTAAAGAATTTAGGAGTTGAATCAACGTCTCTACTAAGGGTTACGTTTTCTCCAAAGTTTAATTTACCAGCTACTACCTTATATCCAATATCTGTCCATAATTTGGGATCATCTGGATGCTGGATCAGTGGATATGGATCAGAATTAGAAGTTTGGCGATATATTCCTATACCTAGTGCGTGTGCTGTAGCGAGTGCCCATGGTGTGTTGCGATAACATACTGGCAGAATTATATCTTTTGCGGGTTCATTACTTTTACCACTAAAATCTACGCTTCCATCAAATAACTTATTTACAGAGGACATTTCATAAGCACCGAGATTTTGTAAGTCATCATAAGCAAAAATAACTCTGTGATTTTTTGTGCAGTGGTACGCCAAATTTAAGAATTCATCGGGTAGATCTTGAGCTTCATCTATAAGAACAGCATCAAATAATTCTCGTGGGTCCTTTTTGACAATTGCTAGAAGTTCTTTACAGATACCTTGGAATGCAAAATCAGGGCCATATGTTCGTTTTGCGTAGCTAAAATCTTTCGGAATCATTCCGTACTCTTGACAAATCTCCGAATACAAGCCATGTTTGTTCGGGGATCCATATGCATGTAAAAGTTTTATTTGCTCCCAGTTAGGATCCATTCTGCGATCTTCAAAATAAAATCTTTGAATTAACTTTTCAAATTGACCGTAAAGTGATTGGCTATAGAAGGATACTGCGATTTTCCATTCGGGGTATTGAGAGTGGAGATACGCAGCCTTCAGTGCTAGAACTATAGTTTTGCCTGATCCTGCTAGTCCACGAATTCGCTGAGGTCCATTGGGAGTTTCTATTGCAGCCTTATTTTGCCATGAGTCCAAGTTTGCTATGTTTTTTTCAATGGTTTTTAATATCGATCCACGACTACCATCTGTTTTCGCGTTGTCTCTGCGCTCCTTAGGCATTATGCTAGATACCCTTTGAATAGCTGCGTTAAGAGTTTCGTAGTATTTTTGATCGAATTTCTCAAGTTTAGTGATTTTTATACTAAAGTTTGCATCGGTAATTAACTCTTCATCTGAATTACTCATATGTCTGGGTTTATCAGATACATAAGTGAGAATATTGATGGGTATATCTAATTTACGTCCTGCAATAAGATTTTGATATGTCATGAGCTTCGCTTGAAAAGCTGAGTATAATAGATCCCGTTGTACCCCAAAAACATTTGTTGCTGACTGACTATCCGTTATTGGTAATACACTTTCACCAATATCGAAGATGACCAAGCCATACTTTTTGGATACAAGAGTGGCTGGTACCGTGTATGTGTCTATAGCTGTTGAGATGATTGGATATCCTATGTAAATAATGGCACTATCATCTTCAATCGTGGTATTAAGATTCTTTAGTAGTGCATTTATTGCTGCTTCATTTGTTTTGTTGCCTATGATTTGTTTCATTTGATAGACCTCTAAATCTAATATTGATTTCCGACTTGTTCAATAATCAATGTGGGGCATTGGATTAATAAAAATTCCATGAGATACTTTAGATATTTACCATATATTTAGTAGAACATTATACCCCTTGCAGCCCTTTTATCAATGTCTCAAATTTTTAGATAACTAAATAAACATTATTGTATAGATCTGCTCGCTGCCTTATTATTTAAAAGCTCTTATCTATTTCTCATAATAAATAGATAAAGCGGCTTAAACATCAAGGAGTTTTAAATGAGCTTTATTCAAGATCTTAGCGATATCGTTGAAAAACTGACGGTTATTAGGGATCTGGGTTACATACCAACTCATCGATCAAATGATACGGGAATAGGTAAAACCCTAGAAGATTTATTAGAAATCCCTGAGAACAATTTCCGTATCCCGGATCTTGGGGTGATTGAATTAAAAGCTAAGAGGATGGAATCGGATAGTATGCTCACTCTAGCAACTAAGTCTCCCGAGCCTAAAGGCATCAATCGCATGCTGTTTGATCGTTATAAGTATCTTGATGATAAAGGTCTCTATAACCTTCATTCTACTTGCTATGGTTCTCGATACAATCCTCAGAGCTTCAAAGTTGAATTAAACGATAATAAGTTAATATTAAAAAACAGGGATAATATCGAATGCTATTGGCCACTATCTATGTTGTTGGAAGATGTTCTCACATCCAAATCAGATAAGACACTACTTGTTTTCGCTGAAACAAGCGGAGAGAGAAAGACAATAAACGAGAAATTTCACTTTATTGAAGCTTATCTATTGTCTAATTTGAACAAGGAGAAGTTTAAAAATGCTATTGAGCAGGATATGTTAAAAGTGGATATCCGAATTGGAGTTTACAGATCAGGTAGGAATGCTGGTCGCTATCATGATCATGGGACTGGATTCAGAATAAATAAAAGGCATTTTCTCCAATTGTTTGATAATTATGACCAAGTGCTTTAGTTAATTGTTTCATCTGATGCAAATTAAACCAGTGGTATGTAACAGTTTAATTGCGTTGAATTATCCGCCTTATTAAATTAAAATTACTTGAGTATAGGCAATTCTCAAAGGTGGAGAGCAATGGTAAGTAATCCCTTACTTGACGCACAGCTTGATTGGACATTTAAAGAATCAAATGTTAGAGAGGATACTCATTGCTATCATGATTATCCTGCTCGTATGATTCCTCAGATCGCTCAGCAGCTTCTTAAACTTTATAGCAATGGTGGGTTACTCTTTGATCCGTATTGCGGTACGGGGACTTCATTAGTTGAAGCTATGAGATATGGTATAAACGCAGTCGGAACTGATATTAACCCACTTGCGTGCTTGATTGCTCGGACAAAAACAAAGATGTTAGATATTAAATCTGTACAATTACAAATTACAGCGTTCGAGAAGTTCGCTTCTAAAATGGATGGATGTGATTTGAAACAATTCGATGTGAACCGTATTGAAAACCTCAATTTTTGGTTTAAACCAGAAGTAATTTCTAAGATTACTTGGATTTTGAGTTTTATCAATGACATGTCTGATGTAGATATAAAGGATTTTTTTAAGGTTGCCGCTAGCGAGACAATACGAAAATCATCTAATACTAGACAAGGAGAGTTTAAGCTATACAGGAGATCACAGTCGGATTTAATTAAATTTAATCCGGATGTATTTAAAATCATGTTGGATACTTTATATCGCAACCAAAGAGGTCTTATTGATCTGTTCGCGAAAACCTATGCTGACAAGAGCCTACGAATAAGAGTCAGTAACTTTAATACAGTAGATTGCATTCCTAAATATGAAATTGAACCTGAATCGGTTGATATTGTTATAACATCACCGCCCTATGGGGATTCGCATACTACCGTAGCTTACGGACAGTATTCTAGACTCTCTGCGGAATGGTTAGATTTAGAGAACCCTCGCTCAGTTGACCGAATTGCGATGGGCGGACAATTGCCTAAGACTATTATTAAGTTCAATTTTGATCAGTTAGACACTGTGATATCCGAAATAGAGAATAAAGATATTAGGCGTGCACGTGAAGTTTGTGGTTTTTATGATGATTTGAATAAGTCCATAGCTAATGTTTCGGCAACTATCATTTCTGGAGGATATGCTTGTTATGTTGTTGCTAATCGTAAGGTTAAAGGCAACACGCTACCTACAGATCTTGTGATTAGACAATTTTTCGAGCAGCAAGGCTTTGATCATATTAATACTTTCAACCGGTCGATACCTAACAAGAGAATGCCTCTCAGAAATTGCCCTTCAAATATTAGTGGTTTGTTAGAAGAAACCATGTCTAAGGAATATATTGTTGTGATGAAGAAACAATAAACTAAGCTTGATGTTCTGATTATTGATGGAGTGTTCAGTATGCTCGGAGATGATTTCAATAGGGATGGCTTCAGGATATTTTGTGACTCATTGAACTCAGAAATCAATTTATTATTCCAAAGGCTCAATTATTTTTTAGTAGCGTCATCTTTCTTGGTAACGGCATTTGCCACTATTCTTGTCTCTGCAAATGGATGTATAGATGGTGGGCAATTAGTTTTGGCCTTTATGATAAATGCAGTTGGGCTTTATTTATCACTATTCTTCGCTGTAATTAATTATTTGAATACTCGCATAATTTGGCAAAAAGGAAAGTATTTAAGAGACACTGAAAATACATCTGAAGTTATATCTCGCATAAACCCCAATTCTAAAAGCGAAGAAATAGTTTTACAAAAGGTTTGGGGAGAAGAACTTAATCATTCGCAATTCAAGCTCATTCTTAATATGGTTAAAGAGGCATGGGATTTTTTCTTCGGACCTAGCAAGGCTTCCAAATCGGGACTAGTGCCCCATACTTATTTAATACCTTTGGGTTTTGGAGTTTTCTGGGCTGTACTTTTTGTAATGATTATTTATGGTTGTATAAATTGGGTATCTACTATTATATTCCTTTCACCTTTCCTCATATGGCTTTTAATAAAGTTGGTATTACGCCCCAAAGAATGTTGTAAAAAACCAAAAAATCGGGTGAGAATTATAGGATTTAGGTGCCTTTATTGTAATAGTGAGCAAGGCCTTAATCATGATTTAGGTTGCCCTAATTGTGGAGGAAGAGATGCAGCCGCGATCACTGAGATATCACAAGAGGGAAATTGACCGATATTAATTCTAGAGTGAATGAATGATGAGCATTACGACCCTCAAAAATTTTAGGCTTATAATGCCGGGGGTTTTCATATTTATAATAATTTTGTTTGTTTGTCAAGATGACTTTATTGGGTTAACTAATACAATATCGATTTTTAATGATATTACTACTCAGGATATTTTGTTAAGTATTGTGGTATTGTTAGCTGGTTCACTTTATTATGTTTTCGATATCAGAGATTTACTTTGGAATCAGTACCACAAACGAGTGAAAGATAATATTAAAGAAGAATTACTTAGACCATTTATGAATGAATTTGATGATAACCAACAATCTATTATTAAAAGTGGCAATAAGCTCATGAATATTTTTTATAGTTTCATAGATAATGATAGGTCTTTATCTGAAAAAGCAAATAGGGTTAGATTTAATGGACTGATTTGGACTAGCTCAGTAGATGCTACTATTATTGCAGCGTTTGGTTCATTTATATTTCTTATTCGGTTCATAGTTAATAAGGATGGGTACGCTATATGTATGTGTATAATTCTGGTAGTACTCTCTCTTTTTTGTCGGTATCTTGTAGAGTTAACAACGCGTAAACATATCGCTTTATCTAATGAGCAACTTGACGCGATTATTCAGTTACATCGATCAGACTTAGGCGAAAAGATACGTGTTCTGATATGAGAAATGGTAATGCACTCCTAAATGATACTATCAATGTGATCCAGCGGGAATATCTAAAAGATGATTTGCCATGGTCATTAGCTTTCAGTGGGGGGAAAGATTCTTCTGCTTTGCTAAAATTAGTGTACGTTGCTTTACAAAATATCGGGACAAAACTTAAACCTGTAACCGTTGTATATTGCGATACTGGTGTAGAGATCCCAATTATTCGTTCATTTGTTATTAAAACACTCCATAGCTTGCAAATAGAGGCTGAAAAGAACGGAATTCCAATCAAAACAAAGATAGTTACCCCTAGCATTGAGGATAAGTTTTTTTCTAAGGTCATAGGCAGAGGATATCCATCTCCTACATACCAGTTCAGGTGGTGTACTGATGTACTTCGCATTAAACCAATTAGAAATTATACTAATAATTTTAATGGTAAAAGTATTGTTCTATTGGGGATTCGGAATGGGGAAAGTTCAGAAAGAGATAGGGTTCTGAAGAAATACAGAATAGACGATAGTCATTATTTTAGGCAATCAAACAATATAAAAGCTTTAGTTTTTAGCCCCATGTTAGAATATGCTGTCGAAGATATCTGGTCTGTTTTAAAAGAGTCGTCTGGGCCAATAAGTATTGATATAGATAAGCTTCAGATGTTCTATAGGGTTTTGGATTCAGAAAATACAAAGGGATTGACCTCAGCATCTTTATTCAACTCTAAGGGTAGATTCGGTTGTTGGGTCTGCACTGTTGTTAGACGAGATAGAGCAGTTGAAGGCCTTATAACTGATGGGACAGAATCTTTATCACCTTTGCTTGAGTTTAGGAATTGGTTATCCGAGATTCGATACGAACCTTCCTATCGTTTAAATAAACGTCGGAATGGCACAATTGGATTGGGGCCATTCACATTAGACGCTAGAAGAGAAATATTGGATAGGCTCATAGATGCGCAAAATCAGACAGAATGGAATTTGATTACTGAGCAGGAGATTGAATATATAGAAAATCAGTGGTCACTGGACAGAAATATTTAGAATTGAATTTTAAACCAGTGTCTTTGTTCTTAAATGAGTCTGGTATAGACTAAACATTTGATCGAACGTCTTCATAAGCTAGTGACAGGGCTATTGTCTAGATCGAGATTAATGATTAGAATAATACCCTATGAAGATGTTTGGTTTTCGTAATGCTTTAGCTCTATCTAGTTTGGTAGAGTTCTATTATAACTCAAATACATTCAAAAAAGATGTAGAGCAACTCGCTAGGTATTTACCAAATTACAGAACAGCGTCTCATGGGCTCACCAAAGCAGACATCAAAAAGATTTTTTTGGTTAACGACGATTCCGATTACTTCAGAATAACAAATCAATGGGTTGAATTATGGGGTAAGCGCAAATCTCAATTATCAACAATAGTGATACAAAAGATTAATGAGGTAACTGAAAAATGGGGATTAAGATGTTTTTGGGGAGAAGGGTTTGTCTTAACATGTGCTCAAGCTGCAAAATCAGGCCTTTGGCTTGGTATCATTTTGCCTACGATGCTTTATAAAGTGCCAGGCAAGCCGGTAAATTTAACGCTTGCAATCGATGGTTTAGAGACGAATAAGGACCTTAAAGAGCGTATAAGTGGATTAGCTGTTGAGGCTGAGAGGAAAAGAAAACAACTCCGCAGCTATTGGGATAGAATAGGTTATGAGACTAGTGTTCAAGATAATTTAGCAAAAGCTGTAAGTTGGTTATTCATGAGGGTAACCCCGCCGTATCTTTCACCCGGTAAGATAGCTGAAGAGGAAAATAGTGATTACGTTCATGTTCAACGGGAATATCAAAAGATTGCTAAGCTATTGGGTATCAAACTCACAAAAGGTTGGATCAAGGGCCGCAAGCGTACCTATGACCGTCGTGTGGGAAACTAAATAAGCATAAAAAATGGTCTAAAATTGTTGCTTGTTTAGTGGTTTATTAGAATAAATTAGTATCCGATAATCGGTGTATGAAAAGTACACCGATTATTCTTTTCAATAAGAATGATTTTCTGGATCGATTACCCGATGCTAAAAAAGTGAGAGATAATCACTGGGTTGCATCATGTCCAGTGGAAGGCCATTCTACTCCTCAAAATCACCTGTCTATTACAGATGCCGGAGATAAAGTCCTATTAACATGCTTTTCAAACCGTAATCATAGCTATCAGCAGATTTGTCAGGCACTTGGTCTTAATTCTGACTCTCGGCCAATTGAATTCAAGCGTTGTATAGACACTCTATACGACTACAGAGATAAGAACGGAAATCTCCTTTATCAGGTAGTCCGATACAAGCCTAAATCCTTTGCTCAAAGAAGACCAGATGGTAAGGGTGGCTGGATCTATAACCTTAAGGGAATTACCCCGGTTCTCTATCGTTTACCTGAACTCTTAGCTATACCTCAAGACCAGATAATCTTCATAGCTGAAGGCGAGAAGGGAGTTCATTCTCTGGTTGAGCATGGCCTAAATGCCACCTGTTCTCCTATGGGTGCAGGAAAGTGGAGAGAGGAATACAATTCAGCCTTCACCAACCGTAGTGTAGTCATCCTGCCAGATAATGATGAACCGGGAGAAAACCATGCCAAACAGGTGTTTAACTTCCTATCAAAAGTAACTCCCACTGTTCAGATACTCCACCTACCGGGTTTGAGGGAAAAAGAGGACGTGTTTGATTGGTTTGCACAAGGGCATATCGCGGAAGAACTCCTTGAATTAGTCAAACCAATTCCTTTTCAACCAGACCTTGACCTAGCTGTTTTACTTGATGACATAGCCAGTTTTATCCGGTCTTATGTCGTTTTGTCCGAATATCAGCTTCAGGCTATTTCTCTGTGGGTTATCCACACCTATACTTTAGAAAATGCCCTCACCACTCCTTACTTGAATATCTACTCTGCCGAGAAGCGAAGCGGCAAGACCCGGCTTCTTGAAGTACTGGAAGTGCTGGTTGCCCGCCCCTGGTTTACCGGCAGGGTAACCTCAGCCGTACTTGCCCGCAAGGTAGATGCCGAATGCCCTACCCTGCTTTTGGACGAGTCCGATGCCGCCTTCAAAGGAGAGAAGGAGTATTCCGAAACCTTGCGGGGGTTACTCAATACCGGATTCCGGCGAGGTGGCAAATCCTCAGTCTGTGTGGGCAAAGGGGTGGATATCTCGTATAAAGACCTATCCACCTTTTGTCCTAAAGCTATTGCTGGAATAGGTAAGCTGCCGGGCACAATTGCCGACCGGAGTATCCCGATCCAGCTCAAACGCCGGAATTCCAGTGAGGTGGTTGCCAAATTCTATCCCCGAAAAATTGGAAACGAAGTCCAAAGTCTTAAAGAGCGTTTAGCTCAGTGTTCTAAGCTTAATTTAAGCGAACTTGAGCCCAAAATTCCAGCTGAGCTTGATGACCGGGCAGCCGACTGTTGGGAACCGCTGCTTGCTATTGCTGAAACAGCAGGCGCAAATTGGGCAGAAAAGGCCCGCAAAGCTGCTGTTGCTTTAATGACCGGAGAAACTCGGCAAGATGATTCACTTGGGATTCAACTCCTTACTGATATACGAGAAATAATTAAAGACAAAAGTGAGCATATATCCTCTGCTGAATTAATAGAAGCCTTGCTTTTGCTTGAAGAATCTCCTTGGTTGGATCTCAGTGGCAGGTCAATTAATTCAAGAAAGCTTGCCTCTCTGCTTAAGGCATATGGCATCCATAGCCAAACTGTAAGGGAAGGCAGTCGCACTTTCAAAGGTTACCGGACAGTTGATTTTAAAGATGCACTTTCCCGCTACCTTCCCAAAGATGGCACTTCATCCGTAACATCCGTAACAGACAGCTTTGAGCCAATCGTAAAAACCGAACCTGAATTATCCGAAACAAACATTCAAAAAGAGCAAAATGTTACGGATAATTCCCAAAGCTATGCCAATCGTAATGTTACGCTTGTGACGGATAAAACTCAGGCTATCAGACAGGTGGAAGTTGAAGAAGGTTTTTCCGAGCAGAACGAGATTGCTCCCTGCGTAGTTCTGGATGAATGGCGAAGGTCAGCCATTCCGGCTTGGAGACGTATTTTGGCTGAGAGCATCAGCCAAGGGGATACAAAGCGCGAGGAATACGCCCGGAAAATGCTTCAGGAAGTATTAAAAGACCCAGAATATCGGGAGGCTAAAACATGAGCGCCGCTGGTGTAGGGGTAAGCACGCCACTCATCCAGAGTGAAAGCCGGGGTTCGAGTCCTACGGCGGCGCTCCAGTTGATTTTGGTCAAGCCTATACCCTTTGTGGCAGCTAAGATAGTACTTGAGAAACACCACTATCTCCACTCCTTACCCGGAGGAACCAAGCTTGCCTTTGGGGTTTTTCTGGAAAACAGGCTAATGGGGGCAATGACCTTCGGTTCAGGTCCAGCCAATGCCTACCGGATGGTAGAAGGAGCAAAACCTTCAGACTGTCTTACCCTCTCCCGGCTCTGGCTTTCAGACGAACTTCCCTCAAACTCGGAATCCCGTGTTCTGGGAGTAGCTCTCAGGGCTTTAAGGCGATTTACCCAGATAAGATTCTTAGTCAGTTATGCCGATCCTGCTCAGGGTCATCTAGGCACAATCTATCAGGCAACCGGCTGGATTTATACCGGACTATCTGAAGCCATGCCCCTCTTTGATATCGGGGATGGTAAACCCCGGCACTCAAGAAGCTTAAGCCATAGCTTCGGCAGTCACTCAATGAAACACTTTGAAAATTTCGGGGTAAGGGTCAGGGTAGTAGCCCAGAGCCGAAAGCACCGATACTTCTATTTTCTGGATTTTAGCTACCAGTCAAAACTTAAGGTGCTTCCCGAACCTTACCCAAAGAAAGAGGTCACGTATGAAGATAATTGAAATCCCCACTACCAGATTATGTGAAGCTGCATGGAATCCAAACCAGATGGACGAGAGGGTCAGGACACTCCTTAAAAACAGCCTCAGTCGCTATGGGCTGGTTGAGCCTCTGGTGGTTAGAAAGATAAATGAGACTTACTTTGAAGTCCTCTCCGGTAATCAGAGGCTTAAAGCCCTGTTTGAGGCAAAACTGAAAACTGTACCCTGTGTGGTGGTGGACTTACCTGATGCTGAAGCCATGCTGCTTACTCAAACCCTTAATGGAATTAAAGGACAGGACGATCTGGTTTTAAAAGGGGCGCTCCTTAAAGAAGTACTCTCTGTCGTACCTGAAAGTGAAGTTCTATCGCTCCTGCCTGAAACCAAAAACAGCCTCCAGACTATTTCCTGCATCAATGAAGAAGAGTTGGCTGACCACTTAAAAGCCTGGGAACAGGCTCAGGCGGCCAAGCTAAATCACCTACAACTTCAATTTACCCGCCAGCAACTGGAAACGGTTCAAGAGGCAGTTAGCCTGATTATGCCGGTAGCTAAAAATTCGACTAAGGACAACCCTAATACCCGGAGTACTGCCATATTTCTCTTGTGTAAATTCTATTTGGAAAGGAGATAACCAGAATGAATGAAATACTCTGCCCTATTTGCACAAGCCGCTTAAATATCAGGATGGCCAAAGGCAGGATTTCTAACAAGCCCTTTATTATGCTCATCTGCCCGAAAGACGGGCGGCACTTTCGGGCTTTTATCTCTGATCAGACCTATATCGCAAGGGTGCTCGAAGAGAAAACAAGGGGTATGAGGGATGGGTAGCCGCTATGTGGCGGAATATATGTATGTACAAACATACAGAAAGGGGAATAAAGCATGACCAGTTTAAAAGAATGCTTTGAAACCGGGGTAGCACTGGTTGGGATGAAAAACTGCATGACCCTCTTCCAGACGGCCTATAGTATGTCTCTAGAAGGAAACAGACGGGCAACTGCCGGGGAGATAGCAGCAAGAGCTGCTAGCCAGTTTGGGCTCAGGATAAGTCCCTCTAATGTGGGACAGGCCTTTAGTGCCATGAGTATTGCCACAACTATATCACGCGGAAAGGCAAAGTATGTACTTAACCCAACCGAGCTTGAGCCGATTCTCAGAATTGGGAAACAGGAATGCCTTGAGATCTCAACTCGGCTTGAGGAATCGCTCACCGAATATCAGGGTATTGCAGGGAGGGTTGATGGGCTCATAAATGAGCTTCGTGAAACACTTAAGCTGGATGGAGAAGAACGCAGGCTTAAAACCCAACTCCGGCAGGTGCGGGGTGAGTAATGAAGGTGGCCATCTACCAGAAAGTGCCAAGTTCGGAAAGAGGGAAAGCCATTTCCCCTCAGGATATAAGAGAGTTTGCCCTTGCGCAAGGTTGGGAGATTTATAACTGTTATCAGGATTATATTTCTCCCTCTGGCAACTCCCGGCGAACTGGCTGGATTGAGCTAATGGTAGATGCTAGACAACATAACTTTGAACTGATCCTTATCCGTCGACTAGACCAAATCTTCTACTTGGCAACAGAGGCTGCTGAAATCCTAAAAGAGCTTAAACAATCCGGAACCGGACTGCGGTCTTATTCTGAACTATGGTTTGATACTACATCTATCTCTGGTGAAGCCCTGTTCCACCTAACCCTGTTTTATGCTGCACTTGAAGAGAATCGCAAGTATCAAAACCTTAAGTCTGGCTTAGATTATGCCCGAAAAATGGGCTGCCAGGTAGGCAGGCCAAGGGTAACCCAAAGGCCGCACTTCAATCAGGCTTATGGAGACATTTTAGAGCGTCTGAGGGCTGGCCAGATCTCAAGACGGCAGGCTGCCAGGGCACTTGGCATTGGCTACGCCACCTTAAAACGGCTTATTGATTCCAAATATCAGGGGTTAAGGGATTCCTGATATGCCAGAGAGAATACCCGGTCAGGAGAAAGACTCGTTGACGGGTATACCCTCTGGCTATACACTGTCCGCCGATTCTATCGAGAGTGAGGTGGACCGTTTAATGATAAAAGAATTTATGAGTGTCTTAGCTGAGGTAGCCTTGTCAGTGGCTTCTAGAGAAGGTGAAAGCCATGGCCGAAACTAAACGGGCGGTTGCCTATGTCCGGGTCTCTTCGGCTTCGCAGGTTGAGGGTTACTCTCTGGATGCTCAGGAAAGGCTATTTACCGAACTCTGTAAAAACCGGGGTTGGCAGGCTGTGCGCATATATCGGGAAGAAGGCAAATCCGCCCATGTAGACAGTATTCATAAACGACCCGTCTTCAGGAAACTCCTGGAAGATGCAGCCAAAAATGAATTTGAGATTGTAGTTGTACATACACTTGACCGCTGGTCGAGGAATCTTACCGTTACTCTGGAATCATTAAAACTACTGGGCAGGTACGGGATAGGGCTGGTCTCTATTGTTGAAAATCTGGATTATTCTAAACCAGACGGTATCCTTTTCACCCAGATGCTGGGGGCATTTGCCCAGTATTTCAGTGAAGCCTTAAGTACCCATGTCAGAAAAGGACTTGACCAAAGAGCCAGGGAAGGCAAACACAATGGCTGTATCCCCTTCGGCTATGAATCCTGTTGGGAGATAGGCGAAAAAGGAGAAAAGAAAAGGCGCTGCGAGAAGGAACACCCCGGAGGACTTCATATCCACTCAAGGGAAGGGCCAGCCACAGCCGAATTATTCCGGCGCTATTCCTACGGTACAACCACTCTCTCCCAACTGGCTATCTGGCTAAATGAACAGGGATTTCGTACCCGCAATACCAAAAATCTACCTGATGCCAACGGAGAATTAGTCTCGGGGCCAAGACTATTTACCAGTTCCTCGGTCAGAAATATCCTGCATAATCCCTTCTATACCGGGCAGATAAACCACCGGGATGAAATCCTAGCCGGTGCCCATGAAGCCTTGATCAGCCTGGAACTGTTTGATACTGTCCAACTGGCCTTACGGAAGAACTCAGGCAGATCTGAAACCCTGACTACCTCACCTAATAGAGAATACCTGCTTAAAGGATTGGTCAGATGCGCCTATTGCGGAATGCCCATGTGGGCTCAGACTTATAAAAGTGGAAACAGCTACTACCGGGAGCATCAGGCCTCAAGGAGCATACAGGAGTGCCTTGGACATGGCGGTACTATAGCCTGCCATGTGATAGATAATCAGATAAGAGAACTGGTTTCGGCTATAGAGCTTGGTCCGGGCTGGCTTGAAGAGGTACTTTCCATCATAAGCCTTAAGGATGAAGTGGAAAGAGTCAAAAAAGAAAAAGAGCAGGTAACAGGTAAGCTCCACCGCATGGCAAAGACCTATATAGACGGTCTGATACCTGAGGAAGAATACTTAAGGCAGAAAAGACTTCTGGAACTCAGTCTGGAATCACTGGTTGTACCTGATTATGATGCCTCTGAGCAGGCTGGGAAACTCATCCAGAATCTGCCTGTACTCTGGAGCAAGGCAAACCTTGCTGAACAGAGAAAGATACTCCTGACCATGCTGGACGGGGTGTATGTGGATGTGAAACAAAGCCATTCGGTGATTGCAGTTAAGGTAAAACCGCCCTTTAAATCTATTTTTCAGGTGGCGGTATCAAAGAAGGAATCCAAAATACGTATCTTAAACGAGCCGTTGGGTACTTCACCCGCCGGCTCGTCCGTGTTTCTGGTGGAGACGGGGGAGAGTTGGTCTCTCCCTTAAGCAATGGTGATGGGGTTTGCTGCAGTTTAGAGAAAGCTAATGCCTGACATGCGAACATGGTAATCATTCACATTATGCTTTATATCCAAAAGCATATCCCAAATTTCTTGCTTCTTTTCATCACTTAAGTCTTTACAAAAATAGTTACAAGCATCTGTTGCTTTTTGATAACCTTCTAAAACATCCTGCCAATCCCCCGGTGGGTTATCTGCGATACTATAATAAGTTTTCTTACCCTTTTTTACTTTCTTTAGGTAGCCTTTGTTATATATATTAGAGAATAAATGCAAGACATTCTCAGTGCTTAAACCAGTTGACCTGCATGCGTCAATGATTCCGATTTCTTCTCTAAAATATACTTCCATAAGTAAATTGCTCTCATTCGGTGTTAGGTTTTCACTATACTCACCCATAGTATGTTTGAAATTCCGCATTGCTATGATTCCAATAAGTGTTATTATACTCATTAATGAGAGATTTACATACTCTTCCCCGTAGGTATTAATTCTATCTTCCTGCTGCTTAATGTTATTTAAATCCATATCACGCTCGTTTCCCATTTTTTACTCACGTCCCTCCCAATCTAATTCTCCAACTAACTCGCTTTGTGACTATTATATTCTAATTTAATAAATTTTCAATAAAAGTTTTAGTAAACTTTTAATATTTTTTTTTCATTCTTTCGTGGCACGTGCGCTTTCCAAAGTGCTATCTTCTACTTAACAACCCTTCCCTTAAGATAGCATCAAGGAGGCAGATTATGCGTATTGGCTTGCGGACTACCGCATGACAGACGCCAAAGTGCGAAAAGTTTTTTTTAATGAGGTATTTTAAAAGTATGAGTGAAAAATATCATTCTACAGTCACAAGGCGTGATTTCATGAAGAGATTAGGTTTGGCAGGAGCCGGTGCGGGGGCACTGGGTGCCGCAGTACTTGCAGAGAATAACCTGCCGCATGAGTTTAAAGATGTTGATGACCTGCTGTCAGCAGGTAAAGCTTTAGAGGGTGACCACGCTAATAAAGTAAACAATGAGCCATGGTGGGTTACCACGCGTGATCATGAGGATCCAACCTGTAATATAGATTGGAGCCTTATAAAAAGATACAGCGGTTGGAACAACCAGGGAGCATACTTCTTACCTGAGGATTACCTGTCTCCAACCTATACAGGTAGAAGACATACTATTGTTGATTCATCTCTAGAAATAAAATTACAGGGTAAAAAATACCGTGATAGTGCCTGGATAAAATCAGGCATAGACTGGATGAAGGAAAATATTGATCCAGATTATGACCCTGGTGAACTGGGCTATGGCGACCGCAGGGAAGATGCCCTAATATATGCCGCCACGAATGGCTCACATAATTGCTGGGAGAACCCGCTTTATGGACGCTATGAAGGTTCTAGGCCTTATCTCTCTATGCGAACCATGAATGGAATAAACGGCTTGCATGAATTTGGTCACGCAGATATCAAAACCACCAACTACCCGAAGTGGGAGGGTACGCCTGAAGAGAACCTGTTAATCATGCGCACCGCCGCGCGCTACTTCGGGGCTTCTTCCGTTGGCGCCATTAAGATAACGGATAACGTGAAGAAAATCTTCTATACCAAAGCCCAGCCCTTTTGCCTCGGGCCTTGGTATACGATTACAAATATGGCTGAATACATTGAATATCCGGTCCCAGTAGATAATTATGCTATACCCATTGTGTTTGAAGATGTTCCTGCAGACCAGGGACACTACAGCTACAAGCGCTTTGGTGGTGATGATAAGATAGTGGTGCCCAATGCTCTAGAGAATATCTTCACCTATACTATCATGCTCCCTGAGAAACGCTTTAAGTATGCACATAGCGTACCTATGGACCCATGCTCTTGTATTGCCTATCCCCTCTTTTCAGAGGCTGAGGCACGCATTCAGCACTTCATTGCAGGCCTTGGTTATAACTCAATGGGTGGCGGAGTTGAAGCTTGGGGTCCGGGCAGTGCCTTCGGCAACTTAAGTGGCCTTGGGGAACAATCACGCGTATCAAGCATTATTGAGCCCCGCTACGGCTCTAACACCAAGGGTTCCCTAAGGATGCTTACCGACCTGCCTCTTGCCCCCACCAAGCCTATAGATGCCGGTATCCGTGAGTTCTGTAAGACCTGCGGCATCTGTGCCGAGCATTGTCCTACCCAAGCTATCTCGCATGAAGGGCCGCGCTATGACTCACCCTACTGGGATTGCGTAAGCGGTTATGAGGGCTGGCACCTTGACTATCATAAGTGCATTAACTGTACCAACTGTGAGGCCTTCTGCCCCTTCTTCACTATGAGCAATAACTCCTGGGTGCACAACTTGGTCAAGTCCACTGTTGCCACTACGCCCGTTTTTAACGGTTTCTTTAAGAATATGGAAGGAGCCTTCGGCTATGGCCCGCGCTACTCACCAAGCAGGGATGAATGGTGGGCCTCAGAAAACCCAATACGCGGCGCAAGCGTAGATATTTTTTAAGAGAAAGGATGGAATAGATTATTATGGGTGGTGCTTTATACTACTTTTTAGTCGGTATGCTTATTGGCGGTGCCGCAATATGGTTTATTACCTATACCCAGTTTAAGAATATAAGTTTTAAATGGTGGGAATGGTCCCTTATGGCGCTAAGCCTGCTTTTGGTATCCTCTATCTTCCAGCATATGTATTCTTCTATGAGCGTGGAGATGGAGTATCAGAGTGCCTTTATGTACCTTGGCGTCTTTGGCACACTGGCTGTCATCTTAAACCTTATTGTATGGCGCACATATAGCGGCAGGAAGGAATAAAATCTTTTGATCCGCAATGTTGAAAGGGGAGTTGTTAAACTCCCCTTTTTTCTTTTGCCCCTGTACACACGATTATAGCTCAGCGATGCTAAGTATCTATCGAGGCATATATACACATTAGACGAGGAGTTGGGGGTAACGCAGAGGATTGGCTGTGGCCTGAACTGCGACTTGGATTTATGACAAAAGCCGGGAATTTCTAAGATTTATATGGCATTAACAGTGGGGTAAGGTCAATCTCGTCTACCACAAATAATGTCAACTACAACCACTCTTTATTTTTTCAAACTCACTTTTATAACAAAAAATCAGTTTCTTCTTTGCCTCAGCCAATGTTTTAGGTAGTTTATTATAGATTTCTTTTTTGATATTATCATCTGTTTCTCGTTTGCTTAGCATATCTTCGGCTACTTTGAGAATATCATTTATACTAATTAAAGGATAAAAACCTTCGTATTGAGCATTATCTGCTATGTATTTGTTATGACACCCTACAGCTTGTTTGCTGTAGTGTGGGATGCGATAGATTTTGCGCCCTGCTTTTTCCTCAAACTGATGCTTTAATAAAAAACCGTGCAAACCATAACCAATGGCAATAACTTTAGCCTCTGGTTTAGATACAAGCGTTATTTCTTTGATTAACAAGGGATACCATGATTCATAACGCTTATTACGTTTCTTTTTTGCAAGGCTTGTCGACATAGCACCTTTCGACAAATCAGTTATATAATACTTCTCAGGATCTTGGCATAAATAGTTTCGTATGCAGTAGTGGATACTGAAATCTTCTATTGAACATTCAAAATTCCGAAACCCTCTGTCTATCTTATCCTGAGCTATCTTTAGACGATCGTCATCGCTTTTGCCTTCTGTCCAGCTTCCTAAGGAAGGTTCCATGCCGACAAAAACATAATCAACCGGTTCTTCAGGAATTATAGGGTTAGGTAAGTAGATAGATTTCAGTTCGGCACTATCTTTTTGTACCTGATTCTTGAATTCATGTTCAAGGATACGATAACTATGCAAAAAGTTGTCACTCATTTTTCTCTTTTTCATTCTCCAGTCTAGCTTGAAATTGGGATCCTTTTCTGGGGTCAGGTCATATTTGTGTAAAAAATTTAGATTATCTATCCTGCTTTACTTCATACCTCAAAGTATATTTATTTACAAAATTTCCATGTGTAAAATCAAAATGCTTTAATGCTTCTTCAATGGTTTTAATATCGCCAAAATTCTCATTAGAAGAGATTGCTTTGGAAAAAGCTTCAAGAGCACATCGTAGTTCAGATAATTTACCTTGATTTAATACACGTGTTTTTGGATGAGGAGAACAATCCTTAGAGAAAACATTTACTGGATGGATAATAATTGGTGTTGCAATGGCATTACTCCTATATTCTTCCTCAAACCAATTCATATGACCACTCAATTGATCACAGTATCGTTTTATAATCTCATCGTCTGTTGAGCCATTTTTACACTCAATAACTAAAAACTTCTCGCTATTTATTTGCCATAGATTATCTGGCCCTTTATGATATTCTGCATCCGGCCTTTGACCGATAAATCCAAGAGAGAGGGCCACATTGTTAAGAGCCTCTTCAAATTTCTCTGATGTTTCTGGCAGAAAGACAAGGTCTTCAATTATTGCGTGCATTCCTAGTAGATATTTGTCGCAATTCTCAAACCTCAAAGCATATTCCCTACAGGATTTTGATTGGGAAATAGGGACAGTACCTAATCTTGTATAATTTACTCCTTCAATTGGATGAATTACATGGGGATTCGATTCGATTGCAGACTTTTGAATTCTTTGTGATCGTACGGGATCCAAAAAATTAGTGTAGGTCGCAAGCTGTTGTAATAACCACCCTTTAATTTTGGGTTCATCAGCATTATCAATAGCTCTCTGAATTGCTTGTATCGCTTTTCCATAGTTTCCCATGGTAGCGGCATTAAATGCGTATCGTTGTTGAAGAATAATAGGGTCCATTTTGCAGGCTTGCTCATATTTTAAATGAACAATGGCTTCTTTGCTTGCTTTTACCCAGCGTGGATCATGTTCAATAGATAAATTGATTAAGTCCTCCAATTTGTCTAAACTACTTCCGCGTAATTGTTCAGCAATTCGGTCAGATAAGTTTAATTGGGCTTGGGTGGCTGGAGAGAATTTATTTATTGCACCCTTGCTATATAATTGATCAGTTAGTTTATGGCCTATTAAAAATACAGCGCACTGATCAGCTCTTGATCTAATACCACGTCCCATTCCTTGTTCAATACGCTGAATCAATTTAGTGTTTACCTTATCGCTTCCTGCTAAAATGGTTTGTTCTATCTTATCTATCCGGCGACGTATATCTGGAAGTCCATCAATAACTAAAATCCTACATGCATCATCTGCTAGATCTATTCCGTCATATCTATTGATTAAAACCACAAGCCCAATATGTCTGTTTTTTAGAGAGATAATGCCATTATAAATATTGGCGCTAGATAAAGTTTTATCTGCTACATCCTGCCAATAATTTGCTCGATGCTGTGAAGGTACAATTACCACTACGTTATAACTGATTGATAATTTTTTAAAAAATGTCTTTAATTCCTCATCGCTTATACAAGGATTAATCTCTTGTGGAATTAATATAATTCGATCGCCTATATCATTAGCAGTTTTGGGTGTAATTAAATTTGAAATCGACTCATTTTTAACATCTAAATGAGAAACCAAGATACTATCATCTAAAAGTGTAGCACTCATAAAAACACGACGGTTTGCATTGATAAAACTCGGTATAGTGTCTATGGGTATACATCTGAGTGATATTTCAGCTTGATTGCCACCGAATATACAATCTGCTAAACGTATATTGTCTTTGATAAGTGGCCACTTAAACTGTGTGGAAGAATCATTCTTAATCTTATTTAATATTTTTATGATATCGGTGGTATGTTTTTGCCATAACCAATATGGGACTTGTAAGTTTTTATTAGGATCCCCTTCTACAAGATCAGGAAAAGATGTTGGATACTGTTTTTGTAAACCTATCTCAAATAAATTAAATAACTCTTTATAACCGTTACTTTTAGAATCAATTGTTAAAGTAAATTGTTGCTCGATACTTTCAATACAAGCATGGACATCATCAATGATTAAAGTACTTATATTTATAGGAGAACTACTATCAGAAAGCCCAAATACTGATTTGCCATTAAATAATTTATGAGTATTAATGACCAGAATAGCTTGTCCTCTCCTAAATGAAATTGAATTTGGGTCTTCAGTTGTTTCAATCCCTAGATAGGTAGCTTCCTGTAAAACTTGATTAACCAAATGATCATCGGGAGAAACATAAACTGCAGGACCAAATCCTTCCTTAAGGCAGCTAAGGGCAATTAATAACCCTACAATAGTTTTACCGCTACCTGTGTTCATCTTGAGGATAGTATCTTTATTGATGCGTTGAGCGAACCAAGAATCAAGTACTTCACTTTGTACATCTCTTAGATACTGATAACGTTTATCTTTTGTTAGAATCGTAAATATCTCGCGCGGGTGAATTATTTGATTATTTGCCGTTTCATTATTAAGTCTATTGAAATCAATTTCCATGATTTATCCACCTCTATGATTCAGAATTCTTGTTCACAAACTAACTATAATTCGCTGGGGAATGTATGCAAATAAACCAATATGATAATATAGCGTATTATACCCTTCTTTATTCTTTTGACAATATTTGGAGTAATTCTAGCACCTCTTGTATAGATCTGTTCACTGCACTATTATTTAAGTATTCTTATCTATTTCTCATAGTGAATAGATGAAGCGATTTAAACATCAAGGAGTTTTAAATGAGTTTTATTCAAGATCTTAGTGATATCATTGAAAAACTGAGGATTATTCGAGATATGGGTTATATACTAACTCATCGGTCAAATGATACGGGAATAGGTAAAACCCTAGAAGATTTATTAGAAATCCCAGAGAACAATTTTCGTATCCCGGATATTGGGGTGATTGAATTAAAAGCTAAGAGAATTGATTCGAATAGCATGCTTACTCTAGCAACTAAGTCTCCTGAGCCTAAAGGCATAAATCGCGTGCTTTTTGATCATTATAAATATCATGATGATAAGGGTCTTTATAATCTTCATTCTACTTGCTATGGTTCTCGATACAATCCTCAGAGCTTTAAAGTTGAGCTAAGCGATAATAAGTTGGTATTAAAAAATAGGGATAATATCGAATGCTATTGGCCACTATCCATGTTGCTGGAAGATGTTCTCACATCCAAATCGGATAAGACACTTCTGGTTTTCGCCGAGACAAGTGGAGAGAGAAAGACGATAAATGAGAAATTTCACTTTATTGAAGCTTATTTATTGTCAAATTTGAACAAGGAAAAGTTTAAAGATGCTATTGAGCAGGATATGCTAAAAGTAGATATCCGCATTGGAGTTTACAGGTCAGGTAGGAATGCAGGTCGCTATCATGATCATGGTACTGGATTCAGAATAAATAAAAAACATTTTCTTCAATTGTTTGATAATTATGAACGAGTGCTTTAATTTGTTGGTATATTTGATTGTGCACTGAACTAGTGGATTATAATAGTTAAAGTACGTTGAATTATTAGTCTTGTTAAATTAAAATTACTTCAGTACAGGCAATTATCAAAGGTGGAGAGCCATGGTAAGTAATCCCCTACTGAATTCACAACTCGATTGGACATTTAAAGAATCAAATGTTAGAGAGGATACTCATTGCTATCATGATTATCCTGCTCGTATGATTCCTCAGATCGCTCAGCAGCTTCTTAAACTTTATAGCAATGGTGGGTTACTCTTTGATCCGTATTGTGGTACGGGGACTTCATTGGTTGAAGCTATGACATATGGTATAGACGCAGTTGGAACTGATATTAACCCACTTGCTTGCTTGATTGCTCGGGCAAAAACAAAGATGCTAGATATTAGATCTGTGCAATCACAAATTACAGCGTTCGAGAAGTTTGCTTCTAAAATGGATGGATGTGATTTAAAACCATCCGATATGAATCGTATTGAAAACCTCAATTTTTGGTTTAAACCAGAAGTAATTTCTAAGGTTTCTAGTATTCTGAGTTTTATCAATGACATATCCGATCAGGATATAAAGGATTTTTTTAAGGTTGCAGCCAGCGAGACAATACGAAAGTCATCTAATACCAGACAAGGTGAGTTTAAGCTGTATAGGAGATCGCAGGCGGATTTAATTAAATTTAATCCGGATGTATTTAAAATCATGTTGTCTACTTTATGTCGTAATCAAAGGGGTCTTATTGATCTGTTAGGGAAAACCTCTGCTGCCAAAAGCTCACGAATAAGAGTCTGTAACTTCAATACGGTAGATTGTATTCCTAAATATGAAATTGAACCTGAATCGGTTGATATCGTTATAACATCACCGCCCTATGGGGATTCGCATACTACCGTAGCTTATGGACAGTATTCTAGACTTTCTGCTGAATGGCTAGATTTAGAAAACCCTCGCTCAGTTGACCGAATTGCGATGGGCGGCCAGTTGCCTAAGGCTCTTATTAGGTTTAATTTTGATCAGTTAGATACTGTGATATCTGAAATAGAGAATAAAGATATTAGGCGTGCTCGTGAAGTTTGTGGGTTTTATGAGGATTTGAATAGGTCCATAGCGAATGTTTCGGCAACTATCATTTCTGGAGGATATGCTTGTTATGTTGTTGCTAATCGTAAGGTTAAAGGCAACACGCTACCTACAGATCTTGTGATTAGACAGTTTTTCGAGCAGCAAGGCTTTGATCATATTAATACTTTCAACCGGGCGATACCTAACAAGAGAATGCCTCTCAGAAATTGCCCTTCAAATGTTAGTGGTTTGCTAGAGGAAACCATGTCTAAGGAATATATTGTTGTGATGAAGAAACAATAAACTAAGCTTGATGTTCTGATTATTGATGGAGTGTTCAGTATGCTCGGAGATGATTTCAATAGGGATGGCTTCAGGATATTTTGTGACTCATTGAACTCAGAAATCAATTTATTATTCCAAAGGCTCAATTATTTTTTAGTAGCCTCCTCTTTCTTAGTAACGGCATTTGCTACTATTCTTGTAGCTGCAAATGGATGCATAGATGGGGGGCAATTAGTTCTGGCCTTTATGATAAATGCAGTTGGGCTTTATTTATCACTATTCTTCGTCGTAATTAATTATTTAAATACTCGCATAATTTGGCAAAAAGGAAAGTATTTAAGAGACACTGAAAATACACCTGAAGTTATATATCGAATAAATCCCAATTCTAAAAGCGAAGAAATAGTTTTACAAAAGGTTTGGGGAGAAGAACTTAATCATTCGCAATTCAAGCTCATTCTTAATATGATTAAAGAGGCATGGGATTTTTTCTTCGGACCTGGCAAAGCTTCCAAATCTGGATTGGTACCCCATACTTATTTAATTCCTTTGGGCTTTGGAGTTTTCTGGGCAGTACTTTTTGTTATGATTATTAATGGATGTCTAAATTGTGTATCTAAATTTATTTTCATTTCACCTTTACTTCTATACATCATAATATGGCTTTTAATAAAGTTTGCACTACGCCTTAAAGAACGTTGTAAAAAATCAAAAAATCGGGTGAGAATTATAGGATTTAGGTGCCTTTATTGTAATAGTGAGCAAGGCCTTAATCATGATTTAGGTTGCCCTAATTGTGGAGGAAGAGATGCAGCCGCGATCACTGAGATATCACGAGAAACAAATTGATCGATATTATATCTAGAGTAAATAAATTATGAGCATTACGACTCTCAAAAATTGTAGGCTTTTAATCCCTGGAGTTTTAATACTTTTTCTCGTGATAATTTTTATTCAAGATGATTTCAGTGGGTTATTTAAAATAATACAAAGTCTCCATGGTATCAACGTGCAAGACATTCTAGTCGTAGGTTTAACAATTTTATTTGGGGTAATTTATCACGCAGGTAGTTTTAGAGATTTACTTTGGAATCAGTACCATAAACGAGTGAAAGATAATATTAAAGAAGAATTACTTAGACCATTCATGAATGAATTTGATGATAACCAACAGTCTATTATTAAAAGTGGCAATAAGCTCATGAATATTTTTTATAGTTTCATAGATAATGATAGGTCTTTATCTGAAAAAGCAAATAGGGTTAGATTTAATGGACTGATTTGGACTAGCTCAGTAGATGCTACTATTATTGCAGCGTTTGGTTCATTTATATTTCTTATTCGGTTCATAGTTAATAAGGATGGGTACGCTATATGTATGTGTATAATTCTGGTAGTACTCTCTCTTTTTTGTTGGTATCTTGTAGAGTTAACAACTCGTAAACACATCGCTTTATCTAATGAGCAACTTGAAGCAATTATTCAGTTACATCGATCAGACTTAGGTGAGAAGATACGTGTTCTGATATGAGAAATGGTAATGCACTCCTAAATGATACTATCAATACGATCCAGCGGGAATATCTAAAAGATGATTTGCCATGGTCATTAGCTTTCAGTGGGGGGAAAGATTCTTCTGCTTTGCTCAAATTAGTGTACGTTGCTTTACAAAATATCGGGAAAAAACTTAAACCTGTAACCGTTGTATATTGCGATACTGGTGTAGAGATCCCAATTATTCGTTCATTTGTTATTGAAACACTCCATAGCTTGCAAATAGAGGCTGAAAAGAATGAAATTCCAATCAAAACAAAGATAGTTACCCCTAGCATTGAGGATAAGTTTTTCTCTAAGGTCATAGGCAGAGGATATCCATCTCCTACATACCAGTTCAGGTGGTGTACTGATGTACTTCGCATTAAACCAATTAGAAATTATACTAATAATTTTAATGGTAAAAGTATTGTTCTATTGGGGATTCGGAATGGTGAAAGTTCAGAAAGAGATAGGGCTCTGAAGAAATACAGAATAGACGATAGTCATTATTTTAGGCAATCAAACAATATGCAAGCCTTAGTTTTTAGCCCCATGTTGGAATATGCTGTCGAGGATATCTGGTCTGTTTTAAAAGAGTCGTCTGGGCCAATAAGTATTGATGTAGATAAGCTTCAGATGTTCTATAGAGTTTTGGATTCAGGAAATATAAAGGAATTGACCTCAGCATCTTTATTCAATTCTAAGGGCAGATTCGGTTGTTGGGTCTGCACTGTTGTTAGGCGAGATAGAGCAGTTGAAGGTCTTATAACTGATGGGACAGAATCTTTATCACCTTTGCTTGAGTTTAGGAATTGGTTATCCAAAATTCGATACGAACCTTCCTACCGTTTAAATAAACGTCGGAATGGCGCAATTGGATTGGGGCCATTCACATTGGATGCTAGAAGAGAAATATTGGATAGGCTCATAAATGCGCAAAATCAGACAGAATGGAATTTAATTACTGAACAAGAGATTGAATACATAGAAAATCAGTGGTCACTAGATAGAAATATTTAGAATAGAATTGAAAATATTTCCTTTGTTCTTAAGTAAGGTATAGATTAAATTCCAATTTAAATAACTTTATTCAGTTAATAACAGAGTTATTGTCTAAATTGAGAGTCATGATTAGAATAATATTCTATGAAGATGTTTGGTTTTCGTAATGCCGTGGCTTTATCTAGCTTTGTAGAATTATATTATAGCTCAAATACATTCAAAAAGGATGTAGAGCAACTCGCTAGGTATTTACCAAATTACAGAACAGCGTCTCATGGGCTCACCAAAGCAGACATTAAAAAGATTTTTTTGGTTAACGACGATTCTGATTACTTCGGAATAACAAATCAATGGGTTGAATTATGGGGTAAGCGCAAATCGCAATTATCAACAATAGTGATACAAAAGATTAATGAGGTAACTGAAAAATGGGGATTAAGATGTTTTTGGGGAGAAGGGTTTGTCTTAACATGTGCTCAAGCTGCAAAATCAGGCCTTTGGCTTGGTATCATTTTGCCTACAATGCTTTATAAAGTGCCAGGCAAGCAGGTAAGTATAACGCTTGCAATTGATGGTTTAGAGACGAATAAGGATCTTAAAGAACGTATAAGTGGATTAGCTGTTGAGGCTGAGGGGAAAAGAAAACAACTCCGCAGCTATTGGAATAGAATAGGCTATGAAACTAGTATTCAAGATAATTTAGTAAAAGCTGTAAGTTGGTTATTCATGAGGGTAACCCCACCGTATATTTCACCTGGCAAGATAGCTGAAGAGGAAAATAGTGATTACATTCATGTTCAACGGGAATATCAAAAGATTGCTAAGCTATTAGGTATTAAACTTGCAAAAGGTTGGATCAAGGGCCGCAAGCGTATTTATGATCGTCGTGTGGGAAACTAAATAAGCATAAAAAATGGTCTAAAATTATTGCTTGTTTAGTGGTTTATTAGAATAAATTAGTATTCGATAATCGGTGTATGAAAAGTACGCCGATTATTCTTTTCAATATAGATGATTTCCTAAGTCGATTACCCGATGCCAGAAAAGTGAGAGATAATCACTGGGTTGCCTCATGTCCAGTGGAAGGCCATTCTACTCCTCAAAATCACCTGTCTATTACGGATGTTGGAGATAAGGTCTTACTAACATGCTTTTCGAATCGAAATCATAGTTATCAGCAGATCTGTCAGGCACTTGGTCTTAAATCTGACTCTCAGCCAACTGAATTTAAGCGTTGTATAGATTCTCTATACGCCTACAAAGACAGAGATGGAAATCTCCTCTATCAGGTAGTCAGATACAAGCCTAAATCCTTTGCTCAAAGAAGACCAGATGGCAGGGGTGGCTGGATCTATAACCTTAAGGGAATTACTCCGGTTCTCTATCGCCTACCCGAACTATTAGCTACGCCTCAGGACCATGTGATTTTCATAGCCGAAGGGGAGAAGGGAGCTAATTCTCTGGTTGAGCATGGCCTAAATGCCACCTGTTCTCCTATGGGGGCAGGAAAGTGGAGAGAGGAATACAATTCAGCCTTCACCAACCGTAGTTTAGTCATCCTGCCGGATAATGATGAACCGGGAGAAAACCATGCCCAACAGGTGTTTGACTCCCTATCAAAAGTAACTCCCACTATTCAAATACTTCACCTGCCAGGTTTGAGGGAAAAAGAGGATGTGTTTGATTGGTTTGCGCAAGGGCATACCGCGGAAGAACTCCTTGAATTAGTCGAATTAATTCCTTCTCAATCAGACCTTGACCTTCCAGCTTTGCTTGATGACATCGCTAGCTTTATTAGATCTTATGTTGTCCTGTCTGACTATCAGCTTCAGGCAATAACCTTATGGGTTATTCATACCCATACCATAGAAAGTGCAGTCACTACCCCCTACTTGAATATCTATTCAGCCGAGAAAAGAAGTGGCAAGACTAGGCTTCTTGAGGTATTGGAAGTACTGGTTGCCCGTCCCTGGTTTACCGGACGGGTAACCTCAGCCGTACTTGCCCGCAAGGTAGATGCTGAATGCCCTACTCTCCTTCTGGATGAATCCGATGCTGCCTTCAAAGGTGAAAAGGAATACTCCGAAACCTTGCGGGGGATACTCAATACCGGATACCGAAGGGGCGGCAAATCCTCAGTCTGTGTGGGCAAAGGGGCGGATATTTCCTATAAAGACCTATCCACCTTCTGCCCCAAAGCAATTGCCGGCATTGGTAAGCTACCGGGCACTCTTGCTGACCGGAGCATCCCTATCCAGCTTAAACGCCGGAATGCTAATGAGACAGTTGCAAAATTCCATCCCCGAAAAATCCCAACTGAAATTCAGAGCTTGAAAGAGAGATTAGTTCAGTGTACTTCCATTGGTTTAAGTGAGATTGAACTTATCATACCCTCTGAACTTGATGACCGGGCGGCTGATTGCTGGGAACATCTCCTAATCATTGCAGAAACAGCAGGCAATTCATGGCCTGAAAAAGCCCGCAAGGCAGCCATTGCTTTAATGACTGGAGAAGTTAGGCAAGACGATTCACTTGGGATCCAACTTCTAACTGATATACGGGAAATAACTAAAGATAAAAGTGAGCATATATCTTCTGCTGACTTAATCGAGGCTCTCCTCAAGGTAGATGAATCTCCATGGTCAGACCTGAATGGCAGATCTCTTAATGCCAGAAGACTGGCTGCTCTACTTAAAACTTATGGTATCCACAGCCAAACAATCAGACAAGGCAGCCGAACTTTCAAAGGTTACCAAGTCGCTGATTTTCAAGATGCTTTTAACCGCTATCTTTCTAAGAATGGACTTCAATCCGTAACATCCGTAACAGATAGCTTTGAGCCAATCGTAAAATATGAGCCAAATTCATCCGTAACAAATGGTCCGAAAGAGCAAAATGTTACGGATAATCCCCAAAGCTACGCCAATCGTAATGTTACGGATGTTACGGATAAGACCCTGTTTATCAGAGAAAAAGACAAAAATGAGCTGGATGATGAGTCCGAATCGGATACTTCCTGCGAAGTTTTAGACTCATGGAGAAAGACAGCTATTCCGGCTTGGAGACGGGTTTTAAAAGAAAGTATCAGTCAGGGGGATATAAAACGCGAGGAATATGCAAGAAAGATGCTTCAGGAAGTCTTAAAAGACCCGGCCTACCGGGAGGTCCAGCCATGAGCGCCGCTAGTGTAATGGTAAGCACGCCACTCATCCAGAGTGAAGGTCGGGGTCCGACTCCCACGGCGGCGCTCCAGTCTATCATGGTCAAACCCCTGCCCTTTGTGGCAGCCAAGGCAATACTTGAGAAATATCACTATCTTCACTCCATGCCCGGTGGAACCAAGCTTGCCTTTGGAGTCTTTCTGGGTGATAGGCTCTATGGTGCGATTACTTTTGGTTCAGGACCAGCCAACGTCTACCGGATGGTAGAGGGGGCAAAGCCCTCGGATTGCTTAACACTCTCAAGGCTTTGGCTTTCAGACGAACTCCCCTCCAACTCGGAATCCCGCGTCTTAGGGATAGCCCTCAGGGCTTTAAAGCGCTTCACCCGGATAAGGTTTTTAGTCAGCTATGCCGACCCTGCTCAAGGGCATATTGGCACAATCTATCAGGCAACCGGCTGGGTCTATACCGGACTATCTGAAGCCATGCCCATGTTTGATATCGGGGACGGCAAACCTAGGCACTCCCGGAGTTTAAGCCACACCTACGGTAGCCATTCAGTCAAACACTTTGAATCCTGTGGGGTAAAGGTAAGGGTAGTACCCCAGAGCCGGAAACACCGCTATTTCTACTTTCTGGATACGGATTTTCAAGGCAAACTCAAGGTACTCCCTCAAGCCTACCCTAAGAAAGAGGCAATATGAAAGTGATTGAAATACCCGTCAACAAGTTATGTGAAGCCCCATGGAATCCCAACCAGATGGACGAAGGGGTAAAACAGCTGCTAAAAAACAGCCTCTCCCGGTACGGGCTGGTAGAGCCACTGGTAGTCAGGCCGAGTGGTGAGGATGGTTTTGAAGTTCTGTCCGGCAACCAAAGGCTTAAAGTTTTAACAGACCTCAAACAAGAAGCTGTCCCCTGCGTGGTAGTAGAACTTAATGATACCGAAGCCATGCTGCTAACTCAGGCACTTAACGGGCTTAAAGGGCAGGATGATTTGGCACTCAAAGGGGCTTTACTCAAGGAAATTCTCTCAGTCATACCCGAAAGTGAAGTCTTATCCCTGCTGCCTGAAACCCGAAACAGCCTCCAAACCCTTTCCATGATAAATGAAGAAGATTTGGCTGACCACTTAAAAGCTTGGGAACAGGCTCAAACTGCCAAACTCAGCCACCTACAGCTTCAATTTACCAGACCCCAGCTTGAGACAGTTCAGGAAGCAGTCAGTTTAATTCTGCCAGTGGCCAAAGATTCCAAAGAAGATAACCCCAATACCAGAAGCACAGCCATCTTTTTGCTTTGTAAATTCTATATAGAAAGGAGGCAGCCGGAATGAATGAGATAGCCTGCCCGATTTGCACAAGCCACTTAAATATCAGGATGGCCAAAGGCAGGGCTTCTAATAAACCCTTCATCATGCTCATTTGTCCGAAAGACGGCCGGCATTTCCGGGCGTTTATCTCGGACCAGACCTATATCAATAAAGTGCTTGAAGAGAAGACTAAAGGTATGAGGGAGGGGTAGCCGCCATGTGGCGGAATATATGTATGTACAAACATACAGAAAGGGGAATAAAGCATGACCAGTTTAAAAGAATGTTTTGAAAGCGGAGTAGCCCTGATTGGAATGAAGAACTGCATGACCCTCTTCCAGACGGCCTATAGTATGTCTCTAGAAGGAAACAGACGGGCAACTGCCGGGGAGATAGCAGCAAGAGCTGCTAGCCAGTTTGGGCTCAAGATAAGTCCCTCTAATGTGGGGCAAGCCTTTAGTGCCATGAGTATTGCCACAACTATATCACGCGGAAAGGCAAAGTATGTACTTAACCCAACCGAGCTTGAGCCGATTCTTAGAGTAGGGAAAGAAGAATGCACCGAAATCTCAGATAAACTTGAGGAATCACTCTCCGAATATCAGGAGATTGCTGGAAGGGTTGATGGGCTGATAAACCAGCTCCGAGAAGCCCTTAGACTAGATGGAGAAGAGCGTAAACTCAGGGCACAAATCAGGCAGGTGCGGGGCGAGTAATGAAGGTGGCCATCTACCATAAAGTTCCAAGTTCGGAAAGAGGGAAATCCATTTCCCCTCAGGATATAAGGGAGTTTGCCCTTGCGCAAGGTTGGGAGATTTATAACTGTTATCAGGATTACGTCTCTCCCTCTGGCAACTCCCGGCGAACTGGCTGGATTGAGCTAATGGTAGATGCCAGACAACACAAATTTGAACTGATCCTTATCCGTCGTTTAGATCAAATCTTCCGCTCGGCAACAGAGGCTGCCAAAATCTTAAAAGAGCTTAAGTCAGCCGGAACTGGCCTTCGGTCTTATTCTGAACCATGGTTTGATACGGTTTCTGTCTCTGGTGGGGTCCTTTACCACCTAACCCTGTCCTATGCAGCACTTGAAAAGAATCGACAGCATCGAAAGCTTAAGTCTGGTTTGGCCCATGCCCGTAAAATGGGCTGCCAGACAGGGCGGCCAAGGGTAACCCAAAGGCCGCACTTCAACCAGGCTTATGGAGACATTTTAGAGCGTCTGAGGGCTGGCCAGATCTCAAGACGGCAGGCTGCCAGGGCACTTGGCATTGGCTACGCCACCTTAAAACGGCTTATTGATTCCAAATATCAAGGATTAAGGGGTTCATGATATGCCAGAGAGATTACCCTGTCAGGAGAAAGACTCGTTGACGGGTATACCCTGTACCTATACACTGTCCGCCAATTCTGACAAGAGTGAGGTGGACCAGTTAATGATAAAAGAATTTCTAAATGCCTTAGCCGAAGTGGCCTTATCAGTTGCATCCCGGGGGGATTATCAAAATGATTGAGTGCAAGAGAGCGGTTGCTTATGTCCGGGTCTCTTCGGCTTCACAGGTTGAGGGTTACTCTCTGGATGCTCAGGAAAGGCTATTTACCGAGCTCTGCAAGAACCGGGGTTGGCAGGCTGTGCATATATATCGGGAAGAAGGCAAATCCGCCCATGTAGACAGTATTAATAAACGACCCGTCTTCAGGAAACTCCTTGAAGATGCAGCCAAAAATGAATTTGAGATTGTAGTTGTACATACACTTGACCGCTGGTCGAGGAATCTTACCGTTACTCTGGAATCATTAAAACTACTGGGCAGGTACGGGATAGGGCTGGTCTCTATTGTTGAAAATCTGGATTATTCTAAACCGGACGGTATCCTTTTCACCCAGATGCTGGGGGCATTTGCCCAGTATTTCAGTGAAGCCTTAAGTACCCATGTCAGAAAAGGACTTGACCAAAGAGCCAGGGAAGGCAAACACAATGGCTGTATCCCATTCGGCTATGAATCCTGCTGGGAGACAGGCGAAAAGGGAGAGAAGAAAAGGCGCTGTGAGCAGGAACACCCCGGAGGACTTCACATCCATTCAAGGGAAGGGCCAGCCGCAGCCGAGCTATTCCGACGATACTCCTCCGGTACAACAACACTTTCGCAGCTGGCTATCTGGCTAAATGAACAGGGATTTCGTACCCGTAATACCAGGAATCTGCCTGATGCCAACGGAGAATTGGTTTCAGGGCCAAGACTATTCACCAGTTCCTCGGTCAGAAATATCCTGCATAACCCCTTCTATACCGGGCAGATAAACCACCGGGATGAAATCCTAGCCGGTGCCCATGAAGCCTTAATCAGCCGGGAACTGTTTGATACTGTTCAACTGGCCTTAAAAAAGAATTCGGGCAGATCTGAAACCTTAAATACCTCACCTAATAGAGAGTATCTGCTGAAAGGACTGGTCAGGTGTGCCTATTGCGGAATGCCAATGTGGGCTCAGACTTATAAAAGTGGAAACAGCTACTACCGGGAGCATAAAGCCTCAAGAAGTATACAGGAATGCCCCGGACATGGCGGCACCATAGCTTGCCATGTAATAGATAACCAGATAAAGGAACTTGTTTCCGCTATAGAGCTTGGTCCTGGCTGGCTTGAGGAAGTACTCTCTATCATAAGCCTTAAGGATGAAGTGGAAAGAGTTAAGAAAGAAAAAGAGCAGGTAACCGGCAAACTCCACCGTATGGCCAAAACCTATATAGACGGGCTTATTCCTGAGGAAGAATACTTAAGGCAGAAGAGACTTCTGGAACTCAGTCTGGAATCACTGGTAGTACCCGACTATGATGCCTCTGAACAGGCTGGGAAACTCATCCAGAATCTGCCTGTACTCTGGGGTAAAGCTAACCTTACTGAACAGAGAAAGATACTCCTGACCATGCTGGACGGGGTGTATGTGGATGTGAAACAGAGCCGCTCGGTGATTGCAGTTAAGGTGAAGCCGCCCTTTAAACCCATTTTTCAGGTGGCGGTATCAAAGAAGGAATCCAGAATACGTATCTTAAACGAGCCTTTGGGTACTTCACCCGCCGGCTCGTCCGTGTTTCTGGTGGAGACGGGGGAGGGTCGAACTCCCCGTCCAGAAAAGATGACCCAGGATCTACTACAGGATTAGCCGTCTATTTAATCTTGTCTGGCTAGCTTTTGCCGGCCTAATTTAGCCAAACCAGCCGATATTTCTTTCGTTCCCCTCATCGGCGTTGGGGAAACGGCACCTCAACTAATCGGCACCCAAACCCGGCCCGTTGAGGTGGGGCCAGGCAGGATGTGCTGGTTTTATCTAGCCAGCAAGAACGAGTTCACGTTCGCCAGTTGTTTTTTGCCACCTGTTTAATGAGGTGGATGGCACCTCAGCCTGCAATCCAGTAGCCTACCTTCCCTGTCGAAACCACGCGTCCCCATAATATTGGTATTAACGGCGGAAATTGCGGTGTTTTATTTCCCGCTTCAGTTCACGCTCGGTATCCCGCTTAGTAATGGTATCCCGTTTGTCATATAGCTTTTTACCCCGCCCCAGTGACAGCTCTACCTTGGCAACATCGTTTTTAAGGTAGATACGCACCGGTACGAGAGTCAGCCCTTTTTCCTTGACCTTTGACATAAGCAGGGCTATTTCTTTGCGGTGCATAAGCAGTTTGCGTTCCCGCAAAGGTTCATGGCTGGTATGTCCGCTGCACTGGTAAGCTGATATGTGGGCGTTTACCAGCCAGAGCTCTCCCCCCTGAGGTTTAACATAAGCATCTCCCATATTTACTCTGCCGCCCCGGAGGGATTTTATCTCTGTGCCCAGTAGTACTATCCCTGCTTCGTATTTTTCTTCCAGGAAATAGTTATGAAATGCTTTGCGGTTAGTTGTCAGGGTTACGTATTCTGCCATATGTATTATATCATACCCCAGACTGCTTGCCCCTTACAATTATCCTCGGGAGATGCTTGACGGGCAAGTCTGCTTGTCATATACTAATAATAGTAATCGTTATTGATAATAAGGGGGGCAGGGAGATGAATAGTACCATACCCGCCAATGTTCAGATTGGTACCCGTGCCAGCCGTCAGCGTCAGGCTGTGCTGGAGGTTTTGTCTAAGGCTAAGGGGCACATGTCTGCCGTAGATATTTACCAGAAGGTGCAGAAAAAGTTCCCTAAGGTGAGTTTGGGGACTATTTACCGCAATCTGAAAACCCTTAGAGAAGCCGGCCTTATTGAGGAAATTCATCTGGATGAGCATACCCATTACTATGAAATAAAGACCGGCGGCGAGCACTACCATTTGCTGTGTTTGGGTTGCGGCAAGGTGGTGGAGTTTAAGTATCCGCTGGAATATATGCTCAGTAATGTGCCTGAGGCCAGCGGTTTTCGGGTTTTAAATACAGATTTGCGTTTCAGCGGATATTGTGCCGCCTGCTCCAAAAATGAAGATTCCCGTTAAAACCTGGCAAGTAAATTATTTTATATAGACAAGGATACATATGGCTCAGCAAATAGTTTCTCTGGCAAATTTGAAAAACGGTAGCCGTGCCCGGGTGTGCAGCATTGAAGGCGGGGCCGCCGTTAATAACCGCCTGGCGGCTTTGGGGCTTAGGCCGGGCAAGGAATTAACTAAAATCAGCGCCATGTCATTTAAAGGGCCGGTTACAGTAAAGGTTGACGGAACCCAGCTGGCTATGGGGCATGGCATGGCTTCCAAAGTAATGGTGGAAGTTGCCGGTATATGAAAAAAGTCTTGCTCTTCGGTAATCCCAATGTGGGTAAAAGTGTGGTCTTTACCCGCTTGACTGGCGTCCAAACCATGTCTGCCAATTATCCCGGTACGACTGTAACTTTCAGCCGCGGCCAGATGAAGCTGGGTGATGAAATTGCCGAGGTTATAGACGTACCCGGTTCTTATACCCTTGAACCCACCTGTGAAGCGGAGACAGTGGCCAGAAAAATGCTGGATGAAGTGGCGTCTGACAAAGATGGAGAAGTAATTATCCTGAATGTGATAGATGCCACTAATCTGGAAAGAAACCTGTATCTTACCCAGCAGCTTCTGGAAAGGGGTTTGCCTACTGTTATAGCTATGAATATGTGGGATGAAACCCGCCACAAGGGCATAAAAATAGATTTGGATAAGCTTTCGGAAATACTGGGAGTGCCTATAGCCCCCACTTCCGCCACCAGCGGCGAGGGGATTAAACAGCTGGTGGTCCAGTTGCTTTCACCCAAAGTGCCGGTGCTGACCGAGCAGGGGCAGGATGAACGCTGGCAGCGTATCGGCGGTATTATCCGTGAGGTTCAGCAGATAACCCACCGTCACCATACCATTGGGGAGAGGCTGGCGGATGCCAGTGTCAGCCCGGTTTTGGGTGTCCTGATGGCGGTATTCATTATGGCGGCAGTTTTTCTGGTGGTGCGGTTTGTGGGTGAGGGACTGATAGCGTATGTATTTGACCCCATTTTTAATAATCTGTGGGCGCCGGTAGTCCATTCTTTGTCAGATGCTTTGGGCGGCAGCGGTTTCCTGCACGGGCTGCTGGTGGGTGATGTAAGCGGCGGGGAAATAAACTTTAAAGAGTCTTTGGGGCTGCTTACCAGCGGATTATACGTGCCGTTTGCCATGGTTCTGCCTTACATAGTAGCCTTTTACCTGGTCTTGGGCATACTGGAAGATACCGGCTACCTGCCCCGTCTGGCGGTGCTGCTGGACAATGTAATGCACCGGCTGGGGCTGCACGGGTTTGCCTTTATACCTACCCTGCTGGGATTAGGCTGTAACGTGCCGGCTATTATGGCTACCCGCAGTCTGGAAAGCAGACGTGAGCGCTTTATTGCGGCTACATTGGTTTCGGTAGCTGTGCCCTGTGTTTCCCTGCAGGCTATGATAATAGGTATGCTGGGGGGATTCGGGATAGGGTATGTTTTTCTGGTTTTCGGTACCCTGTTTGCAGTCTGGCTGGGGCTGGGTATGATTCTTAACAAGATTACTCCCGGTTTCAGCCCGGAACTATTACTGGAAGTGCCTCCCTACCGCCTGCCCCCTGTCAATCTTGTGCTGAAAAAGCTGGCTTTCAGGATTAAAAGTTTTCTCAAGGAAGCTTTACCCATAATACTGGGGGTAGTGGCAGTTATAAATATTCTTAGTTTTACCAAGGTATTTGACGTTATTGCCAAAGCGGCCGAGCCGGTGGTGACCGGTATTCTGGGGTTGCCGTCTGATGCGGCTGTGCCTCTGGTGGTGGGTTTCCTGCGCAAAGATGCGGCTATGGCTCTTTTAGGTCCTTTGGATATGGGGCCTGAACAGCTGGTGGTGGCCAGTCTGGTACTGGCCATGCTCTTCCCCTGTATAGCATCTCTGGTGATACTTTTCCGCGAGCTGGGGCGGAAAGATGCCTTGAAATCAGTGCTGGTTATGCTGGTTGCGGCTATAGGGGTGGGAGGACTTATGAATCTTATCCTGTAATCAGGTTTGATTTTTCTGCAAGGGGTATTTGGATTATAATAAACAGATTATGGCTCAAATAAACTTGCCTAAAAAACAGATAAGCCAGGAAGCCGTACTGTTGGTAACCACCCTAAGTGCGTTCCTGACTCCTTTTATTTCTTCTTCTATCAATATCGCGTTGCCTTCCATGGGTGAAGAGTTCGGTATTGATGCTGTACACCTCAGCTGGATAGCCACCGCCTTTATTTTGGCGGCGGTAGTCTGTCTGGTGCCTTTCGGACGGCTGGCGGATATATACGGACGTAAACGCATACTGACTATCGGCATTATTATTTACACGCTGGCGTCTATTTCTTCAGCGCTTTCCACCAATGAGGCCTGGCTGATATTCAGCCGTATTATTCAGGGTATAGGCGGTGCCGGTATATTCGGTACTTCCGCTCCCATTCTTATTTCGGCTTTTCCCCTCAGTATGCGGGGGCGGGTGCTGGGTATAAATGTGGCGGCAGTTTATATAGGATTGTCTGCCGGGCCTTTTCTGGGGGGCTTTCTTACCCAACACTTCGGCTGGAGGAGTATTTTCTGGTCAAATGTGCCTCTGGGGTTGCTGATTATCGGGTTTATTTTCTGGAAGATGCGCGGTTGGGATATGGCTGAATCCAGAGGCGAAAAATTTGACTATATGGGTTCGTTGGTATACGGGCTTGGGGTGGTAGCTGCTATGGCCGGTACCACTATTTTACCTGATCCGTCTGCAATCTGGTATATACTGGCTGGGATTATAGCTTTCAGTATGTTTATCTGGCGGGAGCTGAATTATACCAGTCCTATTTTTGACGTACGTTTGTTCACAAAAAACCGTCCGTTTATTTTGTCCAATCTGGCGGCCCTTATAAATTACAGTGCTACTTTCGGGGTGGGCTTCTTGATGAGTCTGTATTTGCAGTATATAAGGGGTTTCAGCCCCCAGTCTGCCGGGCTGGTGCTGGTGGCTATGCCTATTATTCAGGCTGGTCTGTCTCCTTTTGCCGGGCGGCTGTCAGACCGTATCCAGCCGCGTTTTGTGGCTACCGCCGGTATGGGTTTGACGACTATCGGACTGGCCCTCTTATCAACTCTGAGTATGGACACTCCGCTGGTATTTATAATCATATCGCTGGTACTGCTGGGGATGGGCTTTGCCCTGTTCTCCTCACCGAATACCAACGCGGTTATGAGTTCGGTTGAAAGAAAACATTACGGGGTGGCTTCCGGCACGCTCTCTACTATGCGTCTTTCCGGCCAAATGATAAGTCTGGCAGTGGTTATGTTCTTGTTTTCCCTGATATTGGGGCCGGTAAATATCAGCCCTGAAAATTATGAAGGTCTGCTGACTAGTATGCGTACTGCCATGATACTCTTTACTACCCTGTGCTTTATCGGGATATTTGCGTCTCTGTCCAGAGGCAATACCCGAAAACCTTAAGCGGGCTTTGACTGCCACACCTCCAGGAAACGGCTTTTGAGTCTTTGCAGTCTACTTACTGCTAAAGAGAAAGTAAGCCGTATATGACCAAGGAATTTATGCTGACTTCTTGGTGCGGCCTGTTATTTGATTTTCTTAATCTGGTAACGGATAAGGGTTTTTAGTACTTTGGCATCCGGTTTGGATTGATATTCCTCTTCGTGCGGACCGGCTATTTCATAACCGTTTTCGGCAATAAACTTGTGCAGACGTTCTACGGTTTCCATTTCCTGGTCATATGAGCCCAGATGAAGTATTTGAGCTACCGTGCCGTATTCCCATGTTTCCAGCTTTACTTCAGTATCCGGCATTTTTTGGGGTAATGAAGTTGTGTTTTCAGGTACCGGTATACCGGCAATAATAACCCATTCTTCCTTCGGGGATAGGTTGGCATTGGGGTAGCGGGCACGCGGACAGCTCACTTTGAATGATTCCAGCCCCTTTTTAAGCAGGTCAAATTTCATGGTGTATACAGAGCCGAAAAGAGCAGGGAATATCTGGGAGAAAACCTTGTCCGGAGCACCTTTTCCTCGAACCGCCGCCATCTTTTGGGCGGGCATATCCATTATTACCGGGTCAGTTTTCAGTTTGCGCGGAGACATAAAAACCTCCTTAAACGGGATATTTGAATGCAAGTATAACACTCTTTTTTGCCTTGGTTAAGACTGCTTTGCCATAAATATGCACATTGTAAGCTGATGGTTTAGCCGTTATAATAAACCTGATATGGTAGAGATACTTCGGAACAAGAGTTTTGCCACCCGCTTCCAGATACTTATAGAGATAGCCACCCACGGGCCTACTATTCAGCAAAGGGCTATAGCTCAGGAGTTGTCTATTACCCCGCAGGCAGTCTCGGATTATATAAGCCAGCTGGAAGGCGAAAGCATGATTACCTATCTGGGGCGTTCCCGTTATCAGATAACCCGCGAAGGGGTGAACTGGGTGCTCAAGAACGTCCGTGAGGTAAAAGCCTATTTTGACGGGATAGACAGCGTCATAAACGGGATAGTGATATCCCCCGCTATTGCTGAAAAGGATATCAAAAAGGGTGAGCAGGTAGGGTTAAAGATGATAAACGGCCTGCTTTTTGCCACCGCTGATTGTCAGACCAAATCCACCGGAATTGCTGAAGCAGACGCCAAGGCAGGTGAGGATGTGGGTGTACGCAATATACAGGGTCTGATTGAATTCAGCTATGGGATTGTTTCGGTGCTGGTTGTGCCGGGTATTGCCAAAGGCGGCTCACGTCATATTGATTTGGCACTTATAAAAACCAAACTCAAAGGGGTTGGCCATGTGGGGGCGATAGGGCTTGAATCTGTGGCGGCGCTTCACCGTGCCGGCATAGAGCCGAATTACCTTTATGATGTTTCCGGAGTGGTGATAGATGCCGCTTTGCATGGGCTGTCTTCGGCAGTGGTGTGTACTGAAGAGGATGTGTATGCTCTGGTATCCAGCCTGAAAGACCGCAATATCGAGTATTCTCTAACCAGTCTTTAGGTTGTAAATTAGGTATAAACAAAAACAGCCTCCTTTAGGAGGCTGTTTTATTAGGTACCGCTGTTTTGTTTCAGGAGACCGCCCAGATATGCTCCTATGAATACCATCAGCAGACCCAGCACTACGTTGGCCAGAATATTGGATAATCCGCTTACATAGTTGCCAGTTCTGAAACAGTCTAAAGTTTCATAACTGAAAGTGGAAAAAGTGGTGAAAGCTCCCAGAAAACCGGCTGTAAGCATGAGTTTCAGGTGGGTATTGTGGTTGCCGGAGCTGAAGCCCCACTGCATCAGGAAGCCTAATACAAAACAGCCCAGGCAGTTTACAATAAGAGTTCCGTAGGGAAAGCTTTCTCCCAGAAGCTTGATAGAAAGATTATTTAATCCGTAACGGCTGACTGCACCCAAAGCTCCGCCTGCCGCCAGCAGCAGTATCTCGCTCAAGAAAACACCTCTTTTAAATGCTGATGAATAATATACCGGGAAACGGGCGTTATCTGCCCAGTAATAACTGCGGTTAAAACAGGCAGTGGTTAACTGACGGTATACATCAGATAAAGTATTCTAGCAGAAGAATAAAATAAATTGAAATCAAGCGGTTTTGAGGGACTGCCGCTCCCGCCATCCCTCCGGCTGGAGACAACAACTGTCAAAAGCGGAGGAATAACGGTGGCTGATAAACAGGGTTTTAGATTATTCGTATTCTACGAAATAGTTGGTCAGTTTGGTATTTACCGAATTGAACAACTTATCTGAAAGCTCAAGGTATTTGTCTTTTTCTTCCTGAGAGAAGCAGTCAAAAATATCCTTTGCGTAATCATTAAATAACTCCGGGTTATGCCTGGCGCGGTGGTCTTCGGTTATCTGGTAAACAGTCTTGCGGCCAATCTTCTGTTTTTCCAAATAGCCTTTGTCTACCATGCGGTTCATAATTTGCAGCAGGGTGTTTGGCTCTTTGATAATCAGACGGGCCATGGTATCCACATCAGCCTTGCCCAGATTTCTGAGCATATTCAGGATAGACATTTGCTCAAGGGTATATTCGGTATCGTGAGCCATCCGCTTTTGCATATAACGCAAAATACCCAGATAAGTGCAGCTAAAGTGATGATAAAGTCTGTGATTCAGGTTGTCGAACATTTCTACCATTATGCTTTTTGTTTCTTTCTCCCATTAAATAAAACGTGCGGGTCATTATAACATATCAGGGCAAGTACTTTAAAAAAACACGCATATATAACTGAAGTAACATGTGTATAGCACTATGCATTGGTTTCCCGGCTTTGCAGTCTTCTGCTTGGGTGGACGGGTTTAGCGGGGTTATTTCCTGAGTTTTAAAGAGGGTGTCTGCGTCTTGACGGGAGGCGGTGTTTATTGTATTCTAATGCAACTAGTTGCAATTGCTTAATATCGCATAATGGATGGTAATATGAACAGACCCGCTTCTGAAATAGATTGGGCTAAAGCTTGGGATGATGCTACCGCCCAAAGAGGGCTGAGGGCAAACCTTGAGCGGCAGGGGCACAGCCGCGAGGATTTCTGGCAGAAATACCAGACATGGATGAGCCTGTATGTCAACCGTGATTACCCCGGTAAACTGCTTGATAGGATTTTAGATATTACCCACCAGGGTGAAAGTCTGCTGGATATAGGGGCGGGTGCCGGTTCGTTTGCCATTCCTTTGGCTCTTCACGGGGTCAATGTAACTGCGGTTGAGCCTTCACCCAGACAGTCCGGTGCGCTTGCAAAAGAAATTCAAAAAGAGTCTCTGGCGAATATCAGAATAGTGCATGACGAGTGGGAAGCCCTATTGCCAGAGGAAATAACTAAGCATGATCACGTGATGGCGGTATATTCGCTGGAGATGGAAAATATCCGTCCGGCACTGGAGAAAATGATAGCGGTTGCTGCTAAAAATGTGCTTCTTGTACACACTGCAGGCAACGATCTGCGACCTGCCTTGAAAACCCTTTTCGGACTGCAGGCGTCACCTGATTATATTTATATCTACAACATACTCTACCAGATGGGTTTCAGCCCTGATGTAGAGGTGTTTTGCCGTGATTATAAGATACCGCTGGAAGTGCAGCTGGAAATGTTTTCTTACAATCCCGGGCTCAATCCGGATGAGCTTGCGAAGCTGAAAGAGCATCTTTCAGATAGCGGTAAAACTTTTACTGAGGGTGGACAGGTTTGGCTGAAACGCCAAAACCGGGATGCCCTTATCTGGATAAAAAAGGAGGTACAGTAATCTGGTGATTGGGAATTGGAAAAAATTTAAGAAAGTGTGGCTGCTGGGTCTGGCGGCAGTGATATCGCTGAGCCTGTTTGCCGCCTGTGAGCAGATAACCCCGAATGCCGATAATACCGAGATTGTTACCCTGAAGGTTGGTTCTACCAAACCTTTCAAGACTGTCAACCGCTTCAGTGACTACTGGTACGGGGTACTAACCAATCTGACTACCCATGACAGCCTGATAAGGCTGGGGGATGACATGTCCGTCAAGCCTTGGCTGGCCAAGTCATGGACAGTGTCGGATGATGCCATGACATTTGTCTTTACTATTGTAGACAATGCCTACTGGCATGACGGTACCAAACTGACGGCTGAGGATGTGGCCTTTTCAGTAGAGTACTACCGTGATTACATTGCGTCAGCCAGCTGGATGAAAGATGTTATAGAAGATGTAAGCTTTTCGGGGGATACGGTTACTTTGAGTTTGTCTCGTCCTTACGGCAACCTCTTGACCGAGTTTATGACCTATTCGGTTGTACCCAAACATATCTGGCAGGATGTGGACGACCCGCTTAAGTATAACCAGCCGGATATGACAGTCGGTTCAGGCCCATTTGTATTTGAAAGTTTTGACCTTGCTTCCGGCAAGTTTATTTTCAAGGCTAACGAAGACTATTTTCAGGGCAAGCCAACTGTTGACCGCCTTGAAGTGGATATCTACCAGAATATGGATGCTTTAGTTTTATCACTGGCTAATGGTGATATAGATACCTGGTGGGATTATTCGGGTACTTTTCCCTATACCAGCATACCCGCCCTGATAAAGTCAGGCAAAGTGGATTTTGAGACCAGCACCTATCTGGGTGTTCCGTCTGCATTGGGTTTTAACCTTGAAGACGGCCCTGCCAGTGACATAAATGTCCGCAAGGCTATTGCTGCGGCTATAAACTACCAGCAGATAATAGAATACTTTTATGCGGGTTACGGCAGTGTGCCTACCACTGGTTTTGTTCCCCCCACCCACCCCAACTACAATGCAAATCTGCCTTCTTTGGCATATAATCCTGCAGAGGCAAATGCCCTGCTGGATGCGGCCGGGTTGATGGATACAGACGGGGATGGCATTCGTGAAGATGCATCCGGCCAGAACATTTCCCTGAGGCTGCTGGCCAGATCTGATCAGTCTACCAATATGCGTCTGGCTGAAATACTGCGGGATGCCCTGTCTGAGATTGGGCTTGGGGTAGAAATAAGGGCACTTGACCTTTCGGCTTGGGCTTCGGTGAAGGATGCCCTTGATTATGATATGGTTCTCTTCGGGGCTACTCCCTGGGGGACCCTGATGCATGCCGGGCATGGTTCGGGCTACTTTGATTCCAGACGTACCGGTCAGGGTGTTTTGCACAATCTGGATGTGGCTGAATATCTGGCCGCCTGTGATGCCAGACTGGCTACGGCTGATCCTGCCCAGCAGGCTATACTGGACCTGCGGATACAGGAACTTACCGCCGAATATTTGCCGGGTATTGCCCTGGCCTGGACAGAGAGTGTTTACCCCTACCAGCAGGGTTGGTCAGGCTGGGTGATAGACAGTATCTACGGAGGAGTTTTTAATGGCTTCTCCTTCTTGAGTGTTCGGTCTCCCTAATGTATTATGGCTGACCGGGGTTTCTAGACTCCGGTCAGCCATAATACATTCTATAAAGATATGCAAAGACATTATCATCCGGCGGCCGGTTTTCTGGGTAAGGCGCTGCGTTACGGCATCGTACTGTTAGTTATCATTGCCTTAAATTTTCTGATTCCCAGGGTTATGCCGGGTGACCCGGTTAAAAATATTCTTGGTGAACAGGCCTACTACACCGCCGAGGATGTGGCCGCTCTTTCAGTTGAACTGGGGCTGGACAAACCTATATATCAGCAGTTTGGTGATTATCTGGGCGGACTGTTTGGAGGAGACTGGGGTTACTCATACCTGTATATGCAGCCGGTTCTGGAGGCAGTGGGCGGGCATTTGCTGTGGACACTGGTGCTTATCCTGCCGGCTATTATACTGGGAGCATTGCTGGCCGGTTTTGCCGGACTAGTAGCGGGTTATTTCCGCAAGACTCCGCTGGACATAGGCCTTACCAGCGGCTTTATGCTGATTTACGCCATGCCCCATTACTGGATTGCCATGCTGATGCTTATGTTTTTTAGTTTTAATCTGGGCTGGTTTCCCATGGGCAAGGTTACCTCAGGCGGACTGAGCGGTTTGGCTTATTTTACAGACCTGTTTTGGCATATGGCTTTGCCGCTGCTGGTTGTTACCCTGTTTAAGGCTGCTTATGATTTCTTGATTATGAGAAATACGGTTATCTCCATCTGCGGGGAAGATTATATACTGATGGCCAGAGCCAAGGGGCTTAGCCGCGGGCGGATTCTTTTTAAACACATACTCAGAAATTCACTTGCCCCGCTGGTAACGGTTACCGCCATACAGTTCGGCATGCTTTTTTCGGGAGTTCTGCTGGTGGAAACCGTTTTTTCCTGGCCGGGCATGGGGACACTTATTTATGAAGCTATAGGGGCGCGTGATTATCCTCTTATACAGGGTGCGTTTTTGATTATTGCAGTCTGTGTGCTGCTTGCAAATATGACGGCAGATTTGCTTTACAGACGTCTTGACCCGAGGGTTGCTTGAGATGAATATCATTAGCAGTCTGCGCTCAAACAAGCTGCTCTTTTCCGGGGCAGTGCTGCTGGGCATATTCGTGCTTTCGGCCGTATTTGCACCGCTGATTTCCCCGTATGACCCGTGGACTTACGGGCAGGCTTTTCTGCACCCTTCTGCCCAGCATCTGCTGGGGACTAATGATGTGGGGCAGGACATATTTTCCGAGCTGGTTTATTCCGCCAGAGTGTCCCTTTGGGTGGGGTTTGCCGCTGCCTCTCTGGCTACTTTGCTGGGGGTGGCGGTAGGTATCTGGGCCGGATTTCGCCGCGGCTGGCTGGATAATGTGCTGATGGGTACGGCAGATATATTTCTGGTTATACCGGCTTTGCCTTTGGTAATACTCCTTTCGGTATATCTGGGACCCAGCATCTGGAATATTATTCTGGTTATTGCGCTGACGCTTTGGCCAGGGACGGCAAGGGTAATCCGCTCACAGGTAATTACTATCCGCCAGAGCGGTTATGTGGAATCTGCCCGCATTATGGGGGCAAGTGAATTCCGCCTGATGTGGCGGCATGTGCTTCCCAATGTATTGCCATTGGTGGCGGCCAAGTTTATTCTGGCAGTGGCGGTGGCTTTGCTCCTTGAGGCTTCCATGAGCTTTTTGGGTTTGGGTGATCCCTCCCAAAAGAGCTGGGGCATGATGCTTCATTACGCTTTTTCGCGGGGAGGTTTTGTCCAGAACCTGTACTGGTGGTATCTGCCGCCCGGGCTGTGCATTACCCTGTGTATACTGGGGTTGACATTTATTAATATGAGCTTTGAAGACCGTACTGACCCGCGGCTGCAGAGGATACTGGACAGATGAAAAACCTGCTTGAAGTTTCCAACCTGCACGTATATTTTGAGACTCCGGCCGGGCTGGTGCGGGCTAATAACGGGCTTGATCTGCAGCTTGAAGCGGGTGGCAGTCTGGGCATTATGGGTGAGAGCGGCTGCGGCAAAACGGTGCTTGTCTATACCTTGCTGGGGCTGCAGCAACCCGGCAAAATCATGAATGGCAGCATACTTTTTAAAGGCAGGGAGTTGGTAAATCTGCCCGAAGCTGAGCTGAACAATATAAGGGGCAGACAGATTGCCCTTATTCCCCAAAACCAGTCTACTGCCCTGAACCCGCTTTTAAAGGTGGGTGAGCAGATTAGTGAAATTGAAACCGCCCTGAAAATTCCTGACACAGGGCTGGACAACGCAAAACATCTGCTTGCTGAATTGGGACTGGGGGATATACATTCGGTTGAACATATCTTGAAAAGCTATCCCCACCAGTTGTCCGGGGGTATGCGCCAGAGGGTGCTGACTGCTATGGCTCTGCTTGCCGAGCCTGACTTGCTGGTGGCAGATGAACCCACTACCGCCCTTGACGCAAGTACCCGTACTACCGCTTTGAATATACTGAAAAAGTCCTCAAGTAAAACCAGTTTGCTTGTTATCAGCCATGACCTGCCTGCGTTGAAAACCCTTTGCCCGAAACTAGCGGTAATGTATGCCGGCAGGGTTGTAGAGTACAGTGATACTGAAAGTCTGATGGAAAACCCCCGCCACCCATATAGCCGTATGCTTATGAAATATCAGCAGTCCGCAGGTTTTTTGAATATGCCTTTGACAGGTTTTGAAAGCCGGGATTTATTAGGTGATGACAAGGGTTGCAGCTTTGCCCTGTTCTGTCCCCAGGCAACCGCAATTTGTTTAAAAGAAATACCGCAGGAAGTTTGTCTGGAGAGCGGCAGGGTGGTTTGTCATTTGTATACCCGAAATGGGGTGCAAACGTGTTAAAAGCTGAAAACCTGTCAGTTAATTTTGTAGTCAGACATAACCCTTTGGTACGCCTTAAGCACCCGGACCATACTATCAAGGCTGTTTCAGATGTGAGTATCACACTGGAAAAGGGTGAAATACTGGGGCTGGTAGGTGAAAGCGGCTCCGGTAAAACTACTCTGGCCAGAGCTTTGGCAGGATTGGTTCGCCCTTCTGCCGGTGTGGTTGAATATAAAGGGCAGGATCTGCAAAAGATGGAAGACCCTGAGTTCAAAAAGTACCGCCGTGAAGTCCAGTTAATGCTGCAGGACTCGGACGCCACTTTAGACCCCCGCATGAGGGTTACAGGGCTTCTGGAAGAACCTCTAAAGATAAACCGTCACTTAAACAAGGCTGAAATGCAGCAATCGGTTTCAGCCGTTATGGAGAAAACTTTTATTCCGCCTTCGCTTTCTGGCCGCTACCCGGTAGAACTATCCGGCGGGCAGCGTCAGCGGGTGTCACTGGCCAGAACTATATTGGTAAGACCTGAAATAATAATTGCTGATGAACCTTTAAGCGGGCTGGATACTATTTTGCGTTACCAGCTGCTCAGGCTTATGCTGGAGCTTAAAGAAGAATATGGTTTGAGTTATCTGCTTATTTCACATGACCTGCAAATGGTTAGTTCGGTTTGCAGCCGTTTGGCGGTTATGTACCGAGGCAAGCTGGTTGAAGTGATGGGGAAAGAAAATATATCCCAGGCTGTTCACCCTTATACCAAAATGCTTATGGCAGGGCTGGCACTGGAGCTTGAAGATGGGCACGACCTGCATCACCATGACGAAGACGGATGCGGCTGCGGTTTTGCTGGGCGCTGCCCGTTGCATCTGCCGGTTTGCCATCAGGAAGCGCCGCCTTTGAAGATGGTTTCCGAAAATCACCTCTGTGCCTGCCATTTAATCTGATACAGGCAGGGTAAAATATTATTAAGCGCTGTTTAGAGGTCTCCGAATATTTTGGGGGCTTCTTTTTGTAGTATCTCTTTTATACGGCCGGCTACGGCCCGCATTTCCGGCTGGGCGGATGGGGCGGTACGCAGTTTCAAGATATGCCGCAGTTCGCGGAAATTCCAGGTGCAGATAATCTCAGTGGCGCAGGCATTAGGCAGTACGTAACGGGCAATTTCTGCTTTTATACCTACCTCAAGCAGTTTGCGGTATGAATCCCAGGCACTTTCCATGGCCTCTTTAAATAAATCCAGTTTGGCGTCGTTTCCTTCGGCTATTTCAGGCGGGGTGATAAACTCGGCCTGATTTTCCTTCACGTAACGCTGGCTCCGCTGGGAGTAACTGCCAATGCGGTGTCTGACTAGTTCGTGGGTAACCACCCGTGATGCCTTTATATAAAAAGTGGCAGACACATGTTCAAGCAGACTTTCATGCCCCTGTTTGATACGGGTTTGAAGCCAGTCCTGGCTGCTGCCCTGTTTACTGCCGCTGGCGTAACACAGCCGCCCGGCCTGTTCGGCCAGATTTTCGGCATCAGGGGTCATAGCCAGCAGTTTTACTTCTACATTATATTCCATAAGAGGTGTCTCCTTATGCCGAAAGGATACCAATTCGGGAGTATTTTCACAAGCGGAAAAAGCATAAATGAGGTCTGATAAAAATATAGGTGGCAGGTATTTCCGGAGCGGGCAAACGGGGTATCGGAGAGAATACCGTCAGAGTATCTGGCTGTCAGATTCGTGAATCTGCTCAAGTTTGCGTTTTGCATTGTACTTGGAGGATGAAGTTTGGGTTATGGATTTATCTCTTATTCTTAAGAGCATATTTTCCAGCAGTTCCAACTCCTCGTCAGACAGGACATCAAATATTTTGCGTGTTTCAGCAAGATTAGTGTTTATAATCTCTCTTAGCTGAGTGCCCTTTTCGGTAATGGTGACCCGAATCATGTTTTTTCTTTCCAGGTCTTTGCTTAGTTCAACCAGCCCTTTTCTCTCCATGCCCCTCAAAATGGCGGTAATAGTGTTGGGCTGACGTAAAAAAATCTCGGCTATGCGGGTGGGTGTCATAGTTTTGTCTTTAGTGTGGTAAAGCCGTTCCAGTATGCCTGCCTGTTCCGGTGAAACTCCATACTCCATCAGGTCTTTTCTGCGTACGTGGTAGGCTGCCGTTCTGGCCTGCATAAGAATTGACCATATTTTGTAGCCGTCTTTTCTTAGTCTGTGAGTCATATAACCTTCTTGTATTAAGCAGATTTGCCTACTACCTGTATGTGTTTATTAAACAATAATTCGGAGGATAAATACAAATATATGTTGAAAATATACTAAATGCCTAGGCTTCTAAGCCATAAAGCTTATTGACCTCTGAAATATCGAAAACTATAATCGTATACTAGTATCGTATATTATCAAAGTACCAGTTAATATTCGGAGGTGAAGATGTAAATTGGCTCCCGGGGAAGACCGGGTGACTATAGGAAAGACTAAATATTATTAAAAAGGAAATAGAAAAGTGCCTAATTTTCATTCCGCGCTGTCACGACGTGACTTTATGAAAGGGCTTGGGGTAGTCGGTGCCGGTCTTGGAACTGCAGCGGCCGCCGCTCCGGCTTTTCGTGATCTGGATGATGTGATATCTTCGCCTAATGCTGAATGGAAACGCCCTTGGTGGGTGAAATACCGTGAGTTGGATAATCCCACTACTGAAATTGACTGGTCATTGATGAATAGATGGGATGGACGCCAGACAGGGCAGGCACCCGGTATCCAGGCTAAGTATTTGGGTGTGGACGAAATAAAGAAACGATATGCCAATGTCCTGACCAATAAAGTAAATGCTATTACCAGTGAAACTCCTGGTCAGACACTGAAGGATTATGCCCTTTCATCCGGCGCAGGCTTTTTTATGAATTTGCCTTATGTGACCACTTTTATGGGTCCCCAGAAGGTGGCTACTCCCCAAAGTATGAATGTACCTGTCTGGCAGGGTACTCCTGAGGAAAACAGCCGTATGCTGCGTTCAGCGGTAATCTTTTACGGCGGCGGGCAGGTCGGTTTTGGTGTTATAGACCAGAAAATCAAGGATAAACTGGTGTTCACCAACCATAAAGGGGCTGCGAACTCTATAGGTTTCGTGGAAAATTTCCCACCGCCTCCGGCGCTGGGCAAAGCATATGTATTTGAAGATGTGGATGTAGGTTACGAAGGGGCGACTACTTTTGTTCTGCCGGCCAATAAACAGCTTTATGAATTTTGCTTCACCGTGCCTATGTCCAAAGACATGTTCAGGACAGCAAATGAATCCCAGATAATGTATGCTGCCAATCTGTCGCGTTATCGGCTCTTCGGTAATATCCAGAATTCTATTCAGGAATTTATCCGTTCACTTGGCTATACCTGTTACGGTTATGCCTCACCCTTTTCGGGTATTATGCCTGCTATTGCCAGCGCCCAGCTGACCGGTATTACCGAAGGAAACCGCAACAACGGTTTTTGCACCAGCCCTGAATACGGACCTGTACTTGGGGTGTTCAGTTTGGTGACCGATATGCCTCTTGAGCCTACCAATCCTATAGATGCCGGTATCTGGAGGTTCTGTCAGACCTGTACCAAGTGTGCTGATGCCTGTCCGGTAAACGCCATACCCAAAGATCATGAACCCACCTGGGATTTGCCAAATATTTATGGCAAGGCGGACATTGTCCATTCCCCCGGCCGCAAGCAGTATTGGACGAATGCTGTTGATTGCTGGCTGTTCCTGACAGAGTACAATGGCTGCGGTGCTTGTATGGCTACCTGCACTTTCAATACAAATACTGCTCCTATCCATGAACTTGTCCGGGCTACTCTGGCTACTACTCCCACCCTGAATACATTCCTGTGGCAGGCGGATAAATTCTTTGGCTACGGTTTGAACGAGGACAAGGAAGAGTGGTGGGATCTGTCTCTGCCGGTTTACGGGTTTGACAGTGCTGCTACATCAAGTCACGGCGGATATGATAAATAAATCCTAACGCAATAGAGGAGAGTAAAAATATGTGGTTTATTATTGGTCTCATTACCGGTGCTTTGCTGTCGGGCCTTGTCTGGCTGATGAAGAGAGATAACTTCAGCCTTACCTGGTATGAATGGCTGCTTGGCATTATCGGTTTGGCTTTGGTTATCTTTACTATCCAGAACTTTTTTGGCAGTCTGGACGAACTTGAGAGTAAGGCGGCATCTATGTTCCTGTTGGTTGTAGGGTTACCGGGGCTTGTACTGCTGGCAATCTCATGGCAGCTGGCTGCGAGGCGTGTAAAGAAAGCCTAATTTTATCTCTGGAATATCTAATAAAAGGGGGAAGACTTAAGTCTTCCCCCTTTTGATTTATTTACCTTGCATCTTTATAGTGACGGCAGGTTTTGTTGGTATTTGCTTAGGCCTGGTGGCAAGTATTTCCCCGAAGCAGATATTAGGTTGCTTTTGGAGTAAAAATATACTAAATGCTTAGCGGAATTAAGTCTTTGGGACCATTGACTCTTTATGGTGTTGCTAAATATAATCGTATACTAATATCGTATACTAGTATCGTATCAGGCAACATCAGGAGGCAGGTATGTGACTTGGCTGCCGGGAAAGACCGGGTGGCAATGGGAAAGACTAAATATAGGTAAAAAGGAAAATAGCGAAATGACTAGTTTTCATTCCACACTCTCGCGACGTGATTTTATGAAAAGCCTCGGGGTAGTCGGAGCAGGTTTAGGGACTATGAGCGCTGCTGCCCCTGTTTTCCATGATTTGGATGAGGTTACGTCTTCGGCAATCGGTATTAACAAAAATCCCTGGTGGGTGAAGGAAAGGGATTTCAAAAATCCTACAGTGCCAATGGATTGGCCTAAAATCACCCGCAATATCGGAACCTTCAAAACTCTGCCCAGACCCACGGTAGCTGATTTTGAAAAGGCCGGGGTTATCGGCGGTACTTCTACAGACCTTGAAACCCCCGAAATGGCACTTACTCTTTACGATGCCATGGCCAAGGAATTTCCGGGATGGACTCCCGGTTATGCAGGTATGGGTGATGTCAGGACCACTTCACTCTGCAACGCTTCAAAATTTATGATGATGGGCGTGTGGCCCGGCAATATGGAAATGGGCGGCAAAAGAGTTAATGTCATCGGTGCTATTATGGCGGCCGGCGGCAGTCCCACCTTTACTCCGTGGTTGGGGCCTCAGTTGGACACCACTACCCGCCCCCAGGATTTTGGCGCTCCCGTCTGGCAGGGTACACCTGAAGAAAACCTGAAAACCTGCCGTACCGCTATCAGGTTTTTTGGAGGCTCGGATGTGGCCGCACTTGAACTTGATGATGATATTTTGAAATTTATTCACTCTCAAATCGGCGGCAAAGATGTAGTCGTTGAAGATGTAGACGAAGCCTATGAAACCGCAACCAAGATGGTTATCCCCCGCAAGTGCAAATGGGTACTGATGTGGAGTGCCAGGCAGTCATTGGAAGGCACCCGCCGTCAGGCCGGCATCACCGAAAACTTCTCTGTCTGGTATTCATATTCCCGTTTCCCCAAGGTCGGTGCTCAGTTCCAGGAGTTTATCCGCGGTTTGGGTTATCAGGCCTTGAATCCGGGTATGAAAGGTTATCTGACTACTCCTCTGGCAGTCTTTTCCGGTATGGGCGAACACGGGCGTATGTCTTCACCTACCATCACTCCCAAGTACGGGGTAACTAACCGGGCCATGTGGGCGCTTATTACAGACCTGCCCTTGCTGCCTACTCCGCCCATAGACTTTGGTGCTTACAAATTCTGCAAGACCTGCGGTATTTGTGCGGATGCTTGTCCCTTTGGGCTTATTCAGCAGGGTGACCCCACCTGGGAAAACCCTGCCTCAGCCAAGTCCGGCATCCAGCAGGGAACATTTGAGGGCTGGCGAACCAATACCGCAGATTGTCCTCACTGCCCCACCTGTCAGGGCACCTGCCCCTTTAACAGCAAACCGGATTCATTTATCCATGCTGTGGTTAAGGGAACAGTTGCCAATACTCCTCTGCTTAATAGCTTTTTTACCAATATGGAAAAAGCTATGGATTACGGGCGGAAAGATCCTGAAGAATTCTGGGATTTGGACAATGACTTTACCTACGGTATTGACACCAGTTACTAAAAGCTTAAGGAATTGGAGGTAGGAAATATGTTTTTCGTAGGACTGGCAGTAGCAGTCGCTTTGACCCTGTTTGTTGTCTGGCTTGTGCGCCGGCAGCTTGGTATAAAGTGGTACGAATGGGTTATCGGTCTTTTGGCGGTCTCATCCTTGTTTGCCACCGTCCAGCATTATTTCAGTTCGCTTGAAGAGAACGAACCGACTTCAGCCTGGATGGGTGCGTTGATATTCGGTATTATCTTTCTTATACTGGCCGCACTGGACTGGCAGCTTATTATCCGCCACAAAAAGACAGCCTAGTAAAGCTTAGTTTATCAGCTTAAAAGGGGGAGGTTTAACCTCCCCCTTTATTACGTATTTTAAAGGTTTTACGAACTAGCCAAGTGCCTTTCTTAGCTGCCTGACAAAGCCGCTTACCTTTTCAAGTGAAGGGTCTGCCTGTACCAGCTGGATAATGCGGCTGCCTACTATTATCCCATCAGCATATTTTGAGATATCGGCGGCCTGTTCGGGGGTGGAAATGCCGAAACCAACTGCCAGAGGCTGGCGGGCGGCCTTTCTTACCCTGCTTACAAAACTGCCGAGGTCAGCCGGAAGGTTGGCAGTTGCCCCGGTAACGCCTGAGTGGGAAACAAGGTAGATAAACCCCCCTGATTTGGCGGCTACCAGTTTAATCCGTTCGTCTGTGCTGGTGGGGGCTAACAGGAAGATTATATCCAGCCCGGCTTCTTTGGCGGCTGCTTCCATATCTTCGGCCTCACCCGGCGGCAGGTCAGGAATAATAAGCCCGCTTATACCGGCGGCGGCCGCCTTATTGCAGAATTCGCTCAGGCCGTAATTGTAAACGGGGTTGTAATACCCCATAAATACCATGGGTATAGAGGTTTTTTCTTTTAGACGGGCGGCAACTGACAAACAGACTTCAGGGGTTACCCCGTTCTGAAGTGCCTGGTAGCTGGCGTTTTGAATAGTGACTCCGTCTGCCAAGGGGTCTGAAAAGGGAATACCCAGCTCTATAATATCCACCCCGTTTGCTTCCAGCATAGGCACCAGTTTCAAGGTGGTTTCAATATCCGGATAGCCGACTGTTATGTAAGCTATAAGGGGTTTGCGTTTGCAAAATGCGTCACTGATGCGGCTCATAGGTTCACCCCCATTGCTTTCTGGACAATATCCATATCTTTATCTCCCCTGCCGGACAGGTTTATGACTATATTTTTATCTTTGGGCATATTACCCGCTATTTTCAGGGCGTGAGCAATGGCGTGGGATGATTCCAGAGCGGGTACAATCCCTTCCAGTGAACAAAGGAGTTTAAAGCCATTCAGGGCTTCGTCATCTGTTACCGAAACGTATTCCACCCGTTTGCTGTCTTTCAGATGGCTGTGCTCCGGGCCTACGCCGGGGTAATCCAGTCCTGCCGAAATGCTGTGGGTTTCAATCACCTGCCCATGCTCATCCTGCAGCAGGTAAGACATGGCTCCGTGAAGTATTCCCACTTTGCCGGCACTCAGGGTAGCCGAATGTTTGCCGGTGCTTATGCCGCTGCCGGCGGCTTCCACCCCGATAAGGCGTACGCTTTGGTCAGGTATGAAATCATAAAAAATGCCCATGGCATTGCTGCCGCCGCCTACGCAGGCCACTATACAGTCCGGCAGCCCCCCCAGCTGTTTTAGTGACTGGTCTTTGGTTTCCTGCCCGATAACGGCCTGAAAATCCCGTACCATGGCCGGGTAAGGGCGCGGGCCGACTACCGAGCCGATTATGTAATAAGTGGTTTCCGGGTTGCTTACCCAGTCACGCATGGCTTCGTTGATGGCGTCTTTCAGGGTGCGGCTGCCCGAAGAAACGCTCCTGACTTCCGTTCCCATCAGCTTCATGCGAAACACATTTAAGGCCTGGCGTTTGATATCATCTTCGCCCATGTAGACAATACATTCCAGCCCCAGCATGGCGCAGACAGCCGCAGTGGCTACCCCGTGCTGCCCCGCCCCGGTTTCGGCAATCACCCTTTTTTTGCCCATGTGCTGTGCCAGCAGACCCTGCCCCAGGGCATTATTGATTTTGTGGGCGCCGGTATGGGCCAGGTCTTCCCGTTTGAGATAGATACGGGCACCTCCCAGATATTCGGTCAGCCTTTCGGCCGCATACAGCGGAGTGGGACGCCCCGAAAAGGTGTTTGAAAGGTATTTCAGGCGTGACTGAAAGGCCTCATCTGTTTTGGCTTTTTCGTAAGCCTGTTCCAGTTCGTTCAGGACGGGTACCAGTATTTCAGGCACGAACTGGCCGCCATACTTGCCGAAATACCCCGGTTTGCAGTTGCTGTTTACTTCAGGCATTTTTCTACTCCCAGCATATTTAAATATTCCACTTCTTTTGCCAGCCGGCTGAACTGTTCCGGATATAAAGACTGCGCCCCGTCTGACAGAGCGGCGGCGGGGTCTGAATGGACTTCCACTATCAGCCCGTCTGCCCCGGCCGCAATGGCGGCTCTGGACAGGGGGATAACATAATCACGGCGTCCGGCCGCATGGCTGGGGTCTACTATGATAGGCAGATGGCTTACAGCTTTGACGGACAGAATGGCACTCAGGTCCAGTGTAAAGCGGGTGTTGTCTGAAAAGGTGCGGATACCCCGTTCGCACAGGATTACCTGGGTGTTGCCTTCGGCCATAATGTATTCGGCGGCCATCAGCAGTTCTTCAATGGTAGCTGACAGTCCCCGCTTTAAGATAACCGGTTTTTTTGTCTGGCCTGCCCGCCGCAGCAGCGAATAATTCTGCATATTGCGGGCACCTATCTGGATAATGTCAGTGCTGGCTTCAACCAGCTTCAGATTTTCAGAATCGGTTGCCTCGGTGACAATAAAGAGGCCGGTTTCAGAGCGTACTTTTTCCAGTATCTTGAGGCCGGCTTTACCCAAACCCTGAAAGCTGTAGGGTGAAGTGCGGGGCTTGAATGCCCCCCCTCTGAAGAGCTTGGCACCTCCCTCTTTTACCTGACGGGCTATGCAGAGGGTTTGTTCTTCGCCTTCCACCGAGCAAGGCCCGGCTATGATAACCGGTTTGCACCCGTTTCCTATTTCCACATCTCCCAGACGGATAACGGTAGGTTCGGGGCAGGTTTCCCGGCTGACCAGTTTATAGGGCTTGGTTACCCTGAGCACTTCCTTGACCCCTTCCAGTGCCAGAAAGGGGTTTTCCTCTACCATGCCCTGGTTGCCTACTATGCAGACGGCGGTGCGGTGGTCACCCGGTATGGGTATACCCCGGTAGCCTGCATTGGTAATCTCCTTCATAACATTAGCTATCTGTGCCTCTGTGGCGTCATTTTTCATTATTACTAACATATCCGCTTACCATCCGCATCCTTCACCCGTTTGATAAAAAGGTTTATTTTAGCTGTATCTTTTGTCCCGTTTGTTTCCACCCCGCTGGCTACGTCTACTCCCCAGGGGGTGGCTGTTTCCAGAAGCTCCTGTATGTTTTCGGGATTAAGCCCCCCGGCCACTATCACAGGGTATTTCTGTGAAATCTGCTTTACAATCTGCCAGTCAAAACTCTGGCCGCTGCCTCCAAGCAATGTTTGGGTGCGTTTATCCAACAAGAATACGGGCGGTTTATTCAGGGATTTTAGCCCGTCCTCTATTTTCTGCATGACCATTTCGGCGGTAATGCCTTCGGCAATATGGATTGCTTTGATAAGCGGCAGTTTTACCCGGTTGCAGTATTCCCAGCTTTCATCCCCGCTAAGCTGTACCATATCCAGGTGGCAGGTGGCGGCAATTTCATTTACCTCCTCCAGCGGCTGGTTGGCAAAGATACCTACCAGCAGAGGTCTGGGGTTAAGCGGTTTTAGAGCTTCAGCTATCTGCAAGGCTTTGTCAGGGGTGATACGCCGTTTGCTTTGGGCAAATACCACTCCGGCAAAATCAGCCCCTGTCCGGGCTGTGGCCAAGGCTTGTCCAACCTCTGTCAAACCGCAAATCTTGGTCTTTATCACAGCAGTCCCCTCATTTTGGCGGCGATATCAGCCGAGGCCGTCAGGGCTTCTCCTATAAGCACCGCATCTACCCCCAGCTCTGCCAGACGGGATATGTCCGCTCTGGTTTGGATGCCGCTTTCGCTGACAACTATACGCTCAGGCGGTATCAGGGGGCGGAGGGTTTCGGTTCCGCTTAAGTCCACTTTAAATGTATGCAAATCACGGTTATTCAGGCCGATAATCCGGGCATTGCTCTTGAGGGCTATGTCCAGTTCAGGCCGGGTATGCACCTCTACCAGGCATTTCATACCCAGTGTGTGGCTGAGTGAAAGCAGCTCCTCCAGTTTCTGGGGTGTAAGCATGGCCACTATCAGCAAAATAGCGTCTGCCCCGTACAGGCGGGCTTCATATACCTGATAGGGGTCATGGATAAAATCTTTCCGCAGCAAAGGCAGATTTAATGCCGCCCCGGATTCACGTATTCGCTTAAGATTTTGAAGGCTGCCCTGAAAATGGTGTTCTTCGGTCAGTACCGAAATGGCGGCCGCCCCGTTTCGGGCGTATATGCGGGCAATATCCACCGGGTCAAAGTCAGGCCGGATTATCCCTTTTGAGGGTGAGGCCTTTTTAACCTCGGCAATAAGCTTAATGCCGTTGCCTTTCAGGCTTGCCGCCATGTCAAGGGGTGGACAGGGCATGTCCGCTACCAATGCCTGCAGTTTCAAAAGCGGCAGCTCCTCTTTCCGCCGCTTCAAATCAGGCAGGTTGTCGGATACTATACGTTCCAATATCACTGTTTTACCCGCCTGCCTGAGACTGGCTGAGTTTAATTAAAGATTCTAGTTTGGCCAGTGCCAGCCCGCTGTCAATCGTTTTAGCCGCCAGGCTGATACCTTCGTTAATGGTTTTAACCCTGTCTGCCACCATCAGGGCGGCGGCCGCATTCAGCAGGACTACATCTCTCTTAGGCCCTTTTTCGCCGGAAAGCACCGCACGCAGGGTAAGTGCGTTTTCCTGGGCTGAGCCGCCTTTGACAGACTCAAGGGGAGATGCTTTCAAGCCCATTTCCTCCGGTGAAAGTGCATGGCGGAATTTGATTATTTCGTTATTTTTCAGCTCCCAGATGACTGAATCCCCGCTGATGGACATTTCGTCCATGCCGTCTAAGCCGTGTACCACCAGGGCATGCTTGATATCCATATGGGACAGGGCTGAAATAATCTTGTCACCCAGAGATATTTCAGGCACGCCGATAAGCTGGTACTGGGCGCAGGCCGGGTTGGTTAGCGGGCCTAAGATATTGAACACGGTGCGGATGCCTATTTCACGCCGGGAGGGGGCTACATATTTCATGGCCGGATGGAACACAGGTGCAAACATAAAGCCTATACCCGCCTGCTCTATACAGGTTTTTACCTGTTCGGCTGGCAGGTCTATTTTTATGCCCAGAGCTTCAAGTACGTCAGCGCTGCCGCACATGCTGCTGGCCGCCCGGTTGCCGTGCTTGGCCACTTTTACCCCTGCACCGGATATAACAAAGGCGGCGGCGGTAGATATATTGAACGTGTTTATCCCGTCACCGCCGATACCCACTATGTCCAGCACCGGGGTGTCGGTGATTATCCGGGTAGACTTGGCCCGCATGACACTGGCCAGTCCGGCTATTTCTTCGGCAGTTTCCCCCTTGACCCGAAGGGCTGTCAGAAATGCCCCTATCTGGGCAGGGGTGGTTTTGCCCTCCATTATTTCGTCCATTACGGAGGCAGATTGTTCAATAGTCAGAGATTTGCCCAGAACTAAAGACCCGATTGCTTCTTTAATCATTTTTCCGCTCCTTTTTTGCTGATAAAGGTGCATAGTATTTTAGAAAATTAGCCAGAATCTCCTTGCCGCACTCGGTTTTAAATGATTCGGGATGAAACTGGATACCTTCAACGGGGTATTCCTTGTGCTTAAGCCCCATAATAGTGCCGTCATCTGTCCAGGCGGTTACCTCCAGACAATCCGGCAGAGTTGGCTTGTCTACTATTAGGGAGTGGTAACGTATGGCGGGAAACCCCTTGGGCAGACCTTTGAAAATACCCCGGTTATCATGCTGTATGAGTGACTGTTTGCCGTGCATTATTTTGTCTGCCTGCCTGACAATCCCCCCGTATGTATGCCCGATGCACTGGTGCCCCAGACAGATACCCAGGATAGGCAGTTCGGGGCCGAAACGGCGGATAACCTCGTTAGACACGCCTGCCTGAAGGGGTGAAGACGGCCCGGGTGAAATCACGATGTATTCGGGACGCAGGGCGTCTATATCATCAAGGGTAATCTTGTCATTGCGGACTACCTTTACTTCCTGTCCCAGTTCGGAAAAATACTGGAAAAGGTTGTAGGTAAAGCTGTCGTAGTTATCAATTAGTAACAACATGCGGTTTCTCCGTTGCCATATTTTCTGCCCTGTCCAGGGCTTTCAGCAGAGCCTGAGCCTTGTTCAGTGTTTCCTGATATTCAGATTCGGGTACGCTGTCACTTACAATTCCGCAGCCTGCCTGCAAGTGGGCAACGCCGTCTTTGACAACCATGGTGCGTATGGCTATAGCCATGTCCATATTGCCCGAATAGGAAAAGTAACCCACAGCCCCTGCATAGATGCCCCGTTTTTCGGTTTCCATTTCGGCAATTATCTCCATCGCCCTTATCTTAGGTGCGCCGGAGACTGTGCCTGCCGGGAAGCAGGACTCCAATGCCTCAAACGGGGTGATATCCGTTTTCAGTTTGCCCTGCACATGGGAAACCAGATGCATTACGTGGGAATAGCGTTCCACATCCATTACGTCTGTTATGCGGACTGTGCCGGGCCTGCTTATGCGGCCGATATCGTTTCTGCCCAAATCTACCAGCATGATATGTTCGGCGCACTCTTTTTCGTCCTGGCGGAGCTCCTGTTCAAGACGGATATCTTCTGCCTGGGTTTTGCCCCGTTTTCTGGTGCCGGCCAGCGGGCGGGTCATAACCTCGCCGTCTTCCACCCGCACCAGCACCTCAGGTGATGCCCCTACTATCTGGAAATCACCGAAATCAAGGTAATACATGTACGGGGAAGGGTTTACTGAACGCAGGGCGCGGTAAATGTCAAAGGGGTGGGCCAAGGTGGGTCTGGACAGACGCTGTGACAAAACTACCTGAATGGCTTCGCCGGAGTTAAGGTAATCTCTTATTTTGGATACCCGGCTCTCAAAATCCGTTTGTTTGAAATTGGACTTTGTTTCAGGAACACCGGCGGGAGCGGGTTTTAACTCTGTTTTGGCAAGCGGCTGCCTGAGCTGGCTAATCAGCTTTTCTATATTTTGGATAGCTTTGTTATAAGAGACTTCAATATCCTCTTCTGTATGGACATAGCTGAGTACCTTGATAGAGTGGCTGATATGGTCAAAAACCAGCATGGTATCTACCAGCATGAAGACCGCTTCAGGAAGGTTTAACGGGTCTGATGCGGGAGAGGGCAGCTCTTCAAAGCGGGTGACTGCCTCGTAGCCCAGAAAACCCACTGCCCCGCCGCAAAAACGCGGCAGCTCACCCACCTGTACCAAGCGGTATTTACTCAGTTCGTTTTCAACCTGCTTTAGAGGGGGAACGGTATCTGTCTGATAGGAGGTGATTACTTTGTAAGGGTTAGCGCCGATGAAACTGTACCGGGCTACCCTTTCGCCTCCTTCCACGCTTTCCAGCAGAAAGGCATTTTGGCTGGTCTTGATTTTCAGAAAGGCGGAAACCGGGGTTTCAAGGTCGGCCACAATCTCACGGGAGATGGGTATCAGGTTACCCTGTGAAGCCAGTTTTTTTACTTCGGCTAAGGATGGATAATACATTTTAGGGTACCTCGCAAAAAAATAAATCCCTCGTCCTTTTTAGGGGCGAGGGATTAACCTTCGCGGTGCCACCCTAATTATCCCTGCAAAAAATGCAGAAACATCTTTTTTCGGGTGCGGCCCTGATTTCTCCGGGCGATACCCTAGGCTTTGATAACGGTGCCCTTCCGTCAAAACCTACTCAAGTTTCCTTTTTCGGCCTGCGACTCCTGAGTCCATTCAGTTCTTTGCGCTAGCACCGGCTCACACCTTGCCCGGCTCTCTGAGCTTCGCTGAAGACCTACTAATCTCATTCCCAGTCTGTAAAACAATATTACAATATGAAAAAAGTCTTTGTCAATTTTACCTTATTCAGGTATCAGAGGTGGCTTGTATGAAGGTTAATTGGCCAAAATATGTTAAAAGAGAAAGCAGAATTTTTCTGTTGATATTCAGCCGCATTTGAAAACAGATTTTATTTTATCTGCGGGACAAAAGATGAAAGCTTAATTTATAGCTGATATTACCGCAAATATTTGGTGGTCTTCCCATTGGCCATTTATCCTTATGCCTTTCTGTTCCAGCCCTTCTTCATGGAAACCTGCTTTTTCCAGTACCCGCATTGACCCTTTGTTTTCCGGCATCACACCAGCCTCAACACGGTGCAGTTTCAGTCCATCAAACGCAAAATCTACCGCCAGAACAACTGCCTCTGTAGCATAACCTTTACCGTTGTGTAGTTTATCCAGAGTGTATCCGATCAAACATTTTTGGAGAGCTCCCCGGCAGATATGGAACAGTGAGACATCTCCAATCAATTTATCGCTGTTTTTTAAAAATATGCCAAAAGAATAGAGCTGGTCATTTTCCCTTTTTACAAAAGAATCGCTGATGTATTTACGCTTTGAATCAAGCGTGTAATAATCATCTTTAAAAACCGGCGAGTACCGCTGGAAGAATTCTTTGTTGGCTAAATGCAAATCGAGGAGAGACTCGGCATCTGTATCTTTTAAAAAGCGGATATAGATTTGGTTGCCTGAGAGAAACATTTGCTTTTATTTTCTGCCTCTAATTTTATTATCCGTTTCCGGTTACCTGATAATTATAATCCAAAATGATAATCTGCGGAATGTAAGTCGTATTCTATCAAAAGTAAATCTGGGGGCATTAGCTGATATGCACCGAAGGGTATATATGGCTCAACTCTGCAGGTTTCGGTTTGAAGATCTTTTCAAGAAAGTTTAGTGCCAAATTAGTGCCACCAATAAAAACAGCCCACATGAAACTTACATCATGGGGGCTGTTTTACGTTTAAAAAATGGTGGGCGGTATAGGATTCGAACCTATGACCCCCTGCGTGTAAAGCAGGTGCTCTAACCAGCTGAGCTAACCGCCCGGAAGAGATATGGCGCGCTTGGTGGGACTCGAACCCACGACCTCAGCCTTCGCAGGGCTGCGCTCTAATCCAACTGAGCTACAAGCGCCGGTATGGTGCCGAAGGAGAGATTTGAACTCTCACACCCATTACAGGTACTACGCCCTGAACGTAGCGCGTCTGCCGTTCCGCCACTTCGGCCTGTCAAGTCATCAGTTGGTCAGGGCAATCCGGACAACTTGAACCGCTAGATTATACTTATTAGGATAGACTAGTGTCAATCCAGCTTCAGGAATACTGGCCTTCGGCATCAGGATTTATTTTGCCGGTTTGCCTCTTCAGGAATCCAGATTGGAATTATGTAGTTATGTCATCTAGCCGTTGACTTTAAATCTTTTTGACGATACAATTTTTAGAGGAGATAAAAATGCCGATTTATGAATATGTATGCCCAAAATGCAACACCAGATTTGAAGACATTCGCTCTACCAGCAAGGCTGATGATGAGGCTCTTTGTCCTGAATGCAAAACTCCCTCTGCCAGAGGCGTTTCAGGTTTTGCCTGCCGCGGTATAGATTCCTGTGGTGGCGGCGGTGGTGGTTCTTGTTCCAGCGGTTCTTGTTCCAGCTGTTCCGGTTGCCACTAAATCAGGTTAATTGAACTGCTTTTCATAGTAGTTGACCGGCAAATGCCGGCATAATGCATCTGTCTATCCCAGTCAGTAATGTATTGTGTCGGTTTTTGTTTTTAGCAACTGTTTGAAACGGCGGTTTAGCTTGTATCGGTAGGTATTTTTTAGAAGCAGCTATCTGCCGGTTCTGTTTATCGTTATAGGATGAGATGGGAATATAGAGATTCGGTACTGTTTTCCTGTCGTTGTCACTTACGAACTTAAGTTTTTATAGGGGCAAATGTACTTCCCTGAAAGGTAGAGGATAAAATATGCGCAAGAGAGTTTTAGCCTTATTTGCTGGTTTGGTAATATTGGCGTTACCTCTTTCAGCTTGTTCTGCTGCCATTCCTGTGGCGGGGCTTGATCAATCTATCTCTTTTCCCCCGGGTCAGAGTTGCTCTATAGCCGGAGAAGACCTGATTATCAAATTTGTGGGGGTAGTATCCGACAGTCGTTGCCCCGAGGGTGTCCAGTGTGTCTGGGAAGGGGAAGTGACAGTCCAGATGGAAATTAAATACGGCGGTGCAAAGACTAAGTTTTATATGGTTAAAAGAGGTGCCGGAGGAGATGCAGTAGCCAATTTCGGTATTTATACACTCAGCTTTAATGTTACTCCCTACCCCATAGCCGGTACTGAAATTACCAAAGACCAATACCGCCTGTTGCTGACTGTGAGCAAGACCTGAAATATTTGAATTAAGATGCCAAAAGGTTTTTTGGGCAAAAACTTTCACCTTGAGGTTGTTAAACAGGCTGGTTACTTGGGGATGATTTTCCCAGGAGCCGGCCGCAGATAGTAGTACCGGATGCCAGTACCCCGATTGAAATACCCAGCATAACAGCGCTGTCTGCCCAGAATCCTTTGGGGAAAAACATTATCAGATAGTCTTTAGTAGGGTCCAGCAGCCAGAAATCATTGCTGAAACCAAGCAGATGCAGCCGGGTGAAAAAGCTCTGGAAATCCAGCAAGGCTATAAGCCCGATACCCCCCAGCAGCATGAGGCTGAATATTCCCCCCTGAAGCAGTACCATGCCGCCTTCTTTTTTGAATTCGGGCTGTCTTTTAAAGTAGAGATACAGGAAAAAACCGCCGCCTAGTACCAGACAGATTCCAAGTATTAAATAATTCAGGCGGATAAGCCCCTTAACGTCTTTCAAGTGGAGCATTTCCCGTTCGTTAAATACCTGTACGTCTGCTCCGTCTTTTTCCAGATGCAGGTTTATGTATTCTTCGCCGCTATTAAAGTAACCGATAAGGGCGGATGCGGCTGTTTTAAGCTGGGCTGGGGTGAAGCCGGTTTGCTGGCTTACCTCATATTTTTCAAAACCCTGTTCATACAGCCAGCGGCAGTTTATAAGAACACTCAGGGTCAAGCTGAGTATCAGCAGCGGGACAATGATTACAGCTAAGGTTTTCCATGTGTTAAATAAAAATCTTTTTAAATCCGGCTTCATGGCTGTATTTTACACTCTTATCTACGAAAAAAGTATCTCTAAACCTTGAGACGGTCTGTTTGGAGCTGTTTTATGCCTTGAAATGCTTGCTTACCCGCATACCTCAATTGGGCGGGGCTGTGTTATAATCTGCCCTTAGGAAAGTCTATGTTTTGTCATCTGCATGTCCACACCGAATTCAGCCTGCTGGACGGTATGTGCCGTATCTCCCAGCTGGTAGCCCGTGCCAAAGAACTTGGCATGGAGGCGCTTGCTATTACCGACCATGGTACTATGCACGGTATTCCCCGTTTTTACAAAGAGGCCAAAGAAGCAGGTATAAAACCGGTACTGGGCAGTGAATTCTATCTGGCATATGGTGACCGTACCGCCAAAACAGCGGCAGATAAAAACTATTACCATCTGGTGCTGCTGGCTAAGAATAATAAAGGCTATCACAACCTTATCCAGTTAAGTTCGCGTTCACACATAGAGGGTTTTTACTATAAACCCCGCATAGATAAAGAGCTGCTTGAAAAATATTCGGAAGGGCTGGTCTGCCTTTCGGCCTGTCCTTCGGGGGAAGTACCCCGCCTGATACTGGAAAACCGCTTTGACGAAGCCAGAGAGGCCGCCCTGTGGTACAAGAAAACTTTTGAAAACTACTATATAGAAATCCAGCGCCACCCCATGCCGGATTTGGAAAAGATAAACAGCGTTCTTATACCCATGGCACGGGAGCTGGATATACCTTTGGTGGCTACCAATGATACCCATTATCTGGATAAAGAAGATGCCCCTTATCATGACCTGCTGCTCTGTATAGGCACAAATGCGCTGGTCAGTGACGAAAAACGGATGAAGATGGATGGTGATTATTTTTACCTGAAATCACCTGAAGAAATGGCGAAAGCCTATCAGGATATACCGGATGCCATTGAAAACACCGCCAAAATAGCCGAAATGTGCAACGTAAGCCTGGATTTCGGGCGTTTGCACCTGCCGGAGATAGATATACCTGCCGGTAAAACTCCGGATGAGTATCTGGCAGACCTGTGTTATGAGGGGCTGCCCAAGTTTTATCCTGATGCCAGTCAGGAAATACTTGACCGCCTGAAATATGAGCTGGATGTTATTAAAACCACCGAGTTTGCCAATTACTTTCTGGTTACCTGGGATATTATCCGTTTTGTAAAAGAAAAGGGTTTGTATTACGGCGTCCGCGGCAGTGCCGCTTCGTCTATAGTGCTGTACTGTCTGGGTATTACCGCCCTTGATCCTATTAAATACAAGCTGGTTTTTGAGCGTTTTCTGAATATTGAACGCAAGGAAATGCCTGATATAGACATGGACTTTCAGGATGACCGCCGTGAAGAGGTCATTGAATATGTGGTGGGCAAGTACGGGCGTGACCATGTTTCCCAGATTATTACTTTTGGTACGCTGGGGGCGAAAGCGGCGGTGCGGGATGCGGGGCGGGCGCTTGGCATGGCCTATGCTGATGTGGACAGGGTAGCCAAGGTCATACCCTTCTCCCTTCACATGACCCTGGACAAGGCTATGGAAGAAAGCGCCGAACTGAAAGATATGTACAATCAGGATTCGGTTGTCCGTAATCTGGTGGATGCCGCCCGAAAGATAGAGGGGCTTTCCCGCCATGCTTCCACCCATGCTGCCGGGGTGGTTATTTCCAAAGACCCGCTGACAGACCATGTCCCCCTGCAGCGCCTGAGCAAAGAGAATAATCTGGGTCTGGTCATGACCCAGTACACCATGGAAGATATTGCCAAGATTGGCTTGCTCAAAATGGATTTTCTGGGGCTGGTCAACCTGAATATACTTGGCAAGGCCTGTGCGGTTATCAAAGAATACACCGGGCAGAATATTGACCCCCTGGCCATACCCCTTGACGATGTAAAAACCTTTGAGCTGCTGGCGGCCGGCGAAACGGTGGGTGTTTTCCAGCTGGAAGGCACGGGTATGCGCCGCTATATTAAAGAGCTGAAACCGACTGTATTTTCAGATATAGGTGCTATGGTGGCTTTATACCGTCCCGGCCCTATGGAACAGATACCCCGTTTTATCAAATCAAAACACGGGCTTGAGCCCATCACCTACCCCCACCCCGCCCTTGCACCCATACTGGAAGAAACTTACGGTGTTATTGTTTACCAGGAGCAGGTGCTGTTTATAGCTCAGACCTTCTCCGGCTATACCCTGGGACAGGCGGATATACTCCGCAAGGCCATGGGCAAGAAGATTGCGGCCGTTATGCAGAAACAGAAAGCCAATTTTATTGACGGGGCTTTGAAAAACGGCTATACCCCTGAAATAGCCGAAGAGGTGTTTGCCCTGGTTGAGCCCTTTGCCGGTTATGCCTTTAACAAGGCTCATGCCACCAGCTATGCCCTTATTGCCTACCAGACAGCTTACTTAAAAGCCAACTATCCGGTTGAGTATATAACCGCCTATCTCCAGGCATTTTGCGATGTGACTGAAAAAGTGGTAACCGCCGTTACCGAAGCCCGCCATATGGGGATAGAGGTGCTGCCGCCGGATATCAACCGCAGCGGGGTTAATTTTGAAATAGAGCAAAACGAAGACGGGGTTAAGAAAATCCGCTTTGGGCTGGCGGCGGTCAAGAATGTTGGGGTGGCGGCGGTGGAACCGATCGTGGCTGAACGCAAAGCCAACGGGGACTATCTGTCTGTTGAGGATTTATGCCGCCGGGCGGAAGGGTCATCACTTAACAAACGGGTAATGGAAAGCCTGGTCAAAGCCGGGGCACTGGACAGCCTGGGTGACCGGGGGACTCTCCTTTTCAATCTGCCGAATATACTTTCCCTGGCTCAGCGGGAACAGAAGCTGAAAGATTCAAACCAGACTACCATGTTTGACCTTTTCGGTCAGCAATCACCCATGCCCATGCCCAGTCTGGAAATGGCGGAATCACCGGTGACTACCCGTGAAAAGCTCCAGTGGGAAAAAGAACTGGTAGGTATATTTATATCTGAACACCCTTTTACCCCGTATGCCAGTGCGGCTCAGGAGGTAACTACCGCCCTGTGCGGCCAGATAGATGAGGAACTCCACAACCAGCCGGTAACGGTGGCGGGAATGGTGGCTTCCGTACGGGTTTCAGCCACCCGTGAAGGCAAGCCGTTTGTTATGGCGGAAATAGAAGATTTGGTGGGGCGGGTGGAAGTAGCCGCCTGGCCTAAAGTATATGCAGCAACTAAAGCCCTCTGGGAGGAGGGAAATATTCTATTAGTGGAAGGTAAAGCTGTGGTTCGTGGAGACAGGGTATCAATTCATGCGGAAAAAGTAAGCCGGTATCAGCCGGAAACAGATAAAAAAGCGGCCCCGGTATTTATAAACGCCCCCCAGCCGAAGGCGGAAGACAAAGAGTCTCCTGCCCCCCAGCTGCAGCGGCTGGTAGTATGTATTCAGCAGACAGACAACGAGGGACGGGATATTGACTGCTTGAATGAGGTGGTGGACACTCTGCGTCAGTACACGGGTGAAACCGAAGTGCGGTTGTGTGTGGTAAACCACGAACGGGTTTTCATATTGAAAATGCCGGATATCTGGGTATACTATTGTCCGGAGCTTAAAAGCAAGCTTGCGGCCCTGGTGGGCAGTGCCAATGTGAGGCTGGAGAATAATGCCCCAAGCGGATAAACTGGAACTGGCGGGGATAGCCCCGAACCAGATAGTAGCGGAAATGTGGCAGGGTTTTCTGGAGGGGGAGGGTATTCCCTCCACTCTGGGAGCGAAGCAGGTGTTTCCGTATCTGGGTATAACTTTGCTGCCGGTCAGTTTGTATGTTTTGAAAGAGCACCTTACTCAGGCCAAAGAAATATTGGCGGATTTGCAAGTGCAGAATGAAGAGACGGATGAACCCGCCCAAGAAGACTGAAGATATCCCCTCTGTTTCACCGGCTAACCCAAACGCCGGGCATCGCCATCGTCTGCGTGAGCGTTTCCTTAAGGCCGGTCTGGACGGGCTGAATGATTATGAAGTGGTGGAGCTGCTGCTTACTCTGGGTACTCCCCGCCGTGACTGCAAGCAAGCGGCCAAAGAGGCTATAAAACACTTCGGCAGCCTTCGGGCGGTGCTGGAAGCCTCCCCTGCCGAACTCTTAAGCATAAAGGGAATAGGCGAGGTTAACTCCATAGCCCTTACCCTTATCAGGGAAGTATCCCGGCGTTATCTTAAGGACGGGATTATGGAAAAACCGGTCTGCAATACCGCCCAGCAGGTGTTTGATTACCTGTATTGCGCCATGCGGGGTCTGAAAAAAGAGGTTTTCAAGGTAATATATCTGGACAGCCAGCACCGGGTGCTGGAGGTGGCAGACCTTTTTACCGGAACAGTGGCCAGCGGCAGCATAGTCCCCCGTGAGGTTATTGCGGCGGCTATTTCCCAAAATGCCTCTGCCCTTATTTTTGTCCATAATCACCCTTCGGGCAAGATCGAACCTTCACAGGCGGATAAAGACGTAACCCGTGAGCTGGTATATGCCGCTATGGTGATGAAGATACGGGCTTTAGACCACATAATTATCGGGGATAACTGCTATTTCAGTTTTGCGGCTGCCGGTATAATGATTGAGTACGAAACAGGTTTTCTGAATTTGAAACTGAAACATGTTTCCGAAGCCAGACGCCATATATACCGGGCAGAACTGTTCGGGGGAAACCCGGAGTAAACCCAGACTTAAGGGGTGGAAAATGAAAAAACCTGCTGTTTTTATGCTTAGTTTGGTCTGCACTTTCAGTCTGGTTTTTCCCGGCTGCAGTCCGGAGGTTAAATCTTATACAGATGCGGATACTTTGATTGAATGCCGGGCTGGAGATGAGTTTATAGTGGCTTTGCCGGCTAATCCAAGCACCGGTTATAGCTGGGAATTTCAGTCTGCCAGTTCCAAAGTATATCTGGTTGAAAAAACCTATACGCCTGATAATGCTGACAATACTTTGGTTGGCGGCGGCGGAACTGAATATTTCCGTCTGAAGGCTTTGGATATAGATGAAACTGAGCTTTGGTTTTACTATTCCCGTCCGTGGGATTCTGTACCTCTGGAAACACTGGTTATTAACCTGAAGGTTTCCTAGCCTCCAGGGTAAGCAGCCAGCATTTTATATTTATCCCGCCGTTAAAACCGCCTGTCTTGCCGTTTGCGGCAATTACCCGGTGGCAAGGTATTATGAGGGGAACGGGGTTTTTATAGAGTGCCTGCCCTACTGCTCTGGCAGCCTTGGGATAACCTATCAGGCGGGCAATCTGGCCGTAACTGGCGGTTTGCCCGTATGGTATCCGAACACAGGCCTTATACACCAATGATTCAAACGGGGTGTACCCGCTAAGGTCAAGGCTGAACTGGAAATCCGTGCTGTTTCCCTTGAAATAGCTTTCAAGTTTCGTTGCCAGAGAATTGAAAAGATTGTCCGTACGGATAGACACTGCAGGCGGATTAAGCTCTATCAGTGCTTCGGTTTGACCGGGCTGGGGCAGGGTAAGGCGGCAGATTCCTTCTGAAGATACCATTACCCCAACCCAACCCGGTTGGATTTTAAAAATATCCCAGCGGATATTGGAACCAGCCCCCGCCTTTTTGACGGCTGTGTCATGGCTCTTTAGTGCAACTCTACTCAAAAATAGTTAACCACCTCTTATTTTTGACCCTGCGGTCTCCTGGGTGTATCGGCAACAGAGACCGGGTATCAAAAACTATTCGGGTACCGGCTCAACCAGCTCAAACTTGCCGTCAGCAAAGCGGCGGAGCAGATTTACCCGTTTGGTATCCGGGCCTAAAAAGAGCAGATATTCTTCTCCTGATAAATTCAGCTGGTTTACCGCTTCTTCTACGGTCATGGGTTTAGCCTCTTGTTTGCGTCTTCGGATAAGCGGCTCTTTGGGAGATAAAAATGTATCCGGCTGACTGAGGCGTATACTTTCACGATTGCGTGCTTTTACTTCCATCTTGCCTTTGGCATGGTCAATCTGCTGGTTAAGCACTTCTACCGCCCGGTCGGCGGCCGTCAGCAGGTTTTCTGCCCGTTCTTCAGCATAAAGTACATCTGTACCCGTATTGAGCGTGGCTTTAAGGATAAAATGGTCTGCCTGTGAGCGGGTTTGTTCCTCGTCAAGCTCTATCCTGAATTCGGAAATCTGGGGCAGTATCCGGGTTATTCGCCCCATTTTGCGTTGGATATAACTGCGGGTGCGGTTGTCCAGGCGGCAATTCTTGGTGGTAATCTGAATCTCCATACTCTACACTCCTCTATCTTTCTCTGGCTATGGTCAGCCCCCATACGCTGAGGGCACCAGCCTCTTTAAGAGTGGCGGCGCAGGCATTCAGGGTAGCGCCTGTGGTTGCTACATCATCTATTATAATCACCCTGGGGGTGGTTGTCGTGGGGTATTTGAAAATAAATGCATTTTTTACATTTTCCAGACGCTCAGTGCGGCTTTTGGCACGTGCCTGCGGGGCAGATGACAGTGAACGTTCAAGCCAATGTTCATCTAGTTTCAAACCTGTGTGTAGGCAGAGTTCTCTTGCCAGCAGCAGGGACTGGTTGTAGCCGCGGTATTTCAAGCGGCTGTGGTGGATGGGTACAGGCACAACAATATCAGCCGGAATGGGGTTTTGTTTCAGGTAGTCTGCCAGAAAAGTGCCTAGTAGAGGGGCAACAGAACGCAGATTGTGATATTTCAGGGCATATATGGCTTGGGCAATGCCGCCTTCAAAGTTGAAAACCGAACGCAATCCGTCCAGATGAATTTTACCTGACATGCATTGAGGGCAAACCCCGTCATCTCCGGTATGATGGCCACAGAGTGTGCAGACAGGTGGAGTGATATAACTCAGGCTGTCACTGCATTGGGCACAGAACAGCTTGCCTTCTTTGCTGCAGACCAGACACTGCTGGGGAAAGACTAAGTCAAGAAGGGTATCCTTGAGGGATTGATGTAAAAGTTTCATCTGTTTGCCCCCCCGGCAGATTGAGCTGGCGTTTCCCGGCCTAGTGCTGGCGGTTGTTGCCGTTTATGATGGGCTCGTTTATATATATATCCCCGTTGCGGATTTTAAGGTTGAAGCCGCAGTTGGGGTTGGAACAGACCCAGGCTTTGTAATGGATAGAAGCACCCTGGCTGCCAAAGTCTGACAGGGGTAGCAAATCACCCTGATTGCATTTTAAACATTTCGGAAAACCTGTATTCTCCACGAAGCTACCTCCCGGCTGAGACCTTGTTTTAAGTTGATTGAGTATACTCCAAGAGGCTTATCCTGACAAGACTAGGCGAGGCTGATTTGAGCCAGTCTGGTGTATATTGGCCCTGCGGGTAAAAGCTGGCTTTTAAAGAGGCAGATATGCGAGGCTTTGAAACTGGTTTTAGGAACAGGGGGTGTGGTTTTAAGGATTTCGGCAGTGGTTTGCAGGTCAATTTTGGAAGCACTTTCCCTAAGACGTCCTAAGGTCAGGTGGGGGGCGAATTCTCTTTGTTCTGCCGGAAATCCCGGCCCTGCAATATTTTTTTCAACCTCTGCAAAGAGGGCATTAAGTTTACCGGTTTCCCCCTCCAGCCCCAGCCAGATTACCTTCGGGTTTGAAAGTGAGGGGAAAGCCCCTATATGGTTGGTGCATAGGGTAAAGGCGTGGCAGACCTGTGCGGCTTTCTCCAGCCCTTTTATGATATTTGATATTTGGCTTAACGGGGTATCCCCCAAAAATTTGATGGTTAGATGCATTGATTCGGGGTTTACCCATTTGACAGCTTGTGCGGGTATGGAAAGGGAATTTTGGAAACTGCCGAGTGCGGTTTTAAGCTCAGGCGGCAGTTCTACGGCAATAAACGTGCGGACAAGTTCTTCAGCCAATGCCGTTTTGACCTTCACCCAGCCAGTTCAGGGCGTTTTGCTGCATAACCTTTGCCAGTATATCCGGCTCAAGCTTTCCGTCTGACAGGTGTTTAAGGGCGCGGGTATAAGGCATCAGCGGGTAATCACTGCCGAAAAGGACTCTGGATTCCCCCGCCAGTTTTATTACCTGCCGGTAAATCTCCGGTTTGTACAGGAAAGGGGCGGCGGCTGTGTCATAGGCAGTGTTTGCCAGCACTTTTTCGGCTTCGGGCATAAGATAGTAAAAGGGCATGCCCCCGCCTAAATGGGCAAGTATGATTTTCAGTTTGGGGTAGTGGGAAATAAAAGGGTAAAACTTTTCCGGGGTGGCAAGCCCCTTGCCTGGGTAGGTATGTCCCAGCGGTTCTGAAGCGTGAAACAAACAAATTAGGCCGCTCTGGTCTATCCTATCAAACAAAGGTTGATAGGGCGGGCGTGCCAGTTCTTTCGGATGTTCAGTGCGGAGTTCGCCTATACCCTTTGCCCCCAGACTGCGGCAGCGTTCTAGCTCTGTGAGACTGGCAGACGGGTCTGAAATGGGCAAAGTGCAAAACGGAATAATCCTTCCGGGGTAGCGGCGGGCTGATTCCAGCAGGTAGTTATTGGTAAGCGTGCATAGTTCGGCTGATTCCCAGCCGATATTCAGCGCCACTGCCCTGTCTATACCGGCTTCGTCCATTGCCGTTAACAGTTCCTCTGCGGTAATCATTTTGGCTTTGGGATTTGAATACAGCATTCCCAGACAGCTATCACGGCAGGCGTAGTCCTGCCGGGCTGCAATGATTTTGGGCGGAAAAATATGGGTATGAAAATCTATTACCATAAATGCTGAATATTTATTCCTTTTCAGTGGTTTCTTTTTCTTCAGTATGGGCTACAGGCTTTACTTCCGGTGCTTCAGGCAGGCTGGCTGCTACCGGCGTTTCAACCTTCAGGTGGATTTCGCTTACTTTGGCAACCAGGAGGTCAGGCTCGTTTAGGATTCTAGCTTTGCCTGGCAGGATGATATCTTTTATGTAAAGGTCTTTCTCCAGAGTATCAAACTGTGAGAGGTCAATATGTATTTCAGGCGGCAGGTCATCCGGCAGGGCTTCAACTGTAAGGTGTGTAAAGGGGGCGGTCAGTTTGTGGCCTTTTTCTTTGAGCAAGAGTGATTCTCCGCTGAAATGGATGGGGATTTCTGCAGTTACTTTCTCTTTTAGGTTTATCTGGTAAAAATCTACATGCTGAAGGTAGCCTTTTATCGGGTGGCGCTGGATTTCACGGATAAAGGCTTTGCGGGTTTTCTTGTCTGTATCCAGTTTGATATTTACCAGATGGGAACTGCCTGCCCTATTGATTGTGGATTCCAGTTCCAGAGTGTTTGCCTGAAGTGCCAGTGACGGCAGCCCGTGACCAAAGATGTGGACAGGGGTCAGTCCCTGAGCCCTAAGGAGTTTGTTTTTATTGCCAAAGATCTGCCGTGAATTAAGTGCCAGGCTGATACCGGTCATTTTGTGCCTCCTTCAAATCAGATAAGTTTTTACCTGTTGCATGAGAAAATCCGGGTATCGCTTTGATTACTCCTTTGTCAACGGCTGATGGATAGTTTACAGGGTAACTGCCAAGCTGATTATTCGGTCTCCCTTGACAGTGTTTTTAAACTGTCAAGTGCTGTCTAAGGGTCAAATAAGACCCCATTCATGATAGGCTTGCTGGATTACAGCCAAATATTCGGCGGAAGGTTTCCCTTCGTCGTCAGAGCGGCGGCGAGTATGGGTAAAGGCTTCCAGCATATTTCCGTCATCGTCATGGACATTTACTTTTATCCGTTCACTGTTGGCAGGAAACTCTTCGTGTGCGTCCAGTTTTCGCAATCCTGATTCGCTGATTTCGTAAAGCCCGCCTTTGGCTCTGTCACCGCGGGAAGGTTTGATGCTGGCCAGTGCTCCGTGCCATTTGCGTGAATATCCCAGAAAAACTAGCTTGTAATTAGCCAGAGCGGCACTCTGTTTTGGGGCAGCGTCCGGGCAGATTTCCTTCATTTGTTTGCGGCTGAGGGTCTGTCCGTATGCAAAATACAGCATGTCACTCTCCTGTTTGTTATTTAGATTATATCATTATAGCTGTTTGGTAAAGGGCTTTAAATGGGTGTTGTGGATGATATAGCGGGGGATATTTGGCCGTTAGTGTCCCTGTCCTGCTTTGCGTCAATTTGACTTATTGACTGATTCCGTTTATATTTGGGCAAAATGCGGGTTTGTCTGGAGACGCCATGAAGGCTACTGAAGAACCAATCTTGATAGAGGTGCTGACTCGTCTTAACGAATACGGGCCTGATGACCTTTTTATCTGTTGTGCCAGTTTTGAGGAACGGTGTGTCACCTCTATCCAGCGCATGAGCCCGAATTTCCGGGCCCGGTATTCCATTATCTTTGTGATTGAAGAACCCCGCCATGAGGAACTGGTGGAAGTAAATTTGGCCAAGATCCAGGCTATTCTTTCCCGCAAAACGGCTGAGGGTTTGTTTGTTATCCGCTGTCAGCGCGAAGACCCGGTTGACGGTATTGGTCAGTTAAAGAGTATCTGGCACAGGTGTAAACCCAAAGATTCTGAAGAGCCTTTTATAACTGTAGATATTTCCGGCTTTACCAAGGTCTACCTGCTGGGGCTGATGCATTATCTGGTAGCTGAAGCTAATCTGGGGTTACCCCGTATGATTCATACCACCCAGTCGTACTCCCCCACCCGTTTGACCCAGGGTGTTCAGCAGATAAGTACGGTTACCAATTACTTCGGGAATATATCTCTGGAAAAAGACAATGTTCTGGTGCTTTTCCTGGGTTTTGAACCTGAACGGGCTCTTTCGGTCTGGAAGCAGTTTAATCCTACCCGTACTATTGCCCTGATAACCGCCCCCCGTGACAGCAACCTTGAATATCTGAAATATGCCGAGAAAAACAACGAATATTTGCTTTCCCAGCCCTCGGTAGAAGTGCGGCAGGCTCCGGCAGACAATCCGTGGGCAGTCCGTAATATACTTGAGTCTATTTATGATGAAGTGAAAACTACCTATAACATGGTGATAGGTCCGTTCGGCACTAAACCCCAGGTGGTGGGTGTTTTCCTGTTCTGGCTGGAACACCCCAAGGTTCAAATTGTCTATTCGTTCCCGCAGGAATATACCAAGTCGTATCTTAACCGTAAACCCGGTCAAACCTATCTGCTGCCTTTGTCTTTAAGCTCCAAGTAGCCTTCTCAGAGGCGTTTTTTTAGGGCTTTAAATCCGGCGTTCATTACCCGGTTGTGATTCCAGATGAATATAGGCTTGCAGAAAAAACCTATAGCATTCATCAATCTTCCGGTGGTGGCCACTTCCCAGATATAAGTACTGATAGTATTGCCATTGTCAGGGGTGAGTGTCCAGACCCCCTGTCCTGCCAAGTCCCCGCGGCTTTGCATAACGATTTCACGGCAGGGTACTGTCTTGTTTATTTCCAGTTCGAAGTTCAGATCTCCGGTCAGACCCTTTACAGATGCCTGTATGCGGCAGCCCGGCAACATTTCCTGCTCTGCAGATAGTATTTCAAAACGTTTTACTCCCGGCCACCATTCGGGCATGCTGCGGGCATCTTTAATCAGTTCCCAGACCTTTTCAGGCGGGGCATCAAAGTGCCAGACAGTTTTAAACAGATATTTTATCAAAATAAATCCTTGCCTGTGATAAATTATTATAAACCTGACGGCAACGGTGGCAACAGGTGTTGACAGAATATACCTTGAGGACATAGCATTCTGGGGTAGGAGTGTAATAAATGCATGAGTGAGTTCTGGAATGATATTCTGCTGACCTTTGTGCCGCTGTTTATAGTAGTGGATGCAGTGGGTAATCTGCCGTTTGTAATATCCATTACCGACCAATCCACCGCCGAAGAACGCAAAAAGGTAGTAAACCTTGCTGTTATCACCGCCTCGCTGCTGGGGCTGCTGTTTCTTTTCATGGGGAAGCTGGTACTGGACTTGATGGGGATATCCGTTGGGGCATTTGCAATTGCCGGCGGTCTTATTCTGCTTCTTTTTGCCATACGCTATATGACCAGCGGGCACATGGTAGAAGTTATCAAAGAGGAGATGGTGGCGGTTGTACCCATCGGTACTCCCCTTACCATGGGGCCGGCCACTATCACTACCCTGATTTTACTGGTAAACCAATTTCCCCTGTACATAGTACTAATTTCCTTTGCCCTGAATATGCTGGCAACCTGGCTTATTTTTAAGTCTAATGAATGGTTTATTCAATACCTGGGCAGAGGCGGTCTTAAAGCTATGTCACGTATTTTCAGCCTGTTTCTGGCGGCTATTGCTATCAGCATGATTATCAAAGGTTTACGCCTTGAGGAGATACTTGGAGCGGTCAGCGGAGGAGGTTAAACTAAAATATAGCTAAAAAATGTTTGCTAAAGGCTTGACATTGCGTTCAGAGTGTTTTATCGTTTATACAAATCTAATAGGAGGTAAGCTATGCAGGGTTATTGTATGAAATGCCGCGCAAAGAAGGAAATGAAAAATACCAAGCAGATCACCATGAAGAACGGCCGTCCTGCCACTCAGGGTGTTTGCCCCGATTGCGGCACCAAAATGTTCAAAATCGGCAAAGCATAAGTTTTTTATCTGTTTGTTGAAATAGCCGGGGATATTATCCATACCCCGGCTTTTCCATTTGCGGGCATAGCCTGCAGTTATTTCAAATCACCTGCCAGACAGCTTCGGAATAAATCTGGCTGACCCCTTGACAAAATCTGTGTCTTTACCTAAACTTGTCAAGCCATGACTAAAGAAGGTATGACTATTGCCCAAGCCGCAGATTTACTGGGTGTTTCTACCCGTACCATCCGGCGTTATATCAAATCCGGCAAGATACAGGCGGAACTGGTTCCCGGCTCTTTCGGTGAGGAGTACCGTATTTATGAAATCCCGTCTGACCTGAAGAAAGAAGATGAGGAAGACCTTTCCCTGCAGACTATCCAAACCCCTATCCAGTTTATGGATGTTGTCCGTGAACTTCATGAAAAGAATCTGGCTTTGGCAGCTCAGCTCGGGGCGGCTACTGAAAAAATTAAACAGATGGAGAGTCAGCTTAAACTGCTTAATGCACCGGGTGAAAATACGCCCGATAATACACCCAAACAAGGCTGGTTTGAACGGCTCTGGAAGAAACTGGGCTGGACAGAAAAGGCCTGAGTTTCCAGGGGTGGCAGTAAGTATATTATCCGGGATTGATTCCCGGATTTTTATTTGGTTTGAAAACGGGTCTGGCGGCTGCGTATGTAGTGGGTCAGTCCTACCACTACCGGCAGTCCGATGCTGTAAGCTACCACTTCGCCGGGCAGGCCGTAAACAATAACTGCCAGCCATAGAAGCCCGAACATAACTGCCGAGGCGGTAATAACGCTTGAGGTAATTACTAGTACCAGTAAACCCAACCCCCCCATAAGCAGCATCGGCTGGGTGGCGATTACCAGCATTACCCCTATGGCCGTTGCCTCACCCCGCCCTCCCCTGAATCCCAGCCAGACAGGCCAGTTATGCCCCAGAACAGTGGCCAAGCCGCACGCCATAACCCAGCCGGGGCTTAGACCAGCCGTCAGAGCCAGCATAATGGCTAAAGCACCCTTGGTAAGGTCAAAAATGAAGACTGTTATACCCCAGCCTCGTCCAAGGCAGCGATAGGCATTCTGGGCGCCCATGTTCCGGTCACCTATCAGGCGGATATCCCCGGCTTGACTCAGGTATCCGGCCAGGTAGGCGGACGGAAAAGTTCCTAGCAGATAACTTAGCAGGACAAATAGTAAAGGCATGTTACAGCCTCAAAGTGGTGCCGGGGGTGGGGGTCGAACCCACAAGGATTACTCCGGCGGATTTTAAGTCCGCTGCGTCTGCCGATTCCGCCACCCCGGCTAATTAGTAACGCCATTTTAGCGTCTTGCGGTGCTTCTTTCAAGGAAAAAAGCTATACTGGAATAATGAAAATAAAAAATATATTTGCTGGGCCGGGTTTTTTGAAACATGTATTGGCATTGGCTATTTTATGTGGAGGGGGGATTGTGGGTGCGATGATATTGAGCAGGCTGGCGGTATTTGTCATAGGTTCTGATTCGGCCGGTTTTGCAGCTTTAAGCGGGGCTATTTTGGGAATAGTGTTCGGTTATCCGCTGGGACTTTGTATGGCCATGATCTGGCTGGGTTACCGTACGCTCTATGCAGGCTCTTTGGGATTGGGGGTGCTGGGGGCTGTTCTGGGCGGCGTGCTTACTATAGGGTTGGCAGAAGTTACCCACCTCAATCAAAACTCTGACTGGCTGTTTATGTCATTTTTTATATCGGTGCCTTTGCTTGCTCTTCTGGGTTATCGCTTAAAGTTAATCTGGAGGGTTGTCAGCAATAAAAACATTTAAATTACTGCATTTTGTCGGTTTTACAAAATTTATGCCCGTGTTTGCTGTGGATTATATCCTGACGACACGGGTTTAGTTTATCCTGTGATGCAGATTAAATGACACGTACTTTTGATAATAATCCGGGAAAGCAAAAGACAAAATATACATAGACAATTACGATGACGTTTAAAAGTCTGGAAAGAAAAAACAGAACATGAATTGAACTGATGGATACAGAAGGATATTGGAGGCGACGAGCGGATTCGAACCGCTGAATAGGGGTTTTGCAGACCCCTGCCTTGCCACTTGGCTACGTCGCCCAGCCAAAGACTAGATTTTACACCAGGTAAGTGATTTTGGAGCGGAAGACGAGATTCGAACTCGCGACCTCCTCCTTGGCAAGGAGGCATTCTACCGCTGAACTACTTCCGCCCCTATAACTTATTGGTGCCGAGAGGGAGATTTGAACTCCCACGAGCTCATCACTCACTAGCCCCTCAAGCTAGCGTGTCTGCCATTCCACCATCTCGGCCAGTATGGCAGGAGTGGAAGGATTCGAACCCTCGACCGGCGGTTTTGGAGACCGCTGCTCTACCGGACTGAGCTACACTCCTAAATTGTAAAAATCTAGAAAAGTATCTTACTACTAAACTGCCCCCGAAGTCAACTCCGCCCGGAGGCAGTTTAGCTTTCATTTGGCACCATTTTTCAAAGAGTTTTCAGGCGGATTTTGCACTCTGGCGGATGACGTTGGCACCGGCAAACAGGGCAATCAGACCCATAACACTCAGGGCACAACCACCGAATATACCGGCTGCTTTCATATAACCGCCCACCTGGGCAAGCAGCGGGCTGAACAGGCTTTTCCATGTGGTAAGCAAAGGTGCAACCTGCGGAGAATATTCATCGGGGTTTACTCCCTGAAAGTACGAGCCGATAAAATTACCCCAATCCGGTACGGATATGAATACCAGTACCGCTCCCGTAAGGATAAGACAGCCAAGGGTCATAATTGCGATGCCGTGTTTGCGTTCCAGTTTCATTACATCCTCCTATTCTTTTTGGCGGGCTTCTATACCATTAAGCTGGTTAGCTACCATCTGGGTTATGAATTCAGCAGGCTTGGCAAATCCGTCACCGAAAGCTTCGTTAGTCAGGTAGAGCATTACTATTGCTGACATGAGGCTGCGGGCGGAAACGTCGGTAGCGTGAGTTTTCAGCACTCCCCGTTCCACATATTGGTCAAGGAATTTTTTAATGGAGAGAGCCCCTTGGGCAAGCATACCGAACCATACTTGGCGGACAGTTTGATTGCTGGTTCCTTCCCGTAGAAAAACAACCACCAGTTCCTTTTTTTCTTCCAACAGGCGGTAAAACCCTGTGCATAATTCTGTCAGGACAGTCTGTATATTCTGGTCGCCGGGCTTTCCGAGTATTCTTTTTAACAGGGGCAGGAAACTATTTTCGGCTATTACCGACTCCATCAGGGCCTTTTTATTGGGAAAATAATGGTAAAGCAGTCCCAGAGATGTTCCAGCTGCTTCGGATATCTGGCTGATAGTTGCCCCCTGGTAGCCTTGTTCGGCAAATATTCTAAGGGCAGCGTCCAGTATTTCCTGGCGGCGTTTTTCAGCCTGTATTTTGCGGGTTTCCGCTTTGACTGCTTTGGGCATAGGCGTTTCCTTTAAAGTTCATTGAATATTCATTCAATATATACTAATTATAGTTTAAAAGCGGGCATTGTCAATACAGCCTGAAAGATATTTCGGGGAGATTTTAAAAATAAAACAGGCCGGGCAGAATAACTGTCCAGCCTGTTTTGATGCTTATGGTTGTGCTAGCAGATGCGCGGCAGCAGCTCTCCGCTTTGCATATCCAGTATGCGGAGCGCCCCCAGCGGGGTGCGTATGCTTACCCGCCCGGGGTTTGGGGAGATTACCCGCCCGATAATGGCGCTGTCTTTCCCGTAAGGGTGAGCTTTCATGGCAGAGAGTACAGCCGGGGCATCTTTTTCCGGCATTATAGCTATAATTTTCCCCTCGTTGGCTACATACAAGGGGTCAAGGCCGAGTGCCTCACAGGCACCGCCCACTGCCGGCTTGACGGGTATAGATTCCTCGTTCAGTTCTATTCCCACCTGTGACTGCCCGGCTATCTCATTAAGGGTGGTTGCCAGTCCGCCTCTGGTGGGGTCACGCATGACGTGTATCCGGGGGCAGACTTTGAGCATATCAGTGATAAGCCCGTTTAAGGGGGCGCAGTCACTTTCAACGGCTGTTTTAAAGTTCAGCCCTTCCCGCTGGGCCATAATGGCTATGCCGTGGTCACCCATAGTGCCGGATACAATTACCGCATCACCCGGGCGTGCGTTCGCACCGGATATGTCCAGCCCTTCGGGTATGAAGCCTACCCCGGCGGTATTTATAAATATCTTATCGGCTTTGCCGGTATTGACCACTTTGGTGTCTCCGGTGACTATTTCCACCCCGGCTTCTTTAGCGGCAGCGGCAATAGACTTTATTATCTCTTCCAGAGCGGATATGTCCAGACCTTCTTCAATGATAAAAGCCAGGCTGAGGTATTTGGGGACAGCCCCCATGACAGACAGGTCATTGACTGTGCCGCAGACTGCCAGCTTGCCTATATTGCCGCCGGGGAAAAAAATGGGGTTTACCACGTAACTGTCGGTAGTAAAAGCCGTTTTCCCTTTGGATTCAAAAACAGCCGCATCATCCAGCTTGTTTAAAAGCGGGTTGGACAGAGACTGGACAAGGTGCTTGGAGATAAGGTCATGGGTTAAGCGCCCGCCCGAACCGTGGGCCAGCAGGATTTTGGTTTTATCCAAGTTTGCCTCCGTAGTGGTAATAGGCGGCGCAGGTGCCCTCGGAGGAGACCATGCACGGCCCGACCGGGTTTTCCGGGGTGCAGACCTTTGAAAAAAGCTTGCATTCCAGAGGTGTTCGGGTGCCTTTGATGATTTCACCGCACAGACAGCCGGGTGTTTCGCGGCTGGGCTCGGAAAGTTTTATTTCAAAGTTTTTTTCAGCATCAAAAGCGGCAAATTCAGGCCGCAGGCAGAGGCCGCTTTGGGGTAAAATACCTATCCCCCGCCAGTTTGCCGGGCAGATATCAAATACTTCATCCATAATCTTAAGGGCGGCAGTATTGCCTTCAGGTTTGACTGCCCGTGAATAGCTGACGTCCAGACGGGGAGTCGCGTCTTCCACCTGGTCTACCAGAGACTTGACACAGTAGAGTATGTCCAGGCTTTCAAAGCCGGACACGGCACAGGCCAGCCGGTATTCCCTGGGGATAAACTCCCAGGCATTACTGCCGGTAATAGAAGAAACATGGCCGGGGCAGATTATACCTGAAAGGCGGGTTTCGCCCGCATCCAGTATCGCCCGCATGACGGGCGGAGTTATTTTGTGGAGTGATATTACATAATAATTAGCAAGCCCCTGATTACGCGCCTGTATTACCGAAGCGGCAATGGTGGGGGCGGTGGTTTCAAAACCTATACCCACAAAGATAATTTTTTTCAAGGGATTCTGGCGGGCTATCTCCAGTGCGTCCATGGTAGAGTAGACAATACGTACGTCTGCCCCTTCCGCCCGCACTTCCAGCAGGCTTTGGCGGCTGGAGGGAACCCTTAGCAGGTCACCGAATGAGCAGATTATAACCCCTGGCCGCCTGGACAGGGCTATGACTTTGTCCAGGTCAGCGGTAGAGGTTACACAAACAGGGCAGCCCGGCCCTGACAGCATTTCAATATGGGTCGGCAGCAGCTGGCGTATGCCGTAACGGAAAATGGCTACGGTATGCCCGCCGCAAAACTCCATAAAGCGGGCAGGCTTGGTGGAACGTTTGTTTATATATTCCAGCAGGGCACGCCCTGACTGGCTGCTGCGGAATTCCTCTATGAAATTCACTCTTTAAAGCATCTCCATCTGCTTGAATATTTCCAAAGTTTCCAAAGCGTCTTTTTCGTCTATTACCTGTATGGCATAGCCGGTGTGAAGCAGTACGTAATCACCCGTTTTGGCTTCGGGGGTAAGCATCAGGCTGGCTTTATAGGTAGTCCCGTTCAGGTCTACCTCCGCAACCCCGTCTTCAACTGATATTATTTTGGCAGGTACTGCAAGGCACATTATATTCCTCCTTGGCTGGCGGCTATTACCGCCTGACCCAGTGATATGCAGCCGTCATTAGAGGGGATTTCTTTATGGGTAATCACTTCAAATCCCTCTGCTTCCAGCTTTTTTATCACCTGGCGGAAAAGCCGCCTGTTCTGGAAAACTCCACCTGAAAGGGCTACTTTGGTAAGACCGCTTTGGGCTGAAAGCCTTAGGCAGGTGTCCAGAACTATCTGGCTGACTGTGTTGTGAAATTTTACCGATATATAAGCGGCTGTTTTGCCTGATGAAAGGTCTGAAAGGACGCCTTGGATTATGCCCTTCAGCCGTATCAGGTAAATGCCCTTATCTAAGTCTAACTCAAAGGGGTAGAACTGGGCAAATTCGGTATCCCCGGCTTCGGTTTCCAGCTCTATGGCCGGCTGGGAGTCATAGTTTGCCACTTGGCAGATTCCGCACAGGGCGGCAACCGCATCAAACAGCCTGCCCGCACTGGAAGTAAGGGGGGAGTTCAGTTTCCGCTCAAGCTGGGTTTTTATGATATCCAGTTCTTCCGGTTCTATATCCTTAAAAAAGTTCAGGCCCTCTTCTCCCAGCAGGGTGTAGACATATGACACGGCTGAGCGGTAGGGTTTTTTAATGGCGGCTTCGCCTCCGGGTAGAGGCAGGTATTCCAGATGGGCTTGGCGGCTAAAACCCTGTTTTATGCCCCCGCAGAAAAATTCCCCGCCCCAGATATGCCCGTCCAGCCCGTAGCCGGTGCCGTCCAGAGCTACCCCGATAACCTCTTCGTCACAGTTGTTTTCCGCCAGACAGGAGGCAATATGGGCATGGTGGTGCTGGACTTTGACCAGAGGTATGTCAAGGCTGTCTGCCCTTGCCTCAGCCAAATCGGTGGTAATATAGCCGGGGTGCAGGTCTGAAGCTATTATTTGGGGGTTTAAGCGGAATAGTTTCAGGTAAACCGCCAGGGTTTCTTCAAAGCTGTCCAGCGTTTCGGGGTTTTGCATATCCCCTATATGCTGGCTGACAAAGGCATAACCGTCTTTAAGCAGGCAGAAGGTGTTTTTTTCCTGCGGACCAAGCACTAGTACTTCTTTATCCGTAAAAGAGGTCTGGACAGGGTAGGGGGCATAACCCCTGCCCCGCCTGATTACCCTTTTTGCACCGGCCTCATACATGACCACGCTGTCATCATAACGGGAGTAAATGGGGCGGTTGTGAAGCAGAAAATAATCCGCTATATTGCCCAGCCGTTTCAGGGCTTCGTCATTGTCTTTGGCAATGGGCTCTTCGCTCAGGTTGCCGCTGGTCATGATAAGGGGTTTACCTGTTTCCTTTAGAAGCAGGTGGTGGATAGGTGTGTACGCCAGCATTATGCCCAGATAATTTTGTTTGGGGGCGGTTTCGGGGCATACGGGGCTTTCCCTGTTCCATTTGCATAGGACTATGGGTGCGGCGGGTGAAATCAGCAGCTTTTCCTCTTCGGCGGATATAAAACAGTGTTTGCGGGCTTCGGCTATATCAGGAAGCATAACCGCAAAGGGTTTGGAAGGGCGGTGTTTACGGCGTCGGAGGGTATTAACCGCCAGCGGATTAGTGGCGTCAGCGGCCAGCAGAAAGCCCCCCAGACCCCGTATGGCTAAAATCCGGCCGTCTTTCAGTAGTTTTGCGGCTTCTGCTATGGCATCGGCACTTTCAAGCTCTTTTCCGGTTTTATCAGCCAGCCAGAGGCGGGGGCCGCACACCGGGCAGGCATTGGGCTGGGCATGGAAACGGCGGTCTAAAGGGTTGTCATATTCGGCCTGGCAGGCCGGGCACATTTCAAAGTCTTTCATGGTGGTCAGGGGTCTGTCATAGGGTATGTCCTCAATGATGGTAAAACGGGGGCCGCAGTTGGTGCAGTTGGTAAAGGGATAACGGTAGCGGCGGTTTCGGGGGTCAGATATATCATTTTGGCACTGGGTGCAGGTGGCTATATCCGGTGATACCAGCTGAAAACGCCTGGAAAGGCTCTGGCTGGGCTTGATATTAAAACCTTCTTCACCTGTTAAGGGTATTTCAGTCTGTTTAAATGTCTTAATGACTGATTGGGGCGGGCTGAGTCTAATTAGCTCATCTGAAAAGCTGTCCAGTGCTTGTTCAATTCCTTCCGCCTCTATCTCCACTCCGGCAGAAGTATTCCTGACCCAGCCGTTTAAGCCGTGTTTAGCGGCCAGCTGGTAAACAAAGGGGCGGAAGCCCACCCCCTGGACAATCCCGCTGATGGCAAAGGCAAACCGCTTGGTTTGCTTAGGTGCGGGCATCTATTTCCCCTTGAGGAGGTTGCTTTTCAGCCAGGCTATCCATTCGTCCAGCCCCTGGCCATTCCTTACTGAAAGCTCAATTATTTTTACGTCCGGGTTTAGACCCAGCACTGTTTTACGGAAAGATTCCATATTAAAGTCACTAAGCGGCAGGTAATCCATTTTGGTTATGACTATTACGTCTGTATCCCTAAACATAAAAGGGTATTTAGTGGGTTTGTCATCACCCTCCGGCACGGATGCTAGCACCACCCTTTTGGCCTCACCCAGCTGGAAACCGGCCGGGCAGACCAGATTGCCCACGTTTTCAATAAAAATAATATCCAGCTTGTCCAGTTCCAGCCCGTCTGCGGCTGAGGCTACCATATTGGCATCCAGATGGCAACCCCCATCTGTATTTATCTGGATAGCCTGCGAACCGGTGGAGGCTATTTTTTCGGCATCTACGCTTGAGGCTATATCACCCTCTATCACACCCACCCGGGTATAATCTCCCAGCAGCTCAATAGTCTTCAGAAGCAAGCTGGTTTTACCGGCGCCGGGTGAAGACATGACATTTATCACCAGTATGCCTTTTCCGATAAACATATCCTTGTTTCTGGCAGCCAGCTGGTCATTCATATCGGTGATATTTTTAAGAACTTTGACTTTCATCATCTACCTCAATGCTTTCAATAAAAAATTCGTTGCCGGCTATTACTTCGGCATTCCAGCCCTGACATTTGGGGCAGACCAGTGAATGCTGCCCTGAAGGGAATGTATGGCCGCACAAACGGCAGCGGAACTCAGCGGGTATGCGCTTAAATTCTAAAAGCGCCCCCTTGGCCATAGTATCCTGGCTGAGTATATCAAAACACATTTTTACGCTGTCTTCCACCACGCCCGCATATTCGCCTATAACCAGATTTATCCGGCTGATTTTACGGGCTTTGGCTTCTTCGGCCTTGGCTACAATTGTTTTTAGCAGTTCTTCGGTTATGGATAGTTCGTGCATAATTCTTATTTAATTATAAGGCAGACTCACTTAGGTGTCTAATTTAAGGGTTTATTTGACACCTCTTAAGACCATGTTTATTATTCAAAAAGAAGCGAGGTGTTTATTTGTATGAATTAAGTATTTTGCCAAGTGGTTTGCGGGTAATAAGCCACCATATGCCTGCCAGCCGTTCGGTTACCATTTGCGTATATATCGGGGTGGGTTCGCGGTATGAAACAGACTGCGAGGCCGGTGCCAGCCACTTTATAGAACACATGGTGTTTAGGGGAAGTAAAAAATATCCTGATTCCCAGCTTATTTCCAGCGCCATAGAGGGGGTGGGGGGTATTTTAAATGCGGCTACTGACCGTGAGTCTACCCTTTACTATGCCAAAGTGGGCAGTGACAAGTTTGCTCTGGCCCTGGATGTGCTTTCGGATATGCTGGTAACCCCCCTGTTTAACCCCGAAGACCTTGAAAAGGAACGCAAGGTAATCTACGAAGAAATAAGCATGAGCCTGGACAATCCTTCCCACCGGGTGGGGCTGCTGCTTGATGAAATACTCTGGCCAAATCACCCGCTGGGGCGGGATATTGCCGGTACTCGACAGAGCGTGGCAGGGCTGGACAAGCAAAAACTGCAGGCTTTCATGCACAGCCATTACACCCCTGCCAATATAGTGGTGGCAGTAGCCGGAGATATAAAGCGCAAGAGTGCCGTGGCGGCTATTTCCCAGGCCTTCAGTGGTTTGGGCGGGAAGAATGAAATACAGTCTTTTGCCCCATATCATTATGGCAATCCTTGCCAGATAGGGGTGGACAAGCGAGATGCGGAGCAGATTAACCTGATGCTGGCCATGCCGGGCATGAACCGTCTGGATGACCGCCGTTATGCTTTCAGCATATTAAACACCATATTGGGTGATGGTATGAGCAGCCGCCTTTTTGCCCATGTCAGGGATAATTTGGGATTAGCCTATTCTGTCCAGTCCGGTACGGAGTTTTTGCATGATACAGGGGCTTTTTCCATATATGCCGCAGTAGATCCTGCCAATCTGACGGCCTGTGTCGAGGCTATACTTACGGAACTGGAAAGCGCAAAAACAACCATAACGGCTGAGGAGTTGACAAAAGCCAAGGAAATGTCTAAGGGACGGATACATCTGGCTATGGAAGACAGCCGTTATATGGCTAAATGGATAGGCTCTCAGGAACTGCTGTGCCGAAGGGTGAATACCCATGAAGACGTTATTCGTCTGATAGACGGGGTAAGTCTGAAAGCTGTAATGGAACTAGCGGGTGAGTATTTTAGGAAACCTGAAATGCGGCTGGCTCTGGTAGGGCCGGTAGACAAAGAAGCAGTGGAGGGTTTACTGAAAGGCTAGACAACCGGTCTGCCGTTTAGATTATTCATGATAAAGAAAAGGGCGGGATCGAAGTCCCGCCCTTTTCTATTTAACCCGTACGGGTCTTAGTACATTCCGGGGGCTTCAGGCATGGGGGGAGCGGGGTTTTTATCCTGAATGTCGGCTACCAGTGAGTCGGTTATAAGAACCATGTTGGCAATAGAAGCGGCGTTCTCAAGGGCGGAGCGGACAACCATGGTGGGGTCAATGATACCCATTTCAGCCATATCGCCGAAGACATCTTTCTCAGCGTTGTAGCCATGGCCTACGGGTGAGTTCTTGACCTTGTCAACGATTACGTTGCCGTCTTTGCCGGCGTTGGTGGCAATCCAGCGGACAGGCTCAATAAGAGCCTTGCGGACGATATTGACACCGGTGGCTTCATCGCCTTCCAGTTTAAGGGCATCAAGACAGGGCAGGGCGTTCAGGAGACCGGTGCCGCCGCCGGGCAGGATGCCTTCTTCAATGGCGGCACGGGTGGCAGCCAGAGCATCTTCAACGCGGGCTTTGCGCTCTTTCATTTCGGTTTCGGTAGCAGCGCCTACGGCGATAACAGCTACGCCGCCGACCAGAGCAGCCTGGCGTTCCTGCAGTTTTTCGCGGTCAAAGGCAGATTCAGTTTCTTCAATCTGGGCTTTAATCTGCTTGATGCGGTCCTTGATAGCTTCGGCAGAACCTTCGCCGTCAATGATGGTGGTCTTGTCTTTATTGGAGACAACTCTGCGGGCATGACCAAGGTCAGCTTCGGTTACGGAATCCAGCTTGCGGCCGGCTTCCTTGCTGATTACATGGCCGCCGGTCAGGATGGCCATATCTTCCAGCATGGCTTTCTGGCGGTCACCATATCCGGGGGCTTTGACAGCCAGGATATTCAGATTGCCGCGCAGCTTGTTGACTACCAGGGTAGCCAGAGCTTCGGCTTCAACATTTTCAGCTACAATGACCAGATTCTTTGAAATCTGCAGGATTTTTTCCAGAGCGGGCAGAAGCTCGGCAACGGTTTCAATCTTGCGGTCAGTCATAAGAATGGTGGCGTCTTCCATGATAGATTCCATCCGGCCGGGGTCAGTTACGAAGTAGGCGCTGATATAACCGCGGTCAAACTGCATACCTTCTACGTAGCTGGTTTCATAGCGCAGACCACGGGATTCTTCAATAGTGATAACGCCGTCTTTGCCGACTTTGTCCATAACGTCAGCAATCAGGTTGCCGATTTCAGGGTCTTTACCGGTGATGGTAGCGACCTGAACAATCTGCTGTTTGCCCTTGACGGGGGTGGAATTCTTGCGGAGCTGGGCCTTCAAGGCAGCAACAGCCTTTTCGATACCGCGTTTCAGATTGATAGGTTCGGCACCGGCGGCAATATTTTTGAAGGCTTCGTTGATAAGGGCCTGAGCCAGTACGATAGAGGTGGTGGTACCGTCACCGGCGGCATCGCTGGTGCGGGTAGCGGCCTCTTTGACCAGCTGGGCGCCCATATTCTCGAAAGCATCGGGCAGTTCAATATCACGGGCAATGGTTACACCGTCATCTATAACAGTGGGTGCGCCCCATTTCCGCTCCAGGGCAACGGGATGACCTTTGGGACCAAGGGTTACTCTTACTGTGTTGGCCAGAGTATCAACACCCTTTTTGAGGGAGACCCTGACTTTTTCGCCAAATATAATCTGCTTAGCCATTATACCTCCTAATATTCGTTAAAAAATTTAGCCTACGATTTTAGCCATAATCTGGCTTTCGGGCATGATGATATACTCAATGCCGCCAGATTTAAGTTCAACACCGCCGAATTTGGGGAAAAGAACCTTGTCGCCGACTTTAATGCTCATAACTTCGCGTTTGCCATCTTTATCCAGACGGCCGGGACCCACGGCTACTATCAAGCCTTCCTGGGATTTTTCCTGAGCGGCGTCGGGGATGATGATGCCGCCTTTGCTCATATCCTGTTTTTCCTGGGGTTGGATGAGTACCATGTTGTGCAGGGGTTCGAATCTAATTGCCATTATTCCTCCTTCTAAGTTTGACTAAATTTATTGCGGCAATTTTTTAGCAGTCTCAGTACGAGACTGCTAACAGGCATATAATACAGTACTGAGAGGTCACCTGCAACTGTATACAGGGGAAGTTATGGTTATTTAGGGTTAAATAAACTGGAATATACGTCTAAAAACTAAAAAAGCTATCTTATCCAATATTGTAAACTCTCTATAATGACTGTTAGCGTGTCAGTAACAGGGTTTAGCAGAGTTGCTTAGACGTGTAATTACTCAAAAATATACAAAAGTATATTATAGTACTACGCATAAATGCGCAGATAATTTACGTAATAAGTACGATAGTAAGACCTTTGGTTCTGATTTATACTGATTACAGTTCTAAAAGATCTGGATGGTCTTTTAAAACTGTACAGGCCGCCTCAAATACTGTACAAGTTGTAAAAGGGAGCTCGGAAACGGGTTCCTTTTTTATTTTCAGACATTCGCAGCCGGTTGACTCAGGAAGTAACAGACAGTGCAGGCAGAACATCCATATCCAGTCCGTCTTGGCTGCCGGATATAAAGCGGAAATAGCCGCAGGAGGCTATTACGGCAGCATTATCGGTACATAAACCTATCGGCGGTATGGAAACCATCAGAGGGGATTGTTCGCTTAGCTGTTTACGCAGCAGGTTGTTGGCGGCCACTCCGCCTGCCAGCAGTATCTGTTTTACGTTGTACTCTCGGGCGCAGTTTATGGTTTTGGTTACCAGTACATCTACCACTGCTTTTTGAAAACTGGCGGCGGCATCATTTACCGAACAGACTTCGCCGCTTTCCACCAGCCTGAGCAGGGCAGTTTTTAGTCCGCTGAAGCTGAAGTCATGACTGCCGGGTATCCACGAACGGGGCAAATCCAGTACTGCCTGACCATCCTGCGAAGCTCTGTCTATGGCAGGCCCGCCCGGATAGCTTAGCCCCAGTATTCTGGCGGCTTTGTCAAAGGCTTCGCCTGCGGCATCATCACGGGTGTGTCCCAGCAGTTCGTACTGACCATGTCCTCTCATCAGCACCAAATCAGTATGCCCGCCTGATACAGTCAGGCACAGGCAGGGGAATTCCGGCACTTTACCAGAAAGCCAGTTTGCGTAAATATGGCCGTGCAGGTGGTTTACCGCAATCAGAGGTATGCGGCGGGCGGCGGCTATAGATTTGGCGGCATTTACCCCCACAATCAAAGAGCCTGCCAGCCCCGGCCCGTTGGTTACGGCTATAGCCGAAATTTCATCAAAGCCGATACCGGCTTCCTTAAGTGCGTCATTTATTACCGGTAATATGGAAAGCAGGTGCTGGCGGGAAGCTACTTCGGGAACTACCCCGCCGTAACGGGAGTGGATATCTATCTGTGAGGATATGCGGTTTGATAAAATATTTACGCCGTCTTCTACTACCGAAGCCGCGGTTTCATCACAGGAGCTTTCTATACCAAGTATTTTCATATATTCAGGATTATAGCATAGACAATGTCAAGGGGCTAAACCCTTTGACACCCATATAGGTCAATGTTATTATAAATATCCAGGCTCTGTTGCCTAGGTTAGTGAGGTTTTCTTCAAAATGAGTACCGATACTTGGTACCTTATACTCTTCTTTCTGTGTGTTGTCTTTTCAGCTTTCTTTGCCAGCTCTGAAACTGCCTTTATTTCGCTACAGCGTTTCCGTCTGCAAAATCTGGTACAAAGCAAAGTAAAGGGAGCAGACAAGGTCTCCAAACTGATGGAAAGGCCGGAAAAATTCCTTTCAACGGTGCTTCTGGGAAACAACTTCGTAAATACGGCTGCTTCCGCCTTGGGTACCGTTCTGGCGGTGTCAGTCTGGGGCAATGAAACCGGTGTGCTTATTGCCACTGCGGGTGTTACTATTGTACTGCTGGTTTTTGGCGAAACCACTCCCAAAACTCTGGCCACCCAGCATTCTGAAAAGATAGCCCTTTCGGTAGCTCCTATTGTAGAAATAATTTCAAAAGTATTTGCACCCGTAGTGGCTTTGCTTGGCTGGATATCCTCCGGTTTCACCAAACTCTTCGGCGGGCCTTCGCTTAAGAGTTCGCTGGTTGCCGAAGATGATATCCGTGCCATGATAACCGTAGGCCATAAAGAAGGTACGGTAGAAGAAGACAAAGCTGAGCTTTTGCATAAGGTGTTTGAGTTTTCCGACCGGCCGGTGCGTGAAGTAATAGTGCCCAGGCCGGAAGTGGAGAGCGTGGAAAAGGGCTCAACCCTGAAAAACTTTATGGACTTGTATTCCGAGTCTCCTATGTCACGTTTCCCTGTGTACGAAGAAAACATGGATAATGTGCTGGGTATTTTATCCATTAAAGATGTGCTGATGGCACTTGCTAAAGGTACTCATACTCCGCAGGATTTGGTGGACGACCTTATGCGTCCGGCTTACTTTGCTCCTGAAACCAAGCCTATCGGCAAGCTTTTCAATGAAATGCGGGAAAAGAATTTTCGTATGTGCGTGGTTATAGACGAATACGGCGGCACTGCCGGTATTGTGAGTTTGTCACGCCTGATGGAAGAGATTGTAGGGCCGGTGGGTGATGAACTGGCTGAAGCTGAAAAAGATTATGAGTCTATTAACGAGTATACCTTCCAGGTAGACGGCAGCATGCGCATAGAAGAAGCTAATGTTGAAATGGAATTGGACTTGCCTGAAGGTGATTATGAAACTATTGCCGGATTGATACTTGACCGTTTGGGATACATACCCAAGCAAGGTCAGCAGATTAAATTCCAGAACCTCAAGGTGGTCATTACCCGTATGAAGGGTATGAAGATTGACGAAGTCCTGATAACAAAGGAAAAACGTGCAGCGTCTAAGAGTTAAATATCAAAGGGGAGAAAACCTGAAATTTGTTTCTCACCTTGACATAATACGTCTGTGGCAGAGAGCTTTTTACCGGGCAGGAGTAGAACCTGCTTATTCGGAGGGGTTTAACCCGCACCCGCGCATGGCTTTGGCATCACCCTTGCCGGTTGGATATACCAGCCGGGCGGAATTTATGGATTTGTATACTTCCGTCGCTCTCAGTCCCCATTATTTTGAAGATTTAATAAATCGCCAGCTGCCGGAGGGTGTCAAGATACTCCAAAGCTGTGTTGTGCCACTTGAACAGGATTCGCTGCAGGCACTGGTGCGGCAGGCGGAGTATCTGGTAGATGTGCGTACTTGCATGTCCCTTGCGGAGTGCCGGCAGGCGGTGGATGAATTTTTGGCTAAAGACATTCTTGTCTGGCAATTGCAGCGTCAGGACAAGGTGAAAGAATATGATTTGCGCGCTCAGGTAGCTGAACTGGAAGTGGTTTCTCTGGCAGAGGGTGTACTGCGTCTACGGATGCTCCTTCAGTGCGATAGTAAAGGGGCAGGCCGCCCTGAACAATTGACCAAGGCACTGGGTATTACCGAATTTCCCCTGTCAATGGAGCGTAGACGGCTTGTTTTGGAGGCCTGATGCCTGAAGATGAACTGGCTCTTCCACCTGAAAATAGTTTAAACTCTCCCCTTAGGCTGGATACCGAACGCCAGCAAAAAGCCGGAGAATACAGCCGGCTTCAACGCCGGTTCGCTTATATTCAGACGATTATTATTGCCTTAGCGGCATTGGGTCTGATCTTTGGCGGATTATCTGCCTCTTTTACCGGCCATTTGGGATTGCCGCTTGTTTGGTCAGCCGTTGTCTATTTTGGCCTTATTGCGCTGGTTTACGAAATATTCAGCCTGCCGTTTGGTTATTACACCGGATATGTATTGGGCAAACGCTATGGTGTACTAAGCCAGACACGTCAGGCATTTTTCACGGATGCCGCCAAATCTTTTTTAATCACTCTGGTGCTGGGTGGGCTTCTGGTAGCTGCGGTTTATGCCGTTATGGATACTTGGCCGGATATCTGGTGGCTGCTGGTTTGGCTGGGGTTTCTGGCTGTCAGCATGGGTATGACTTTTATTGCTCCGGTCTGGCTTATACCACTTTTCTACTCCATGAAACCCATGGCAGAAGGTAAACTGAGAGATAGCCTTTTAGAGCTATGCCGCCGTATAGGCGTGTATGTTCGCGGTATATATGTTATAGAGTTGAGTGCCCGCGGAACTGCTGCCAATGCTGCCCTTATGGGTCTGGGACGTACAAGACGGATAGTTTTAAGTGACAATATGATAGACCGTTACTCTATACCTGAAATAGAGGTTATCATGTCCCATGAGATTGCTCACCAGCAGCATAATGATATGCTTCGTCTTTTTTCCCTTCAGGCAGCAATCTTGTTCGGGGTGCTGGCAGCGGGCGGGGTTATTTTCAGTTATCTGAGTGATGCTGTGGGATACCAAGGACTGGCAGACCCTGCCGGGCTGCCCTTGCTTGGGGGTATACTTTTGGTACTGCTTTTGCTTATTTCACCTGTGATCAGTCTCTTTACCCGCAAAATTGAAAAACAGGCAGATGAATTTGCTCTGAATATCAGTAATAACCCTGCGGCTTTTCGGACAGCTATGACTCGTCTGACCAACCAGAATTTGTCTGAAGCCGAACCCTCAAACTGGCTTGAACGGCTCACTCAAGATCATCCCAGCTATATGCAGAGAATCCGCTTGGCGGACGAATTTGAAAAACGCCACAGCCTAGACAGAGGCTAGACATGACCAGAATATATTTGATACGCCACGGGGAAACAGACTGGAATAATAAAAGGCGGCTGCAGGGAGGGTTAAGTGATACCCCCTTGAATGAAAACGGGCTACACCAGACCCGCAGTCTGGCACTGCGGCTAAAAGAGGAAAAACTGTCTGCCATATATACCAGTCCTCTCAGCCGGGCAAAAGTGACCGCCGAGGTTATTGCACTTGAGCATGGGCTTGCCATTAATACCGCACCTGACCTTCGGGAGATAGAGGCAGGTGATTTTGAAGGTATTGACATGGGCAGTACCAATATGAAGGTTACCGAACTTTTTACCGAACCCCATCCTGAGGGCGGTTTACCCCGTATTCCCGGCGGCGAATCCCTCACTGATGTCCAGACCCGTGCCTGGCGGGTTATCACTGATATAGCTGCCAAGCACCCTGACCGGAATGTGGCGGTGGTCTGCCATTATTTTGTGATACTGGCTATTATCTGCAAGGTGCTTGATTTGCCCCTGGAAAAAATGGGTAATTTCAGGCTTCACATCGGCAGCCTGAGTCTGATAGAGTTTAAGGGCAGTCAGGCCTATCTGGCACTTTTTAACGAAAATGGCTTTCACCATGACAGCCGTTGCATTTGAAAATATACTTATTCATTAAATTTTAAAAGGCGGGAATATACCCTTGGACAATACCGATATTTTAACAGAACGGGTAAGAAAATATATAAAAAAGCAGGGGCTGGTTTCAACCGGAAATGAAATACTGCTGGCTGTTTCCGGCGGACCTGACTCTGTTTGCATGCTTTACATAATGCATAAACTGAGTAGTGAAATGGGGTTCAGTTTACGGCTGGCACACTTGAATCATGGATTGCGGGGTGAAGAGTCTGAGCGGGATGCCGCCTATGTGGCTGAACTGGCCGATAATTTAGGCTTGCCCCTTTGCCAGCAGAAAATCAGTGTCAAGGCCTATCAGGATGAACACCACCTGTCAACTGAAGAAGCCGCCCGTGAAATGCGTTATGCTTTTCTCTGCCGGACTGCGGCGGAACACGGTGCGGCGGCAGTAGCGGTGGGACATACTATAGATGACAATATTGAAACCGTTATGCTCCATCTGGTACGCGGCAGCGGAACCCGAGGTCTTCAAGGGCTTAGACCTGTTATAAGCCGTGACATAGCCGGTGCGGGCTGTCTAAGGGTTATCCGCCCTTTGCTCAGTCTCAGCCGGGCGGAAACTCAAAGTTATTGCCGCGAAGCCGGACTTTCACCCGTACAGGACGCAACTAATCAAAGCACCGAACCCCTGCGGAACAGGATAAGGCTGGAGGTATTGCCCATGCTTCGGGCAATTAACCCTGCGTTTGAGGAAACCATACTCCGCACCGCTTTTATTGCGGGAGAAGAAATGGCTCTGCTGGATGAAGTTACCTCCCAAATGAAGGCTGAACTGGTAATCCGTCAGGATAATGTGCTTATGATTGAAAAAATAGAGATGCAGCGGCTTCATCCTGCACTTAAAAGAAACCTTTTGCGTCAGATGATGGAAGAATTGCTGGGCGGATTAAAAGACATTGAAGCCCGTCATATAGAGAGCATTGTCCAGACGTTGGACAGGCCTGCCGGACGGCGGATAGATTTACCTTATAAACTGGTTTTTCAGGTAGACTATGAGCATTACCTGCTGGGCTGGGGCATTGACGCTCTCTGTCCGTATCCGCCTTGTGAGGGTGAGTATTCGCTGACAATTGGCAAGGAAACTGTCATTGACGGCTGGGTGGTAAAAACTGAAATATTGCCTTCTCCAGTGGGGCTGGATTTAAGTGAAAGTACTCTGGTGGCTTATCTGGATATGGACAAAGCCGGGAGTGACCTGGCAGTCCGCACCCGCACCGAGGGTGATCAGTTTCAGCCGCTGGGTATGGAAGAAGCCAAAAGCCTGAAGGAATTTATGATAGATAATAAAATCCCCCGAAGCTGGCGGGCCAGAGTACCATTGCTTATTTCCGGCAAAAAGATACTCTGGTTGGTGGGTTATCGTATCGGCCAGTCCGCCAAGATAGACGAAAAGACCCGCCGGGTGCTTCGGGTGGAATTCAATCTGTTGGGCTAAAGCGGTTTATAAGCTTTGAGCCTTAGACTGCTTATTAAACCATCCAGCTCATTGGTTTCAGCATCTTCATGGCTGTGACAGGATTCGTCTGAACAGCCGCAGCCGCAACCTTGGTCATCACAGCAGCTGCCTGAGCCGTAGGTTTCTTTGGATAGTAATGTTATGTCAATAAAACCGGCGTCGTGGATTATATCCAAATAATCATAGAATTGTTCCGCACCGGCAATACAGCTTACATATGCGGCGGCAGATTTGCGGACTTCTTCCGGCAGTTCCCCTTCAAGTACAATGTCGGATATAACTATCCGTCCGCCCGGCTTGAGCACCCGCAAGGCTTCTTTGAAAACAGCGGGCTTATCCGGTGACAGATTTATTACGCAGTTGGAGATGATAAGGTCTATGCTGTCTGACTCCAGCGGCAGGTTTTCAATCTCCCCCTGGATAAACTCCACATTGGTATAGCCGCCCTGAAAAGCGTTGCGTTTGGCTATAGACAGCATTTGGGGTGTCATGTCAACACCTATTACTTTACCTTTTGCACCTACCCGCGGGCTTGCCAAAAAGCAGTCAAAGCCGCCGCCCGACCCCAAATCCAGTACGGTTTCCCCTGCCTTTATTTCAGCCAGTGCCAGAGGGTTGCCGCACCCCAGTCCCAGGTTCGCCCCTTCGGGAACGGAGTTTATTTCCTCTTCGGTATAGCCTGCCTGAAGGCTGGATTCGGCTGCCATGTCTGAGCTGCAGCTGCAGCAACTGCAGCCGCTGGCTGGCGAAGCCGCATTTTCGGCTATCTGGCCATATTCTTCCCGAACCAGTTTCTTGATGTCTGCCATAGGTTAATCTCCTCCTGCAATTGTCATGTTTTTTAAAATGGGGCTGACTATTTCATTGACCAATTCCGAAAACTCGTCTGCTTTGATAAGCAGCAGACAGCAGGGTTTCCCGTTTGAATGCCGGGTAATGGCTGCCAGCTTGTCTCCCGGCTGAATATCCAGCTTAGTGCGGATTTCCTTTGGCAGTACCAGCTGGCCGCGGGCATCCACGCTTACAATGGCATCTATGCCGCAGCAACATTTTTCTTCCATATTGGCCTCACAAAAATCAGAAAAATCAGAATATACTGAATAATACTTCAGTTAGCTATTTCTGTCAAATAAAAAAAGCGGCTGGTCAGAGCCGCTTTAAACTTTAGTATGGGGATAGCTAGCGTACTTTTTTGAGGCGGGGGTTTTGGGCAAGACCGGGTATCCGCCCCCGCTTGGCTATCGGTTTGCCATCAATTTCGTGCAAATCTGCGGTGAAATCAATAGGGCGGGCACCGCTTATATAACTGCCTGTGCCGTAGCCGTCTACCGGGGCGTTATTCTCCGCAAAGTAGCGGATACGTTCCGGGGTAAGGCCACCTGAGACAAATATCTTAACGTGTTTGTGTCCGTCCATATCCAGATTGGCCCGTACTTCTTTAACCAAATCGGCTGTGACTCTGCCTCTCTCAAGGGGGGTGTCCAGCCTGACACTGTCCAGCCTTTGTCCCATGGCAACGGCTACCCGCAAGCTTTCTTCCACTTCGTCTTTAAAGGTGTCCACCAGAGCTATTCTGGGTACTTGGGGCGGCATGTGTTTGTCAAAGGCCAGGGTGGCTTTTAAAGTATCACCCATGACCAGTATCAGGGCATGGGGAATGGTGCCCGAAGGGTTGATTCCTGATAACCGTGCACCTTCAATAGATGAACAGCCTTTGCACCCGCCCACTATAGCAGCATAATCCATGCGTCCGGCAACCAGCGGGTGGATATGGCGTGCACCAAAGCTGGTAACTGGTATATCCCCTGCTGCTTCAACACATTCACTGGCGGCGGTTGCCCAGCCTGTACCTGAAGCCAGCATGCCTAAATAAACAGTCTCATAAAGACCGAAGCTCAGATAAGGAGCTTTGATGCGCATGACAACTTCCTTAGCGGAAATCTGGTCGCCATCTTCCAAAGCCCATATTTCGCCCTCGCCCGCCGGTAATACCGCCTGCAGAAGCTCTACAGCCTCGCTCAGGCCGCACAGAATACCCGGCCGGGTGGCAAATACTTCCATCACTGCTAAAGGATTCTGGTTTTCCTTGGTCAGTATTTCCACTGTACGGGCAAAATAAATATCAGTGGTATCCCCTGAGAGCAGGTTTCCGGGTATATTAAACTTTGGTTTAATACTCATAACCCCTCCGGTTATTTCTAATGGCGGAAGTGACGCGTTCCGGTAAAGACCATGGCGATATTATATTTGTTGGCAGCGTCAATAGATTCTTGGTCGCGGATAGAACCACCCGGCTGGATAATGGCGGTCACTCCGGCCGCTGCCGCCTGTTCAACACTGTCAGGGAAAGGGAACATGGCATCAGAGGCCATGACACTGCCCTTTGATGCCTCACCGGCCTTGCTCTTGGCAATGTCTACGCTGACTACCCTGTTCGGTTGCCCTGCGCCCATGCCCAGCAGTACTTTATTTTTGGACAGAACAATAGCGTTTGATTTGATATGCTTGACTGCCCGCCAGGCAAATTTCAAATCCGCCATTTCCTCCGCAGTGGGTGCGCGTTTGGTTGCCACTTTGGTTTGAAGGGCATCTTCCGCCAGTTCGTCAGCAGCCTGAACCAGCAACCCTCCCTTTACCCGGCGGTAATCCAGTGAAAAGGTTGCGGTATCATTATGTTTGGGAAGGTCGGCTATAAGTATACGCAAATCCTTACGGGTTTTAAGGAATTCCAGTGCCTCCGGGGCATATTCGGGGGCAATGATGATTTCATAAAAGACACCCTTCATGGCTTCGGCCATGGCCAGTGTCACTTTGCGGTTGGAGGCTACTATACCGCCATAAGCCGAAACGGGGTCACCCGAAAAGGCCTTCTTGTAGGCTTCGGCTACATCTTCGCGGCTGCACAGGCCGCAGGTATTGGTATGTTTGACTATGGCTACTGTTGCGGCCGAGAAATCGGTGGCGGCACCCCAGGCGGCGTCTGCATCTAAGATATTGTTAAAGGAAAGCTGTTTGCCCCAGACCTGCTGCGCCCAGGTAATACCGGTGTCCTGTCCTTGTCCAACCCTGTTTTCAGCGTAAAATACTGCCGGTTGGTGGGGGTTTTCACCGTAACGCAGGTCATAGCGTTTGGAAAGGGCTATGGTCATATTTTCGGGGAAGCCCTCTTCTCCTTGCCAGAGATACTGGGAGATAGCAGTGTCGTACATAGCTACATGCTGAAAAGCCTTTTGGGCTAGCTTTTTGCGTTCATCAAGGCTCAAAGTGCCTGTTTTAAGGTGTTCGAGCACACGGGGGTAATCCTGTGGGTCTACCACTACAATCACACTTGGGAAGTTCTTGGCGGAAGCCCTTATCATGGTGGGGCCGCCGATATCGATGTTTTCCAGTGCATCGGTCAGGCTTACATCCGGCCGTGAAACAGTCTTGACAAATGGATAGAGATTGACTACCACCATGTCAATGGGTTGGATATTGTGTTCTTCCAGTTCGGCCATATGTTCGGGCAAGTCACGCCGGGCAAGTATGCCGCCGTGTACCTTGGGGTGCAGGGTTTTAACTCTGCCGTCCAGTATTTCAGGTGAACCGGTCATATCTGAAATGCCGTGAACGGTTACATTTGCCTGCTGGAGTGATTTCTTGGTTCCGCCGGTGCTGTATATATCAAAACCCAGTTCTGACAAGCCCTTGGCGAATTCGATAAGACCGGTTTTATCTGAGACGCTCAGGATAGCCCTCATGACAATCCCTCCTTATGTTAAATAAATTTTATTTCTCACCCGAGGCCAGAAAAATATCTATGGCAATCTGTTCCTTGCAGGTACAGCCTGGTGCGGTACATTTCTGGTTCAAGGTTTCAACCCTAATATTTTTCAGTCCGGCCTGTTCAAACCAGCCCTTGACAGCTTTTAATTCAAATCCAGGCCAATGGTCATGATGTTCTTTCTGCATGTCCGCATGCGTATGGAGGCAGAGATCTGTTATTACCAGACGCCCGCCCGGCAGCAGTATCCTGCTCATTTCTTTTATTGCCCCTGCAGGGTCCTCGACATGATGGAGAAACATGTTAGCAAAACTGTAGTCTATGCTTTGGTCTTTTAAAGGGAGTGTGTTTCCGTCTGCCTGCAAACAGGATACACCGTATGCCCCGAATTTGGATTTAATCTTTGCAAGCATGGCGGAGGATTGGTCAATGGCAACAACCCTGCAGTTTTTCCGCAGCAGTTCTGCGGTCATGTATCCCGTGCCTGCGCCTATATCGGCGGCTATGCTTTCTGGTTTTACGCCTGCGGCTTCAATGGCAGCTTCGCGTATGCGGTCTGAGAAAAAGCCCTGACGCATTTCGTCCCAGTTGTCTGCTACCTGATTGAAGTAATCCCGGCTGCTCATTCAATTATCACTTGTACTCCGCTCTGGCGGGCAACAATCTCCCCGATAACTTTTGCTTCCGGCAGGTTTTCCATTATACGAGAGGATTCTTCGCTGCCGGCTATAATAACCATGCCTATACCCATATTAAACACATGGAACATCTCGTCACGGTCTATTCCGCCAATATTCTGGATAAGCTGGAACAGGGGCGGTATTTCCCAGTTTTTGGTTTCAAAACAGGCGGACACATCTTCGGGCAGTGTCCGGGGAACATTGTCTGTCAGGCCGCCGCCGGTTATGTGGGCCAACCCCTTTATGAGATGAAGGTTGGGTTTTATTTCTTTCAGATAGCTGCGGTGGGGTATGAGCAGGGCTTCACCTGCTGTTTGCCCCAATTCAGGATAGTATTTGTCCAGCGCTTCGCGGCTTTCACCCAAAACTTTGCGTGCCAGTGAATAGCCGTTTGTGTGAAGTCCGCTTGAAGACAGCCCCAGAATCATATCTCCCGGTTTGATACCCCGGTTGATAAGCATATTTTCTTTTTCAACTACCCCGACAATAAAGCCGGCCAAATCGTAATCTTCCCCGTGGTAAAGACCGGGCATTTCGGCAGTTTCCCCGCCGATAAGGGCGCAACCCGCCTCTAGACAGGCGGTAGACAGTCCCTTGACAATGTCGGCTATCTTCTCGGGGTAAAGCTTTCCCATGGCGATATAATCAAGGAAAAATATTGGTTCAGCCCCGGAGGTTAATATATCATTGATAGAGTGATTGACAATGTCAATGCCTATGGTATCGTGTTTATTCAGCACGCCTGCAATTTTCAGCTTGGTGCCTACGCCGTCACAGCTGGAAACCAGAACCGGGTTTTTGTAACCTTTGAATTCGTACATTCCGCCGAAAAAACCAGGACCTGCCAGCACCTGAGGCCCAAGGGTGGCTTTAGCGTATTGTTTGATGAGTTCTTTTGATTTTGAGGCGGAGTTTATATCTACTCCTGCCCCGGCATATGTGTCTTTGATGTGGCCACCTCTCAAATCGTGGTAACTAAGATTATCAGAAATAGCTATCAACTGCAAAGAAAAAACACCGCCCAAGGTATTAAACTTCAGGAGGTGTAAATCTTGGTAACAGTTTGTCCGGGGAGGGAGATCAGCTTTCGGGTGATGGCATTTGGCAGCAGTTATTCCGCTGATTGCCGAGTGCAAATTTATCCATCTCCAGCTGAACAGGCAGAGCATATTCGCCGGTAAAACAGGCCAGGCAGAAGTTTTCTTTGGGCAGTCCAACCGCCTTTATCAGACCGGGCAGGCTGAGGTAACCGAGAGAATCCGCGCCTATGTATTTTTGTATCTCCGGCACGCTCATTTTGGCGGCAATAAGTTCCGAACGGGTGGCCATATCTACACCGAAGAAACAGGGGTTGGTTATAGGGGGGGCGCATACCCGCATGTGTACTTCTTTGGCACCGGCTTTACGAAGCAGGCGTATAACCTGGGGAGTAGTAGTTCCGCGGACTATACTGTCATCTACCAGTACCACCCGCTTACCTTCCAAAACACTCCTCAGGGGATTGAACTTCAGCTTCACACCCAAATCACGCAACCGCTGGTCCGGTTGGATAAAAGTTCTGCCCATATAACGGTTTTTGATAAGGCCTTCGGCCGGAGGGATGCCTGAACTTACGGCATAGCCTATGCCGGCAGCCGTGGCGGAGTCAGGTACACCTATCACCAAGTCTGCATCTACCGGGTATTCCTTGGCCAGTTCCGCCCCCATGGCTTGCCGGGCGGAATATAAAAGACGCCCGTTTATCTGACTGTCGGGACGGGCAAAATAGATAAACTCAAATATGCACAAAGCCCGTCGGGAGCTTTGCTGTTTGAAACTGGTTACGCCGGTTTGATTTATGGCCAAAATCTCACCCGGTTCTATTTCGCGTATGAAATCAGCCCCGATATGGTCAAGGGCACAGCTTTCGGAAGCAACTACGTAGCCCCCCTGCATTTTACCCAGACATAACGGGCGGACACCCAGTGGGTCACGCATGGCATAGAGGGTGTCTTTGGTCATAATGGTGCAGGAAAATGCCCCTTTAAGGCGGTTCATAGCATAGCGTATCCGTTTGACCCAGTCAGTTTCAACTGAGGAAAGGATAAGCTGGCCGATTATTTCAGTATCAGTGGAGGTTTTAAAGATATAGCCTTGAGAAGTCAGCTCTGTATTCAAAGCCTCGGAATTTACAATGTTGCCGTTGTGGGCTATGGCCATAATATTGTCACCCTGACCCATTACAAAGGGCTGGGCGTTGATTTGCAGACTTGAGCCGGTGGTGGAATAGCGATTGTGGCCTACGGCAATATGGCCGTCCAGTTTCTTGAGTATATCTTCGGTAAATATATGGGAAACCAACCCCATCTGTGAATAAAGCTTAAGTGCCTGTCCGTCAGATGTAGATATTCCTGAACTTTCCTGACCTCTGTGCTGCAGGGCAAACAGAGCGAAAAATGTGAGCCGAGCTACATCCTGACCGGGGGCAAATACACCGAAAACGCCGCAAGATTCATGCAAAGTAGACAGCCTCTTTATATCTGAATGACGATTTTTTATTATACGCTAAGCTTTGGAACGGGTCAATTTAAGCCGTGAGCAAGCTTATTCAAAACCAAACAGGCGGGTCAGACCGAAATATCCGGCATAGCAGATGGCGGTGCATTTGATAAACTTGCCTGCCAGTGAAATCAGCATAAATTTGCGGATGCCGAAATTTACTGCTCCGGCAGCCAGAGTCATAGGGTAGAAAAACGGATTAATGATAGCTGAGAGAATAAAAACCATAAGTGAACCCCGTCTCTCCATCAGGTGCATCATTTTGCAGTACAGGCGGTTTAATTTGCTGCCTGAATCTGTTCCTGCCAGACTGGATTTGCCCGAATAGCCAGTCATGTAAATGGAGAAACCGCCCAGGGCTTCGGCCAGACTGGCCACTATTCCGGCAAAAAGAGGACCCAGTATCGGGTCTCCCACCGGCGGGGGCAAGACCCCTCCCAGAGTAAACTGGATGGCCAGCATAGGCACTGGAACTATGGAGATGGAACTGCCCAGAAAACTTATGGCAAACATGCCGATATATCCGTAACCGGCCAGATCCTGAATAATATCCCGGCGGATAATAAGCCAGACCGAAAGGGCAATGCTGATAATTATAACCAGAACGCCGAGCCAAATCCCCCATCTTTTAAACCATGCACGGGTCTTCAGCTCGGCACCGGTTGCGCATATTGAAATATCTTCTTCGGGCAGATCCGCCATCTAAGGCCTTCCTGGTATCAGGCGGTCTTCTGGCTGAAGCTCAGAGCTTCATCCGCCTTGTCCACCAGTATTGTAGCATTTTCACTAAACTCATTGCGAAGCAGCTTGCCAGCCAGCGGGCTTTCAATGTATCTTTCAATGGCTCTGCGAAGGGGTCTGGCACCAAAGGCCGGGTCATACCCTACCTTGGCCAGCCAGCCCTTGGCGGCATCGGTCAGCTCCAGCTTGAGTTTGCGTTCATCAAGGCGTTTGGAGACATCTTTTATCATGAAATCTACTATCTTGCGTATCTGTTCTTCAGCCAGCTCGTGGAAGACAATTATTTCATCCACCCGGTTTATAAACTCCGGCCGGAAGGTCTTTTTAACCTCGGCCATGACCTTGTCTTTCATGCGTTCATAGCTGTCCTGCCGGGTCTTGGAGTCATCATTCCTGACGGCAAAACCCAGGGCAGATTCGCGTTTGATAGTTTCTATGCCCGCGTTGGAGGTCATAATGATAACCGTGTTTTTAAAATCCACCGTTCTGCCCTGCCCGTCTGTCAGGCGGCCGTCATCCAGCAGCTGGAGCAGTGTGTTGTATACATCCGGGTGGGCTTTTTCAATCTCGTCCAGCAGGATAACCCGGTACGGGCGGCGGCGGACCAGTTCGGTAAGCTGCCCGCCTTCGTCGTAGCCCACATATCCGGGAGGTGCACCTACCAGACGGGAGACAGTGTGTTTTTCCTGGTATTCAGACATATCCAGCCTGACCATAGCGGTTTCATCATCAAATAAAAACCATGCTAAACTGCGTGCCAGTTCGGTTTTGCCTACGCCGGTAGGGCCTAAAAACAGGAAACTGCCTATTGGGCGGCGCGGGTCTTTGAGCCCTGCCCGGCTGCGGCGGATAGCTTCAGCTACGGCTTTTACTGCCTCTTCCTGGTCTACCATTCGCTCGTGTATGCGGTCTTCCATATTCAGCAGTTTGGAAGCTTCACCTTCCAGCATCTGGCTGACCGGTATGCCAGTCATAGATGAAACCAGTGCCGTTATCTGCTCGGCAGTGACTTCTTCGGCAATTTTTTCCTGTTTCAGCCATTCCTCACGGGCTGTATTGAATTTCTCTTCCAGACGCATCTTTTCGGCTTTGAGTTCGGCCGCTTTTTCGTATTCCTGCAACTGAGAAGCTGCTTCTTCCTCAATGCCTGTCTGGCGGAGTTCATTTTCCAGTTTCTTTACTTCCGGCGGGGCACTTTCGCTATCCAGACGGAGTTTGCTTGCGGCTTCGTCAATAAGGTCTATGGCCTTGTCAGGCAGCTGGCGCTCCGTAATATAGCGGCTGGACAGCCTGACGGCTGCTTCCAGTGCGGCATCGCTTATCTTCAGCTTATGGTGGGCTTCGTACTTGGGTCTGATACCCTTTAATATCTCGATAGTTTGGTCGACTGAGGGTTCTTCTACAAATACCGGCTGGAAACGGCGTTCCAGAGCAGTGTCTTTCTCTATATATTTGCGGTAATCATCCAGAGTGGTAGCCCCTATTGTCTGGAGTTCACCCCTGGACAAAGCCGGTTTGAGCATGTTTGAGGCATCTATAGCCCCCTCAGCCGCTCCTGCCCCGACTACGGTATGGATTTCGTCTATGAAAAGAATAATTTCACCGGCGGATTGCCGCACCTCGTCCATCACGGCCTTGAGGCGTTCTTCAAACTCTCCGCGGAACTTGCTTCCGGCAACCAAAGCGCCCATGTCCAGGGCCATTACCTTGCGGTCACGCAAGGATTCGGGTACGTCATTATCCGCAATTTTCTGGGCAACCCCTTCGGCAATGGCGGTTTTACCAACACCAGCTTCACCCACAATGACCGGGTTGTTTTTGGTGCGGCGGGAGAGTATCTGCATAACCCGGCGGATTTCCTGGTCGCGGCCTATTACCGGGTCTATTTTGTTCTGTTTGGCAAGTTCAGTTAAATCACGGCTGTATTTAGCCAGTGCCCTGTATTTGCTTTCAGCTCTGGCATCGGTCACCCGGTGTCCGCCCCGTATTTTTTGGAGAGCGGAATATACTTTTTCCTGGTCAATACCAAACTGCTTCAAAATTCGGGCGGATTCTCCCTGGGTATCTCCTGCTATAGCTACCAGCAAGTGTTCTGTCCCTATAAATTCGTCCCGCAGGCGGTCTGCTTCGTTATTGGCGGTTTGTAGCAGGCTGATAATGCGGGGGGTGGGGTATATCTGGACGTTGCCGCCTACTGCTTTGGGCGAACGTTTTAAAGCTTCTGCCAGCTGTTTGGTTATCTCCTCTGAGTTTATTTTGAGTTCTTTTATTATTTCACCCACCAGTCCTTTTTCCTGACGGATAAGTGCCAGCAGCACATGTTCCACATCCCATTGGCTGTGCTGATATTCTTGCACCAGTAACTGTGAAGCGCTGAGTGCTTCCTGGGCTTGTTCGGTAAATTTCTCCTGTCTCACGGGTTTACTCCCCCTCTCTGAGTAGCTGTATTTCTTCCCTCAGGGCTTCGTTTTCTGACATAAGCTCCTGAATACGATTACGCATATTTAAAATAACTTCAACCCCGGCCATATTTATACCCAGCTCATCCAGCAGGGTCTTGGCCAGTTTTAACCGTTCAATATCCTGTTCCGAGTATAATCTTATTCTGCCCTGCGAACGGAATGGCTTGATAATACCTACCCGTTCGTAATAGCGCAGGGTGTAGGTTTGCATGCCCAGTATTTCAGCGGCTACCGAGATTACATAACGCGGTTGATTAGTATTTTCCATGATTGTCTCCCTTTAACTGTCCGGCCGAAGCTGGCGCAGTTTTTCAAACAGGTTTCTTTCCGTATCGGTAAGTTTTTCCGGCAGTATGATGCTGACTTTCGCCAGCAAATCTCCACTTCCATCCTTTCCCAAATGGGGGATACCCTGTCCTTTCAGGCGGAAAGTGCGTCCGTTTTGAGTTTCAGCCGGTATTTTCAGTGCCAGTTTACCCTTGAGAGAGGGGACAAATATCTCCCCGCCCAACATGGCGGTAGTCAGGTTTACCGGCACATTTACTGTCAGGTCGTCATCTTTGCGTTCAAATTTTTCATGGGGGCGGACATTAATGCGCAGGTACAGGTCACCCCTTTGTCCACCCGCCTGTCCATACCCTCCCTTGCCTGCCAGACGGATTTTGGAGTCGGTATTTACACCCGCTGGTATTTTGACTTCCAGTCTTTCAATACCCGGATTTATACCTGTACCCTGGCAGGTTGGGCAGGTCTTTTTATCTTTTACACCGCTGCCTCCGCAGGTTTCACAGGGTTTTTGCATCTGGAAACTTAGCAGACGGCTGGTACCACTGGCGGCTTCTTCCAGCGAAATGTCTACGGGTTGTTCAATGCTTTGTCCAGGCTGGGAGCGGCTTCGGCGCCCGCCCATGCGGCCGCCCAGCATCTGGCTTAAAATATCTTCAAACCCGCCGCCTTCGGAACTGCCAAAGCTGAAATCATACCCGCCAAAGGGGTTGCCCTGGGTTTGCTGCTGACTGGCTCGGGCCTTTTCAAACTGTTCGCCATACTGCCACTGGTCACCATACTTGTCATACTTAGCCCTGTTTTCAGGGCTGTTCAGTATTTCGTAAGCCTGGTTTATCTTTTTAAATGTTTCTTCAGCCGCCTTGTCCCCAGGATTTAAGTCAGGGTGGTATTTGCGGGCAAGCTTGCGGTATGCCTTTTTTATTTCGTCTGCGCTGGCGGTTTTCGAAACGCCCAGTGTTTCGTACAAGTTTTTTTCATTAGCCATATAATTCCCCCTTGGGAAATACCTGTTTAATATTATATTATGATGCTATAAATAGTGTCAATGGGGTATTATTAAAGTTAATAAAATAGTGTTAAATCTGTTTAAGAAACACGGCTCTTTTCCCTATATATAATGTTGACAAGCCTTTGGTACATCCTTATAATAAAACACGATTTAATGAATCAGACTTCTGCTTTTTCCATGGGTTTCCAAATTTGTGGCAAAGGTTCAAAATTTGCCTTTCTATTTTACTCTCATCTTATCAAGTCTTAGCAGGTTATTATGTCAAAATTTATTTTTGTAACTGGCGGTGTGGTTAGCTCTGTGGGCAAAGGCATTACCGTTGCCTCACTGGGGAATATTCTCAAAAGCCGGGGGTTGAGCGTTTCGGTTCAAAAGCTGGATCCCTATCTGAACGTAGATCCCGGCACGATGTCTCCCTATCAACACGGCGAAGTTTTTGTAACCCAGGACGGGGCAGAGACTGATCTTGATTTGGGAAGTTATGAACGCTTTATAGATATTGAGCTTACTGCTGATTCCACTGTTACTTCAGGGCAGGTGTATTCCGAGGTTATAAACAAAGAGCGCCGGGGTGATTATCTGGGCGGTACCATACAGGTAGTGCCGCATGTTACCCAGGAGATAAAAGCCAGAATACAGCGTCTGGCAGACCGGTCTAAAGCCGATGTGGTGATAGTGGAAGTGGGCGGCACTGTAGGTGACATTGAGGGGCAGCCCTTTCTGGAAGCTATCCGCCAAATGCGCAACGATACCGGCAGGGATAATGTTCTGTATATCCATGTAACCCTCCTTCCTTATATACAGTCTACCCAGGAGCTTAAAACCAAACCTACCCAGCATAGCGTTAACGAACTCAGGCGGATAGGTATCCAACCTGATATCATTGTCTGCCGGGCAGATTACCCTATATCCGAAGGTATTCGTGACAAGATTTCACTGTTCTGTGATGTGGAACGTAAGGCGGTTATCTTTATGCCCACCGTTTCCACTATATATGAAGTCCCCCTGAAGCTGGAGTCTGAGGGTGTGGGTGATTTATTGGTCAGCCGCCTTCACCTGAATGCTTCCCCGTCTGATCTCAGTATCTGGCGCGGTTTGGTGGAGAAAATTAAAGAACCTACCCCTACGGTCAGGATTGCTTTGGTTGGCAAATATGTGGAGCTGAAAGATGCCTATTATTCGGTGCGGGAGTCTCTCTGCCATGCCGCCATTCATAACGGGCGGGATATTCAGATAGATTGGGTGCATGCTGAAGATATTGAGAAAAACGGCCCGGATGAATATTTGAAACACGTTCAGGGTATTATTATACCCGGCGGGTTCGGCATAAGGGGTATTGAGGGCATGATAACCGCTGTCAAGTATGCCCGTGAAAACAGCATACCTTATCTGGGTTTGTGTCTGGGTATGCAGGTTATGGTTATTGAATTTGCCCGCCACGTGCTTCAGTCTGACAAAGCCCACTCTACCGAATTTGAACCTGATTCTCCTTACCCGGTTATTGACCTTTTGCCGGAGCAACGGGGGGTGGATTCCAAGGGCGGGACTATGCGTCTGGGCAATTATCCTTGTCTTATCCAGCCTGATACCATGGCCGGTCAGGCTTACGGGAATCAGCTGATAAATGAGCGTCATCGTCATCGTTTTGAGTTTAATAATGATTATCGTGAAACCCTTTCCAAGGCAGGTATGGTATTCAGCGGACTGTCTCCTGACGGCAAGCTGGTAGAGATTTGCGAGGTTAGCGGCCATCCGTTTATGGTTGGTTCGCAGTTCCATCCGGAGTTTCTCTCCCGGCCTAATCGTCCACATCCTTTGTTCCGTGAATTTGTAAATGCTGCTAAAAAGGTTATACGTGACGGTGAACAGCCTTCTTTGCCGCTTTCGCCCTAAAAGTGTGGGCATGAATATAAAACCGAGCCTGAGGTAGAAATGCGTATTTTTCTGGATACCGCTAATATTGAAGAGATTAAAAAAGGCCTGAAACTGGGAGTGGTGAGCGGTGTAACTACCAATCCCACGCTGGTTGCTAAAGAAGGCATTAGTGATTATAAATCCGTAGTCCAGCAGATATGTGCCTTGCTGCCGGAGGGTGATGTTTCCGCCGAAATTACGGCTGAAGACCCCGCCGAAATGCTCAAGCAGGCCCGTGAAATCGCCAAGTGGGCACCCAACGTTGTGGTAAAGATACCCGCAACCGCTGAGGGATTGGAGATTATTTCCAAGCTGAGCAAAGAAGGTGTCCGTTTCAATATGACACTCTGCTTCTCGGTTAATCAGGCATTGCTGGGGGCTTTGGCAGGTGCAGCCTTTGTCAGCCCGTTTGTGGGCAGGCTGGATGACGCCGGGCATGACGGTATGATGCTGATAAATGATATAGTCAGTATATATAAGGAATACGGGTTTGAAACCCAGGTGATAGCTGCCAGTATCCGCCACCCGCTTCACTGCACTCAGGCGGCTCAGACTGGTGCCGGCATTGCCACCGTACCTTACAAGGTGCTTATGCAGATGATGCAGCACCCGCTGACAGATTCGGGTATTGCCCGTTTCATGGCTGACTGGAAAAGTGTCCAGAAATAATATTTAAGGTTGTTTATCACAGGTGCTTCCTTTATATATAGAAACTAAAATACAGATAACTCGTTGTAGATAGGGGGTGAGACACAATGGAAATCGGACAATTTGAGCTGAGTGAACTTGAAAAGAAGACTCGGGAAGAGCTTCTGGATATTGCCAAAGAAATGGGTGTGAACGGGGTGACTGCCCTTAAAAAGCAGGACCTGGTGATGCGCCTTATTCAGGTTTATACCGAATCACAGGGGAATGTATTCTGTTCGGGTATTCTGGAAATAATGCCGGACGGATACGGCTTTCTGCGGCAGGCCTCTTTATTGCCCAGCTCGTCAGACATATACGTGTCTCAGTCCCAGATACGCCGTTTCGGGCTTCGTACTGGTGATATGGTAATAGGGCAGGGACGGCCTGCCAAGCCGGGTGAAAAATATTACAGCCTTCTGCGGGTGGAAGCCATAAATGACCTCAATCCCGAAATGGCCAAACGCCGCCCGAATTTTGGTGCTTTAGTTCCCACTTTTCCTGACCGCCTGATAAATCTGGAGACCTCTCCCACCGAACTTGCCACCCGCCTCATAAACCTGATAGCCCCCATAGGCCGGGGACAGCGCGGGCTTATTGTTTCCCCGCCCAAAGCCGGCAAGACCACTATTCTTAAAAACATAGCGAATGCAACCGCTACCAATTATAACGATATACATATAATGGTAGTCCTTATAGGTGAACGCCCTGAAGAAGTAACCGACATGCGCCGCCACGTACGGGGCGAAGTTATGGCCGCCACCTTTGACGAACCGGTGGAAAACCAGACCAGGGTAGCCGAACTGGCACTGGAACGGGCAAAGCGTATGGTAGAAAGCGGCAAAGACGTCTTTATACTGCTGGACGGTATTACCCGCCTTACCCGCGCCTACAATCTGGCTATGCCTTCATCAGGCCGCACCCTTTCCGGCGGTATTGACCCGGTCGCCCTCCACCCCGCCAAGAAATTCTTCGGGGCTGCCCGCAATACTGAGGAAGGCGGTTCGCTTACCATCATTGCCACCTGTCTGGTGGAAACCGGCAGCCGCATGGATGACCTTATTTACGAAGAGTTCAAGGGCACCGGCAATATGGAACTTCATCTGGAACGCCGCTTGGCCGAACGCCGTGTATTCCCTGCCTTGGATATATCCCGCTCAAGCACCCGCCGTGAAGAGCTGCTGCTGGGTGATAACTACAAGCAGGTACAGCTTTTGCGGAGGATGGTTGCCATTATCGCTGATGACGCTAACCACTATACAGAGGTTAATGAGCGCCTGCTGGACCGCCTGCGCCGCTCCAGAAACAATGCTGACTTCCTGGCTAACCTCCAGAAAGAAATGTAAGCTAAAAGGGATAAAAAAATATTTTCAAACGTAAAACGTATAAAAACTATAGTACTTCTTAGCCAAATTGGGTCAAAATACTAATAAAGTATTGACAGGCTGTGTTATTATATAAGATAGGTTAAACCTTGAAAGGAGGTGGTGTAATTGGTGTGCACCCGTAAGGGGAAGCGTCTTTGATTGATGCTGAATTGGACCACTCTTGGTCTTCATATATACATATATAATATGAAGACATTTGCATAAAATAATTTTAAAAGGAAATTTATAGGTCGATGTTTAAGACAAAAATAAGTAAAGTTCTGGGCGTAGTCCTGACTGCTGCCATGGTTCTTTCCATGTTCACAGTCGCTACCCCCGTAGCTGCTGCCAACCAGGATTGGAGCAAGATCTCCCTGCCTGGCTCCGGCGCAACCGGCGGCTATGTAGTTAGCACTCCTAGCGTCCGCTTTGACAACATCGGCATTTTGGAATGGAACGCAGATAAATCTGCTATCTATGCCACTGCCGAGTATGATGGTGTTATGTGTGTATTTAAATCTACTAACTCCGGTCGCTCTTGGAAGATGGTCTTTGAAGACGGTGATGTTTATACTTTGGCAGCTAGTGGCCGTATTTTTGATATGGTCGCTTCTAGCGTTAATGCCAATGAAATTTACTTCACTGACGGTCATGACATCTTTACCACCAAAGATGGTGGTGCAACTTGGAACAAAATGTCAAACCTTTATACTTATGCGGCTTCCAATTTTGTAACAGCTATTCCTGATGGTATCATTGTTACTTTGGACACCGCTGTAGTTGGCGCTACAAAATACGTCTTTGCAGGTACTGCTTCCCTTGGCGTAGCTCCGGGCGCTAACGGCGTGTATATGTGCCAGGAAACCGCCTTCGGTATGCCTTGGACCGATCTTGATGTTATTAATCAACGTGAAGCCGCTTGGGATGGTTGTAATGTTTGGGATGTAGTTGTTGATCCCACTGACTTCGCCACCAAACAGGGTGTTATTGCTGTTGCTGAAGACACCACTTTGGGTGCCGAAGCTACTTACATAACCGCCAAATATTTTGGCAACCAGTGGAATATGCCTTCAACCTGCATTGATACCGCAGTCGAAGAAAACAACACTGATTCTATCACCGGTATTTACCATGCCGAACTCTGGCTGCCCTCTGACTTCAACTCCAACATAGCCTCCGGCAAATTCCAGGGTTGGCTTGCTCTGCAGACTTCTGGTGGTCAAGGTGATGTGTATTTGTGGTATGGTAATACCTTAACAACCATAGACCTTAACGTCCGTGGTTATTCTGCCGGTGTTGGCACTGCTACAGAAGTAACCGATATTGATGGTATTGGCGGTATTGCTGATGCCAGACTGATTATTGGTGGTTATAATATCGCAGCTGCTTCTGCACCTCTTACTTGGTATTCTTCTGATCGCCTTACCTTCTCAGCTAATGTTAAAGCCCCTACCGGTGCTGCAAGCTCTTGGGGTCTTTCTGTTGCTACTGTAACCGTACTTGCCATGGGTGACTATAATACTTCCGGCAAGGCTCTTGCTGGCACTGCTGGCTGGGATTGTGGCGTTTCTTACACAGCTGATTTTGGCAAAACTTGGAATACTATTTCCATGATGCGTCAGGCTATTGTCAGCGTTGACAATATGGCTGGTAATTTATTTATTGTTACCAGTGACTATCTCGAAGAGAGCGTTTGGCGTTTCTCTGATGGTGTTTACGAGCGTGTCTTCTCAACCTCTATGGTTGTTGAAGATGGTTCTACTATTGATGTAGCTGTTTCACCCGCAGGTGATGCTTTATTCGTAGCGACCATTAATGGTACTATGGTTTGGCGCTCACTGGTTGATCAGACTACTGGTAAATTGGGTCAAATATTTACCGCTCAGGTAAGCAGCATAACCACAGTTGATGGTGCTGCTCTTATCAATTCATGGTTTGTTTCCAATGCCAACACTATCCTGATTGGCGGCAATAATGTTGTCTATCAGACCAGCACCAATGGCGTTCTCTGGTTTATCCGCACCTGTTCTGTTGGCATTGTTACATCCTTTGCCGTTTCAACTGACGGTTCTACTCTGGTAGCCGGCGGTTCCACTGGCGCAATCTCCAAATCTATCGATGGTGGCGCTACCTGGAGTGCCCCCACTGTTGATGTCGCTATTGCTGGTACTTCTACAGTAACCTTCCAGAATGGCAGCAACAGCGTTGTCTACTTGACCAGTGACGCTGGCGGTGCATATGTTTATGATTTCGCTGCCGCCGCTCCTGAATGGGACCAGATTGATAACGTTGTTACCGGTGCTTATGCCTTTGACAGCAGCAGCTATGCTGATGTTGATAACGGCGTTAGTATCTTCTCCGGTATTGCTTCAGGCGGAAACGTCCTGTATGTACTGGATGGTAATTGGGACAACCTGATCCGTATCACCAATGTTGGTACTAACTATACCGCCGGTATTATTGCTAAACCTTCCACCGCTACTGGCCCTGCTACCAAACTGATTGGTGTAGCCTCTCCCGGCGCTAACATGCTGTATGGTATCTTTGGTGCCGAACTGTATGTTTACACCGACAAGATGGCTGTGCCTGTAGCTAACGTCAAAGCTACCTCTACCGTTGATTCTATCAAGGTAACCTGGGACGCTTTGGTTGTTGATAACAGCAATGTAACTGTTAAGTACTTTGTGGTTGTGACTGATAATGCTACCGCTTACAAAGTTGCCTACGCTGTTACCGCTGCTGATGTCAACCAGAAAAATGGTATCACTACTCTTTCTGCCACCTTTAAAGATGGCGTTGGTGCCTTCGTGATTGCTGAAGACACTGTTTACCAGGTAAGCGTCTGGGCTGTCAGCCCGGTCATGAGCTTCGTGGGTACTGCTTCAGTCTCCACCCAGCCCGAAAAACTGACCTACACCTTCAACCTGATGCCCACCAACGGTGCTTCCAATGTACCCGTTAAACCCGTATTCGCCTGGGATTCAGTTTCTACTGCTGTCAGCTATGACCTCGTACTCAGCACCGATCCTACCTTCGCTGATGCTACCAAGGTTTTGGCTACCAAGAACCTGACCACCAATTACTGGGCCTATGACGGCACTTTGAGCAACTCAACCAGCTACTACTGGAAGGTTCGCGTCAATACCGCCAACAGCACCAGTGAATGGTTCCCGGCTGTCTTTACCACCGTTAAGGCTGATGCAGCCCCGGTAGAGGTCAATAATCCTCCGGCTATCACTTTGACCGTACCTCAGGCTGAAACTCCTGCCTACATCTGGCTGATTGTGGCTGTCGGTGCTGTACTGACCGTCGCTGTAATCGTCCTGATTGTTCGCACTCGCCGCGTAGTCTAATAAACTACAAAGTGAAAACGGACTAACGGTCCGAAAGTAACCAAAGAGCCCCCCGGAAACGGGGGGCTCTTATATTTTGGATGAAATATTAAATTTGGAATGATTTAAGATTTACAAACTCTACATAAAGTAAGAACAAGCGTCTGAAAATGGCTACAGGATAAAACTGGACATTTTGAATGACGGCAAAGAGTTAGACTGAAAAGAAAAGAAAAACGTCTGAAATGGCAAACTGGGGGGTGAGGATATCGGCCTGAAACAGACTTTAATGGAATAAAGAAAGGCCGGGAAAATCCGGCCTTATAGACAAAACCAAAAACCAATTAATGTTTGTGGGAATTAAACTCTTTCTGGAGTTTTTCAACCTGTTTCTTAATCTGCATATCCATGTAAGTGTGACCTACTGCCCAGAGTACAACCACAATAAGAAGGATTTCATACCATTCCATATTTACGCCTCCAAAACTAAATTATAGATGATTATAGTTAGGACTCACCTGCCAGTCAATAGGTACAGTTATTTAATAATATGTCCTTAAGGGTTTTAAGGTTTACTATATCTTCACGGTTGTAGGCTAGCAATGTTTCCAGCGCCCCGGTATCAGCCTTGTTTATGTAGTTCCACCATAGCTGAACAGCAACGTAACCATTTACCTCGGTCAACTCGCGTGGAATACCCAATTGACATTCCACTTTCTTCAGTCCGCCCTTAAGGTTTTTAGCCCAGCAGTCAAACATAAGGTCACGGTGATTGAAATGGCGGCTCAGGTCTATTCCCAGTTTGCGGTGAATGAACGGCAGGTCAAAGCCTTTGCCATTATAAGTATATAGTGTATCCGCACCCGCAAGAGATAACATGACATTCTCTGCGGTGCATTCTTTGCCTACCAACTGAATCAGCCCCGGTATGGAACTGCCATTTACCAGGTGGATGCCGATGACTGTCAGGTCTGCTTGATAGGGGGAAAGACCGGTTGTTTCAATATCTAAATATGCTTCCATGCGGGCTTTAAGTTGTCCTTTTCTCAAACACGGGGAATAGTTTGTCAGATAGTATTGTAATAGTTCTTGCGGCGTTTGGATATTGCCAGTATCAGCCAGATAATTATGACTGCCCCTAATCCAACGGCAATATACAGGAAAGTATAGTCTGCTTTGAAATTGGCGGTTATGTTCATTGGTTTGCTAAGGGTGATGACTGCACTTGTATCTGTACCGGTGTAATCCCCGCTCCAGCTTTCAAATACCTGGCGGATTAAAAACCCTTGTGCTGAGGGTGCACTTAGCTTTACAGCGCTGCCTGCGGCATACCATCCTCCGCCGTCAGGTGTGCCGTAGGGTGAAGATAGTAAAAGCTGGTATTCGGTGTCGTAGTTGGCTTTGACTGTCTTTGGTTTATCCATCACAAGGCGGGTGCTTTCAAAAGGCCCGGTAATATCTCCGCTCCAGCCGGTAAATATATAGCGTATGCCGCCCTCTTCAATATTCGGGGCGGAAAGATTGGCAAATGTGTTTTGGTCATACCAGCCACCGCCGGTAACCGCTGAAGTAGGGGAGTCTATGGTTAAAAGATACTGGCGCGAATAAACCGCTTGCAGGTTTGCACCGCTGGTAAATGAGCGGCTGGCTGAAGTAATTCCATCCGCCCAGTTTTTAAAGAAATAACGGATACCAGGAAGGGTTTCTATATTTAAAGCGGTAACTTCATGAGTTGTGCCAGGGGTAAAGTTAAATTGTGTGGTGCTGAGTGAATAGGTTCTGCCGTCTACTATCAGATAGTTATAGTTGCCTGATATAGGTATGGAGGTCGTTAATAGTAGTTTGCCGATAAGGCTGAGCTCTCCGCCTATTCCATCCGACAGGAACGGGTGCTGAAGAGAGGAAGTTATTCGGGATTCGTCTGTAGTACGTGGCTGGGCGTAGTAAAAAAGCTCTTCCAGAGATATGATGTTATCGCCGTTTATATCTGCATTGGGTATATAGCTTAGTCCATCATTTATATATCCGGAAAAAAGCCCGCTGTCTCCATCCGCCCAGGAAACTTCCGCAGCAAGTGAAGAATACAGGATTATACGCCCTGGCTGGTTTAAATCATCTGCAAAGCTGGCTGAGTAGCAGGATTCCAGTATCACAGCCTGATAGTGAGACTCCAGCGGCAAAAGCCAGTTTGAAAGCTCCTGGCTGGAAATCCACTCCGAGGCGTAATAAGCATCATAAGGGGCTATATATGAATGGCTGTCGCCGTGTCCGGCAAAGAAAAAGACCACCGTATCATTGTCATCTTCCTGGTTTATCATCCAGTCCAGGGCTGACTTTATAGAGTGTTTGTCTGCGTTGCTGTTGGTCAGCAGCGTTACGTGGTCATCACCCCAGGCTTCCTTGAGAGAATCAGCAAATTTCTGGGCGCCGTTAGCCAGGCCTATTACATCTGTAATTCTCTGGTAATCGGATATGCCTACTACTACCGCCCAGTATTCATGTGAGGAGGCAGCCGCAAGCGGTGTTTGGGGAAGAAGCCCTGCGGTAAGACCCAGAGCCAGAATAAGGGAAATGGTAACCCGTTTCAGGTAGTGCATTCAGCGCTTATCCTCCCGCACAGTTCTTGGTTTCCGGGTGTTTATGGCTGCAGTAACATAACCTGGGTGGTAACAGGCAAATTGCCTCTGGTTATATTCAGCTTTGCTTGGGGTTCAAGACTGTTTAACCCTATTTCCTTTAGAAACTGGCCTATCGGCAAAAGGGAGCTGGTTGATAAATCACTCTGAAAGTGCATTGGGATAACAACGGACGGCTCCAGTTTTCGCATGATTTCGGCGGCCTTACCTGGGCTGATGGCATTTCCGCCGCCAACCGGCAGAAGGAGTATATCCACCCGTCCCAGCTCTTCAATCTGGCTGTCAGTCAGCCCCTGGCCGATATCTCCCAGATGGCAGATGGACAGGTCGTCTATCTCCATTTGGTAAACAGTGTTTTTACCCAGTTCACTGCCTTTGGAGTCATCGTGAAAGGTGGAAAGGCCCAGAATGATGACATCTCCGATTTCATATTCACCGGGTCCGCTGACAATGCGGGGATTACCGTCAATAGCTGAGGTAAAAGAATGATTGGTATGGGCATGGCTTACAGTAACTACCTCAGCACTCTGTTTGCCCATCGCATACCCCAGATTCGGGGGAAACGGATCAGTAATTACAGTAGTATTTTTGCCTTTAAGGCGGAAGCACGAGTGACCTAACCATTTAATTTCCATATGGCTGAATTATATCAGACCCCTTTCAGAGGGTCAATTGAAGCTGGCCGGTTTATTATAATTTACCTCAGGGTGTCATTTTTACCCTTGACAGCCAATTGGCAGTCATGCTAAATTATACCTGTATTAGCAAACTAACCAACAGAGTGCTAACGAGGTAGCAAGAGTGCTAACATCACGGGCAGAGATAATACTGCGTTCTATAGTAAGGCAGTACATAACCAAAGCGGTGCCGGTTTCGTCATCTTCCATACTGGAAGATTGCGGTCTTGATATTTGTTCTGCCACTATACGGAATGAGGTAGTCCGGCTGGAAACCGAGGGGTATATTCTCCGTCCCCATCACTCTGCCGGCAGTATACCGGCTGACAAGGGATACCGTTATTACGTGGAATCCCTGAAAGATGTGGAACTGCCCACCAATGACAAGTTTCTTATCCGCCACCTTTTTCATCAGGTTGAAAAAGAGATGGAAGAATGGCTGAACTTGACGGTAGCAGTCCTTTCACAGCGTGTACAGAGCATGGCTGTTGTCACCATGCCTCGCCAGACACAGGGCAAAGTGCATCATATCGAGCTGGTCAGCCTGCAGGATAATCTGGTGCTGGTAGTGTTGATACTGCGCGGCGCCAAGGTAAAGCAGCAGCTTATAAACTTTGAGGATGCTGTTTCCCAGCCCGAGCTTACGCTTATATCCAACCGCTTGAATGATGCCTATGCTGGCTTGACCCGTTTCCAGATAGAGCAAAAGCTTTTTAATCTTAACCCTGATGAACTCAAAGTCAGGGACAGTCTGGTAAAGATGATGCGGGGTGAAGACGAGCAGGAAAGCCGTGAGCCGTTTTTTGACGGGTTGCACTATATGCTTGAACAACCCGAATTCCACCAGAACCAAAGGGTTCAGGAGATAATGCAGCTGCTTGAGCAGAAAAAGCTTTCCAAGATGATTGCACCGCCTGCACCTTTTAACCGGGGCGTGCAGGTATACATCGGGCAAGAAAATGCTTCTGCTGAGATACGTGATTACAGTCTGATAGTCAGCCAGTACGGTATACCGGACGAAGCAGTGGGTACTATTGGAGTGATAGGGCCTACCCGTATGGCCTATGAAAGAGCATTGTCAGCGGTCAGTTATTTGTCTCTGGTTATGAGCACTCTGGTTGCCGAGCTTTACGGTAAAGCACCTGTTGACAAGGATGAATAAAATCGCCTTTGGTGCGTAATGCATTTTTATTTCAATTTAGGAAGGTATTATGACAGATAGAAAAATGCACGATAAAGAAGGAAGTGAACACCCTGAAGATAATCAGGCTAAATCTGATTCCCAAGCGGAAAATCTGAATGCCCAGTTGGCAGAGGAAAAGAAACATTCAGAAGAATATCTGGACAGTTTGAAAAGGGCCAGAGCCGAATTTGTTAACTACAAGAGGTATATAGAACAGGAAAGAAATATCCAGAGCGATATGGCCAGAGGAAATGCCTTTATGCTGGTACTGCCGGTACTGGATGATTTGGAACGGGCATTGACATCTGTTCCCGCTGATATTGCCGGCCAGCCTTTTATTGAAGGGCTTGATCTGATAGTACGTAAGTTTCAGGCTATTCTGGATAATCAGGGGGTCAAGGCTATTCCGGCGGCCGGTGAGCCGTTTGATTCCCGTTTACACGAAGCAGTTGCCTGTGAAGACGGACCGGAAGGAATTATTCTTCATGAAGCCCGCCGGGGGTATACAGTGGGGGATAGGATACTCAGAACCTCGCTGGTAGTGGTGGGGAACGGAAACCAGCCCTGCCGGTCTGATTCGGATATGAGATAAATTTCTTTAAATAAACAAGGAGGACGAAAAATTAAATGGGTAAAGTAGTTGGTATAGATCTTGGTACTACAAATAGCGAAGTTGCCGTCATGCAGGGCGGCGAGCCGGTAGTTATTCCTTCTGCCGAAGGCAGCACCCTTATTCCTTCGGTAGTGGCGATAAATAAAAACGGCGAACGCATTGTTGGCCGTCAGGCCAAAAATCAGGCTATTTTAAATCCTGAAAACACTGTTTATTCCATCAAGCGTTTTATGGGACGCAAATGGGGCGAACCCGCCGGGCGTGAATTGCCGGTGGAGGCAGATGCAAAACGCAAACCTTACAAGGTTATTCAGGGTAATAACAATGAAGTCCGGGTAGTTATGGGTGACAAGGATTTCAGCCCCCCCGAAGTTTCCGCCATGATTTTGCAGAAACTAAAATCAGATGCGGAAGCCTATTTGGGTGAAAAGGTAACCGAAGCGGTTATTACCGTACCGGCTTACTTCAACGATGCCCAGCGTCAGGCAACCAAGGATGCCGGGGCTATTGCCGGACTTAAAGTTCTGCGGATTATAAACGAACCCACTGCTGCTGCTTTGGCCTACGGTCTGGATAAGAAGAAAGACGAAACTATCGCCGTTTATGATTTGGGCGGCGGTACGTTTGATATTTCCATACTGGAACTGGGCGAAGGCACTTTCCAGGTAAAATCCACTGCCGGTGACACTCACCTGGGCGGTGATGACTTTGACCAGAAGATTATTGACTGGCTGATAGCTGAATATAAAAAAGACCAGGGCATTGATCTTTCCAAAGACAAGACTGCTTTGCAGCGTCTGAAAGAGGCGGCTGAAAAGGCCAAGATAGAGCTTTCTACTGTTCAGCAGACAGAAATAAATCTGCCCTTTATCACAGCAGATGCTTCGGGGCCCAAGCACCTTAATATTATTCTTACCCGTGCAAAGCTGGAACAGATGGTAATGGATCTTGTTGACAAGAGCCTTGAGCCCTGCCGTCAGGCTTTGAAAGATTCGGGCAAAACTGCCTCAGAAATCAATGAAGTTATTCTGGTGGGCGGACAAACCCGTATGCCGCTGGTACAGCAGAAGGTCAAAGAGTTTTTCGGCAAAGAACCTAACAAGGGTGTAAACCCTGATGAGGTGGTAGCTATCGGTGCTGCCATTCAGGCCGGTGTGCTTAAGGGTGAAGTAAGTGATGTACTCCTGCTGGATGTTATCCCCCTGACTCTGGGCATTGAGACACTTGGCGGTGTTTCCACTTCCCTCATTACCCGCAACACCACCATTCCCACTTCCAAGAGCCAGGTGTTTTCTACCGCGGCTGATAACCAGCCCAGCGTGGAAATCCATGTCCTGCAAGGTGAACGCCCCATGGCGGCAGATAACCGCACTCTGGGTCGCTTTATGCTGGATGGTATTTTACCCGCCCCCCGCGGCGTCCCCCAGATTGAAGTGACCTTTGACATTGATGCCAACGGTATACTTTCCGTCAAAGCCAAAGATAAAGGCACTGGGCGTGAACAGAAGATAACTATCACCGCTTCTTCAGGCCTTTCCAAGGAAGAAGTCGAAAAGATGACTCGCGAGGCGGAAGCTCATGCCGCTGAGGATAATAAACGCAAGGAAGAAATCGAAGCCCGTAATGTGGCGGATAATCTGGCTTACAATGCCGAAAAGACCCTGCGTGACAACAAGGACAAGATACCGGCGGAGCTGAATACCGAACTGGAAAGCAAGATAGCGGCCGTTCGCACTGCCCTTCAGGGTACCGATGTGGAAGCAATAAAGAAGACCACTCAGGAACTTTCCACCGCTCTTCAGAGTGTTGGCAGCGCTGTTTATGGTAAGCAGCAAGAGGGTGCTTCTGCTCAGGAAGAACCCTCAGCAGAAGGCAAAAAGGCTGATGATGAAGGCACGGTAGAGGGAGAATTCCGCGAAGTCTAAATAAAGGCCGGGAATTTGGCTCTGCGGCCTCTGGGAGGGGGTTTGATGCCCCCTCCCGCCTTTATTTGGCAGTTTTCTGGCAAATAAAATTTGGCACTGTTTAAGTTGGTTTATTTTTATAAAACGAAAATTTAGGTTATAATGACAAATTATGGTTAATAAAAGAGATTATTACGAGGTACTGGGTATTGAACGCAGTGCTTCTGACGAAGATATAAAAAAAGCCTTCCGCAAGATGGCTATGAAGCATCATCCTGACCGTAATCACGAAGAGGGTGCTGCCGAAAAATTCAAAGAAGTAAATGAAGCCTACGAGGTTCTTTCCAATCCCGAAAAGCGGGCGGCTTATGACCGGTTTGGGTTTAGTGCCGGAGCAGATGCTTTTGGACAGGGCGGCTTTGAAAACTTTGATTTTGGCGGTTTAGGCAGTATTTTTGAAACCTTTTTTGGCGGTGCTACTCAGGGTGCCAAACGTGGTCCCCGCCGCGGGCCTGACATGTCCTATGATATACAGATAAGTCTTGAGGAAGCCGCAACCGGTGTTGAAAAAGAAATTACTACCGAAAGACTTGAATATTGTACCGAGTGCAGCGGTACCGGTGCCAAAGCCGGCACTTCGCCTGTAAAATGTACTAATTGTAATGGTACAGGGCAGGTATATCAGGTGCAAAAGAGTGTTTTCGGGCGTTTCACCAGTGTAACTCCCTGTCCTAAATGCCGTGGCGAGGGTACTATAATCGGCGAACCCTGTACTAAATGCCGGGGTACTGGTAAAGAATATATCAAACGGATTGTTCAGGTAAAAATACCCGCCGGCGTGGCAGACGGAAACCAAATACGCCTTAATGGTTACGGTGGTGTAGGTGACAAGGGCGCTTCCGCAGGAGATGTGTATATAAACGTAAGCATTGCCGAGCATACGGATTTCAAACGTGACGGTGATGATGTTGTTTATGAACTTAAGATAAATTTTGCCCAAGCGGCTTTGGGCACTGAAGTAAATGTGCCGGGTCTTAATACGGAGCACAAGCTGAAAATACCCCCTGGCAGCCAAAACGGCAAATACTTTGTCCTGAAGGGCAAGGGTATTCCCCATTTGAATCGCTTTGGCAGCGGTGACGAGATGGTTCACCTGAACGTTGTTACCCCCGAGAAGCTTAGCCGCAAACAGAAGCAGCTCTTTGAAGAGTTGGAGAAGTCTTTTGCCGAGGATAAAAAGTAGCCGGATTTTAACTCTTAATCAGGGTTAAGTTCGGGTGTTTTGCGGGCTCTGCGTTTTCTGAACATTTTAAACAGGTTCCATTTTCGTCCTGCCAACTCATGGGTAGCTTGGGCATCCATAAGCTTTCTGGCGGCTTCCTTCGGGTCTGCATTATTGTAGAGCACATCATATATGTTTTCGGTTACCGGCATTTCCAAATCCATAGAACGGGCCAGTTCATAGGCTACCGCAGTAGTAGAAACACCCTCAGCTACATTACTCATACTGTACATAATGTCATTCAGACTGCGGCCTTTGGTTAGTTCCACCCCCACAAAATGGTTGCGGGAGAGATTGCTGGAACAGGTGGCAATCAGGTCACCCAGACCTGCCAGACCCGAAAAAGTCAGGGGGTTAGCCCCCAAAGCCGCTCCCAATGCAGAAATCTCAGTAAGCCCGCGGGTAATCAGGGCACTCTTGGCGTTGTTGCCGAAATTCAGCCCGTCCACTATGCCTGCTCCCAGAGCTATAATGTTCTTAAGTGAGCCGCCTAGTTCCACCCCTATTATATCGGTATTGGTGTAGGCGCAGAAATTGCTGGCGGTTACCAGCCTGGCGGCTTTTTTAGCTGATTTTTCGGTATCTGCAGCCAGTACAGTCACAGCCGGTAGCCCCTTTAATATTTCCATAGCCAGGTTTGGGCCCGAAAGAACGCAGATATTTTTAGCAAAATCCGGGGAAATCTCATCGGCAATTACCTGACTCATACGTTTGGCAGTACCTATTTCCAGCCCCTTGGCGGCACTGCAGACCAGCATGTTTTTGGTCAGCAGGGGTGCAACCAGCTTTATATTGGGACGCATCCGCTGGGAAGGTACAGCCATCAGAATCATATCTGCACCTGTAATAGCATCTTCCAAATTGGCGGTTACGTTCATAAATTCAGGGAAACGGTAATCTTCCGGCAAAAAGTCAGCCGGGCGGCGTTGGGCAGAAAGAAGTGCGGCTTCGTCCTCGGTGCGTGCCCAGAGCATTACTTCACGCCCTTTATGGGCTATAACTGTACCCAGAGTAATACCCCAGGTAGTAGTGCCTATAATACAAACTTTAGACATGAAAAATCCAAGCTTTCTAATGCCGAATCGGTTTTAGCCAAGGGGTATTTAGCGGGCTTTTTCGTTGAGCTTGCGTTCTTTACCCGCCAACAGCCGTTTAATATTATCGCGGTGCATAACGGTGATGAGAAGTGACCCTATCACTGCGTATATTATATATTCGGTGGGAAATCCGCTGATAAGAGTAAGGGGCACCAGTAAAGCATACGCCCCGACTACCCCGGTTATTGAACCCAGGGAAGCAAAGCCGGAAAGCCCTGCGCCTATTATCAACACTTCGCCTCCGAATATGGCCGCTACCGGACACAAGGCAATCATGCCTCCGAAGAAAGTAGCCACACCGCGGCCGCCGCGGAATTTGAGGAATACCGGCCAGATATGACCGGCAACTGCCGCCAGCCCGGCCAGTACCTGGGCAAATAATATGGCCATGCCGTTGGTGCCGAAAGCCAGTGCTTCAGTACCGATAACCATCCCTGCAAAAGCTACAGCCGAAGCCCCTTTGATAACATCCAAAGCGGCCACCAGCAAAGCGGCTTTTCTGCCCATAGTACGCAGTACATTGGTAGCACCGGTGCGTCCGCTGCCGAAACTGCGGATATCTATTTTCGAACCGCGGTGGCTGACCAGATAGCCGAAGGGTATTGAACCAAGGATATAACTGACTATAACAACAAGCAGCAGCTTGACAATTAACATTTTTCACCTCGGGCTTTAAAAGTTAAACGGATAGGCGTACCGAAAAATCCGAAAGACTCTCTGAGCCTGTTTTCAATAAAACGTTCATAAGAAAAATGAACCAGTTTGGGATTGTTGACAAAAAATACGAAAGAAGGCGGATTGATTTCCGCTTGGGTAGCGTAAAAGATTTTCAGCTGGGTTTTTCCCTGACGGGGCGGAGTATGGGCGGAAAGAGCTTCGGTAACTACGCTATTTACCTTGGCGGTGGGGATACGCTTGCTGCGTTCTTCCTGTACCTTCAGAGCCATGGGGATAATAGTATCAACATCACGCCCTGTTTTGCCTGAAACAAACAATATCGGAGCGTAATCTAGAAACTTAAATCTACTCTGGATAGTTTGCGTCACTTCAGCTTTGTCCTGGCCTTTACCCAGATCCCATTTATTCAGGATAATTATAATACCTTTGGCGGTATCCCGGACATATCCGGCAATGTGAGTGTCCTGAGCGGTAACCAGTTCTTCAGTATCCATAACCAGCAGGACTACGTCTGCCCGGTCAACGGCTTTCAGGGCTCTGAGTACACTGTATTTTTCAACACCGCTTTCAACTTTGCCGCGGCGTCTTATCCCTGCAGTATCTATAAGTAACACATTAGTACCATTAAAGTCAAGGGGTGTGTCAATAGCATCCCTGGTAGTACCGGGTATATTGCTTACTATTGAGCGTTCCTGTCCCAGAAAGGTATTAAGCAGGGTGGATTTACCTACATTGGTCCTTCCGACAAGTGCCAGCTTTACTGAATTGTCCTCTTCGGGGCTGGCAATAGGCTGGTCAGGCAATTCTTCCAGTACCCGGTCCATCAGGTCTGAGATGCCGCTTCCATGGAAAGCGCTTATAACCGAAGGTTCGCCAAAACCCAAACTGTAAAATTCAGCGGCATCCTGTCCCATTTTCAGGTTGTCAGCCTTGTTGGCAACCAGTATTACCGGTTTACCGGTACGGCGGATAATATCTGCCATTTCGTAGTCAGATGTAACTAAACCTGTTTTTACATCTACTACCAGAAGTACCAGGTCAGCTTCTTTTATGGCCAGACTTATCTGGATATTCACCTGCTGGCCGATAACGCTTTCAAAATCCGGGTCAAGCCCTCCGGTATCCACCATAATCAGCTTTCGGTCCAACCAGCTTACGGTAGTAAACAGGCGGTCACGGGTAGTACCGGGCAGGTCTTCAGTAATAGCCAGATTCTTATGGGCAAGGCGGTTAAGCAAAGTGGATTTACCCACGTTCTGCCGCCCCACAATTGCAATAATAGGGGTAGTATTATTCATATATTTTCACGGCAGCTTAGTGCCTGCCGCCTATCTCCAATCCACCCAGCATATCTCTTAAAACAGCTTTTTGGGCATGCAGCCGGTTTTCGGCCTGGTCAAAAATAACAGACTGGGGGCATTCCAGTATTTCACGGTCAACCTCTTCGCCGTAATGAGCTGGCAAAGGGTGCATAATGATGGCGTTTTTATCGGCCAGGGAAACCAGCTTCGCATTAACCTGAAAACCCGCAAAATCCTTAAGACGTTTTTCAGATTCAGCTTCCTGCCCCATACTGGTCCAGACATCTGTATAGATTACGTCAGCCCCGCGGAGGGCGGTCTTAAGGTCTGTTCCGCTGTATAGTTCAGCTCCGCTGTCATCTGCATAAGCTTTTGCCTTGGCAAATATGTTCTTGTCTACCAGATAACCTTCGGGTGAAGCCAAACGGCAGTTTATACCCGTCATGGCGCAGGCCAGCAAAAGGCTGTTGGCACAGTTATTGCCGTCACCTATATATGCCAGATTAAGTCCCTTGAGTTCGCCCTTTTTCTCGTAAATGGTCATGATATCCGCCAGCGCCTGGCAGGGGTGTTCCAAATCCGAAAGGGCATTGATGATGGGTATATCCGCATATTTTGCCAGCTGTACCAGAGTATCATGACCGAAGGTGCGGCAGGCGATAACATCTACAAAACGGGAAAGAACTCTGGCTACATCAGCAACGGGTTCGCGTTTGCCCAAGCCCACTTCCGCCGGTGAAAGATACAGCGCTTCCCCTCCCAGCTGTTTCATAGCCAGCTCAAAGCTGACACGGGTACGCAGGGACGGTTTTTCAAAGACCAGAGCCAAAGTTTTGCCTGAGAGGCTGTTATTCCAACCCCTGGCTTTAAGTTCAACGGCATCTGAAAGAAGACGCCCGATATCGTCAGGGGAAAGGTCTGAAATAGAGAGCAGATCCTTGGTGTTCACTTTTAGCCTCCGGCACATAATTACATTTAATTATAGCATTAAAGTACTTTTCTGGATACTTTAGCCGTCAGGGCTTAGAGTTGTTTGTAGGAATATTTATACAAACAACTGATATATGATATATTATTAGCATGGGTGTCTGGGAAATAATTGTAAAAAACGGTTGTATTTACCGTTAAAGTAACTGTCAGACTTTGGCTATGGGGTTACACTTGACACCCTGTTCACAAGGGGTATTATAATGTATCTATCACTTGCAGCAACTATGACAGAAGATAAGTTTATAATCCCCGTTGTTCATCTGCGGGACAAGTCTCAAGGACTTGCCCGTGAAATGTGCGTAAGAAGTGTCCGCTTATTTAATAAATGGCGGGTTCTTATTGTTATTCCGCTCCGTATAGTTATCCGATTGATATTGGTGGTTACCGAATATCCCAGGGAGATGGAAAAGACAAGCGTATCAGTTTGATACATTTTACACCTGTTTCAATTAGCTTTACTCAAGTATGCATGGAGGAAGTATGAGACTGCGTCAGTATGACCCGAAAGAATCACTGTCTTACCTGACAATCGTGTCAGAAATTTTGGGTGATTACAGCACCTTTCAGTCTCCTCAGGATATAATCCGCCGTTTCGGCGGTAAAAGCCTGACCGACATTACCGAAGCACCTGAAATCCGCTTGCCTGAGCTTACTCCTCCTTTGCCCATAGGTTATGAACAGAAGGTTTTTCAGTTTAAGGAATCCGGTGCTACTGGAGGCTCTTTTGATGTGGTTTTCAATAATGAAGGTCAGATGATAAACTTCCGTGCTCAGCTTTTTTTCGAAGGTATGCTGGCGGGAATGCGGGCGGCCTATTATAATCGCCTGAAACTGCGCACTTTAATAGAGCAGATGGCAGATACGGGAAATGTCAGCTTTGACAACCGTTCTTCACGTTATTACGGCTATGGCAATGAGCTTATGGTTACTTTCTGCCAGTTGTCTGATTTCGGGCTGACAAGCGTATCTACCTGGATTACCCAACGGGAAGAAACCTGTTTGCAGACTATGGCAGGTTATTCCGGGGTTAAGCTCCAGCCTAATTTTATCGGTGTTTAGCTCTGTGTCTTTCAAACGTGGTTTAACCGCCTTGTTGGCATTTATGCTGGTATGTACCGGGATTTTGACAGGCTGTGCTACCGGTTCTCCTGTTGATGATGTAAATCTGCCCGCTGTACAGAATATATCTGTTGCCGAAGCCAAAGCCCTTATAGACCAGAATTCCGGCTCTGCGGACTTTGTCATTCTGGATGTGCGTACCCCATCCGAATATGCCCAGGGGCATATTCCGGGTGCGGTAAATCTGGATTATTACGCTTCCTTTGAAAATTCGCTTTTCCTGCTGGATAAAAATAAAACTTACCTGGTTTACTGCCGTTCAGGCAACCGCTCTATATCTGCTGCCCAGCTTATGCTGGAGAACAGTTTTACCAGCATATATAACATGCAGGGTGGCATAAACGTCTGGATATCCGGCGGACTGCAGCTGGAAACCTAGCTCAGGCTTCTTCACAGTGGCTAAAATACCTGAACCTCTTTTGGTCTCATCTGCTATAATGTGTTTATGAATAAACCTGTAATAGTCCTCTTTGACGGTACTAATCTGGTCCACCGCGCGTATCATGTACTTCCTCCGCTTGCAATCCGCAAAACAGGTGAAGTAGTGGGTGCCGCTTTTGGTTTCGCCTCCATACTGATTAAAGTCTTAACAGACCTTAAACCGGATTGTTACGCCATATCCTTTGACAGAAAAGGCCCAACCTTCCGCCATGAAATGTTCAAAGATTACAAAGCCCAGCGTCCGCCTATGCCTGACGAACTGGTCAGCCAGCTGGGGCGGGTACGCCAGATTGTAGATGCTTTTAATATGCCGGTATACGAACAGAGCGGCTTTGAGGCTGATGATGTGCTGGGTACGCTGGCAACCAGAGCCGCTGCCGCAGGTATGGAGGTTATTATAGCCTCCGGAGACGCAGATTCCATGCAGCTGGTCGGGCCGGATATCCGCATTTTGTATCCCGGTCCGGCAGGTTCTTTTGCCAGCACCAGTTTGTATGACGAGGCGGCGGTAAGGGCAAAATACGGTTTGGGGCCGGAGCATATTGCAGATTACAAAGCCCTTATGGGTGACCCGTCTGACAATATCCCTGGAGTACCCGGCATAGGCCCGAAAACCGCCCAGAAACTTATAGAAGAGTACGGCGGCATAGAAGATATTTATAAAAATCTGGATAAAATAAGCCCGCCCGGTCTTCAGAAAAAGCTGGCAGACAATGCCGAAGTAGCCCGTGACAGTAAAATACTGACAACTATCGTGCGTGATTTGCCGCTTGATTTCAGTATTGAGGAATGCCGGGCAGAGCACTATAACCGCCAGAAAGTGGTAGACCTATTCCGCGAGCTGGAGTTTTTCAGGCTGATTGACCGCCTGCCGGGAGGGGAAAACCAGCTTCAGGGTACGCCGGATATGTTCGCTGCCGCTCCAAAGGTTGAAACCCGCTATACGGTGGCAGACAGCCAAAATATAGACAGCATCGTTAAACGCCTGGCAAATGCCAAAGAGCTGGCGCTGGCGGTTTCTGGTACTCCCGAAGAAGCTATGGATGCCCGCCTGACGGCACTGGCACTTTCAAGTGTGGCGGGTGATGCTTGTTTTGTACCCGCTGAGTTTATCGGCAGTGCTTCAGAAGGGCAGATGTTTACCACCGAAGGGCATTCCGGCTTGGCAGCTCTGCTTGGTGATGAAAAAATATGTAAAACCGCCCATAACGCCAAGTACCTTATGAATTTGCTTTTATCTGCCGGGCAAGAAGTAAAAGGGCTGGATTTTGATACCATGATTGCCGCCCATCTGCTGGGTGAAAAAAATCTGGCTATCAAAGATCTTATCTTTGAGCATTTCGGCATAGAGATTGCGGATATTGAAAATATACTGACCCGAAACGGCAAAAAAACCATTTTCAGCGAGGTTCAGCTTTCAGAAGCAGCCCAGCTTGCGGCTGATTACACTTTCCGCCTCAAAGGTATCTTTGCCGCCCAGCTTGCCGAAACCAAGCTGATGGATTTATTTGCCAGGGTGGAGATGCCCCTTTTGCCCATTCTGCTGGGTATGGAACGCACAGGCATTATGCTGGATACAGATTTGCTGAAGGCTATGGCTGAAAAGACAGGCAGGCAGATATTTAAACTGGAAGAAGATATCTATGCCCAGGCAGGGCATAGCTTTAACATAGGCTCCCCCCAGCAGCTGGGGCGGATACTCTTTGACGAACTGAAACTGCCGGTTATCAAAAAGACCAAAACTGGTTATTCCACCGGGGCAGAGGTGCTTGAAGAGCTGAAGGGCAAGCACCGTATTGTAGACCTGATACTGGAATACCGTATGCTGGTAAAGCTGAAATCTACCTATCTGGATACCTTGCCGCGTATGGTAAACCTGCATACCCGGCGGCTGCATACCAGTTTCAACCAGACCCGTACAGCTACCGGCAGGTTATCTTCTTCCGAGCCTAATCTGCAAAACATACCTGTCAGGGGGGAAATGGGCAGGGAGATACGGCGGGCATTTATTGCACCTCCATGCACAGTGCTGCTGGCTGGAGACTATTCCCAAATAGACCTCAGGGTGCTGGCCCATCTTTCCCAAGACCCCGCCCTGATAGAGGCTTTCCAAAGTGACCAGGATATTCACACCGCTACCGCCGCCAGATTGCTTAACATTTCCCCGTCCAAAGTGACTAAAGAACAACGCCGCTTGGCTAAAACCGTAAATTTCGGGGTGATATACGGCATGAGCAGCTACGGGCTGGAACAGGCTACCGAGCTTTCGCTGGAAGAAGCTGACAAGTTTATAAAGGCTTATTTTGAAAAATATCCGCGGGTGGCTGTTTACTTTGCGGAAATTAAGCAGCAGGCACGTACTCAGGGTTATGTGGAAACCCTGCTGGGCAGACGCCGCTATATTCCGGAAATCAATTCACCCAACCGTATTCTGCGTGAATCAGCCGAGCGTATGGCTATCAATATGCCGGTACAGGGGACATCTGCTGACATTATCAAGCTGGCTATGGTCCGGCTGGACGAAAAGATTAAAGAAGAAAAGCTGAAAAGCCGCCTGCTGCTTCAGGTGCATGATGAGCTTATATTTGAAGTGCCCACAGCAGAGCTTGGGCGGATGCGTGATTTGCTTGTAGAAACCATGTCAGGTGCAGTTGCCTTTGAAATACCGCTCAAGGTTGAGCTTAAGTCCGGGGCTAACTGGGGAGATATGGAGTAAAACCGGACTTGGCAAAACTGCGTGATTACCTGCCGTATCTGATACTGCTGGGTGTGTTTATCCTTTTGGCATGGCTGGTATTTTTAAACCCTGTTTTAGCCACGGATTCATCTATCTCAGGGTTTATTCAGGACATTTCACTGCCCGGTTTTGACGGGTTTATGGAGTTTATTTCCTGCTTGGGCAGTTTTCCGGTCTGGATTATTCCGCCGGGGGCGGCGGTAATCTGGCTGTGGTGCAAAGGCTACCGTTTACAGTCCGTAATCTGTGCTCTGGTGCCCGGCATTGCCGCCCTCCTGGGGTATATATTCAAATGGCTTATTGACCGCCCCCGTCCCGGCAGTCTGGAAGACGGCGGCACCAGTTTCCCCTCAGGCCATACCGCTTATGCTCTGGCCTGTTACGGGGTGATATTTTTTATCATACCCAAATTTATCCGCCGCCCTGTACTCAGGTTTATACTCCGGCTGCTTTGCCTTGTGCCGGTAGTCTTTATGGGTATTTCCAGAGTATATTTAAATGCCCACTGGCCAAGTGATGTGCTGGGGGCATACCTGCTTTCGGGGGCAGTGCTGGGAATAGGGCTGACCTATCTGAAGCACAAATTAACCAAAGGAGTAAATCATGCCTGAACTGCCTGAAGTGGAAACGGTAAAAAACGAAATAATGCCCCATTTGCTGGGCAAAAAGATAACCCGCATGGAAGCGTTGTGGGCAAAAACGCTCTGCCCGCCTGAAACCGAGTTTAACAAACTGGTCTCAGGTTTGCAGGTAACCGGGCTTAGCCGCCGCGGTAAGTATATTATCATCAGCTTAAGCGGCGGGCTGTTTATCAGTGTGCATTTGAAGATGAGCGGCGGGCTGACGGCGGTCAAGGCCGAGAACGGACAGCCTCCCCGTTTCACCAGATCGGTTTTCCATTTGGAAAACGGGGAGCAAGTATATTTCACGGATATACGCAAATTCGGGCGGATAAACTTGCTTACCAGTCTGGATACTATTTTGGAAAAGCTTGGCCCTGAACCTCTGGAAGGGGATTTTACCCCGGAAATGCTTAGTAAACGTCTTTCAGGGCGTAAAGGGCCTATCAAGGCTGTTCTTCTAGACCAGAAGGTGCTGGCTGGGGTGGGTAATATGTATGCGGACGAAGCTTTGTTTAAAGCCTGTCTGAACCCGCTCCGCCCGGCTGACAGCTTGAGCGAAGCAGAGGTAACAAAACTCCATTCGGCAATCCAGTCAGTTTTACATAAAGCTATACAGAACAAGGGGGCAAGTGTCAGCACTTATCACCGTCCTGACGGCTCAAAGGGAGGCGCCCAGCTGGAGTTTAACGTTGCCCACCGCCGGGGTGAGGTTTGCCCTGAGTGCGGTGCACCTATAACCCGCCAGCTGATACGCCAACGGGCCTGCTACTTCTGTCCTCATTGCCAATCATAATACGCAAGCTTGTTTAAAAGCGGCTTTTGGTTGTATCAAATGGGCTCTTATGCTATATTATCTTCTTGTTTAGACACTGGGGGGGTCGCATAGTGGTCTAGTGCGGGCGCCTGCTAAGCGCTTGCCCCGGGAAACCGGGGTCGAGGGTTCGAATCCCTCCCCCTCCGCCACCAGTTTTCTGTATCCCCTGCTGTTTTTTCATCCTGTCTGTTTCAGCTCTGATGTGCAGTATGGGCATTTCTTGGCTTTCAAGGGTATGCGGGTAGCGCAGTAAGGGCAATCTTTGGTATCTGTTTGAGCAGGGGCGGCGGCATCTTTGCTTTTCTGGCGGGCGGCCAGCTGGTTCAGCGGCCTGACTATAAAAAAGAAAATAGCAGCAGCCAGTATCAGAAAGTTGATAAGCGCGTTAATAAATACCCCGTAGTTTATTGTTACTGCTCCGGCGGTTTGGGCAACCAGCAGTGATTCATATGGTCCGCTGGCGGCACCTTCTTTAAGAACTATAAACAGATTGCTGAAATCAACATTGCCTAATAGTAACCCGACAGGAGGCATTAAAACATCCTTTACCAGTGAGTTGACAATTGCCCCGAAGGCTGCACCTATTACTATACCTACCGCCAAATCCACTACATTGCCGCGCATAATGAATGTTTTAAATTCTTTAAACATATTCCCTCCCATCGTCCGGTTTGATAGCATACTAATACCGCCAGAGGTGCAAATACAAGACCCAAAAAGATAAAAGTACCGCCCAGTTTGCCTGAGTGGCATTGACAGACCGGTATGCCGGTTTATACACTACTTGAGATAACGGGTCTGTTTACCGGTATTCGGTTTAGAGGCAAACGGGAAGTGCCGCTCAGGCAAAAATACGGCCTGCAATGGCCATAAGGAGAATTTTATGACTGAAGGAAACACTACTCTGGACCAAAAATTATTCAGGGTATGGCTTGTACTGCTTGGGGTAGCTTCCGTCTTATTCACCCTTATGGCTTTTTTTAAGCTGTTTACCGATGTGGATATTTCGGTAGGGATAGAATATTTGATAACCGGATTGGTATTGGGGACAAGTTTTTTTCTGGTTCTTAAAAATAACCTGAATGCCAGAGCGGCAGTAGGTTCTGCTCTGTTTTTTATGGGATATATTTTTTTAGTAGTCGGCTTGGCTTTCAACCCGTTTTTTTGGGGTTTGGGGATAATTGTATTCGCTGCCAGTTTGATTACGGCTTACCGCAACCATATCTAGGTCAGACTCCTGTGATATTCTGTATGGATATTTATGATATTGCTTCGTATTAGGGTATAATCTATATTTAGTTTAATCTGAATGCGGAGATATTTTGCTTATGCCCGGTTACTATTTGTGGACTATTGGCTGTCAGATGAATCAGGCCGAATCCGAGCGCTTGGGCAGGCTTTTTGAGTTGTGGGGCTACTCCCCGGCAGATAAGGCTGAAGATGCCGAATTGGTACTGGTAAACAGTTGTGTTGTCCGCGAGCATGCCGAAAACAAGGTGATTAACCGTCTGCATCTGTTACGTAAACTGAAGGATAAAAATTCCCGCTTGAAAATAGCTCTGACTGGTTGCCTGGTGGGGCAGGATATCTCTTCCATTCGTAAAAAGTTTCCGTTTATAGATTATATTTTCCAGCCGGGCAGTATACCTGATTGGCATGAAATTCCGCAAGGGTTTATTCTGCCGCTTAAGCCGCCGGTAAGTGCCAGCGTGACTATTATGCAGGGGTGCGATAATTTTTGTACTTACTGTGTTGTGCCTTACCGCCGCGGGCGGGAAAAAAGCCGTACCATAGCCGAAATTTACTGTGAAGCGGCCGAATTGGTCAGGAGGGGTAGCCGTGAGGTGGTGCTGCTGGGGCAGAATGTTGATTCCTACGGGCATGACCTGCCTGAAAAGCCCTGTCTGGCAGATTTGCTTCATGCCCTTCATGACATACCGGGTTTACTCCGGATACGTTTTTTAACCAGCCACCCCAAGGATATCAGCCAGAAACTTATAGATGCTATGGCCAGCCTGCCCAAATTATGCCACTCTCTGAGTTTACCGGTGCAGGCAGGCGCTGATACTATTCTGGCGGCTATGCGGCGGGGATATACCAGTGAACAGTACCGAGAACTGGTGGGGCGTCTGAAAACCGCCATGCCGGATATCAGCCTGCAGACAGATTTGATAGTGGGCTTCCCGTCTGAGACTGCGGAACAGTTTGACCAAAGCTATAAACTTATGTCAGATATCGGTTATGACGCTATCCATGTGGCTGCATATTCGCCCCGCCCCCAAACTGTAGCTGCCCGTGATATGGCGGATAATGTACCGGTTGCCGAGAAAAAACGCCGCCTGAAGCTTATAGAAGACTTGCAGAAAGAAACAGTTTCCAAAGCAAATGCTGCCCTTGTAGATACCTTTGCCGAGGTGCTGGTGGAGGGCAGGCAAAAGAATAAGTGGCAGGGACGCACTTTAGGTGGTAAACTGGTATTTCTGGAAAGCGACCAGCCGCTTGAAGGATGTCTCATAAGTGTAAAGATATTTAAAGCCAGCCCCTGGTCTTTGCAGGCAAAGCTGGTAAATATACTGGAAAGTTAAAGGAGAAAATATGGATCAGCAGACTATTACGATGTTTGTTTTACTGGCACTTTTCTTTGGTATGTTCTATTTTCTTATCATCAGGCCGCAGCGCCAGCGCCAGAAGGATCATGCTAATCTTATGTCTTCACTGGTAAAGGGGGATGGCGTTATTACCATAGGCGGTATTCATGGAGTGATAGAATCTGTAGCTGAAGACAGTGTAATTATCAAAGTGGAATCAGGCACTCTGCTCAAGGTTTCCAGAGGTGCTATCGGCTACAAGAAAACCCCCGAAGATAAAAAGTAAAATCCCCAGGACGGGAATATTTTGAGTTCCAGCTACGACTATATAATTATTGGCAGCGGTATTGCCGGTTTATATACCGCTTTGCTGGCGCGCGGGCGGGGAAGTGTTTTGCTGGTCACCAAGGGCAAGATACAAGACTGCAATACCCGCCATGCTCAGGGCGGCATAGCCGCCGCCATCGGCCCGGATGATTCTCCACGTTTGCATTTTGAAGATACCCTGATAGCCGGAGATGGTTTGTGTGACCGTGAGATGGTGCGCTTGCTGGCTGAAGAAGCCCCCCAGCGTATCGCCGAGCTAGTTTATCTGGGAGTGCCTTTTGATAGTGTAAACGGCGAAATATCTCTTACGCTGGAAGCTGCCCACAGCCGCCCCCGTATCCTTCATGCCGGGGGAGACGCCACCGGTAAACACATTGAAATTACCCTGAACAACTGGGTGCGCACTACCCAGATTGAGGTTTTGGAAGATACTCTGGCCAAAGAGCTGATTGTGGAAAACGGCCGTATCAAGGGTGTGGCAACACTGGATACCAATACCGGTGCCATACAGCACTACCAGTGCCGTTTTGTAATACTGGCAACCGGTGGTGCAGGACAGCTTTTCAGCTTTACCACCAACCCGGAGGTTGCCACCGCAGATGGGGTAGCTTTGGCTTTTCGGGCAGGGGCAGAAATAAAGGACATGGAGTTTTACCAGTTTCACCCTACTGCCATTCACCTGCCTGGGGTTGCCCCGTTTCTTATTTCCGAGGCAGTCAGAGGTGAAGGCGGAATTTTACGGAATATAGAAGGCAAACGTTTTATGCCAGAATATTCCTCCCAGTCCGAACTTGCCCCAAGAGATGTGGTAGCCCGCAGTATTCACCTTGAAATGCTTAAAACCAAATCTGACCACGTTTATCTGGATGTAACTCACCTGCCTTCCCACAAAGTAAGCAGCCGCTTCCCCCAGATATACCGTTTTTGTCTGGACCATGGACTGGATATTACCCGTGAGGCTATACCTGTTTCCCCGGCTGCCCATTACATGATAGGCGGGGTAAAGGTGAATAGCTGGGGAGAAACCAATATCAAGGGGCTTTTTGCCTGCGGCGAAGTAGCTTGCACCGGTGTTCACGGGGCAAACCGGTTGGCTTCAAATTCGCTTTTGGAAGTATTGGTTTTCGGGAGGCGGATTATAGAATACAGTGCAGGTGAAAACCAGCCTGAAATGCTGGCACCTATTCCCCAACTGACCAAACGCCTGCTGGGGTGGGGGAAATATGTACGCAATCTGCCTGAACCTTCAATACCGGCACTCCAGGAGCTTCTCTGGGAAGACTCTGGTATAATAAGAAGCTATGCCGGTTTGGCGAAAGCTCAGGAGATTCTTTCAGGCTGGCAATACAGTCTGGGTGACGTTTCCAATCGCAAAGGAATAGAGCTGGCAAACCTTATTCTGGCTGGAAGGCTTATGGTAGAATCAGCCCTGCTCAGACAGGAGAGCCGCGGAGCGCATTACCGTACAGATTTTCCCGACCACCAGCCCGAGTGGGAAAAACATATAGTCTTTATTAAGGAGGATTAACATGTCCCAGTCTCAAATTGAGAAAATTATTGACAATGCCTGTGACGAAGATTTTGCCCGGGGTGATGTTACCACTGAAACACTTATCCCGTCTTCTTTAGCAGGGCGGGCTATTATAATTGCCAAACAAGATGGAATAATGGCAGGAGCTGAAGTAGCCAAGATTGTGTTTGTAAAACATGATCCCACCATGGAAATTGAAATACTGGTAGAAGACGGCAAGAAGGTAAAAGCCGGAGATGTTGTCATGGTGCTTAACGGCAGAGTGATAAACATACTAAAGTGTGAGCGTACCGCTCTGAATTTCCTTACCCACCTGAGCGGTATTGCCTCTCTGACCGCCAAATACATATCCAAGGTGGAAGGTTTGAATGTATCTCTGGCAGATACCCGTAAGACTATACCCGGTATGCGTATACTGGAAAAATATGCCGTGTATGCCGCAGGCGGCAAAAGTAACAGGCCTGATTTGGCTTGCGGAGTACTTATAAAAGACAATCACCTGATGGCTTTGTCTGCTAAGGGTATCGGTATCAAAGAAGCTATTGAGAAAGCAAAAACCAATAAAAGCAAATTGCCGGTGACTGTAGAAGTAAATACACTGGAACAGGTAGCCCAGGCCGTGGAGGGTGCGCCGAACTCTATCTTGCTGGACAATATGAGCGTTGCAGATATGAAAAAAGCGGTTGATATCATACCGGAGAACATTAAAATAGAAGCTTCGGGCAATATTACACTGGATAATATACGCGAAGTGGCTATGACCGGGGTAGATGTTATTTCAGTGGGGGCTTTGACTCACTCTGCTCCAGCGCTGGATTTCAGTTTGGAATTTCCCATTCAACAGCAGGCAAATGAATAATAGCTTAGATTAGCGCTTAAAAAGAATACTTGGTACAGAATTCCCAAGTGCCGGTTTACGGTGAGGCTTTCAGCTGGGGGTGGTCTTCTGGTTTTATGACATGACAGAATATATCCACCAGCTCCGGGTCAAACTGAGAGCCGGCACAACGTTTTAGTTCGGCGATAGCTTGCTCAGTGTGAAGTTGCGTACGGTAGGGGCGTGGCGAGGTAACTGCATCATAGGCGTCTGCAATGCTCAGTATTCTGGCTTCCAGAGGTATATTTTCTCCCTTGAGTCCAAACGGATACCCGCTGCCGTCAAAGTGTTCGTGGTGATGAAGTATAGCCGGCAAACAGTTCACCAAATCCATTATCCGTTTTAATATTTCCACACCCAGTTCGGGGTGAGTCTTGATAGGTTCCCATTCCTCGTCATCCAATGCAGACGGCTTAGTCAGGATATGGTCCGGCACACCTATTTTACCAATGTCATGCAACAGGCCTGCCGCCCGTATGTTTTCCACTTTTTCCTCAGACAGTTTTAATATCTCTGCTAGTGCCACTGCATATTCACTAACCTTGCGCGAATGCCCGTAGGTATAGTGGTCTTTGGCATCAACTGTAGCTGCCAGAGCATAGATAATAGACATGGCTTTGGGGCGGGCTTCCAACTCAGAGCTGATTACCTGAGTGGGGTTGTTATTAAGGTCAGCGGGAAGGCTGGTGCGGTTTCGTCCGGTCTCTTTTGAACGGTACAGAGCAGCATCGGCTTTGGCTATAATCTCCTCTTTCATTACCCCGTCATTGGGCCAGTTAGCCATACCCAAAGAAGCGGTTATGGGCATATCACGGAAAGAAGATTTGGATTCAATATTTTTGCGGATACGTTCAGCTACATGGTAAGCGTCTTCAATCTTGGTGCCGGGCAGCATAATGGCAAATTCCTCGCCGCCGTATCGGAAAGCCATATCAATAGAACGGATGGAGTTTTCCAGTATTTTACCCAGCCTGCGGAGCAGTTGGTCACCTGCCAGATGGCCGTATACGTCATTGTAGACCTTAAACAGGTCAAGGTCCAGCAGTATCAAGGAGAAGGTGTTGCCAAAGCGTGAACCGCGGGCAATTTCCTGTTCTATGCGTTCATGGAAGTGGCGGTGATTGTAGAGGCGGGTAAGCTCATCGGTATTGGCGCGGATAGTAGCCTGAGTATAGAGCTGGGCATTTTCTATTATGATACCGGCCTGATTGGCCACACTTATCAGCAGGTCTAAATCTTCGGTGGAGTATATGCCTCCCCGTTTTTTATTTCCCAGTCCGATAATGCCTATCAGCTTTTCACGGCTTTTAATGGGGTACAGCAGCCCCATTTCTGATTTCTGAAGTTGTTCTTTCTCTATCTGCCACAGACCTTTCAGTTCAGGCAGGCTGTCCAGTTTATTCAGGTAGAGCTGGGCATTGTTTTTATCCAGCCAGGCAATGACAGGGTTATCCGAAGCCAGCTTAAACTGGGTTTTAAGGTGCTCGTCTGCGGGGTGAATATATTGCAGTGAAAATTCACCGCTGGCAACATCCGGGAAAAGCAAAGCGGTTTTATTTACATTTAGAGATTTGGCTAAGTCAGGCAGCAGTGATTTTGCCAATTCTTCCAGATTAAGAATATTGCCCATCTTGCGTGAAAAGCCCATAAGTGCCAGACGGGATTCATAGGTTTCCTGGTAAAACAGCTGGTCTATGCGTTTTTCGATAAATGCTCTTAAAGGACGGGCTGTCATAGCCAGTATCAGTACAATCAGGGTTGCCATAAGGATAATAGTGGATATTTCTTCCGCCGGGAATATCCGCGTAGCTATAAACAAAGCACCTGCGTATATGGCTATCATGGAAAAGAACAGAAGCACGTAAGTAAGGGTTTTGCGGGCTATTAGTTTGATGTCAATCAAACGGTATTGGGTAATGGCGTAAACAATAATTCCCGCATTTATAAAGTTACCCACATGATCAAGAGGGAGCCCGTAGATTTTGGGGTTGCTACTTAAATTGGTATAACTTGAGAGTACTACGATTACCCATCCCAATACCAGGTACAGGGTGCGGTTGCGTTCAGCCGGGTCTGTAGACTGGCGGTATTTCTGCACCAGATGGTAAATAATTACCCCAATGAATAATAAAGCAAATATAAAAACGGCATAAAATATAGGGGTTATTGTGTGGTAAACAACATTGTCCTCTATATAAGCGGATGTAACCAGCCGCCCGGTGAGGTTAAAGAAAATATCCAGCGCCAGTGCTAGGTAGCCTATTATCAGAAAAAGTTTGCCTCTGCGGTTGGTATAGGCGCGGATGAATTGGTAGTACATAAGCATGGCGGCAAACAGAGCGATATTCAGCAGGGTGTGCCAGAAAAGGGTTTGTTCCGGTGGGGCGTCAATATGGAGCATGAAAGAGGTGAAACTCCAGAAAGTGGCCGCGCCTAAGAAAACAGAGAAAACTCTGGTGATAGGCTGCCGTTTTGAAAGCAGAACGACGGCCAGCAGCACTATATATGCAATACTGGTTACAAGCGGTACCAGAGCCCAGATAGTCACGAAAATGCCTCTTTATTACCCGTAATATCCGGGTGCATAGTCAAGAATTAAGCTTGTATTGAGCCATTATGAAGTACAAGTAGGTTGTTGTCAAATACGGACAACTGATAAAACAAAGGGACGGTAGCTTTGGCTACCGCCCCTTTGTGGCTGATATTGTTTACTTTTCGGTTTAAACGCTTACAGGCTCTCCCTGTTTCACAGTTACTTTAGCTGTAGTACGCAGCATAAATTCCAAATCTTCGGCCGAAGGATTAAGATGAGGCGGCTTTAGATTGCCCAAATCTGCGCCTGCATTTTGCTGGCGGATTTTATACAGTTTAAAGGCGCCTTTGGGCAGGAAAGTTACATCCAGCGGCATCAGGCCTATGAAAGACTCAAGGTCTGCATAGCCGGGGTGCACATTTTTCAATTCTTCGTGAATAGCCGCAATCACCTGTTCCTTGTCTTGGGTAGTGTTGTCTTTGGGTTCAATATACAGGTGCAGGCGGGGTGTATTGTTTACCCTTTCTTTGCAGGCTACCCAATCCACATATTCCACGTGGCTGTCTTCTATAGCCTGCCAGATGCCCTTTTCGGAAAGGCGGGTAAAACCGGCAATATCAATCTGGTCATCCACTCTGGTCAGATAAATCATCTGGGGGATATCTATATCCAAAGCTTCATTGCGCAGAGATGTTATCTGTACCAGATGTCCTAAGCGATAACGGACAAAGGGGCCTCCATGGAAGCTGGTTATGACCACTTCGTAGTTGCCGGGTTTCAGTTCGTTCATCAGCAGGGTTTTGGGCTGGTAACTGGTATCACGCCAGCTTTTTATTGCTTCTTCTTCAGGTATAAACTCGAAGAACTGCATATAAGGGACAAAGGTCATGCTGGAATAGTCCCATGTTTGGGTAGCTATTAAAAATGCCTCGGTGCAGCCGTGGAAATCCAGCGGATAGCGTCCCCATTGCTCCTTGATTTTCTCACGGTAAACACTGCCGTCAATGCCGTAGGTCATCAGCCCTTTAACTTTCCAAAGGTCTTTGGGAAGCATGGGGCGTCCGGCCAATTTGGCTTTGATTTTACCTTTTGCCAGCCTCAGCATGGCTTTGGGATTGGAGAGGAGGAATTTCATGCTTATTTTGCCGCTGCTCTGGCTGAAACGGTTACCCATGGCTACAGTTACACTGGACATGGACAGACAGTAATCCAATCCTTCCGAAAGGGCCATCTGGAAACCTTTCTTTATGCGGTCTTCAAAGGGGATTCTTTCGGCCTCTTCCACTTTGGGCAGAAAATTAAACTTTTCATGGGGGAAACAGCGGGCAATAGTCCCTGTAGCATAAGGCGGCGGTGCCATGCCGTAGAGTACCGCATCATTGGGGCGGATATTTATATCTTTTCGTTTTTTACAGCTGCTGAAAAGAGCCATTGCCCATACCAGTGACTCTACTTCATCCATCTGGCGGGCGGTTACCGGAGCCCAGCGATGGGCATATTCACCGTTTTTGCCGGAGGTATACTGCCAGAGAATAGGTCTTTTGGGAAGTATATCCATGCGCCTTTTAGTCAGGAAAGGAGCATAATCTGCATAAGTGGTCAGAGGTACGCTTCGCCTCAGTTCCTCCGAATTGGTCGGTGTTGCCCCGTTGAAGATATGCTTGCCCAGTTCGCATTTCTTAAGAAGCTCCAACTGTTCCTGAAGGAGTCTTTCCTGTATCTTCATAAAGTCTTCAATGCTCAGGTCAATAAATCCACAACAACGGTCCCAGATTTCCTCCAGTTTACCCTGTACGAATAATTCACCAAGCTGGGTCATTTTACTTCTCCTTGTATAGTATTTGAAAAATTACGCTGTTTTATATAAGCCGCAATGCTTTTGCGGTTGGGTATCAGCATGGGGGTAGTTTTTTGGTATTGGGCATAGCCCGGGAACATTTTTCCGAATACCCAGCGGTCCTGTACGTATACCAATGCTATATCCAAAAGGCTCCAGATAATGGCCGCCCACAGGGCAAAGTCAGTACCCGCACCCAATGCCATACCGGCCATCGCCAGTACAAACCAGGGTACGCCGGGGTGGCGTACCAGGGCATAAAACCCGCTGGTAATCAGTTTGTCTCCCACTCCGGTTTTGACATAAGTTTTACCGAAGGGCAGATTTATAAAGAGGGAATAAAGAAAGAAATATATGCCGACTGCAAATACCGCCCAACCGGCGGCATTTAGCCAGGCGGGCAAGGATAATGGATTCCCGTTGAAGCAGACCATGAAACCCGAATAAACCAGCAGAGCCGAACCCGAAAGCCAGAGTATGGGTTTAAGGAGCGGCAGCTTTTTCAAGGCCACAAAGTCAAAGATATGTACCAGAGAAAAACCGACTGCGCCGATAAATACATAAAACATGTTCTAAATATGGCAGACAGAAAATACACTTGGAAGGTTTTAAATACTAGAACAATGTTCTATTAAAGCTGAGGGAAAAAAGAAAAGCCCTCTCCGTATGAAGAGGGCTTTAAAAAGGCTTTTAAAAACCTGTTTTAGATTATTTCCACTTGAGTTTTACTTCACCGCCGGGGGTTTCATCTTTGCTGCCGGCACCGCCCAGTTTGCTCAGGGCTTCAAGGTCGCTCATGGCGGAAGATCCTTTGCCCAGTTCCAATCCGTAGCCTACAAAGAAATCCACGAAACTCTTGAGGAGTTTCTTGGTATCTTCCTGGAAGGAGACCAGTTCTTCTTTGCTGGCGGACTTGTTGGATTTTTCAAGCAGTTTCTTGACATCCTGCTTAAGGGCTTCAAACTCCTGGTTGGAGATTCCGTTTTCCTTGCGGTTTTCACCGCCAAGCTGAGAGTCAATAAGGTAATTCAGAAAATCCGCCTGGCTCAGGTCGCCGCGGTTTTCATCAATCCGCCTTACCAGCTCCGCCGGTACAATCAGCATTCGTTTGTCAGACATGGTATCTCCTTTTACTGCCCCAGTAAGTTAGGCTTCGTCCTGTTCATTATCTTTAAGGTCCAGTGTGTCTAATATATTATCAATACTGCGCAAAAGTTCAAGCCCCTTGGCAGTCACCCTGTAGGTAACAGAAGGGTTGCCAAGCTGTACACGGTCAATAAGCTCCCTGTCCAGCATGAAGTTCAAATATTTCTGAAGCTGGAAATAAGACATATTGACGCTGTACATGATCTCAGTCTTGCCGGCTTCACCCAGCCTGAGCATGTCAGCGATAATCTCTATACTAGAACGTCTGCGGTCTAATCTCATAACCCTTTTGACCCATTACTATCTACTACGGAGTTACTATTATACTATGCCATGCAAGCCGAATATAACCCCCTAATTTCAAATATTTTTAAAAATATTTTCAGGAGGGGTTTTCCAGTATTTTCAAAGCTTCTTCCAGGTCTGGCGGAAGGGGGGAGGTGAATTCCACGGTCTGTCCGTTTGAAGGGAGTGTAAAGCTAAGACGGTGGGCATGCAAAAACTGTCTTTTTAACCAAGTCTCTTTTTGTCCGTAAACCGCATCACCTGCTACAGGGTGTCCGATAGCTGCAAAATGGACACGTATCTGGTGAGTGCGGCCGGTTTCAAGTTTAACCTCAAGCAGGCTGTATCCTTGAATATAACGCAGCACTTTATAACCGGTGCGGGCATGCCTTCCGTTAGATACCACCGCAATTTTCTGGCGGTTTTGGGGGTCACGCCCCAGAGGGGCTTCGATAAATCCCTCGGCAGGATGCAGTTCCCCTTTCACCAATGTCAGATAGTACTTGCGTACTGTTCGTTCTTTAAACTGGGCAGACAGATTAGCCAGCGTTTCGCGGTTTTTTGCTACCAATAGCAACCCTGAGGTATCTTTATCCAGACGATGGACTATTCCGGGACGAAGTGGGTCGTCAAAGTCTTCCATTTCAGGTTCAAGTGCCAGCACTCCGTTTATCAGGGTATGGTCAGGGTGCCCCGGGGCAGGGTGAACGGTCAGCCCTGGCGGTTTATTTATAAGCAGCAGGTCCTTGTCCTGGAAGATTATCTCCAGGGGTATGTCTTCGGCTTTGAGTTCGGGCGGGGTTTCAGGAGGTATTTCTATAGTTATAGTGTCACCGTTTTTAAGTTTCAGGCTGGGTTTGGCGGTTTTCCCGTTTACCTGTACATGGCCTGAGTCTATCAGTGCCTGTATAAAGCTGCGGGAAAGGTCAGTTTCCTTTTGGGCTATGTATTTATCCAGCCGTTCACCGTCAGATTCGGCAACCAGTTTACGCGTTTTCACTGGCATCTCCTCCCGAACTGGAAGATGTAAGGTATAAAAGCACCAGCCAGATAACGCCTACTGTCAGACACGAATCAGCGATATTGAAAGTAGGGAAATCCCCTGCCTGTATAAAATCAGTAACATAACCCAGCCGCACCCGGTCAATCAGGTTACCTATTGTACCTGCCAGAATAATTCCTAAAGCAGCTAAACCGGGGCGGGTATCTAAAAATGGCAGCTTTTTCCTGATAAAAAAAGCTGCCATGACCAGTATTACTCCCAGGCAACTGGCGGCAATAAGCCACTCTATATGTCCCCGGAAAATACTGAAGGCCGCACCGGTGTTATGCACGTGGACAATCTGGAAAAAACTATTTTCCGGTATGGCTGTGCCTGTGGTAAGGTTAGCGGTGATAATAAATTTGCTAAACTGGTCAGCCAGAATGCCGCAAGCGGCGCTGACAAAAAACACAAATCCCCTGGTCATTAACCCCCAACCTTTTTAAACCTGATTTAGTAAGACTTGGCTGCTTTGGACTTGCACTGCATACACAGTCTGGCCTGCGGCAAAGCTTCAAGTCTGGCAGGGTCTATAGGCTCTTTGCACATTTCACAGAGGCCGTAAACACCCCGGTCATATTTATCCAGTGCATACTCAGTTTCGGCAATCTGGTCAAGCAGTTTCTTTTCCATAGCCAGCCCGTTTTCAAGCTCGGCTGTTTCGGTTGCTTCTTCCTCACGTTTGCCAAAAGGACTTCCTTCACGCCGGTCTTCAGCCACGCGTAAAGCACGCATTTGTTCAAGCTGGTCGGTCAGCCTTTTAAGGTCTGCTTCCAGCCGTGAGCGATATATCGGGCTTAATCCACTATTTTTCTTTGCCACTATCGGGTCCTCCTGGTTGCTATGATACCTTCGGGTATGTTTCGGTACTGTGCCGGCTTGCCGAAAATTCCGAATGAAAAACCGGGCTACGGTTTTTTAACTCAGTATTCGGGAAGAAGCCTGGTTGAAATCTGCCTGTCCTTCTCCCGTATGCGTAACAAACAAACTACCCAAATAGGATTTTGTGTGTCCCCTAATAACAACAAAGCCAAAACAGGAGGTGTTTCGCTTTATGTTTTCAGTGTAGTCTATAAAACCCAAATAAGCAAGATAAAATATTATTGCTTAGCTTTAAAGGAAATGTTGTGTTCTGTTGTCTCCAAGCCTTATAATCTTGGGCGTATGGCTGAACTTAATTTAAATGTAGATATCGCCCCGTATAACGCCCGCCAGCTTAGGCTTGCCAATCCGGTTATAGTGGCTTCGGGGACGTTTGGCTATGGTGATGAGTACCCTCACCTTTTTGACCGCAACCGGTTGGGTGCCATTGTCTGCAAAGCCACTACCCTGAAACCGAGGGAGGGAAACCCCCAGCCGCGCATAGCAGAAACTCCAAATGGCATGCTTAATTCCATCGGGCTGCAAAATATGGGGGTGGAGGCGGTTATCCGGGAAAAAGCGCCCCAGTGGTACACCTGGGACGTGCCTGTAATAGTAAATATTGCGGCTGAAAGCATAGAAGATTATGCTGAGCTTGCCCGGCGGCTGGATAAAGTGCCCGGTGTAAGCGGTATAGAAGTAAATATCAGCTGCCCAAACGTCAAGTGCGGCTGTATAGAGTTCGGTTCTTCACCCGAATCTGCCGCCAGGGTGACTGATGCAGTCAGGAATGCTACCACTTTGCCCCTGATAATAAAGCTTACCCCAAATACCAGCAGTATTAGCGAATTGGCAAGGGCAGTGGCAGATGCCGGGGCTGATGCTATTTCGCTTATAAATACCCTGCGGGGTATGCGTATAGATATTAAAAAACGGCGTCCCATACTGGGTAACCATACCGGCGGGCTTTCAGGTCCGGCTATAAAACCGGTGGCTGTTAGTATGGTCTATCAGGTATCCGGTGCGGTAAATGTGCCTGTTATCGGTGGCGGCGGTATTATGACTGCCGAAGATGCGCTTGAATTTATAATGGCCGGGGCAACCGCTGTTCAGATAGGCACAGCCAACTTGGTCAACCCGCGTGCCCCTATAGAGGTGCTTGAGGGTCTGGAAGCTTATGCCAGAGCCGAGGGGCTGAAAAGCATACGGGAAATAGTGGGCATAGCCAGAAGCTAGGTTATTTTTCTGCCAGCATCTGGCCCAGTTCATAAGCCTTCTTGAGGGTATCAGACTGGGTCTGGATAGCACCCAGATTGTCCACTCCGCTTACCAGCAGTTCGTATGAATATTTTACGTTCAATACCGCAAAAAAAGACCTCATGGTAGCTCTGACACCTTCAAAAACATCACTCTTTTTCATACCGCCTGTAGCCATAAACATGCCCTTGCGTTCACGGTCGTCACCCAGGGGCGGGGTTTTTAGCTTGTATTTGCGTGCCCAGAGTGACTGGCAGCGGTCTATCATAACCTTAAGCTGTGAGCTTACACCCATAAAGTGAATAGGGCTGGATACTATTATTCTGTCAGACTTTTCCATCTGGCTGATTACTTCGTCCATATCATCGCGGTAGCGGCACTCACCGGTATAAAAACAGTCATCACAGGCAGGGCAGTGGCCGATGGTCAGGTCTGATAAGTAAATAATATGGGTTTCCGCCCCTTTGTCTTTGGCCCCTCTGATAGCTTCGTGCAGCAGGGTATCACTGTTGCCGCCCAAACGGGGGCTGCCGGATAAACCCAGTACTCTCATTCCAGTATCTCCCGTATATGTTTCATGGCTATATCCTGGTGAGACTTCATAACTGCTTCGGCCACAACTTCGTGGTGGTCATAGCCCAGCAGGTGAAGCACCCCATGAATCAGTAAAAAGGCTATTTCATAATTGACACTGTGACCGGCGGCACTTGCCTGAATTTCTGCCTGGGGGTAAGAGATTATTACCTCTCCCAGATGGATATTTTCGTCAGGCGGGGTGGGAAAATCATCAGATGCGGTCAGATTTTCAGGGTTTTCCTCCAGCATATAAAACGAAAGCACATCTGTAGGCTCGTCAAGCTCTCGGTATTTGAAATTTAAATCTTTTATTTCTTCCTGACCGGTAATAACTATACCCAGCTCCGAATTCGGGTCTGCGGCTTGGGTTTTAAGGGTTTCGGAAGCTATCTTTTTCAGAAATTGGGAAGATACCAGTTTTTTGAAAGGCGGTTTAACTATAACGTTTATTTCCATATGCCTAAATAATATCACAGCCCCGAAAGGTGGTACAATCAGGCTTTAAGCGGTGTCTGCGGCGAAGCGGCTTTTGTTGGAAGCGAATACATGCTATAATGCTTCTTCAGTTTGTAAATAATTACGGAGTAAATATAATGGCTGTCAAAACCGAAAAGATTGAAAATACCAAAACTGCTCAGGAATTGCCTGACCTCAAAACCTTTATAACCGGGGTAAACAAAAAGGATAAGGTCAGCGGTCTGAAGATTCACTTTGCTTTCTGCAACCGCAAACGCCACGGTTAGTTTTCAAAAAACTTTAACTAGTAACTTATAAACGGGTGGCCGTTGCGCTGGAAATCAGGGATACAGTAGTCCTTGGCATCCGGTTCCTGAAGCCACCCGTTTTCTATTCCCAAAATATCCAGCATATTTATGGCGGTGCGGTATTCGGCCACAGATATAGTTCGGGCAAGCGGGGGCATATCTAAAGCCCGGTGGCAGGGGTAATACTGGGCCATCAGGCTGACTGTAATCTCGGTTGATAAATCTGCTATCCATTTGAGTGATTCTTTGCTGCCGGCCAAATCATCCGGCAAAATGAGGTGGCGCACAATAAGCCCCCTCTCGGCAATGCCATCTGCGTTGTAACGTACCCGTCCCACCTGGCGGAACATTTCCCGTATGGCGGCACGGGCATGGCCGACGTAGTCTTTGCAGCCAGAAATCTGGCGCGCCCATTCGTTATTGGCATATTTCAGGTCCGGCAGGTATATATCCACCACTCCGTCCAGCTCATACAGCGTTTCCAGAGAGTCATAGGCGTTGCTATTGTAGACCACAGGCACTCTCAGTCCCAGAGGTATGGCCTCTATCAGGGTGCGAAGCATCTGGGGGACGAAGTGAGAGGGTGAAACAAAGTTAATATTGTGTACCCCTTTGGTATTTTGTAAGTCTACAATCTGTCTGGCCAGAGTCTGGCAGTCTGTCTGGTTTTTCTGCTGGTTTTCAAAATCCTGGCTTATCTGGTAGTTCTGGCAGAAAGCACACCGCAAGTTGCAGTTTGAAAAGAAAACAGTGCCGGAGCCGTAATCTCCGGATATAGCCGGTTCTTCACCCAAGTGCTCGCAAACCGCAGCTACCAAAGGGGCGTTTCCGCTGTGGCAGTATCCCCCTTCAGCATTTAAAAGGCGGTTTACTCCGCATTTACGGGGGCAAAGGTCACACTCCGCCATACGCTCCTCAAGCCGCAAGAGCTTCTTTTGAAGCTCTCCGGATTCATAAAGCTCAAGGTACCTGGGAGTGTACTCGTCTGTATCCCTATTCAACCTAAATCCTTCCCTGCAGTTTCAGGGCTTTTTCAATGGTTTTACGTACAGATTCAGTTTCAGCCTCGGTTTTCATACCCAAAGCGTTTATTATAAACGGCCAGGCTTCTTCTTCGGTTACCCGGTCAACCTTAGTGCCGTCGTTTTTCTTTACAATCCGGCGGAACAGGGGGCGGTTATCTATAGAATCCCAGTAGGGGATGGTGCCTATTTTTATCAACCAGTTAATAGCTTCTTCTTTATTTACCTGCTGGCTCATATATACTCCTCGTCAGTCAAAGTTATATAGGGAAAATGTGGGGGTATCAGTGCTTGCCGGGCGGGGGGATAAACGAGGAGTGACCTATTGTCATATTCAGCAGACCTCTATGCCAAGTTTATTTGCCAGTTCTTTCAGGCTGTTACTTACAGCCAGAGTGGCATCTCCTACTGATTTATACCTCTTTTTGCTGTTTTCATCAAGTAAATTTTCAAGGTCTGTCAGGGGCAATAACTGAACGGCGCGGCAGTAAAATGCTTTCTTGCGGCCGTCATTATATTTACCGAGCAGGGTTTTCAGCAGACTTTCTTTGCGGAGACAGGTATCTAAAAAGGCTTCAAAACCGTTTTCTTTTATCTTGGATAAATTGTTTATGCGGGTTTGGTATGACGGATAACCGGGTAAGTCTTTGGTAACGGCTTTCAGGCGGCTTATGCGGCTGCAGGTATCTATCTCAGGGCAAAGCCCGCAGCTCTCCAGTTTGCCGTGTTTAAAAGCGCAGCTGATAATGCCGCAGGAGGGGTGTTTTTCGGCGAAATCTTTGCCGGCACAGCCCGGACAGCGTGATGAGCCGCTGGTGTGGTAGCGCGGACAGGCATAGCACTCCAGTCCGCACAGGGCAATACAGGGGTATTCCTTTTGAAATCTAGAACCCTCGTTTGCCATCACTTTACTTCTCCGTCACTGTTTATCAAATAACTGATGGTCAAGTTTCTGCTAAACGTTTGTTTAGCTGTGCTTTGCGGCGGGTTTTTCCGTACCTGCTGCCATATCTTTTCGGCTGTAACAATCCCCGTAATCTAGCCGGTAACAGTATGTTTGGCCTTATCCCTTCACTATCTATTAAACTACCCTAGGAAGGCATTTCAGACAGTTTGGCAATAGCCAGAGCTATCCTCCCAAGGCATCTTTCCCTGCCCAGCACCTCCATTGTCTGAAAGAGGGGAGGGGCAACCAGCTGGCCGGTGGATGCAGTTCGAAGCATACCGAATAACTGTCCCGGTTTTAGTTCCAGCTCAGCAGCCAGCGGGCGGATATGTTCCTCCATACTTGCGGCATCGAAATTCGCCAATGCTGCAAGCCGGTTATTGGCTGCTTTCAAGGCAAAAAGACTGGTTTCTTTAGTCAGTTTCTTATCAATAAGCAAAGCCGGGTCATAGCTGATACAGTCTGAATATATAAACCAGCAAAGCTCTGCCAGTTCATTTAGCTTCTTGACCCTTTCCTGTATCAGGGGCATGACTTTGGTGGTGTAGTCAAGGTTTAAACGTCCGGATGCGGCAATGCGTTCATCTTTTTCCAGAAAGGACATAGCCCGGCTGGCAAGGTCCGGGGCGGAAAGGGTGCGGATATACATGCCGTTCATCCAGTCCAGCTTTTCGTAGTTGAAAATGGCGGCAGTTTTGCTGACCTTTTCCAGGCAGAAATACTCTATCAGCTGATTCCGGCTGAATAGTTCGGTCTTATCATCGTAAGCCCAGCCTAGCAGGGACAGGAAATTTACCATAGTTTCCGGCAGGTATCCTGCCTGTTTATATTCTATAGTTGAAGTTGCCCCGTGCCGCTTGGAAAGTTTGGAGCGGTCCGGCCCAAGTATCATGGGCAAATGGGCGTAAAGGGGAGGGTTATAACCCAGTGCCCGGTAGAGTAAAAGATGCTTTGGGGTGGAAGGCAGCCACTCTTCCGCCCGCAGGACATGGCTTATCTGCATAGCGTGGTCATCCACTACGCTTGCCAGATGGTAGGTGGGGAAACCATCTGATTTCAAGATAACAAAATCGTCCTGTTTGGCATTGTCAAAAGTTACTTCCCCGCGTATCAGGTCTGTAAAAGTGGTTTGTCCGTCCCGGGGTATTTTAAAACGGATAACTGCACCTTCTTTTTGTCCAAGGCACAAATCACGGCAGCATTGGTCATAACCCGGCGGTTCTTTACGGGCTATCTGGTCTTCCCTCATTTTATCCAGTCTTTCGGAAGAACAGTGGCAATAATATGCCTTGCCTTCGGCAACCAGCTTTTCGGCGGCATTGCGGTAGAGGGAAAGTCTTTCAGACTGGTAGTAAGGGGCATAATCACCGCCTTTGTCCGGGCCTTCATCCCAGTCCAGCCCCAGCCAGTTCAGGCTTTCCAGTATAGATTCCACCGCCCCTTCCACGTAGCGTTCACGGTCAGTATCCTCTATGCGGACAATAAATTTACCGCCGTTGTGTCTGGCAAAGAGCCAGTTGAACATAGCAGTGCGGATATTGCCCAGATGGGGGTAACCCGTTGGGCTGGGGGCGTAGCGTACTCTTACTTCATTTGTCATTTTGTCCTGCCTTATAGATACAGCCCGTCATTCGGAGGGCTGTTTGGATATTTAGTTTCAGGTAGCTTGGGGTGCGGTAATCTCAGGTGGTTTGGGTAGTTTGACTACTACTGTATTTGCCATTTTATCATGCCAGCCCTGTTTGCGGCGGTCACAGACAATCCAGAAAAGCCCCAATCCCAAGGGCAGGCTGGCCAGAATAAGCCCCAGAAAGCGGATAAAGGAAATTCCCAGTGAAACCCCTGAGCCGTCTGTCTGGATAACTTTTATCTGGGCAACCATCATACCGGGGGTCTGTCCGCGCCAGTACCAGAAAAATACAAAATAGGCTACCAAAACAGATAGCGAAAGCACATTGGTAAATGCTATAACCGGGGCTGCTAGCCACCAGATACCGGATAGGCTGTCTATATTCCAGAAAACCGGTATTTCAAACCAGTGTACAGGTACAAAGGTCGAAGAGATAATACTGATAATTATGTCGTCTATAATAAATGCTCCGAATCGCCGCCAGAAACCGGCAAATTCCAAAGCTAAAGGGCTTTTTATATGGGTCATTATTAATGCACACTCCTGCCAGACTTGGCTTGGGGGTATTATACATCTAAATAGGGCTTAATCCTAGTAACCCGAAAGCAGAACATGCTTAAACAGTACCGGTGAAATCTCCGCGGAATATATTTTACCGCAGGCGGATTTTGTCAGGAAATAGCGCAGGTCAATTTTTAAGCGGGCTGTTTTATCACTTATTCCATGGGCAGTATTATGTCAGTAACTGCCCGGCTGAAACCCTCCGGCCCCACCCCTCTGACATAACTGGGATTACGCAATCGCATCTTGTGCCATTTGTTGCCGGGGCGTTGCACCAGTATGGGAGAGTCCACCGTTTCCAGCATGGAATAGTCATTTTCGCTGTCACCCAGACCAAAGGTGTGGATATTGCCGAAATTCAGGCGGAAAAGTTCGTTTAGTATCTTTATGGCTTTGCCTTTGTCATTCCCGCCGGTGACTTCGTAAAAACGTCCCCCGAAACTATATTCCAGCCCGCTTTGCTGTATATGGTTCAAAACAATATTGGTGCTTCTCTTATCACCCTCTATGTGTACGGTTTCACTGTATTCACGCTGTTTGGCCAGTTCAGCCTGTTTCAGGTTAAGGTCAGTAAGGCGGCTGACATCCTCCACAGACATATCCCCGAAGCTGGTAATAAATATATTGCCGGCTTTTTCAGAGTTTTCTATCTCGGTGCAGGCTTCCGCCAAGGCTTTTTTAAGAATATGGCGGATATCTTTGTAGTTCATTCCCAGTTCAATCACCAGATAATTCCCGGCTACTCTGTCATAAGCAAAGGGCAGGCGGAAGTAATCTTTGGGGATAAATATAGCTCCCCCGTTTTCAGTTATAAAGGGGTCTTTTATACCCAGTTCGTTGCGGTACAGGTCTTGTTCCCCCATGGTCTTGGCAGAACAGAATACTAGAGGCAGTTCTTTGTCTTTTAACAAACGCAGGGCATCCAGTGCGGTTGAATATGAATAAGTCAAAGGGTTCAGCAGAGTGCCGTCCAAGTCAGTATATACAATCTTTTTAAATTGTCCTGATGAAGGCAGGCGGGAAGGGCGGGCTACCCGTGAAATGAGCTCTCCGTCCGGCAAAACCATCTGGGGCAGGTATTTTTCGATAGTGGCTGAAAATTTCGGAAGGTCCATTTTCTGGGGGGGAGGAATCAGCTTTATATGGGGTATCTCAGGGTTGCTTTCCATTCCCTCAATTCCTGCCAGTTGGGTTTCAATCATTTTCCGGCCGGCTTCGTCAGCCAGAGGGCTGTGATATATGACCGCCAGACTGGGTAAAAGCATATCCTGTATCAGGTGGTCGCCGCCCTTGTCCTCGTGAAGGTGAGGATTAATGGTTTCAGTCTGGAGTATTTCCACCCCTTCTTCAGCTACTTCCCTGTCTTCTATAGGCAATATGCCGCTGAATTGTTCCAGTATGGACATAATCTCTTTGGTTTCCACCGCATAACCTGTGCCGTAAGTCAGGCGTTTAGCCAGCTCTATGCTCATGGCATGTTCACCGGCATTGCCGGTTTTGATTATCTCGGTTTCAAATTTACCCTTGCTGGATATCAGGTGATTGAGGTGTTTATTGGTAACCTCTGACACCCGTCCCCAGCGTTTGAAATATAGTTCTCCTACCAGCTTGGGCTTGTACTTCCAGAGCACCCTTACCATGGAATATGGCGACTGAGCCAGATTAAAACCGGTGGCGAAATGTTTTGCGTATTCCCAAACTGCCCCCGGTATGTAGTTGTCGGTATCTATAAAACCCACGTATTCCCGCCCGCTGAACATAGTCAGTATAATACCCAGTATCATACCCTCTGCCTTGCCGCTGCGGATAAGCCCGTCTTCCCCCAGCAGTTCGGGGTAGCCGGCATCTGCAATAGCATTTGCCAGTTCGGGGTTTTTCTGGTGGACAACTATAGCCTGGCGGTGGGTTATACGGCAGAAGCGGTTTACTATGTCTTTTTCATTCTTGAAATTATCCACTTCCTGTTTGGAGCTGTTGCTGATAACTATCATCAGGCAGTCATGGGGTACGCCGCTCAGTACACCTTCAAAAACCTTCAGGTCTTCGTCCTTTATAGGCAGGATGATAGCCATTTTCTTTTCAACATCTGAAATAGCCTGTTGGTCTACCATCTCTACTTCGCGGCTCTCCTGCAGGTGCGGCAGGCTGGGAGCACCGGAATCAAGTTCTAAAAAACGCCTTACGCCGTGTATGGTTACGTTTCCCAGATGTTCGGCGGGGCGCAGGCTTTCAATTCGCATAGCGGGAAAACTCCTTTAAACAGGTATAAATATACCGGTACGGCGGATACGCCTTATTTTAAGCTGAAACCGGACAGGTATCAAGGTGCCAAGGACAATTTGAAAAGGGTGCGGCGGAAAAGCTCAGGCCAAACTCAGGTACCAGTCCATAATCTGGCTGCCAAAGAGCATGGCGGTTACAGCCCCGACTGCCAGAAAAGGCCCGAAGGGAATAGTCTGACCTTTGCGGCGTTTACCGGAAAGCATCAGAGCGGCGGCTGCCAGACCACCCAGCACTATGCCTGCGAATATAGCTACAAAGATATTGGGGAAGCCGCAGACCAGCCCGATAAAACCGGCCATCTTTATATCCCCTTCTCCCATGCCCCCGCGTGAGGCAATATATATCAGCAGAAACAGCCCGAAACCGGTCAGCCCGCCAAAAAACGAAGAAGACAGGTTTGCCAGCAGACTGTCCCCCGTTAGATAAAAGGGCGAAAGTAACAGTGCCAGCACCATAAAAGGGTAAATAATTACGTTCAGGATAAGCCCTTTTTCAAGGTCTATTACAAACAAGGTTATAAATACGCAAAGGTACACAAGGCTTATTGCCAGTGCCACACCTGGACCCAGTATTACCCAGAACAGGGAAAACAGGCAGGCAGTGGCTATTTCCACCCACAAAGCTCTTGCCGGTATTTTCGCCCCGCAATAGCGGCAATGCCCCTTGAGGAAAATAAAACTCAAAATAGGTATCAGGTCAGGCACACCCAATCTTTTGCCGCAGGTATCACACACAGAGCCGGGTGTGACGATGGATTTTTCAGCCGGCAAACGGTCAGACAGCATGTTTATAAAACTGCCCAGGACAGCCCCCAGCAGGAAAAAGAAAATAACCCAACCGATAAACATAAAATATATTGTGGCTTTTTTTTGCCGAACCGTCAAGTGATTTATATACGAAAGTACTGGTGAGGATATATACAAATGGGCATAGGGTGTATTATAATCCCTGTATAAAGGTGTTACTATATAACTATTGACCATATAAGGGTCTATAAACTATCTTTAAAGTAACTATCATTACAAAACATGGTAAAACATAATACAAAAACGAAAGGTGGTGAAAGACAAATGTACAAATTCATGAAGAAACTCCGCAAGCATCAGAAAGGTTTCACCCTGATTGAACTTCTGGTAGTGGTAGCCATTCTGGGCGTTCTGGCGGCTGTTATCGTCCCCAACGTTGCTAAATTCATCGGCTCCGGTACTGTAGAAGCTGCCAATACAGAAGCTCATAATGTTCAATTGGCTGTAACAGCTTATATGGCTGAGAATGGCGGTACTGTACCTGCAGATACTGCTGCTCTGTCCAGTTACATTATGGGAGAATTAACTGGTACTTATACAATTGGTACTGATGGGACCATTACTGGTACTTCATATGGAGATTTAGTATGGTCTGATGGAAAATGGGCTGAGGCAACAACCTAAGAGTAACTTCTATTAATTAGCTAATTAATAAGGGTCTGCTTTACGGCAGGCCTTTATTATATTTACCCGCATTAAACGGCCAAACAAAAGGGGCGGTTCACATGAACCGCCCCTTTGATTTTATCAGCAAAAAAACTGTCTAGAAGAGCAGACTCTTGCCGCTCTCAACCATTTTTCTGCGTTTCTGGCTGCTTGAGCTGCTGCTTATCAGCTTTTCCACCTCGGCCGCATCCTGACAGTAGTTAAACAGGTTTTCACGGCTGATTACCTGCTGGCGGTAAAGCTCTACCAGGGCCTCGTCCATGGTTATCATGCCCTCATCATGGCTGGTGCGGATAACATTCGGCAGCTGGTAAAACTTGCCTTCGCGGATAAGGTTTCTGACTGCCGGGCTTCCCAGCATTATTTCCACTGCCACTACCCGTCCGTTAGTATTAGCACGGGGTACCAGAGTCTGGCAGAGTACACCCTCAATCAGCGAAGCCAGACGGGTCTGGGCCAGATGCCTTTCATGGGGCGGGAACAGGTCTATGATCCGTTCCAGAGCCTGATAAGCACTGGGTGCGTGGGAGGTGGAGAGTACCAGATGGCCTGTTTCCGCAATTGTCAGTACAGCAGCGGCTGTATCCAGATCACGCATTTCACCCACCATTATTACATCAGGGTTTTGGCGGAGTACATGCTTCAGGGCGTGGCCGAAGGAAAGTGTATCTGAACCAAGCTGACGCTGGGTAACGGCGCATTTTATACATGGGTGAACATACTCAATAGGGTCTTCAATAGTCACCACATGTTTATTTTCGGTGTTGTTCAGGTGCTGTATCATGGCGGCCAGGGTAGTGCTTTTACCGCTGCCGGTGGGGCCGGTCACAATAACCAAACCCCGGGGTTTGGTTATCAGTTTCTCGCATATATCCGGCAATTCCAGTTCACTGATAGTGGGTATATTGGGCGGAAGCAGGCGTATAGCCAGACTGATAGCTCCCCTTTGCATAGCGGCATTGCACCTTAGCCGTCCCACACCATCAAGCGAGTAGCCGAAATCCAACTCCCATTCCTTGTAAAAAGATTCCCGTTCTTCATGGGTAGTCAGCTGCTCAAAAGCTGCTTTAATATCTGCCGGTTGCAGCTGTTCATGGGAGTTCAGGGCTTCAAGGTCTCCCCGTACCCTGACCAGCGGCGGGCTTTGGGCTACCAGATGCAGGTCTGAGCCTTTTTTCTCTTCGGCTTCGTAGATTAGTTTTATAACATCCATATTTTACCAGACTAGTTTATTAAAACAATTTCAAAATGATATATAGGTTCGGAGTCCAAGATGGTTTCCATCATTTCAGTTATGATTACATTTTGCCAGCGGTTGCTGCCGCGGAGTATGCCGGCATATTCCAAAATAGCCGTCTTGGTTAAGCAATATCCTCGTATGGTTAGGACATTAGTTTTTGTAACAATCTTATCACCTTGATATGGCCCGTAATCTATAGTGTAAAATCCAATATTGCTGGAATGAAGGTTGTAAATGGCTTTATAGTCGCCGGTAATGGTTTCCCGCCCCTGGTACATATCCCAGAGCATGTTGTTAAGCACGGTTACCACCGGTTCTACCTCGGCAAGAGATTTCTGAGTGTTGGCAATCTGGGCATTGATAGTCGAAAGTTCCGCTCTCTTTTGTACCAGGGCAGTTTCCTGTGCCTGTACCTGCGGTTCAAGTGCGTTGTTCTTTTGTTTCATATCATCAATATAAAACCAGCCCCAGACAAGCCCTCCCACCAGAAGGGCTATCACAGTGGGGACAAGTACAGATGCAGGGGAAGTGCCCTTGGGTTTGTAAAAACCCGGCATGGCGTTAATGTTGATTAGTGAATTCTGGTTATCTGCTCCGACAGGCAGTTCTCTCAGTGCCATACCCATATTTACAATATAAACGCTGGGGTCAAAGCCTTCGCCGGCAACAAACGGGGAGGGTAGGCTGGAAATCTGATTGCTCAGCTCATCAAGCAGTAAAGGCCATGAGTCAGGCTCTTTTGCCAGTTCACCGGAGACCAGCACCGGTACGCTTTCATCCAGCGGGCTTTCGGTGTGACTGGAATTGTAAAAAGTGATAGTCCTGGCCAATTCCTCGGTAATGGTGCTTATCCGCTCAGCTAGAGACTGGCTTTCAATAGGCAGTGACAAACTGCGGATAACCTGTGGGATGCGGTCAATAATGACGGCAATATCCACGTTATCCAGCCAGTTGCTTACAATAATAACCTTTTCCATATTGGCACAGCGGCAAAGAGACAGCGGTGCTATATCCAGCACTTCCAGCCTCAGCCCGGCTTTGTTTACTGTTTTTATTACGGAATCAGTGGTGTTTTTCGGGTGGGCTACAATAAATACTTTGGTTTCTCCCTGAGCGGAAGGGAGTATCTGGTAAGACAGGTAATTCTGGTCCATGGGGGTGGGAATTACCCGGTTAGCCTCATTTTTAATAGCTTCGTCGAGTATATTTTTTGGTACGGCCGGCAAGGTAATAATACGGAAGATAGATTTAAGACCGCTCATAGCCGCTATAACTCTGCCTGCCGGTATCTTTTCACGGCTGAGCAGAGCCTTTATTTCTTCGGAAACCTTGGTTTCATCCTGAATAAGCCCGTCTACAACCAGCCCTGCTTCAAGAGGGGCACTGGCCCATTTCTCTATCTTTTTACCATTGTTTACAAGGACCTTTATTTCGGCATCTTCAATATATAGCGTCGTTGTTTTAGCCATATTATTTAACCCTCGTAACTTATCAGTAAAAGAGTAATGGTTATTGCAGGTTTGGGTAGTGCATCATCGGCGGTGGTGGTATCAAAGGTCAGGTCTATAACATCCATACTGCCGGTCAGAAAATCTTCACCCTTGTCTATAGCTGATATAAAACTGAGGATAGGGTGGATATCCCCCCTGACTACAATCTTGAATTCGGTTATCTTGAAGTCAAGTTTATTCAGTGTCAGTTTGGTAGCTTCAGATGATGAGAAACTAAGTACATCCAGTCCGGATTCAGCCGCTAGTTGTACCAGTACGCTGGCATATTCTATAGATTGAATCATTTCCGGGAACTGGCCTTTTGCCTGAGCAAGTTTACCTAGGGCTTCCTCTAGCTGGGCGGCCAGCTGGTTTGCCTGTTCGGTAGAGGTGGCAATATCTCCAGCTACTTTGGGTATAGACAATTCTGCCAGAGCAATGCGGTTCTCCAGGTCTGTTTTGCGGCTATCCTCATTTTCGAAGAGGATAAACAGACTGGCTCCGGCAATGATAATTAAACCGAATGCCAGCAGTGCCCACGACGTTTTACTTATTTTCATAAATACTCCTTAGCCGCCTAGTACAGTCTGTGTGTCCCATGTGAGTATTTTAAGTTCAACAGAATTACCATTGAGATATGGATCAAGTGCAGATAAATTCCAGTCAGTGCGGAAAGTGATGGAAGAGTTGCTGTTCATGGTGATACTTTGGGCAATTACACAGCCGGTTATATCGGTATTTGCTGAAAGTTCAAGATGCCCATTCGGGGCATAAACAATTCCGATAATATCAACATTGCTATCTATAATTACTGTGCCTGTTTCGGAAATAATAAGAGGGGGGCGTTGATTCGGGGTAAGAAGACAATCTGTATTGGAATTCAGTGTAAGGTTGCCGTTAGCGATAAATGTGAGCGGACCATTAAAAGTATTGTTTGAAGATACAGTCATTGAGCCAGCAACGTAAACAAGACAACCGGCAGGGTTAGTAAAATTTATATGCGAGTTTGATTTGAAATCCAGATTACCACTTACGTAAAGAGCTGTTCCCCCGAAGTTAAATGTGGAATTGCTTGTTGTTGTGAATGAGCCTTCTATATAAAGGTTTTCGTTAACTGTAAGGGTTTTATTGCTGCTGATGCTGAGATTGCCAATTAGATGGGTGTCTCCATTTATAGTACCGCCAGAATTGTAGGCACTGGCTATTTTAATAGTGCCATCAGCAGCACTCATTGCCTCAAGCATAAATAAAGAAGTATCCAGTGTTGAAGTATTTATGGCGGTATTGGGGAAATAGCCTTGTTCAATATTGCCTACCCCACCAGTTATTGTGCCGCTGGCGGTAGCAGAACCTTCGATATCAATATTAGCTGAAGAACCTACGATAATATCGCCATTGGCGATTATATTACCATTATCCATATTGGGAAATGAGGAAACAGTGGTGTTGTTCTTTATAATTACATCACCGTCAAGAGAGGTAATGGCATTATCAAACAGCCCGCCTCCGCTTAGCTGATATTTTAAGGTGGCCCGAGTGGTGATGGATTTGCCGTTCAGGCTGGCTTTTGAGACCACTTCATAATAACTGCCCGCGTCATGCGCGTCATGGTAGATCAGTTTTACCTTAACTGCACTGCCGTTTAAGCCAGATAGATTATAGGTACGGGAAGTGCTCTCAGCGTTTGGCAGACCAACGCCGCCGGTTTTGATAAGATTTATAGCCCATTCCACTCCGGCATCCGAATCATAAATCCCTGCAGTACGTTCCTCAATAGCTGTACCCTGTTGAAGTCCGGAACCTATCAGCATCAGCAGGGGAGGCAACATGATGGCACCTATTGCCAGAAAGATAAGGGCTATGGCCAGTGAAGCCCCTTTTTCCCTCCGGACGAGTTTTTTTATGCTAAACATGGTGTTTTCTCCTAAATTTCACGTATGAAATTGCCAAATATGGACTATATCTTACTATACTATCAGGTATGTGTATATATATTCAACCCGCAGGCAATATTTTTGGACATATGTCAGCTTATGCTCCAGCTTATTATCCCCCAGAAGTGGCTGAGACCGCTGCCGGGGAAGTCAATCTTGTAGTTCCCGTATTCGTCAAACGGGCTTGCATATGTTATAGAACCGTTTTTGAGTTCAACTTCAGTAGCTCCAGCCAGTGTGCCAAAGAATTCTCCTCCTGGTTGCATTAAGGTTTTACCGTTCACCGAAAGGACAAATATATAATCATCCTCACTTGATTCCATATTGGGGTAAAAGAAAATATTACCTTCGGCAATGATGCTTCCTGAGCCCGTAAGGAAGCATTTTCCGCCAATTTCCAAGGCATATTGGTTTCCAGCGGTATTACTCTGTACATATGTGGAGTGACCATTCAGATCCAAAGTGAAGTCATGTCCTGTTTTACCTATTAGGGTGTCACCAGTTATGTAGACATCACCGGTTAGAGTATAGGTGGAGGTTGAAGTAGCTACGATGTTCAGTGTACCCAACCGCAGTATTTCCAGAATGCCAGCCGGGTAATTTGCCAGATTCAGGGTATCTGAAGCATACGGGGTGGTATTTACATAATAAAAGGCCGACAATTCATTGGCACCCGGCCATGGACCGGTATAATACTCAATAGGGGCATTTTCTTCAGAAGGGTAAATTACAAGGGGATGTCCACTTTTAATTGTTATTTGACCTTGACAGGTAATGACATGGTTCATGATGTCTGTGTAGTTATTATAGGTGTCGCTTACCACTGCAGTTATGCTGATGGTTTCAGTGGAACTGACAGAGGTGGACATAATCTGGTAGGTATCCTCTGCAAGGTAGGCTAAAGTTACGCTCACAGTCCGCCCGTCTATGGACATGCCGGGCAGAGTTCGGCTTTCTCCTGTATGCATGGGCAAACCACCGGATATCAAGGGGCTGTTTGCCGGATCCAGATACCAGATAGCTTGCTCTATACCGGCATCTGCGGCATACAGTCCGGCAGTCCGGTTTTCAAAGGTAGTACCCTGTACCAGGGCTGAACCCATCAGCATCATCAGCGGGGGCAGGGTTAGGGCTCCTATGGCCAGAAATATAAGGGCGATAACCAGCGCTTGACCCTGCTGGCTTCTAAGCCTCTTGCTTATAGTTATTAAGTTTCTCATCTCCACACCTCCCCGGCCAGACCGGATGTGTTAGGTGCTGCTTATCCTGGGTTTAATGTGCAATATTCTTTCTTCAGTCTGGGTATGTAAGGTTATGGTTATTTTGATATCAACTGCACTGGGCAGTCTTTCATCTGATGTCAGCTCATCTTCAAATAGTATACCACTAACATACTCGGCTATGAGGCTGATTTGAGTAGAATTGTCAAACAGCCGCAATTCGGTTCTGGTAAGTGTGCCGGTAGCCGTATTATAGGTGTAGGTAACTATGTAATCGGTCACAGGGTTGGTTGGGTCAGACTGGTACTCGGTATCTCCGCGTGTCTGGTTAATAGTCAAAGTATGGGTACCCGAATCCCATGCGGGCTGTTCATTGGCCATTTGGATATCGTTAGACAGCCAGCTGCTGGTAATATCCAGATGGCGGATAATAGTCATATGGTCACTGCTTCGCTGGGTAATGTTAAACAGCTGGAAGACACTGGTAGTCAAACCTGCCATTATAAGACCGGTAATAGCCAGGGCAACCAGCAGCTCTACCAGAGTAAAGCCGCCCTGTTTTTGGCGGTATTTCAGCAGCTTTATTTTCATCTCTGTGTCACATAGTCTATAAGGGTAAAAATAATCTTGTTTATCCCGCCCTCATTGTGCTGGATAACTATAGTTATCTTCTGGATGCCTTTATCTGTAGTGCTTTGGTTATTGGTAACCACATCCCAGGGTATACCGTAAATTTTATTTTGTATCAGGTTTCCGTCACGGTTATAAGTGCATATAATAAAAGAGTTATCAGACGGACTCAGGAATGTATAATCCGCTACTGAGCCATCTGCTGCAGACAGGTATGAAAAGCTCTTCAGCTGCTCCATGGTACTCTTGGCATAACTTTCAGAAGTAGTGCGTACGTTAGCTAGGGATACCGCTTTAACCGCTGTATTGAGGGCTGTCAGGAAAGCCACACCTATCAGCCCTATAATAGCCAGGGCAATCAGCACCTCAATCAGGGAAAAACCCTTTTGGTGACTCAGCAGCTTTCTTCGCATTTTATTTATCCTTAGCCGATCTGCCCGTATAAGGAGTACATGGAAGATACCAGGGCAACGGCAATAAAGCCTACTACCAAACCGATACCTATAGTCATAATGGGTTGTATCATGCCTATGGCAGCACTTATCCGGTCGTCAGCTTCGGTATCATAGGTAGCTGATACGGTAGATAATGTGTCGTCAAGTTTACCGGTTTCCTCACCCACGCTTACCATTTGAACCATCATAGGCAGAAAGAGCGGGTTTTTAGTCATGGGACGGGAAAGCCCTTCGCCCCTTATCAGATCATGCTGTACTTCGGCCAGTGCGTTGCTGATAAGTTTGTTGTTTGCCGCAGTGGTGGCTTGGTTCATAATTTCAGGCAACGGCAGGCCGGCCTTAAACAGCAATGACATGGTCTGGCAGGCGCGTGAAAGCTCTGAAAGGAGCAGAATACGCCCGATTACAGGTAGTTTAAGGGCTATGCGGTCTCTATGGTATCTCCCCATTGGTGTCCGCATATAAATCACCAGCGCAGCTATCGCTATTACGAAAGCCCCTGTTACATACATACCCCATGCCTCAAAGAAATCACTCAGGCCTATAAGTATTTTAGTCGGGGTGGGCAGTTCAGTGCCCATTTGGGAGTATAAACTGGTAAATGCAGGTAGTACGAATGTAACCATAAGCAACAGCACCAGAATACCTACCACCGCAACTACACCGGGATAGGTTAGGGCGCTTTTAATTTTCTTTTCGGTTTCTACATTCCGCTGGACAAAGTTGGCCAGATTACGGAGCACTATCTCAAGGCTGCCTCCCTGTTCACCGGCCGCAATGACCCGGTGATACAAAGGCGGGAAAGCCTTGGGGTGCTTACTCATTGCTAGAGACAGCGAACTCCCTCCGCGTATATCATTTACAATTTCGCCGATAATATCCCGGAAAAGTTTATTGGTAGTCTGTTCCTGAAGTAATTCCAGTGAAGTTACAATATCCGTACCGGATTCAAGCAGCAAAGCCAATTGGCGGGAAAACAGAATAACTTCTCTGGGTTTTACCGTTGAGAAGTTAAATGAACTGGTGGTGCTGAAGAAGGGCGTAATGGGTTTGATGCTTAAAATCTGGTAACCGCTATGGCTCAGCAGTCTCTGGGCTGCCTCCAGTGAAGTAGCCGGGATTTTCCCCTTTACAAGCCTCTTATCCTGCCCGTAAGCTACATAATTAAAATCCATTTACTTACCTCAATACTGCTCCTCCGGAGAATAAGCACTGCGTAGTACTTCGGAGGGAGTTGTTATATTATCCTTTACTTTCAGCATACCGTCTTTCATCATGGTAGTCATGCCGTCTTTAATGGATTGGGCATGTATCTCCGAGGGGGAAGCCCCGCTCAGCATGAGTCGTCTGACTTCATCGCTTATAGTCATTATTTCAAACAGGCCCACCCGTCCCAGATAGCCGGTAAAGGCACATGATTTACAGCCGCTGCCGTATACAAATTTAGTCCGCTTTTCCCCTATCTCACGTTCATAAGCCAGCTGCTCAATTACCGGTGCTTCAATAGTGTGCTGGCAGTACGGGCAAATACGCCTGACCATGCGTTGAGCTACTACCCCTACCACAGCTGAAGCAATCAGGAAGGGTTCTACCCCAAGGTCTATCAGGCGGTAGAGAACACCGGTAGTATCATTGGCATGGATAGATGAAAGCATAAGGTGGCCGGTAAGGGCTGCCTGAACGGCTATATTGGCTGTTTCCGAATCACGTATTTCACCTACCAGTATTACATCAGGGTCAAGGCGGAGTATAGACCTAAGGCCGCTGGCAAAGGTAATACCTGCCTGCACATTTACCTGTATCTGGTTAATATCTTTAAAACGGTATTCCGCCGGGTCTTCTATGGTAATAATATTCTGCCGCATGATATCCAGCGAGTTTATAGATGCGTAGAGGGTAGTGGTTTTACCCGCACCGGTAGGACCGCTGATAAGTATCATACCATAAGGCACTTTGAGCATCTTGTTATATTTTTCCAGCCCTTCAGGCAAAAAACCTAGCTGCGAAAGTTCTATAGTGGCCCGGCTTTTATCAAGCAATCGCAGTACAGACATTTCCCCGTTTACAGTTGGGGCGGTTGCCGCCCGGATATCTATTTCGCGTCCGCCGGCATTTACCGTAAACTGGCCGTCAAGTGCGTGGAAATGGTCTGCAATATTCATATCACCCAGAATTTTGATTCTGGAAATAATAGCCCGGTGGGCGGTAATAGGCAGAGACATCATGTCCTGCAGAGTGCCGTCAATACGGAAACGCACCCGCAGGCGGTCTTCGTTGGGTTCAATATGTACGTCTGATGAGCGGGCTTTTACCGCTTCTTCAATGATAAGATTAAGGGCTTGGGCTAACGGCGCGTCAATAGCCGCATCTATAGCCAGACGGTCATCTGTGACCTCACTGGGAATAGACATGCGGGAGAGGTATTTTTCAATATCCCCGTAGCCTTTATAGTTAAAGTCTATAGATTCGCGTATCTCGCGGGCATCTGCCGGTATGGGCTTTATGCGGCGTTTGGAGTGAGCAGAAAAGGCCTCAAGTGCCAGTATGTCAGACGGGTCTGCCATAGCCATTTCTAAGGTATTACCCACTATATTCAAAGGTATGGCAGTATAACGCCGGGCAAGCACCTCAGGGATAAGCTTGAGGGCTTCGGGGCGGGGCGACTGGCGCAGGTCAGTTACCCCGGTTTTGCTGTTTTTAGAATCTGTTTTGGCCGAAGTTTTTAGTACCTCTTCAGCTGTAGTTACAGCGGCACTCTCCTCGGTAGCTGTAGAAATGGGTTTAAATTTTATAAGTTTCACTTTTTGGGCATCGGCAAACTGCTGGGCATCAGGAGTTATTTTGGCTGTGGTAGCCATAATCTTGTCAGATATACCGCAGTCAAAGGCTTTGGCATCAAAGAGAGCCACGTCCTGAAGTTCCATGGAAGGCTGTTTTTTAATAATATCTATACCCAGAGTGTAGTTGTCTGTATTTATATCGCTGGCCACTATGTCAAATACGTGTGAGATACCGGAACGCCCTTTGATACGGGCATTCTCTCTTATGGTATAGCCCAGCTCGGTAAGCGCCTTGATAAGGTCTTCGCGGGAGAAGATATTGTTTATACCCTCCAAACGATTAGGCCGTTTGGAACTGGTAACCAGCAGGTCTTCCAGCCGGTCTTCGTCAAAAACCTTAATCCGTTGTTTTTCAGCAAGATTTCGGGTTTCGGGGGTAAGTTTGGGTATGGCAATAAGGATACGTTCATTTATGCCTGTATCAAAGGCTTTGTTGGCAAAATTGAAAATAGCGCCGCTTTCTTCTTCCTGGTTTGAACCCAGAATTATGCAGACCGCCATAGTTCTGGTGGTAAAGCCATCATTCCGGCGGGCCACTATGTCAAAGACATGCTCTACACCGGATTGCCCGGTTATTTTAACATCACTTTCCACCTGGTAATTGTGGCTGGACAAATAATCAGCCACCCTTTTACTAACCAGTTTGCGGAGTTCTGTGTCTTTCACTTTATTTTGTAACATTTCTAACTATATTCCAGCTTGTTTATTGGCTTTTATCCATTTTATTATAACATCTTACGCATAATTCACATAAAGGTGCAACTATTTGTCAAAAATAAGCCAAATTTAAATATTTATAAGGCCGCAGCGTATAGCTACAACCACCGCATGCGCCCTGTCATTGGCGTTTAACTTGCGTAAAATAGCGCTGACATGGTTTTTTATGGTTTGTTCGCTTATTTCCAAACTATTGGCAATCTGTTTGTTGGTATTGCCATTGGCAATCAGTGTTAATATCTGTTTTTCGCGGTTGGTCAAAGGGGTAACAAAATTGGAAGCATCCTTACCCAGCATGGAAACATCTTGAAACTGGGCCAGTACCTGTTTGGCAAGATTGGGGCTGCTCATTAAGCTTTCATTAATAGGATATTCGCCCCGGTTAGCCCGGCGGATAGTCTCAACAAGCTCTTCTGCGGTACTGCTTTTCTTAAGACAGGCCACAGCTGCTGTCCGGATGCATTCGAACAATTCGGTATCATTGGGGTTTGGCGAAAGGATGATAACCTTGGTATTAGGAAAGGTGCGCACAATCCGTCTGCCCAAATCAAGCCCGCTGTAAGCTATCAGGTCTGAACCCAGCAGTACTACATCCGGCATCTTGCTTTCAACCTGTTCCAGGGGGTCTTTGCGAGTATCGGTTGGGAGTATCTCAAAATTATTGTCGGATAAGGCCTGGGCAACACCCGCTCTGAAAAAGGGTTGCTCATCTATGACCATTACCCTGATTTTGCTGTTGTCTTCCATTGCTTGTCCCTTCTTTTACTCCAAGTTTATTTCAGGAGCTTGGTTTTGCCTTCCCGTTCCAAAAACTGTTCCACATCTTCCTTGCGGAAGCGGCGGTCACCTCTGGCCCCAATCCGATAGGATTTAAGCACCATCTGATTACTCCAGCGACGTACGGTGTTTATATGCACATTCAGCATGTGGGCTACTTCGCTGGTAGTCAGCATGGGCGAGACTGTATTATCTTCATGATTTGCCATGTCAGTCCTTTCTTAAAGTATCTTAACCTAACTATTCAGAACTATACATGATATAAACTCTACTATCCAATCCCCCGAACGTACTAAGCTGTATAGGAAAATAGTAATATAAGTTAAGATAACTTATAGAAGCCAAAAGGTATACATTTCCTATAATGACGGAAACTAGTCTGGATTTCAACCCCCTCGTTTACGGAAAGATAGATTTTAAAGGAAAAAATATTTATGCGAGTATCTTTTTATAATATTTCCCAGTTGCTATCTTTTTAAAAACTGCTTCGTTATAATTTGTGCACGGGTAAATAACCGGGTTTGACCGGCCGGGAGTCCTCAGATAGAGGCCGGCCAAGAAGGGGATCTTACTGGTGCAAACAGAGAGACACCTGGTTGAGCTTGCTCAACAAAAAGACGAGCAGGCTTTTGCCAGATTGTACGAGGAATATTTCGATAAGATTTATCGTTATATTGCCTTGAAGATCGGCAATAAGATGGAGGCCGAAGATTTGACCCAGCAGGTCTTTATGAACATGCTCCGGTCTATATCTTCCTTCAAGTGGCAAGATAATACCCCGTTCTCTGCCTGGTTGTACCGTATTGCCCATAATCAAATTGTAGACTATCTGAGGAAAAAAAACCGCCAGCCCACGGTGGATATAGAACTGGTGACTCCGCTGGCCTGCTCTGATGACCCGGTGGAAACTACCGAAGTGAATATAGACTATGAAAAGTTTGTGGAGGTATCCGGTAAACTTACACCCGCCCAGCAGGAGGTTATTTCCCTGCGTTTTTCCTCGGATTTGCCGATTACCGAGGTGGCCAAAATAATGAATAAAACTCCGGGTGCGGTCAAGGCGCTGCAGCACAGTGCAGTGTCATCACTCCGTCGAATGCTCTCTGGAGCGTGAATAAAATGAATGTAAAAAATAATCCCGAATTTGATAATATCCTAAACGAATGCTTAGACCGTATACTTATAAACGGGCAGGATTTGGAAAGCTGCCTGCGTCTGTACCCTGACCAGGCGGTAGAGCTTGCTCCTTTGCTCAAAACCGCTACCGGTATTGATGCTCTTGCCTCAGGCTGCAAGCCTTCGGAGTCGTTCAAAGCCAAAGCCCGTTACGAATTTATGTCTGCCCTGAATGAAAGCAAGCACAAGAAAGGCTTTTTCCGGTGGCGTCTTAACTGGGCAACCGGGCTTGTCAGTGCCATTATGCTTCTTTTTGTTTCGGGCGGAGGGGTGGCAGTAGCTGCTTCCGGCAGTATGCCTGATAATCCCCTCTACAGTGTAAAGCTGGCAACCGAAGAGCTCTGGCTGAGTTTTTCCTTTGGCGAAGAGGGTAAAATAAATGCCATGAACAAGATTGCCGATAGAAGAGTTGCCGAGATAATTTATCTGGCGGATACGAATCAGGTTAGTCTGCTAAGGCAAACTAACGATAAGCTGAACTTGGCGTTGTCTGCTATGGCTAATCTGATAGGGGCTGAAGATAGTGTGATGTCGGCTGCCAACTCTCAGGGCAGAGACGATACTATCCTAACTGCGCCTGCCGCCAATTTGCCGGATAAAAGCTTTGGGTTGACTGAAAGTTCTGGCAGTAGTGTCAATATTACTCAAAATGATATTATACTTTCAGCTATTGCCAACCAGAATGCCCTTAATCTGGCTTTGGAAAGGGCTTCCGATGATGTGCGTGAGGATATGGCCTGGGTGATTGCCAATGCTATTGCGGCTTACCAAAGGATATTAAACGCAATGAATATTCCCTGAAAGCTAAGCCAGACGGCGGATTTTAATACGGGGTAACCAGTACTGAACGTCTTCACGGTGGCAGAGTTCGGTACCGGGGGTTATTACGGCGGCTGTCCCCATAGCTACACCTAAACGGCAGGCTTCTTCCAGACTATATTCACGGCAAAGGGATATGGCCAAGCCGGCCACCGTTGAATCACCCGCCCCCACCGCGCTTTTTACCCGTACATAGGGAGAGCGGGCTTTTATCACCTGCTTGCCGTCACTGGCTATCAGTCCCTTTTTGCCCATGGAGATTACCGCTATGCCCGCTCCCATTTGGACTATTTCCTTAACCCCCAGTATTATTTCAGCCTCGGTTTCCAGTTTCCTGCCCAGCAGCTCTTCCGCTTCGCGGATATTGGGTTTTACCAGACAGGGTTTAGCCTTAAGCCCTGCCCGCAGGTATTTGCCGGTGGCATCCAGTATGGTTTGCTTGCCCAGTTTATGGGCATTCTTGATAAGAGTGAAATAGACGCTTGAAGGTATACCCGGCGGTACGCTGCCTGACATAACAATAAGGTTTGACGAAGCGCTCTCCCTTTGCAGGTCTTCGTGAAAAAGTTTCAGTTCAGACGGCGTTATCCGCGGGCCGGGGGCGTTAAGGTTAGTCTGGCGGCGGGTTTTAGTGTCGTATATTATAAAACAGCTGCGGGTAGGATGGCTTATGGGAGTAAAACAGTAGCTTAGTCCTTGTATTGTGAGCAGGGTTTCAATTTCCCGTCCCTCTTCACCGCCTAGAAAACCGCAGGCAATGGTAGCATCTCCCATTTCATGTATAGCCCGTGACACATCTATGCCTTTACCGCCGGCATATTTGGACATAAGATGCCAGCGGTTAGTTTCGTACAGTACCAGACCATGCACGTCTATATGTTTATCCAGGCAGGGGTTTAGGGTAACGGTGGTAATCATGGGTTTTCTCCCTGCTGGTAGTTGGCATACCAGGTGGGGTCGGGGTTTATAAAATTACCCGCTTTCAGTCCCAGTTTTTCATGCCAGGGGCGTCCCGTATTTTCAGCTATCTGACACAGGCGTTTAAACCTTTCGGCGGCCACGCGGTTTATAAAGTCCTGGCGGTTTACCGGGTTGGTTATATCCAAAGCTTCCTGCCAGACGGCTCTTCCGGCCAGAAAACCGGATGCCCCGCACTGGCAGGCTATCTCCAGTTCACGCACGTACAGGTTAAAATCCGCCCCGGCGGAGAGTATAGCCCAGGGTACGGGACAGATGGAGTCCAGTTTTCGGGCGGATATAAAGGCCTCATCTTCGGTCAGGCTGAAGCGGAGGTCGGCGGGGAACTCCACCTTGAGTATGTCTATACCCAGTCCTGCCAAATCTTCTACGGTGGAAAGGACTAAACCAGGTTTGTTCTTGGCAAAAAGCCCGGCATTTTTCAGTTCCTGCCCGGTGGGGTAGGTAACAGGCTCAAGCACAAAGGGGATATCCAGTTTGCGGCATTCGTCAGCCACGGTTTTTACCAGAAGCTGCTGGGTCTTGGCTAAATCTTTTATATCCGGGCGGTAGTACAGCAGCAGCTTGACGGCGTTTGCCCCCAGCAGTTTTATCTTGTTTACCCCCCAGTTTTTAAGGAGTTCGGTAGTCCGGTACTCGGCCTCTCCGCCGTAACCGCTTGATTCCAGGCTGACAAGCAAGCCGCAGCCGGGTGCAATGGCGTTTTGGGCCAGGCACTCAGGCAGCCCGTAAATGGGGTCAAGGAGTACAGCACTGGCCTGTCCTGAAAAAGCCCGGCAAAGGCTCAGTTTGAAATCAGCCAGGCTGTGGTAGCATTCTTCTTCGGTGGTTTTCGGGCAGAGGTGCTTTTTTATTGAGCCGCGGTGATCCATAGCCGCAATCTCAAATAAGCCTTTCTGGCTGGCCAGAGCAGTCAGGTTAAGCAGTTTACCCGCGCTGATAGTCATCTTAGAGCCATTATGTAGCATTAAAGCATCTAAATCAAGAACTATTTGTTTTGGCAGGATATACGGGATATAATGGCTTTTAGCTATGAAAGTGGAATGCGCATCTAATATCGGTTTTTGTTTTGGCGTGCGGCGTGCCATAAACATACTGGAAAAAACAGCCGCTGAAAAGGGCGGGGTGGAGACGCTGGGTGCCTTGGTGCATAACCAGCAGGTCTTAAACCGCCTTTCGGGCATGGGTGTCCGGGTAGTAAAGAATATAGATGACATTTCCGGCCGGACGGTAGCCATTTCCTCCCACGGGGTGGGGCCTTTAGTTTTAGATGAGCTGAAATCTAAGGGGCTGGAGGTAGTGGATACTACCTGTCCGTTTGTAAAAAGGGCTCAGGTAGCTGCCAAACGCTTTCATGATGCCGGTTTTTTTACCGTAATTTACGGTGATGTAAACCACCCTGAGGTTAAGGGCATTATGGGTTGGGCAGGCGGGGACGGGCTGGCTACTCTTAATCCGCAGGGACTGGTTGACGTGCCTGATGTATCCCGATATATAGGGGTGCTTTCCCAGACCACCCAGATACCCACCGGTTTCACTTCGTTTGTAAAAAATGTGATAGATCAGGCTCTGGTGAAAGATGCTGAAATCCGCATTGCGGATACTCTCTGCCACGATATCCGGGAGCGGCAGGCGGCCGCTTTGGAACTGGCAGGCAGGGTAGACCTGATGCTGGTTATCGGCGGGCATAACAGCGCCAATACCCGCCATTTGCTGGATTTGTGCAAGACTGTGTCCAACACTTATCTGATAGAAACTGCTTCGGAACTGCAAACCGGATGGCTTAGGGGGGTAAACCGTATCGGCATTACCTCCGGGGCTTCCACTGACGAAACCACCATATCCGAAGTCTGTTCGTATCTGGGCAGCCTTTCAGCCGGAACTTAGCTTTAAATTAGCTTTAGCTTATGTTACAATCCACCTGTTATTTAGGAGGAGCAAATGAAACGGGTTTTTTCCGGTGTCCGTCCCACAGGCCGTCTCCATCTGGGCAACTACCTTGGAGCGGTTAAAAACTATGTGGCCTTGCAAGATGATTACGAATGTATTTACTGCGTAGTAGACATTCACGCTCTGACCACTTTGGAAGAAACGGATGCCTTAAAAGAAAATATATATGAAATGATGCTGGATTTGCTGGCATCGGGTCTGGACCCCAAAAAGTGTATCCTGTTTGTTCAGTCTCAGGTGCCGGAAATAAACGAACTCTTTACCCTGTTCGGCATGATTACCCCTCTAAGCTGGCTGCTTCGGGTGCCCACCTTCAAGGAAAAGGTCAGGATGCACCCTGACAATGTTAACTATGGTCTGGTAGGCTATCCGGTGCTTCAGGCGGCAGATATATCCCTTTACAAGGCTGATTTAGTGCCGGTGGGGGTTGACCAGCTGCCTCATCTGGAGCTTACCCGTGAAATAGTCCGCCGGTTCAATGAAAAATTCGGGGATACCTTCCCTGAGGCGCAGGCACGCCTGACCAATTTCCCCACAGTGGTTGGTCTGGACGGCAAGGACAAAATGAGCAAGTCGCTCAACAATCATATTGAGCTGGCTCTGTCAGAGGAAGAGACTGCCAAAAAAGTAATGAGTGCGGTTACTGACCCCGCCCGCCAGTTCAAGACTGACCCCGGACACCCTGATATCTGCAACGTGTACAAGCTGCATAACTATTTTAGCCCGCAGGAGGTTACCCGGATTGCAGATGACTGCCGGAACGCTCGCATAGGCTGTGTTCAGTGCAAACGGGCTCTGGCCGAAGCTATCAACGTCTACTTGCGCCCTATCCGGGCAAAAAGAAGCAAGCTGGCTGAAAACCCTGATGAGATTTACCGTATTATGGCAGACGGGGCGGAACGGGCAGGGGCGATAGCCCGGGAGACTATTGACGAAGTCCGCCGGAAAATGAATCTCCGCTGATTCCAATCCCTAGCAAATTTAAGGTTATAAAATAAGCCCCGCTTTTGGCGGGGCTTTAGTTTTACAGGATAAATAAGCGGATTACATACCGGGGCAGTTGTGCTTTAAAAAGTGGCGGAAACGCTTCATAGCCTCTTCTATATCTTTCATGGAGGTAGCGTAACAGCAGCGCAGGTAACCCTCGCCGCTGTCACCAAAGGCAGTGCCGGGTACGGCGGCCACCTTTTCTTCCAGGAGCAGCTTTTCGGCAAATTCGGCTGAACTCAGTCCGGTTTTTTTGACTGAAGGAAAGGTGTAAAAAGCGCCTTTGGGCTCAAAGCAGGACAGCCCCATGTCGTTGAAGCTTTTTACTATAAAGCGGCGTCTGCGGTCATATTCCTCTACCATCAGCCGCACGTCATCCTGCCCGTTCCTCAGGGCTTCCAGGGCGGCTTTCTGGGCGGCAATAGGAGCGCACAGCATGGTATGCTGGTGTATCTTAGTCATAGCCTGGATAATATCAGCTGGACCGGCTGCATAGCCAATCCGCCAGCCGGTCATGGCATAAGTTTTGGAAAAGCCGTTTATAATCACACTCCGTTCGCGCATACCCGGCAAAGTGGCAAAGCAGGTATGTTCAAAACCGGAGTAGATAATCTTGTCATATATCTCGTCAGATACCACCAGCAGGTTCTTCTCGCAGGCTAGCTTGGCAATCTCGGCCAGTTTGGCCTTGGGCATAACCGCCCCGGTGGGGTTTGAAGGATACCCCAGCAAAATTGAACGGGTCTTGGGGGTAATTCTGGGGGCTATATCTGCCGCACTTATTTCAAAATTGTTAGCTTCAAAAGTGGGTATCTGTACCGGGTTGCCGTATGACATAAAGACACAGGAAGGATAAGCCACATAGGCTGGGTCAGTCATAAGTACTTCGTCACCGGGGTTCAGGGTGGCCCGCATAACCAGGTCCAGAGCCTCGCTTGAGCCCACGGTTATTAAGATTTCGGTTTCGGGGTTGTACTCCAGTTTGTAGGTTTGGTACAGGTATTTGGATATTTCCTGACGGAGTTCCAGAAGCCCGGCGTTTGAGGTGTACATGGTATAGCCCTTTTCCAGAGCGTAAATGGCAGATTCGCGGATATGCCACGGGGTTGTAAAGTCAGGTTCACCCACACCCAGAGAGATAGCTCCGCTGCCCATCTTGGCGGCCAGGTCAAAAAATTTGCGTATGCCGGAAGGCTTGAGCTCTTTGGCTCTGTCCGAGATAAAACCTTTGTCCGTTCCCACCAGTGATGTCATAGCTCAAACCTCTGAATGTTTATTAAAGAACTACCGGCTCGCGTTTGATATCATCGTTGCCGTCAATTATTTCACCATCTTCTTTGTAGCGTTTCAGCAGGAAATGGGTAACCGCTCCCTGCACGCCTTCAATAGGAGCCAGTTTTTGGGCTACGAAATTGGCAACCAGCTGCATAGTCTTGCCGCCTACCATTACCAGCAGGTCATATGTGCCTGAAAGCAGGTAGCAGGAACGCACCTCCGGGTAGCGGTAAATCCTTTCGGCAATGGCATCAAAACCCACATCTCTCTGGGGGCTGACCTTAACCTCAATCAAGGCGAAAACCTGCTCGTTGCCCAGTTTTTCCCAATTGACAACGGTTTTGTATTTGAGGATGGTCTTGTCAGCTTCGGCCTGCTTTATCTCGCGGCTGATATCCCCTTCGGGAAGGCCGGTCATGCAGGCCAGTCTGTCAGGTGTAATGCGGGAGTCATTTTCCAGGATTTTTAAAATGTCACTAAGCATTATTTTCTCCTGTTTGTGGTAGAGCTATTATAACAGATATATTTAAATCTAAAAAATACTCCTCTTTACTTACCGCTGTCAAAAAAATGCCCCCTGTGTACATAATACACAGGGGGCAAACAGGCTGATAAAAATATTTTAAGGCAGGGTGGTTACTATCCTTTCCCGGCTGAGGAAACGGGTCAGGTAAGTAGAAATACCCAGAATCAATATTGCCGCTCCGGCTACTATGCCCACCAAAGTCCATTGGGCATCAATATTGCTGGCCAGACCTATACCCGCACCCATCAGCCCGAACATGGGCACAAAAACTATAAGGTTTAAAATGCGGTACTCTTTCAGCCCCACATACAGGTTTAAAAAGCCCATCAGGTTTACAAAACCCAGAATAACCAGCGGTGTCACAAACAGCACCTGCACAAATATAGCCAGCGAGGGCAGTATAAACTCCCCGTTTTCAAGTCCGGTACGGATAACGGGTATCAAAACTGCCAGCAGGACAAAAGGGTAGGTGGAGGCGCTTACCCCCAGCACTTTGCCCAGCAGAATATCCCGCAGGCTGAGCGGGGTGCACATCAGGCTTTCAATAGTGCGGGTGTATTTTTCCATTACGAATGCCTGGCTGAGAAACATATAAGACATAAAGGCACTTATCATGATAGACAGGTAAAAAACCACTCCGTTAATGGATAAACCCAAGCCCGGCTGATTTGACAGGTTGTTGGAATAAAGGAAACCAAACAACAAGGGCATGATAAGTGCCTGAATAAGCATACCCCTGTTGCTGAAATTATCCCGCATTTCTTTTTTAGCTACGGTTAGTATATTTTGCATTATTTGGTCTCCTGTTTCATAGTCTCCAGATATATCTCTTCCAGAGACCGTTTGAGTTTGCGTACTTCTTCCAGCCTGATATTATGACTAGCCAGATGGCTGATTATCTTCGGGGTATCTACCCCTTCAGCCGGGGTCAGGGTTAGGCCCTCCTGGGTGCGGTGGATATCAACCGCCAGTTTGGTGGTGGTGAGCAGTTTTTCAGCTTGCTCAATATCATTTGTGTTGCCAAAGGAAAGTTCCATGCCGGGCTGGCGGTTTTTCCTATCCAAATTGGTCAGACTATCCCAGGCCAGCAGTTTGCCGCCTTTGATAATGGCCACTTTATTGCAGATACGCTGGACTTCGTCCAGGTCATGCGAATTCAGGAAAATAGTCATATTCCCCTCGCGTGAGAGGGACAGGATAAGGTCACGGAAGTTTTTCTGAGCTTCGGGGTCAAGCCCTGAGGCCGGCTCGTCCAGAAAGAGAACCTCCGGTTTGTGCATAATAGCTTTTGCCAGAGCCAATTTACGTTTCATGCCCTTTGAAAATTTGCCTGCCGGGTCATTCCGCCGTCCGTTCAGGTCAAAAAATTCCAGCAGTTCATTTATCCGAGCTTCGCGGTTAGGTATCCGGTAGATATCTGCAAAATACCGCAGGTTTTCATAGGCGCTCAGGCGGTCATAAATGCCGTCCACCTCCAGCAGCACTCCCACTTTGCTTCTGGCGGCATCATCTCTAGCCAGATTTTTGCCATTCAAGGTTGCCTGGCCACTGCTGGGGTTTAAAAGTCCTAAAATAATTCTCATGGTGGTGGTTTTTCCGGCGCCGTTTGGCCCCAGAAAACCGAATATTTCCCCCGGGGCGACATTAAATGTGATATTATCCAGCACCGTTTTGCCCTTGAAGATTTTGCTGAGATTGCTTACTTCTATCATTGTCCTTCCTGTTCAGTATTATATGTAAATACTTCTTCTATAGTTGTTTTAAAAAGGGCAGCTATCTTAAAAGCCAGTTCCAGAGAAGGGGAGTATTTCCCCCGCTCTATAGATATAACAGTCTGGCGGGTTATACCCAGTTTGTCCGCCAGTTCTTCCTGAGTAAGGTTATTTATGGCTCTTAAAACCTTGAGTTTGTTTTGCATGGTATCTACATTTTGCTGCGGTAGTAAAGATTTGCCAAGTCATACAGCAGAATGAAAAATATTGCCATTCCGACAAGCAGCCAATATTCGGGAGAAGAAGCGGCGTTTTCATTTATCATCAGGTAAATCAGGGGTGCTATGCCGACTACCGGGCCGAAAATACGGATAGTAAAGCTGGCCGCCTTTTCCTGAATACGGTACTGGCGTTCGTCTGCCAATACACCCCGTACTTGGCTTCTCAGAAATATACTCATGCCTATAAGCAGAGGCACTGCCAGCAGCCCTACCAGATACCATTCGTTAATCGCAGCCCACCCTACAATGCTACCTATGGCTACTGATAGTGAAATGACTATATACCGGTAAGCTTTAATACTCATAGGTTTGTATTGTAAAACGATATATACAAAATGTCAATGATGCTGTACATTCTAAATTTAAGAAATAAACAGAAAGCGGCTGTTTCCAGCCGCCTGATTATATATACTAACCAACCGTTTTTAAATACCGCGCCCCTGTTTGCGGGCGGCGATATCCAGAATCCCGCCTATAACCAACCCGGTAACCAGTCCTATAGTAACCCCGGTAGCCATATTGTTCAGCACATATCCCAGCCCTGCACCTATGGCCAGCCCCAACGCCAGCCAGATGCCCATGTTTTCACCGGGGGGTGTCAGCTTGTGCTTACTCTGCAGGTGAATAACAATCCCGTTTAAGGTGTTGAAATAGGATTCTTCATCACCTTTGGCAACAGGTTTATTCTTCAGAGTTTTCAGGCAGGCAGTCAGTGCATGGCGGAACATGCTGCAATCTTCACAGTTTTGTCCGAAATTGTCCATCTGGTAAAGGACTGTTTTAAGCCATTTAAGTCGGTATTTTTTCGCTTCCTTTTGGCTTAAATTTGCTTCCAGTTCGGAAACAGTCTCACTGCTGGTTTGGTACCATTCGCTTGGTTGCTTAATCATGGATTTCCCAACCTCTCTATAACCTGGGCGTTTCCTTGTGCCAGGCGGTGGCGCACTGGAAGGCATGGGCTATGCGCATGATAGTCTGGTCAGCAAAGGGCTTGCCTATAATTTGTAAACCCACCGGTAAACCATCTACGAAACCAGCCGGTATGCTTATGGCGGGCAATCCGGCAATATTTATGGGGATAGTACAGGTATCACACATGTACATCTCAAAGGGGTCATTCAGCTTTTCACCGACACTGAAAGGCAGGTTGGGGGTAGTAGGGGTTATCAGGGCGTCATATTTTTCAAAGGCATTGTTAAATTCCTGACTTATAAGTGTGCGTACCTTCTGGGCTTTGACATACCAGGCGTCATAATAGCCGGCAGAAAGGGCATAAGTGCCTATCATAATACGGCGTTTTACTTCAGGTCCGAATCCTTTGGCGCGGGTCTTTTCCATAGCTTCCCACATGTTTTCGGTCTGGTTGTAAGAATAACCGTATTTTACCCCGTCATATCGTGACAAATTGGCCGAAGCTTCGGAGGGTGCCAGTATGTAATAAACCGCCAGTGCATAAGGGGTATGGGGCAGGGATACCTCCCGGTCTACGCTTGCACCCAGACCCGAAAGGACTCCCAGCGCGTCATTTATCTTCTCGGCTATATCCGCCCTCATATTCTGGCTGAAATATTCTTTGGGTACACCCAGTTTAAACCCCTTTATATCCCCGTCAAGGCAGCTGCTGAAATCCGGCACTGTCTGGGGGACGGAGGTGGAGTCACGGTCATCAAAGCCGGCAATAGCATTCATTACCAGAGCACAGTCCAAAACATCTTTGGTAAAAGGGCCTATCTGGTCAAGCGAACTGGCAAAGGCTACCAGCCCATAGCGGCTTACCATGCCGTAGCTTGGTTTCAGTCCGGTAACACTGCAGAAGCTGGCCGGCTGGCGGATAGACCCGCCGGTATCCGAACCCAGTGAAAAGACCGCTTCCGAAGCAGCCACGCAGGCAGCCGAACCTCCGGAAGAGCCGCCGGGAACTTTGGCGGTATTCCAAGGGTTTCGGGTGGTAAAGAAGGCCGAGTTTTCGGTGGAAGAACCCATGGCAAACTCGTCCATGTTGGTTTTACCCAGCAGCACCGCCCCTTCTTCGGCCAGTTTATCCACCACGTGGGCATTATACGGGGGCACAAAGTTTTCCAGCATCTTGGAGGAACAGGTGGTGCGGATACCTTTGGTGCATAATACATCTTTAAGGGCCATGGGGATACCGGTCAGCGGGCGGATATGCCCCTGTTTTATAGTTTCGTCAGCCGCTTTAGCCTGGGCTAAAGCACTCTCAGGGCAGACAGTCATAAAAGCCTTTATCTCAGGCTCAAGTTTTTCTATCCTGTCCAGATGGGCTTGGGTAAGCTCGGCGGAAGATAGCTTTCGTTCTTTCAGCAGTTTATGGGACTGGGCAATGGTCAGCTTGATTAAATCTGTCATTATTCCATCACCGCCCGTATCCGCACGTAATCACCCTCGCGTTTGGGGGCATTTGAAAGTATCTCCTCACGGTCATAAGAGGGCTTTATAATATCCTCTTTAAGTACGCTTTTAACCGGGGTGGACTGGGCGGTCGGCTCTACGCCGGTGGTATCCACCTGCTGCAGTACCTCAAAATGCTCCAGCAGGGCCGAAAGCTCTTTACTCAAGCGGTTTATTTCATCTTCCTCCAGCCCCAGTTTAGCCAGGCGGGCAATGTGGAGTACATCTTCGCGGTTTAGCTTCATAATATCCCCCGTTTACAAGTCCCCAGATTATAACACCGCCGCTAAATACGGGCAACAAAGCCCGCTTTTAGCTGTATTAAGGGAAAGGTGTTATTGCTATAATAGCGGTATGAATATCCGCCTGGTCTGGACTGTATTTACTACGCTTTTAGAAGGGGCAGGCATTGCCCTGCTGGGTTTGTGGCTGCTGCCGAAGGCGGGTTTTCATTTGCCGCTTTGGGTGGTACTGCTTGCTGAGGGGATGCTGCTGGTATTGTCAGTGTATTTTTACCATGTGGGTACGGTTACCTTAGACCAAAAACCCCGTACCGGTGCGGAAACTATTATCGGCAGCAGTGCGGTAGTGGTAGAAAACTTAAATCCTCGGGGTATGGTACGGCTGGATGGAGAGCTTTGGGAAGCAGTCACTTCTGAAGCAGGCATATCCAGCGGGCAGGAAGTGGTGGTAATAGGGCGGGATAAAATGCGTCTTAGAGTAAAACCCAAATAGAGCCGTTCTTTCGCTAAAAACCGCCAAGATGTTATAATGGCGGCAATCTCAGGCAGGTCTCGGTAAAAGGGGGCTTAAGCGTGAATAACAATAATCCGGTTAAAAGGCTGATACTGGGGTTTAACAGTAAGCTCTGTCTGTGTAAAAAATGCCCCAGTTACCCCGGTCATAAGGATAAAGTGGTCTACTGTGAGAGGGCAAAAAGCCCGTATGTAATCAGCAAAACAAGCTGTCTTTGCCCCCAGTGCCGGGTATGGAAGCTGAACCATTTTGCGGAGACATATTACTGCAGCAGCGGTGCGGCTCCGTTATCCCGTATTTAAGCGGTAGTTTCAAGAGAGGTGTCAAAATAGAAATAATACCGGCAATAGATATTTTAGGCGGCAGGTGTGTCCGTCTTCTTCAGGGTGATTATGCCCAGGAAACAGTATATTCGCCAGACCCGGTGGGTACGGCTATGCGCTGGCAGTCTCTGGGCGCTCCCCGTTTGCACGTGGTGGATTTGGACGGTGCTGCCGACGGGGAAAGTGTTAACTTTGAGCTTATAAGGGAAATAGCCAATTCCGCCCTTATACCGGTGGAAGTGGGCGGCGGTATCCGCAGTATGGATACGGTAAAGAAACTGCTTACGGCCGGGGTTGACCGTGTAATACTGGGTACGGCGGCGGTAGAAAACCCGGAGCTGGTCAGGGAAATATGTGCCAGATACGCTGACTCGGTAGCCGTCAGTATAGACGCCAGGAACGGCAAGGTGGCCACTCGCGGCTGGGTAAACAGTACCGAAGTAGATGCATTGGATCTGGCCCGCAGTATGAAAAAACTGGGTGTGAAGCGTTTTATTTACACTGATATCAGCCGTGACGGCACTCTGAGTGAGCCTAACTTTGCGGCTATACGAGACCTTATTTCGGCTATAAATATGCCGGTTATAGCTTCAGGGGGTGTTTCCAGCCTGAGCCATTTGCGCCTTTTGAAAGATATCGGTGCGGAGGGGGCTATTGTGGGCAAGGCCATTTATACCGGTGACCTGAACCTTAAACGGGCCTTTGAAGAGTTGTCCTAGATTAGCTTAGAAATCTGCTTCATACATCAGGTAATGGCTGGGGGTCATGCCCAGTTCGGCATAGGTGGCTTGGGCGCGTTTGTTTTCTTTCTCTACATATAAACGCAGTCCGCAGACATTGCCTGCTTCTTTAGCCTGCTTAGTCAGATTTTCATACATAGCCCGGAAGATGCCCTGGCGGCGGAATTCGGGCTTTATATATACACTCTGAATCCACCAGTAAAATTTATTCCGCCAGTCACTCCATTCGTAGGTAACCATAAGCGAACCGGCGGTTTCCCCGTTACACTCGGCTATCAGGTAAAAGCCGTATCCGGGGTTTTCAAAAAGATAGGCTGCCCCTTTCATAGTAGCGTCTTTATCCAGTGCCTTGTTTTCAGTTTCCAGGGCCATAGATGCATTAAAACCGGCAATCGTATTTGTATCACGGCTGTCTGCCCGGCGGATGCAAAGTGTTTCCTCCAAAATTTACCCCCTGTGTTTTGATGTATACTTATCTTGTACGTTTAATATCACTTACAAGATGCACTTTAAACCAATTCCTGATAAAATAACATTTTCTACGCAAAAATAAAAACGGGAGATAATGTATTCAAATGGAACTCAAACTGGACGACAAAGGGCTTATAGCCGCCATAGTACAGGATGTGAAGGATGGCACGGTGCTGATGCTGGGCTATATGAACCCCGAATCCTTCAAGCTCACTCAGGAAACCGGCAGTGTCTGGTTTTACAGCCGCAGCCGTCAGGAGCTCTGGAACAAAGGCGCTACCTCCGGCAACAAGCTTATTGTCAAGGAAATGTATATTGATTGTGACAAGGATGCTGTGCTGGTAAAGGCTGAACCTATGGGTCCCACCTGCCACACCGGCAACCGCAGCTGCTTTTTCACACCGGTAGAGCTTAAGTAGCCGCTTCGCACTCAGGGCAGGCTTTTTGGGGAATATAATCGGGGTTGTCCATCTCTACTGTCTTTTTAAGGGCAGTGATGGCAACCTCGATTTGTTTTATATCCGGCTGGCGGGTAGTCAGTGACTGCAAGGCCAGGCCCGGTTTAATCAAAAAGCGGACTACCGGGTTGTGGCAGTGTCCGGCGCTGAAACGGGTAAATTCATAACTTAGGGCTGCAATTACCGGCACCAGTATTATCCGGGAAGCAAACATAACCGCAAAGGCAGGCTTGCCTATCAGGCTGAATACCAGTATGGCTATTACCATCACCGCCAGCAGAAAGCTGGTGCCGCAGCGGAGGTGGGCGGTAGAGTAGGTTTTTATTTCGGCAGCCCTTTCCAGTTCAAGCGGCACACCGGCCTCAAAGGCGTTTATGGTGGCGTGTTCCGCCCCGTGGTAGCCGAATACCCGTTTGATGTCCGGTGTCAGGGTAACCAGTTTTATATAAATGACAAATATTACCAGCCTTACTATACCCTCAATCAGGTTAAACAAAACGGCTGATTCCAGAAATGAACTCATAAGGTTAGTGATGAACAAGGGCGCCAGAAAGAAAAGGGCTACGCTGGAACCCAGTGACACCAAAAGCATCAGCCACAAAAGCCCGCCCGAAAGTTCTTCTTCCTCTTCCTTCAGGGCTATATTGGCCGAATATATAAGGCTCTGAATACCCAGAATCATGCTCTCAATAAGTACAATAGCCCCCCGTATAATGGGCATTTTGCGCCATTTGCTGGTATAAAGCGAATGCAGGGGTCTTACTTCGGTGGTGATTTCACCGCCGGGGTTGCGTACCGCAGTGACCAGGTTTTTCTGGCCGCGCATCATTACCCCTTCAAGTACCGCCTGTCCGCCGTAATAAAATTTTTCTGCCAATATCCCACTCCGTCATAAACAAAAAGGAGCGGCTTTTAGTACCGCTCCTTTTATTATCGCATTTTTAAATGGTAAATGCTTAGGTTTTGTTGCCGTAACGCTGGCGGAATTTCTCCACCCGTCCGGCGGTGTCAACCATTCTTTTCTCACCGGTGTAGAAGGGGTGGCACTGGGCACAAAGCTCTACCTTGATGCTGTCCTTGGTAGAACCCACTGTAAAAGTGTTGCCGCAGGCACAGCTTACGTTGGTGGCGGTATTATATTTAGGGTGTATTTTTTCCTTCATATGGCCTTAGTCAGCAACTACGCTGACTTTCCTCCTGTCATTAGTGGTGGGCTCAAACCTTACCACACCTTCGCAGGTGGCGAAGATGGTATAGTCACGCCCCAGACCCACATTTTCACCGGGGTGAATGCGGGTGCCTCTCTGGCGGACAATAATTGTCCCTGAGTGCACTTTTTCACCGGCAAAACGTTTTACGCCCAGCATTTTGGGCTTGCTATCACGTCCGTTCTTTGTAGAACCCGCACCTTTTTTATGCGCCATCTGTAGTTACCTCGTTAGTTTTCTTGGCTCTGGGCTTGCGGGCAGGCTTTTCGGCAGCCCCGCCGGTCAGAATCTCACCTATAGTCAGTACAGTGTACAGCTGGCGATGTCCCGTTTTCTTGTGATTGCGGGATTTAGCCTTGAAACGGTAAGCAAAGACCTTGTCACCCTTGATATGGCCGGCAACAGTGGCAGTTACCTTGGCACCCGGAACAGTGGGGGAGCCTATAGTAACGGTCTCACCGTCATTAAGCATCAGAACCTTGTCCAGTTCAATGCTGTCACCCTCAGCCAGGTCAAGCAAATCCACTTCAACCAGCTGGCCGGGTGTTACCTTGTATTGTTTTCCACCGGATTCAATTATGGCGTAAATGTTGACACCTCCCAAAAGCAAAGCAATATTATACAGTAGAATATATTAAAACGCAAAGCCACCTGGCTTTTAAACAAAACCTTCTAAAAATAATATGTTCAGAGACGCTTGTCAAGAACCTCTGCAAAACTTGTCCCTATAATTTAGCCTAAAACCGCCAAATTAGCAAAATATTCTTTTGGGGGATATACATCTCGGCGGGCATGTGGAGTTATACTCAAAGTATCAGGTGAAGGAGGGGCAAAATGACTAACAGAGTATTTGTCACTGGCGGCAGCGGGTTTGTGGGCGGGCATTTGCTGCCCAGATTGGCTGAAAACGGATTTAAAATCCGTCTGCTGGTTATGAATGAAACCGAGGCCAAGCGGGTAAAAACCCCCGGAGTGGAGTTTGTGTACGGTACGGTTAATGACCTGTCGGTGCTTATGGAGAGTGTGAAGGGTATTTTTGCCGTCATACATCTGGTGGCCATACTGCGTGAAAATAAAAATGCTACCTTTGAGAAGGTAAATATAGAAGGCACAAAGAATATGCTGGAGGCCGCTGCCGAAAACGGGGTAAAAAGGTTTATCCATATGGGGATACTGGGTGCCAGCGCGGACCCCCGTTTTACCTACCTCCATTCCAAGTATCTGGCTGAAGAAGCGGTCAGCAAATCAGGTCTGGATTACAGTATTTTAAAGCCTTCGGTCATGTTCGGACAGGGAGCCGGGTTTATAAATGCCCTTATCCGTTCATTTAAGCCCTATCCCTTACTTGCCCCAGTTGCCGGAAACGGGAAAACCCGCCTTCAGCCTGTCTGGGTGGAGGACGTGGTCAGCTGCCTGCTGAAAATGCTGGACGGTGAAAAGATACATCAGAGCGTACAGATTGGCGGACCCCAAATATTTACTTATGATGAGGTTCTTTCGGCGGTGATGCAGGCTATGGGGGTAAAAAAGCCCCGGATGCATGTACCTGTGAGTTTGATGCATCCGCTGGTTTGGCTGATGGAACGCACCAGTTCCAATCCGCCTATTACTCTGCCAGAGCTTAAAGCTTTGTCAGTAGACAACATAACTGCAGAAAATGCTATAAAGAGAGAGTTTGGTTTTGACCCCAGGCCTCTTTCGGAAGGGCTTGATTACCTTAAGACAGCTCCAGCCGTTCCTTAGCCAGCAGCTGAACGCAGGTCTTCAAGTCTTCAAAACGGCAGTTGTTGTTTATCACCAGGTTTGCGTATTTGAGGCGTTCATTATCGGTTGCTTGGGACTGGATACGGGCCAGAGCCTGTTCACGGCTTAGCCCCATGCGGTTGTGCAGCCGTTTGAAGATGCTCTCTTTGGGAGCGGTGATAAGCCAGACTTCATTTACCAGCTTCAGCCAACCTGCTTCCACCAGCAGAGGGGCTTCAATGGCTACTGATTTTATGCCCTTTTCACGGTATTCTTCAAGCAGGGAGGAAATGGCCTGTTCTATCAGGGGGTGGGTGATTTTATTCAAGCGTTCCAGTCTTTCGGGATAACCGAAAACCAGTTCCCCCAGTATCTTGCGGTTGATACTCCCGTCAGGGTTCATCACTTCGCTGCCGAATACATCTGTTATCCTGGTGCGGATACCTTTATTCTGGAGTACACGGTGGCCAATCTCGTCGGCATCAATGATATTGACTCCGAGTTCCTTTAAATAACGGCATACGGTAGTCTTGCCACTGCCGATACCACCGGTAATGCCTACAATTTTCATTGAATTAGTCTAGTCTTTTAAAAAAATCAGGTCAAGTAAATTTGCGCAAAGATGTTTCTGTATACCAGAAATCTCAGTTTCCATTTTCAAAGCGGGTGTATTCTTGTCTAAGTATATGCCTGACAAAACTAAGACACTCTTTATATTTAAATACGTATGCCTACTAATTGTGGGGTTGATGCCCTTGTGGGATAGTGGAAATATAGGTTGGCACTTCCTAAACAGATGGCGAAATTGCCGCCGGGAGGTGATTTATGAAGACTAAAAGTTTAACCATGCCTGAAAGGGAGCTGCTGGCGGGGATACTCAAAAATTACATTGGCGAGCTCCGTGTGGAGATAATCCATACCGAAACAGATACTTATAAAAAAGCCTTGCATGCCAGGGAAAAGATTTTATTCGGCATCCTTCGTAAATTGGAGGCTGCCGTTATCGAAGATAAGCCCGAGTTGCCCCTGGCCAATAAGGCCTCCTGACAGGATATAAATCTGCCGGTACTGCTTTCTGTAAACTGCAGGTATAGCTGGCTGTTTTCGGCTTGATTCAGCCCGAACCATGACCTGCCTGAATGGGGATGAATCCTTTTCAGGCAGGGGGTGCAGTGTGTTGAAGACAGATTTGATTTCCTGTCTGACGCAATGCCGTTTGTGTAAATTCAGGGGGAAAAGCTGTTATTGTAACTGGATTGGCAGTCATAAATACGCCTATGGACGCTTTAGGACTATCTCCTCCGTGAAAACACTGGTCAATGGGCCAGCATATTATAGGGCGGTATTCCGGTCTGTGCCTTCACCTGTATGTCTGTATAACTGATAACAAAAGTAACGGCAATATTTTGGTATGGTTATTGTGGAAACAGGACAGAGCGGGTAAAGTATTAGGTATATGAATCTGACTTTGCCTTTAGCCGCTTCGCTGGAGGAGCTTCAGGCTCACCGCAGGGTTGATTATGTTGCAGCCAGAGTGCGTTTGCACCCTGATGCAGACAGTTGTGTCCGTGAGTTCAAAGGGGCATTCCTCATCTATGACGGAGCTGAATCACCTATAAACAGGGTGATGTGTCTTGGTCTAAAAGAAACCCTGCTTGAAGAAGATTTGCCTGGCATAGAGGAATTTTATAACAGCCATGGTCTTAAAGCCATGCTGGACGTATGCCCGCTGGTAGAAGAAAATATGGTCTATATGCTGGGAAAACGGGGTTATACAGTTTATCAGTTTGACAGTGTACTGGTACACGAAGTCAGCAGCTCTCACCTTGAAATGAAAGAGTCTCAGGGCATTGTTATTTGGCCGGTTAATAAGAATAATTACCTTACCTGGCTGGATGTGGTCAGCCATGGTTTTTCCTGTACTGATTCAGACCTTGCGGCTATGCAGACCATCTGCGAGCCGAATTATCACTGCCGTAACTCTTTAGCCTATCTGGCCTATCTTGATGGCAAACCGGCCGGGGGCGGGGTTTTATATGTCAGGGGAAATATGGCTGAACTGGGAGGGGATGCTACTTTACCGGATTTTAGACGTCATGGGGTTCAGACTGCTCTTATCCGGCACCGCATGAAAATAGCCCGTAAAATGGGTGTCCGCCAGATGGTATTTGTATCCGCACCGGGCAATTCATCCGAACGTAATGCCCGCAGGGCGGGTTTTGAAATGGCCTACAGCCGAACACTGCTGCTTCAGCCCTGAAGCAGCAAATCAGCGAAGCCCTTTATTTTTTCAGGCAGAGAGCTGTCATGGCTGGCTTCTTTAGGTGTTTTGGCCAGCAGTTCCAGACTGCCCAGGTATTTCATACGGCAGACATCTGCGTATTGTTTCAAATTCAGCAGAGCTTGGCCTATACCCTCTTCGGCCACTGCTACTCCACCCATTTTTTTACCCTGCAGGCTTGGCCAGACGGGACAGGTGCGGTCTATAAAGTTTTTCATCAACCCGCTCAGCATCTCAAAATAGACGGGCGTACCCAGAACTAATATATCCGCCTGTTTCAGTTGTTCCAGCAGTTCGGGCATGTCATCTTTCTGTTTGCAGTTGCCCCTTTGGTTTTGCAGACCTGTTTCGCAGGCCAGACAGCCCGTACAGGCGCAGATGTTGTATTTCCTGAGCAATATACAGCTGGTATCCGCCCCCTCTTTTTTAAGCAGCTTGTCCAGATTTCCCAGTATGTACTCTGTATTGCCTTTTCGGGGTGATCCGCTTATTAAAACTATTTTCAGTTTTGTATTCATACCGTCTCACATTAGGGGTTTAAATATGCTATTTAATACCATGCCGGATAACTGCCTGTCCAGTATTATTGCACTTTATGCGTTGACAGCTTTATTCCGCAGTCATACAATGGCAAGATATAGTTTTGGGAAATGAGGCATGCCCCATGTTTCTGGATAATGTGAAAATCAGGTCGGACAGATTTCCGGATAATAGCGTTTATCCCTTTAATCTGGATGTACTGCATAAGACACCTCAGATAGTATTAGACAGACCGGTTACCTTTTTCATTGGCGAAAACGGCAGCGGTAAGTCCACCCTGCTTCGGGCTATTTGCCGTAAGGCTGGTGTGCATATCTGGGAGGATACCAGCCGCCTGACGCTGGATAATAACCCCTATGCGGATAGTTTGTCAGACTATCTGGAGCTTGGTTTGCCTAAGGGCGGGGTAAAAGGCTCATTTTTTGATTCACGCACCTTTCAGGACTTTACCCGTTTTCTGGATGAATGGGCGGCGGCTTCCCCGGATATTTTAAAATACTTCGGCGGGGACTCCCTTACCAACCGTTCCCACGGGCAATCGCTGATGAAATACTTTGAATCACGCTATAAGGTAAAGGGATTGTATTTTATGGATGAACCTGAGACAGCTCTGTCACCCAAAAGCCAAATCATGCTGCTGAACCTTCTGAGTCAGGCATCCGCCTCAGACCATAATCAATTTATTATTGTCAGCCATTCGCCTATATTGCTGGCATGTCCCGGTGCTTCTATATACACGTTTGATACTGCACCTGTCTCCAGTATAGGCTATTACGATACCCAGTATTACCGGGTCTACCGTGATTTTTTGAATGAGCCGGAGTCATTTATTGAGAAGTAGCATATAGTGGCGTCTGGTGCTTGGGTTTATTAAATTTAAGAATCAGGCATATTTGACGGTTAAATGGTATTGCCAAAACAGAATAATTCTGTCATAATTTAGCATCACCAGTTCAGGTTAGGCTAAACTTCCTGAATATTAAAAAGTTGATAGACATTGTTGGTCCTGCCGGGGGAAATCAGGGTGCTGTCGGTTGAGGCGCCGAGCGGCTTAATTATCATCCAGGTCCCCTCCCGTGGGCGGAGCCCTGAGCGTAATCGGGCTAGCGGCAGGACCAGCTTATTTTTTAAGAGGTTTGAAGGCCTCTTTTTTGTTTTAAGAGGTCTTTTGCAGCTGTTATTCTTTGCCTTTGGGTTTTACTTAACCATCCCAAAACCAGTATAGCAACAAGAATATTTAAAGCCGCTTTTATTTACCTATTTTCCGCTTGAGCAAGTCTTCAAATTCAAAGCGTTTTTCGGCAGGTATGCTTTCTACAGGGAAATTCAGGCTGATTAGCATATTCCGTTTCAGATAATAGAAATGTTTTTTCTTTTGCCATTTCTTAAAAGCTGTCCAGTATATTATTCCTGTACCAGTCGCGGTAGCATGATGGATCCCGTCTTCGTTAAAAGCCCACTTATCAGTGGGGCTTGAATTTTTTGCTATTATTCTAACTAGAAAAGCATACCCGCAATATGCAATAACAACTAAGAAAACCAGCATACCCAGTATAAGTGCTATATTATCCGGATCTTCTGCCCAGATACCCACCCCTATACCCAGCAGTCCCACACACAAAATATATATGCCCCAACCTTTAAGCCTTTCAATCATATACATGCGGAGGTGTTTTTTGTTCATAGTGTATTCAATCTGAATCAAGGTTTTTATACTCCTTAGCTATTTGGACGGGTATATATTGGTATATTATTGCCCTTGTATGCCGAAATAACAATATCTATTGCAGCTTTTATTTGCGGAATTTTAATCCTGTACGTGCTAAAATGAAGTAATATTGGACAAGCTGGAAGGGGAGGATATATGCCGTCTCTAGATGTGGTAAGCACGGTAGACATGCAAGCCATGGACAATGCCGTGAATAATGCCAAGCGTGACCTTGGCAACCGTTATGATTTTAAAAATGCCAAATATGAACTGGAACTGAACCGCAAAGACAAGAAAATAGAGATTGTTGCCGAAGATGAATTCAAGCTGAAGGCTATTATTGAAACGCTGATTCAGCAGTGCGTCCGCTTCAAGCTGGACAGCAAGTGTCTTGATATTGCGGATGCCCATACCGTTTCGCTGGGTGCTGCCAAAACCGAGATAAAAATAAAAGACGGCCTAACCAAAGAGACCGCTTCCAGAATAACCAAGTTTATCAAATCTACCAAGCTCAAGCTGGATTCTGCCATTCAAGGCGAGCAGATACGCATAACAGGCAAGCAGATAGATGACCTGCAGGAGATAATGCGTCTTCTCAGCCAGCAGGATTTTGACGTACCCTTGCAATATGTAAATATGAAACGCTAGGCTTTTATACCAGGAACCAAGAAAAGCCCGCTTTTAAGGCGGGCTTTATTGTTATAAGAAGTATTCCAGAAGATATTTAAGCTGGAAGCTTACTTTTTCTTATCCAGAAAATCCCGTATTTTATAGGTAAGGTCAGCTATATGGTTATTCAGCTCCACCATATCATCCGCAGATAATTCGGCATGGAGCAGGCTGAACCATGTTTCACCGCTTAATCCCACCAGGGCATAGTCATCCAGAGTTTCTCTGGTGCCGTCCTTGTAGTTAATGGTAAGGTATGCCACTTCTTTTTTGGTGCCGCTGATTTTAAGCATTTTTTCCCTCCTATAGAAAAAGCCCCCCGGTATTCTTCCGGAAGGCTTTTTAGCTTTAGAATTGGTAGCGGGGATAGGATTCGAACCTATGGCCTTCGGGTTATGAGCCCGACGAGCTACCACTGCTCCACCCCGCGTCAATATGCTCTGATAGTATAGTGACAATACTTGCCAAAGTCAAACGCAGTAAAAGGATACGGCATCTTGGATAAATGCCTGACGGCCACTTATCGGATATATTGCGGCGGGTAAAATCAGGGTGGTATTTAGCTGCAAACAGGTGATATTGACACTATGAAAGAGACAGGTACTTAGGCATTTAAAAATATGCCATTATAGTGTAGACTAAGTCGTTTAGATATGTCTTGGTTTTTTACGGCTCTACTGGCCACTGCTCTTTTGAGCATGGTGAATATTCTGGACGGGCATCTTCTCCAAAAAAGATTTCCCAGTCTAAAAGCCTTTATCCTGCCGGTAGGGCTCCTTATGGTAATCTACAACATTCCGCTGGCTTTTGCATTTCCTTTTGCAGAGGGTACTCCCCCGGATATCATTTTGCTGGCGGTTACAGCCGGTATCCTGCGTGCCTGTTCTGTTTACATAATGCTGTTTGCTTTGAAGACTGAAGAAGTTTCGCGGGTTATACCCATATATTACTCTTACCCCATTTTTGTAAGCCTTATGGCAGTGCCGTTACTGGGCGAAAGCATAGGTTTGCTCAGGTGGTTGGCTATATTGGCGGTAGTGGGGGGAGTTATACTGGTATCTGCCCGGAAAAACGGCAATAGCGGGCCGTTCCGCCTCAGTAAGACTACGGTTTTGCTGATACTAGCGGGGCTGCTTATATCCGGGTCTGACATTATCAATAAACACGTGCTTGATGTGATTACCTTCTGGAACAGTTACTGGGTTAGCAGTATATGCCTTGCCCTGTTTCTGCTGGCAGTAGCTCTCCGCAGAAGTGTTTTTGCTGAACTGAAGGGTCTTACAAAGCCGGTGCTTTGTTACTCCCTGATAGTTTTAGATGAACTTTTTCTGTTCGGGGGTATGCTGCTCCTTCTCTGGTCTATACAGCATGGCCCTATTTCGCTGGTTTCGGCAATCTCCAGTGCCCGTCCCCTGTTTGTGCTGGTATACGCTTTCCTGTTAATGCGGCTGATACCGGGTTTCCTTTTGGAATGGCCTGCGGGCAGAAGACTGCGGATATTCCAGATATGCGGGGTGGTTTTAACTGTAAGCGGTATTGCTGTGATGAACCTTTTCAGTTGACGCTTTGCAGACCGGCTTGAAGCCGTGTTTTTTATCAGGGTGTGGTGTTATAATTTACTCGAAGGAACGATTATGCACGAAGCCCTGCTCTACCAAAAGATGCCAAACGGAGTAACCCGCTGTCATACCTGCCAGTGGAATTGCCGTATAAATCCCAATCATTTGGGCGTTTGTCAGGTCTACCAAAACATAAGCGGCTCTCTGTTCAGCCTTAATTACGGGCGTACTTCTTCGGTAGCGGTAGACCCCATAGAAAAGAAGCCGCTCTATCATTTTTATCCCGGCAGTCAGGTGTTTTCGCTGGGCAGCTGGGGGTGCAACTTTCACTGTACCGGCTGCCAGAACTGGGAGATTGCCTGTCCGGATACCTATGAAAGGCTTTTCAGCTCCCGCACCCTTTTGCCCGAACAGGCTGTTAACATGGCAAAAGAATACCATTGTCAAGGTATGGCCTTTACCTATAACGAACCTACGGTCTGGTTTGAATATACGCTGGATTGTGCCCGTCTGGCCAAAAACAGCGGTTTATATACCGTATATGTGACCAATGGCTATATGACCGCAGATGCATTGGATACTATCGGCCCGTATCTTGATGCTTTTCGGGTGGATATAAAGGGTTTTACAGCGGATACTTATAAAAAGTTATCTAAAATACAGCATTGGGAAAAGATACTGGCTATTACTGAAAGAGCAAAAACTCAGTGGGGCATGCATGTGGAAGTGGTAACAAATATTATTCCCACGTATAATGATGACCCTGAACAACTTACCGGTATAGCCCGCTGGATAAAAACCCGTCTGGGGGAGCTTACTCCCTGGCATGTCACCCGTTTTTATCCCTGCCGGGATATGAAGGATATCCACCCGACACCTATTGAGACGCTGGAAACAGCGGTTGAGATAGGTAAGGGTGAAGGGCTGAAATATATATATATGGGGAATGTGCCCGGAAATAAAAGCGAGACTACCATCTGTTCTGAATGCGGGCAGGTACTTATCCGCCGCAAAGGTTATGACAGTGAAATATGCGGGCTGGAAAATGACTGCTGCCGGCGTTGTAAGTCAAAGCTTTATATCCGGCTCTCTTCCCCGGCGGAAGGTGAATAATGTTAAGACCAGCGTCTGCGGCGGGACGTTATTATCCGGCCAGCAAAGAAAAAATTCGTTCAGTTATTACCCCATTGGAAATACAAGGGGTGACTAAGGAGCGGTATTTAGGTGCGGTTATGCCTCATGCCGGTTACCCGTATTCGGGAGGAGTAGCCATGGCGGTAGCTTCCCGTTTAGACTTGCCTGAGACAGTTATCATACTTGGCCCTAGCCATACCGGTATCGGGGCGGAATATGCCATAATGGCTTCGGGTATCTGGCAGACACCTATGGGAGAGGTGGAAATAGACTCTCCGCTGGCCCACTCTATCATGAAATACTGCCGCCATATAAAGGCAGACCCGTCTGCCCACCAGTATGAACACTCTATAGAAGTGCAGATACCTATACTCCAGTACTTTAAGCCGGATATAAAAATCGTTCCCATAACGCTCTCTTTCGGTAAGACTGAAACACTGGAAGATATCGGGCATGGCATTGCCAGTGCCCTCAGGGAAACAGGGCGGGAAGCGATAATTATTGCCTCGTCAGATATGACCCATTACGAGCCTCAGGCAGAAGCTCACTTGAAAGACAGCATGGCACTGGATGCCATTGTCAAGCTGGATGCCGCAGATATGCTGGAAAGGATACAGGCAAACCATATAACCATGTGCGGTTATGCCCCGGTTGCGGCCATGCTTACTGCCGTAAAAGAGATGGGTGCTAAAAGAGCCAGAGTGGTGGCCTACCAGACTAGCGGCGACATTACTCACCACATGGATCAGGTGGTAGGGTATGCAGGTCTGGTTGTTGAGCAAACTGAAGAATCCCCCCAGGTAACACTTGCCAGAGCGGCGGTGGAGACTTTTGTCAGAGAGAAAAAGGTTATTACCCCTTCAGCCGAAATATCCGCTGAACTTTCAGGTGAGGCAGGGGTATTTGTATCCATTAAAAAACTGGGAGAACTCCGGGGTTGCATAGGCACTTTTGAACCCCGCTTTGATAATATTGCAGACGAGATTGTCTCTAATGCCGTAAGTTCCTCAAGCAAAGACCCCCGCTTTGAACCTGTGTCAGAGTGGGAGTTGTCGTTTTTAAGTTACAGTGTTGATGTGCTGGCTTCACCCCAACCGATAGAAGATAAGGGCAGTCTGGATGCCAAAAAGTACGGGGTCATAGTGGAAAGCGGTCACCTAAGAGGGCTGCTGCTGCCTGATTTGGAGGGGGTGGATACCCCGTCAGAACAGATAGCCATTTGCCGCCAGAAGGCTGGCATATCTGAAGATGCACCGGTAAAACTTTATCGTTTTGAAGTGCAAAGATATCATTAGCATTTTAGTACGGCGGGGGATATTTGCCGGGCGGGTACAAGTAAATTTGCCTGCCTTGTGGTACAATTCCCTTTGGTTTATTCTTGGTTTAGCTTATAAGCTGGAGGCAGACTAACATGGCATACGGAAGCGGTGCCGGGGCTTATGCAGCCATCGCCCAGGCAACCAAGGCCTCAGGGGTTATAATCCGCCTGGAGCCGCAGGAATTTTTGTCTTTGCTTAACAGGGTAAAAGACCCGCTCATAGTTACCGCCAAATCCGGCTGGCCGGCATCCGGACACCAGTACCTTACCAGTTTCAAGGGGCTGGCTTTTTACACAAAATCTTCTTCTCCGCTGGTGCTGCCCGGTATGGCAGATATAATCACCGCCCAAAATATCTGGATACCCTGATAATAGGAGACTTATGTCAAAGATAGATAACCGGCTTTTTTACGCCAGTGAGATATATTCGGAAGAACTGCGTTTCAGGGTTATGGAGATTATGGCTATTATTGAGGCGGCTGTAGGTGTGGTTATAATATCCTTGCTGGGGTATTTAGCCATCAACCCGCCTACGCCTGCGGATGAGGTGCCTTACTGGCTGGTAATATTTATGGCTCTGGTAATGCTGGGCGTGACACTGCTGGTCTACAATATGCGCAAAATGTTTATCAGCCTTTCTACCGAAGGCATTTATATACGCTTCGGTTATTTCAAGCGTTTCTTCCCCTGGCTGGATGTGGAATCGGCTGAAATAAACGGCCGCAACCGTGATTTTTACGGCGGCTATGGCGTGCGTATGACCTGGGATAAAAAGGGGCGGATACTGGTTTGTATCACTCCCAAAACGCCTACAGTTTCTATAAACCTGGTAAACAGCAAATACCGCAAGCTGGTTATTTCTACCAACCATCCGGATGAGGTGCTTTTGATAGCCAGTAAACATGCCGGAAAGAATTATGGATCTTTTTGATGCAGGCGCTGAAAAACTGAAAAAAAGCCAGTCTCCGCTGGCTGCAAGAATGCGTCCGGAGGGGCTGTCTGAATTTGTGGGGCAGGATCACCTCATAGGTGAAGGCCGCGCCCTCAGACTGGCCATAGAGGGTGACAAAATACCCTCGCTCATTTTTTGGGGGCCGCCGGGTTCAGGCAAAACTACTCTGGCGAATATAATTGCCCGTCGTCTGGATGCCTATTTTTCGGCACTGAGTGCCGTTTCAGCCGGGGTGGCGGACTTGCGGCGGGTGGTAGAGGAAGCCCGTGAACGCCTGAAATTTGAACGCAGGCGGACTATCCTTTTTATAGATGAAATCCACCGTTTCAATAAATCCCAGCAGGATGCCATTTTGCCCTATGTAGAGGATGGCACAGTGGTGCTTATCGGTGCTACTACTGAAAACCCCTCGTTTGAGGTGAATTCCGCCCTGCTTTCCCGCGCTCAGGTGTATGTCTTAAATCCCCTTTCGGAGAAAGAAATATCGCTTATTCTCAAGCGTTCTTTGAAAGACCCAAGCGGTTTGGGGAATTACCATGCCAGACTGCTTGAGGAGGCCGAAAAGCATATCAGCAGTTTTGCTCAGGGTGATGCCCGTATTGCTTTAAATATACTGGAACTGGCGGTTATGACCACCCTGCCTGACAAAGACGGCTGGAGGGTGGTAGGCTTGCCCCAGGTTGAAGATGCCGCCCAGAAGAAAAGCCTGCGGTATGATAAAAGCGGTGAACAGCACTACGATTTGATTTCAGCCCTGCACAAAACTATGAGAGGCTCTGACCCGGATGCGGCTGTTTACTGGCTGGGCAGGATGCTGGAAGCGGGAGAAGACCCTTTATATATTGCCCGCCGGGTAATCCGTTTTGCCACCGAAGACGTGGGGCTGGCTGACCCACAGGGGCTGGTGGTAGCTATGGCCGCCCAGCAGGCAGTCCACTTCTTGGGTATGCCCGAAGGCAAACTGGCACTGGCCGAAGCGGTTATTTATCTGGCTGCCTCACCCAAAAGCAATTCCGTATATACGGCTTATTCCAGTGTCCAGAAGGAAATAGCCCGAAACCCTCAGGCAGATGTGCCTCTCCACCTTCGCAATGCCCCAACCGGCCTTATGAAAGACCTGGGTTACGGCAAAGATTATAAATATGCCCATAACTATCAAAACCACTTTGTAAAGCAGCAAAATCTGCCCGAAGCTATCAAGAACAGCCGTTTTTATTTTCCGGGTAAACTGGGTTATGAACTTAATATCGTGAACAGGCTGCGTGCCTGGTGGGGAAATGCTAAAGCTGATACAACTACAGGAGAAAAACAGGATGACAGCTGAAAATGAATTTGCACCTCAGATAGCCCGTTTGCCGGGGGTAGATTTATCCTACCGGGAAGCAGGCAGCGGCCCGGCGCTGGTTTTTATGCACGCCGGCATTACTGACAGCCGTTCCTGGCATAACCAGCTCTGCGAATTTGCCAAAGACTATCATGTAATTGCGCCGGATATGCGCGGTTACGGTCAGAGTGTCATTACCGGTGATATTTTTAACTACTACCGTGACGTGCTGGAGTTGCTTCATCTTTTGCGGATAGATAAAGCGGTGCTTGCGGGTAACTCGGTGGGAGGTACGTATGCTCTGGATTTGGCTCTGCTCCACCCGGATATGGTTTCCGCCCTGGTGCTGGTAGACCCGTGTATGCGCGGTTACCGCAATACAGATGAAAAATTTTTAGACCTTGACCGCCAGCTGGAAGAGCTGATTTCGCTTGGACAGAAAACCAAAGCCATAGAGCTTTATCTGCAAATTTGGCTGGTCGGTAACAGCCGGACAGACGCAGATATAGACAAGGGTGTCTACCGGTTGTGCAAGAAAATGCTGGAAGAAAACTATCAGGCAATAGTTGGCGGTAAACGGGAACAAAGGTTAAAACGCCCTGAGGCCGAAGACTATCTGAGCCTTAAAATACCTACGCTGGTACTGGTAGGTGAACATGATGTTCCTGATATGCATACCATCGGGGACAGATTTGTTAAGTCCATTCCGCGGGCGTCTTTCCAGGAAATAAAGCAGGCCGGGCATTTGCCTGCTTTGGAAAAACCGTCGGCGTTTAACAGCCTGCTGCGGGAGTTTTTAGGGCAAAACGGCCTTTAGCTCTATAGTTGAAATCCCATTCTGTATTAGAATTGAAAAGAAGTGGCGGGCTGCAGCCCGCCACTTGATTTTGTTAAAGAGTTAAGCTGACAGGTTATTATTGACTGAGGTCTACCACTGGGGCAACAGGTGCATTTTTTTTGACAGATTCAATGCCGTTAATTGCATTGGCATGGGTGGTATAGCCTTCGCCGGAGTCAGCAATCGTCTGCCCGTTGCTGGCTATCAATCTCCACCGGAATTCGCCTTTTTTGTCTTTGAAAAGTTCAAATTTGGACGCCATAAATGCCTCCTCAGAGTTATTTATTTAAACCATTATAGGTAAACATCTATTTGAATATACAATAAGGGCAAATACTTATTTTGGGGCTGATTAAGGCTAAGTAACTGCTTAAAAGCAGCAAATATATTTTGTGCAAATACTGTTGTAGGGTTTACAGTTTAATCTCTCTGGGTTATGCTGCTCAGTTTATCCTGTACCCGTTTGGCATGTTCAGTGGTGGCCGCTACCAGAGAGTTGGTAATATTTTCAAGTTTAGGATCGCCGTTCTTAAATACATCCAGAAAATGCTTTTCCAACAGGGATTTTTCAATATATAGACTAATACTGAGCGCCTGATGGAAGTTTAAATTCTTAATTTTCTCCGGCTGCATTTCCTGCAGCATATAGTTTTGATACGCTTTGATGGCTAGAGTGGTAAAAGTTTTTAATTTTAGCGGGGAATTTTGTTCGGCAGCTTGCCTGGATATATTTATAATCCAGTCATGGTGATTGTCCTCTTCGGATGCAATGCTAAGAAAAAATGCTTTTTCTGCCGGAAAACGCTGGGCATAAAGACGGTAAAGCTGCCCTATCAGAGTCTCGTTATCTGCCATAAGTTGTATTATTTCAGTCATAGCAGTATTCCTTAAGGCGTATTTAATTTATGTCTTGAGAGATTGCGTTATATGGCATATAATATAACGTTCAAAAGGTGGCAACTGCCTGCCAGACGGTTGCCCATTTATTAGATTATATATGTTTTCTCTGCGGTATCATAGAGTTGCCGTTTGGCGGCTGTTATTTAATACAAAGATTTCTAGGAGGACACATGGAACTTACATTGGGAGAAGCTACCCGCTACGTTTTGAATGAGAATTATTCAAAAGTAGCGGCTGGTATGTACGTTGATGCTTTTCGTTTGAAAGACGGAGAAAAATTTAATCCGGAAACTGCGCCTGACAAGGCCAAATGGCTGGCTCAGATTGAAACCAAACTGAAAGAAATGCATGCTTCAAAGAAAGAAGCCGGCACTTTCAGCCAGCCCCGCCACGAAATCGCTCAGGAAACTTATGTAGAAACTAAGCTCTGGCTTGAGAAACTGCTGGACATCAAGGGTTATGAAGAAAAGAACAAGGGTTTCCATCTGGGGCTTGAGTTCAAGGATTCAGTCAAATAACTCTATTGAGGGTATTTTAAAAAGGGGTGGCAGTATTACTGCCACCCCTTTTTGCAGTTCGGAGGGATTAGCTGCGGGTTTTCCTCATGGCAAGATAGGTAGCCTCCAAGCGGGATAGATCCAGTTCGCCGCTGCGTGACATAAGGAATATGTGGTCTTCTTTCATGCCCAGTTTTACCATATCCAGAGCGATTTCATCCGTATCGCAGGTAACCACTTTTGAAAGCGGCAGTACGTGTTTGATAGCCCAGCCGTGGGCGGTATGGGCATCATGCAGTATATCAGGGCCGACTGCTGTCAGGGTAATAGGCTTTAAGCAGCCTATACGGCAGACCAGTCCGGCTAGTATGCCGTAGTCAGACATATTTATGGCATGGATAATATCCGGCTTTAGAGACATCAAGGAAAGCTGAGCTTGAAAAAAAGTCAGATAGGTAAATGGGTATTTAACCGGAAACACTAAATGGTGGAATTTGATTTCTTTTGCTATTTCAACCCCGTCTTTTATTTGGTCAAAGCTGAATATGTGTACCTCGTGGCCGCGTCTGGCGAAAGAATTTGCCCATTTCAAATTTAACTCGTCAGATGCATTAGCCAGCAGACAGAGTTTCAGTTTCGTCTTATTATCCAAATTTTTACTCCAGTTTTTTCTAAACGCCATATTTTCTCACTTTAGCCCCAAATAATAAAGGCTGGTGATACTCAGAATTGATATAAAGTACCTTTAAATAGAATATATTTAAGGGTACGGTTAATTACATAATAAAAAAATATCTAAAGCAAAAAAGGTATTTACATTTCGGTAATCCGGTGTTTAAACTGATGTTAATAAATTTAATAGCCTGAGGAGAGGGATTTATGTTGGATCTGATTGATACTGCATCGGCAAACTTAAATCTTTCTATCTTGTGCAAAGCAGTTACCCAGGTGGGCCTTATCGTCACCCTTAGGGGCGGGCCATTCACTATATTGGCACCGGATAATGATGCTTTTGCAAAAATACCGGAAGGTATGCTGGACTACCTGATGGAAAATGAATCTGAATTAAAATCTGTAATGCTTTATCACATCATACCAGGCCGTTATACTGCTGGGGAGCTATCTAAATTGTATTCCATTAATACAGCTTTGGATAAACCGGTGGAGATTCAGATTTCCGGTAAAATTCTGGCCATAAATACCGCTCATATTGTCACCAAAGATATAGAAACTGCCAATGGTTTGATACACGTTATTGACAAAGTGTTATTCCCGCTCAAATAATATAGTTGTTCGGACCTTACCGGGTGCATATGTAACCCGGTTTGAGGTAGAACGGACGGCAGTTAATCCGGAGGGGGTGACTGCCGTCCTTGTTTATGCGGTATTTAAAGGGTGGAATGGTATAATTTGGTTTGGAAGTCAGCTATTGCGGAGAGAAATAAATGTTTGAATATAATAATATTTGGACTCGTATACTGAAATACCTGCGCAGCCGGTTTTTAGCCGGTATTCTTATAGTTGTGCCGGTCGGTGCTTCAATACTTGTTCTAATTTGGCTTTTTCAGTCTATTGATCATATCCTCCAGCCTGTCGTGTCCGGGATATTCGGCCAGGAGATAGTGGGGCTGGGGGTAGTACTTACAATACTGCTGGTGCTCATAATCGGCATACTTCTCAGCAATTATTTAGGGCACAAGGTGGTAAAAACCTTTGAAAATCTGGCTTATCGCCTGCCCCTTTTCGGGCAAATTCAAAAAGGGGTTAAACAGGTACTGGAGAGCATATCCGGCCTGAAGAAAGCATCTTTCCGCGAGGTAGTTATACTGGAGTTTCCCAAGCCCGGTTTGAAGGCTATGGGGTTTATAACCAACAGGGTTGTAAACAATGAAGACGGACAGGAATACAATCTGGTTTTTATCCCCAATGTCCCCAATCCCACCAGCGGTTATCTGGAGCTGATTCCTGATGAAAAGCTGATGCGTACGGATATACCGGTAGAGGTAGCTATAAAAATGCTTATCTCAAGCGGTATTGTTGCACCGGAGAGTTTTGTTGCTAAAAAAGCCCCTGAAGAAACCCCTTCTTCATAGACAGTAAGCTTCCTTGTAGTGACAACTTTGTTGACAATTTAGCTGTGAAATGGCTTTTTAAAGCCTTTTACAAGGCTGAATTTGACATTATTTATTGAATTAGGTTATTCTGTTGTCACTTCTTATTTCTCTGCTTCCCTAGTTCTCCAATAGGAGAGGTTCCCGAATTTACCCCGGCATAGTTATCCTTTAACTGTCTGAGTAAATCTTAAGGAGGTCGGAAAGCATGAGCAACTTTTCTTTTATTCTATTCTGCGGATACTGATAGCTTTTTAGTATACGCAGGGTACCTCTGTCTGCTGTAATCACAGCGCTTGACTGATTGTATTTTATTTCTGGTTTGCCGAAAAATCCGACAAATAGAAGGGGAGTAGTGTTCTCTCATTTTATGGTTTAAACGGAAATAAACGGCAAGTGATATATAAAATACAATCGGACTTGGAAACCGCTAAAAGCAGGTCTTTTCCGTCAGGTACATGTTAAGACCAGTAATTATCAGGAGGTAATGAATGTACAAGAAGATCCTGGTTCCGTTGGACGGTTCAAAGGTTGCTGAAGGAGTATTACCTCATGCCAAGGCTTTGGCCTTTTCAGAGGGTAGCCAGATTCTGCTTTTAAATGTGGTGTCTAATCCTGCTGTGGAGTTCGCATTTTCAGACCCTGCCATTGCCGCTGTTTCAGTAAATGAACAGGTAGACACCGGTAAGGAATATATGGCCGGTGTTGAAAACAAACTCAAAGGCGAGGGGTATGATGTCAGGGTTCTGTTAAGGGAAGGCGGAGCCGCTGAAGTTATACTGAATGTAGCAGAGAAAGAGAAGGTGGACGTGATTGCCATGTCTACACACGGACGGAGTGGTGCCGCCCGCTGGTTACTGGGAAGCGTAGCCGAACGGGTTGTTCGTCACTCCCATATTCCCATAATGCTTATCCGCTCGGAAGAATAATCTTAACAATTCCAGCGGCAAAGCAAAGAGTTAACAAATAAATTAAAAGAGAGCTATAGGAGGGACATATGATGCAAACATCTAGCCCCCCCACTCCCAAAGGTATATGGAAGGTAATATTCGCTTCTTCCGCCGGTACGGTTATAGAATGGTATGATTTTTATATCTTCGGTGCTTTGGCAACTACCATTGCCAGCAAATTCTATAATACCGGTACACCCATCGGCGATATTATCGCTTGGCTGGGCACGTTTGCTGTCGGTTTTCTGGTTCGCCCGTTCGGTGCCATAGTTTTTGGCCGGATAGGTGATCTGGTTGGCCGCAAATTTACTTACCTTATTACTATTACCATCATGGGCTCATGCACCTTTCTTATCGGTTTGTTACCCACCCAGGATGTTCTGGGCCCCTGGGCTGGTATAATCCTTATTTCCATGCGTATTCTCCAGGGTCTGGCTTTGGGTGGCCAGTACGGCGGTGCGGCTACCTTTGTGGCTGAACACGCCCCGCAGGGAAAGCGCGGTTTCTACACCAGTTGGATTCAGACTACGGCAACACTGGGCTTGCTTATTTCTCTGGGTGTTATTTTGCTTACCCGCATAGGTCTGGGAGAAGCAGACTTCAACGAATGGGGCTGGCGTCTGCCTTTCATGGCATCCATATTGCTGGTAGTACTGTCACTCTGGATACGCAGAGCTCTAAAAGAATCTCCTTTGTTCCAGCAGCTTAAGGATACCAAGGCTGTTTCGAAAAATCCGCTCAAGGAAAGCTTTGCCAATCCTTACAACCTGCGCTGGGTTTTGATAGCCCTGTTCGGGGCTACCATGGGTCAGGGCGTGGTCTGGTACACAGGACAGTTCTATGCTCTATTCTATCTGCAAAAAATCTTTGAAACCCCGCTCATTGATTCCAACCTTATAGTCGGTGCGGCTTTGTTATTGGCCATGCCGTTCTTTGTCTTCTTCGGGTCTCTCTCTGACCGGATAGGCAGGAAGAAGGTAATGCTGACAGGTATGCTGCTGGCTGTGCTGACGTACTATCCTATATATGGTTTGATGGCAGCGTTTGCGCCTACTGACCCTGGTCAGCATTTCCTGTTTGATTATATAGGCTACAACCCTGTGATGCTGGGTCTCCTGGTATTTATTCAGGTGATTTATGTAACTATGGTTTACGGGCCTATTGCCGCCTTCCTGGTAGAGTTATTCCCCACCAAGATACGTTATACTTCCATGTCTCTGCCTTACCATCTGGGTAATGGTGTCTTCGGTGGTTTGGTTCCTATGATAGGTATGATACTTATCAATGCTACAGGCAATGACTTTGCCGGGTTGTGGTGGCCTATGGCTATTGCCGGTATATGTTTGGTAGTGGGTTTCATGTTTATTAAGGAAACCAACAGGGTGGATATATCTGATGCCTCCACTTCAATCTCAGTTAAACACGAGGCTGATAAAAGGGCACTGGATAGATAACACTTTCCATGCAGTTGCCAGTACTCTCTAAGATTTGACAGTACAAGCCGGGTAAATGACAGCCGCCCCTCCACAACGAGGGGCGGCCGGTTTTATGGGCAAAAGAGCTTAGGGAACTGTAACATTTGTCTAGTTCGCTTAAATCTATCTCAGCCCATACAAAAGGGGCAACTTTAATATCGCCCCCTTGGGTAAGAACTATTAGCTGGACTTTGATTAGTTGTTTTCAGTGCGTTTGCGTGCCCGAAGCCGCATCTCGGTATCCAGTATCTTTTTCCGCAGGCGGATACCCTTGGGGGTTACCTCAACCAGTTCGTCATCGGCGATAAAGTCCATAGATTGCTCAAGACTGAGTTTCATAGGCGGCACCAGTTTTATGGCAATGTCCGAGGTTGACGAACGGATATTGGTCATCTTTTTCTGCTTGCAGACATTTACCGCCAGGTCAAGCCCTCTGGCATGCAGGCCGACTATCATGCCCTCGTAAACAGGTACATTGGCATCTATCATCAGTATGCCCCGTTCCTGCGAGTTGTTAAGCCCGTAAGTGCAGGATAAGCCTGCTTCGGCTGCCACCAATGCGCCGGTCCGGCTTTGCTCTATTTCACCGCACCAGGGTTGAAAATCCAGAAACTGGCTGTTCAGTACGCCTGTGCCTCTGGTAGCTGTCAGGAACGAGTTGCGGAAGCCGATAAGACCACGGGTGGGTATATTGTATTCCAGCCTTACGTTTCCTTCGCCGTCATTGTGCATATCAGTCATGCGGGCCTGGCGTTTACCCAGAAGTTCGGTGACCTCTCCCACAAAGTCCTCGCGGACATCTATCGTCAGCGTTTCCACCGGCTCATAGACTTTGCCGTTTATATCTTTTGTGATGGCTTCAGGTTTGGATATTTCAAATTCATACCCTTCGCGGCGCATGGTCTCTACCAGGATGGACAGGTGGAGTTCGCCCCGCCCGGAAATCAAGAATGAGTCCGGCGAATCAGTTTCCTCAACCCTCAGCCCTATATTGGTCTCCAGTTCACGGAAAAGCCTTTCCCGAAGCTGGCGTGAGGTGCAGAATTTACCTTCCCGCCCCCCGAAAGGTGAGGTATTGACCCCGAAAGTCATTCTGACAGTAGGTTCGCCTATTTCAATGCGGGGCAGGGCCTCAGGCTGGAGAGGACTGGTGACGGTATCACCTATAGAGGCGTTTTCCAGCCCGGTAATGGCCACTATCTCACCCGCTTCGGCACATTCCACTTCCTGTTTGCCCAATCCCATAAAGGTAAATACCTGACCCACTTCAAAAGGGTGAGCTTTATTTTGGGAATCTATATTAACTACCCGGTCATGGGAGCATATTTTACCCCGCTGAATGCGCCCGATAGCTATCCGCCCTTTGTGGGTATCATAATCCAGGTTGGAAATAAGCATTTGGAATTCACCCTGGGCGATGCTGGGCGGGGGGATTTTATCCAGTATGCACTCAAACAGGGGGATAAGGTCGGTGCTTTTTGTACCGGGGGTATTTACGGCATACCCTTCGCGGGCAGAGGTATAAACTACCGGGAAGTCCAGCTGTTCCTCGGTGGTAGCCAGCTCCAGAAACAAGTCCTGTACCAGCCCCAGCACTATTTCAGGGCGGGCATTTTCGCGGTCTATCTTGTTTATAACTACAATAGGCTTCAGCTTTTTCTGCATGGCTTCCTTAAGCACAAAACGGGTTTGGGGCATAGGGCCGTCTATACTGTCAATCACTAAGAGACAGCCGTCTGCCATGTTCAGTACCCGCTCAACCTCACCCGAAAAGTCAGCGTGTCCGGGAGTATCAATAATGTTTATCTTTACTCCGCGGTAGGTTATGGCGGTGTTTTTGGCCAGAATAGTAATTCCTTTTTCCCGTTCCAGAGTATTGCGGTCCATGATAAGTTCGCCAACATGCTGGTTTTCACGGAAAATACGGCTTTGTTTAAGCATCACGTCCACCAGGCTGGTTTTGCCGTGGTCTACGTGAGCAATAATGGCAATATTACGGATATCTGTTCTCTGGTAGTTTTCCAAAATCTTTCTCCTGAAAATAGCCTGGATACAAGGGCACACTTCGCCCTGCAAATCTCAAAAAATGAAAAAGCGGGAGTTAAACGGAAAAGACCAGTCGGTAACGCTGGCGTAAGCCGTAGGGGATATGGGTGAAAATGTTATTCAAGTTTGTTTTTACTGCTTCTTTATTCACTATCTGAAAAAATATTTTACTCTTTTTAGGAAAATATGGCAAAAAAGACGAATTGGTATTTGTAAATAGTAATACACAATTGTATAATTACCTCTGGTGGTTTAGAACACAGGTTGTCTCATCGGTTAACCCTTCACTTTGGATGACCGCAAATCTAGCCAACTATTTTCAGAGAGGAGGTCATCCAAATTGGCTTACCAGGATAAAGAAATCCAGTGTGCTGATTGCGGCGCTTCATTCACCTTTACAGCTTCCGAGCAGGAGCTTTATGCTTCTCGCGGCTACACCAATGATCCCAAGCGCTGCGTTAGCTGCCGCCAGGCCCGCAAGGCTGAAAGAGGCGGTTCGACCGGTGGTTTCGGGGGTATGAGCAGAGGTCCCGCTCGCCAGATGTTCCAGGCTGTCTGTGCACAGTGCGGTCAGGACACCGAGGTTCCCTTTGAACCCCGTCAGGGTCGTCCCGTGTATTGCAGCAATTGCTACAATCGCGTAAAGGGCGGCAGATAGTCACTAGTTTAAGAAACTAATTAAAGCCCTGCTTGTGAGAGCAGGGCTTTTTATTTTGTCTTTGAAAATTTCTTCGGCAGAAGCGGCTCGGTTGGGTTTAGCCTAGTTCGTAATAATATTGAGCCAACATGGGGTCTTGGCTTTCTAGTACATTAAGGGCATTCGCATCACCCTTCAGGTAATAATCCATAAAAGCCAGACTGTAGATCATAATAACTTCCAGCCGTGCATCGTGGTTTACATGCGGTAAAGAGTCGGAAATGTCGTAAGGTGACTGGCTGAAGGTGAAGTGATGGGATTGGCTGACTACCAGGAAAAATTTAGGCGGCTTAAGCCCTTGGGCAGTTACCCAAAGATTATCTTCGGCACTGGTCATCATCAGGTCATAATCTCCCCGCATGACCATTACGGGTATGGTTACATTTGCCAGATTGTTTTCAAAGGGGTAAGCCGGAGTAGCTAAGAGGATTATGGCTTTTATTCTGGAGTCAGCTACAGCCGGGTTAGGGTGGGCACCGCTAAGTGCCAGCGTGGTAAGTCCCCCGAGTGAATGCCCTGCCATACCGATTTTTTCCGTATCTATCAGCCCGTAAAAAGGCGAAGACGGGTTTTTATTCATGTTGAGTACGTAATCCAGACTGCTGCGTGACTGGTTTATGCGGAAATTTTCCAGATAGTTCAGATAATTATCACGGAAAAAATTGTCTACTGCAGAAAAGAGGTTATCTGTGCGGTTATCCCAGTCTGTTCTGGGAGTAGTGGAAAGATAATCTGAAAAACTGATTGAAGACATATCATTAAACTGGACAGAAGCTACCACATATCCCTGTCCAACCAGGCTTTCTTTAAGGTAAAGAGGGTCAATATCATTGGCATTTAACCCGTGGTTGAAAATAACAAGCGGATACGGCCCGCCACTGAAATCTGCCAGCGTACCGCTGAATCCCTCATAAGAAAAATTGCCTTCGCCGCTTGTCGGATACCAAATTGATATCTCCAGCACTTCAGGGTCTTTACCTGCCTGATAGCAGGTTATCTGCCCCTGGGTATTGCCCACCTGATACTTAGCTACCAGACTCGAATCTACATAAGGTACTATGGCAGCACTGATAATCATAGGCAATCCCAGCAAAGCAATCCCGGCCAGCACCATCCCCCAGCGGAAAATAGTTTTTGACGTCTGACTTATCGTAATATTGCGAATCAATATATTACAACCTCGATATATCAGTGTACTTAACTTGTATCTAATATGGGTATTATTTTACAATACCTTGCTATGTTACAATAATAACACATGCCGTTAAAAAACGTAACGCCAGCTTTGGTTTGGGTATGGGGCTATGTGTTTTTGGTATACTGGCGGCTGATTTCAAACTAAAAATATAACCAAACAGTTGGAGTTTTATACGATTGGGGGATGTGTATAGGCCTGAAAGATACAGTAATTAGGTTATTATAGTGTATATATAAAATGTTCAAGATTTTGTCCCTATTTGTCCTTTGTATAGTGAATTGCTATAATATAAAAGGTATCTTGTAAGAGTTTAAATATATTGTTATAGAGGATTAGGAGAATATCATGGCTGATTTAATGACTGTTCGCGAAGTAGCCGAATATCTCAGAGTAACCCAGAAAACAATTTACCGTCTTCTCCAGCGTAATGCCATACCTGCGTTGAAGGTAAGCCACAGTTGGCGTTTTGACAAGTCATCTATTGACGAGTGGCTGCGCAAGAGTGCAGTCGGTGTAAGGGCAAACGTACTGGTGATTGATGATGAAATCACCGTTCGCAGTCTGTTTAAAGAAACGCTGGAAGAGCAAGGTCATGTAGTCTGCATGGCTAAGAATGGTGAAGAAGCCTTGGAACAGCTTCAAAGCAAGGATTTTGACCTGGTATTTCTTGACCTCAAAATGCCCGGTTTGAACGGAGCGGAGCTTTACCAGAAAATTCGGGCAATTAAACCCAAACTCCCCGTTACCATCATAACCGGCTATCCGGATAGTGATACCATGACCAAAGTGCTTGCCCAAGGCCCTTTCGGCGTTATGAATAAACCCTTCGGTGAGATAGATATCATCAACGCTACCAAGAATTTCCTGCGTATTTCCCCTGAAGCCTAAAACAGTTTAATTTTAGCTTTCTAAAAGAAGACCAACCTCAGGTTGGTCTTTTTATTTTCAATCCTGTACTTTATTAGGCATTTTTAAACATGTATAATAAAGGATGTAATAATTTGAATAGCGGGGAAGAAGATATCCGAAGAAAATCAGGTGGAAGCAGAAAATTCGGGTGTTGATATGATAAATAATATCAGTCCGGAATCCCAGAAAACAGGTATTGGGTATTCGGCAATATTTGAGAATACCTTTGTTACTATTGATTTCAGTTATCCCCGGGGATATGCCGGGCGGGTAAATTCTAGAACTAACAAACCGTCTGTGCATTTCCGTTACGGAGCCGGGAATGCACACAGTTGTTTTATTATGCCATCTATACCGGATGCCGTCAGATACATACCGGTGGATAAGCTTTGCCGATTCCCTGCAGTAAATGGCATGGATAGCGGAGTATTTTCCCGAATTGAATACAGGGTAAAACCTATGTGCAATAAGGATACCTGTCAAAACACGCTGCGGGCTATGTTCGGGTACAAGATATACGGGAATAGATGATGAAACAAGAAGAACTTTTTCATTTATTTTTAGATAATATGTTGGATGCAGTGGCGGTCTACGAAGTGTCACAGGAAGGAAAACCGCTGAAATTCATGGAGGCCAATGAGCAAATGTGCCGCTATATTGGTTATACCCATGAAGAATTTTTGAGAATGCAGCCTGCTGATATTCGTTTTGAATGTTTTAATATTACTCCAGCCTTGTGGCAGGAACTGCTGGAAGTCCGCTATCTTTTGAATGAATACGTATATAAGACCAAAGATAATGTATCCGTACCCATAGAGATACATTATCATTTCTTCCAGCTGGATGGCAGGAATCTGATATTTTTAACAATCAGGGATATTTCAGAACGTAAAAAAGCTGAAGAAAACCAGCGGAGATTGGAAAAAGACCTTAATCTTTCCAGCCGGCTGGCTTCGGTAGGTGCACTTACGGCTGGAGTGGCTCATGAAATAAACAGCCCCCTGACCAGCATACTGGGTTTTTCAGAGAGATTAGCCCGAAAATGTACCAGTGAAGAACAGCACCGTGATATCGAGCGTATTCATACAGAAGCCTTGCGGGCGGCCAAGGTGGTAGATAATCTGCGTACCTTTGCCCGTAGCTATGAGCAGGAAAAGAAACTGTGCGGGCTTAATGATGTTATACGAAAGTCTGTGGAACTGCGTGAATATGAGCTGGTTGTTCAGAATATAGTTGTGGAATTGGAATTGGCAGAAAATCTGCCGTCTACCCTGATGGATTTTTACAAGATACAGCAAGTGCTGATTAATATGATTCTTAATGCCGAACAAGCCATGTATCAGGCTCACGGACGGGGCAGGCTTCTTATAAAAACCCAGGATATGGGCAACTATATCCGCATGATAATAGAAGATAATGGCCCGGGTATTGCACCTGAGATTGCTGAAAGGGTATTTGACCCCTTTTTCACCACCAAGGAAGATAGCCGGGGCACGGGGTTGGGGTTGAGTGTATGCTACGGTATTATTATGGAGCATGACGGCAAAGTACAACTGGAAAGCAAGCTGGGGCAGGGAACCAGGTTTATCATAGACCTGCCGATAAAAAACAGCAGGTTGCCCAGAAAGAAGTCTACCAAGGTGGTTGTAGTAAAAGTGAACGCTAAGACCCGTGCAAAATCGCCGAAATCTTTGCCTCAAAATCCGCCTGACTAAGGCAGTAAAACGCCAGTACTTTATTCCGCCCTGTATGTCCGTGGCATATTTCAATTTCGGCTTTAGGTGTATCAAGCAACTCACTCAGGTAGTCTATCAGTTCCTTATTGGCTTTGCCTTTCTCTGGTTGAGCGGCTATCCTGAGTTTGAGCAAACCATTCTCGTATCCTGACAGTTCATTTCGCTGCGAGGAAGGGAATATTTTTAGATTTACTCTAAACGGGCTTTCTTTGGCTGGCATATTAACCCTTCTAAAGGTAATATAATACTATTATGATTGATAACCTAGATTATAAACTAACTGCTCTGGCAGGGGAAATAGGGCAGCTGCTTAATAAGCATAAGCTTAGTCTGGGAGTGACAGAATCTGCAACCGGCGGGCTGGTTTCACACGCTATTACCAATATTCCCGGCTGCTCGGCTTATTATCTGGGTTCGGTTACCAGCTATTCTAACCATATTAAACAAAAACTTCTGGGTGTATCCGCCCGAATACTGGACACCCAAGGTGCAGTCAGTATGGAAACTGCCTGCCAGATGGCTTCGGGGGGCAGGCAACTTCTGGGTGCCGATATTTGCCTGTCTGATACCGGCATCGCCGGCCCGGATGGTGAGACTCCGTCTAAGCCGGTTGGGTTATTTTATCTGGGTTTAGCCGCCCCGAAGGATGTCAAAGCATTTGAACGCCGTTTTACGGGCAGCCGTGAAGAAATAAAATATCAGGCGGCTATTGCTGTTCTGGAGATATTGAAGGAATACCTGAAAGGTATTTCGGGTGGATAAATTGCCCCGTTTACAGCCGGTGGTGACCGCTTTTCTTATAAAAAATGGCAAAGTGCTTTTATTTAAACGCAGCCAGCGGGTGGGAAGCTACAGGGGGTTTTGGGCAGCTATATCCGGCCATATGGATACCACATCCCTTGAACAGGTTTACACTGAAATAGCTGAGGAAACCGGTTACAATCCCGAAGAACTGGTGCTGCTCAAAGAAGGACAGGTATTTGAGTACCATGATACTGCGCTGGGTATCCTCTGGCAGATACACCCCTTCCTTTTTCACCTGAAAATTGACAGGCCGCCTAAGATAGACTGGGAGCATACTGATTTTTGCTGGGTTTTGCCTGCTGAAATAGCTTCCATTGTTACTGTTCCCCTGCTTAAAGAGGCATTTGAAAGCCTGAGCGGATAAACGGCTGCGTTGTCCCCGTTTACTTCAGGGTGTTATACTTGCGGGTATAAACTAGTTTAGAAATGGAGTCTGTATTCATGCAAAGAGGTGATGGCCGCAACTTCAACCAGCTAAGGCCGATAACAATTACTCCCGGTTTCCAGAGCTTTGCCGAGGGTTCGGTTTTGATAGAGCAGGGTAAGACCCGGGTAATCTGCTCGGTCAGTATGGAAGATAAAGTCCCCCAGTTTCTGCGAAACAGCGGTACCGGCTGGGTTACGGCTGAGTATTCCATGCTGCCCCGTTCTACTGTTACCCGCACCCAGAGGGATTCATCTGCTGGCAAGATATCCGGCCGAAGCCAGGAAATTCAGCGTCTTATAGGCCGCTCCCTGCGTTCCTGCGTGGATTTAGCGGCTCTGGGCGAGCGGTCTTTTATTATAGACTGTGATGTTATTCAGGCAGATGCCGGTACCCGCACCGCTTCCATAACCGGTTCATATATAGCCTTGTATCTGGCATTTAAGAAGATGGTAGATATGGGTATTCTCTCCAAAATGCCTTTTACTTCTCAGGTGGCGGCGGTCAGCGTCAGTATTTTTAAAGGCAATATTGTGCTTGACCCCTGTTACGATGAGGATTTTCAGGCCGAAGTGGATTTTAACCTGGTTATGAATGACCGGGCTGAGTTTGTGGAAATACAGGGTACGGCTGAGGGCAAAACCTTTTCCCGTGATACCCTTGACCAGGTACTTAAACTGGGTGAAGCCGGTATCAAACAGCTTTTTGATATTCAGAATAGTATTACCCGGCCGTAGCTTTAGTCAGCCGTGTGGCAGATATTTAAAAGGGGGGCTTAAGCCCCCCTTAGATTATATTCAGTTACGGAAGTAGAGTAATAAGCTATCCCCGTATCTGGCCGTTCCCGTAGACTATCCATTTGTAGCTGGTTATCTCCTTAAGCCCCATGGGGCCGCGGGCGTGCATCTTCTGGGTGCTTATGCCCAGTTCCGCTCCCAGCCCGAACTGCGAGCCGTCTGTAAAACGGGTGGAGGCATTTACCATAACAGCAGCCGCATCCACTTCGTTCAGAAAGCGTTGGGAAGAGGTATAGTTCTGGGTTACTATGCTTTCGGTATGCCCTGAGCCGTATTTGGCAATATGCGAAAGTGCTTCGTCCAAGCTGTCTACTACTTTTACGGCTGCAACCAGTGCCAGAAATTCTTTGCCCCAGTCATCTGCAGTGGCGGGTATCAGCTTGCAGCCGAAAGTGTTCTCCAGTATTTTCAGGGCTCTTTCATCTGCCCGTATTTCCACTCCGGCTTTGCTCCATTCGGTGGCAACAGTCGGCAGAAAAGTGGAGGCTATATCTTTGTGTACCAGCAGGGTGTCCATGGCGTTGCAGACGGTGGGGCGTTGTACTTTGGAATTATAAGCTATGTTTACCGCATCAGCTATTTTGGCATCAGCATCTACGTATACATGTACTACCCCTATGCCTCCGGCAACCACCGGTATAAATGAGTTTTGTTTAACATAACTAATTAGTCCGGCACCGCCTCTGGGTATGACTAAATCGATTTGTTCTGAGAGCCTGAGCAGGTGGTTTACCAGACTGCGGTCAGTATTTTCTATAAACTGGATAGCTTCTTTGGGCAGACCTGCATCTGCAACAGCCTGCCGTATAAGCTCTGCCAAGATGGTATTTGAATGGATAGTTTCCTTGCCGCCGCGCAGAATAACCGCATTTCCAGCTTTCAGGCACAAAGCGGCAATATCCACTGTGACATTGGGGCGGCTTTCATAAATAGCCGCAATAACACCCAGCGGTACCCGTTTTTTACCTATAACCAGGCCGTTTGGCATTGTGCCCATATCAAATATTTCACCCACCGGGTCAGGCAGGGCTGCAATAGCCAGAGTATCTTTGGCGATACCCTCCAGACGGCTCTGGTTGATTATCAGACGGTCCAGCATAGCAGAGGGCATACCTGACGCTTTGGCTTCAGTCTGGTCTTTCAAATTAGCTTCCAGTATGGCCGCAGCGTTATCCAGCAGGCAGGTGGCAATATTTTTAAGGGCGGCATCTTTTTGGGCCGATGAAGTATAACTTAAAGGGCGGGAAGCGGCTCTGGCTAAGCGGGCTTTTTCTTCTATTTCCAGCAGTGCTTTTTCCATCATTTCTCCTTTAAGCTGTGGTAATACACAAATATTAAACTCTGGGCCGGAAAATGGCAAGGTTAAAGTTAGACTAGCCTTGGCTCTTGACCATTACCTTAGGTAATGCTTTATGATAAGGTTATGGAAAAACTGCTGACAGTGGGCGAACTTGCTAAAATGGCCGGAGTGAGTATACGCACTCTGCGCTTTTACGATGTGCACGGACTGCTGAAACCCCGCAGTTATACTGCTGCCGGATATAGGCAGTATGGCCGGGATGAGGCTTTGCGCCTTCAGCAGATACTCTTTTACCGTGAGCTGGGGTTTCCATTGGAAGGGATAAAACTACTGGTTGACGATAAAAATGCGAGCATCCTTGAAAATCTGCGCCGTCAGAGCAGTTTGCTCAAGGATAGGGGAAAGAAGCTTGCAGATTTGCAGAAGACTATTCAGAAAACTATATCCAGTCTGGAAGGGAAAATAGAAATGGAAATAAACGAATATTACCAGGGACTTCCCCAGGAAAAAATTGATTATTATCGTCGTGAAGCCCGCCGCCGGTATGGTGAGGAAACAGTGCGGCGTTCCGAAGAGGTGGTAGTAAAAATGGGTAAAACCAAAATGGCAGAGCTTCAGGCACAGGGGCAGTCTATATTTGAAGGACTGGCTGAGAATATACCCAACGGACCTGCCCACTCTCTTTCGCAGGCACTGATAGCTAAGTGGCGGGAATGGCTGGAAAACTTTGCTCAGTATACTGATGAAGGTTTGCTGGGCCTTTCCAGAGGCTATCGGGATGACCCTGAGTTCAAGGCATTTTTTGACAAGATACATCCTGGATTGGCCGCTTTTATTGCGGATGCGGTTGAGGTGTATTTCAAGAAAACCGCTTGATACCATAGGGATATGATGGAAAACCGGGGGATGAAGATTAGTCTTTATCCCCTGTGATTTTTAAAGAAGTGTATTTTAACGGGGCTGGACTGCCGGGTGGAAATATTTTCCGGCGTTTTAACATTTCGGCATTTGAAAGAGTTATTATAGAGTATCCGGTTTGAATTTATATTAACGGAGGCAGCTGTGGAAAGTGCCAGATTTCGCTGGGTAAGTATTTCAGTTATTGCCCTTCTGGTGGTGGTTACCGGGTTTAATACCCTGATGCTTTTTCAAAAATCAGACCAGCTTAATCAAGCTGAAACTCAAATTAATTCTCTGACCCAGAGTTTCGCTTCGTTAAATAACCTGGGCGGAGAGATTTCCAGCCTGCAGCAGGATTTCTCTGACCTGCAAAGCCAGCTTCAGCAGGTAAATACAGATCTTACCTGCCATGAGTGTGCGGTTGCGGATTTGGTCAGCCTGATTGAACCGTCAATAGTGCGGGTAGACGTGAGCGGGCGCAATTTCAGTGCTTCCGGTTCCGGCACTATTATTGATAAACGGGGCTTTATACTGACCAATTACCATGTTATTGAAGGGGCAACTACTATCAGGGTAACCCTGATGGAAGGGGCTATATACTCAGCCAATGTGGTAGGCAGTGACGTGGGCCGGGATATAGCTTTGCTGCGGATGAGTGCTACCGGCGGGCAGGAATTTCCTGCCGTTACTCTGGCAACCATGGCTGATATAAAGGTGGGTATGGATGTGGTGGCAGCAGGGTTTCCTCTGGGGACTGACCTGACTGGTCCGGCCACATTTACCAAGGGTATAGTTTCGGCTATGCGCACCTATGAAGGTTATCTGTATGTGCAGACAGATGCCGCCATAAACCCCGGCAATTCGGGCGGTTGCATGGTGAATATGGCTGGGCTTATGATAGGTATACCCTCTGCCGGGATAGTACCTTATGGTGAGGATATAGAAGATATAAATCTGGTTATACCGGTAGATGATATTCTAAGTTTTCTTGCCTTGTATCTGCCGGGTTGAAAAAAATATAGCTGTGCTTCCCTTTCCCAATATGCCCAAAGAGGGTATTATTAGATGTTGATAATCTAAAGGAGGATTAGGTATGACTACCGCCCAGAAATGGATAGGAGTATTACTTAGCCTGGTACTGGTAGGGGTAAGTGCGTTTAACACGGTGCTTCTGCTTGACCAGAAAGACCAGCTTGAAACAGCCCAGGGGCAAATCTCATCTCTGCAAAGCCAGCTTAGTCAGGCCGGGGCAGATATAAGTTCGCTTAAAAGCCAGCTGACAACAGTAAACGGACATCTGGCTACTCTGGATGGGCAAGTTGCCGAACTGTTGAAACTTTCTACAGCTCAGGTGGATGCCATTGCTTCGGTAATGGCTTCGGTGGTGTATATAGAGGTAGATTATTATGACCCGTCTACCGGTGAAAGAGGTACTGTTTCCGGTTCGGGGACTATCATGGACAGCCGCGGCTATATACTTACCAACCGCCATGTGGTGGAAAATGCCACCCACGTGACGGTGATTTTACCCAATAAACAGGTTTATAATGCCGAAGATTTCTGGACAGATGATTTTATGGATGTAGCCGTAGTTAAAATAGATGCAGACGGTCTGCAGGCGGCATCTTTCGGTGACCCTGCCACCCTTAAAGTGGGTGATACGGTGGTGGCTTTGGGTTATCCCTTGGGCATATCCCCAACTGATGGCGGCATGACGGTAACCGCCGGTATCGTAAGCAATCTGGAAAACTGGTTTTTCATAGACGGGACGCCTTATTTTGATGTAATCCAGACAGATGCGGCTATAAATCCGGGTAACTCCGGCGGCCCTATGATAAACCTTCAGGGGCAAATTATCGGTATAAACAGTGCCGGTATTCTGGATGCTCAGAATATGGGTTTTGCAATAAATATGGCTACAGCCAAGCATATTTATGAAAGCCTGGTAGCAGACGGCAGTTATCATCACCCCTATCTGGGTATAGATATTGACGACTATTATGATAATATCCCCGGTTTCCCCGGTGCTGAAGCCTCAACCGGGGTTGAGGTACTGGATGTTGAGTCCGGCAGTGTAGCTGCCCTTGCCGGTTTAAGGGATGGAGATGTTATTTACCAGTTTAACGGACAGGTTGTAACATCTTTCTCAGACCTGCTTCGTTTTCTCTGGAGGATGAATGCCGGAGATACAGTGGTTCTTGTAACTGAGCGGAACGGCGTTGAGCGGACTATCACAATAACACTGGATGAACGTCCGTCAAACTTTTATTACATTTAGTTTATAAATAACAGGTTAATAAAAAGCCCGGTGTTGCTTCTAAGGCGTGCCGGGCTTTTTTATGCCGTGTTTGCTACGCAAATTTCCTAGTGAACCCCTCCCGTTAACCAGATAACGGTACTTGGGGAGTTTTCGCCCAGGCGGGTTAGTCAGGCTGATTACCACGCTGCCTTTCCGCCCGTCTTCAGTTTCAAAAATATATTCAGACGGTTTCAGCTCTTTGGCAGATGTTATCTCTCCCCACCACTTGGCGGATGTATACTGGCTGGAATTGGTTTCCATGAGGTTATACTGGACGTCAGCCAGCGGTTTATCTACATCTTTGAGGTAGATATGACCTAGTCCGCTGGAGTATTTAATGCTCACGGGGTTTTAAGCGGGCTCATGCCCTGGAAGAGATAAAAATGGCGTGAAGGCATACCGTAAACGGCCTTGTTCAATTTCTTTTTAAGGGTGCAGCGCCCTTGTTTTCCATCTTCGGTGAGGATAGAATAACCGCCGCCGTCAGCTACCTTGTGGTATTCGGTGAAGACCAGTTCGCCCCACCAGCGGGAATCGGAATTATCCTGAAGGGTATATTCCACTTGCCCTATCAGTTGGTCTCCCAGGTATATATTGCCCAGTGCCATGACTACCTCCGTTAAATTACCACCAGGTTATTGCGATGAATTATTTCAGGGCCTTGGTTACCCTCCAGAACAGCATTTATCTCGTTCGTGTGTAAGCCTTTGATTTTGGCAATATCATCTGAAGAATAGTTGGTTATGCCATAACCCAGCCGTTTGCCGCGGCTGTCATTCAGTTTTACAATATCCCCCCGCCCGAATTTACCCTCAGCCTGTTGTACCCCGGCAGCAAGCAGACTTTTCTGGTTTTCCCGTAGAGCTTTGGCTGCTCCGTCATCTATGCAGATACTGCCGCGGGTGCAAAGTCCGCTCATCATCCAGCGCTGACGGCTGCCCGGTTTGTGCAGCGTGGGTATAAAACGGGTGCCTTCAGTTTCTCCGTTTGCCAGTTTAAGGATAATATCCGGTATATGTCCGTCCGCTATGATGACGTTTACCCCAGAAGATGTGGCCAGTCTGGCCGCTTCCAGTTTGGTCACCATTCCGCCCGTACCCAGCTTGTTGGAACTTCCGGCGGCAAGGTGTTCCAGATCTTCGGTTATCTCTTTGACCTCGGTTATCAGGGTGGCATCCGGGTGAAGGGTGGGGTCGGCGGTATAAAGTCCGCGGATATTAGTCAGTATGAGGAGCAAATCTGCCTCTATCAGGTTGGCTACCATGGCAGACAGATTATCATTATCCCCGAATTTGGCCTGCTGGATTTCATCTACCGCCACCACGTCATTTTCATTGACAATAGTTATCACTCCCAGCTCCATCAGGGCCAGTAGGGTATTTCTGGCATTCAGGTAACCGGAACGGTCAGACAGGTCATTCTTGGTCAGCAGACCCTGGGCAATTGTCAGACCGTAAGGACTGAAAAGCTGGTCATAATAATTCATAAGCTGGCTCTGCCCTATAGCTGCCAGCACCTGTTTAAAAGGAACATCTTTCGGGATATGCCTAAGCCCCATTTTAGAGCGTCCGGCGGCAATTGCCCCTGAAGAAACTATGATTATCTCAGTACCAAGGCGGGTCAGTTCGGCTATCTGACGGCATAAATCCGCCATGCGCTCATGGTCAAGTTTGCCTGTACCGCCGGTGAGCAGACTGGTGCCTAGTTTTATTACAACCCGTTTATAACAATTTCCGTTCATAAATAAGTCATTATAGCAAGCAAGTTATGCCAGAACAAGGATTGGCCGTATATATTGTGTTTGACTTGAGGGCGGGGTCTTTCGGTGATACAATTTTCAAGCGGGGCTACCTCTAACGGTAAGCCCCTAAATGTGTTTGGAGAAGATATTGAATCTTAGCGGTTTGTTGCCTCTTATAGACCAAAGCCCGTCATTTGACAGCCTGTTTCAAGCTCTGGATAGGGGTGAAGCTGACATTTCGGTTTTAGATGCGGGGCGTGGGTTTAGTCTGGCATCCGTATACCGCAGGCTAAAATGCCCCATGCTGGTTATTACCTCGCAACCGGAGCGGGCAAGGGAACTTTTAGAGCAGATAGCTGCTTATACAGGAGAGGAGCCGGGTTTTCTGCCTGACCCAAGTCTGCTGCCTTATCAGCGAGCTGTTTCTGACCGTAATTCTTCACTGGAAAAGATGCGGCTGGCAGGCATTCTGGGCGGGTATATCCGCAGCGGAGATTCACGGATAATAGTTACGGCTGTGCCGGCTTTGCTACAGCGGTACGTTTCTCCGGAAATATTTAAACAATCTTTTATACAAGTCTGGGCCGGGTTGGAAATAGAACCCCAGGACTTAATCAGCCGTTTTCAGCAGTTGGGATACCGCCAGGAAAGCATAGTGGAGATACCGGGTACATATTCCCATCGGGGCGGCATATTGGATATTTTTCCTCATACCGAAGATAATCCGGTAAGACTGGAATTTTTCGGTAATACTCTGGAAAGTCTGCGTAATTTTGATCCCAAGAGCCAGCGTTCGGGAAAAGCGGTAAATGAGCTTACTATAAGCCCCGCAAGTGAGCTTTTTCATCTGGGGCAGCTGACCCGTAAGGACATTAATAACCGGCTGGATATTTTGCTCACAGATAATCTAAATCCCGAATTCAGCCGTACTCTGTCAGCAGATATAAACCATCTTAACGAGGGCCTGAAACCCGAATACCCCGAATTTTTCGCTCCTCTTTTTAATACCTCAAGCATACTTGATTACCTTCCGTCAAATGCTCTGGTAGTGCTGGATGAACCTGCCTCCATAGAGCAGGCAGCTTTTCATCTGGATAAAGAAGCCGAAGAACTGCGCTCTGATCGTCTGTCACATGGTGAACTTCCTTCCGTCTATCCCCGTCCGTATTTTAACTGGGCAGAGATATCCGCCATGCTGAAAACCAGAAAACGGCTTATTATGGCCTCCTTCGGGCGGGAGAGTGAGTCTTTAAAGCTGGATTTTACTTCCCCGGATAATTATGTAGGGCGTTTATCCGCTTTGTATGAAAAATTGCCGGAACTAAAAGGGCACACTGGCAGAGTGGTTATTGTCAGTCATCAGGCCGCCCGTCTAGCTGAGCTTTTAAAAGAGCGCAGTATTTTGGCGGTTGTCCAGACAGATGTATTAACCCCCCCTCCGCCTGCCAGTCTCAGTCTGGTTCAAGGGATATTGGGTTCCGGCTGGAGTTTAAGCGGTAACTTGCATATTCTCACGGATGCCGAACTTTTCGGCTTTGTAAAACAGCGGCGTCTGCCTTCCAAGCGTCCGTCTGCCCGTAAGGGTGTGGTGCTGGATATAAAACCGGGTGAATTTGTGGTGCATATAGACCATGGTGTGGCTTTGTTCAGCGGGGTCAGCCATATGAACCGTGATGGTATGGATAAAGAGTACCTGATACTCCAGTATGCCGGCGGTGACAAACTTTATGTGCCGACAGATCAAATGGACAGAGTAAACCGTTTTATAGGCAGCGGAGATGAACCGCCGTCTTTGCACCGCTTGGGTACTCAGGAATGGCAAAGGGCAAAAGAAAAGGCCAGTGAATCCGCGGAGGAAACCGCCCGCGAACTCCTTGATATCTATGCCAAACGCGAGTTGGCAAATGGCTATGCATTTTCGTCAGATACTGTCTGGCAGCAAGAAATGGAGGCATCATTTCCGTATGTGGAAACTCCTGACCAGCTGAAAGCTCTGTGCGATATCAAAGAAGATATGGAAAAAACCCGCCCTATGGACAGGCTTATACTGGGGGACGTTGGCTACGGTAAAACAGAAGTAGCTATACGGGCAGCTTTCAAGGCGGTCATGGACGGCAAGCAGGTGGCAGTGTTGGTACCTACTACAGTGCTTGCCCAGCAGCATTACACTACTTTCCGTGAGCGGCTGGCTACTTTTCCGGTCAAAGTAGAGGTGCTTAGCCGTTTTCGCAGCCAGTCCGAACAGAAAGAAGTGGTTGAAAATATGGAAAAAGGCGAAGTGGATATCTGCATAGGTACTCACCGCCTGCTTCAGGCAGATATAAAGTTTAAAGATTTGGGACTGGTAATTATAGACGAAGAGCAACGCTTCGGGGTAGCGCACAAGGAATTTTTCAAGAAACTGCGTGCCCAAGTAGATGTGCTTACCCTTAGTGCAACACCCATTCCCCGTACTTTGCATATGTCTATGGTTGGGGTAAGGGATATGAGTGTTATAGAAACTCCGCCCGGTGAACGCCTGCCTATTAAAACCGTAGTAGCTGCTTTTGATGAACGGCTGATACGTGAAGCTATATTGCGGGAGATGGAAAGGAACGGGCAGGTATTTTTCGTGAGTAACCGGGTAATGGGCATAAATTTACTTGCAGAGCGTATTCAGAAGCTTGTCCCCGAAGCCCGTATAGGTATCGGGCACGGGCAGATGGCTGAAGATAAGCTAGCCGCCGTAATGGCTGATTTTGTGCGGCATGAACTGGACGTGCTGGTATGTACTACTATTATAGAATCCGGAGTGGATGTGCCGAATGCCAATACTCTGATTATAAACAGGGCAGACCGCTTTGGGCTTACCCAGCTTTACCAGCTGCGGGGGCGGGTGGGGCGGAGCTCCCAGCTGGCATATGCCTATTTCCTGTATGACAAAGAAAAACACTTAAGCGGTGATGCTGAAAAACGCCTGAAAACTATTTATGAAGCAGCTGAACTTGGGGCAGGATATGGTATTGCCATGAAAGATTTGGAAATAAGGGGTGCGGGAACACTGCTTGGCGTAAAACAATCAGGTTATATAAATTCGGTCGGTTTCAACCTATACACTCAGATGCTGTCAGAAGCAGTAGCCGGACTGAAAGCTGCCGGAAGCGGGCTTTCCAAAGAAGAAATACGCATCCAGAATATGCCTGCCCCCAAGCTGGATTTACCCTTGGACGCATTTATACCCGAATACTATATCCAGGATCTGGATTTACGTTTGTCTATTTACCAGCAATTATCAACTCTGGCCAGTCTGGCAGGCGTTCTGGAAAAGGAAAAAGAACTGACAGACCGGTTCGGGGTAATGCCAAAGGAACTTGAAAATCTGCTATATTCATTCCGTTTACGTTTGCTGGCTAAAAAAGCCCACGTGGAAACTATCGTAACCGAAGGCAGTCAGATAGTAGTGCGGATGCTGGGCGGGCTGATAATAAATAAAGCTTTGCTTGAACCGCTTAGAGCGGGAGTGGTGGCAGGGCGTAATCAGGTGGCTATCCAGTTCAGAAAGACTGGCGATAGTTGGAAAGAAGTGTTAGAAGAGATTATCTGGCGGCTGGGGTAGTTATGGTTTTAAATGAATGAAATTTATGATATCATTCAAAATATTCAAATATCCTCCTCTAGGAGATTCAGATGAAAATACTGCTCCTCTACCCCCGTTACCCTGACACATTCTGGAGTTTCAAGCACGCCTTAAAGTTTGTCTCTAAAAAGGCTTCTTTTCCGCCTTTGGGTCTTTTGACTCTGGCCGCTATGCTGCCGGAGAGCTGGCAGAAGAAGCTTATAGACCTTAATATTGAAAACCTGACAGATAAAGATATTCTGGCGGCAGATTATGTTTTTATAAGTGCCATGGCTGTTCAGCAAAAGTCTGCCCACGAATGTATAAACCGCTGCCATGCCCTTGGCAGAAAAGTGGTGGCCGGAGGGCCTTACTTTACGGCTGAGGCCGAAACACTCAAGGGTATAGATCACTTGCTGCTGGGTGAGGTGGAAAACTCTCTGGCAGATTTTGTGGCTGATTTGGAAGCAGGAAAAGCGGCGGCGGTCTACCCCGAAAAAGAGAAATCAGACCTTACCCGTACACCTATCCCTCTCTGGAATCTGGTCAAGGCAAAAGAGTATTCTTCCATGAGTCTTCAATACTCGCGGGGCTGCCCGTTCAACTGTGAGTTTTGTGATATTGTAGTTTTAAATGGCAGGATTCCCCGTTCCAAAGGGCGTACTCAAGTTTTGGCTGAACTTAATGCCCTGTACAAATCCGGTTGGCGTTCCGGAGTTTTCTTTGTAGACGACAACTTTATAGGCAACAAGAATAAACTAAAGGCTGATATACTGCCGGCAGTTGTAGCCTGGCAGAAGAGAAAGGGTTATCCATTTTCATTTAATACTGAGGTTTCTATTAATCTGGCAGATGATGACGAACTGCTTCACCTGATGGGCGAAGCTGGCTTTGATACTGTATTTGTGGGAGTGGAAACACCCAATCCGGAAAGTCTGGCGGAATGTTCCAAACACCAGAATGCCAATAGGGATATGCTGGTTTCAATTGAGAAAATCCAAAAAGCCGGTATGCAGGTTCAGGGCGGTTTCATACTGGGCTTTGACAGTGACCCTGTGTCCATATTCCGTGCCCAGATAAATTTTATTCAGCAAAGCGGTATTGTGACCGCCATGGTAGGTCTTTTAAATGCCCCCAGAGGTACCCGTTTGTGGAACAGATTAAAAAAAGAGAAACGGCTGCTGGAAGATTTCCGGGGAGATAACACGGATTGCAGCTTGAACTTTGTTCCCCGCATGAAGACTGAAGTGCTGATAAACGGATATAACCGGGTGCTTTCAGCCATATATGCTCCCCGCGAATATTACCAGCGGGTATCGGTGCTTATATCCAGATATCACCCCAAGCCAAAAGGTAGGGTAAAACCGATATCAGTCCAGAGGTTAAGGGCATTTATGCGGTCTGTATGGCATCTGGGTATTTTAGACAACAGTCGGAAGTATTACTGGCGGTTGTTGGGCTCTACCCTGATAAAAAACCCCAAGGCTTTTCCGCTGGCAATCACCCTGTCAATTTACGGCTATCACTTTCGAAAGGTAGTAGAGCGGTATACAGGGTGTAAATTCGGACAGGATACCGCCTGAGGGTTGTCTTAATCCAAATCTGGCCAGTAAATAGTGCATTAAGAGGAAAAGCCGGCCGAATGGCTAAGAGGGTTACCCCTTTTGATTTTCTCTTTTTCGGACAAAAATCACCCATGCCGTTTAGCTGTTTTTTAGGCAAACGGCCTTGCTATCTGAAATTTTATTCGAACAGATTCAAAGGACAATAAAATGCCCGGGCTGGATTTCAGCTGCTTGTTTAAAACCTGGTTGAATTCTGTGGATTTAAAGGCTTTATTAGTTGTCTTTTATGCCTTTGGACTTTAGATAGTCCACCACAGCCTGTACCGTTTTTAATTTTTCGGCATCAGTATCAGGTATTTCAAATTTGCTTTCAGGAGTACCAAACTCGGTCTCCAGCGCCATAATAAGCTCTACCTGGTCCAGAGAATCTGCACCCAAATCATCTGCAAAACTGGCAGTAAGCACCACATCTTTTTCTTCGGCGCCCAACTGCTCAACACTAACTTTTTTTACTCTTTCAAAAACCGTTGCCACTACTTCACTCCTCCCGTTGGTTTGCTGTATCTGCCAGAGCTTTGCTGACAGAACTGAGAACCCCATTTATAAATCTGGCAGAAGAGTTGCCCCCAAATGATTTGGCAAGTTCAACTGCTTCGTTAATAGCTACTTTTACAGGTACGTCATTTTCATGGATAATTTCAAAAATGGCCAGCCGGAGGACATTCCGGTCAATATAGGAAAGCTGCTCCACCGGCCAGGCGGAAGCAAACTGGCGGATATTTTCATCCAGCAGTTCCTTGTGCTTGACTACGGCATTGGTCAGCCTGAAAATAAACTCTGTGTTTTCTTCAGTCTGAGGGGTTTCGGTTAAAAGGCGTATTAAAACATCTTCGGCATTATGCCCTGCTAAGTCTTGTTCGTACAGGGCTTGAAGGACTATTTCACGTGCTTTGCGTCTGCTGGTCGTCACTCTTTACTCTCTTATATTATAGACATACCGCCGTCCAGGCTTATTACCTGTCCGGTAATGTATTTGGCATCTTCTCCCGCCAAGTATAATGCACAAGCGGCTACATCTTCCACTATGCCCAGTTTTTGCATGGGTATACGCTCTGTTATGGCCTGTCTTTGCTCTTCGGATAAAGCGGCGGTCATATCGGTCTCTATAAAACCAGGGGCAATGGAATTTACGGTTATATTGCGGCTGGCCACTTCTTTAGCCAGAGAGCAGCTGAATCCCAGAATGCCGGCTTTGGCTGCGGCATAGTTGGCCTGGCCGGGGTTGCCCTTTAAACCCACTATGGAACTAAGGTTTATTATCCGTCCCCAGCGGTTTTTCAGCATCTGGCGTAGGGCTGCTTTGGAACACAAAAATACACTTTTCAGGTTGGTCTGGATTACACTGTCCCAGTCTTCTTCGGATAAACGCATGGTCAGCTGGTCACGGGTTATGCCGGCATTGTTTACCAGTATATCCACCCCGCCGAAGGCTTCCTGGGCGGCTTTGAAGAGGACATCTACTCCGCTGCTCTGGCTTACATCTGCTTGAACAAATACGGCCTGACCGCCATTGGAACGTATGTGGGCGGCCACTTCTTCACCGGCGGGCGAAAGGCTGTTTACCACCACTTTTGCCCCCGCTTCGGCAAACCGTAAAGCTATAGCTTTGCCTATGCCCCTGCCGGAGCCGGTAATCAGGGCTGTTTTGCCGTCTAAACTCAGCATCTTACCCATTATACGCTAAAATTTTGGATAGAAGCGGTATCGTTTATATTGTAGATACTGACACTGCGGTTAATTCTTTTAATCAGGCCGGCCAGCACTTTGCCCGGCCCAATCTCAACAAAGGTATTTACCCCGGCGGCTATCATGTTTTCTATGCTTTTTTGCCACTGGACACCGCCGGTCAGCTGGCAGGCCAGTTCGCTTTTTATATCTTGCGGATTGGTAAGCGGACTGGCACTGGTATTGGCTACCAAAGGTATTTTGGCGGTATCAAAACTGATAGAGTTAAGTACTTCTTTTAAACCGGCGGAAGCTGGCGACATAAGCGGGGTATGAAACCCGCCGCTTACCTGCAAGGGTACTACTTTCATCGCTCCGCTGGCGCTGGCTTGGGCAGATGCCTGCTCTAACGCCTCTTTCAGGCCGCTGATAACCATCTGTCCGGGAGAATTGAAATTCGCTATGTAACAGCCTGTTTTAAGGCAGATATCAGACAGTATTTCTTCCGAAAGTCCTATAACAGCTGCCATAGCACCCGGTGTTTTGGCAGCCGCTTCCGCCATAAGCTCCCCTCTTTTGCGGGAAAGTAAAATAGCCTGCGGGTAGGGGAGTATGCCGCTTGCACCCAGAGCCGAATATTCACCCAGTGAATGCCCGGCTACAAAAGAAGGTTCGGGCAGGAGCTTTGACTTGCCGCTTTCCATAAAAGCTGCAAGGGCACATAGGCTGTGGCAGACAATGGCACTCTGGGAGTTGCGGGTGTCTTTAAGGTTCTCTTCAGGCCCTTCAAAACACAGTTTTGACAATGAAAATCCCAAAGCTTTATCCGCCAGATCAAAAAGCTCTCTGGCGGAATGAAACTCGGAATACAGATCCCGTCCCATGCCCACGAACTGGGCACCCTGACCGGGGAAGACATAAGCTGTTTTAATCTCAGTCATGCCTTAAAAACTGACCAACCGAAAATTACTGCTGACCCTTGGATTTGTCAGCCTTTTTCTTGGCTATCGCTTCCATATCAATCACAGTCCGTCCTTTGTAAGTGCCGCAAACGGAACAGGCTTGATGAGAAAGCTTGGGGCTGTTGCACTGGGGGCATTCCATTACAGCCGGGGCACTCAGGGCTACATGAGCCCGGTGATTACCCTGGCGGGAATGGGAAAGTCTTCTTTTAGGTAGAGCCATTATTTTACTCCGTTAAATTAGTATTCGTTTAATATTCAAAACCGCGGCACTCACCGGAGCACAGAGGTTTCATGGGTGTTGCCATTATAGCACCTTCACGGATAATCTCGCTCAAATCCAGAATATGGTGCTCGTCAATAAAAAAGGCGTCAAGCTCTTCAGAATTGTCCACTTCGAAGCCGTGTACCACATCTACGGTGGGCAAAAACCGTTCTTCAAGGCGGATACTGACCGGGCAGCTGAAGTCCTTTAGACAGCGGACACAGCTAAGGTTCATATGGGTATCCAGCAGTCCGGTAACCAAAAGGCCGCGGTCAATACGGGTAAAGGTAACCTCTCCGGATACCCTGATAGGACTGCCTTCCAGATTTATTTCATCGTCCAGCTGGTAGGTGCGGGTGGCACCGACGGGTGATTTCAGCAACTGGGCTACATTATATTGCAGCACTATCTTCCTCGTACAAAACAGAGTTTATTATAGATTAAGGCTATATTACATGCAAGTTGAAAACCAAAAAGCAGTTTATTTGGCACTCCGGTTTTTCAATCGAAGCACCATATGCCCTATAATGCCAACAGCAAAACTGGCCGGTGCTGCCACCATACCCAAAATCACCCAAAAAGTATCATCAATTTCAAACAGGCTAACCAGCATAAGATGGATAAAGAAACTGACCAGAAACACTAAAACAGATATAAACATAAGGCGGCTGAAGTTTTTGGCCATCACGCCCTCTCTTTCAACGGATTAAGCTATTATACACCCGCTTCTGGCTGATTGCGTTCCAGCAAACTAAGCAGTTTTTCGGAAATACCTGCACTGGAAAACCCCCCGTCATGGAAAAGGTTTTGCATGGTAACCTTGCGGCTGAGGTCTGAAAGCAGGGTTACCACATAATCAGCGCATTCTTCCCCGCTGGCATTACCCAAGGGGGCAAGCAGATTTGCATATTCGTACATGGCATCAAAATTGCTTATTCCCGAACCGGCGGAGGTGCGGGTAGGTGACTGGGAAACGGTATTTACCCTTATTCCCCGGTCTGCCAGGCGGGAACCGAAATTTCGGGCAATAGCTTCCAGCAGGGCTTTGGCATCGTTCATGTCGTTATACTGGGAAAATACCCTTTGCGCCCCTATATACGACAACGCCAGTATGCTGCCGTTGTCTTTGAGGACTCCGGCTTCAAGTGCATAACGGATTATTTTGTGCAGGGATATGGCCGAAATTTCCAGCCCTTTGTTATAAAAAATATAGTTGGTAGATTCATACGGTATTTTCTTGCGGATATTGGCGCTCATACCTACCGAATGGACTATGAAATCTATCTCCCCCAGGCTGGTTTTCAGTTCGGCAAACAGGGCTTTCAGCTCATCATCGCTGGTGGCATCTGCAACCAGCAGCGGGGCTTGGCCGCAAATGCGGGCCAGTTCGGCGGTGTTTCCCATTTTAAGGGCGGTAGCTACGTTGGAAATAGCCAGTTTAGCTCCTTCGCGGTGGCAGGCCAGGGCTATTTTCCAGCCCAGACTTTGCTCGTTTAAGGGGCCGAATATAATTCCTTTTTTACCCTTGAGCAATCCGTAAGACGTTTGAGTCATAATATCTCCCGTCAAAATATTTTATAAATTTGTCATAAAAATAAAAAATGCATAAAAAGTGTGTTATATTATAGTCCATACCGCCTGCCGTATTCAAATATCAATCATGCCTTTATTATAGCCTAAAAAAGTCCGGGGAATAGATGCAGGGAGGATAAATATGTCTGCCAAAGCCTTTGTCCTTATTGAGGCCGCTCCTGCCCAGGCGGGGAAAATAGCTGACAACCTCAGGGAGATTAGCGGTATATGCAGTATAGATGCGGTTACCGGCCCGTATGATATTATTGCTGTAGTAGAGCGGGACACCCTTACCGGAATAGGTGATTTTATCACCTCAAAGATACAGGCGGCAGAGGGCATTACCCGCACCGTTACCTGTCTGGTCCTCTGATATATTTCGGCGGGGTAGGCGCTAAAAAGGGCAGACTGTTTGGGGTCTGCCCTGATTGCAACTTAAAATGATTAGCTCGTTACATGCTTTGGGGTGAGGTCATACCCATAAGGTGCAAGGTTCTGGCCAGCACAATACGGCTGGCGTCTACCAGTTTCAGGCGGGCTGAGCTTAGTTCAGTATTATCTGAAATCACCCGGCAGTCTTTGTAAAACTGGTGGAAAGCATTAGCCAGTTCCTGGGCGTAATAGGTCAGGTGGTGGGGTTCAAGGGTGCGGGCCACAGTCTCCACAATCTCAGGCAGTTCGGCCATCTTGCGGATAAGCTCAAGCTCTGCTTCTTCTCCAAGCAGGGCGGTATCCCCGCCGCTGTAAGAAATCTCTTTTTCTTTTGCCAGAGACAAAATACTGCAAATACGGGCATGGGCATACTGGACATAATAAACCGGGTTTTCGGCTGATTCCTTTTTAGCCAGCTCCAAATCAAAATCCATCTGGCTTTCGGTGGAGCGGGACAGGAAGAAGAAACGGCAGGCGTCTGCCCCCACTTCCTCAATAACCTCACTCAGGCTTATCATTTCACCGGTGCGTTTGGAAAGGCGTACCAGCTCACCGCCCCGTTTCAGGGTAATCATCTGGAAAAGCAGGGTAGTAAGACGTTCGGGGTTGATACCCAGAGCGCTTAGCATGGCTTTCATGCGGGATACATGCCCCTGATGGTCTGCCCCCCAGATATTTATAACCCGGTCAAATTTGCGTTCAATGAACTTGTTGTAGTGGTAAGCAATATCAGACGCAAAATAAGTAGGTGTGCCGTCACTGCGGACTATTACGTTGTCCTTGCTGTCTCCCAGCAGGGTGGAGCTGAACCAGGTGGCATTGTCCCTTTCGGCAATATAGTTGTTGGCCGAAAGTATATCCATGGCGGTTTTATACTGCCCGCCGCTATATAAAGACCTCTCTGAAAACCAGACGTCAAAATCCACTTTGAGGGACTTCAGGTCATTACTGATAAGGCAGAGCATACGTGCCATGCCTATCTCCCCCAGGTCATTCTGGGCTATTTCAAGAGGCATTTGCAGGTATTTATCCCCGTATTTGGCTACCATTTCGGCCGCCAGCTCTACCATGTACTGTCCGTGATAACCGTCCTGAGGCACAGCCGCATCTTTACCCAGAGCCTGCTGGTAGCGGGCAAACAGGGTGCGTTTGAAAGCGTCTATCTGGCTGCCGGCATCATTGATATAAAACTCTTCCTCAACATAATAACCGGCGGCTTTAAGCACGTTTGAAAGGGTGCTGCCCAGCACTGCCCCCCGCCCGTGACCTATATGTATAGGCCCGGTGGGGTTGGCGCTGACAAACTCTATTTGAACGCGGCTGCCGCCGCCCATATTTATATTGCCGTAGCTTTCGGCTTCGTCGAGGATGGTTTTCACCAGATTGCACAGCCACTCTTTGGAGAAAGTGAAATTTATAAAGCCGGGATGGGCTACGCTTATTTTGGCAATGCCTTCACCGGGTTCAATATAGCCGGCCAGTATTTCAGCCAGCTCCATGGGGCGTTTGCCGGTAGCCTTGGCCAGCCGCAAAGGCAGGCTGGTGGCATAGTCGCCATAATTGGTTTTTTGGGGATGCTCTATACTTATATCCACGCTGAGCGCCGGAATCTGCCCTTCCTGACGGGCTTTTTCCAGAGCCTGGCTGAGAGACTCTATAATAATATTTTTGATAGCTAAGATACTGTTCAAGACTAAACTCCGAGTATTTATTATTGCGGTTTAAACTGGAAAATAGATTATATCACATAATGGGAAGATGATAATGTCTGGAGGGGGGTATAATGATACGGATTTGTAAGGGGTGTTAAAATTAATAATAGTACAAATGAAAATACCACAGGAGATGAAGATGAAAGGCATTCCGACTCAGAAGCAAGGCAATATTGCAAGGCCTGTTAAAACCAGCGGCGGATTTCGTCCGGATAGGTCAGGAGACGGGGTAAGTCCGTTTATAGAGCGCCCAGGTAAAAGGAAATAAATTACCTAAGGCTTAATATGCCGGGTAATTAAGCTCTAGCTCCACTCGCTCTTTTTGGGCCATACCCGCCTTATTTCCTCTTCCAAAGCCTTGTTTTCAGGCAGGTTTAGTTCAGGGTCAGACTCAAACAAACGGGTAGCTTCCCTGCGTGCCTGTTCCAGCAAACCCACGTCGGATATACTGGCCATGCGCAGGTCAGGCAGGCCGCTCTGGCGGGTGCCGAAAAATTCACCCGGCCCCCGCAGCCGCAGGTCTTCCTCAGCCAGCTTAAAACCGTCCTGAGTGCTTTCTATGATAGACAGGCGTTCCTGCCCCAGCAGAGACGGATTTTCGGCCAGAAACATGCAGTAGCTCTGCTCTGTTCCTCTGCCCACCCGCCCCCGGAACTGGTGCAGCTGTGAAAGGCCGAAACGGTCAGCGCTTTCCACCAGCATTACGGTGGCGTTGGGTATGTCTATACCCACCTCCACAACCGGGGTGGAAACCAGTATGTCCATTTTACCTTCGTTAAAGTGCTTCATGATACTTTCTTTTTCAGAGGCATTCATCCGCCCGTGCAGCAAAGCTACTTTGGATTCCGGAAACACCTCTGAAGACAGGGTTTCATATTCGGCGGTGGCGGCTTTGGCCTGTATAGCCTCAGATTCTTCTACCAAAGGGCAGATTATAAATGCCTGCCGTCCTGCCTCAATCTGTTTGCGTATAAAATTATAAGCGCTGTTACGCTGTTCGGGTTTCAGCCAGCGGGTTTTTATGCTCTGGCGTCCGGGCGGCAGTTCGTCTATGACTGAAAGGTCAAGCTCTCCGTACAGGGTTAAAGCCAAGGTGCGGGGTATGGGGGTGGCGGTCATGATAAGTATGTGGGGGTTTATTCCCTTACTCCTAAGGGCAGAGCGTTGTTCCACCCCGAAGCGGTGCTGCTCGTCTATAACAGCCAGCCCCAGGGACTTGAAGCGGATTTCCTTCTGGATAAGGGCATGGGTGCCAATGGCTATATCAATCTCGCCTTTTTTAATCTTTTCCTTCAGGATATCTTTCTGGCTGGATTTCATATCGCTTATCATCAGAGCTACCCTGAGCGGGCGGTCTAGCAACCCTTCAAAGCTATACACCCCGTCCAGAAGGGTGCTCACTTTGGCAATAGAGGCAAACAGGCGGGTGACACTTTTAAAATGCTGTTCAGCCAGTATCTCGGTAGGTGCCATAAATGCTCCCTGAAGCCCGTTGGCAGCGGCAGTAAACAGGGAAATAACGGCGACTATGGTCTTTCCCGAACCCACTTCCCCTTGAAGCAGGCGGGACATAGGTACACTCTTAGAAATATCGGCTTTTATATCAGCCAGACATTTGGTCTGGGCATCAGTCAGTTTAAACGGCAACTGTGAAATAAAATGGTCTATAGCGGGCAGGTTTACCTTTAAAGCCCGTCCTGTTTGTTCTTGCCAGCGTTTTTTCTTGGCCAGCACTCCCAGCTGGAGGATAAACAGTTCATCAAATGCCAGCCTATTGCGGGCGGCGTCTTTCAATTCTTCCGTATCAGGAAAATGTGCCTGCCGGATAGCTTCGGCAAGCGGCAGCAGGCGGTTTCTTTTAAGGGTATCCTCCGGCAGGAAATCTGAAATACCGGGGGTGGAAATATCTATAAAGTTTTTCATCAGGCGGCGCAGGCTTCGCTGGTGAAGACCGGCGGTCAGGGAGTAAACCGGCACTAACCGCCCGGTATGGATAAGGTCAGCTTCGTCAGGCAGTTCCTCCCATTCGGGGGATTCAAATACGGGTCTGCCATTAAATATGGAAACCCGCCCCGAAAGCACCACTCTGGCATTTGGTTTCAGATTACGCACCATATAGGGGTTGTTAAACCAGACTGCCCGCATATTGCCGGTATCGTCCCCCAGTACCGCCTCGGTTGAGCGGCGTCCTCCCATGTAATTCACCTTGGACTGCCAGACATTGGCAATTATGGTCTGTTCAGACCCTGCTTCCAGCTGGGATATTTTTTTCAGGCGGCTGTAATCCAGATGGCGGTTTGGGAAATAATAAAGCAGATCGCGTACTGTATTGATGCCCATTTTGTGAAATTTGGGGGCGGTAGCGGCACTTATGCCTTTTACTAAAGAAATATCCCCGTCAAGGGCTGGTGGGCAGCCGTCTGTTTTCGGTCTGGCAGTTTTAGCGGCGGACTTGGCTTTATTTGTTTTGCGGGGTGCAGGTATGCCGGCAGGCTGGTTTTCCAGCTTGGGCAGAAATGCCAGCACCTCGGTTACCCACTTACGGCGTTTATCTTCTGTCATTCGGGCATAACCCGGGTCAGAGAGTTTCAGTTTGTGAAATTCAAGCAGGTCATCAGGGTTATTTATACCCGTTGCGGCTTCCTTTGCCCAGCGGGACAGAAAGTGGTCCAGCCCGCCCATAACGGCGTTATCAGCAAAACCTTTTTGTACTTCCAGCTGAAGTATTTTTTTAAAGGCGCCGGTATCTGCTCCCAAATTTATACTCCGCCTTTGGTTTTTAAAAATGATAGACCATATAATCTCACTTGTCCACACTATCCCTGCATAAAAAAGCCCTCCTTTTAAGGGGAGGGCTTAAAGCCTAATATGTTTTTAAAAACTAATGCAGGCTGGAAAAGCCCAGCTTGGGCAAATGGATAGAGGGCAGCTTAAATGATTTCTTGTCTTCCGTTTCGTCTGGAGACGCTGTGCCTATACCGCTCAGCTTTTCCCTGATAGCCACTACCAAAGTGCCGGGGCCGCCGTGGACACCCAAAGCAGGCCCAAGCTGTGAGATATGGATTTTACTCTGGTCAATAAAATCAGCCAGTTTTTCCTTCATGCTTTGAGCTTCCACCAGATCTACACTTTGAACTATCTGAACCGCTTCCAGATTGCGGTTATTTTTTACCAGTTCGGTCAGTTTTTCAATACCTTTATTGCGGGTGCGGTGGATACTGGCCGGCCAGAGAGAGCCGTCTCTAAGGGTAAGCATGGGGCGGATACTCAAAACCCCGCTGATAAGGTTGGATGCACTGCTGAGACGCCCGCTCTTCAGCACATATTTTATGGTATCCAGCAAAGCCCAGATATGTACCTGGGGGATATAGCTCTTGATGCTGTTTATTATATTCCCGGCACTTTCACCCATTTTTGCCATTTCGGCTGCCTGGGTAGCCAGCAAGCCCAATGCACCGGATGTAGCCTTGGTATCTATCAGTTCTATATTGCTGCTGCTTTTTGAGAGTTCTCTTCCCTGTACAGCCGAATTATAGGTGCCGGATAGTTTAGAACTCATAATCAGGGAGACTATCTGGTCAGTTTCCTTTGAAAGCGTTTTATATGCATTGGCAAAATCAGCCGGGGTGGGCTGGGAGGTGGTGAATTGCTCACCTGCCAGCATTCGGTTGTAGATTTCGGTTTGGGTTATATCCAGCCCGTCCCGATAGGTTTTACTGCCCGACATTACATATACCGGTACTACCGTAATGCCCAGTTCTTTTATAGTTTCCGGAAGTAAATCCACTGTGCTGTCGGTAACTATTTTTACACTCAATTACCCGTACCTCTGACTATGTTTTTTACTAGGCATCTGCCCAGGCTACCACGCAGACAGCATTAGGGCCGATAGATGTCCCGATAACCGGACCTATCCGTGAACGGATTATCTTTTCTTTGGGGAAAATATTACCCAAACGATCTATCAGACTTTCGGCTACTTCGGGTGTGTTGGCGTGTTCAACCCCCAGATAGCGGATATTTTTACGGCTGGCGGCATAGTTGTAAAGGTAATCCATACCCGCCTGATGGGAACGCACTCTGGTTACCGGGCTGACCTCTCCGTCCTGAACGGTAATAATGGGCTTGAATGAAAGCATAGCCCCCAGCAGGCTCTGGGCTTTGCCAATCCGCCCGCCTCTGGCCAGATACTTCAGAGTATCAAAGTACATGACTCCCGCCAGATAGTTATGGGGCTTTCGGAGTTCTTCCAGTATCTGGTCCAGATTTGCCCCTTCTTTGGCCATGTCCGATGCCCGAAAAGCCCTGAGTCCGTGTCCCAGTGTGGTCAGGTTTGTATCAAATACCTCTATACGGCAGGCGGGGCTTTCCAGAGTTTTTTTGGTATACATTGCCGACTGGTAAGTACCGCTGAGTTTCTGGGAAAGAGTAAGGATAAGTATCTGGTCGGTTTGTTCCGAAAGACGGGTCACCAAATCTATTACATATCCGGGAAGAGGTTGGGTAGTGGTGGGGATATTTTCGTCTTGGGGCAGGCGGGTGTAAAATTCATCAGGAGTTATATCTATGCCGTCCTGAAAGTGTTCGTTTCCGAAAGATACGGTGAGCGGCATTATATGGACATTCCCCATCTCTTTGGCCATTTGGGGTGAAATATCAGATGTGCTGTCAATTACAATCTGGACATTCAAATTAGAGCCTCCAAAAACCTGTTATCAACTTTTTCCGATTACGTTTATACACAGGGTATTCGGCCCTGTATATGTGCCCACTACCGGCCCTACCTGGGTTATGTATATTTTTTCAGGCGGGAACAGGGGAGCAAGGCGTTCCTTTAGTTTTAGGGCATCAGCGGTAGATGTGGCATAACCAATACCCACATACTCAAGAGTGCTGTGCTGGGCGGCAAAGTTGTAAAGCTGGTCCATGCCGGCTTGCAGTGAGCGTACTCTGGTTAAGGGAGTTACTATACCGTCACGTACCGTAAGCAGCGGCTTTACCGAAAGAAGTGAACCCAGCATGCTTTGGGCACGGCCTATTCTCCCGCCTTTTTGCAGGTAGGTCAGGGTATCAAAAAACATAACCGGCTGGGCATCAGGCAGGCTTTGGGTAATGGTCTCTTTTATCTCTGCAAGATTTTTCCCGCATTTTGCCAAATCATTTGCTTTTATAGCCAGCAGACCCAGTGCCAGACTGACTGTTTGAGAGTCTATTATTTCTATAGGGCAGCCGGGGTTTTCCAGCATACTTACTGCACTCAGGGCGGACTGGTAGGTGCCGGACAGCTTGGATGATATGGTAATAACCAGTATGCCTTCGGCCTGCGGCATAAGTTTTTCATAGTTTTCTTTAAAGACAAGCGGTGAGGGCTGGGTGGTATGGGGGTAAATGCCGCTTAAGGAAAGGCGGCGGTAAAATTCGTCAGGTTTCAAATTTACATTATCCAGGAAGTGTTCGCTGCCAAAAGAGACAGTCAGGGGGATTACCGTAATCCCCATATCGTTAGCCATTTCGGGCGGAATATCCGAAGTGCTGTCGGTTATTATTTTTACCGCCATATCCAGCTCCTTAAAATTATTTATCTTCCAGAACGGTAACGGCTACCGCATTCGCCCCGGTATAGGCGCCTACCACCGGTCCAATTTGCGACCGGTATATTTTCACTTTGGGCAGTATTTCTCCCAGTTTAGATACCAGTTCATCCGCATCTTCCGGGCTGGTGGCGTGTTCTACCGCCAGGTATTTTATCTTAGGGAAAGCGGTGATAAATTTATACAGGTAATCCATGCCGGCTCTGCGGGAACGCACTTTGGAAAGGGGGCAGATAATGCCGTCTTCCATTTTCAAAATGGGTTTTATAGAAAGCAGCGACCCCACCAGACTTTGAGCTTTACCCATTCGCCCTCCCTTGTGGAGGTAAGTCAGGGTGTCAAAGTACATGATGGGGTGGCAGTCTGCCATTTTTTGGCGGATAGTCTGGCTGAGTTCCTTAAGATTGAGACCGGTTTTGGCCAGTTCGGCGGCATAAATAGTCAGCAGCCCGGTTCCCATTATGACCTTTTCGGAATCTATTACTTCCACCTGGCAGCGGCCGTGTATCATCTCGGCGGCATTTTTAGCAGATGAATAAGTACCGGAAAGTTTTGAGGAAAGGGTGATAACCAGTATCTCGTCTGTTTCTTCGCACAGCTTTTCAAATGTTTCCAGAAATATTCCCGGTGAAGGCTGGGTGGTAGTGGGGAATATATTTTGAGAAGTAAGGCGGCTGAAAAACTGGTCAGGTGTTATGCTTAGGCCGTCTTTAAAGTGTTCATTGTCAAACGAAACTGTCAGCGGAACTACGGTTATGCCCAGTTCAGCGGCCAGCTTCTGGCTGATATCCGAAGTGCTGTCGGTTACTATTTTGACTGTCATATTTTCCTTCTATTCAATAGAAACGGTGTAGTTATAATGGGGCTGTCCCCCATTCACCATCTCAACCTGAAGCGATGGATACTTTTCTATAAGCTCAGTCTCCAGTATTTTGGCTTCGTCTTCGGTTGTGTCCGCTCCGTAATATACGGTGATAACCTCTGACTTGGAAAGGTCCAGTTTGGATATTATTTCATCAAGTACAGCCTTGGGTTCATCACCCACCGCACAAAGTTCGTCATCCAGCAGGCCGATAGCCTGTTTTTTCTTTATATTAAGGTCATTCAGCTTGGTAGAGCGGACTGCCCTGGTTATCTCAATGGTCTTAACGTTTTCTTTGGCTTCCTTCATCAGGTTGAAGTTTGTTTCAAAGTCTGCCTCATAGTCGAAAGCCAGCAGGGCGGCCACGCCCTGGGGTATGGTGATGCTGGGTATAACCTTTATTTTTTTCTTGGTCAGGTTTTCTACCTGAATAGCTGTCAGGATAATGTTTTTATTGTTCGGCAGTATTATTACCTTGTCAGAAGGGGCGGCTTCCACTGCCTGTAAAATATCTTTGGTAGACGGGTTCATGGTCTGTCCGCCGGAGATAATACTCTGGGCGCCCAGACTTTTAAAAACCTCTTTCAGCCCGTCACCGGCAACTACGGCCACAATAGCGGTATCCACTGCCGGCATGCGTTCCTTTTGCAGGGCTAAAAAGTCTTCGTGCTGTTCGTCCATATTGCGTACGCTGACCTTGTGCATAGTACCCAGGTCACACACGTAGTTCATAACACTGCCCGGCTTTAGGGTATGTATATGCACCCTTACGGTGGTGGGGTCACCAACTACTATAAGCGAAACGCCCTTTTTCTTCAGCCGCTCACGTATCTTGTCAATATCCATATTTTCGCCTTTGAGCAAAAACTCGGTACAGTAGCCAAAGGCTTCTTCGTCATCTACCACATATTGCCCGGACAAATTTCCGGTAGGTATATTTCCGGTAATAACCCGTGATTTGCGGAACTGCATGTCCTCAATTTCGCCCCGCAGGAAATGGAGAGCCCCCTCCAGTATGGTATAAAAACCCTGTCCGCCGGCATCTACCACTCCGGCTTCACGCAGGGCAGGCAGCAGGCTGGGGGTATTGGCTACAGATTCACCGGCCGCATTCATACCTTTTTCAACCAACTCACTTACACTGGTTATGCCTTTATCAACCTCTTGCTGGCTGGTGGTGGCAACATCTCTTAGTACAGTCAGGATAGTGCCTTCCACCGGGTTATTCAGCCCCTGGTAAGCGGTCTCCGAGGCCTGTTTCATGGCTGCCGCCCAGTCAGAGGCGCATATAGCTGCTTTATCCTTCAGGGCAATGGAAACACCCCGCCATATTTGGGAGAGGATAACACCGCTGTTGCCGCGGGCACCCATTAAAGAGCCCTTGGCTATGGCCAGGGCTACGGTTGAGACATTCGGGTCATTGTATTTATAAGTTTCTTCTACCGCTGAGCGCATGGTGAGTAACATATTTGTACCGGTATCCCCGTCAGGAACGGGGAACACGTTTAAAGCGTCTATATCCTGAGAGCTTTTCTCCAGCCAGTTTGTAGCAGCTGCCACCATATCTCTAAATTGGGCACCGCTGATGTTTCCGTTCTGTGTCATTTTTTCACCTTTGCTTATAGCAATTCTAAGTGGGCAAACTTGTAAAGGGCAAAGTGCTATGATATATTTACTTGTCGGATTTTATATGAATTTAGTGGTTCAGTCAAAGGAGTAAATCTTTCAAAATTATGAAATGTGAAATGTGTGGTAAGACCCCTACATTTGGGCATAATGTAAGCCATTCCAAGAGGCGCACTAACCGCGTCTGGATGCCGAATATCCATTCTGCCAAAGTTGCAGTCAACGGCACTGAGGTTCGCATGAAGCTCTGCACCCGTTGCATCCGTTCTCAGGCCAAGCTTGCTAAAACTGCTTAATACGGACATTTAGTTTTTAATTCCAGCTTCAGCCAGTATTTTCTTAGCCCGGGCAATTGCCTGGGCTATTTGTTTTGGGGCAGTTCCGCCGGTCAGGTTGCGGGCGTTTAAAGCAGACTTTATATCTACTGTATAAATATCGTTTCCAAACAGGTTTGAAAACTGGCGGTATTCTTCAAGGCTCAGCTCACCAAAGGTTTTATTTTGGGAGATGGCGTAGCTCACCAGACGGGCTACAATGCCGTGTGAATTACGGAAACTTTCACCTTTACCCACCAGATAATCAGCAATATCAGTTGCCAGCACATACCCTTTTTCCAAAGCACGGAGCATGCGTTCAGGTTTAAACGTGGCGGTTTTTATCATGCCTGCAAATACCTCAAGGCTGTTACCCAGGGTATCCACGCAGTCAAACAGAGGTTCTTTATCTTCCTGAAGGTCACGGTTGTATGACAGTGGCAGTCCCTTCATGACAGTCAGCATGGTATTTAGAGAGCCGTATACCCGCCCGGTCTTGCCGCGGCAAAGCTCAGCCACGTCAGGGTTTTTCTTCTGGGGCATAATGCTTGAGCCGGTGGTATAGGCATCATCAAGCTCTACAAAGGCATATTCCGCCGAAGACCATATCACCATTTCTTCACTCAGTCTGGAGAGGTGCATCTGGCAGATGGCGGCGTCTGAAAGGTATTCCAGTACAAAGTCCCGCTCTGAAACGGCATCCAGCGAGTTCTGGCTGATAGCGGTAAAACCCAGTTCTTTTGCTACCATCTCGCGGTCAAGCGGATAAGGTACGCCAGCCAAAGCCCCGCTGCCCAGAGGCATCACATCTGAGCGTTTTTTTGCGTCTGTAAAACGCCCGCAGTCACGCTCCAGCATTTCAAAATAAGCCAGCAGGTGGTGCGAAAGAAGCACCGGCTGGGCTACCTGCAAATGGGTATAACCGGGCAAAGCGGTTTGCTGGTGGGCTTCCGCCTGTTTCAGCAAAGCCCCCTGAAGAGTGCGTATTTTATTGATAGTACTGGTACAGGTGTTTTTTACAAACAGGTGTACATCGGTAGCTACCTGGTCATTCCGGCTGCGGGCGGTGTGCAATCTGCCGGTCGCCTCGCCGATAAGTTCAAAAAGCCGCCCCTCTATGGCCATATGGATATCTTCCATTTCGGGTTTAAACACAAAACTGCCGGTTTCAATCTCGGTGAGGATATCAGAAAGCCCGTTTATGATGGACTGGCTGTCCTCAGCGGAAATAATGCCCTGCTTACCCAGCATGCGGGCATGGGCGGTTGAGCATTTTATATCTTCCTGGTATAAACGCCAGTCAAACGGCAGTGAGGTGGTATATCTGACCACCAGTTCATCTGCCGGTTTTGAAAAGCGGCTGCGGATATGGCTCATCTAGGATTTATTCCCCTTTTCTTCTTCCAGAATAGGCTGGAGCTGGGCCTGCAGTTTGGCTTGAAGTCCCCACAGGGTTATGAAACCCACTGCCGAAGACGGGTCAAACTGGTCTCCCTTATCATAGGTGGCCATGCCCTTGTGGTACAGTGAATAGGGGGATTTGCGTCCCACTACCCGGAAGCTGCCCTTGGAAAGCTTTAAGCGGACTGTGCCGCTGACAAAGCGCTGGCTGGAGTCTATAAAGGCGTCCAAATCCTGCCGCAGGGCAGAGAACCACAGCCCGTTATAAATAATATCCGAATAGGTGGCTTCCACCATCTGCTTAAAGCGTAACTGGCTCTTGGAAAGGGTCATGGCTTCCAGAGCCTGGTGGGCGGCAATCAGCACCACCGCCGCAGGGGCTTCATAAATCTCGCGGGATTTAATGCCTACCAGACGGTTTTCCACGTGGTCAATACGGCCTACCCCATGCAGGCCGGCAATATCATGCACTTTCTGTATAAGGGCCATAGGAGACAGCTTTTCCCCGTTTACGGCTACCGGCACACCCTGTTCAAACTCTACTTCCAGGTATTCCGGTGAGTCAGGGGTTGCTTCTACAGGGCGGGTCCAGGCAAATACTTCGGGAATAGGCTCGTTCCAGGGGTCTTCCAGCAGACCGCACTCTATACTCCGCCCCCACAGATTTTCATCTATGGAGAAAGGGTTTTTGACTGAAATAGGTACGGGAATACCCCATTTCTGGGCGTATTCCATAGTCTGCTCACGGGTCATGCCCCACTGGCGGGCGGGGGCAATAATCTTCAAATGGGGGGCAAGGGTGTTTATGCCCACGTCAAAACGTACCTGGTCATTGCCTTTGCCGGTACAGCCATGGGCAATGGCGGTAGCCCCTTCCTCAAGGGCTATATCTACCATAACCTTGGCAATCAGGGGGCGGGCAAGAGCGGTTGCCAGAGGATAGACACCCTCGTACATGGAGTTGGCCTTGATAGCTTTCCAGATATAATCTTCGGCAAATTCTTTACGCACATCTCGTACGTAGGCCTTTTTAGCGCCTACTTTGAGGGCTTTTTCCTTTATCAGGGTGAAATCTTTTTCATTACCCACATCTATAGTAACGGCAATAACATCCATGCCGTATTTTTCCTGAAGCCATTTCACAGCGGCTGAGGTATCCAACCCGCCGGAGTATGCCAGAACAACTTTTTCAGACATAAGAACCTTCCTTAAATAATTGATTTATTATCTACTAACCTTTGGCTGAAGTCCAGTTATTTTTACGGTTTTAACTTATTTGTTAAAAAATTTGTTATCTGTTTCTTTACTTCTGCATGTTCCCACGAATATTCATGTCCGGGAGCACCTATATACAAAAGCACGTTGCCGGGGCTTTTAGGTGAGCGCCCGAAGAGTGCCATAAAATTGGCGGAGAGTATGGTTTTTATATCCCCGTAACTGAACGAATCCGGCACCAGCCCGTTGCTTCGCATCAGCAGATGTCTTTCATGGTCAAACCCTTTGTGCCAGACGGGCGGTCCGGTTTCAATACTGACTACTCTGGGGTTTTCCTTCAGGAACATCAGGGTATTATTAGCTGAAACACTGCCGTTGCTTTCACTGCCCAGCACTATTTTTAGGGCAGGCAGGTAATCTAGCAGGAAAGTCAGTTTGGATGAAAGCTCTTTAGCTTTGCTGATAGAATGACTGCTTGATGCCAGTACTTCGCTGAATTTTCCGGTCAGACTGTGGGCAGTACGCTGATAATCAAGCACCAGTGTATTTAGTCCCCAGCTTCGGGTGAGCTCTCTTATACCCACTGTTATGCTTTCCCAACCTTTGGAGGCGGATAGTTTGGCATAACCATAACCGCCGGGGTTAAAAAGAAGCAGCAAATCAGTATTTTTCAATGTCAAATAGGCAGCCAGCAAGTTCTTCCGGTATTCGGATTGTTTGGCAGGATTATCCGGGAAAAACTGGATTGCCAGTTTGGCCGCTTCTGCATCTATTTTATCAGGTACTGCGGACAGGTCATCTTCGCTTAGTTTTGCACCGGAGCTGCTGCGGAATATCCCCGGAACAGGCAGAGGGTCCGCAAGCAAAAGTATGCCAGCCCCTACTGCCAGAAGGACAACAATACCCAAAATAATCTTCAGTATACCCCAGTCCATCAGCTTTTAGACTCCGGAATTTTCATAGCGGGTGAGAACACGCTCCAGTTTAGATAGTGCCTCATCTATATCTGCTTGGGTAATATTCAGCGAAGGCATAAAACGCAGGGCATTGGGCTTAACCGCATTCAGCAGCAGCCCTTCTTCCATGCAACTTTCCTCTATTTCTTTAGCAATATCGGTATTGAAGCCCAGTGCCATCAGCAGACCACAACCGCGGTAACCCTGTATCAGGCGGTGCTTTGCTTTAAGTTTCTCAAACCCCTTGGCAAGGTAACTGCCCATAATACCGGCATGTTCGGAAATATGATTATCCAGAATAAATTTCATAGTGGCATATCCGGCGGCACAGGCCAGTGGGTTACCCCCGAAAGTAGAGCCATGCTCCCCTTTGGCAAAGACCGAGGCACTCTCCTTGGCCATAAACGCACCTATTGGTACCCCGGAAGCCAGCCCTTTGGCAAGGGTAATTATATCCGGCTCAATACCGGAATGCTCATAAGCAAATAGTTTGCCGGTACGGCCGATACCGGTCTGGATTTCATCCAGTATTAAAAGTATGCCGGTTTCGTCACATATCTGACGGACAGCCTTCAGATAACCGGAATCCGGCACGTTTACCCCGCTTTCACCTTGTATGGGTTCAAGCATGACGGCACAGGTTTTGTCTGTGATAGCCGCTTTTATAGCATGAGGGTTATTGTACTCTACGTTTATAAAACCGGTTGGCAAAGGAGTATAAGGCTCCTGGTACTTGCTCTGGCCGGAGGCCGAAACCATGGCCAGTGTCCGCCCGTGAAAAGAACCGGTGGCGGTAATTACTTCGTAAGCCCCTTTGAGTTTGATCTTGCCGTAGCGGCGGGCAAGTTTGACTGCACCTTCGGTAGCTTCGGTGCCGCTGTTGCAAAAGAAAATACGGTCCAGCACACTGTTATCAACCAGCAGTTGGGCCAGTTTAAGCTGGGGAATAGTATAGAAATTGTTGGAAGTCTGGATGAGGATGCCAGCCTGCTCTGAGACAGCTTTGACTACTGCCGGGTGGCAGTGCCCCAGGCTGTTTACCGCCCAACCGGCTACAAAATCCAGATATTCCTTGCCTGCATCATCCCAGACCTTAACCCCTTGGCCTTTCACAATAGTGATGGGTGCGCGGTAAAAAGTCTGCATGTAATATTTATGTTCAAGCTCTTGCCAGTTATCCATTTTAACCTCTTTTATTAATAGTATTATCACCTCTGTTCGGGAGGTAATCTGCTGGGTTAACAGGTTACTATGTCTAACTGCGCCTGAGATGCTGACCGATCACGGTAGTACCGCAATTGCCCTCGGTGAATTCCCGCACCAGCATATGGGGTTTTCTGCCGTCTATTATACAGGCAGAACAACCTGCCAGAGTAGCCTTAAGGCAGGAACGGAGTTTAGGTATCATACCGCCTGAGGCTGTACCCGAAGAGAGCAGTTCTGCGGCGTGGTCTGCACTTATTTCGCCTAGGGCTTCGCCGTTCTTGCCCTTTACAGCCGGGACATCTGTCATAAACACAAGCCGTTCAGCCTGAAGTGCGGCTGCAATTTCTCCGGCTACCGGGTCACCGTTTATATTCAGTATACGGCGGCTGCCGGATGGGCGGTTTGTCTGGTGAAAACTGACCGGCGATATTACCGGAGTAATATTTGCATCTAATAGGGTGGTGATAAGTTCGGTATTTATCTTTATCACATCCCCCAGATAACCGGTTTCGGTTGCCCGCATTTGACCGGTTACGGTAGCGGCGTCTACCCCTGATATGCCGGCGGCTTGTATACCCATATCAAGCAGGGCGGCTACAATTTCCTTGTTTACTAGTCCTGCCAGAATGGCGGCAACTACATCCAGAGTAGTCTCATCTGTCACTCGTTCGCCGTTTACAAGGCGTGTTTCCAGTCCCAGCTTGGCAGACCAGGCACTGACCGTGCTGGCACCACCGTGGATAAGCACCGGCTTCAGTCCCAACTGTTTCAGGGTGGCAATATCTTTTAGGGAGGTATCCTTTGAGTCCAGGACTGAACCCCCCAGCTTTATTACTGCTATTTGGTTACTTGGTTGGGGCATTTTCATCTCGGTTTAAGTAGTATAATCCGCATTTATTTTTACATATTCGGCTGAAAGGTCACAGCCCCAGGCTGTAGCCTTGCCTTCGCCCAGGTTCAGGTTTAACTTTATGATAACCTCTACCTGCTTCAGCCACGAAGAGAGTTCTTTTTCGTCTACACCTGTCCGCTGGCCTTTTTGGAGTACAGGGCTTTCTCCAAGAGAAAGGTCTACCCGGTCTATATCAAAATCAGCCCCGGCCCGTCCGGCAGCTGCCAGTATTCGCCCCCAGTTAGGGTCCGCACCATGAACGGCAGTTTTCACCAGTGGTGAGCCGGCCACCGTGCGGGCAATCAGTTTGGCATCTTCCAGGCTGGCTGCGCCCTCCACCTGTATTTCAATCAATCGTTTGGCACCTTCACCGTCTCTGGCAATGCTTTTGGCCAGAGATTGGCAGACAATTCTAAGCGCTTGCTGGAATACCAGTGAATACTCGGTATCTCCGGCAAAAGTGGGGTTTTCGGCCTGCCCGTTTGCCAGCATAAAAAGGCTGTCATTGGTAGAGGTATCCCCGTCAACAGTTATCATATTGAAGCTGACATCAGCCGCTTCCTTAAGGGCAAACTGTAAAAAATCTTTGCTTACGGCGGCATCTGTAGTTATAAAACCCAGCATGGTAGCCATATCGGGGTGAATCATGCCTGCTCCCTTGGCAGCCCCGGCTATATAAAACTGGAAACCCTCTATATTTACCCGTACCGCAATCTCTTTGGTATGGGTGTCAGTGGTCATAATAGCCCGTGCAAAATCATGCCCGTTGCGCTGGGAAAGGCCTATCAGGCGGACATTTTCCTTTATTTTATCTATAGGCAGGCGGTGTCCAATAACTCCGGTGGAAGCTATAAGCACATCTTTGGGCTGCATATTCAAGGTGTCAGCTGTGGTCTTTACCATTTCAACAGCATCCGCCATACCGGCATCGCCTGTGCCTGCATTTGCACAGCCGCTGTTGACTACAATAGCCCGGTTATCGGAAAAGCTCAGATTGTGTTCTGAAATATACACCGGGGCAGCTCGGAATTTGTTGGTGGTAAATATGCCTGCGGCTGTGCAGGGTGTGTCTGAATACAAAATGGCCAGATCCAAGTTGTTCTTGGATTTTTTCTTGATTCCGGCATAAATAGTACCGGCTTTAAAACCTTTGGGTGTGGTAATGCTGCCGTCAGGCAAAATATCTATACTACTTTTCATAGCATTAGAATATACCACTTCCCAACTCAGAGGGCAATTTGAATAAGCGGTTATTCAAGGTAAATTTGTATCATGGGCAAAGCTTTATTTTCAGGAACCGTGAGATATATTGGATAAGGCTTTGCGCAGTCTTTCAGGATTGCTGCTTTTCAAAATAGCGTTTTCCACGCTTATTATGCCTTCTTTTGCCAGACGGGTTAGTTCATTATCCAACGTCTGCATGCCGTCATTTTTACCCAGTTGCATCACAGTCAGCAGTTCAAATGTTTTACCTTCGCGGATAAGGTTGCGGGCGGCATTGTTGGCCACCAGTATTTCAAAAGCGGCCACACGGCCTTTGTTATCAATACGGGGGATAAGTGTCTGGGAAACAATGGCTTCAATTACCTGGGAAAGCTGAAGACGTATTTGCTGCTGCTGGGAAGGCGGGAACATATCTATCAGACGGTCTACTGTCTGCGGGGCGTCTGTAGTGTGGAGCGTGCCTATTACCAGATGGCCTGTTTCGGCGGCGGCAATAGCAGTGGATATGGTTTCCAGGTCTCTCATTTCGCCAATCACTATTACATTCGGGTCATGGCGGAGGGCGTGTTTTAATGCTATTGCAAAAGAGCGGGTGTCTCCCCCAAGCTCACGCTGGGATATAATGCATTCATTATCGTGAAAAAGATATTCTATGGGGTCTTCGATAGTGATTACATTGCATCTGCGGCAATGGTTCAGATGTTCTATCATGGCGGCTTGGGTAGTAGATTTGCCGCTGCCGGTAGGGCCGGTAACCAGCAGCAGCCCGCGCGGGCGGATAATCAGGCTTTTAAGAATAACAGGCAGATTAAGCTCGTCTATATTACGGATAACAAAGGGGACTACCCTGAATGCCAGACTCAGGCTGCCCCTCTGGCGGAGTACATTTACCCTAAAGCGGGCCAGATTGGTGACGGAATAAACAAAATCTAGTTCATTTTCAGCGGCAAACGTTTCCTGTTGGTGAGGGTTGGTAATGGACAGAAAAATGTGTTCGGCATCTTCCGGCGTAATCGGCGGATACTGCGTTTGGCGTATCAGGTCTCCGTTTATCCGCAGGACAGGTGAAGTGGGTGCTTTGATATGTAAATCTGAAGCATCTTTGTCCACTACCAGTTTCAGAAGCTCATATACCTCTATCAAGGCCGCACCTCTCTAAAATGCAGATAAGCATAATGTGTGATATATAACAGATGAATAACTTATTATATGTATAATAGCTTATAATGTACATATGTCAATAGAAGTTGCATTAAAGCAGGTTCTAAAGGCAGGCGCAGGGCTGAAACAAGATGTGTATTGTCCCAACAGACAGTTACAGCCGCACTTTTATTGTTTACTCAGTGCAGGTATGGTTTTGATAGCCTGTTAAATATGATTGCGTGTTTGGACAGCTTTGCGGATGTTCAAAAATTCCTCCCGGACGGGTGAATCCAGCCAAATCTGGGAAAGGCTGCTGCGTTGCCCGGTTAGCCATAGGTACAGGTCATCTCTGGTCATGGTTCGGCTGCACCAGAGGCATTTATAAACCCCGCTCTCCTGTTTTACCCATTCATGGGTATGTCCCATAAACGTCTCCTTTTAAGACAGGGCTGTATAAATGTATTTTATTTTATATTCAGCGGGATTGCTATTAGTGCTAATACGTAATTTGCCCAAGACACAAGGGGAAAATGGTACTGTCCTGTCAGGCAATCTGTATCCGGTCAGGTCGGCTATCCGTTTTAGTCCTGCTTAAAACAACTGTGGCAATAAATGCGGATATTTTCAGCAGTATCAGCTGCGGCTCCGGTCAGGTAAATCACCTTCCAGCCGTCAATGCGGGGTTTATCTTTGTTTTCGTAGACAAGTTTGCGGCTACAGCGTATATAAGTATGGGCATGAGACTGGTCTTTGCATTCGCATTTGCCGCCGCATCTTTGCCATGCTTGTTCAACTACGCTGCTATACATATTCACCTCATAAAATACCGGACATATAATAATCAGCCGAAGCAAAATATTTGTCAAGATGTATAGTCGGTTTAGGCAGTATAGGGTATTATGATATATATCGTTTATAAAAGGGGTTTGTTATGAAAGTTCTGGCCGTAATGGGCAGCCCGCGTTCTCAGGGAAACACAGCGTTTTTGCTTGATGAAGTTCTTTCTGAGCTAGAAAAAGAGGGCATTGAGACCCGAAAAATAGATATCAGCCAGGCAAATATCAAACCCTGTCTGGGACATGACAATTGTGCCGGATATAAAAGATGCCCCCAAAATGATGATATGGATGCCATTTTTAATGAGATGCGCGAAGCAGACGGCTTTATTGTGGCTACTCCAGTTTATTATTACAACGTGACGGCTCAGCTCAAAGCCTTCATAGACCGCCATTATTTTCTGTACAAGCATGATATATCATTGGAATTTAAAGCTGTGGGGGTGGTGATACTGGCCGAAGAACAGGGGTTGGATGATACCCTGAACACTCTGGTGCAGTATCTGGACAGCAGCTTTAAAGTAAAAGCCCATGAACTGGTAGTCTTGACCGGTTATGCTGCCCGTGAGGGAGATGCAAAAACCAACACCGAATTAATCAGCCTTGCCCGGGATATGGGGCAGACGCTGGCAGCTTCCCTAAAGGGTGTATCCTGACAAATTTACCGGTTATTTGTTGGTGTTTATCTTAAAGGGTATGTAAAGCAGGCAGGTGCCCACCAGCGAAGTTACAATAAATATTGCCGCTACTATATAAAGTAATACCGACCAGCCGCCTGTGGTTACGAAAACGGCAAGTGCCAGAGCGATGATGCCAAGAATAATGCGTATAGTGCGGTCAGCTTTGCTCATGTTCTTCGGCATGTTTGTACTCCTTGACGATATTTGTTACCTATTTTACTCTTCGTACGATTAAGGGCAATACGTATATATACGTAATAAATTCATTCCGGAGTGCCGGCGGTTTTTCACCTCAGCAACAAATGGCCGAAACTATATTTGTAAACCTAAAATCTGGAAGTTCTGGCGGCAGGGTCTTTCTTCCATATCAGGTAGGAGTAAATAAATAAACCTATCACACCCAAAAGCAGGCCGGCTATGCTGGCAATCATCAGCCATGTAAAGCTGGTAATGCCTGCCAGTATCATGAGCAAACCCGCACCTACAAATATTTTGCCGCCCAGACGGTGGGTTTTATCCCACGACAGGTCACTGGTAAGAGTCCAGGCAGTGCGTATGCCTACAAACCATGTGGGACGCAGTTTGCCGAACATATTCCCCAGCAGTGCCAGCAGCAGTCCCACCATTACCAGTATAAAGGTGCTGGTATTGGCAACAATTCCGTAAGCATAAAGTATAGTTATGCCGTAAATACCCCCGAAGAAGACTGTTATTAGGCGGATAAACATGCTGTACACTTTTTCAAACTTCAGGTAGTTGGCCTTGCGGGGGTCAAGATATGGCAGATATATCAAAAGCAGGAATATGCCGAGGCTTATTAAGGGCATAAGAAGCAACCCTTCAAACTTGCCGCCGTAGCGGTCAACAGTACCGTCAATTCCCCAGTGGACCGGCAGCAAATCAGGGGAGTTTGGCCAGGTAATCAGCCCTGTTATAAACATTGCCAGTATAATCAGTAAACTCAGGCGGTGCTCTTTCCAGTTTATGTGCATTATGACCCTTCCTGCTTTATATTACGGAGGTTTGGTTTATCTTTTTTAAATATTTCCATCATTAGGTTCAGCGTTTCTTCCAGTACCGAGGTATTCAGGCTGTAGAATATATGGTTGCCTTTTTTCTCTTCCCGTATCAGTCCGGCTTCTTTGAGTAATTTAAAATGCCCCGAGAGGGTGGATAGTGCCAGATCAAATTCGCGGCTTATTTCGCCGGCACTTAAAGGGGCATCACCGAGGAGTTTAAGTATCTGTCTCCGGTTCGGGTCTGATAAGGCTTTGAATACTAGATTGTCCACCTGCCGCACTCCCCAAAAAGTATTTCGGCATATGCCGAAATAGTATATAGGCGATAGCAGTTATTTGTCAAAGAAGGCCAGATTAAAAGTCGTTAGTTCTGTTTCCAATTACAAAAAATGTAACCTGAGCGGGAGGGTAAAATGAGGGTTGCAAGCGGTTCTAAACCTATTGGTAAAAGGGGTTCAGTAAGTGTAAGTTTTTTAAATTAGAGCTATAATTAATCACTTGGCAAAGGCTTAAAAAGGGTGTTCAAGGAGGGGAGTTTATATGTTTTCCAAAGAGTGGTTTATTTACGTAATCGGCCGCTGGTTGCTGCTTTCCGGTATTGCCGGTGCCCTTATCCAGTTTGTTTTTGCGGATAAATTGGGCATAGCCACTATTCCCGCCTTCCTTTTAAACCAGTTTGTATTGGCCTGCGTTTTCTGGTACGTGGACAAGTATATATTCCAGAGGCATTTTAACAGGGTTAAAGAGGTTTTTAAGTTTCCCCGGGTTAAGGGTAATTTTACTCTTGACCACCAGTATAAAAAGATATCTGAAGAATATACCGAATTTGCACAGGCATATTCCCAAAATCCCGAAGACCATCAAAAATGGCTGCACCAGTTTTTAGATTTGAATCATGCTGTTGAAATGACTGAGCGGGTTCTGCGGGAAAAAGGGGTCAGTGTAGATCAGGAATACTACAATATTGTCCAGCAGAACAAGGCTCGCGGCCTGTATGAAAAAGTCTGATTGTCAGGAAAGGACAAGATGATGAGAGCCACAAAGGAATTTTTGCAGTCAGTTATGGATAAACTTTCCTCCTTACCCGCACTTGACAGCCGGGCCATGTTCGGCGGTTACGGCATATATTCCGGAGGGTTTATGTTCGGACTGCTGGCAGATGAAAACAGTTTATATTTCAAGGCCGGTGAGACCAATCTGGCTGATTACCAGTTATATGCTAGTCACCAGTTTAAGCCTATGCCGTATTGGGAGGTACCTGCAGATGTATTTGAAGATGATGCTTTGTTTTTAAAATGGGCGGAGCGTTCGGTTACACAAGCCAGGCTGATGGCTTCCAAAAAGGCTTCCAAAAAGTAATATCCTTTATAGTGCGGAAAAACGGATAGTAAAAGGGGTTTGAGTAAATTCAACCCCCTTAAGATTTTGGTACATAGTATATCTGGAATTGGCCTTCCCCTTTATAAGAAAAGTGTAAGTTATTGGCTGAAAATATCTTGGGGATACAGATAAAGTGAGCTTTACAGGTTTTGACAACTATCTCAATTCAAATGGTATATTAGAGAAACGGGTATCAAACGGCAAAATTACAGGTTGTTTCTTATATATATGCGTTGAAAAATAACCAGTAATTAGGGAGATTTATAGCATGAAAGTAGTGGCCTTTAATGGCAGTCCGCGTGAGCAGGGCAATACCCGACGTGGTTTGGAAATAGTGCTGGCGGAACTGGAGAAAGAGGGTATCCAGACTGAACTTATCCAGCTGGGCGGCAAGAGAGTATTCGGCTGTCTGGCATGCAACCAGTGCAAAGTAAACAAAAATCTGCGTTGTGCTCGCAGTGATGATGAAATGAATACTTTTATCGCTAAAATGTTTGAGGCAGACGGCATTATAATAGGTTCACCTACATATTTCAGTAATGTCAGCACGGAGGTTAAGGCCCTTATTGACCGGGCAGGGGTGGTAGCCAGAGCCAATAACCATGTGCTGAAGGGGAAAGTAGGTGTGCCGCTGGTTGCTGCCAGACGGGCGGGCGCTACCTTTGTTTATTCGGCTATTAATTTCTTTTTTGGTATCAACCAGATGGTAATCCCGGGTTCCAGCTATTGGAATCTGACCCTTGGTGGGGCGCCGGGTGATATTGAAAAAGATGAAGAAGGTAAAAACACCTTTATCTTGCTGGGTAAAAATATGGCTGGGTTACTTAAAAAACTGAATTAAGGTTTATAAACACTATCTTCCGATAGGGCTGTTCTTTAAAAGACAGCCCTGTTGTTTTTCAAAAAATGTATTGTGTTTTGCCCTTTTGCTTATTATGCTAAAAGTATAAAGGCATAAAAGGAATAAAACATATGGAATATAATAAACTGAGTCCCGAAGAAGAAGCAGTTATAGTCCGTAAGGGAACCGAACCAGCCTTTAGCGGTGAGTATGAAAATCTGTTTAAAGATGGTAAATACGTCTGCCGGCGGTGTAACGCGCCTCTTTATTCCTCCAAGGATAAGTTTCATTCAGGCTGCGGCTGGCCCAGCTTTGATGATGAATTGCCGGGTGCGGTTAAGCGCCAGCCAGACCCTGACGGGCGGCGTACTGAAATACTGTGTGCTGCCTGCGGCGGGCATTTGGGGCATGTATTTAAAGGGGAGAGTTTTACCCCCAAAAATACCCGTCATTGTGTAAATTCACTTTCAATCAAGTTTGTGCCCGAGACCGGCGGCGGCAAGTGACTGAAACAGCCATATTCGGTGGGGGGTGCTTCTGGTGCATGGAGGCGGTATTTAGCAGCCTTCCGGGTGTGACGAAAGTTGAGCCCGGCTATGCAGGCGGCCATTTGCCGAATCCTACTTACCGTCAGGTCTGCAGCGGAGACACCGGACATGCCGAGGTTATCCGATTAAAATTTAACTCCGCCGTGGTATCATATGCGGCTTTGCTGGATATCTTTTTCCAAATGCATGACCCTACAACCCCAAACAGGCAGGGTGACGATATAGGTACACAGTACCGTTCTGTTATTTTTTATACTACGCCTGCCCAGAAGACACAGGCGGAAGCAGCAATAGCAACTCTTGATGAAAGTGCCGTCTTTCCCAAGCGGATAGTGACCGAGGTATTGCCCCTCTCAAATTTTTATGTGGCTGAAGACTATCACCGAAATTATTACGCCTCAAATTCCAACCAGCCTTACTGCCGCTTTGTTATCCAGCCGAAACTTGCCAAGCTGAAAGAATATTTACCTAAACTGCGGAAGATAACATAATTTAAAATAGCCGGACTTTTCAGGCAGAAGGTGCTTCGGGAAAGAACTTCCTTTTCAGCCGCAAGGAAGCGTTTACGAGTAAAATCAGGGCTGGTACCTCTATAAGCGGACCGATAACAGATGCAAAGGCTTCACCGGAATTTAAACCGAACAAGGCAATAGCTACTGCAATGGCCAGTTCAAAATCATTGGAACTGGCGGTGAATGCTACTGCGGCTGTTTTAGGGTAACCGGCATTAAGTTTTTTACTGATAAAGAATGCCCCGAACCACATTATGCCGAAATATAAAACCAGCGGGATAGCTATCCGGAGTACATGCAGAGGCAGTTCAACAATGTATTCTCCCTTCAGAGAAAACATGATTACAATAGTGAATAAGAGGGCAACAGGAGTAATCAGACTGAATTTGGGGATGAAACGATTTTCAAACCAGTCTTTACCTTTAAGTGCCAGCAGGCTGTAACGGGTAATAACTCCCAGCAAAAATGGTATCCCCAGATAAATGAAAACAGTTTTAGCCGCCTGAGCTATAGAGAGTTCAATATCCAGCCCGTCTGCCAGCCCCATTTTACCTAACAGGAAGGTAATAAAGAAATATATATAAACCGAGTAAAATAGTACCTGGAAAACAGCATTTATCCCTACCAGACCCACTGCATACTCACGGTCACCTTTTGCAAGCTCATTCCAGACAATTACCATGGCGATGCATCTGGCTAGACCCACCATAATAATGCCAATCATGTATTCGGGATAATCACGCAGAAATAGGAGTGCCAGCTCGAACATAAGCAAAGGTCCGATTACCCAGTTTAAAAGCAAAGAAAAGCTGAGGAATTTCAAGTCTTTGAAAACCAGAGGGATTTTTTCATATCTGACTCTGGTCAGAGGTGGGTACATCATAAGGATCAGGCCTATAGCAATAGGTATGGAGGTAGTGCCTATTTGAAAGGAAGTGATAATATCTGAAGTCTGTGGGGTAAAATACCCCAGCCCGATGCCGGCAAGCATAGCCAGAAATATCCAGAGTGTCAAAAACCGGTCAATCAAGGGCAGTTTATTTGTTATTCCGTTTGATGGCAAAAGCTTGTCACCTTGTTTAGAATATTGGCTTAAATATAATGAACAATTAGATATTAGTCAACTATCTTTGGAAAAGACTAGCTGCCTTCCCTGTTGCAGGATTAAACCTGATATATTAATTGTGTTTTTCGGTTTGTATCAGGCGTTGTGTTTGGTGCAGAAAATTCTGCTCATAAAAAGGGCGGCTCTTTATAAGCCGCCCTTCGGTTTTAATTTTTACCTATGTAAAGGCCGTTTTAGCCTTCGGTTATGGTTATCTTTATAATTTTAGGGGGATTGGATGGAGTGCTGACCTCACCATAGCTGTTACCTATCACCGGCACGGATGCCAGCTTGGTAATCACATCCATTCCTTCAATTACCCTGCCAAACTGGGTGTAGTTGGGCTGGTAGTTCAGGTTTTTTGCCTGTGCGCCGGTGCAAATAAAGAACTGGCTGCCGTTGGTATTGGGGCCTGCGTTTGCCATGGCAACTATGCCGGGATCATACGAGTGTTTCACCGGCAGTTCGTCAGCAAAGCGGTAACCCGGGCCTCCTCTGCCGGTACCTGTCTGGTCACCTGTCTGAATCATAAATTCTTTTATTATGCGGTGGAAAATTACCCCGTTGTAGTAGTTTTCCTTGGCTAGAAATACAAAATTATTTACGGTTTTGGGAGATTCAGAGGCAAATAGCTCAATTTTAAAAGTCCCTAGTGTAGTTTCAACAGTTGCATAATACTGCTTGGCAGGGTCTATTTGCATGGCGGGGGCGGTAGTCCATGACATGGGTGTCACTTCGGGTACGGCATCTCCGCCGTTGCAACTGCCGGCAAACAGGGTTACGGGGAACAGTGTAGCCAGAATAAGGGCTTTAGTGGATTTCATTAGTTTACCTTTCTGATATGAATTATAGTGCAGGCTGTTTTAAAAAAATGGTACTTGTCCATGGTATCAGAAAAATCCGTGTTTTTCCAACTGCTGTTTTGTATTTTATATTTGAAAACAGGTTGGCTGCATAGAAAAGGGCGGCATCACAGCCGCCCCTTTTAGTTTTAGGCTTGAGTATTAGTCAAACGGTTTTTCCAGGAAAATTGCAATGTTGTCATTGTAAATCAATACCTGAAAGTCAAAGCCGCGTACTACACCGGAAAGAGTGGTGCAGGTACTATCCGAATTTATAGTTTCGGCATATTCAGCCATATTCTGCAGCCGGGCGCGGTAGTATTCCACTGCGGCTTGTCTGCCGCCGCTGAAATTATAGTGATTGGTGTACTGAAGTTCACCGTCTCCGTTGCTCCGGCAGGCTACGTCATGGTATCGCTGCTGGGTAAGGTTAAAAACGGGGAATACATCTGACGGGAAATCCCCCCAAAGGGGATGTTTGGTATAAAAATTATCAGGCATATCAGCTGCCAGGTAAATCAGATTACGGCTGCCTTCTTCTACAACTCTGGCGGTAAAGTGATAATCATTTATATCAGTGTCCACGTCATAAAAGCTGGAGGGGTTCAGGCTTCCGGCAAGCCCGGCATAATAAGCTACAATCTCAGCTTTGGGTTTTTCGCTGTAGTAAACAACGTTGTAAGTACATACATATCCCGGGTTCATATTAAAGTCGGGGAAAAACACATCTAAATTGCAGGAGCTTATGGCCTTGCTCTCATAAAGCGGCCACATCTGCTCAGGGTATCCTTGCAGCAGGTACCCCTCATACTGGGAATAGGGGTCATATACAGGCGGCGGATTGGAAGAATTATTGGATTTGTCATCTGGGGGGGGATTAGATGGGTTGCTGTCAGGGTCATTTCCTCCGCCACAGGCGGAAAGTACCAAAAGCAGGGAAACAAGGCTCATAAAGGCAATACGTCTGAGGCATTTTTTCACAAACTAGCCCTCTTAAAAAATATTGGCAGTTTGGAATGTATGCGGGAGAGCACCTTTAAGGCACTTTGGATCAATTGGCCAAACCAACCTAAGTAAGTATAACAAAACCTTACCAGAAATATAAAGCATCAGGCGGCATTTTGGGGTACGCCTTAAGCCGGTTTTAGATTTTCTCCGGTTGGCAATCCCTAGAGAATGATAGTACGGTTATTATGTACGAAGATACGGTGGTCTAAAAATACCTTCATTGCCTGTGAAAGCACCAGTTTTTCAATATCTCTGCCCTTTACCATCAGGTCTTCTACGCTATCCTCATGGCTTATGGGCATGGTGGACTGGCAGATTATAGGGCCTTTGTCCAGATTGTTATTTACAAAATGAGCGGTAGCACCCACCAGTTTTACCCCGCGTTCGATAGCCTGATGGTAAGGACGTGCCCCCTCAAAGGCCGGCAAAAAAGAGTGGTGAATATTTATTATCCTGTTTTCAAAACGGGCTACAAATTCAGGTGAAAGTACCTGCATATATCTGGCCAGTATCATGAAATCTATATTGTATTCGGAAATCAGCTGTGTCTGCTCATTTTCCGCCTCAAGTTTATTATCGGGAGTAACCTTTACTACTTTATAATCAATGCCGAATAAGTCGGCTATTTGCTTTAAGTCTGGATGGTTACTGATAATCAGAGGGATGTCACACTTCAGTTCCCCGGCTTTGTATCTAAGCATTATATCCCACAGACAATGGTCATATTTAGATACGAATATAGCTAGGCGGGGCTTCCTGTCGGAGTAGAATATCTGCCAGTTGTCTGCATAATTGTATTCCAGTCCCATAGCCGCAATCTCGGCTTCCATCTGTTCACGGCTTAGTGAAAAGGCAAAGATATCCCATTCCAAACGCATAAAAAAGGTGTTTGACGGGTGGTCTACAAACTCGTCCAAAGTGATGATATTGCCGTTATTACGGCAAATAAAGCTTGAAATGCTGGAAATGATGCCTTTTTTATCTGTGCAATGAATCTTCAGTATAGCGCTGGGCATATTTTTTCTCTTTTTAAAAAGTTATTACATACTCTACCAGTTATTTAGTGTCAAAACAATCAGTTTAGCTATGATTTTTGGGGCAAATTCTGTAACGTTTATAAAAAATTATTCGCTTTAAAAATAATTGTTTGAGTTCTTTGGAAAAATGTATGTAATAAAAATCATCGCGGGGTTGTAAAAAAACAGAAAAATTATCCGGTTTTTATCTGCCATTATTGGAATCGGCATTTCTTGCGGTAGCTGTATACCGTTTAGCTTTGTTAAATTTCCGATTGATCTGATATTAGCCTTGACTGGGGAAAATACGGATAAGCCATATACGCTGGAGATATAAGTTTTATATGTAGTGAACTAAAAATTAAATAGATAGGGAGAATTAAGAACAAAACAATACAAGATTTAAAAGCTGTCTTGCCCCCAGACTTTATTGTTCAGTCTGATAGGGCTGTTTATGAGGCTAATGGTGTCTTCCCTGCAGGGGTTATTGCTGGCATAACCAAGATGCTGAAAAAGTATAATAACAAAGACTTGAGCCAGCGTTTTTTTAATAAAAATGACGAGATTAAGAAGTTGGTTGACGGATTTTTCAACTTTGCTTAGGGTTTAAGTATGTTTTTCAAATTATGAAATACAAAAGGAGGGCATTTGCCCTCCTTGCCATAACAAAACTTTTCGGATAGGTATGTGAGAAAAGAGATAAGCGTTATTTTTAGCTAAAACTTGAAGTGGACAAAGACCCGCCCGAAATTTTTATCGTCTTTTTCCAGCCTGTGATAGAGTTTTTTAATATCCGGCTGAGCTAAGAATCTGAGGACGTGCTTTTTAAGCTGGCCGGAACCCTTGCCGGGAATAATTTCCACCGGGCTGATTTTCTTTTCAACCGCTTGGTTCATTACCCTGTGCAGTTCGGCTTCTATCTGGCCGCCTTTGTTGTATATATCATGCAAATCTAAAACCAGTTTGGCCATTTCTTCTTACCGTTCATATATTTGGTGGGCAGAGTGTATGCCGGATATGTGAATCATAAACTAAATGTCACCATTTGCCAAATACTAGGGGTTTTGGCGCACAAAAGATGGAGGATGGGGGATACTTCGGGTTTATATATGACAGGGGCAAAGCATTTAGAAGTAACATGGTTAAATTCTTTTTGCGGACACCTCGTTTACTCGGAAGGTCACTATCTTTTTTATCAGAGAAAAAGGTATAGGCTCGTTAAGTGGGAATCTGACAGTGCCTTTAGATATTTCGTAGGGTGCCAGTTCCTTTTCAAAAGCCTGTATGCCTGAGGAAGTAGGGAAAAAGCTGATATGGTTTTTGAAAGCTCCGAAATGCACCAGGTTGCCATTTAGTTTAAAAGTGGGTATGCCGTAGCTGATAGTTTCAGTGGCTTGGGGGGCCTGTTCGCGGATAACTTGCCTTAACTCCTTAAGAATAGCCTGTACATTTTCCGGAAACCCCTGAATATAGTTGTCTATGCTTTTAGCTGGTGTATTTCGCATTTATTAATCCTGTTTTATCGGATTCCAGTAGCATAATTACAACTTATTGTAAGGCTAAAACAAATCAGCTTCAATATAGTATTTTGGATATGCATTTAGATAGGGCTTAACCTGACTATCGAAGACCCCCGCAGTTCTATGCTCAAATTTTATTGCCAGTCCATGGGTATCCGGTGCTTGATTAATGTTTTCCATACCAGCCCTGTTATTGACTGTTAATCCGCACAGGTATGAAGGGGTGAAACCAGACAGTCTAGTTTGATAGATTTGCCCTTTAGCGGCATGATTGATAATAGATGCTTTTAGATGTTTTATTGAAATGGGCATTGGCAAAGAGATAGGCGTGAGTAACGGCCTGCCAAAACCCTGTGGGATTTTTTCGAATAACAGTCATTCGTTTGCTTAAAAAATATCCGAAATTTGTTCTAGACTTGGCAGGGGTATGCTTTTTTGCCTATGCCGGTAATGCTAAGTTTGCCGCTTTAAGGCAGGGTATCTAAAAGGTCAGCCGCGTTTAAAACTTTTACGCATCTCGAATTCTATGGTTCCGGCGTAAACAGATGTGCGGGAGCGGGCATATTATTTAAATTAACGGGTGCGGCCGGATCTAACTCAGGCATATTCCGCTGTACCATTTGGCGGGTATCAGCCTTACCAAGAAATCGGCAGGATTGAATAATGTAACGACAAAGCGGGAGCAACAAGCTTTCCGTTACCTGCATAGTATATCTTTGCGGATAAAAATACGGGGATTGTATTTACCAATCTGCGGGGTTAAAATCTTATCAATTGAGCAGGTATCTTCGTAATTGCATTAGGAGGTTTGCCATGTTTCGAAGCCGTAAGGCACTTTCCCTGGTTTCTTTTGTCATGGCGGCAGTAATGCTGGGCGGGTGCAATACTGCACCGGCTGCCGGAGATAACATACCGGTTAACTCTCCCTCCAGCCAAAATACAGAAGTTTTGGAAGGGCTGGTAACCATGTGGCATATGGACGAGGGTACGGGAAATACCATTTATGATTCTGCCTCCAGTCATAATGACGGCGTAATAAGCGGTGCTAGCTGGGTTACAGGCAAAAAAGGTTATGCCTTAAGTTTTAATGGAGTGGACAACTGGGTGACGGTGGCTCAGACGTTTATATTTCACCAATCCGCCGAGGCTACTATCTCATTCTGGATTAACCCGTCAGATACCACTCACCGGCCTGTTTTCTGGACGCGAAGTGACAATGAAGACTCAAACAGGTTTCATGTCTTTTCCGGCTGGGATAATCAAGCCCTTTTTGGTTTTGACTACCGCTCTGCGGACAGTGAGTTGCACGAATTTGGAGAAATTGATGTTCCTTTAAACCAGTGGACTCATATTGCAATTATCCGTTCCGGCAATGATTACAGTATTTACCGTAACGGCCAGTTAGTAACTCAGGTAACAGATACTTCTCCTGCTCTGCCCACCTATGAAGGCAGCTGGTTTATAGGACGAAGGAATTTTACCGAAACTTTGTACAAAGGTTTGATTGATGAAATAGCTATTTATAACCGTGCTCTTTCACCTGCGGAAATACTGACTATTTATCAAGGGTAAGATATTACAATTTAACTGTAAAATAGCTTGTGATAAGCACTTGGCGGCAATCCATATTTGGTTGTTTTTCTTTACTTTTTTCTGGCAATTGCCAAAGTAATAATACCTAAAATACCTATGCCTATGGCAGGGCCGGTTGTGTTGTCTGAAAGGAATGTCCATACGGCAAATGCTATGCAAAGCAATCCGACGATCATCCGGTCTTTTCGCATGTTTTAGTCCTTCCGTTCGTATTGGCTACAGATGCCAAAGGTAGTGTAATAATAAACACTTCTAAAACTGGTTGCAATATATCTGGAGTAAACCCGAGCCATTTATTTGTGCTTGAGTTTACCGATGTATTCCCCTGCGGTGTATCTTAGTGTATTAACTGGAAATATTGCGATTTTCAAAATACCCTCTTATTTTAGCGGTAATAGCCTCTTCGAGCGGCTGGCAGGCGGGATAGTTGATTTGTAAATAAATGCAGTTAAAACTGCTGGTTAGTTCCATTACGCAATCGGTTATGATTACCCCTTCGGTGCTGGTTGAAGAAACAGACGACCAGAATTTGCCCCGGCATATCTCTTCATCGTCAATCCTGATAATAAAATCTTTGGAATAAAGCCCGTTTGAAAGCTTGGGTATATCACTGTAACCCAAATATGCATTCCACTTTTCAATTCCCGATTTACTAAGTATCAGGGCGCATTCGGTGCAGTTGAAACCTGAAATATCCTGGTCAGTAAGCAATACTTTGGCGCTGTCCATCAGGACAAGCCTGAAACCGCATTGTCCGGTTGACAAACAACCGGTTAGCGGCTGCACCAGCAGGCAGATAGTGATAAATAGCGCCAGAAATTTTGCATTCATGAGATGCACCTTTTTGACATATTGATTTTATAATACTCTGTCATATCTGAAATAGTAATACCACACTGTTCCCTTATGGGAAATGAGCAGGACTTTTAGTGCGATTGCCTCTTCCGGTTCTACTCCATCTATTGCATAAATAACAGGATTAGCACTGCCATTGGTATCCGGAGACGAAAAGTTGCTAGCTGTATAATCAGTAGCTGTATTTGTTGCCGTGTCATAAATCCCTATGGGGTGCAAATCAGCAGGTGTTTGCTGTTTGGCTATTATTTCACCTGATTTACGGTATAAATGCCCGCAATAAGTAATTTCTGAAAAAACCGGAGCTGCTCCCCATAATGCTTCGTCACTATCACACCCGGCAAAACTTATCATGGGGAATGCCAGTACGCCACATAATACTACAAGAACCGCTCTATTTTTTATTCTGGACATTTTATAGTTTTTAATCCCGTCTACCTATGTTTTATATAGTTACTCCGGATTTCACTTTGTCTCGCCACCCGGTGAGCGATAGTGAATTTTAAGGGTAGATATAAAACTCACTTTCTCACTATAAGGTAAATTGTCGGACCCAACATGGGGAAGAAGAACGTGAAGACTCCCCAAAAGAATATATATGTTTTTCTGTAGCTGCGTTTTATTGCATCCTTCACAACAAATACAGTTAAGGTACTGCAAAAGATAAGCCATAAGATAAATGCGGGACTAAGTATTATAAGCTTCGGCATAAGCTACTCTTTCCAGGTATTTTACGGCTTGTTAAACACAAAATTTAAGCATTCCAAACCTATATATTAATTTTTCTCTGCGTTTCAGAGGAAAAGGCTGGGGTAAAAATATAAATGTCGTTAAGATATAGACGATGCCCTGTCATTCCACCCTTCAAATGTTAACGCTGCATGATTGGAATCTGCGGGCATGGTAAAGCTGTTGCCCTGAAAACCGGAATATTCCCAGAGTGTAACCGGTGCCGTGCTGCAAATTTTGGCGGAAGATATGCAATCATCCCACCCCAGTGATGCCAGATTGGATAACTGTATAAACGGGGCAAGCTGCATAAGTTCGCCTGAGTACATCCAGTCTTTAAAAAGTTCGCTTTGATCAAGCCTCAGGTTTTGTATACTGCCATTAAATGGCAGGTCATATATTTTCCCGTATTCCGCTTCAAGAAATGTTTCCATGGCTTTGGCATCGTTAAAAGCGTACAGTGCTCCTGTTTTATCAGTGGTAAAATGGAGTTGCTGCCCATTAAAAAGGGTGATTTCTTCCGCTCTGTACCATGTGCCATCTACATTCACAGGGCATTGGGGTATAACTTGGATAATTTTGGCTTCTTCTTCTGCGGACATCGGGTACATGGCTACTATTTCCGAGGGACTAAGTGGGGTTTTAAAGGTGCTATCAAGAGTACCCTGATTTGGGAAATATTTGTTTACGGGTTCTATTGCAGAAACTGTGGTCATTTCCGGCAGAATAGATATAACGATTGCAAGTAATATCGAAAACACTACTTTAGTCATAATCACTCCTCAGAGCTTTTGAATACAGCCTAGCATATGAAAATGAACACCAGATGAACAATAGATGATTATCAGATGACCATTGAGGGTAAAATAGTGCTATTATTAGGGATTATGGATAGCGAATAGATAAAAGGTTTTGTTAATTGCGGATTTTGTTGGTTGATGATGATAAAGCTCTGTGTCAAACGCTGAAATGGGCGCTTGGTGAGCTCGGGCATGTAGTTGAATATGCCTGTGACGGCATTTCGGGTGAATACTTTGCCCGGAATGGAGAATTTGATTTGATGATATTGGATATTGGTCTGTCTGACAAAAACGGCATTGAAGTTTGCCGTATGGTTAGAGCCGAAGGTGCCGCTTTATCTATTCTTATGCTGACAGCCAGAGATACCCTTGAATCAAAGGTAAAAAGTTTGGATGCAGGGGCAGATGACTACCTTTGTAAACCATTTGCTTACAGCGAATTGTTTGCCCGTATCCGGGCATTGCAACGCAGGGCATCAAGGGTTATGGCACCTGTTGTAGAAATAGGCGGCATATTTTTTAATAATTTATCCCATGAAGTCAAAAATGGTAACAACGAGATTAAACTGACTGCGGCGGAATTTCAAATGCTGGAATACTTCATCACTATGCCAAACGTGCTTATTACCAGGTCAATGATGGAAGAACATCTTTGGGGAGCAGAAAGTACCTCTGCTTCAAACTCAATTGATTCGCTTATAAAAAAGTTACGCCAAAAGCTTGGCTGGGATGCGCGGACTGGTCCTATCAAAACCTTGCGCGGGGCGGGATACAGGCTAGACAGATGAGTGTTAAGGCTAAGCTTACTGTCATATATTCACTGGTATTGCTGATTGTTCTTTGGTTTTTTGGTTTTACATCGTATTTTTTATTATCATATGATTTGTTCAGCAATCTGGATAGTTCTCTGGCTGGCGAAGCCGAAAAAGCCAAGGGATTGATAATCCAAGGCAGTGATAACAATTTGTATTATGCGGGAAGTGTATCCGCTGATTTAGTGTATGTTTATGATATAGAAACCGGAAATGTGTTCGGTAGTGAGGTGTATGAATCTACAGTTTTAGCGTCTGTTTCAGATATCTGCGCTACCAGCGGAGATATACCCTGCATGCTGCTGGAAACATCTGATCCTGAAATACGTTTATATGTGACCCGGTATGAGCATGTTTCTGAAGCTAATCTGCTGCTTGTATATGTAGGTGATGCCAGTTATATCTACCGTACCCTGGATGAATATAAACACGTACTTTATATGACTATTCCATTCGCCCTTATTATCGCTGCGGTGTTCGGGTATTTTGTGGCTCATAGATCTTTCAGACAGGTTAAGGTGATTGCCCAAACTACCGATAGTATCAATCCGGCTAATCTGAAGGATCGTATTCCGGTAAAGCAAAATGATGAACTGGGACAGCTTTCCTCAACTCTCAATTCACTATTTGACCGTGTATATGGTTTTATTCAGAGTCAGCACCGTTTTACTTCAGATGCTTCTCATGACCTTAAAGCCCCCCTTACCGTGATACGCGCAGAGTCCGAGCTGGCCCTGAGGAAAGAACGGAATTCCGAAGAGTATCGGCAGGCTTTTAAAAATATCGTCAAACAGGTAGAGAGGATGACCCTTATTATAGATGATTTGATGACACTTGCCAGCCTTGATGCCGGCCCGCGTCCGTCACACAGCTCAAAAATAGATTTGGGTGCTGCCTTGGAAAGTAGTGCTGATAAATGGCAGACCGCTATGCAAATAAAAAAAATAAAATCTGTTCGCCAGATTCAACATGGGTTAAGCATATACGGCGAAGCTGAGCAGTTTAACCGTCTGTTTGATAATCTTTTATCCAATGCTGTGAAATACACCCCGTCAGGGGGTGAAGTGAGCATTTCCCTGAAGGAAGAGGACGGGTTTATTGTAGTATCTGTACAAGACAGCGGAATCGGCATAAGCAAGGAACACCTGCCCCATATTTTTGACAGGTTTTATAGGGGTGACTGGGATATAGAAGGTACAGGACTAGGCTTGTCTATAGTGAAGGGCACTTCGGAACTGTATAAAGGGCGGGTTGAGGTTATTAGCGAACAGGGTAAAGGCTCCGAATTTAAAGTATTTCTACCTCAAAGTGCCTCATAACCAAACGGATATTCGCTGTTTATGTGAATTTGACTAGAATGGCGGTATTAAAACCGGTTATCATGAGGCTGATTAACTGATGCCTATGTGGATGACTAGTAAACAGAAAGTATGCCTAGCTGGATGCTATGAAGCTTTTTAATGTCCCGGTGTCGTCATATACAGGTTCTACCGCACTTAAATTCTTTTTATTTCCATATATAACGGGTAAAAAATGGGAAGCACGGACTGTTAATCGGGTACTTCATAATAAAGCTTACACAGGGATAACTTATTTTGGTCGTACTACTGGCAAAGATCATAAGAAAACAAACGAAGATACTTGGCACGTTCTTACAGATGTTACGCCTGCTATTATTAGCCAGGAGTTATTTGAACAAGCACAGTCTGCCCTTGCGAAACTGAGAGGGCTCCACTCTGGAAAAGCTAAACATGAATATCCACTAACCGGATTTGCTGTTTGTGGAAAGTGCGGTAGTCCACTAGTTGGCAACTGTCTGCGTGGGAATTATCGTTATTACCATTGTCGTGGAACGTATCCCACGGCATCAAGGGCAAAGATATGTGATGCCCATTATGTTAGAGCTGATTGGCTTGAAGAAGTGGTTTGGGATAAAGTGAAAAGCGTTCTTAGCCAGCCTGAACTTTTGTTAGCTGAAGTGGGCAAACAGGTGGAAAATGAAAAGGCCCACTATTCAACAGGTACAATGGATAAGGAGATTAAAGAATTAAGCCGCCGTCTTAAAGGATATGCTGGGCAGGAACGGCGTCTTATGAATGTACTGCGCATGGATTTAGCAACACCGGATATTGTTCTGGATGAAATAAACCTTATGAAAAAAGAACGGGAAGCAGATCAGGTGCGCCTGAATGGTCTTATCCAGGCTAAAGAAAACCTGGTAAAGGCTTTGGAGATGCAGGAGAGCATTAAAGAACTTTGTGCGAAGGTGGTACCCTGTTTAGATAGTTGCTCGAACGCTGAAAAGAAAGATGCTTACACCTATCTGGATTTGAAAGTTTCAGCCACTCCGGAAGGTGTAAGCATCAAAGGTTACCTTGATTTGAACGTACTCACCATTGCACGAACATGGGGATATCTGCCTTTTGAAGCGTATGTCGCGAAATAAATTCGAGTAGGTGACTTTGTTATAGTTTTGAGTAGAAGCCGGTTAAGGCTTTTGTTTTTGGATCATATTTTGGAATTGGAATATATGATCGCTTTTTATCCCCATATATGACGGGTAGATTGTGTTCCCTTACTTTTTCAAGTAATGTTAAAAGTGTTTTAACTTCTTCGTTGGTTAAACAGTCTTTCCAGAATTCATCCATTTTCGGCATCTTTAGCCAAGCCTGTTCTATTAATCCTTTGGCTTTTTCAGTTAGCTCTACTTTTACCATATTCTTTGGTTTATCGTAGGATGTTCTGGTAATCAGTCCGTCTTTTTCCATTCTTATTAGTAAAGTAGAAATAGCATGGGGTTCGAGTAGAGCTACTCTGGTAATTGCGGCAGGATTTGTAACTCCCCCAAGAAGACAAATTGTATGCAGTAAAATATACCTTTCGACTGACAACCCGATGTTCTTCAATTCTTTTGAAAGGTATTTGTGATCTAGAAGAGAACTGTGATTAAGAAGTATAACCAAGTAATGGCCAATTCCAATATCTGAGAATTTTGCATAATCCATAATGTATGCATTATAGCTCGCGTATATAGATATGGCAAACATAGTAAGCAAAATATACAAATTACATTTTCTAGCATGACCAATTTCCATATTGACATCTCGGCGAACAGAATGTACTATGGAAAATCATATATGAAATTCACATGTGTAAATATTTGATGGAGCGATTTGAGCTTAGAAGTTGGTACTGAAAGGAGAAAATAACGAACTGACTTTCGGAAGAGACCGGATGACAGCAGGAAAGTCTGCGGAAGATGAAAGGAGATCTATATGCCTAATTATCATTCGACGCTTTCTAGAAGAGAATTTATGAAAGGTCTGGGTCTAACTGGGGCTGGTTTGGGTGCTGCATCGGCTGTTACGCCATTGGTTCATGATTTGGATGAATTAGCTTCAACTTATATAGGGGAATCCGCCCATCCATGGTGGGTAAAAGAAAGGGAGCATGGAAATCCAACTGTTGAAGTGGATTGGGATATGCTGACGCCAAGCTTTTCTATTTCTACTGGTGTGGATGGTATGTCCTATCCGGGCCCTTATCCTGCATACATGATTCATAAGGATTCTATATTGAATCCATCCCATATGGATCCTGATAAACCTGGATTTAAGATGCAAGATTATGCCTTGTTAATGGGTGCTTCGCAATTGGCTCATTACGATACTTCTGTAGATTTTTTCCTAGGTCCGCCAGCTGCAGGACTTCAAAAAAATAATCAGGATCCATATCCAGATGCTTGGCCAGATTGGGGTTGGCCTGATGAACCTAAGTTTAAAAAGGTTCCACGCTGGAGTGGAACTCCTGAAGAAGCCAATCGTATGATCAGGGCTGCAGCATATTGCTATGGGGCGCATGCAGTCGGATTTTTAGCAGTAGATGATAAGGTTAAGAAACTCACTTTTGCTGATGCCATAAAATGGGAAGATTGCGATAAACAATACTATACCGGCGAACTAGTAAGTCCTGGCCCTGCTTTAAAATTTCCTACACGGGTCGCTGTAATCCCGAACAAATGTAAGTGGGTCGTTGTCCTCCAAGTAACTCAGCCGTATGATACCAGCAGATTGCTTAATAATCTTGATGAATTCGGTCGTGGCCCTATCGCTGAAGCAGGAACATGCATGGGCTATAATCAGAATCACATAGTAATGAGACGCATGCAAGCTTTTTTGAAGGTACTAGGATATATTGGGGCTGGGAATGCTATACCTTATAACACTGGTGCAGGTGCACTGGCTGGATTAAATGAAATAGGTAGGCATGCTCTCGGGATTAGCCCGACCTTAGGTTCTGCTTATCGAGTAAATATTACATTATTTACTGATCTACCAGTTGAACCAACTCCTCCTATTGATGCAGGGTTAATGCGTTTTTGCAAAACTTGTAACGTATGTGCTGACCTTTGCCCGAATGAAGCCATAAATAAAGAAAAAGAACCAACTTGGGAACAACCCCCCACTAAACTTGGACGCCCTGAGTATGGTATTCCAGCGGGTACTAAAAATACTTGGACTAGATATGGTGTAAAGCATTGGCCAGTAGACTATGTTAGATGTCAAACATGTCCATATTGCCAAATGTATTGTGTTTTTTCTCAACAGAACTTTGCTATCACTCACAACATGATTAAAGCTGTTGCTTCAAATACATCTATGTTCAATAGTTTTTTTGCCAGTATGGACAGATATTTTGGTTATGATGATGTGAATAGTGACTATACAGAATGGTGGGATCGTGATCTGAATAAAAATCCAAGTGGTATCACGTATGCCCAATTGCTTGGGCATTAAAGTAATCTTGTTAGACGTAATTGATATAAATATTTTTGCTTGAATGCAAATTTGATTTGTAGATTAGTTTTATTTTCAAAAGATTACTAAACACAAAATTGAGGAGATAAAAATGTGGCTAGCTGTTGGTTTTATTCTCGGTATTTTGGTTTTAGGTGTGATCTGGTGGTTAAAAGATAAAATCAGGTTAATGGTTTGGTATGAATGGCTAGTAGGAATTGTTGGATTAGTTTTACTTTTCTTCACCATACAAAATTACTTCGGGTCTGTCGAAGAGTTTCAAACCAAACCCGCTATGATGTTCTTATTAGTCACTGGGTTGCCTGGTCTTATCCTCTTAGGAGTGAGTTGGAGATTAATTTTACGGCATAAGAATAACAACGTTTGAGACTGAGGATAGAGGCTGAAGATTTAGTCCTCCAGCCTCTATGTTTTTATGACCGAAGTTTTGGATTGGTATTTATTAGTTAATTAATAAGTTAGGCCTGGACTGCAATCAAACACTCTCCAGTATTAAGGTAGGTTTACCTGCTAATTTCTATTTGAGTTAAAGATTTTAATATAAATGCTAACAAACACTTTTTTGATGAGAATGTCAGAATATCGTTTTTGTTATTTTTGAGTAAATCAGTGATGCTATTTGAAATGGAGCAAAGTATGAAAGAAGTAATAGTATCGTGGAGCGGGGGCAAAGACTGCACTCTTGCCTGTTATAAAGCTATAAAGAGCGGGCTTAAGGTCAAATACCTGGCCAGCATAATCACCAAAAGCAGCGGCAGGCTCTGGCCTCACCTGCTTTCACCGGAAACACTCAGGATGCAGGCCGGAGCAATAGGCATAACCCTGCTGGAGTGGCCGTCAGCCGCCGAGGGGTACGATGACAACTACCGCCGTATGCTTAGCCGCCTTAAGGAAGAGGGGGTTAACGGGGTAGTCTTCGGGGACGTCAATATAGGCAACAGTTTTGCCGGAAAGCACCTTAACTGGATAAAGAGTGTCTGTGAGCCAACCGGTATGGAATACCACTTGCCGCTCTGGGAGGACAACCGCGCCACCCTGCTTGGGGAGCTGATAGAGCTGGGGTTTGAGGTACGGATACTGGCGGCAGACAGCACCGAGCTGGGAGAAAGCTGGCTGGGGCGCAAGCTGGATAAGGAAATGCTCTCGGAGCTTAAGCTGCGGCACAGTTTATCGCCGAACGGGAACGTGGGCTATTACCACACCTTTGTAACCGACGGGCCTATCTTCAAGTCACGGCTGGTCATAGAGGAATGGGACAGGGTATTTGACGAACAGGCCAAATTTGGAGGTATGGGCGTCTGGTACATGGATATCAAGCGCTGCCGCTTGGAGAGCAAGAAAGCTGACCGAAGCCCTCTGGTCTCAACGGAAGCAGTATGAAAGTCTACCACCTGATATACGAGCCGAGCTACCGCTCAGCGGTGTTTCACCACTGGATGGAGTGTAACCCGGGGTGCAAGGGCTGTTTCTGTATTGACATTTAGGTGCGCAATATGTAACATGTGAAATACACAAGAGATAATCATAAGTGAATATACTATATAGAAATATGATTGTTCGGAATAGAGTACCGAAAGGAGAGAGCAAGTAAACTGACTTTCGGAAGAGACCGGATGACAGCAGGAAAGTCTGCGGAAGATGAAAGGAGATCTATATGCCTAATTATCATTCGACGCTTTCTAGAAGAGAATTTATGAAAGGTCTGGGTCTAACTGGGGCTGGTTTGGGTGCTGCATCGGCTGTTACGCCGATGTTTCATGATCTGGAAGAACTTGTCTCTGGTACTCCCGATAACATGTCTTATCCGTGGTGGGTAAAACAGCGTCCGGCTGGTAATCCTACTATGGAAGTAGATTGGGATATGCTTACCCCCAGTTTCTCTATGAAAACTGGCGTGGATGGTTTTTCATATCCTGGCCCTTATCCCGGTTATCTTGTCCATCAGGACGCTCAAGCTAATCCCTCAAAGATGGATCCCAATAAACCCGGATATCGTATGGAAGATTATGCACTTCTTATGGGGGCATTACAGCGCGGTTTACATGACTATTCTGTGGATGAGGTGTTAGGAGCAGATCCCACAGGCCCTCAGGTAAACAATGAGGATCCTAATCCTGAAGCTTGGCCAGATTGGGGTTGGCCTGATGAGCCAAAGTTTAAAAAAGTTCCCCGCTGGTCTGGGACACCTGAAGAAGCAAGTAAGATGATACGGGCGGCCGCTCATTATTTTGGAGCATATAAAGTCGGTTTTCTTGAAGTGGATGATAAAATCAAAAAACTCACTTTTGCAGATGCGACAAAATGGGAAGATTGCGATACTCCGTATTATACCGGTGGATTGATAACACCCGGACCTGCTTTAGGTTTTCCTACACCCGTAAAGGTACTACCGAATAAAATGAAATATGTCATAGTTTTGCAGGTGACACAGCCTTTTGATACTATGCGTATTCTTGGTGATCCTAAAACGAATACCAGCATGCATGCTATGAATGTGTCTTCATTTGTAATGGGCTACAATCAACGCCTCACTCTTCTTATCCGCATGCAGACTTTCTTGAAGGTATTAGGATATCTGCGTTCGGAAAGTGTTTGGGTCTATAACACTGGGGGAGGGGCATTAGCAGGAATGAATGAGATAGGCAGACATGGAATTGGTATAAGTCCTGAATTAGGTTCTGCATACCGGGTAAATCTGGGAATATTTACAGATTTACCGGTTGCACCTACTCCTCCAATAGATGCTGGAATAACTAAGTTCTGTGAAACATGCGGTGTGTGTGCTGACCTCTGCCCTAATGAAGCTATAAATAAGGATAAGGAACCCACCTGGGAATTATCACCATCAAAGTTAGGTAGGCCCGAATATGGTATACCCGCTGGCACACCTAATACATGGAGCAGACCCGGGGTTAAAAATTGGCATGTTGATTATGTGAGATGTCGCGGCTGTTCATATTGTCAGGGATATTGTGTTTTCTCTCAAAAGAATTTTGCTTCCATGCATAATCTTATTAAGGCAACGGTATCAAATACCTCACTTCTTAATAGATTTTTTGCTGATTCTGACAGGTTCTTTGGATATAGCAATGTAGATAGTGATTTCGATGGTTGGTGGAACCGAGATTTAGGTTCAGCTACCTCAGATTTAAACTATGCAAGGCTTTTAGGGCGTTAGATCTAACGAATTAGGAGGAACAAAAGTGATATTATTAGAGGGGATTCTATTAGGAATTGTCTTAGTAGGTTTGTTTATTTGGTTTAGAAGTAAGAACATGTCACTAACCTGTTATGAATGGCTAATGGGTATAGCAGGTATGATACTTTTATTTTTCACTGTCCAAAACTTTTTCGGCAGTTTAGCGGAATCAGAATACGAACCTGCCTATATGATCCTGTTATTCATGGGCATACCAACCGTTGTATTATTAATTCTTCCTTGGCAGTTGGCACTTCGAAGAAACAAGCGAACTTAACAGTAATTATTTATACTCAAGGGGGGCCAAGTCCCCCTTGAGTATAGTATGTAGGCCTTCTGCTTTCCTCGATTCTTTTAATATGTTAATAATACCTTCTTAAGTATATTCAAACTTAGAATAAGGCTTTATTATGAGTAAGATTAGCCGCACTTTTTCAGTCAAAAGCAAGGATAATTATGCCGAGAAAATTGATGCTTACTACGAGGCTGGTTGGATTATCCGACAGACGTATTTATATCACATAAACTAGACAAAGAAACCAAACTATCAATTTTCCAATATCGTAAGCATCTTTGGTTATTTCAAAGTGTGGAAATAAGGGTTTATATTTTTGCCTGGAAACCCGTTAAAGAACCCGTCTTGTTATTGTGTATAGGTTTTGCCTGACCTGAATTTTTCTTATTTCCGTAGATAAAAGGCAGATTATATTTCTTAATTCTCTCAAGTAAATCTATAAGGGTTTGCACTTCATCATTTGTTAGGCAGCCTTCCCAAAATTCATCTAAATCAGGTATTATCTTCCAAGCCTGTTCGACCACAGTTTTAGCTTTGTCCGTGAGTTCTATCCGTATCATATTTTTGGGTTTAGCATAAGCGGTTCTGGTAATTAGTCCGTCTTTTTCCATTCTTATAAGAACAGCAGATATTGCATGTGGTTCCAATATGGTTTCTCGGGTAATACTGGAGGGATTGGTTATCCCGCCCAGTGTGCAAATTGCGTGCAGTATTATAAATCTTTCAACGGTTAAGCCAACTTTTCTTAATTCTTGTTCCAGTTTCTTATGATTAAGATGAGAGCTGTGGTGCAAAAGTATGGTTAAATAATGTCCAATTTTGAGATTTTTAAATTTAGAATAATCCATAATGAACAAGTATAACTCCGATCACAGATTTAAAGCAAACACAGCATAGCGTAAGCTCCTTTGTTAGAGTTTATTTTCAGGTATTGAAATCACCAAGTGTAAGTTGTAATATAGATATACACATGAGAATACACATGAGAATACACAATTGAATTAAGAGTGCTTTTTCGATATGTAATCGCGAAAGGAGACAAATGCAAATTGACTTTCGGGAGAGACCGGATGGCAACAGGGAAGTCTGTAAAAATAAGAGGAGATTAAATATGTCTAACTATCATTCAACTTTTTCCAGAAGGGAATTTATGAAGGGTTTGGGTATAGCCGGGGCAGGTCTTGGTGCCGCGACTGCTGTTACCCCTGTTTTTAAAGATTTGGATGAACTAACGTCTTCAACTTCGGCACATCCTAAACGTGCTTGGTATGTAAAAGAGCGTGAATTTGGGGATATCGGTATAGAGATAGATTGGAATATTTTGAAACGTCGTGATACGCGCGGGTACTCTTACTGGAATCCGGTGATTTGGAAGCAGCACTATCCGGCCTACGACATGGATGCATTCCGAAAAGCCTTTGATAATAAGACCAAAGAACTCTGGCCTGACTATGAAGGGCCTACTACTCGAGATTATGCTTTGAAAAATTCAATGTATTCAGTCGGTTTGGGTTGCCCTCATTATTTGTATAACGTTGAACAATTCGGTGTAACACTTTTAAATCCTGCACCAAGGCCTGATGCAATTGGTATGCCTAAATGGCAGGGGACTCCGGAAGAAAACTCCCAGATGATTCGGGCTGCTTTTAGTCTTATTGGTTTAGGCCCTTCCATTGGTGTGGCCGAGTTGGATGAAAAAAGCAGGCGTTTTGTTTGGGAATACAATAATTCTGGGCAACATATAATCTTTGATGATGATATTACTGAGACATACAGGACAACTAATCCCCCAACTGTTCATATTCCTTCCTCGCACAAATATGTCATAGCTACTCATAACATGGGGGCAGATGAGATACTTCGCCGTGCTCCTTCAACTATTGGTGCTTGCACTGAGACTATATCATATGCGCGTGTAGCTTATGCAAAGAGCTTTGTTGAGCAATTTATCCGCGGACTTGGCTATAATGTAGTTTATGGTCATTCGCTTCAGGCTGCGCCAGCCTTTGATTTTTGGAGTGGGGTAGGTGAACATGCCCGTATGGGGCAGGTTTGTTTATCACCAGAAAATGGCGCTATGATGCGCACCCATGCCATCTTTTTCACTGATTTACCACTCGCGCTTACCAAGCCTATTGATGCCGGCATTACAAAGTTCTGTGAAACTTGCGGTATTTGTGCTGAGAGCTGTCCGGTTGGAGCTGTGCCGCCTAAAGGAATCAATCGCAACTGGGACTCTAATTGTGACGGACAGAGTTTTGATAATGACATTGAAAACGGTGGCACCGAGGTAATGTATAACGTACCTGGCTACAAAGGTTGGAGAGTTGATGGGTTTAGGTGTTTGGCGGATTGTAATGGGTGCAAGGGTGCCTGCCCCTTCAATGCTATTCCCGATGGCAGTTTTATTCATAGTGTGGTCAAAGCTACCACTTCTACTACTCCGCTATTTAATAGCTTCTTCACTCAAATGGAGAAATCTATGCATTATGGCAAGCAGGACAAAGATCCTGAGTCATGGTGGCATGAACCTTCTGCCTGGCATGTGTATGGCAGTAATCCGAAGTTATTGGGTTAAATTTGGAAGGAGTATAAGATGCAGTACTTTTTGCTTTTTGGATTTATAGGTGCTATTTTAGCTATTGGGCTGTATTCATTTATAGGTTGGTTGCGTAAGCGGAATACGGGTGCAACCTGGTACGAATGGCTGATGGGAATTACTGGAATTGTGCTGTTGCTAATGGCAATTCAGCATTTCTTTGGGGCGATGTCAGAGTTATTTCCATTTGCCGCTTGGATGGGGCTTGTGATTATAGGCGTGCCTGCAATTGTTTTACTGGCTATCACCTGGCAATTGATATCGAGAAGAAGCAAGCAGGTTTAATAGTTGATTGTAGATTTTAAAGGGAGCCATATGGCTCCCTTTATTTTAGTTTTGCATATTGATCTTATATAAATTAATTAGAACAAAATTATTGCTAAACATCAGGGTATCTGTCTTTCGAAGCGTATGTTTGTTGTTAGTTTTTAATCATAATAGACACCTGAACCAATTTGTTTCATGAAGAAGGTTGGGATTCTTGCCGTAAAAGAGGATGCAAAACCATCTAAATCTGGGAATAAAGTTGTTCTTGTTATATTCATATAGTCAAGCTTAATTAAAGCTTGGCTTCTTTGATTGCCGTTAGCATCATTGTTGATGACGAATTTTGTTATGCTTTTTCCGTTATATCCTATGGCATTACTAAATGCTAATATGTTTTCCTCCAGATTAGTAGATACGTCACCCTGATATAAAAACACACCTCTCTGATAAGTAAGTCTTTCATTTAACCTGAAGGGGTTTAAATTTAAAATATATTGTTTCGGAATGGAATTGTTACTAATTTTACCCGAAAATTGATTCCAATCACGATTGTATTGATATTGTTTGTAGGCTTCATCTAATTCCGGAGAATATGTATTCAACCCATTATTATTCCACGTGGTATTAAAAGCCCATAATGCAACTTGGGAATTTATTTTGGCTCTCTCAAAGGCAAAATAAATTCCTACGTATGGGGAATAAGTAAAGTCGAGTAACCTAGTAGGTGCCCCATAGTGTTGCATTAAAGCTAGCCATTCATCTTTATGGGAATTGTCTGGTAGATTATTTTTATATTGATATAATCTACGTTTAAACTCACGTCTCATCAATCCTTCAATTTCTTCTCGATTACCTTGGGGTACAGCACAAAGATCGCAAGCTCTAGTGAAAGTCGTATCCAATTTCCACTCAGCATTTTCTTGCCCACGGAAAACCCAGATATCTTTGCCATTTAATAGAGAAAGACATTTCGTTTCCAGATCATCAATGTTATCGCATTCGATAGTATCAAAATATTCTTCCATTTGATCCTCCTGCTAAAATGGATATATTCAAGTTAGGAGTCTATAGAATAATATGTAAGAATAGACCTATATATCTACATTTTCATGCGCATGTTTAAGAGTGTCAATCTTTCAAGCTGGAATATTTGCTAATTTCTCAATAAAAATGTCGCATTGGTCAATCACATATTGTGGAATAGTTTGATACACCGAAGGATTGATTTGATAAATATAATCGTTCTCGATGTGGAATGCTTCATTAATAAATTTTTGAATTATATCTGAATTTAATCTATCCTGCTTATTATCAAAAATGATTCGATATATATGAAGTTTTTCGTAATTACTCATGGTTTCTTTGTATAATTTAATAAGAGAGGAATCATCCTTCACCAAGTTTAATGCGCTATTATAATCAAAGTCTTTAAGGTGATACTTTATCTCCTTCTCACCTTCTTTCACTTCTTCAGAAGTCATTTCTCTAGATGATTTATTTTCAAATCTCAATGGTTTTTCTCTTCTGTGAATCAGATTTGAAATAAGCTCGTATCCCATCCCTTTTTCATTCAAGATTTCGAATAATCGCCTCAAGTAAACAATTTTATTGAGGACATGTGTATCTTTCGATATATTAAACTTATTTATATCAATAAAAGTCTTGATATCTTCTTTGCTAATTGTTTTTTCTATAAGTTTACCCGTATTATTTTCTAAGAAAAAAGCCAATGGTTTTTCATATCGATCAGTATGGTGATAAACCAGATCGACTATAGGTTCGAAATCGTGTGTTAAAAGTAAAACGGTTTTCCCTCTGAAACTTTTTTCTTTTCGAAATAGCATATCTACGATTGCATATTTTTTATTGTTATCAAATGAAGAAATTGGATCATCCAAAATAATCAGTTTTGGTTTATTTTTCAGCGTATTAAACATGAAGAGAATAAGTGCGAATGCATTACGTTCTCCAAAACTTAGGTGATTTTTTGTGTTAGTCACCTCTTCAGTATAGTCATAATGAAAAAGTCTTAATTTAAGTTGATCTTCATGTCCATTTAGACTGACAGTATATTTATAGCCAGCGTTCTTAAGGAAATAATTAATGTCATTACAATGCTCTTTAATAAGTTGTTCTATTAACAATTTTTGGCGGTTAATACTACCTTGTAGTTTTCCTGCTTTTTTCAGTAATCTATCAATGGAATCATTTACGATATTTACTTTCTCAATGGTATTTTCTGACTGCATATGATTGTAAAGTTCAATTCCTATTTTATATTCGTTCAGGCCTTCAATAACTTGATCTACTTCTTTTAAGGATTGGAAGCTAATGTTTTGTGCATCTATGAATTTTTTATTAAGTCTATCCACTTGGTCTCTGATCTCTCTGAGATACTCGACTTGCTCATCAGAATAACCATTTATACTCGTAATAAAATCGTCGATTCTTGATTTTGTGTCGTCTGAGAAATATTTTCCTAACCTTTGAAACACAGCGACTATTTTGTTTAAGTTTTCTATCGATTTTGGTTCGTAGACTTCGCTGACTTTCTTAATGCTCTTTTTATTTTTGATATCATTAACACAATAAGGGCAATTATCGGTTATATCAATAAAAGACTTGCCATTTAGTTGCCATTGCATCCATCTATAATTATCCTCTCTTTGGATGTATGCCTTGTAAATTTCAAGACCATTAGGTATATTTTGGACAGTGTTACCTTCTTTAAATGCTTTTGAAAGCGGACTCGATCCATGAATTCCGGTTTTTGTTGGTCGACCAAAACTATCACTCAATTCGTTGAAATCTGATATTAGATTTTCAATATCCTTGTCTTGGGCTAGAATGGATTTTAAATCAAGGACTAATTTTTCAATCTCATTGATACCTTTCTCGTATTCCTCACCTCGGATAAAAATATCAAAACTTCCTTTAAGTAATTCATCTGGCTTATACACAAATCCATTTATATAGTCTTCATCGAAAATCATGCAACTTCCTATATCGTCAATACCTTCGACCATAGGTCTAAGTTTTCCATCATTCATAGCTTTGAAGGGTGTAAGTGTATAAATGCCATTCGTGCTATTTAGCTTATCGTTTACTGATAAGTTGATCGCTTTGGCTATTGTACTTTTACCAATGCCATTTATGGCGTATTTAATATTTAATTTGTTTTCACAAATAACGACTTCGCCTTCGTCAATATTGTTACAATATTTTAATTTAACTTTCATTAGAGTCTCTTCTGTCATTATGAGTTTCTCCGATGTTTATTTGTTGCTTGCCTTAATTAATTTAATTAATTTATTATCAGCGCATATCACTTTATTCATAACCCCGATTTTCCCAAGGTTGAAAATAAGAAAGTCTCTACCGCAATGACCATTTTTGCTCATATTGTTGTATGGTGGCCGTAATTCGTATATAAAACAACTTTCTATGTCCAAAATACGCTCGATTGAAATACGAGTACCTTTCGGTAAGTTGACTTGACCAAAAGCCACTAAGAGTTTTGTATCTATTTTATAAAGCCATTGGCGCTGATGTTGTTTTAACCTTTGACTAAAAGTTTGTTGATATGTTTCACCAATATATAATAATTTTTGGGGTGTTCTACCGCTACCTTCATAAATAGCATAGATTCCGCTTCCATTAACAGAAGAGGGTATCGTCAAATTCGTACTGATTGGATAGTATCCTTTCCATTCAATTTGACACCACTCCATTACATACTCCTCATGAATTATAATTTTAATTCGTAAAAATATAGATTAGTTATCTAGATATTTTTATATAATTATTTCTTGCTTTAATATTAACTGAGTATTGGAGTTCATTTAACCGATAATAATTGATTATTAGTTGATTCCAAGTTGCTCCCTTATTGATGCAAAACCTGATGAATCCATAAATACACTAGTGGATACCGCAAATATTGGTTCACCTTTATAATTTAAGAGTACTTTTTTTACGGTTTTATAGATGTTTTTAGCCTGTGTATAACAAGCAATTTCTATATTTTCTCGATTAAATTCGGGACTATCAATCGAGAAAATCTCTATTTCGAGTTCGAAAACAAGATTAAATAGGGTGTCTTTTTCTAATTCATCTGCCGCATAGCCTGAAAAAAGTATTTAGTTTTTGAAAACCCATTTCTTAGATCTAACTCGGATGCCCACTCTCTTTTTCTAATAGTCTGATAAGTAGGGATTTCTGGGTTATGCCCTAATGCTTTCCTGACTATATGTAGTATGGTATCTGTAGATATTTGATTTAAGGATAGGTAAACTTGGGTATCGGTTGCAACTGTTGCAGCAAATAACGAAAAACAATCAGTCAAGCGATTTGAATATCTACTTTTAAGCTCTAGATAATATTTCGCGGTGTTTTCAGCAATTATGGTGTAGTTATCTTTTCGTCTGAATAATCCCCCCATTGGGTGGCATCTCCTGATCTATATGATATTGAATCAATGATACACTTCCATAAATACCAAAACAAGACATTAATAGATAAATAAGAACAAGAATAATAATATTGGAAGTGTTATACATAATTAGTGGAAAATTTGGTGCGTTATGGGTGCAATAATCTGTAAAAATTACAAGATACTTTACTAAAGGCATACTAGAGCGAGAAACTATCATGGAAAAGGATGTTTATACATTGTCATGCTTGTGTATAGCTGCCATCTCATTATTTAGAAGGGCAAGGCATTGGTAAGATTAGGTGTCAGGGAGAATCGCCGGGTTAAAAAATTTTGAACCTGCTGCAAATGAAATACTCAAAGATAGGATATAATCAAGATAACAAATCAGTAGATATTACGATTTTCAAAAATACAAAGATTAGGCTGGAGCTAGATGATATTATGATTACACCGCAAGCTATACAACCTGATGGTATCTCATCAACTTTAGAATTTGGTATGCCTAAAATTCTTAGTCGCCATAATGTACATGTGCTTATGTTTGAGATAGCAAAGAAACATAGAAACAATGCTCTGGGTGTGAAGGATAAATCCTTTAATCTCGAAATCAAAGATTCTATGATTGCTATTTTGTTTTGTTTTACTTGTTTAGAAGCCTATATAAATTTATTGGGTAACGATTTTAATCTTGATACGAATTGGGACAAAAAAAGTTACACTTCCATAGAGAAAAAATTATTGGAAGTGTCCAAAGCAATTACATCGGTAAAAAAAATTAAAACTGAAATTGAAGAGGATTCTGAACTTTTTAACTCTTTTAAAAAGTTGAAGTATATCAGAGAGAAATATATTGTTCACAAAAAGCCTAAATATCGAGAAGTAATAAAATCTAGTTATGGGAATACAGATGAAATTATTACTGTAATCAATGCCCAAAATGCTGATTGGGCGTGTCATCTAGTGCAGAGGATTGTTTTATCGCTGGATTGTTGTATTGAAAAGCGCGAATATATAGATTGGGTGAATTCTGACAATGATTCATGAATCATTGTCATTTATGGGAATGTATCTTCTGAATTTTAATATCAGCTAAAAAGCGCATATTGAAAAGGTACACGGCTATCTAATTTTCTGATTGTAGTTAGTTGCGCTACAGCCTACTTGAATATAGAATCATAGATATGACTTATCAAAAGCGCTACTATTCACCTGATACTATGCCGATAGTTTATTGTTTTGCTTGTCTTCAGGTGGTGCTTGCCAGTTCTGAAGAAGCCAGAAAGATTTATGAACAAATACTAGATTGTTACAGATTACCTGGAGTACCAAATCTTTTCAGTACGTTCAATGTAGAAATGCCTTCAGAAGACAGATGTAAAGAGCAAATCAAGGCATCCAATATAGACGGTTTATTTTCAGAATTTGCGGATAATGTTTTTACAAATAAGTCCAAAGAATTTGGATATTGGTTTGGTGATGATAATTTAGAAACAAATAATCCGGATATTAAATTATATCAAGGGTTAATTACCGAGTTGATAAATATTGGGTTTAATAATCAATCAGAACGGTCTAAAGGTGTTTATAAAGTCACAAGAGAAAGCTCTCCGCTCTTGGTACTGGCTATTAAGTTTTACTCCTCTGCAGATTATAATCATATGCAGTATGTAGAAAATGAACGGATGGTGGGCTTAAAAATATTGGGCCATACATATGATTTCACTAAGTTGATAAGAACTAAATCCGGTAGCAGAAAACATCGTGATCAAACAAAGAGGTTCAAACGAGATGGGTTTACCATGTGTCACGATGAGAAAATAGTTAAGGTAGCTACCAGGTGGTATTACTCACGGGTAAAATATTCTGGCCCAAAGGAATTCTGTGATAAGATAAAGGGCAAGGAATTTACTTTTGATCCTTCAAATATAAGCAATGAAATCAAGCCTTGTGACGAGGCAATGGGATATCCTCGAAAAGATTAATAAATTTATTTAAATATACCATGAGAGTAAAGGCCATCCGGTAAAAGGGTGGCCTTTTATTTTGTACAAAAAATATACACTCTTGCAAACGCAGATGTACAAAAAACCCATACGCTGTTGCTGGCTGTTTAATGGCAAAATGCAGGTATGTTAGTGAATAAGCTAAATACAGAAGTTAAGTTGAGCATGGAAGTGCATACGATTTCTATGACTCAACAAGCAGCAGGCAAACGGCTCTTCAGCAGTCTTATTGACCGGGCTCGCCAGGCTGGAATGCATCCTGTGTCTTGCGCTGCAAGATTGCCCGGCCGGAGTGACGGGCAAGATGCAGGGCAGGCGAGCCAGTAAGACGCAAAAGACCAGTTGTCTCAAAATCCCCCCTCACTAACTAACAGGGGGGTTCTGGATAGTAAAGGCTAGTAAGAGAGAATGGACAAGATAAAAGTAGCAGCAAGCGGAATAGATACCCTGGTAATAGGGTTTGAGATACAGGAATACCTTGATACAGAATGCTTTGAAATGCTCACCGAAGCCAAAGAGAAGGCCGGAGAAAGGATGTTTAACTCCAAGGGATATGGCCTTGAATGGTTTGGAGTTGAATTCAGTATCTCAGCCCGCGGGTCTAAGGGTTATGAATGGGTGCTTAGAAATGCGGATGTAACTGTCTGTATAGCCAGAGAAGCTAAGGGCGGCTCAATAATGCCGGAAGTATATGTAACCTTCAGCAGTCAAAACCTGTGGGCAAACGGCCCGGAAAAGGCTGTCAGTGACTTCACCCAGTGGCTCTTAGGATGGGCTGTACCCAAAAACAACCGGGTATCCAGGGCAGACCTGTGTCTTGATATGGAAATGCCCTTTCCTGTCCTGAATATGGAAACAGAGGTAGTAACTCATGCCAGGGTAAAGGCAGAATACCTGGAATCGGACAAGCTGGAGCATTACCTAAATTGTAGGAAGCATACCGGATACAAATTCGGGCAAGGGGACTTATCCGCTAGGATTTATGACAAGACTCTAGAGATTACCCTTAAACAGAAAGAATGGATGAGAGAGATATGGAAGGCAAGTGACTGGGATACTAAATCCAGTGTAATAAGGTTTGAATTCCAGTGCCGCCGTCATTTCTTAAAAGAGATGGGGGTAACCACTTTTACTGACTTAATGGATACCCTGGCGGATATCTGGCGTTACTGCACCTCCAACTGGTTAAGGATATGTGATAAAGGCTCAGAGACTAACCAGGCCCGTTGGGAGAGTAAAGACTACTGGCAGATAATTCAGCAGAGCTTTAACCTCTTCGGTCAGGCTAACGGGGTAATCCGGATGAAAGCCAAACAGGTCAGGTATGACCACCTTATAAGACAGATAAGGGGTTGTATGGTTTCTGCGGTGGCTTCTTTGGGCTCTGGCATGGGATCAGTTGCCGGAATGGTAAAGCTCAAACAGGACCTGTATGAGATGTTTACCTCTGAAGAATTCAAGGATGATATAGCTAAGAGGCAGGGGTTGGTTTCCAACATAGACACGCCCAGCAATCATCTCCTGGAAACCGCCCTTAAGATGGGGGCTAAAATTGAAGGAGTGGAGTGGAAAGAATAAATGGGAGTAATTGCTAGAAGTTTTTACAAGGGATATAATAATGGTAAACATAGCCAAAATAGGGAGAATAAGATGGTTGAATCAGCTAATCGTACAAGATATTTTCTGGATTTAGAGCCTTCATTACGTAACCGGATGAAAGCTTATGCGGCTTTGCAGGGTAAAAGTATGCGAGAATGGCTAACTGAAGCCATAATTTCTAAAATGGAAGATGAGATTGATGTGGCTGAAGGTTTGAATGCTCTAACTGATACTGAGGGCACACAATCACTTGAGAGCTATCTAGAAACACGCAAAGCAGTAAACAGTGGCAATCGGTCTTAGGTATGTATCGGATAGACTTAAGGCGTAAAGCCCAACAAGATTTAGATAAGCTTCCTAAGAAAGATTTTGAAGCTGTTATCGAGACGATTAAAGAACTAGCGAATACACCCAGACCAAAGGGAATTGAAAAACTAAAAGGTTCAGGTTTATGGCGTGTTCGTCAAGGTGATTATCGGATAGTTTATAATATCGATGATAAGCAAAGCCTGGTAATTATTGTGCGTATTGGGAATAGAAGGGATATTTATAGGTCAATTTAGATGATATGTATCATAATCAAATAATCATGATAAAATTAAGTATAAACCGCTTGTTGTATCAAAAAATTGCTGAATGAGTAAGCGGAATACTGAGTTAGGTGTGGGGGATTATTTATGAAAGCCGCTATTTACTGCCGTGTATCTACTGAAGGTCAAGAACAAGACGGAACTAGTCTTCAAACCCAACTAGAAGCCTGTTTAAAGTATTGCCAGGTGAAAGGTTACGAGGTTAAGTATCAATATAGCGAAGCTTGGTCTGGCCTTTCACTAGAGCGTCCTCGTTTGGCAGAATTGCGTGAAGCAGTGCGTTCCCAGGCAATTGAGGCGGTGGTAGTTTATAGTTTGGATAGATTCTCTCGTGATCCGGTGCATGGGGTTATTCTTATGCAAGAGTTAGAAAAGAATGAAGTCGCTCTGGAAGCGGCAACTGAAACGGTAGATAACTCCGAAGTAGGTAAGCTTGTGTTCTATATAAAGGGTTATGCTGCCAAGCTGGATGCGGAAAGAAGACGTGATGCTACCGGGCGTGGTAAAAGGGCTTTACTAAAGAATGGAAAGATGCCGCAAGGAACAGGTGTTGGTATATATGGTTATAAATGGGATTCTACCTCTAAGAAACGGATTCCTCTGGCCCATGAATCAAAAGTGGTTAAACACATGTTTGAAATGGCTGCTGATGGTAAGAGTTGCTTTGGGATAGCCAGAACTTTGAATGATAATTCTGTACCTTCTAAGACAGGGAAAAAATGGGAAGCTCGGACTGTTAATCGGGTACTTCATAATAAAGCTTACACAGGGATAACTTATTTTGGTCGTACTACTGGCAAAGATCATAAGAAAACAAACGAAGACACTTGGCACGTTCTTACAGATGTTACGCCTGCTATTATTAGCCAGGAGTTATTTGAACAAGCACAATCTGCCCTTGCGAAACTGAGAGGACTCCACTCTGGAAAAGCTAAACATGAATATCCACTAACCGGATTTGCTGTTTGTGGGAAGTGCGGTAGTCCACTTATCGGTAGTTGCTTGCGTGGGAATTATCGTTATTACCATTGTAGGGGGACATATCCAACGGCCTCACGGGCAAAGATATGTGATGCCCATTATATTAGAGCTGATTGGCTTGAAGAAGTGGTTTGGGATAAAGTAAAAAGCGTTCTTAGCCAACCTGAACTGCTGTTAGCTGAAGTGGGCAAACAGGTAGAAAATGAAAAGGCTCACTATTCCACAGGTGCAATGGACAAGGAGATTAAAGAGTTAAGCCGCCGTCTTAAAGGATATGCTGGGCAAGAACGGCGTCTTATGAATGTACTGCGCATGGATTTGGCAACGCCGGATATTGTTCTGGATGAAATGAACCTTATGAAAAGAGAACGGGAAGCAGATCAGGTGCGCCTTAATGGTCTTATCCAGGCTAAAGAAAACCTGGCAAAGGCTTTGGAGATGCAGGAAAGTATTAAAGAACTTTGTGCCAAAGTCGTACCCTGTTTAGATAATTGCTCAAACGCTGAAAAGAAAGATGCTTACACCTATCTGGATTTGAAAGTTTCAGCCACTCCGGAAGGTGTAAGCATCAAAGGTTACCTTGATTTGAACGTACTCACCACTGGACAAACATGGGCATGATAACGTGGATATAGTTGTCTGCACCTACCGGTTTTATCACACCGGGGCTTGACGGGCTGGTCACTTCCAGCGCTACTTGCTGGGCTTTAAGCACACCCAGCACATCCAGAAGATACTTGCCGTTGAAGGCTATTTTAGCTTCTTCACCCTGGATAACAGCGTCAAGTTCACCGGTATTGTCACCCACTTCTTCAGAGCGGGCGGAGATGGTGAGCTTACCGGGGGTATTATTGCCGCCGGGGTTCATCATCAGCCGGACTATGCCGCCGCCGTCACGGGCAAAGATTGTAGCAGTTTTGGTGGCCATAAGGAACTGGTTGGCATCTACTACCACTTTGGTAGTAAAGCTTTGAGGGATTATCTGGTTGTACTGGGGGAAATTCCCCTGTACCAGCTGAGATACCAGCTCAATATTTTTAAGCCTGAAAAGTATCTGGCTCTTGGCAGTGTCTACGTTTATAATCAGGGCTTCTTCCTCGTCCATACTGGCCAGGCGGGAAAGCTCACCCAGTGTACGGGCTGGAATGATTACTTTAGTAGCAGTTTTTACCGCTTCCAGCAGAGGCAGTCTATAAACAGCCAAACGGAAACCGTCAGCTGCAGCCAAAGTCAGGGTGCTGCCTTCAAATTCGGCGTTGACACCAGTGAGCACCGGGCGGGATTCGTCAGTTGCCGAAGCAAATACCACTTCGCTTACGGCCTGGCGGAAGGCCTCAACGTTAATCTTGGTAGAAATCCCGTTTTCAACTTTGGGTATAGGAGGGAAATCTTTTGCGTCAACGCCCGTTATGCGTGCCTCAAAGCGGGCGCATTTGATATTGAGTGCCTTTGACTTGGCATTAAGGTTTAATTCTATTTTATCATTGGGCAGAGAGCTGACAAATTCGGTCAGGAGTTTGGCAGGTACGGTGGTGCTCCCTTCTTCCTCTATCTTGGCTCCTATCCAGCAGCTGATAGCCATTTCAAGGTTGGTGGCAGCTAGTTTTAAACGGCCGTCATCAGTTGAGATAAGGACATTGTTGGTAATGGGCAGGGTAGTCCGGCCGGCAGCCGCTTTGCCCACAATGTTTAGACCCTTGTTCAGATTTTCCTGTAAGCATGTAAGTTTCATATTTACCCCCCGGGGTTATTTACTGGTCTTTCAGTATATCCCAAGAATAGCACTTAAACAAGATATTTTTGTGCTCAAAATGAGGCAGTAAATAGTTTATCAAGAGACAAAAACGGGATTAAAAAAAGAGCAGAGTGTGTAAGTTTATTTGGTGTGGCTTAACTAGCTAGTGGCTATTTTGGCCAGAAACCGGCTGGCTTTTTGGGCGGCTATAGACCGGTGGGAAATGCTGTTTTTTATTTCAGATGAGAGTTCGGCCATAGTTTTACAGTATTCCGGCAGGTAAAAAACGGGGTCATAGCCAAATCCGTTAGTGCCACGGGGTTCAGTGTTTATAAATCCTTCGCAAGTACCCTCAAAGGTGGCGATGATATGGCCTGGCTGGGCAATGGCGATTACACAGCAGAAGCGGGCGGTGCGTTTTTCAGCGGGGATAGTGTGCATTTTAGACAGGAGATATGCATTCCGGTCTGTATCCAGAGCGTTTTCCCCGACATAACGGGCGGAATAGACACCGGGTTCACCCCCCAGAGCGTCTACTGCCAGACCGGAGTCATCTGCCAAAGTAAGAAGCCCGCTTGCTTCCGCCAGAGCGGCGGCTTTCAAGCGGGCATTCTCTTCAAATGTGGTGCCGGTTTCGGTAACTGTTATTTTTATGCCCATATCTGCCGGAGTAACAAGCTCAAAACCCGAACTACAGAGGAGAGAAGCATATTCTCTCAGCTTGCCCCGGTTGTTGCTTGCCAGCAGAAGCTTTGGCATAAACTAGTCTTTCAGGGGTTTAAAGCGTCCGGCCAGTTTCTTGGACACCTGAGGCATGGTGGTATATTCCATTTCCTCCAGCGGCAGGCGATGGGGCTCAAACGGGCCGTGGGAGCGCATCATATCTGCCATATCCAGTGATTTCTGGCGGGCATTGTCAAAAGACTTATCTTTAAACATATCACGCGGGCCGATAAGCATACCGTTTGACAGCTGGAAACCCAGAGCGGTTACCCGTGGCGGGCCGTCAAAGCGGGTGGGGGTGCTGTCATCTACTGAGACAGGCATAATAGGGCCGTTGTGCGAGCCGCGCATCCAGCCTTCTACCAGGTAAGGTTGAGTGAAGGGTTCAAGTATTTCACCTACAGCCGGGAAAGAACCTTGGGCGCGGACAATACAAACCGGGTCATCTTTGCCGACGTAGCGTCCGGCCAGTAAAGCCAGTTTCTGGGTGGAAGACACAGCCGCAATTTCGCCCTTGCGGGTGGAAACGCTTTTAATAGCGAAGCGGGAAGGAGCACCTATAAATACCAGCAGGTCATAGATTTCTTCGGGAGTGTTAAAGGTAATGCCCTTGCTTTCCTTTACGTCATGTACTTCAAAAGAAAAGCCGTCATGCATGTTTTCGGCTATGACCAGACCTATGGTGTTAAAGGGGTCAGCAAACATTTTGTAAAGAGGCAGATTCCAGGCACCGGAAGAGGTCTTGTCGGCCATGAAGATTATGATAGGTTCGGAAGGCCGTTCCTCAAGCTCCATTTCGGCTACGCCGGGACCCATGCCCTTTACGTTTCCGGAGAAGGCATCACACAGCAAGTCCTGCCCGGCGCCGTAAAGCTTCAGCTCTTTGGCAACTTCGGTGCAGCTTACGAAGGTATCCCAAGCCATTTCGTGGATAACTTTGTTGTTTATACCTTTCTGGTGGGTCATGACAAGCTGGAGGTCATCACCGCATTTGGTAATATGGTAATCAATCAGCATGCCATTCTTTTTAGCCTCTGCCAGGTGCTTTTCAGCCCTGACCAGACACTGCGGGTGTGAGTCCGAATGGCCTACAAAACCGCCGATATCTGCTTTAATAACACTCAGGGTTACTTTCATTATTTTCTCCTTGGTGAAGATTAGTAATCTATACCTTTACGGGCTTTGATGCCCCTAGTATACGGGTGTTTGACTGCCTTTATTTCGGAAACCAGGTCAGCCAATTCTACAAGTTCAGCCGGGGCGCTCCGCCCGGTCATAATCAGCTCTACATACGGCGGTTTAGCGTTTATCATACGGATAACCTGCTCGGTGGTGACCAGCCCGGCCGTCAAAGCTATCATAATTTCGTCCATGACCACCAGGTCATACTGCCCGCCGGTTACCGCTTCGGAGGCGGCCTCGAAGGCCAGTCCCGCCTGTTTGCGGGTTTCTTCGGATATATTTTTGAGTATCCAGCCGGATTGGCCAAAACTCTGCAGGGTTACGTTTGGCAGGGAGGACAATATTTTGAACTCGCCGTGGTCAAAGCGTTTCCCCTTGGCAAAAAAAATAAGGCAAACCCTTAACCCGTGACCGGCAGCTCTGACAGAAGTGCCGACAGCCGCCGAGGTTTTACCCTTGCCTTCACCGGTGAATATGGATATAAGGCCTTTTTCAAGGTAAGGGGTATGGTTTGTTACCAAAAAATCCTCCCAAACATACGGCTTGGCGCCGAAGATAAAGTTTAACAGCGGCATACGGGACTGTCAAGCCAAACTCTTGATATCCCTGTTCACAGACAACTCTATTTGCGGATGCAAATTCCTGATTGCACCCTTCAGACTTAAAAGCTAGAATGATAACAATATGAGAATAGTACGTTTTAATATTTCTGGCAAGCGGACAGGATATGCCGTGCTGGAAGGTGCAAAGCTAAAAGAACTTAAGGGCAACCCTTTCGGTAAAATTGTTTTTTCCGGCAGGGTTTTTGATGTTTCGGGGGTTAGGCTTCTTTCTCCCTCAGTTCCCTCTAAAATAATTGCTATCGGTTTAAACTATAAAGCCCATGCCGGAGAGATGGCTGAAAATCTGCCCCTGACACCCCTTATATTTTTTAAAAATGCCGATGGGATTATCGGTACAGAAGATAACATAATAAAACCGCCGCAGTCTGAACGGGTGGATTATGAAGGGGAACTGGCAGTTGTTATAAAAAAGAAAGCCCGTAATATAAGCCCCGAAACTGCTTTTGATTACATACTGGGCTATAGCTGTTTTAATGATGTAACCGCCAGAGACCTGCAGAAGGCAGACGGACAGTGGTCACGTGCTAAAGGGTTTGATACGTTTGCGGTTTGTGGCCCATGGGTTGAAACCGAACTTGACCCGCAGACGCAATTGCTGGAGACTTATCTTAACGGCAAGCTTAAACAGCGCACTTCCACGGCAGATATGATATTCAGTATTCCATATATAGTCAGCTTTGTATCAGAGGTAATGGCACTGCTTCCGGGGGATATTATTGCCACCGGTACACCTTCGGGCATAGGGCCGATGAAACCCGGAGACAGGGTGGAGGTACGTATCTCAGGTATAGGCAGTCTGGTCAACCACCTGACTCTGGCATAGGATTATAAGGGTAAAATATTTCCAAATCACCCCCGCTCTGTCTACCGTGTATTTAAATACTGTTTGATATTTGGCTGGTTGAGGTATATAAGTCCGGCTATGCCGGCAGCCGTACCCAAGGGGAATATAAGCAATGAAAATGCTGCCTGATACAGACTGAATACCCGCCCGTACTTCCTGCCTTTTAAAAGACCTATCCCGCCGATAAGTGAAATCAGCAGATATGTGACGGTGAAAAATGAAAGTATGCTTAGACCCCAGGCTGCGCCTTCACGGGCATAATCATACAGCCCAGCAATGGCAGGCATGAAAAATAAAGTTATTATTACCACATCTGCCAGGCTGAAGAAAGCGGCACAAAACTGCCAGATTGCCAGAACCAGTATGCCCTCAGGTCTTTTCATAAGTATATAAGCAGCAGATACTGCACCTTGAGTTTATATTAGATGCCGCCAGGCTCTCAGTCAATATGTTTTATATCCTCTTAAATGTCAACTTGAAAGCAAACTGGTTTATGATATAATCATGCACGGTTTCGGCTGTGACAGCCAAGGGCGGTAATATTTTAGGGATAGCCCGTCTGTTTCAGACAGTATTTATAACTGGTGAAATAAAAAAGCGGACATTCCGGGAGAGCTGAATGCTTAACAAAGGTGATATGGTTTCGGTTACCTACAGGGTAGGTTGGGACCAGTCCGGTCAGGCCATACTGGAGACACTTGAAGATTGTACTGTAGAAAAGTACAAAGACGGCATTTTAGTTGTCAGCTATGCTACTAAGAAAGATGATTACGTGGAGATTGTCAGCCGTACATTTGATGTTAACTCTCCGGAATTTGTCGGCACTGTAAACCTCTAGAATCCCTTTTCTTCGGCCTTCTTTTTCAGTTCGTAGAGTTTGTTAAGAGCCGCAAGCGGCGTCAGAGATTCTATTTCCAGCCCTTTTATTTCCTCTGCCAGCGCCGAAGTCTGCTCTGTCAGGGGCAACAGAAGCTGCGGCTGGCAGGTGCGGTTTTTTGGCTGTTTTTTAGCAGGATTTTCAAGTTCAGTAAGTACTTCGTAAGCCCGTTTGATAACCCATTTGGGCATACCGGCCAGTTTAGCCACGTGAATACCGTAACTTTTATCTACTCCGCCGGGGACTATTTTGTGCAGGAACACAACTTCCCCACGGTCTTCGCTGACCGCGATATTGTAGTTTTTTACTCTGGGCAGGTAATTCGCCATCTCCACCAGTTCGTGATAGTGGGTGGCAAAGAGCGTTTTGGCATTCAGTGAAGGCTGGGAATGGATATACTCCACTACTGCTTGGGCAATGGCCAGACCGTCATAGGTGCTGGTGCCGCGGCCTATTTCGTCCAGTATCAGCAGGGAGCGGCTGGTGGCAGTATTCAGTATAGATGCTGTTTCCACCATTTCCACCATGAAGGTAGACTGCCCGGCACTCAAATCCTCCTTTGCCCCGATGCGGCTGAAAATACGATCTGTCAGGCATAGTTCGGCGGTTTCTGCCGGAACATAAGAACCTATCTGGGCCATCAGTACAATAAGGGCAGTCTGTTTAAGATAAGTGGATTTGCCGGCCATATTGGGGCCGGTCAGGATAATTATCTGGCAGTCTTCGGCTGACAGGGAAATGTCATTGGCTACAAAACTGCCGTATCCCAGCCCCTGTTCCACCATAGGGTGGCGGCCTTTATGGATAACCAGGCTGTTTTCAGAGTGGAAAACGGGGCGGACATAGCCGTTTCGTACCGCTACTTCGGCAAAGGCTGAAAGTACGTCTAAAGATGCCAAAGCAGCGGCGTTTGAGAGCAAAGCGGAGTAAAAGCCCCCCAGCTGGTTTAAAACCTGTTCGTAAAGCCCGGTTTCCATTTCCAGCAGGCGTTCTTTAGCATTTAAGATAAGGTTTTCGTATTCTTTCAGTTCGGGGGTTATAAACCTTTCGGCATTTACCAGCGTTTGCTTGCGGATATAGTTTTGGGGGATGTCAGCCAGATTGGCATTGGACACCTCTATGTAATACCCGAAAACCCGGTTATACCCCAGCTTCAGTGATTTTATGCCGGTCTGTTCCCGTTCACGGGCTTCCATCTGGGAAAGGAATGTCCGGGCGTCCCCGGCCAGAGAGCAGAGTTTGTCCATTTCGGGGTTGAAACCTGACCGTATTACTTTGCCTTCACCCAGGGTGGAGGGTGGGTCATCGGTAATAGCTTCGTTTATAATAGCCAGCATTTCGGGCAGGGGTTTAAGCCCATTCAGGAAATATGCCAAACGGGGCGGCGGCATAAGCCCGAACTGGCGGTAAATGGCCGCAACGGTTTCCAAGCTGTTTTTAAGTGAAATCAGCTCCTTGGGGAGTATGGTTTTCTGGCGGATACGGTTGGCTATCCGCTCCATATCGGCAATCTGTCCCAGTGCTTTGGCAAGGCTGGCGCGTGCCAGACTCTCTTCAAAAAAATAATCCACCGCCGAAAGCCGCTTTTCAATATCTTCCTGCCTAAGCAGCGGCTGTCCTAAAAACTTGCGGAGAAGCCTGCCGCCCATAGCTGTTTTGGTCTGGTCAAGCACTCCCAGTAAAGACCCTTTGAGGGAGTTTCCGCCGCTTGAGCGGAAGATTTCCAGATTAGAAAGCGTATGGCTGTCTATCTGCATATAGTCAGATATGGTATAGACAGCCAGCCTTTCCAGCTGCTTCAGGGATGATTTCTGGGTTTCCTCCAGATAGTTAAGCAGAGCACCCGCCGCCGAAACGGCCAGCTGCAGGTTTTCACAGCCGTAAGCGGAAAGGTTCTGGCACTCAAAGTGCTTAAGTAAACGTTCACGGGCCACGTCTGCTTCAAAATAGTATCCGTCCAGCTTGCTTATAGTGGCTTTCAGATGCAGTGGCAGGTTTAAGCTCTGGCTTTTAGGCAGTATTATTTCCGCCGGGTTCAGGCGGTTTATTTCGGCTTCCAGCCCGTTTATATCCAGCTGGGTACAGCCGAATTCCGAGGTGGATATATCCGCAAAGGCCAGCCCGCAGCTGTCTTCGGTCAGGTACAGGCTGAGCAGAAAATTGTTCTGTTTGCTCTCCAGCAGGTTTGGTTCAACTACCGTACCGGGGGTCACCAGACGGGTTACCTGCCTTTGCACTAAGCCCTTGGTTTCGCCCGGTTTGGTTACCTGTTCGCAAATGGCTACCTTGTAGCCGCGGTTTATAAGGCGGGAAAGGTAGTTATCCAGGGCGTGGTAAGGTATGCCGGCCAGCGGCACTTTCAGCCCTTTGCCCATTTCGCGGCTGGTAAGGACTATTTCCAGTTCACGGGCGGCTATACGGGCGTCTTCTTCAAAGGTTTCGTAAAAGTCTCCCAAGCGGAAAAAGACTATCGCTTCGGGGTAGTTCTTTTTTATATCCAGGTATTGTTTACGCAGGGGAGTTATATTTTCCATGAGCTTACATTTTAACTGCTTGGCGGCCTAAAGGGAAGTAAGGGCTGAAAATGTTCACTCTGCGGCGGGCGTATTTTTTGTTATCTGTCCGGCAGTGATGTTACAATTGGCTTTCAGCTCTGGCTGTTAATCATTTATAAAACGCAGGGGGATTTAAATTGCCGGACTTTCAACTGGCTGTTATAGATGTAGACGGTACCCTGATAAACAAACAGGGCAGGATATCCGAGGCGGATAAAAAGGCTATTTCCCAGGCCAGGGAAAAGGGGATTACGGTTGCCCTGTCAACCGGCAGGGTCGTACCTGCCTGCACTTATCTGCTGAAAGAACTGGGGCTAGACGGGTTTCATATTTTCTGTGACGGGGCGCTGGTGTACAACCCTGATACCGCCCAGACCTGCTATTCCCAGCCCCTGAGCTGTGAGCCCCTCCTTTCGGCTATTGATTTTGTACGTGAACAAAGTATTTATCTGGAACTTTATACTATACTGGACTATTACGTGGAGTATGAAAACTGGTCTGCCAAAATGCACCGCGAATTTTTCCATATTTCTCCCACGGTTACTGATTTTAAGAAGATAGCCTTGCGGCAGGACGTGCAGAAGATAGAGCTGATGGTGCATAACACTGCGGAACGCAGCGGGGCGGAACTTTTTATGTCCCGTTTTGAAGATGATTTTCATTTCTCCATAGCCCGTGCTCCGGCTTATCCTGAAGTGGAGTTTGTAAATGTGCTTAGCCCGGGTGTTTCAAAGGGGCAGGCGCTTGAGAAAATGGCCGCCCAGATGGGTATTTCACTCAGGAATGTGATTGCTTTCGGGGACGGGAGCAATGATTTGCCGCTATTCAGGGCAGCCGGTTTCGGGGTGGCAATGGGGAATGCCAGAGCCGAACTGAAGGAAATAGCAGATTACGTTACTCTAGACGTAGAAGAAAGCGGCCTTGCAGCCGCTTTCCGTAAGTTTCTTATTTAGATACAGGATATTTAGAAGGGCAGTATCAGGTTTCCGCCTTTTTCTGCCAGATAGCCCTCGGTTATTTCTTTGGCCATCAGCTTGTCAGTGGCTTCGCCGGTGGTATCTTTAATGCCGTGAAGTTCAGCCGGCAGAAAATCCAGATGCTTAAAAAACTCCGGGTTGCCGTGAGCTAGCAGTGCCCCTGTTTCCTGGGTTTTGCAGTTTTCCAGTATTTTGCGTACCAGCACCAGGGCAATGCCCCGTCTGACGTACTCCGGCATAACTACCAGCGGCATCAGGTACAAAACCGGCAGAGACGCTTCTTCAGACTCTATCTCAGCTTTTATAGCTACTGCCTTGCCCACTATCTTGCCGTCCCATACGGCTACTTCGTTAAATGCGGTCAGGTCTTCTTCTTCCAGTTTTTTAAACAGCACTCCCAGTATGGGGCTATTGGTAGCTTCAGTCAGGGCGGCTACCATTTCGGCATCTTCGGGGGTTTGAGTACGTATTTCCAGCATATAAACCTCTTACCGTTAGATTGAAACCTATTATACCACTATCAGGTAGTTGATTGCCTCTTTGGGGCAGCCTTTGTTTAGAGCAGTTCCTTAATAGACAGGGCAAGTGCCTGATTTATACCCTTTACCTGTGAAAGCTCATCAAGGCTGGCCTGACGGATACCTGAAACCGAACCGAATGTTTTGATAAGCAGGCGGCGGCGACTTGGGCCGATTCCGGGAATCCCGTCCAACGCCGAAGTCAGCCCTGATTTATGGCGGATATTCAGGTGATACCCCAGCGCAAAGCGGTGGGCTTCGTCACGCACCCGCTGAAGAAGCTGAAGGGCGGGGGAGTTGGCCGTAAGCCTGATGGGTTCAGATTTTCCGGGTAGATAGATTTCTTCAAATTCTTTTGCCAGACCTATTACGGCCTGCCCCTCAAGCCCCAGGGTGTCTAATGTTTCTTTGACCGAGCTTAATTGACCTTTGCCGCCGTCTATCAGCATGAGTGAGGGCCGCCGGGCAAAACTTTCACCGGCATTGTCTTTGTTTAGCCTGCCGAAGCGGCGGCTGATGACCTCTTTGAGCATAGAAAAATCATCCGCGCCCTTTACGGTTTTGATGCGGAAACGGCGGTAATGGGCTTTCTGGGGTTTGCCGTTTTCAAAAACCACCATGCTGCCTACGGCATTGGTGCCCTGTATATTGGATATATCGTAACCTTCTATCCGCTGCGGCGGCAGGGGCAGCCCCAGCGCAGTTTGCAGTTCCTCCAGCGCATCTGTCAGGGTAGCGGCGGAAGACAGGTTTTTTATCCGTGCCTGTTTCAGCTGTTCCCTGGCATTTTCGGCTACTATATTTATAAGGTCCTTGGGCTGTCCGCGAAGCCCCGCCGTTATCTGCACTTTGCCGCCCCGCCTTTCAGACAGCCACTTTTCCAGTATTTCGCGGTCTGAAAGCGGGTACTGGGTAACTATTTTTGGCGGTATCTGGGTGGAGGAGTGGTAAAACTGTTTTACAAATTCCGAAAGGATATCACCCGGTTTTTCTTCGCGGGTACCCTGCAGGCTGAAGCTTTCCCGCCCGATAAGTTTGCCCCGCCGGATAAAAAAAACCTGCACCATGGACAGGTCTCCTTCCTGAGCAAAGGCAATGGCGTCCTGTTCGCCGCTTACTCTGGCGGCCAGCTGCTGTCCTTCAATCACCTCTTTTATAGATGATATCTGGTCACGGCGGAGGGCGGCGGTTTCATAATCCAGCCGGGCCGAGGCTTCGTTCATAAGTTTGGCAAGCAGCTTCAGTACCTTATCCTGTTTGCCCTCCAGAAAGAGTATGGCCTGCGAGATAAGGTGGTCATAATCCTGCTTGCTTATTTTGCCGGTGCAGGGTGAAAGGCACTGGTGGATATCGTATTCCAGACAGGGGCGGCTGCGTTTTTCCGGTTCGGTGCGGTTGCAGGAGCGGAAACGGAAAAGCTCTTTTAGCACCTGCAGGGTATGGCGGACGGAACGGGTGCTGGCAAACGGGCCGAAATACCTGCCGCCATCATCTGCCATATTACGGGTTATATATATACGCGGCCATTTTTCGTTTAAAGTTATTTTCAGATACGGAAAACCCTTATCGTCCTTCAGGCGGACATTGAAATAGGGGCGGTGCCTCTTTATCAGGTTCAGTTCCAGTATCAAAGCTTCCTGTTCAGACCCGGTTATCAGGTATTCCAGTTCGTTTATCTGGCTGACCAGCTGACGGGTTTTGGGTTCAAGGCGGGAGGGGGGTACAAAGTACGATTTGACCCTGTCTTTTAAAACAGCTGCTTTGCCTACATAAATAATTTCTCCCTGGGCGTTTTTCATCAGGTAAACGCCGGGGTTTTCGGGTAAACTGGCTATCTGGTTTTGCAGGGTTTCGCTTGGCATAGATAAATTGTAGCAACCGCAGCTCAGGTAAGCAAAGGGGCAGTAAAAACCGATATATTTTTTTCGGGGGGAAATAAAGCTAAATCATTTTCCGGCGTATTTGACGGCGGCAAAAGTTATGTTACAATACATAAATAAAATTCTAAACGTTTAGCGAGGACTCTGATGCGTGATGATATACAAAGTTTTCTGAACTACCTTATGGTTGAAAAGGGGTTTTCAGAAAATACCACTGAAGCTTACGAGAATGATCTTCGCCAGATGATGACCTTTGCCGATAAAGAAGCCGCCAAGTCCGGCAAGATACCCGGCTGGGAAAACTTTACCCGCCAGACCATGCTGGCCTATATGCTGGACCTTAAGGAACGGAATTACGCTATAACTACGGTAGTCCGCAAAATGGCGGCCGCCAAGAGCTTTTTTAACTTTATGGTTGCCGAGGGCAAGCTTAAAGAAAACCCTACCGAAAATATCAGTACTCCCAAAGTGGGCAAGCCGCTGCCTGATGCTATCAGCATAAGCCAGGTCAGGGCTCTACTAAACCAGCCTGTTAAGTCTGGCAGTTCGGAAGCCAAGCGGGATAAGGCCATGCTGGAGCTTTTGTATGCTTCGGGTATGCGGGTTACTGAACTGGTAAACCTTAATGTATTGGATATAGACCTGAAAGAAGGCTTTGTGCGCTGTTTCGGCAAGGGGCGCAAAGAACGGATGATACCCATCTATCCTCAGGCAGCACAAAGCATTCAGGAATATTTAACCGAAATCCGCCCCAATCTGGTGCGGGCCGAAACCGAAAAAGCCTTGTTTTTGAACAGGCGGGGTGACCGTTTGACCCGTCAGGGTTTGTGGCAGATTTTAAAGGGTTATGCCCGGGAAGCCGGTCTGGATGACGTGGTTACCCCCCATACCCTTCGCCACAGTTTTGCCACCCATATGCTTTCCGGCGGGGCAGATTTGCGTTCGGTACAGGAGCTGCTGGGTCATGCCAACATCTCTACTACCCAGATATATACCCACCTTACTTCCGAACATATACGGCGGAGTTATGAAAAAGCCCATCCCCGGGCAAAATAGGCGTTCTAATATACAGGGAGGAACTTTCTGAAAATGTCTAAAAAACGCGGTGTAGGCAAACTGGCCTATCAAGATAAAAAGAATAAAACCACCCGGCAGCAGATGGCTTCGGAAACGCCTAAGGCTGAAGCAGCGGGTATAAATAAAACCGAAAGTGCGGCTGCCGCACCTGCGGCTCAAACTGCCAAGCGGAATATACCCGTTTTGGCACCGCCTGAAATTGGTTCCGAGCTTAAGCTGATGGGTATACTGGCGGTGATTATCGCCGTTGCTCTTGCAGTACTGGCGCTGGTAATTTAGCCCGTATGGGTTGAATCCTGCGGGTATTTATAAATTTAAATATTTCCTATACAGATACCTGCCCGAAGGCAGGTACGGGTTTATTTAACCCGCAAGAATATGGTTAGGGATATTATGAATTATAAAAAGTGGCTTATTCTGGCAGCGGCTATATTTTCTGCCGGCATAATTACAGGGCTTTTTGCTCCGGTGGATTTGATTGCAGACCAACTGACCGGTCTGGAAGACACAGCCAATGCTTTGGAAAGTATATCTACCCTGGGTATTTTCCTTGTTATCCTTATAAAGAATGCACTTGTTTTACTTATGGCTTTTGTGCTTTCACCTGTTTTGCTCATCTATCCTGTAAGTTCCCTGTTTTTAAACGGCTGGATACTTTCGGCGGTGGGAGTTCTCTTTGCCAGAGAAGAATCCCTGCTGGCGGTAATAGCCGGCATACTTCCCCATGGTATTTTTGAGTTGAGTGCATTTGTAATAGCCCAGGCGGCAGCTCTCAGTTTCGGTATGATGGCCATGCGTTCGGTATTCAGCCGTGATGCCCGTTCACAACTTAATGCTAATTTTCGCCACAACCTGCATTATCTGGGTATAGGTATGGCTCTGCTGATACCGGCGGCGGCAATAGAGACCTTTATTACCCCGTTATTGCTCGGGAAAACACTTGGTATCTGATTTTTGAAATTTAATTAAAACCTTGTTTACCGATATTTGTGTGTTATAATTACTTAATTTTTATCGGTAGGTGAACTATATGACAAGTGTCAATCCGGGAAAGATACGGAATGTAGCCCTACTATCGCACAGCGGTGCAGGCAAGACTTCTTTATCAGAGGCCATGCTCTACAGCGCCGGGATACTGGGCAGAATGGGAAAGGTAGACGAAGGTACAACCGCCTCAGATTACGACCCAGACGAAGTAAAAAAGAAAATAAGCATCAACCTAACACCCATACCTTTAAGTTGGAAAGATTTCAAAATAAACGCTGTGGACACTCCGGGATACGCAGATTTTGCAGGTGAGGTACTAGCAGCCTTAAGAGTTTGTGAAGCGGCCATAATAGTGGCTGCGGCATCCTCAGGGGTGGAAGTGGGTACAGAACAATCATGGAAGTATTGCGAGGCACAAAAAATGCCTCGCTTTATTTTTATCAACAAAATGGACCGTGAGAATGTCAGTTTCCAGCGGGTAATGGATAGTTTGCACATTCACTTTGGCAACCGCTGCGTTGCTGTTCAGCTGCCCATAGGTTCTTTCAAAGATTTTAAAGGGGTAGTGGATCTGGTAAATATGAAAGCCTATGCCGGTACTCCGGCGGCTGAAATAGTGGTGCCTGAGGAGCTCAAGGCCGAAATAGAAACCCTGCGGGATAAACTGCTGGAGAGCGTGGCCGAAACAGATGACAGCCTGATAGAGAAATATCTGGGTGGGGAAGAGATAAATCAGGAGGAACTGGTAACTGCCCTTAACAAGGCGATATTGGAAGGTAAACTGGCACCGGTGCTATGCGGCTCGGCCTTGACAAATACTGCTATAGACCTTTTATGTGATGATATCTGCAAATATTTGCCAAGCCCGCTTGACCGCCTTTGCCAAACCGCCGAGGGTGAGGATATAAAAGTAAATGCCGAAGCACCGCTTTCGGTGCTGGTTTACAAAACATCGGCTGACCCGTATGTAGGTAAACTGACTTACCTTAGGGTTATTACCGGTGTTTTGCATTCGAATTCACAGGTTTGGAATATAAATAAAAATGCCCCCGAAAGGGTTGGGCAGTTGTTTTCACTTAGGGGTAAAACTCAGGAAACGGTAAATGAGATAGGCCCCGGCGACATGGGGGCGGTAGCTAAGCTGACGGTAACCGCTACCGGGGATACTCTGGGTGTTCAGGGGCATACCGCCTTGCTTTGCGGGTTTGAAATGCCCTTACCCAGTTACAAGGTGGCGGTTTTCCCCAAGAGCAAGGCTGACGTGGATAAACTGGGCAATGCGCTGGCTAGACTCTGCGAAGAGGATTTGACCCTCCATGTGAATCGTGATGCGGATACCGGTGAGACTATTGCTGCCGGTTTGGGTGAGGCCCAGCTGGAAGTAATGGCAGAGCGGATGGGCCGCAAATTTGGGGTAGCGGTGGATCTGGCTGCTCCCCGCGTACCTTACCGCGAGACCATACTGGGTACAGCCGGTGCGGATTACAAACATAAAAAACAGAGCGGCGGCCATGGCCAGTACGGGCATGTGGTTATCAAAGTAGAGCCGGGCAGCGGGATTGAGTTTGTAGATGCGGTGGTTGGCGGCTCTGTACCCCGCAACTTTATTCCGGCAGTTGAAAAGGGTATCCGTGAAGCTGCCCATGAAGGCCCGATGGCAGGTTATCCACTGGTAGATGTGAAAGTAACATTGGTGGATGGCAGTTCACACCCGGTGGACTCCTCTGAAATGGCTTTTAAGATTGCGGCCGCAGGTGCGCTTAAGAAAGGGCTTTCCGAGGCTCAGCCTATACTTCTTGAGCCTATTGAAAACATGCGGATTATCGTTCCCAAAGATTATATGGGGGCGGTGATAGGTGATCTGAATACCAAGCGGGCTCAGGTGCAGGGTATGGATACCGAAGGTGATGAAAGTGTAGTTATTGCCCAGGCACCGCTAGGCGAAGTCCAGCACTATGCCATAGACTTAAAATCCATTACCCAGGGACGCGGACATTTCAAGATGGATTTTGCCCATTACCAGCAGGTTCCTGCCCATATTGCCCAAAAACTGGTTACCGAGAGGCAGGTACAACTGGAGGCGGAAAAAGTTTAGTTTCACAGGGTTTGGGGTTTTTCAAGGGGGGCGAAAGCCCCTCTTTTTATTTAGAGGAATATGTTAGAAGTACAGTTTTCAGGAGGGTAGGGTTATACCGACTACTCTGGGTATGCCGGCATAATCAGGGCTTATCTCAACTGCCGCCTGAGGCAGATACTCTTTTATATATTTTGCCAGTACTTCTGACTGGTGTATGCCTATTTCCAGCAGGGCAGTGCCGCCGGGGCGGAGTTTATCGGGTAAAACGGGTATCAGGCGGCGGTATATATCCAACCCGTCTGCTCCCCCGTCTAGTGCCAAGAGTGGTTCACCTTTTAGCAGTTTGGCTTCGGTGGTGGGCACGTAGGGCAGGTTTGCAGTCAGTATATCTACCATTTCGGGCAGGCTTTCCAGCAGGTCTCCCCGGTAAAACATGAGGCGCTTTTCCAGCCGGTATTCAGCGGCGTTATTCCGGGCTACTTCCAGAGCCTCTACGGATATGTCAGTGGCATATACATAAGCATCTTTCAGCTCAAGTGCCAGAGTGATGGCAATAGCCCCGCTGCCTGTGCCGATATCTGCAATATAGGGGCTTTCATAATTGCGGGCAATTCGGAGGGCTTTTTCTATAAGGTGTTCGGTTTCAGGTCTGGGTATTAGCACCCGTTTATCCACCTGAAAAGTGCGGCCGTAAAACTCCTTTTCACCTGTAATATAGGCACTGGGCACACCTTCAAGTCGGTGCTTTAGGGTTTGGAAATAGGCGGTTTCTTTGTTCGGGTGTAGTTCACGCTCCAGTTCCAGATGAAGCTGTACCCTGCTGATGCCCAGAGTATGCCGCAGGAGAATTTCAGCTTCCAGACGGGCTTCTTCCAGCCCGCTGTCCTCAAGGAGACCGGCGGCTTTCTGCCATGCCTCCCGGTATTTCACTAATCTTCGCCCTTTAGAAGTTCGGTCTGTTCGTGAGTAGCCAAAGTATCAATAATTTCGTCTAAATATCCTTCCAGTATGTGGGGCAGGTTGTGGGCGGTAAGCCCTATTCGGTGGTCTGTCAGGCGGTCCTGGGGGAAATTGTAAGTGCGTATTTTTTCGCTGCGGTCTGCCTGTCCCACCTGGGCACGGCGACTTTCAGTGCGTTCTTCGTCCACCTTGCTTTGTTCCAGTTCCAGCAGTCTGGCACGCAGCACTGCAAAGGCCTTGTTTTTGTTTTTCAGCTGTGAGCGTTCGTCCTGACAGCAGACAACCAAGCCTGTGGGTATATGGGTAAGGCGGATAGCGGTAGCCACTTTCTGGACGTTCTGTCCGCCGGCGCCGCTGGAATGGAAAATATCCACCCGTACATCGTCCATGTTTATATCTATATCTACCTCCTCTGCCTGGGGTAGTACGGCTACGGTGGCGGTAGAGGTATGGATACGGCCGGAAGCCTCGGTCTGGGGGACACGCTGTACCCGGTGGACGCCACGTTCATACTTCAAGCGGCTGAAAGCTCCTTTGCCGTTTACCTCAAAGACTACTTCTTTGATAATGCCGGCTACGTTGCCGTTTATGTCAATAACTTCGGTTTTCCAGTTTTTAAGCAGGGCATAGCGGGTATACATCTTGTAAAGGTCTGCTGCAAACAGCCCCGCTTCGTCACCACCTGTGCCTGCCCGTATTTCCATGATAATGCTTTTGTCATCATTGGGGTCTTTGGGCAGAAGCTCAAGGGTCATTTGTTCGTAGAGGTTTGCCATGGATTTTTCAAGATTCTCAATCTCCCCACGAACCATATCCCGCATGTCTTCGTCTTTTTCAATCTCAAGCAGATTTTTGGCGTCTTCCAGCTCTTTGGACATGTCTTTATAGCGGCGGTACATTTCCACTTTGGTCTGCAAATCAGCCCGCTCCTGGGCCAGAGTACGCACCAGCCGAGCATCATTTATAACTTCCGGTTTGCTTATTTCCTCTTCAATTTCCCGGAAGCGTTTTTCGCAGTTTTCTAATCTTTCAAGCATTGTCCCAAACCCTTATTTCTTTGATGACAGTTAAAATATTATCCTATAGCCCAAAATTTTACAAAAGAGAGCGGGTACAGCCGAAACTGTACCCGCCTGATTACCATTAAAACCGTTTGTTAGTGTTTGTGGTGTTTACGTGCTGCCAGCAGTTCATCAAAAGCTGCTCTGGCCTCATTTACCGAAGTCTCATCATCAAGTGTAGTGGTATCACCAATGGGTACTTCGTTGGCAACGGCCTTCAGCAGGCGGCGCATAATCTTGCCCGAACGGGTTTTGGGCAGTTTCTCCACGAAAATGATCTCTTCCGGGGTGGCTATAGTGCCGATGGCAGAGCGGAGGTGATGAGTAAGCTCTCTCTTTACTTCCGCAGAGGCTTCCACGCCTTTTTTCAGGGTGACGAAAACTACAATTGCTTCACCCTTTACTTCGTCAGGGCGGGAAGCTACTGCCGCTTCGGCAACTGAACTGTGGCCTACCAGAGCATGCTCCAATTCGGCGGTGCTTATGCGGTGACCGGCTACCTTGATAACTTCATCAGCCCGTCCCAGCAGCCACAGATATCCGTCAGAATCTTTCATGGAAAAGTCTCCCGGACAATACCAGCCGGGGAAACGGCTCCAGTAGGTCTTTTTATAAAGTTCATCCCCGTTATATATGCCCAGCATTATGCCCGGCCAGGGTTTGCGGATGGCAATAAACCCGGTTTCATTAGCCGGCAGTTCCTTGCCTTCGGCATCTACCACTACCGGGTCAACTCCCGGCAGTGGCAAAGTGGCTGAGCCCGGTTTGAGTGGGAAGGATTGTATGCCGGGGCAGGGGGTAATCATAAAACCGCCTGTTTCGGTCTGCCACCAGGTATCAGAAATGGGGCAGTTCTCATGGCCTATATTCTTGTAATACCATTCCCAGGCTTCAGGGTTAATGGGTTCGCCCACGCTTCCCAGCATTTCCAGAGTGCCAAGGTCGTGTCTGGCAGGCAACTCCTCGCCGTGGCGCATAAACATGCGTATGGCGGTAGGTGAGGTATAGAATATACTAACCCCGTATTTATCAATAATCTCCCACCAGCGGTCTACTGAAGGATAATCCGGAGCTCCCTCGTAAATAACCTGGGTAAGTCCCAGCGCCAGCGGGGCATATACAACATATGTGTGCCCGGTAATCCAGCCTACGTCTGCCGTGCACCAGAAGACTGATTCGTCCGTGGGTTTGAAAGCCCACTTAAGGGTATTGCACGCCCAGACGCCGTAGCCGCCGGTACCATGCAGAATACCCTTCGGTTTACCGGTAGTGCCTGAGGTGTACAGGATAAAAAGCGGGTCGGTGGATTCCATAGCTTCAGGGGCTACGTATTTATCTGCATCTTTCAGCAGGTCATGTGCCCATACGTCTCTGGTGGGGTCCATGGCTACTTCGTGGCCGGTATATTTAATAACCAGTACATGTTCTATAGTCGGGGTGGATTTTACAGCCTCGTCTACGATTTCTTTAAGAGGCAGTATCTTACCGCGGCGGTGTCCGCCGCTGGCGGTAACAACCATTTTTGAACCGGAGTCATTTACCCTGTCTGCGATAGACTGGGAAGAGAAACCTGAGAATATTACGTTATGGACGGCTCCAACCCGGTTGCAGGCTAATAAAATATAGACCATTTCAGGTATCATGGGCAGGTAGACAGTTACCCTGTCACCCTTGCCTATGCCCAGCTTTTTCAGGACGGATGCATAACGGTTTACATTTTCGTAAAGGTCTGAATAGCTTATGGTCTGGGTATCCCCGTTTTCGCCTTCCCAATAGATAGCTACCTTGCTCTTACGCCAGCTTTTGGCATGGCGGTCTACGCATTGGTAAGACATATTCAGCTTGCCGCCTACAAACCAGCGGGCATAAGGCGGATTCCAGTCCAGTACTTTTTCCCAAGGCTTTTCCCATGAAAGCACGTCTGAGTGTTTGGCCCAGAAAGCCTCCGGGTCAGCCAGTGAGCTGTTATAAAGGTCCTGGTATCTTTTCAGTGGCCAGAAATATGTCTTGGTAGGCAGGTTTTGCGTATCAAACTTCTTTTCTTCGGTACTCATGTCTTTTCCTCCTCTTGTCTCTGTTTAGATCATAAGGATACCCGGATTGATTTTGCTTCCGGGCTCCGGCGCGCAACCGCATTTGGCGGTCACATTGTCTCCCAACACCACGTTTTCATATTTGCCGCCTGCTTTCAGGTGGCAATGATCGGCAATGATGGACGAAACAACTTTACATTCGGTTCCTATGGTCACATTTTGCCAGATAACAGATTCGGTAAGGGTAGCCTCATCTTCAATCCGGCATTCCGCGCCGATAACTACTGGCCCTGTGATACAGGCATTTGCGCCTATAACACAATCTTCTCCCACCAGTACCGGCCCGCAGATTCGGGCTGTGGGGTGAAGCTGGCAACCGCGGCCAATGACTATTTCATTACCCCGGCTGAAACCAAAATCTCCGCCCTCGCCGCAGAGTAAATCCCTGTTTAGCTGGGAGTATTTTTCGGGGCTGCCAATGTCTATCCAGTACGCACTGGACGGGTAGGCATAAACCGCCTGGCATTCATTAAGCAGACGGGGGAAAAGCTGTCTTTCAAAGCTGTGGTTTTCACCCTCAGGTATGTATCTGAGGATTTCAGGTTCAATTATATATGTACCTGCATTTATCATATTAGTTGTTATCTGGGCGGGTGAAGGTTTTTCCAGAAAGCGGCTTACCCTGCCGCCGTCCGCGGTTTCCACCAGCCCGTATTTGGTAGGGTCATCTACTGGTGTTAAGGCTATGCTGACCAGTGCTTTTTTATCCCGGTGGGCGCGCAGCATGGCAGACAAATCCAGATGGGTAAATATATCCCCGTTCAAAGTTATGAAAGTGTCATCAAAGTAGCGTTCAGCATTTTTGATAGCCCCGGCTGTGCCTAAAGCCTCGTGTTCAACCGAATATACCAGGTTTACACCCAGACTTTGGCCATTACCGAAATACTGCTCAATAGGGGCGGCCAAATGCCCCTGGGTAAGGATAATATCTTTGATGCCGTAAGAAGACAGGTAACGCAAAACATGGCTTAAGAAAGGTACGTTAAGTACCGGAACCATGGATTTTGGCGTGTTTATGCTCAGTGGCCGAAGCCTTGTGCCCTGCCCACCGACCAGAATAATAGCTTTCATCGGTTCTTGTTCTCTTCCAAGCAAATTCTACAAGCTAAGAGGGATAGGGTACAGAAAAAAGGATAACGAACGGATAAGTGTATATTAGTAATGAGAGCTTATCTTAATATATTCGGGGCGGTTAAATCAAGTTTAACCAAAACTGATGCGTTGCGTTATATATTGGTAGAATCTATAATTATGTGACTTTCTTTCCGCAGAGGTGTGAAAACAAAAGCGGAGAAGGGATTTATGGACAACAAACTGCCCTTTTTATAACGAGGGTTGTTTTAAGTACCAGGATAGTATTAGGGGGATAAACAAAATTGGCCAAGAAACCACAGCAACCCGTAAAACGCCATTACAGTAAACATCAGGTAGCTAAATTTGAAGCTCAAAAGAAACGCCAGAGGATAATCTTTGCCACCGGGCTTTCGGTAATAGGCATTGTTTTGGCTCTGGTGGGTATAGGTGTATACAAAGGCTGGTATGTAGAACAGTATAAACCCATGCATACCACCGTGCTTACCGTTGGTGATACCAAATACAATGTAGCTTATTTCGTAGATGCCCTTAAGCATTTTACAGGTGGTGATTCCACCTATGCCTATTATTTTATAGACGCAGTGGCGGAGAGAATTCAGCTGAACCAGCTTATGGTGGAAAAAGCGGCTGAAATGGGTTACACCATATCTGAAGATGAGATTGATACCGCTATAGAGGAAAATAGTTTGAATGATGTGCCTGCTGTGCGGGATATTGTCAGGGCAAGCCTGCTGACTAACCTGCTGAAGACCGAATATTTTGACCCGCAGGTACCCCAAACGACTGAACAGCGCGAAGCGCTGGCTATGCTCCTTGAAAGCGAAAATGCCGCCAGTGAAGTACTGGCAGGTATAACTACTGATGAAGAGTTTGCCGCTAAGGCTGCCGAATTGTCTTTGGAATCCAATACCAAAACTGACGAAGGCGCTATAGACTTTAAACCTGCCAATACCATAACGTCACTCTATGGTTCAGCGATATTGGAAAAGTATATTTTTTCAACTACAGGGTACGATTATACTCTGGTACAGGATGCTGACGTAAGCAAGCAAAGGGCTTACTGGCTGATAGAAGTATTGGAACGCAAGACTGATTCAGAACAGATTCACACCCTGGGCATGCTGCTTCCTTCGGAACAGGTGGCACTTGAGGTGAAAGCTCGTTTGGAAGCCGGTGAAGACTGGGGTGATTTGGCGGTCGAGTATTCACAGCTGGCCAATGTTGAAGAAAACCGGGGGGATATGGACTGGATAACCTTCTCTAGCGTACCGGAAAACGTGGCTGATATCATTTTTGCCACGGACGTAGAGCTGAATACTGTTCTTGACCCCATTCAGGATGATACCAATTACACCCGCGGCGGGTGCTGGATAGTCCGTCTGAAGAGTATTGACGAAAACCGCGAGCTCAGCGAAGATGACCGCACCCTTCTTATAAATAACAAACTTGAACAGTGGACCACTGATCTTAAAAATGCCAATCTGGATAAGCTGACCAATACATTCAGTGATGATCTTATTACCTTTGCTATAAACCAGCTGGACTAATAGGATAGGGGACAATTTCAATGGAAAAAAAGTATATAGGGGTAGGAGTTATCGGTCTGGGAGTAGTAGCCGGACAGGTGTCCAAAGTGCTCCATGAGAGTGAGGAATTCCTTTCTGCCCAGCTGGGCTTCCCCCTGAAACTGAAAAAGGTAAAGGTTCTCCCTCAGGATATGAACCGCCCTCTGGCAAAGGTCTTGCCCGAAGGCGTGCTTACTACTGATGAGGATGACTTTTTTAATACCCCCGGTCTGGATATTGTGGTGGAAGCTATAGGCGGGGAATACCCCGCTTTCAACCTGCTTTCCCGCGGGCTGAAAATGGGTAAATGTGTGGTTACCTCCAATAAAGAGGTTATTGCCAAGCATGCTCCGGAACTGGTCAAACTGGCCAGGGAAAATAATACCGGCCTGCGCTGCGAAGCCAGCGTGGGCGGGGGAATACCGCTTATCTCCCCCTTTCAGTATGATTTAGCCGCCAACCATATAAATGGCATTTATGCCATTATCAACGGGACTACCAACTATATCCTGACCCGTATGGCCAAAGAAGGGCTGGACTTTGAGACTGCCCTGAAACAGGCCCAGTCTCTGGGTTATGCCGAAGCCAACCCGTCTAATGACATAGAAGGCACGGATGCTGTTTATAAACTGGCCATTATGGCTTCCATAAACTTTCAGTGTAAGGTTAAACCGGAAGATATTTACCGTGAAGGTATCTCCCGCCTGACCAGCCGTGATTTCTGCTATGCGGATGAGCTTGGGTTTAACATAAAGCTGCTGGCTATCACCAAACCCGGCAACGGCCAGATAGAAGCCAGAGTTCACCCGGTCTTCCTGCCCAAGGATGAATGGCTGGCCAAGGTGGACGGGGTTTTCAATGCTGTACTGGTAGAGGGTGATTTAGTCGGGCCGGTGCTCTTTCAGGGACAGGGGGCTGGTGCTTTGGCCACTTCCAGTGCGGTGGTGGCGGATGTGCTGGCGGCGGCGCAGGATATCCACCTGGGGGTGGGTAACCGGATGCGCTGGAATATGGACAAACCTCTTGGCATAAAACCCATGAGCGATATTCTTACCCGTTATTACCTGCGGATGACAGTGACAGATTCTCCGGGTGTGCTGGCCCTTATTGCCAAGGTGCTGGGTGACCATAATATCAGCATTTCGTCGGTAATTCAGAAAGAAACAGACGAAGAAAACCTGACTGCCGAGATAGTTATCATGACCCACCCCGCCAAAGAAGCCTCTGTCCAGCAGGCGCTGGTAGAGCTGGGCGGGCTGGATAAAGTAAAGGATATAAATAATTTTGTTCGGGTAGGTATTTAGGAGAATATATGAAACAGGGTGTCATTGAGCATTACCGGAAATATCTGCCGGTTACAGATAAAACCCCCTCACTTACGCTGGGGGAGGGTGATACGCCTCTGGTGCGCTGCCCCAAGCTGGAAAAAGAACTGGGGATAGCCGAGCTTTATTTCAAGCTGGAAGGCTGCAATCCCACCGGCTCTTTCAAGGACCGGGGCATGGTTATGGCGGTTGCCAAGGCTATAGAAGATGGTTTTAAAGCAGTAGTTTGTGCTTCCACCGGCAATACCAGCGCTTCGGCTACCGCCTATGCGGCTGCCAGCGGGCTTGAATCCATTATAATTATCCCGTCCGGCAAAATAGCCCTGGGCAAGCTGGCTCAGGCAATTGTTTACGGGGCAAAAATCATCCAGATAAAAGGCAACTTTGACCAAGCCCTGCAGATAGTCTTCAAACTGACTGAGAAGCACAAGGTGGCGTTGGTTAACTCGGTTAATCCATACCGTATAGAAGGCCAGAAAACATCTGCTTTTGAGATTGTAGACGCTTTAGGCAAAGCGCCTGACTTTTTGTTTATACCGGTGGGCAATGCCGGCAATATTACTGCCTACTGGAAGGGTTTTAAAGAATATCACCAGCTGGGTAAAGCCGCTTCCCTGCCCAAAATGATGGGCTTTCAGGCCGAAGGGGCAGCCCCCATTGTCCGCGGCCATGCTATTGCCGAGCCTGAAACACTGGCCACCGCTATCCGCATAGGTAACCCTGCTTCCTGGAAAAAGGCCGAGGAAGCCAGAGACCAGTCAGGCGGGATTATAGATATGGTTTCAGATGCCGAAATAATGGCTGCTTATCACAAAATGGCATCAGCCGGCATTTTCGGTGAGCCGGCCTCGGCCGCACCCTTGGCCGGGCTGATAAAACGTATTAAGGGCGGGCAGGATTTTTCCTCAAGCCAGGTTGTATGTGTGGTTACCGGAAACGGCCTTAAGGACAGCGATATTGCCATAAAAGGGGCGGGCGGTTTTTCCGAAACCGAAGCCAGCCTTGGGGCAGTGGAAAAAGTACTGGGCTGGTAGGTTTCCGGCTTAATAATTCTGGAGAACTGATAAATGTTTGACGAACAGTCCATAAAACAGTCGGTGCAAAACATGCTCTTAGCTATTGGCGAAGACCCTGAGCGGGAAGGGCTTAAGGAAACTCCCAGACGGGTAGCCCAGATGTATGCCGAACTGTTTTCGGGTATGAACCAAGACCCGGCCGAAGTCTTGCGGGTAGGCTATGAGCTTGGCCACCGTGAAATGGTGATTATAAAAGATATACCCTTTTACTCTATGTGCGAGCATCACCTGCTGCCCTTTTCAGGGGTGGTTCATATAGGATACATACCCAATATTGACGGGCGGGTAGTGGGTATAAGCAAACTGGCCAGAGTAGTGGAAATTTATGCCAAACGCCCCCAGATACAGGAACGCATGGCCACCCAGATTGCAGATGCTATTATAGACGGGCTGAAGTGTGACGGGGTGGCGGTGGTGATAGAGGCTGAACATATGTGCATGGTGATGCGGGGTATCAAAAAGCCCGGCAGCCGGGTGATAACCTCGGCACTGCGGGGCAGTTTCCATAAGTCACCCGCAGCCAGAGCAGAGTTTCTCTCACTTATCCAGCACAAAAGCTGAGGATTTTTAGAAGAAAAATGAAAGGGGCGTTAAAGCCCCTTTTTATTTATTAGGTAATCAGTGACGGTGTTATATTTTTACTTCGTCCCAGTGGATATCCCGTATATCAAATACCGGCCCGTCATGGCAGACAGTTTTCATACCTTTGATTGTTTTTACGGCACAGCCGTAGCAGATACCCAGACCGCAGGCCATGCGTACTTCCAGGGAAACCTGCACATCTTTGCCCCCCAGTTGGGGTTCTTTTGCCAGGGCTTTTAGCATGGGCATAGGCCCGCAGGCTATTATCTGGTCAGCATCCGGCAGAAACTCCGCCAGATGGTGGGTAATAAGCCCTTTTTTACCTATAGCCCCGTTTTCAGTGGTGACATGGCAGCTGGCGTCTTCCGGCAGCAAATGGGAAGGGCAGACCTGAAGCTCGGTTCTGGCACCTTGTATCAGACTAACCCGCTTGCCTTGTTTTAAAGCTTCGTCTGCCAGAAAACGGAGCGGGGCGATACCCAGCCCGCCCCCCAGGAGCAGCAGGTGACGGCTTTCCTCATTTACCCGAAAGCCGTTTCCCAAAGGGCCCAGCACCGAAAGGCTGTCTCCTGTTTGAAGTTTGCTAAGCCAGTCTGTGCCTTTTCCCACCACCGCATACATCAGGGCGATAAGCCCGTTTTCCTGGTGGCACTGGTGGATGGAAATAGGCCGCCTGAGCAGGTTTTCACCGCCGCAGGACAGCATGGCAAACTGCCCCGGACGGGCAGAAGCCGCTATTTCGGGTGCTTCAAGCCACATCAGGCATATTCCTGGCATGACCTCTTCATTTTCAATTACACTGGCTGAAAGCTGGTTTAGCTGGGTAATTGTCACAATATCTTCCTAACTGCCGCTTTTACCCTGGCGGTATTCATTCAGCGGCAAGACCGTTATCTGACGGTTGCCGTTTGCCAGAGCTTCCACTGCGGCTTTAGCGGTATCCATAGAGGTAAAGCAAGGCACTTTGCGTTCGGCAGCTGCCCGGCGGATATAAAAGCCGTCCCTAAGGGGTACCCGGCCGCCGGTCATAGTATTTATCACCCCGCAGACGGTGCCGTTGCGGATAATATCTACAATATTGGGGTGGCCCTCATCCAGCTTCTTGCTTATCTGTTTAACGGTTATACCGGCGGCGGTCATCATGGCGGCAGTGCCTTCGGTGGCGTAGAAATTGTATCCCAGCCCGTGCAGGGTGCGGATAAGGGGCAAGGCTTCGGCCTTGTCACGGTCAGCTACGCTGAAAAGAAGAGTGCCTTTTTCGGGCAGCATTATAGATGCCGCCTGAAGGGTTTTTACCAGGGCTTTATTAAAGGTGTGGTCAACACCCATGACTTCGCCGGTGGATTTCATTTCCGGCCCCAGGTAAGTGTCTACCCCCACCAGTTTTGCCATGGAGAAAACCGGGGCTTTTATGGCTACCAAATCTGTATTGGGCATAATCCCGTTTTGATAACCCTGCTCTTTAATAGTTTTGCCCAGCATCACGTTCACCGCTATATCTACCATGGGCACTCCTGTAACCTTTGAAAGGAAGGGTACGGTGCGTGAACCTCTGGGATTTACTTCCAGCACATACACTATATTATCTCCGCCTTCGGGGTCTTTGGAGACTACAAACTGGATATTCATCAGCCCGCGTACGTTCAGAGCTTTGCCTATGCGTATGGTATAGTCCGAAATGGTGGCCAGGTCATGGGCATTCAGGTTTTGGGTGGGATAGACTGCCATAGAGTCCCCGCTGTGGACGCCGGCCCGTTCAATATGTTCCATAACGCCGGGGATAAACACGGTTTCCCCGTCTGCAATGGCGTCAACTTCCACTTCCTTGCCCACCAAATATTTGTCTATCAAAATGGGGTGTCCGGTATTCAGCTCTATGGCGGCGCTCATATAACGTATCAGGTCAGATGCGTCACTGACTATTTCCATAGCCCGTCCCCCCAGTACGTAACTTGGGCGGACTACTACCGGGTAGCCAATGCTTTCAGCTATGCTCAGGGCTTCGTCCAGAGTGGTTATGCCGGCACCCGGCGCCTGGGGTATACCCATTTCCGAAAGCAGCCGTTCAAAGCGGCGGCGGTCTTCGGCTAAATCTATAGCTTCGGCTGATGAGCCGATAATGGGGTTGCCGCTACGGGTAAGGGGTGAGGCTAGATTTATAGCTGTCTGCCCGCCGAACTGGACAATGCTGGGGGTGGATTCGGGGGCGGAAATGTTTTCATTTTCCAGTATATCCCGGACACTCTCTTCGTCCAGAGATTCAAAATAAAGGCGGTTTGAGGTATCAAAATCTGTAGACACCGTTTCGGGGTTGGAGTTTATCATAATGCTCTGCAAGCCGGCCTTTTCCAAAGCCCAGGCGGCATGCACCGAGCAGTAGTCAAACTCTATACCCTGACCTATGCGGATAGGCCCTGAACCTATAACTACGGCCTTTTTAATATTCTCAGGCAGAGCTTCATTTTCTTCTTCATAAGTAGAGTAGAAGTAAGGGGTGGCGGCATCAAATTCGGCGGCACAGGTGTCTACCATTTTAAACACCGGCTTGATATTCCACTCCAGGCGTGTCTGGCGTATCTGTTCGGCCAGTTTGCCTGACAGGGTGGCTATTTCTTCATCAGAGAAACCCAGTTTTTTGGCTTGAAGCATCAGCTCCGGGGTTAGGTTTTCCTTAAGCAGGCGTTTTTCCATGTCGGTAATATTTCTAAGTTTGTATAAAAACCAGTTGTCTATCTTGGTTTTTTCGTGGATAGCTTCGGGTGTATGCCCGCGGCGCAGAGCGGCCAGTATTGCCCATAAGCGGGTATCATGGGCGTGCAGGGGGTAGGTGGAAAGGTCATCTCCCATTATCCAGCTTCGGTCTTCCCAGAGTATGGTTTTCTTGCCGAATTCCAGAGAGCGGATAGATTTGTGGATAGCCGCTTCAAAGCTGCGGTCAATGGCCATTACTTCACCGGTGGCTTTCATCTGGGTGCCAAGTCCGCGGTCACCAAGTGCAAACTTGTCAAAGGGGAAGCGGGGGATTTTGGCTACTATATAATCTACCGCCGGCTCAAAGCAGGCCAGAGTCTTGCCGGTAACCGCGTTTGGTATTTCGTCCAGCCGTTTGCCAATGGCTATCTTGGATGCCACTCTGGCAATGGGGTAGCCGGTAGCCTTGCTGGCCAGGGCTGATGAACGGGATACTCTGGGATTAACTTCAATTACATAATATTCATTGCCGTTCGGGTTTAAAGAAAGCTGTACGTTACAGCCTCCTTCAATACCCAGTGCCCGTATTATCTTTATGGAAGCGGTGCGCAGCATCTGGGATTCTTTGTTGGTAAGGGTTTGCACCGGGACAACTACAATGCTGTCTCCGGTATGGACTCCCATGGGGTCAAAATTTTCCATGTTGCATATGGTAATGCAATTGTCCGCCCCGTCACGCATTACTTCGTATTCAATTTCCTTCCAGCCGGCAACCGATTTTTCTACCAGTATTTGGTGGATGGGGGAGGCATTCAGTCCCGTTTGGGCTACTTCCTCAACTTCATCCCAATTGTGGGCAAAACCGCCGCCTGTACCGCCTAGGGTATAAGCCGGGCGTATTACTACCGGCAGGCCTATTTTACGGGCGACTTTGAGTGCGTCTTCGGCGGTGGTTACTGTCTCAGAAGGGGGGACAGGTTCGCCTATTTCGGCCAGCAGTTCTTTAAAAAGTTCGCGGTCTTCGGCGGTGCGGATGGTATTTATGGGAGTGCCCAGGGAACGTACATTGTACTTGGCAAGCACGCCCGCATCTGCCAGGTCTACCGCCAGGTTAAGCCCGGTCTGCCCGCCCAAAGTAGGCAGCAAACCGTCAGGCCGTTCTTTTTCAATGATTTTGGTTATAGATTCAACGGTCAGGGGTTCAATATACACCCTGTCCGCAACATTTTCGTCAGTCATAATAGTAGCCGGGTTGGAGTTTACCAGTATGGATTCCACTCCCTCTTCGCGCATGGCTTTGCAGGCCTGGGTACCGGCGTAATCAAATTCGGCAGCCTGGCCTATGATAATCGGGCCGGAGCCGATAATAAGAACTTTTTTGGGTTTATTCATCACTTCGCATATTCCTTTTTGCTTTCTCAACTAATCCATCTCCGAGTGGTGTCAGCTACTTTTTGGCTTGTTTTATCATTTCCACAAACTGTTTGAACAGGTAGGTGGAATCCATCGGTCCGGGTGAAGCTTCGGAGTGGTACTGTATGGAGAACACCGGCAGTTCGCGGTGGCGAAGCCCTTCCACCGTGCCGTCATTCAGGTTTATGTGGCTGACCTCCAGCCCTTCTTTCAGGGTGGCGGGGTCAAGGGAGTAGCCGTGGTTTTGCGAGGTTATATATACCCGCCCGCTGGCAAGGTCTTTAACCGGGTGGTTTCCGCCCCGGTGGCCGAACTTCAGCTTGAATGTTTTAGCCCCGAAGGCTTTGCCTATCAGCTGGTTTCCCAGACAGATGCCCATAACCGGGTATTTTTCACAGGCGTATCTGACTGTATTTACCAGATAGTCCAGCAGTTCCGGGTTGCCGGGGCCGGGTGAAAGAAGCACCCCGTCGGGATTAAGGGCATCTATGTCTTGCGGGCTGGCAGTGCATGGCAAAACAGTTACTTTGCAGCCGTGGGATTTCAGCTGGTTAAGTATAGAGTACTTAAGCCCGCAGTCCAGTATCGCTATATGAAACCCGGCAAAAGAGGGTTTTTCCTTTTGCCATTCGTAGGCTGCGGGTGTGCTTATCTTGCGTACAAAGTCAATCTGCCCGTAGTCAGGTGCGCTGCGGATAGTTTTAAGGGCTTCTTCAGGGGTTTTGCTAGTGGTTATCATGCCCCTCATTACCCCGGCAGAGCGCAGCTTACGGGTAATGGCGCGGGTATCTATGCCGCTTATGCCGGGTATGCCGGATTCTTCCAGAAAGGAGTGAATGGTTTGGTTATTCTGGTAGTGGCTGGGCAGCAGGCATTCCTCGTGTACCCCAAAGGCAGTTGCTCTGATACAGGCGGATTCATTATCAAAGGGGTTTACCCCGTAGTTGCCGATAAGAGGGTAAGTGGGGACAATAATCTGGCCGGTATACGAAGGGTCAGTCAGCATTTCCTGATATCCGTTCATGCTGGTATTAAAGACTACTTCGCCGATGGCTTCGGTTTCCGCCCCGAAGCTTTTTCCGCTGAATACTGTTCCGTCCTCCAGTACCAGGTATGCTGTATTTGTCATTTAATCTATCCTTCTCACTTTCTAAACTGGCAAGTCTGTTATTCCCGGTATGCTATCCGGCCGCAGGCAATGGTGGTTTTTACCCTGCCTTTCAGCCTGCGTCCCTCAAGGGGGGTATTTTTGCCCTTGGAGAAGAATCTGGCGGTATCCACCGTCCATTCTTCGTCAGGGTCAAATATAACTACATCTGCGCTGGAGCCTGGTTTCAAATTGCCGATATCTTTGTGTTTTTCGCCCAGTACCTGCCGGGGGCCAAGTGTCAGCTTTTCTATAAGCAGGTTTAGGCTGATAGAGCCTGAGTGTACCAGCCCCATCAGGCTGGCAAATGCGGTTTCCAGCCCCGAAATGCCGTTTGCTGCCAGACCGAATTCACACAGTTTGTCATTGGCGGTGTGGGGGGCATGGTCTGTGGCAATGGCATCTATAGTGCCGTCTTTCAGCCCTGTTATCAATGCCTCAATATCACTCTGGGTGCGAAGCGGCGGGTTGACTTTGGCACTGGTGTTGTAGCCGCTTACTTCAGCTTCGGTCAGGGTCAGGTGGTGGGGGGTAACCTCTGCGCTTACCTGTATGCCTGCGGCTTTGGCTCTGCGTAACAGTTCCATCGAACCGGCCGTGCTGATATGGCAAAGGTGCAGCCGCCCGCCGCTTTCTTTGGCCAGGGCAATATCCCGGCTCAGGGCAATTTCTTCGGCGGCATCAGGTATGCCCTTTAATCCCAAACGGCAGGCTAAAAGCCCTTCGTTCATTGCCCCGCCTTCCGCCAGACACGGCTCTTCGCAGTGTTCCATAACGGGTAGGTCAAAAGTGCGGCTGTAAAGCAGGGCATGGAGGAGCAGTGAGCTGTTTGACACGTAGTCACCGTCATCTGAAAAACCGGCCACTCCTGCTTCGGCCAGTTCTCCCATGGGTGAAAGTTCCTGTCCTTTGCGCCCTTTGGTAATGGCGGCTATGGGCAGCACACGTATGGGCGAAACCTTGGCGGCGGTGTTTTTAACAAAGTCTATCACCGGCAGATTGTCAGCTGCGGGATTGGTATTGGGCATGGGGCAGATGGTGGTGAACCCTCCGGCTGCGGCAGCCTTGCAGCCGCTTTCAATAGTCTCTTTGCCTTCAAAACCCGGCTCACGCAAGTGTACGTGCAGGTCTATAAAACCGGGGCAAACCACTTTGCCTTTGGCATCTATAACTTCATCGGTTTTATCTGAGGGTATATTATTGTTTATTCTGGCAACCAACCCGTTTTCCAGCAGCAGGTCTGCCACTTGGTCTGTGCCTCCGGCAGGGTCTATGATGCGCCCGTTTTTAATCAGTATTTTCATATCTATATTTCCTTGCTTCCGCTGCACAGGTAAAAGAGGGCCATGCGTATGGCTACCCCGTTTTTTACCTGTTCGTTTATGACAGATTGCTCTCCGTGTACCACAGATTGCGAAAGTTCTATATCTTCATTTACCGGGCCGGGGTGCATCACCAGTGCGTCCGGTTTGGCCAGTTTGAGTATGTCTGCATTCAGCTGAAAGTACTGGGCGTATTCCCGTATTCCCGGCAGAAGCCCGCTTTGCTGGCGTTCACGCTGAAGGCGCAGCCCCATTACCACGTCAGCCCCGCTGACTGCCTGTTTTATATCTGTTTTTACCGTTACTTCAGGGAATATTTGGCTGTCGGTATTTAAGCCCTCCGGCAACAGGGTATAGGGGGCGCACAGGGTGATTTCAGCCCCCATTTTGCTTAGCCCCCAGATGTTAGAGTGGGCTACCCGGCTGTGTTTTATATCCCCTATCAGGGTTATTTTCAGCCCTTCCAGGGCTGGTTTGTGCCTTAGTATGGTAAATATATCCAGCAGGGCCTGGCTGGGGTGGGCATGCCAGCCGTCACCGGCGTTTATAATGTTTGCCCGGCAGTGGTTTGCCGCCAGATAAGGCGCTCCTGACAGGGGGTGGCGCATGACTACCATATCCGCCCCCAGTGCTTCCAGTGTATCCAGCGTATCCAACAGGCTTTCCCCCTTGGAAACGCTGCTCTGGGAGACATTCAGGTTTAATACATCAGCAGATAAACTTTTGGCCGCCAGCTCAAATGATGAACGGGTGCGGGTGGAGGGTTCGTAAAAGAGGGTGGCTATAGTCTTGCCTTTCAGGGCCGGCACTTTCTTTACCGGGCGGGATAAAATATCCAGCATGACACCGGCTGTTTGCATAACCATGTCCAGTTCTTCGCGGCTGAAGTTATCCAAATCCAGCACATGGCGGTGTTTCCAGCCTCGTACCTCGGAAAGCAGGGTTTCAGTTTCTGCGGGGGTTTTGGGGGTGTTCGTCATGTTTATACCTCACCTGCTTCATTATCCAGTATAAGTATTTCATCCCGTCCGTCTGTTTCGGTCAGGCGTACTTTTATCTTCTCGTCACGTGAGCTGGGTATGTTCTTGCCTATATAATCCGCCCGTACCGGCAGTTCGCGGTGGCCTCTGTCTACCAGCACTGCCAGTTGGATGGCTTTGGGGCGTCCGTAATCTATCAGGGCATCCATAGCCGCCCGGGTGGAACGCCCGGTAAAGAGGACGTCATCTACCAGCACCACTATTTTGTTATTTATGCTGAAAGGGATGTCGGTATTTTTGATGGTGGGGTGGAAACGCTGGGAATCAAGGTCATCACGGTAGAGTGAAAAGTCCAGTGTCCCCACCGGTATTTCCAGCCCTTCAAAGCGGAGGATATTTTCGGCCAGGCGGTTTGCCAGAGGTACGCCCCGGGTATACATGCCGATAATAACAAGGTCACGGCTGGAATGGTTTCTTTCCAGTATTTCATGGGCAATACGGGCCAAAGTGCGGCGGATATCTTCGGCGCCCAGTATTACTTTTTGTGCCATAAAAAAACCTCTTACCAACATTTGCCGGCAAGAGGTCAAAAGACACTTCTTTGTCTAAAATCCCTTACCGGCCTCTCAGGACCAGCTTAAAGGTAACCCTGTATGTAATTTACTGCCAGTATTATATCACCCCCGGTCAAGACGGGCAAATTTATTTTCAGTTTATAAAAAATATTTGAAAAGCAAAAATAGTTTATCTTCAGGTTTGGGCCAGACTGCGGGCGAAATGACCTTGGGGTGATAATAATGCTATAATACCCCTGTTTCATGCAAGACATACTTACAGGGCTGAACCCCGCTCAAAAACAGGCCGTTGAAGCCGTGGAAGGGCCGGTGCTTATACTGGCCGGTCCGGGCAGCGGTAAAACCAGGGTTATTACCCACCGGATTGCCTACCTGATTAAAGTAGTAGGTATAAACCCCCACCGCATTATGGCTGTTACCTTTACCAACAAGGCCGCCCGTGAAATGGAGACCCGCTTAAACCTGCTGGCTCCCTCAGCGGCGGGACGTCTGACTATGGGCACTTTTCACGCTATCTGCGCCCGCATACTCAGGCAGGACGGTCTGCCTTTAGGTGTACCGGCTGACTTTGTAATATACGATGATGATGACCAGCAAAGCCTTATCAAGCAGGCTATGGCCGAGCTGGAGCTGGACCCCAAGCGTTATCCGCCCGCTTCCATCAGAAATGCCATCAGCCAGGCCAAAAGCCAGCTGGTGCTTCCGGCATATTACTTTGAAAAAGGCCGGAGCTATTTTGAAGAGGTGGTAGGTAGGGTTTATGAACTCTACGAAAAACGCCTTAAGCAGAACAAGGCACTGGATTTTGATGACCTGCTGCTGAAGGTTGTTCAGCTGTTTAAGCAGCACCCTGAGGTGCTGGCCAGGTATCAGGAACGTTATCTGCATGTAATGGTAGATGAGTTTCAGGATACCAATCTGGTTCAGTATGAGCTGGTAAAGATGCTGTCTGCCAAGTACAAAAATATCTGTGTGGTGGGTGACCCTGACCAGTCCATTTATTCGTGGCGTTCGGCAGACCTGAGAAATGTCTTTAATTTTGAAACAGATAATCCGGGTGCCAAAGTGATTTTGCTGGAGCAGAATTACCGCTCTACCAAAAATATTCTGGAAGCGGCTTCGTGTGTAATTGCCCCGAACAGCGGGCGTAAACCTATCAGTTTGTGGACTGAAAATGAATCCGGCCAGCCTATAGCAGTAGTTGAAACCTTTAACGAGCAGGAAGAAGCCCAGTTTGTGGTTTCTGAAATTGAAAAACTGACCCGGTATGAAAAGTTCAGCCCCGGTGATATAGCTATTCTTTACCGTACCAATGCCCAGTCACGGGCTTTGGAAGAGGCATTTATCCGCTACGGCATGCCTTACCGTCTGGTTTCCGGCACCCGCTTTTACCAGCGGCGTGAGGTTAAAGATATTGTGGCTTATCTGCGTTTGCTGCAAAATCCTCAGGACAGCGTCAGCCTCCAGAGGGTTATAAATATACCCACCCGCGGAATAGGGGCTAAAACCCTTTCTGATTTGGGCCAGTTTGCCAGAGAACAGGATATCAGCCTGTATGAGTCACTTATAAATTTATCAGATGAAAATGCCCCCAAACCGCCCATACCCAGCCGGGGCTTAAAACCCCTGACTGACTTCGGTCTTTTACTGAAGTCACTGGTGGCGGATGCCCGTAATTTGCCCCTTTTAAACCTGCTGGACAGGCTGCTTGAGGGTATAAATTACCGTGAATTCCTGTTTGCCTCCGAAGACGGGGAGGAGCGCTGGGATAATATACTTGAACTGCGGACAGTTGCCCAGCAGTATCAGGAAATATCCCCGCCCGAAGGGCTTTCGGCTTTTCTGGAAAGCGTGGCATTGGTATCAGATTTAGACAGCCTTGAAGAAGGTGTTTCGGCTGTTACCCTTATCACCCTGCATCAGGCCAAAGGGCTGGAGTACCCGGTGGTTTTCATGGTGGGTATGGAAGAGGGTGTCCTGCCGCACAGCCGTTCGTTTGATGACCCCGCCCAGATGCAGGAAGAACGCCGCCTGTGTTATGTGGGTGTAACCCGTGCCCGCAAACGGCTTTACCTGGTGCGGGCTTTCCGCCGCTCCCTTATGGGGCAGAGCAATGTAAACGAACCATCACGTTATCTTAAGGATATACCCCAGGGTATCACCAAAGGCCGTGAAAAACAGCCCTTGTCCGGGCAGCATACTGCCGCTTCGGCAGCTTCACCTGTTATCAAACAGCATCTGCAAAGTGCGGGTATGCCCATTAAGTCTGCCGCTGCTCCCGCCCCCAAACTGCTGGAACTGGAAGCGGGTGATAAGGTGCTGCACCCCCAGTTTGGCGAAGGGATTGTAACCAGTATCAACCGGGTAAAAAATGATGCCGAGGTTATGATATCTTTCCATTCGGTAGGCATGAAACGCCTGATGCTCAGCTTTGCCCGCCTGACCAAACTAGAAAACTAGGCAGTTTCTGCCGCCTGTTTCACCTTCACCTATTTACCAAACCCCGCTTAGAGTTTAGAATGAGATATATTTTCTAAGAGAGAAAGTATTTTATGCCTATAAAATTGCTGGACAAGGCAACTATTGCCCGCATAGCCGCCGGGGAGGTTATTGAAAGACCGTCTTCAGTGGTCAAAGAGCTGCTGGAAAACTCTCTTGATGCCGGGGCTAAACGGGTGGATATTGTTATCCGCGAAGGCGGCATTGGCTGCATAGAAGTAAGTGATGACGGGTGCGGCATAGTTTTTTCGGAAGTTTTGCTGGCCTTTGAACGCCATGCCACCAGCAAGCTTTCCAGCTTTGAAGATATTTATGCCATCTCCAGTCTGGGTTTCAGGGGTGAAGCCCTGCCCAGTATTGCGGCGGTGGCGGATTTGGAAATGCTGACGGCTGCCCGAACTGAAGAAAGCGGCACTTATTTGTCTTTGTCCGGCGGCGAAATGATTAAGCATACCCGTATGGCACGTTCACCCGGTACTACTATAAAGCTCACCCACCTTTTCAGCCGGGTGCCTGCCCGCCTGAAATTCCTTAAAACCCCCCAGCACGAAGCCTCCAAAGTGTCGGAAGTGGTGCTGAGCTATGCTTTGGCTTACCCTGAGGTGAAGTTTACTCTGAGCATTGACGGGCGGAATACCTTAAATACCCCCGGTAACGGCAAACTGCGGGATGCCGTGCTGGAAATATACGGAAACGACGTTGCAAGTAAAATGCTGGATTTGGAAACAGACTCTTACCGTTCATCTGCCATAAATATCAGCGGTCTGGTAAGCCCGCCTGAAATCAGCCGTTCCAACCGTAATTCTCTCCATTTCTTTGTTAACCGCCGTCTTATCCAGAGCAGGGCTTTGCAAAAAGCGGTGGAACAGGCCTACAGCGGCTTGCTTACGGTGGGGCGTTACCCTATGGGGGTGATAAATATATGGCTGGATGGGGCGCTGGTAGATGTAAATATTCACCCCACCAAGGCGGAGGTAAAGTTTTCAGATGAAAATGCCGTCTTTACCTCTGTCCAGCGGGCAGTCCGTTCGGCACTGGTGGAGAAGCCACCCATCCCTCATATAGCCGAAGAAGCGCCTGTTTACCGGCAGGAATCTGCCATGCAAGAGCCAATCTGGGGTGAGACCCCAAAACCCGCCGGTACTGTCCAGCAGTATTTTTCGCCTGTTAGCCAGAGTGCTAAAACATCGGTTTTGCCGCTGCTGCGGCTGGTGGGGCAGATAGGCGGCCTTTACCTGCTGGCCGAAGGGCCGGATGGGCTTTACATAATAGACCAGCACGCTGCCCATGAGCGTATCCGTTACGAAGAAATTGCCTCACAAACCCCCTCTGAAAATGCGCGCCAGAGCCTTCTTGCTCCGTTTATACTGGAACTAAACCCGGTGCAGGAAGCCATGATTGAAAAATGCAAATCAGAGTTGGATTTAATGGGGTTTGAAATAGAAGAATTCGGCCGCAGAGTCTACCGTGTGCAATCAATCCCAGCCGGTTTTACCGCACCCCAGGCCAAAGCACTTCTTTCAGAGCTTGTTGATAACCCCAAAGATGCCCCGGCAGAGATAAAGGAACGTTTGAGACGACTGATGGCTTGCCATACCGCAGTTCGGGCAGGACAGGTGCTTAACGAGGCGGAGATGCGTGAACTGCTGCTGAAACTGGAGAAAACCGCTGTACCCGGCCATTGCCCTCACGGGCGCCCCACTATTGTAAAGATAGACTTCAGCCAGCTTGAAAAAGATTTCAAGCGTACTTAGTCTGTATCTGCCAGCGGTTCTCTGGGGCAGTCTTCCTCAGGGGTGTTTCTGTCCAGCAGTTCCTGCAGGGGTTTTTCAAGCAGTACCCCCGGCTGAATAAGCTCCCAGCGTACCATGCCGTCTTCTATAAGCTGGCGAATTTTCTTTTCGGAATCTGTGAGCTGGCAGTGTTTGCCGGTTTTGACTTCCACAATAACTATCTCACGGGGATTTCCCTGTGCCAACCCTGGAAAGACTATAAGGTCTATGGGGCTGCCCAGAAAACGGGCTTCGGTGGGGTCATATTTGAATTCGGGCAGGTAAGGGGTCATCTGTTCGGCAAAGCGGCCTCCCAGAGTGGCACGGCTTTGGGCAACAGATTGTTTTTGTACCCGCTCCATGTCTTTTTGCCAGAGAATTACCGCCGCATCCTGCCAGCGTTTAAAACGCCTTTCAAAAGACCAGCGCATATAATAATAAACCGCAAATATTGAAAGTATGGCGGTAATTATCACAATAAGGGCTACTATTAAGGGCGTGTCCATACTGCTTAAAACCTTTCTGAAAGGGTTTTAGCTGCTGCCGTGTTTGGTCAGGGGCAGACCCTGACGGCAGAGCGGGCAATCATCCGGTTTATAGGTGGTAGTGGCTGAACGCAGACAGCTGAAAACGGGAGCGTTAAATTCCAGAGCGGTATCCGAGCGGTCTACCAGTACGCCTATGCCTGCCACTTCACCCCCGGCTTTTTTAACTGCGGCCAGCACCTCGCGGACAGATTTGCCGGTGGTTAATATATCATCTACCACCAGTACTTTGGCTCCCGGTTTTATTACGAAACCTCGCCGGAAACCGCGCTCGCTGTCGGCAATTTTTTCGGCGAAGACACATTTCAGCCCCATCTGGCGGGCTATTTCATGGGCCAGAACTATACCCCCGGTGGTAGGTCCGGCTACCAGTTCTATCCCTTTGTCTTTGTAATGCCCGGCTATCATGCCGCAAAGCTGCTGGTTATATTCCGGGTTTTCAATGATTCTGAATTTTTCCCAGTAAATGGGGGAGTGCAGTCCCGAAGTCAACAGGAAATGACCCTTCAGTATCGCTCCGGTCTTTTCAAAGAGTGTTTCTACGTCTTCCATCACTAATCCCGTTTCATTATTAATAAAATAGGCAAAACGGCCAAAAAGTGAAATTCACCCAGAGGCCAGACCGATACCCAGGCTTTGCCGACAATATCCTCCCGGGAAACGAAAAATCCGTAACGGGAGTCAAGGCTTACCACACGGTTGTCTCCCATTACATAGTACTGTCCTTCCGGCACATATACCTTGGCAGTGGGGAAGGCTTTAGGATAAACAACATAAGGTTCTGACAGGGGCTGGTCATTTATATATACCGTGCCGTCTGCCTTTACTTCTACAGATTCACCAGGCAGCCCTATAATCCGTTTGATAAAGTCATTTTCATAGGGATACTGGGCGGGAGGGGGAAAGACAATAATATCACCCCGCTGGGGTTCCCCGAATAAATAGGAAACCTTGTTTACCAGCAGGCGTTGTTCATCTTTCAGGGTGGGGTCCATGCTGCTTCCGTCTACAATAGAGTAGGACAGGGTAGCTTTGGATATTCCGAATATAACCATGGCAACCAAAATTATACCGGCTAGTTCCAGCAGGAGGCTTTTCACGTTCGCAATATTCATCTGGGGCAAATTATACAACCTTTCTCATATTCATTCTACAAAAAATCCATCCATTTTTTAAAACGGTGCTAACTTCTTTTTGATGGGGGCGTTATATTATTTGAATATCAAGGAGGTAAAGATGAACAAAAAAATATTATTGCCCATAGTAAGCGGTTTACTGGTAGTTTCACTGGCCGGAGGCATAGCAGGGTGTGCTTCTACTACCACTGACGAAACAGATAATACAGACAGCCCCGGCGTTATCTGGAGCCAGCAAAATACCGGTGTTTGGGTAAACGGAAGCGGTGCGGTCACCGTCAGCCCTGATGTAGCCATTTTGACTCTTGGAGTAGAAAGCACGGGTATCAGCATAGAGACAGCCCAGGCTCAGGCCGCTCAGGCCATGAATGCCATGATAAACTCCCTTAAGGCCAACGGTGTGCTGGAAAAAGATATCAAAACCAGCAGCTATTATATCTACCCTGTTACCGAATGGGTTGATAACAAGTCTACTATTGTGGGTTATAGGGTAAGCAATCAGGCAGAAGTAAAAATCCGCGAGATTGCCCAGACTGGCAGTATTCTTGATGACGCAGTCCGAGCTGGTGGAAATGACAGCCGGGTAAACGGTCTGTATTTCTCAATAGATGACCCCTCTGCTGCCTATGAACAGGCTCGTGCCCTTGCCATTCAGGATGCCAAGGCCAAGGCTGAACAAATGGCTTCCGTGGCTGGCATAAGCTTGGGCAAACTTATTTACATCTCTGAAACCAGCAATTATATACCCCGCTGGGACTACACTAAAGATGCAGGTATGGTAAGCTCTGCTCCCGAAATCACCCCGATTACTTCAGGGGAAACCACGGTAACGGTAACTGTTCAGGCCGTTTACAGTATAAAATAAATTCGGAATATCCAACTAGCTGATTCGGAGCCGCCCTCAAAGGCGGCTCCGGGTTTTTAGTGTATATTGTATGGATATTCGGCAATGCATTAATACCAGTGCAGGTTTGCAAAAAATGAAGATTTGATGCTAGAATGCCAGCATTATGAAATATATGTCTCAAGCTTTATCACTTGCCAAGCTGGCCATTGGTCAGGTTAGCCCCAATCCGTCGGTGGGGGCTGTTATTGTTAAAAACGGCGAAGTGGTCGGTCAAGGTTTCACCCAGCCGCCAGGCGGTGACCATGCTGAGATAGTGGCCTTGAAACAGGCTGCCGAAAAAGCCAAAGGAGCTGCTTTATATGTGACTTTGGAGCCATGTTGCCATCAGGGGCGAACCCCGCCATGCACCGGCTCTATTATAGAATCAGGTATAAAAGAAGTTTATATTGCTACGCTGGATGATAATCCTTTGGTTTCCGGGAAAGGTAAAAAAGAGCTGGAAAATGCCGGTATCAAGGTGCATCTGGGTATGATGGAACGTGAAGCCCGCCAGATGAACGAAGCATATTTCAAGCATATTACCACTGGCATGCCCTTTGTTACTGCCAAATATGCCATGAGCCTTGACGGCAAGACAGGTACGCGCACCGGTGATTCCAAATGGATTTCCAACGAAGAATCCCGTCATTTTGCTCATTATATCCGCCATATATCTGATGTGATTATGGCCGGGCTTAATACCATACTCAAAGATGATCCCCATCTGACAGCCAGAGTAAACTGCGGGCGGGGTGGTACTTCACACAGTCAGCCTACCAGGGTAATTATTGACGATAACGGCCGGGCGCCTTTGAGTTCAAACGTTTTTCATGTTCCCGGCAATACCATTGTAGCTGTAGCCAAGGGGCTTACCCCTGAGGAAAAACAGGCGTATGATGAAGTTGGGGCGAAAGTGGTGGAGCTGCCTGATGAACGGGGGCTGGTAGATTTAAAAGCCCTGCTGCGTTATCTGGGGCAAAATGGGGTAACCAGTGTGTTGGTGGAAGGCGGCGGCATTGTGCTGGGTTCGCTTTTTGACCTGAAACTGGTAGACAAGGTTTTGGTATTTGTCGCTCCTATCATCATAGGCGGCAAGGATGCCAAGATTCCGGTTGCGGGTTTGGGAGCAGAGCTAATTACAGATTCGGCCAAACTTCGGGATATTACCACCACTGCCTTTGGACAGGACGTTTTGATTTCCGGTTACGTTATTAAGGAGTAACCGTGTTTACAGGCATAGTTGAGGAACTTGGGTTTTTCAAAACCCAAAGCCCCGCCGGTTTACATATTGGGGCAAAGCTGGTGCTGGAATCGCTGAAAGTAGGTGACAGCATAGCGGTTAATGGCGTCTGCCTGACAGTCACCCGTTTTGATAGCTCTTCTTTTCATGCGGATATCATGCCCGAAACCCTGCGTCTTTCAAATCTGGGCAAATTGCCCTCTAATTCCCCTCTAAATCTGGAACGTGCCCTTACTACTAACAGCCGAATGGGTGGGCATCTGGTGCAGGGGCACGTAGACGGCACTGCCAGGTTAATTTCCTCAGTGCCTGAGGGTAATGCCTATGTGCTTACCTTTGAAGGCGAAGCAAACTTGACTCGTTATATGGTTCACAAGGGTTTTGTAGCGGTAAACGGGGTTAGTCTGACTATCACAAGTTTGCAGGAAAGACGCTTTTCCATTTCTCTGGTAAACCTGAGCCGTAAATCAACCAATCTGGGGCTGCTTAAGTCGGGGGATACGGTAAACATAGAAACTGATATAATAGGTAAATACGTGGAGAAACTGTGCCGGACAGAACAGGGTATCAGCCCGCAGTTTCTGGCCGAAAACGGTTTTTAAGCCCGTTTAACTTTGCAGGGGGAGTATATCTTATGCCTAATGCCCGTGTTGAAGACGCCATTGCAGATATAAAAGCAGGCCGGTTTGTTATTGTAGTAGATGACTATGACCGCGAAAATGAAGGTGATTTGGTCATGGCATCTGAAATGGTCACGCCTGATGTCATAAATTTTATGGCTAAAAATGCCCGCGGCCTTATTTGTGTTTCACTCACTGCCGAAAGGCTTGAACAGCTGAAAATACCCATGATGGTTACGGAAAATACCTCGCCTTACAGCACCGGTTTTACAGTTTCGGTAGAAGCCCGTAAAAAGGTTACTACCGGTATTTCGGCGGCTGACAGGGCGGCTACCGTTCAGGTTTTGATTGACACGGCAGCTACCCGTGAAGATATTGCCATGCCCGGTCATATGTTTCCCCTGCGCGCCCGCGAGGGTGGAGTGCTGGTAAGGGCGGGACATACCGAAGCCTCTATGGATTTAGCCCGTATGGCGGGGTTGTATCCTTCGGGTGTGCTTTGTGAGATTATGAATGATGACGGCACTATGGCCCGTCTGCCACAGCTTGAAGCGAAAGCCACCGAATGGGGTATCAAGATAATAAGCGTCAAGGACATAATTTCCTATCGCCGCCGCACTGAGAAAATGGTTAAAAAGATAACCGAAGCCGAACTGCCTACTTCTCACGGCCAGTTTAAAGCGGTTGCCTATAAAAGCCAGTTTGATGCTGACGAACACATTGCTCTGGTAATGGGAGATATCTCCGGCCCGGAGCCGGTTTTGGTCAGGGTACACAGCGAATGTATCACTGGTGATGTCTTTGGCAGCAAGCGCTGTGATTGCGGTGAGCAGCTGGATATGGCGCTTAATCAAATAGCCAAAGCCGGGCGGGGAGTGCTGCTTTATATGAGGCAGGAAGGCCGCGGCATAGGCCTGCATAACAAGCTGTGCGCATATGCTCTGCAGGACAAGGGTCTGGATACTGTTGAGGCTAATATTGAACTTGGTTTTGCACCAGACCTGCGTGAATACGGTATAGGTGCTCAGATATTGGTAGATTTGGGCTTAAGTAAAATCCGTATGATGACCAATAACCCCAAAAAGGTGGTTGGTCTGGAAGGTTACGGCATTAAAGTAGTGGAAACTGTTCCGATAATTGTTGAACCCAACAACTATAACCGCCATTATCTGGAGACCAAACAGAAAAAAATGGGTCATATTTTACACGTAGATAAGGTAAACTAAGAGAGATACATCTTAAGGAGTATGCAAAATGGGTAAAGAGTTTTCGGGTGTTTTAAACGGGCAGGGCTTGAAAGTGGCTCTGGTGGTGTCCCGCTTTAACGAATTTATTACTTCAAAGCTACTGTCAGGGGCAAAAGACAGCTTGGAACGCCACGGGGTGAGTGCTGACAATACGGACGTAGCCTGGGTTCCGGGTGCTTTTGAAATTCCGCTTGTAGCTCAGAAACTGGCCAAGAGCGGCCGCTACGATGCGGTTATTTGTCTGGGGGCGGTTATCCGGGGCAGTACCCCCCATTTTGAATATGTATCCAGCGAAGTGTCCAAGGGTATTGCCAGAGTGGGGCTGGATGCGTCTCTGCCGGTGATATTCGGGGTTATAACCGCAGATAGCATTGAACAGGCCATTGAGCGGGCAGGCACCAAGATGGGCAACAAGGGCTTTGATGCGGCTACTCAGGCTATTGAAGTGGCCAATTTGATGAAAAACCTCGGCTAAGTAACTTTATAAACCATGTCTCCCGGCCGTACCCGGTCGCAGACTCTTATGCCAACACTATCGCCGGCTTTGGCCTCGGTAAGGTTGGCATGATTTATTTGGATGGAATTTACTTCCTGCTCAAAGTCAGTGGTATGGCCTTCTATACGTATGGTATCCCCCACTTTGAGCTGGTCTATCAGGTCTATACCGGCCACCCCGGGATGGGCAAAATAATCGGAAACTGTACCTACCAGCAGTTCAGGCATTTCCTTCTCCGTTTCCGCCCTCTCGCTTTCAGTATAAAACCGCATACACCCGCAGGCAATACCCTTGTCCGAAAACCCGCTAAATGTTTTGACATGTTCTGCTTTCTTACTTATAATGGGTTAAATCTGAACGGAGGTATCACTTGGCAAACAAAGACAAGCCCTCCATGAAAAAGCACAGTGACGATATAAGCCTGGACGATATCAATAACCGTCTGGAGCTTTTTGACCAAAGGCTGGATAATATTGATTCGGTAGTTTCAGCAGTGGTTGAACGGGTGATGAGCCAGCCGATAACTATATCCACTACTTGCCCCCACTGCGGCAAGAATCTGGATATTGCTCTGGTAGGCAACCGCAGACCCACTGTATCCAAGTAGTTTTTCCTGCATCACTTTTCATTATCATGTTATGGGAGGTATGTACATATGCAAATGATAGGTACGCTCAGTCAGTTCCGTTATGATGTCTTTAAGCGGCGTAGTGCCTTAAATATATGGGCTAAAATAGGGCTGACTTTGGCAGCTGCGGGCTTGATTGCTCTGTCCGCCCAGATAAAACTGCCCCTGCCGTGGACTCCCATACCTGTTACACTGCATACTTTTGCCATCTTGCTTTCAGCTGTTTTGCTGGGCAGGTGGTGGGGCGGTGCAGCTGTTGCCATGTATGCAGTTGCCGGTTGGGCTGGTATTCCTGTTTTCAACGGCTGGAGTGCCGGTGTAACCGCCACAGCCGGGTATCTGGCGGGATTTGTTTGCCTGTCTCTTTTCCTGGGCTATTTTGCTGACAGATATATACGGGCGCGCAGTTTTACCACCATGTTTGGCCTGATGCTATTTGCAAACTTTGCCCTGGTATATATACCCGGTCTTTTCTGGCTTAATTACTGGCTGTCATCTGTTGTCGGGCAGCCTGTCAGCTTTACTGCTTTGCTGTCTATGGGGCTTGTGCCTTTTATTGCCGGGGATATTATCAAGATAGGTGTAGCCGCCCTTATTGTAAAGGGTGTCACTCCTAAAAAGGCTTTCGGTAACGAACTGGATGCTCATAAAATGGCGGGCTGGAATATCTTCTAAGTCTCATTTGACGCTAAGGTGCTAAGCTAGTAAAATATGTTTCTCTTGGGCGGTTAGCTCAGTTGGTTAGAGCGCAGCGTTGACATCGCTGAGGTCAGTGGTTCGACCCCACTACCGCCCACCATTTTTAAACGTAAACAGTAGTAATATTTAATAGATAGAACTATGCTCTACTAATCATTCACAAATATCCTCTCATTAAGAATCATACGAACATTGATTGACGCTATTCTTTATTTAGTGTTAGGATGTGACCGACTAATAAGACATTCGATATGTTGGACATTAATAGGGATAAAAAAATCATATGAATGGTCCTTTTCCGAAAGAAACACATCCTATGAAGGGGTTTCCCCAAGTCTGCTATATTAAGAATACAGTTACTAACCCACAGATTATCATTGGGGATTATACGTACTATGATGACCCCGATAATTCCGTAAATTTTGAACGCAATGTTTTGTATCTGTATCCATTCATGGGAGATAAGCTCATCATTGGTAAATTTTGTGCAATCGCCCGTGATGTCAAATTCATTATGAATGGTGCTAATCACAAGCTTAACTGTATCTCTACTTATCCATTCAGTATCTTTGGCAATGGTTGGGAACGGATCACTCCTAAAATAGAAGAACTACCTTTCAAGGGTGATACAGTAGTTGGGAATGATGTATGGATAGGCTATGATTCGCTAATAATGCCGGGAATAAAAATAGGGGATGGAGCTATCATTGCTGCTCGGTCTGTGGTAACAAAAGATGTGGCTCCTTATACGATAGTTGGAGGAAACCCCGCTAGAGTAATCAAGACACGTTTCTCCAGCGAGATAGTAAATATACTGCTGGAGATAAAATGGTGGGATTGGGATATTGAAAAAATCACCCGAAATTTGGAGACTATCACTTCAGACAATATACTCATTTTGCTAAAAGCTAAATAACTCTTTAGTCATGTTAGGAGTACTATTCTGTCAAGATGGCTTGTTTCCTGAATACATAAGTTGAAACTAAGTCCAAAGATTCTGGTTCTGCCTACCGTACAGCACCGCCCACCATCCTGTACAATAGGTATATTTGCACTTTCTGTATTTGCCGCAACAAACGGTTTAAGTATTCTAAAGCGGTTTTATTACCTTCTTCAGCATAGTTTTACAAAGCCCCACATATCGGGTTTAGCTGTGTTCACCTAGTTCAGACATATTTATTATCAATGGTGTGTTATTTACTTATAAGGCTGGAACAGGGTTTAAGATATGGCATCCTGCTTGGTCAATAATCCGCTGCCGCTTCCTCGCAACCATCTGAATATAAAACGCCCCTTGGGCTTTTGCCGGTTATTTTTAAGTATCAGCTGTCTGGTTTTTCTTTAATTTAACGGCTTTTTCATGGCAGGCGCTTACGCAATTGCCACAGCCTTCACAGCGTTCCGCATGAATTAAACGGGCTTGTTTACCGCCATGTGCCGATACTTTCAGTCTGGCTATAAAGGGCAGACGGCCTTTTTCTTCCGCAGATAGGTGATATATTTCAAATACGCTATTGGGGCATACCATGGTGCATTCTCCGTCTCCCTCGCATTTTGAAGTGTTTATTACAGGGGTAAAATCACCTGGATTATGTTTATGGCTGTTTGACTGCATGTTTTGCCTTTCTAAAATATATATAATTAGCTTGCCACAAAGTCTGAAAGCGGGGTTATACCGGGGTAAAAATCAGATTAAGAGTCTGCTTCTGCCATTCCTGATTCAAACTGGCTGTTATAAAGTGAAGCATAAAATCCATTTGCTTCGAGCAGTTTTGTATGGTTACCTTGTTCCACAATCTCGCCGTTTTTCATTACAAGGATTATATCTGCGTTGCGGATTGTGGACAGGCGGTGGGCAATTATAAATGCGGTCCGGCCTTTCATCAGATTTTCCATTGCTCGTTGGATCAGCATTTCAGTTCTGGTATCTACCGAGCTGGTAGCTTCGTCCAAAATTAAAATCTTGGGGTTGGCCAAAACGGCTCTGGCAATGGTCAGCAACTGTTTTTGACCTTGGGAAATATTGCTGGACTCCTCGTTCATTATCATTTCATATCCGCTAGGCAGGGTGTGTATAAAATGGTCTACGTAGGCAGTTTTGGCTGCGGTATAGACCTCTTCGTCAGTTGCGTCCAGCTTGCCGAAGCGGATATTATCCATAATGCTGCCATTAAAGAGCCATGTATCCTGAAGTACCATGCCGAAAGCATTCCGGTATTCCTGTCTCTTTATATTCTGTATATTGACCCCGTCTACCAGAATCGCTCCGCTGTTTACATCATAAAAACGCATCAACAGCTTGACCATGGTAGTTTTACCTGCGCCCGTAGGGCCTACAATGGCTACCCGCTGGCCGGGTTTTATATCTGCATTGAAATCTTTGATTATAGTTTTTGTCGGGCTGTAGCCAAAGGACACATCTTTAAAGCTGACAGCACCTGAAATATCCTTCAGGCTGACCGGGTTAGACGGTTCGGGTACTTCCTCGTCTTCTCCCAGAAATTCAAAAATACGCTCGGCTGCTGCCGCTGTAGACTGGAGTACATTTACAATATTGGCGGTTTGCGCCAGTGGCTGGGTAAATGACCTGACATACTGGACAAAGGCCAGTATATCGCCTACCTGAATAGTTTTTTGTATGGCCAAAAAGCCGCCCAGAATACATACAACCACATAACTCAGGTTGCCTATGAAGTTCATCATGGGCATCATAATGCTGGATAAAAACTGGGCTTTCCAGGATGCACCGTATAGCTCTTCATTCAGCCCTTTGAATTTGGCTATGGATTTTGCCTCACCGTTAAAGGCTTTCATAACATTGTGGGCGGAATACATTTCTTCCACATGGCCGTTTATATGACCCAGATAGTCCTGTTGTTTGCGGAAATATTTTTGGGACCGCCCGACAATCATGGAAATCAGGCCTATAGAGACGGGGACTATTATCAGCGAAGCCAGTGCCATAACCCAGTTTATAGTGAACATCATCACCAGTACGCCCAGTATGGTAACTATAGAGGTGACCATTTGTGACATGCTCTGGGTCAGGGTGTTGGATATCAAATCAACATCGTTGGTTACGTGGCTCAGCACTTCGCCGTAGGTCTTGTTGTCAAAGAATTTCATTGGCAGGCGGTTTATTTTTTCGGCTATCTGCTTACGCAGGTCATAAGTAACCTTGATGGATACGCCGGTCATTATGTAGCCCATAATATAGCTGCATATGGCACTGATTGCGTATAGCCCAACCAGAATCAGTACGATATTGCCAATATAGGTAAAATCAATGCCGGCACCTGCTGCATTAGTAACTTTACTGACCAAACCTTCAAAAAGCTTGGTGGTTGCATTGCCTAACAGTTTCGGGCCGATAATGGTAAATACCGTACCCAAAATGGCTAATACCAGAGCAATAATAAGCGTAAAACGGTACGGTGTCAGGTATTTCAAAAGGCTGGCCATGGTGTCCTTAAAATTTCTGGCTTTTTCACCTGAATGAGCCATACGCATTCCGCCCATAGGACCGCCGCCCATGTGCATGCCGCCGCCCATAGGTCCGCCGCTCACCGGCATTTGGGTTCGGGGGGTATTTCTGTTCTGGCTCATGCTGATAACTCCTCCATGGATAGCTGTGAGAGGGCCAATTCGCGGTATACTGTGCAGTTTTCCATCAGCTCTTTATGGGTGCCTTTTCCGGCAATCCGCCCGTTGTCCAGCACGATAATCTGCTCGGCATGCATAACGGTATTTATCCTTTGGGCTACAATCAAGACCGTAGCATTGTGAGTCTCTTTTTTGAGGGCTTTTCTCAGAGCCGCATCTGTCTTGAAATCAATGGCGGAGAAGCTGTCATCAAAGATATATATTTCTGGTTGCTTGGCTACGGCTCTGGCAATAGCCATCCTTTGTTTTTGACCGCCGGATATATTTGCCCCTCCCTGCGAGATAGGTGTTTGGAGGCTGTTTTCAGCAGTGTCAATATATTCTGTCAGCTGGGCAATCCGGGCGGCTTTTTTTAGTAAATCTTCATCCGCATTTTCATTTCCATACCCTATATTGCTCTCTATAGTGCCAGAGAATAAGCCGGCTTTTTGGGGGATGTATCCGATTTTATCCCGCAAGGCATACTGGGTGACACTGCGTATGTCAGTGTTATCTATCAAAATCTGGCCTTCGGTTATATCGTAAAAGCGGGGAATGAGATTAACCAGAGTTGATTTGCCGCTGCCTGTGCCGCCTACAATGGCGGTAGTTTGCCCGAGTTTGGTCGCAAAAGAAATATCCTTCAGGACATAATCATCTGCGCCGGGGTATTTAAAACCTACCTTTTGAAATTCCACTTTGCCTCTGGTGTTGGTATCAAAGCTTATGGGGTTTTCGGGGTCCTTGATGGCTGGTTCAGTTTCCAGTACCTCCGCAATGCGTTGGGCGGATACGGTAGCTCTGGGCATCATGACAAATACCATGGAGACCATAAGGAAAGCCATAATAATTTGCATGGAGTACTGCATAAAGGCCATCATATTGCCTACCTGCATGGCACCTGCATCTATCTGATGTGCTCCCACCCAGATAATCAGCACTCCTACCCCGTTCATTATCAGCATCATGGCCGGCATCATAAATACCATTACCCGGTTGATAAACAGAGATGTTTTAGTAAGGTCTGCGTTGGCTTTTTCAAATTTTGTTTCTTCCAGTTGCTGCTTGTTGAATGCGCGTACAACCATCAGTCCGCTTAGCATCTCACGGGTAACCAGATTTAATTTATCAACAAACTTCTGGATTATTCTGAACTTGGGTATTGCTACTGCGAAAACTACGCCTATCATAGCCAGTATTGCCATTACGGCGGAGGCAATAATCCATGACATGGAGACATCCTGTCCCAGAGCTTTGATTATGCCGCCTACACCCATAATAGGTGCATAGAATACAATCCTGAGCAGCATGACCAGTATCATTTGTATCTGCTGGATATCATTGGTAGAGCGGGTTATCAGCGAGGCCGTAGAAAATTTATCGAATTCACTGTTGGAATAACTTTCCACCTTAATAAAAACCTTGCGGCGGGTGTCCCTGCCGAAGCCTGCGGCTACCCTTGCGGACAGAAACCCCACGGTAACCGAAAGGGTTACACTGACCAGTGTAAGCAGTAGCATCAGTCCGCCGATTCTGAACATATAGTTCATTTGCAGCCTGTTCAGGTCAATGCCGATAGTTTGATACTCTGTGGCCAGATAACTTACGGCGGATTGGGCAACCATACTTTTGGGTATAGCGGACAGATGGCTTTTGGCACTCTGGATAATGGTATCAAGCTGTTCTGCCGGTAAATTTGCCAGTGCCTCAAATATATCTGCTCCGTCAGGCAGTTCAAACTGGTCGCCCAGGATATCAGCCGCCGTTCCATTTTCAATATACGATACCATCAGTATCGACAGAGGCATAACGGTGTTTAAGCGGTTTAGGGCATTTTCATCATCAGTATTCAGCTTGTATATAGGTTCGTTTGCCAAACCGGGATAGGATTCCAGGTATTGGTTATATTCAGCGGCAGGCAGCAAATCTTTATCCAGCAGTATGTAGTACCCGGTGACCGCTGCCTTGTCTTCACTGTCTACAAAAAGGAGTATGCGGGACATTTCACTGGAACGTATAGCCGTAGGGGTGGCATTTTCAATGCCCTGTTGCTGTACGCCTATGTTTATAATTTTTGACATAAGGTCCGGCAAAGACAAGTCACTCATAGCCTGACCCAGCAGCAGGATAAAAATAAATATGACAGACCAGGTAAACGGTTTAAGCGATTTAATTAATTTCCACAAAGGGTATCTCCTCCTGAGAAGGCAGTCTATCTGTTAAGGAGCTAAAACATTTCTTCTTTGGTGACTATTTCAGGGCTGACCTTGGCAATTATTCTGGTTAGCTCTTTAAGTTCATCAGTGTTCAGAACGTCAAATTTTTTGATTGCAGAGCTGAAAAGTTCATTTTTAAACTGATGGATTTCATTTCTGGCAGACGGGGTCAGTTTTATCTTTATACTGCGTCTGTCAGCCGGGTCTGTTTCCCTTGTTATCAGTTTTTTATCGACTAATGTATTTATAAATTGGGTAATGGCACCGGGGGTTACTGAAGTCAGGCGGGCTAGCTCCTTGACGGATATTCCCGCATCATTGTACCTGCTGATTATCAAGACCAATCTGGCTTGGGGAGGGCTGAGGGAGGGCTTTATTACAGAAGCATCCCGCTGAACATTTTTCATTAAAGAAAACATACGTAAAAGAAGTTGCTGTAACAGCTCATCTCTTACCGTATCAGTTTCTTTCCGGAGTTGCTTTTCGGGCATCTGCTTTTAGAGTCCTTCCTTTTATAGTTTAGTTACTATATAATTTAGTAGCTAAATAGAAATTTGTCAAGCGGGTGATTAGTTTGCTCAAAAGAATCATTTGGTTTTATGGCTGATAGTGTTAATATTCGGGTATGAGTATTTTAACTGACAGTTTTGTCCTTCACGGAAAACCGCCATACACTTTGATGTTTTTGCACGGCGGGCCGGGTGCAGGCGGGGAATTGGCCCACTTGGCAGAGGATATAAGCCAAATAAAGGGGGTTATTGAGCCGCATCTTTACAGTCTCAGCATAAAGGCACAGATAGATTATCTGCGGGATGTTATTGCCAGTATAGGGCAGCGAAAAGTGCTGCTGTTGGGTCATTCATGGGGAGCATGGCTGGGTATTATATTGGCAGCGGCCTGCCCGCAGTATATTTCAAAGCTGATACTGGTATCTTGCCCGCCATTCTGTCAGACAGAGGCAAATGGCATTGCTGATATCCGCCTGGGGCGGTTGAATACAGAACAGAGGGGTAGATTAACAGCTTTGAATCGGCTGCTGGCTGAAGCTGATAATACTGCTATTGCTGATGAGGCTATGGCTGAGGTCGGGAAACTGTTTCTGCAGGCGGATACATATTCTTCCCTGAATCTGCCTGATACAGCGGCAGAGTGCAGTTACCAAACGTATAAATCTGTCTGGCAGGAAGCGCTTTCTTTGCGGCAGGGAAATAAGTTTGAAGGGTATTTGGCTTTGCTGGAATGTCCGGTGATTGCTATTCACGGGGACTATGATCCTCACCCTGCAAAACCAGTCTTCGAATATTTAGTAAACAATCTGACGAAGTTTTCTCCGGTTTTGCTCAGGCGGTGCGGTCATTGCCCGTGGCATGAAACGTATGCGAGGGAAGAATTCATAGCTTTGCTGAAAGAGGAAATCCGATATCACTCAAATACCGAAAATTGACGCCTGAGCGGCAGTGTTAGTGCTTTGGAAAACTTACAAAAGCAGACAGGGCAACAACGATAGTTATTCTTGACATATGCCTGATGCTTGTTATAATGCAACAAGGTGAAACTGAGATGAGTTGTTTAAATACTATAAAGCAGTCCGGTTATAAGCTGACTCTCCAGCGTAAGCTGGTAGTTGATGTTATCCATTCTGTTCCTGCCCATGTGACTGCTGAAGAGATAATAAACAAGGTTCAGGAGCAGTTTCCTGATATCAATCGCTCCACTGTCTACCGCACGCTGGATTTGCTGGAGAGTATTGGTTGTGTGGTTAAGAGCAAGATAGATGACCAGACTGTATATCACCATTCTGACGAAGGGCATCATCATCACCTTATATGCAGCCGCTGCGGACAATGGATAGAATGCAGTGACGAGATGCTGGCAAAACTTCGCTGTGATATCCAGTCAGAATACGGTTTTTCCCCAAATCTGAGCCACATGGTTATAAACGGTATTTGCGCTGATTGCCGCAAATAAGTGTGTGGCTGAAAGTATATTCATTTAAAACAGATAGTATAGATTATTGCATTCGATAAAGAAGGGGCGGAAACTTTCATTTCCGCCCCTTAATATATTTTATTTTGCCTAAAGCTACTCTTTGGGCATTACCAATGTGAGGTCATGGTGGATGCGTTTCAGTTTTCCTGTTTCTACCATTCCCTCATTGGCCGGGCTGGGGTTACAGGTGGGATAGGTAGCGGTAAGGTAGTATACCTGGGACTTGAGCCCTCCAAAGTAGAAATATCCGTTGGCATCAGTAATAGCTTCTCTTATTACATTCCCCTTTGAATCTTTCAGAATAACGCGGGCATCTTTTATCAGCTTGTTTTCACTGGTACAGCGTACGTGCCCGTAAACGCCGCTTCGGATATAAATGATACCTAACAGCAGAATCGGGATAGTCACCAGTGCTATCAGTATCCAGCCCCAAACCGGTAAACCGGAAGTTGAAGATGTATCAGGCGGTGTTACCGGAGGTGTCACTGGTGGCGTAACCGGAGGATTTACCGGAGGGTTAACCGGCGGTGTTACAGGCGGAGTGACGGGAGGTTGTGAGGGGCCGTCAGCTCCGGTAATAACCCAGCTTGAGGTATCTGTAAGTGATGCGGTGTTTATATCTGTGGCCGTCAGAGTTTGTGTGCCGTTGGTATTAAAGGTAACTCCCAGAATGAAAGTATGGACACCTCCATCTGCGGCAGTAAATGTGTAATTGGCAGGCAGCAGGGCTGACAAGTCTGACGAACTGAAATGGATGGTGCCCGTATAGGTGCTGGCTATCTGTCCAAACTGGTCATAGACGGTCACAGTAACGCTTACAGGACTTCCTGCAGTGGCTGTACCGCTGTTCGGGGTGAGATCTAAACGGTAGGCAGGTGCCGCACCTGCTACTACATTAAAGGAATTGCTTGTGCCGCTCATGCCGAAACCGTTTGCTGTGATGTAGTCAGAACTAAACGGAGTGTTGATAGTGAGGTTGACTATAGCTATTCCGTTTACCAAATTTACTATTGTCGGTGATAGACTGCCGCTAAGGTCGGAAAGGGTAAGCGGCCCGTTAAATCCGGTGGCTATGTTGCCAAACTGGTCAACTATGCTGATAGTTACGGAAAATGGCACCCCTGCACTTACCGTACCGGGTATGATAGTGAACTGGATATGGTAAATATAATTGATATCCCAATTTATCACGGAAGTATCGTTTAGAGCCGCATGGGTTACCTGTATAGTGGTAGTACCAATAGCGTTGGATTGAACTGCCACCACTGATTGCCCGTTAAGGTCTGTGGCAGTGCTATGGGTGGTAGTACCGCTGTCAGGGAAAATACCCGAACCGCTGATAATCTCCCAGTCAATAGATTCGTTTGGTACTGGGTTGCCGTACTGGTCTGTCAGCAAAGCCGTAAGAGTGGTGGTTCCGCCGGTATAGCCGCTTGCGGTTTCGGGGTTAAGGCTCAGGCTGAAAGGAGCTCCGGCGTATACATCAAAGTTGCCGCTTTTACCGTTGTAAGTGCCGTCTGTAGCATTCAGGAAATCTCCCAGATAGGCAGTGGTGATGCTGATGCTTATAGTGCCTGTGCCGTTTGTCAGGGTAATAGTCTGGGGGGATAGGCTGCCGGTTTGATCTATTATAGTTACCGGTCCGTTATAGCCGGTAATAGTATTGCCGAATTCATCTTTGGCAAGTACGGTAATATCAAAAGGTACGCCTGCGTCCTGATGGCTGTATATGGGGGTAAATATAAAATGGGCCATTTCGGCAGTGCCTACAGTATAGTTAGAGGTATCTGACATAGACGAATCATCTGCAGTCAGGGTAACTGAAGAAGCGGTGCGGAGTATAAGTTCACCGCTGAAGGTATGTGTGCCGGCATCTGCCGCCGTAAAAGTATAATCAAAGGGCAGGGTTGCCAGCGTATCTGTGGAAGTAAACACAACTGTGCCTGTATAACCGGTAACCAGATTGCCGTAGGCGTCATAAACGCTTACCTGTACTGTTTGCAGGCTGCCGGCAACAACACTGGCAATATCAGGGGTAAGGTCAAGAGTGGCTGCTGCACCTGCGATAATATTAAATAAGTTGCTTACTCCGTCTGCTATTCCGTCTGTGGCAAATATCTGGTCATGCTCGTATGCTTTGGTGATAGCAGCATTTGTAATGGTAGCGGTACCGTTTACCAGCGTAATAGTGAGCGGACTGAGGAAGCCGGTCATTTCTGAAAGATTGACTGTTCCGTTGTAAATGGTTATCAGAGTATCCGTGTCATCAAGTGCATTTACCGTTATGCTGAAATTTTCCCCGGCTACAATATCCGGAGTAGGGCTGACAATAACTTCAAAATGATCTACCGCTATCCAGTCTACACTGGAGCTGTCATTGTCAGCTGTGATAGTAGCGGTAATTGAACCGCTGGATGATGTAATGACAGCTGAGATAATACTGGCGTGTGCCTGTCCATTTGCATCTGTAAAACTCTCGGAGTAGTTAATAGTATTTGAGCCGGTCTGAGACCAGCTTACCGCTTCGCCGGAAACAGGATTGCCATATGCATCAGTCACGGTGGCGGTAAAGTGCTGAGTGTTGCCTACCAAATCTGCGCTGGCGGCAGGGGTAAGGGTTATATTGGCGGCATCACCGGCAGTGATGTCAAAGTAGTTGCTCTGGCCGGTTATAGCGGGGTCGGCATTGTCAACTGCAATCAGATAATAGTTTGTTCCGGCTGTAGTGTAGCTGATATTGAGGGTAACGCTTCCAGCAGTAAAACCTAGAGACGGGTAGTTAAGTAATGCTCCGCCGGTAAGGCTGTAAAAGGTAAGGGTAGCCGGGCCGGTATATCCTGGCAGGGTATTGCCGGCTGAGTCTTTGGCATAGATAACACAAACCACATCAGTACCGGCAGTTACGTTGTTGATATAGTCAAATGCAAAATAGGAAAGTGTTCCTGCCTGCCATGTTACAACAACAGATGGTGTGAGTGAGCCGTATGTTGCCTGAACGGTGGAAACACCGGTTGTATTCCAGCTTAGGTTGGCGTGTACCTCCCCGTTGGTATCAGTTATTGTATCCAAGGGGACTAATATACCGTCATCTGCCAGTGCTTCCCAGGTAATAGTTTTTCCGGGTACCGGATTTCCGAAGTAATCTGTGGCGGTGGCGGTAATAAGCACGGTAGTATTTGCATAAGGATTTGTATCCGAAGCGGTCAGTATCAAAGAATATATGTCCGCGGCTATTACGTTAAACTGGGTGCTTGTACCGCTTACCAGACCGTCCGTGGCAGTTATCGTGTCATGTTCATAGGCCTGGGTAACAGTGGCATCAGTAATGGTAGCAGTGCCGTTAACTAGAGTGATGCTGAGTGTGCTCAAAGTGCCGGTAATATCTGAGAGTGTAACCGGTCCGTTATAAGTGTCCAGCAGGCTGTTATCTGCTGTTCTGGCATTTACTGTTATGCTGAAATCTTCCCCGGCCACAATATCAGGTGTGGGGCTTACAATAACCTCAAAATGGTCAACCCCGACCCATGTTTGGTCAGAGGTGTCGCTAAGCAAACCTGAGGTCACTGTCAGGGTGGCAGTACCCGCGGCAGTAGAAAAAAGTATGGCATGGGCATATCCCTGTGAATCCGTCAGGCTGTCTTCATAGGTTATGCTGCCTGTGCCGCTTAGTGAAAAATCTATAGCCGCACCGGCTATGGGGTTGCCGTAAGCATCGGTTAGGCGGGCCGCATAATTGCTGGAAGTGTAAATATTGTTGCTTGATGCAGCCGGGCTTAGTGTCAGAGATGCCGGTGCACCTGTAGTTATGATAATGGACTGGGTGGTGTCTGTATAACCTCTGGAGGGTGTTTCAGACGCTTCTATAGTGTAAGTCCCTGCCGTGGTATCACGGTAATAGAAAGACACAGTTGACTGGCTGGAATTTGTGAGTATCTGGGTTATTGCCGCACCCAGCGGGGTCAGGCTGAAAACGCCGGTAGGTGAAGAACTGGTAAGGTTTAAATAAGTATCTGCGGCGTAATTTTTGGGGTTGCCGAAGGAATCATTAAGCCGCACGGTAATGATAGATGATGAAAGTCCCGCCCCAACTGTTTGCGGAGAAGTAGTGAAAATCATATACGGGGTAAGCAGGCTTACATCACCGGTAGTGACATCAATTTTGGCTGCACAGGTTTCTCCGAAACTGTTGGTGACAGTGTCTTTGACTGTTCCCACTGCCCCTATGGAGCCAGTGGCGGTATAAATAGCAGTTATCATAGTTGCCATGCCGCTGCCGTCATCGGTGACTGTGCCGTTATCTGTATACCAGTTAAATGGTATTTTTGCTTCAAAACTATAGTGGGTTCCGTCAGAAATCGCCAGCCGTCCGGCGGCATTGGCATCTACCATGCCGGTAAAACCGGGGAACGGATTAGCCACATTGGATAGCAGTCCAATAAAATTGCCGCTGGTAAAAGCCCCTATATTGGGGTAGGGTGATTGGTACTGGTAAAGTACGATTTTAATTTGGGGGGTTTCGGTACTGTGAGCCCATATCTGCAGCAGGTGGTCAGCTTTGCCTGCCGGGGCTATGCCCAGATTCAGCTGGATAAAATAACTCTGTCCGGGATTCATAGAAGTACCGCGGGTGTCTATGCGGTAGTAAATATTTTCTATAAGATTGGATGGACTGGCCGGAAGAAGCCCGTTTGAACTGCTCGAAAGAGCTACCCAGATATTGGTTATATCGCTGCTGGTATTGGTAAAGCCAGACCCGTCACCAACGCCGTTATTGGAATAATCTGTGCAGACATGCACTCCCTGACTGGGGGTTGCCATACTTCCCCAATCAGTGTAAACCCCGTCTGTTACCGAAAGCTGGCTTGATTCGGCAAAGGTATTGGCAGAAATGGTACTGGCAGGGGTAACAGCCAGCAGAGTGGGAAACAGCAGGGCAAAAGTGAGTACTAAACGGCTAAACAGTTTCAGGCCTTGCTTCAAAATCATATCTCATACTCCTCATCCTGGTTTATTGGAATATTTATTTCTTAATCAGCAGAGGTCACAAATGGACATGCCATATATTCCCAATATATTGTTACCCCTTATTATATTGCTGGTGTCAATAGAAAGATATAGGTAATATGTCTCAAAATTACTAAAAGTCCATTGAATATTTCCGGTTAAGATTTGTTCAATATGAGATTTGATGCTGGAGGGTAATGAAATATTGCTGTGGGTGAAAAATATTTTCCGGCATTTACGGTGAATATTCTGATATTTAGGTATAAACCTTGAAAAATGACTTAAAATATTTAAATAACTGAGGCAAAACTTTGAAAAGTGGGTATGGGTCATGGTATTCTATTGCACATCGGCGCTGGGCAGAAAAATACCGTGGGGGAAGTTTTTTTATTTTTTCCCGTAATAATCTTCCCTGAGCGGACTTATCAGCCTCTTTGCCCACAAGTAATTTACTAGAGGAGAAACGTGGACAAAATCAAGCTATTTTTCAACCCTAAGAGTGTAGCTCTGGTAGGCGCAACAGACAAAGAAGGTTCAACCGGTAAAATTATCCTTCAGAATCTTATCAAAGGTAAAGACCGAAGGGCTGTTTATCCGGTTAACCCGAACCGTGAGTCTGTACTGGAACAGAAATGCTATCCTACTCTGAAAGACTTGCCCGAAGTACCTGATTTGGTACTGGTGGTAGTCCCTGCCAAGTTTGTACCCCAGGTTATTGAAGATGCCGGTAAAGTGGGCACTAAGTCCGTTATTATCATCTCGGCCGGCTTCAAAGAGGTTGGGCCTGAGGGTAAAGCCCTTGAAGACAAAATTGCCGAAATTTCTAAACAGTATGGTATCCGGATCATAGGCCCCAACTGTATGGGTACTATGAGCCCCGCAAGCGGTTTCAATGCTACCTTTGCCCGTATGGAAATGCCCAAAACAGGCAACGTGGCTTTCCTGTCACAGAGCGGTGCTTTGGGCTCGGCTGTACTTGACTGGGCTATTGCCCGGAATGTGGGCTTTTCAGGGTTTGCTTCTATCGGCTCTATGATGGATGTCAATTTCGGTGATTTGATTGATTACTTTGGTACTGATGAAAATACCAAGAGTATTATTGTATATCTGGAGACCATGGGCGAAGCTAAAAAATTTATGAGTGCCGCCCGCGGTTTTGCCCGCACCAAACCTATTATCGTTATCAAACCCGGCCGCTTTGAAGAGAGCGCTCAGGCAGCCAAATCCCACACAGGTTCCATGGTGGGTAATGCCATGTTTGTAGACGCCATTTTCCAGCGGGCAGGCGTGGTTCGGGTAGACAACATTGGTGACCTTTTCAGCTGCGCCGCCATTTTGAATACTTCAAATCTGCCAAAAGGACCGAATCTAGCTATTGTAACCAACGCCGGCGGCCCTGCTGTGTTGGCTACTGATTCCCTTATGGAACAGAAGGGCAAACTGGCTCATATATCTGACGATACTGTTACCGCTTTGAATCCGGTTTTGCCTCCTTCATGGAGCAAAGGCAATCCCATGGATATTCTGGGAGATGCAGACCCTGAAAGGTATGCAGTCACCCTTGAAGCTGCCATTAAAGACCCCGGGGTGGATGGCGTAGTGGTTATTTACACTCCCCAGGGTGCGGCTAATCCTTTGGATATTGCTAAAACCATTGTCAAAATTGCCAAGAAGAGCAAGAAACCTGTGCTTACTTCGTGGATGGGTGATGCCAACGTGGCCGAGGCCCGGAAGCTCTTCTATCAGAACAATATACCCAGTTTTGAGTTCCCCGAAGAGGCGGTTAAGGGCTATATTTTCATGTATCGCTATGCTCGCGGACTTGAAAACCTTTATGAAACCCCTGAAGAGCTGGCAGTAGACGTTGACCCTTCCAAAGAGTATATACGGACTATCCTCAAGAAGGTGGCCAGCGAAGGGCGCACTCTTCTTTCCGAAACTGAATCCAAAAAGTTCCTTCAGGCCTACGGCATTGATGCTACCGTACCGTTTTTGGCACGGGATGCCAAAGATGCCGCCCAGATTGCGTCCGCTCTGCGTTTCCCGGTAGTGATGAAGATTGCTTCGCCGGATATTTCCCATAAATCAGACGTGGGTGGGGTTATCCTTGGGCTTAAAACTGAGGCTGAAGTTGAAAAAGCCTTTACCACCATGATGGAAAATGTAAAGGCAGCTTGTCCTGCGGCCAGTATTGAAGGTGTAACCCTGCAGCGAATGGTAGACAAATATGACTACGAGCTGATTATCGGCTCAAAGAAAGACCCTGTCTTCGGGCCGGTTATCCTGTTTGGCTCCGGCGGTATTGAAGCCGAATTCCAAAAAGATGTGGCTGTAGGTCTGCCGCCCCTTAATCAGGTACTTGCCAGACGGGTCATGGAAGGCACTAAAATCTACGAAATGCTTTACAAGGGTTTCCGCACCAAACCCCCGGCGAACTTACGTTTGCTTGAGGAAACTCTGGTCAAGTTCTCCAACTTGCTGGTGGATTTTCCTGAGATTATGGAGATTGATATTAACCCGCTGGCACTGCTGGGTTCAGAGGCCATTGCCCTGGATGCCCGCATAATCATAGACGAAGAATACATTAAAAATCCGGCGGGTGATCATAATCATCTTATTATTACCCCGTATCCGGCCAAGTATATCAAACCGTGGCATACCAAGGACGGACGTGATGTTATCCTCAGGCCTATCCGCCCTGAAGACGAGCCTATGGAAAAAGCCCTGCTGGAAGGTTTGTCCGAAGAATCTTCACGTATGCGCTTCTTCCACATACTCAAGGACATCAACCATTCCCTGCTGGTGCGTTTCTGCAATATTGATTATGACCGCGAAATGGCCATTATTGCCGAGTATAACGACAAGGGTAAAAAACGCAATGTGGGTGTAGGCCGTTTGATTATTGATCACAGCGGATTGGGCGGTGAGTTCTCGGTACTGGTGGCTGATGATTTCCAGCACCATGAACTGGGCGCTAAACTGCTGGATATGCTGATAGGCATTGCCCGCGAAAAAGGTTTGAAGAATTTCTACGGTGTGGTGTTGGCTGAAAACGTGGTTATGCTGAACCTGTGCAAGGATTTCGGCTTTAACGTTAAGAAGGATAAATCCACCGAATATAAAGTTAATCTGGAACTCTAAAACCAGACTGCAAGAACAATCATTGATTGAAGCGGCTCCGTGTACACGGAGCCGCTTTCTTGTATTTATCAGTTTGATTCAAACAAAAATAACAACCCGAAATAAAATTTAGGGCTTTTATTCCGTGCTTATGCGTAGTATCATGAGAAATGCTTTGATTGTATGGATACTGGTTGTATTCTTGTCTTTTTGTATACCTGAAAATTAAGGGATGGCCGTGGAAAAAATAATTTTGAAACCCAGCAAATCCTCTCCCAAAACAGGTCATTGCACTTCACCCGTTCGGGTATTACTTGTAGATGATCATGAAGTTGCCAGAGAAGGGCTGAGAAAGATCCTACACTCTGAATCAGATATTGAGATAATAGGCGAAGCTGACAATGTCCCGGATACACTTAGGCTGGCAGCAGAATTAAAACCGCAGGTTGTCTTAACCGATATAAAAATCTCAGGTACCGGCGGGTGTGAACTCCGCCAGCAGTTGAAAACAATCTATCCCCTGATAAAGGTTATAATCCTTACCGGCTATGAAGCAGAACAATACGCAACAGAGGCTTTGTCTAGCGGAATGAACGGGTTTTTAACCAAAGATTGCCCGCTTGAGCTTCTTTCCAATGCTATTAGGGTAGTAGCTTGCGGCGGCAGTGTCTGGCAGGGAAATTTGCTTGAAATTGCCTCTAAGAATCTTGCCTGCTTTGTAAATGAAAAGACTGTCAGCCGGAACATGGTAAATGAATATTCATCTGCTGCGGTCAGTATAATACCGCAAGATGTACTCTCTCCGCGTGAATTGGAGATACTTATTATGGTTGCCCGCGGCTATACCAACAAGGAAATCAGTGTTAATTTGAATTATGCTGAAATTACCATTAAAAAATATGTAAAAGGTATTATGACCAAACTAAATGTTTCTAACCGTACTCTGGCAGGTATTGCGGCTGTGAAATTCGGACTTGTTTAGCTTTATTAGATTGTATTATTGATGATGCGGGATATTAGTCAAAAGGGGGAAGCGTATACGCTTCCCCCTTTTTTGTTTTCAGTACAAACGGCATTTATGGCGTGGCTATAGATATATACTTGTGGCCGATCATATTGAATACAGCTTTGCCGTTTACCATGGTAATAGAATTGACGGAAAGGCCGGGTATATGGCTGATGAGACCATCTGTCAGGGTGATGAGTTTGCTGCTAAGTTCATCCAAAGCAGCCTGTGGTATGGAAAACCTGCCTAGCTCAAATTTTTCTAGCTGCAAGGATAGATGGTTATTGGTCATGGATGGTGTGCATTTAACATAAAAAGCAGGATTGGATATAAAATAGCGGCTGTATTTGTTCCAGTACTCAGAAACTTCGGCATTGCCGTCCATAGCAGTAATAAAATCCTGAATTACTTTTATATCAAAAATTCCGGAACATTCTACTGTCCCGTCATTGTTTATTCTTACCTGAAAATTTTTTACCGGTGTGTACCTGTAATTAGTTTGATTTACGAAAGCGGTCAATTCCTCAGCAGTGTAAGAGGTATTAACGATGCGGGAGCCTGAAAAAATAATGCTGTCTGCCGGAGGGGTGTCAGATGGTAAAGTACCTATAGTAACACCGCTTTTAGAAACCATAGTTTGATAGTCCTGACTGGTGGCGGTTACACCCAAATCACGCGGTTTGTCTGATCCCATCAAGCTGGAAACACCCGGCATTATACCCAGATAGCCCATAATCAGCACTGCGGCGGCCAGTATAAGTACCGCAAATGTTATGATAGCGGTAACAATACCTTTTACCATCTATTAACCCTCCCGTTCGTTATAATTTTTAAAGATGAAGGGATTATAAGTGTTCCAGTCGGGTTATTCAATAGATATGGCGTATATTTATATTTTAGCCATATGGGTGATTGAAGGCGCGCCCTTTTGATGTTACGCTTATATTTGCGGATATGAATTATCTGAAGAATATTAAAATATATCTGACTACCTACCGCTGGATATGGGTGCTGATAGGCGGGTTAGGTTTGTTTTTAGGTGCCGAGCAGCTTATCAAACTGACCCACGGGACTAATTTTTTGCCGCTGTTGGTAGTTTTGGGCGCTTTCATTATGCCGGTAACTTTCGTGGTTTTTATATATGAACGCCTGCCACTGGCAAATATAAATATCCGCTGGGTGCTGGCCAGTTTCTTTGTGGGCGGAATAATTGGACTTTTGATGGCCGGCATGCTGGAATATGCCACTGTTTCCAGTCTGAGTCCGTCCGGACTGCTGACAGTGGGGGTTATAGAGGAAGCAGCCAAACTAATATTCCCGATGATGCTTTTCTGGGGCGGAGGTTTCAGGGCTGAGGCTAACGGGGTTTTGTTTGGAGTGGCGGCCGGTATGGGTTTTGCAGCTTTGGAAACTATGGGTTATGGGGTAGTCAGCCTTATCCAGAGTCAGGGGGATATAAACCTTCTGGAGCAGGTGCTTCTTTTCAGGGGGTTATTATCTCCTGCCGGACATGCCGCCTGGACGGGTATAGTCTGTGCTATTTTGTGGAGGCAACGAGTTGAATATAACAGAGGGCCTCTAAATCTGGCGGTTATTGGCGCATTTATACTGGCAGTGGGTCTCCATATTGTATGGGATATAGCCAGCGGGTTGAATCTACCTGTTGTCTGGGCGGCAATAGTGCTGCTGGCGGTGGCTGTTTTAAGTCTGCTTCTACTTATAAGGGCTATACGTCATGCCCGTTACCAACTGCGGCGGAAAGATTTATTATTTTAGACCGGCGGCAGAGTTTTTGCGGGTTTCTTTTTCAAGCGGCTTACAATCTGCTGGATAGCAAAAGTGCCTATATAAAGAACGGTCAATGCACTCGTGAAGATGATTACCATTTGGACAGGGTTTAACGTAAATACCTTTCCTACGACTGCTCCGAAGATAACATACAGGGCATCATAAAATAAACCGGATATCAACACCCCAAGCATCAGTACTTTGGTTTTGCGTTTAGCACCCATAAGCAGGGTCAGCGGTATACGCAGCCACATAAATCTGCCTACAGCTATGGCAAAGGGGGAATAAAAGTTTATTTTCTGGAGGGCAGGTGATTCGGACATTTTCTTAAGAGGGGTTCTGGTACGCAGAAAAGTAATAAACCTTTCAATGGGGCCGCTGCCTACTCTGCCCAAACGTGATAGAGCTAAAGCCCCTATCTGGCGGCCAGCCTGAGCTACCAGTATCAAAAGTATCAGAAGCCATATAGACAACTCTCCGTTAGCTGCCTGATAGCCGCCCATCAGCCAGGCTGTTTCCAAAAGATAAGGTATGGTGAGACCGACAGTTTCACTGATAAAACAGATACCGAACAGTATCACCAATACTACCAGATTAAATTCCGAGAGCATGGCAACACTCTGGGTGATTAGCGCTTCAAAATCCACTGCAATACCTAATTGTAAGCACTCAGCCCCAGCATTTCGGGCACAGTAATAAATTTATAGCCCTGATGGAGCAGGTTTGATATCAAGCTATCCAGTACCTTAACAGTCAGCTGGCAGTCAGATTGAAGGCTGTTTGAGTCTACGCCATATCCGTCATGGAATAGTAGAATACAGCCGGGGCTGATTTTATCGAGTATCTTTGAAAGAGCATTGTCTGTTTCACCCAGATTTTTACCTTCCACTGCATATCCCCAGTTGATGGTTACTATCTGCATTTCGCTTGCGGCTGACAATTCCCAGGGAGACCTTTTTCCATATGGCGGGCGATAAAGACAAGGGGTAACGCCGGTGGATTTACAGATAACCTCCGCACATCGCAGTATATCTTTTGCCCCGAAATCAGACAGGGCATGGTTGGCATTATGGCAGTAAGAATGGTTGCCCAGTATATGCCCGCGCTCAAGTATTTCTCTGGTTAGTTCAGGGTAGGTCTCTACATTTTTGCCCACCACAAAAAAGGTGGCTTTTATGCCATATTTATCCAGGATAGCCAGTATTTCGGGGGTGTATTCGGGATTGGGACCATCATCAAACGTAAGAGCTATAATCTTTGTATGCCCTTCACCTTCAAAATACACCTTGCCGAACAGCTGGGAAGATGGGCTGGCGTATCCCCAGAAGAGTATGCCCACTAAGCCGAGTATGGGTAGAGTATTTTTCGCTGAACGGAAAAATAAGGGGCTGCGGTACAAACGGTGGAAAAATTGTCCGATATGCTGAAAAACCCAGCCGGTTACCATGGCTATATTCTTAAATACATCACGGAGTATTCTGAAAAATGGCTTGTGTACTCTTCGGGCGGAAGTAGTGGCTACCAAACGGCGGTCAAGGAGTACTTTACCCTGCCGGCTAAGCCGGGTGGATATATCATACTGGTCTGCCGAAAAGGTACTTACATGGTAGCCGCCAATCCGTTCAAATACGTGGCGTTTAAAGGCAAAGTTAGCCCCGGAAATAAGCATGGGGCGGCCGTGAAACAGGTAGGTATAGGCGTTGCATATCAGGCGCAGCAGATACTCCAGAAATGCCCACCACGGAGGGTCAGCATATCTGTATATACCAGCGACCGCTACCGCTGAAGGCTGGTGTTTAAAGTCTGCGTATATGCGGGAGAGCCAGTCCCGGGGGTAAATGGTATCGGCATCGGCCTGAACAATTATTTCACCTACCGCGGCTGCCGCACCTATCTGGCGGGCATAAAAAGCGCTGTGTTTTTCACAATGCAGTATTTTTACAGGGTATTTGCGGGCAACCAGTGCGGTTTTGTCTGTACTGCCGTTTACCACTACTATGATTTCATAGCTGTCAAAGTCCTGTTGGCATATGCTGTCAAGACAACGCGGAAGAAATAGCTCCTCATTGCAAGCAGGCAATACAACACTGATCATACGGTGTTATTATAGCCTATATGTCAAAACATGTCATAGCAGGGGCATGTCAATAACCGTGAAAGATCGGCTGAGGGTTTTTTTGGTAGCCGTATCAAAATCATAAACAAGCATGGCAGGGGTTTCTCCAAGGTAAACCAGCTTTTCACACCCGTCTTCAACTACCACGCTTCTGGCTTGAGTGAAATCCACCTGGTTTTCTTTGCCTGTGCGGTTGCAAACCCAAAGCGGCAGGCCTGTTTCAGCTGAACGTTTTTTCCAGCGCTCTTCCGGCGGGTATTTATTTCCCCAGGCTGCAGCCACAATAATAATTTCGGCACCATGTTTTGCAAGTATCTTGGCATGTTCACCATCGTAGGTATCTGCGCAGATAAGCATACCCAGCTTGCAACCGTCCATTTCAAAGACGGAAAGGCGGCATCCGGGGCTTGACCAGCCTTCTTCTGTACCGGGGTGTACCTCTATTTTGCAGTGTTTGCCGACAAGTTCTCCCTGGCGGTTTACAGCAAACAGACAGTTATAGCATTTGCCGCTTGACGGGTCTTTTTCAGGGTAGGAAAGGAACAACCCCACATCTAAAGATTTGCATAACTCCAATATCTTTTTAAGCCATGAGTCAGGTTGAGGGGATATCCATTTTGTACCGATAACTTCTTCAAAAAAATAGCCTGAAACAGCCATCTCTGGCGTGAGCACCCATTTTACCCCGGCCTGAGCAGCTTTACGGAGGGCATTGGATATTAAGGTGCGGTTCGTGTCTATATCCGCTGTTCTGGGTTCAATGTGCAACATGGCTACTTTAATAATTCTGGTCATCAGTAGTCTATCCCTTGTCTTGCGTCCACCCCTTTTTCAAACGGGTGTTTACGGTTGACCAGTTCAGTTACCTGATCTGCCAGCACCACTAGACGGGTATCCGCATGGCGTCCGGTCAGTATCAGCTCTACTTTTGGGGGTTTGGATTTTACCAGTTCAACCACCTCGTCTACATTTATTAGTTTCCAGGCGGAGGCTGTGTTTATTTCATCCAGCATTACTACATCATACTCACCGCAGGAAATCACTTTTTTTGCTTCAGCCAGGGCTTTTTGGGCGTAATCCAAGTCTGCTTGAGTGGTATACTGCGGGCCCATAAAATCACTGCGGCCGAAAATGGCGTAATCTATACCCGGCAGACGCTTAAGTGAGTTATATTCACCGCCTTCGTGAATACCCTTCATAAAAAAGACTATATAAACTTTCAGCCCGTATCCGGACGCCCGCATAACTGTCCCCAGTGCCGCCGAAGTTTTGCCGCGGCCTTCTCCGGTAAATATCTGGACAAGACCTGTATTGTATTTAGTAGTCTGCCGGGTGTCATTCACTTTTCAACTCCTGCATATATTAGGGGATATTATTTATATCCAGACTATGGCTATGCATATGCCTGCCCAGATAAACATGCTGGTTTTATAAAGTCTGGCCGCTCTACTCAAACATAGGGTACTTAGCGGACGGAGAGATTTACCCATAGTGTAGCACCTGGCCTTTTTCAATGAAACATCCAATGCCCCTGCCATGGCGGCCATCGGCCAGCCTGCATTTGGGGAGGTAGTCTTGGCATGGTCTGAAATGGCAGAACGAAGTGCCTGTTTATGATTCTGGTGAATGATAAATGCACCGGTTATAAAAAGTAGAGCAGTCAGCCGGGCCGGGATGAAATTAGCCACGTCGTCCAGACGGGCGGCAAATTTGCCCAGATATTCGTATTTGCCGTGAAAACCTATCATGCTGTCCAGCGTGTTTATAGCACGGTAGGCAAATGCTCCCGGTATGCCCAAAAGTATAAAGTAAAATAAGGGGGCAACGAAAAAATCACTGGCATTTTCTGAGATGGAGCGTATGGAAGCGGAGATAATATCCTCACGGCTAAGGCTTTCTTTATCATGCGGGACTGTGCCCAGCAGGGTTTCCAGTTCTTTAGGCGGAGCACCGGAGCTGTTTTTTTCAAGCAGTTTTTTTATTTTAAGTGCTATTGCCCACTGCTCACGAAGGCAAAAAGCGGGTTTAAGTATCAGCCCTCCTGCAAACACATAGATCAGGGTGTTAAAATCTTTTAGATATCCCAGAATGAAGAATACCGCTGTAAAGGATATGCTTACGGTTAGTATGCTTAAGAATGCCCCGTAAATAAACTGGGTTTTAGGATTGCGGGACGGGCTGAAGCGATCCAGAAAGGATATGAATTTGCCAAGCCAAACTACCGGGTGAAGAGGTGCGGAATATTCACCCAGTACCAAGTCTAAAGCAATGGCAAGTACAATTATATATACAGTTTCCACAGTTAGCTAATATTTATACCTGATTAACATTTTTAAAAGGGTAGTTTGCTTAGAATAGCCGTTTTACCTCAAAAAAGAGGTCTTTTTTATCCAGATTGTCAGTGGTTTGCTGGGTGCAGGTAACGGTGCTGAGATATTTTTTTGCAAGAGCTACTGCCTGGCTCATTTCTTCCTGAGTAGCTCTTCGCCATGTATTATCACCGCATTCAAAATATGCATCTATCCTCAGGGGAATATTCGGGCTGAGACTGGCAATATGCTTGGCAATAGCTTCTGTTTCAGCCAAGTCTATATAACCGGGTATAAATACCATTTCGGCTCTAAGCTTTTTGCCCGAACGGAAAATAGCTTCAAAATTTTTCAGCATTTTAGTATTGGATACTTCGGTGTAATCCAGATAGAGTTTCGGAGTAACCGCTTTGAGGCTGAAAACTACCTCGTCTATGTTGGAAAGATCAGGCAGTTTCAACCCATTTGTGTTTAAGGTTATATAGACGCCAAACTCGGCTTTAAGGCGGCGGCATATTTCTTCGAAATGGGGGTCTATGGTCGCTTCCTGCCCTTCAAATAGAACTTCTTTGAGCTCTACTTTGCGCAGGGTTTCCATAATCCCGTCTAAACTCAGGAACGATTCCGGACCACGGGGTGGTGACAAATGGGGGTCACGTGAGACCACGTCCAGATTTTCTTCCAGGGCCAGACAGTTGATTTCTTTTTTGCATAGACAGCCGCGGCATTTCAAGTTGCAGTTCCAATGAAACAGATAGGCTTTTTTTATGCCGGGAGCATAGGCTATATGATAAACATTGGTCATTTCCGGGTTGGCTTGGCGGTCAGGCATAATACGTGGTGTATGAGAATTTGCGGTCATAAATATATATTCCTACAAAAAATTATCTAACATTATAGCACAATATTCCCCCGAAATAGTTTTGGAGTTTTGGAAATATACAATTTTAAATGATTTTCAGATGCATTTTGTGCAAGTATTGGCAAAAGGGAAAGGGGTTGTTATTATAAATGGATAATCTTTGTATATGAGGTGCCCTGTGGAAGAAAAAATCCTTGGTGTAGTACCTAATTTTAAGAAGTCCAAGTCATGGGGAAGATGGGATACATACTCTTTGGTGGTTACAGACCAGAGCTTTATATTTGCTTTAATGACCAGCCAGATGGTAAAAGATGCGGCTGCTGAAGCCCGGAAAAACGCTAAAGAAGCAGGGAAAGGTTTTTTTGCCCGCTGGGGTGACCAGATAAAAAGCGGATTTACTCTTTATCAAAAGTACTATAATATGCCTGTCGAGTCTATACTGGAGGAGAGCAAAGAGAATTTCCAGCTGCAGCTTGATAATATTTCAAAGGTAATTGTAAAGAAAAAAACAGGCGATGAAAATCTGGCGGATACTACCGAGATAAAGATTGAAACTGCAAGTGGGAAACAGGAATATTTTATTGATGGTACCAGCAAGGAAATGGTAGGTTTGTTTGAAGCTGTTCTGGGGGATAAGCTAGATATAAAAAAAGGCATATTCGGTTTAGGATGAAAAGTGCCTGTCGGGAAGTTTATCGTATTGAAGGGGGTGTAAATACCCCTTCAATTTTTAACACACATATAAAGATGCATCTAGTCACCAAGAGGCAGGCTAGAGAGATAGCGTTCTCCGCTATCAGGCATAATGGCAACAATAAGTTTGCCGGAGTTTTCAGCTTGTTTGGCGGTTTCCAGTGCCGCCCAGAGTGCTGCCCCGGATGAAATGCCTGCCATGATACCTTCTTCGCTAGCTAAACGCAGTGCCATTTTTACGGCTTCTTCACCGGGTACACGTATAACTTTGTCTATCAGTTCAAGTGACAGTATGCGGGGTATAAAGCCTGCACCTATACCCTGGATAAGGTGAGAATGAGGTTTCCCGCCGGAAATTACAGGTGATTCAGCCGGCTCTACCGCTACTATCTGTATAGATGGTTTGGCGGCCTTTAATCCTCTGGCTGTGCCGCTTAAAGTGCCGCCCGTACCTACGCCTGCTACCAATATATCTATCCTGCCGTCGGTATCCCGCCAAATTTCCTCAGCAGTGGTTCGGTAGTGGCTTTCGGGATTAGCCGGGTTTTCAAACTGGTTTGGAATGAAGGCCTGTGGCAATCTGCTTTTTAATTCAGATGCTTTTTCTATCGCCCCCTGCATACCTAATTCTGCAGGGGTAAGCACTAGTTCAGCTCCCAGCAGACGGAGTAGACGCCGTCGCTCAACCGAAAAGTTTTCAGGCATGGTAAGCATCAGACGGTAACCTTTAGCGGCACAAACGGCGGCTAATGCTATACCTGTATTGCCGCTGGTTGATTCTATTATGATGCCTCCGGGTGAGAGCTTACCTTCTTGTTCCGCCTTTTCTATCATATGCAGAGCCGGACGGTCTTTGGCGCTGTGAGTGGGATTGAACGATTCCAGTTTCAGTATGATTTCGGCTTTCAGCCCGCTGCCTATCTTGTTTAAGCGAACCAGCGGTGTGTTGCCGATAAGTTCCGTAATATTTGAGGCAATGCCGCATCCCTTGCGGGTATTGGGTTCAGATGCTCTGTTTTCCATACGGACCCCTTTAGACCAATATTTAAAACTAGTATAAATAGGATTGTCGGGCATGAACCCAGGTTTGTCAAGAATGTTTTAAAAATAGCCTAATGCGTGTTATACTACTACTTCATTATGAGCTTATTATCGGTTATGTTTATTGCGCTGGGACTTTCGGCTGATTGTTTTGCCGTATCAATCGGCATAGCATGTACCCATACAAACATTAAAAGCCATGTCATGTGGCGGGTTGCCGGTGCTTTCGGTATATTTCAGGCTGGGATGGCTACTATCGGCTATTTTGCCGGCCTGAGTGTCATAGATATTATATCTGCCTTTGATCATTGGATTGCTTTCGGTCTGCTGTCAGTTATTGGTGTACGCATGGTATATGAAGCTGTGCAGGGTGAAGATGACCAAAAGCTGGTAAAGCTTGACCTAACCCGCGGGCTTGGTTTACTGGGTGTGGCGGTGGCTACTTCAATAGATGCGCTGGCTGTCGGATTGGCGTTTGCAGTTGAAGATGCCAATATCGGGCTTGCGGCTTTGCTGATAGGTTTGGTTTCGCTCGCGGTTAGCTTTATGGGTTTTAAACTGGGCAACCGTATCGGCCATTTGGCCAGCCGTTGGGTTGGTATAGCAGGCGGGTTGGTGCTGGTCTTAATAGGCTTAAAAATACTAGCAGAACATACTCTTGGCTGGGAACTACTGGTGTAATACAGGCGAAATGATTGCGAAATAATAATGTATTAATTACATTGATTTAGCTTGCGTGATATTTGACAAGCGATTATCTAAGTGCTAATTTATATAAATACGGAAGTTATATACCGTATGTAGGGGTAAGTATGAAAAGGGTACAAATTAAAGAAGAACTTTGTATGGGCTGCGGCCTGTGCCGTGTAGCCTGTCAGACCGAACACTCAGTCTCCCATGACGTTATAAAGGCCGTCAAAAAGGAAAATCAGAAACCCAGAATACGGGTTGAACGCAAGGGTGAGATAAGTTTCTCCGTTCCCTGCCGTCACTGTGACGAGCCATGGTGCGCTTATTCCTGCATCAGCGGGGCTATGACCCGTGACCCTATAACGGGTATTGTGTCCAGTGATCCTGAAAGATGTATCGGCTGTTGGACATGCATTGTGGCCTGCCCGAACAGTGCTCTTATAAAAGACAAGGCAAACCATGTGATTCTCAAGTGTGATCTGTGCGGCGGTAAAGAAATACCCGCCTGTGTAGCTAACTGCCCGAATGAAGCCTTGGGGCTGGTTGACGGCTAAAAGGCTGGTAAAACGATGATTGCGCTTGTAGATTACGGTGGGGGTAACCTGAAGAGTGTGGCGAATGCCATACATGCTTTGGGATATGAGTTTACCCTGACTTCAGACCCAAAGGAGCTTCTTTCTGCTCAGGCAGTTATCCTGCCCGGAGTGGGTGCGGCGGCTGATACGGTTACCGGGCTGAAGGCAAAGGGACTGGATGAAGCTATAAAAGAGCTGGTAAAGAGAGATATCCCCCTGCTGGCTATATGCGTGGGTATGCAGGTGCTTTTTGACTCCACCGAAGAGGGGAATAAAACAAAGTGTCTTGGTATTTTGAAAGGCGAAGTAAAACGCCTGCCTGACGGGGTAAAGATACCCCAGATGGGTTGGAATCAGCTCAAGCAGCGGGTTTCACACTCCATATTTGAGGGTATACCTGACGGGGCTGATTTTTATTTTGTCCACAGTTATTATGCCAGCCCTGCTGACAAACATATTATAGGGGCAACCACAGACTACGGAGTGGATTTTTGCAGTTTGGTTATCAGTAAACGCCTTATCGCTACCCAGTTCCATCCGGAAAAGAGCGGTAGCTACGGCTTAAAGTTATATCAAAACTTTTTTAAGATGGCTCTTGGGAGATAAAAAATGAAAGTCGATTATTTGATTGTAGGATGTTCTGCCGGCGGTATAGGCGCGGCAGAGGCTATTCGGGAAGTGGACCGTGACGGTTCTATTGTCATAGCGGGGGAAGAGCCTTATCTGGCTTATTCGCGCCCCATGATAGCCAAGTATCTTTCCGGACAAAAAAACGTGGAAAAAATACTTTTCCGCCGTCCGGAATTTTATGCTAATAACAATATTACCTGTCTGACTGATACCAAAGTGGAAGCGGTGGATACTGCTGCCCATGAGGTCAGCCTTTCAAACGGGGAAAAGATTGGTTACGGCAAACTCTTGCTTGCCCCCGGCGGCAAACCCATTGTACCGCCGATTGACGGGTCAAACAAGGCGGGTGTTTTTAACTTTATAAACATGAAAGACGCCTCTTTGATAGACAGCTATGTAAAGGCCGAAAATGTAAAGAAGGCTGTTATCATAGGCGGTGGTCTTATTGGCATGAGTGCCGCGGATGCCCTCACTAAGCTGGGTATTGAAGTAGATATTATTGAGCTTAAAGGCCATATCCTGAATACTATTCTGGATGAAGCAGCCGGCAAGATAGCTGCTCAGACAGTTACTTCTTATGGTGTAAAATTGAACACCGGACGGACTGTGAGTAAAGTACTGGGTTTGCACAAGGTTGCCGGGGTGGAGCTGGACAACGGTCATCAGATAGAAAGCCAGATGATGGTAATAGCCATCGGTGTTATTCCCCGGACAGAACTGTTTAAAGCCGCCGGTCTGGAAGTTAACCGCGGGGTGGTGGTAAATGACAATATGCGTACCAGCAACCCTGATGTATATGCCTGCGGTGATGCTTGTGAGTCTTTTGATTTTATCTATAACAGCCGCCGGGTTACTCCTATCTGGCCTAATGCTTATATAGGCGGGCGGATAGCCGGTTACAATATGGCCGGTATGGTTACCACCTATCACGGCGGTACAGTGATGAATTCTCTTAACTACTTCGGCATGGATATTGCCACTGCCGGTATGTCGGTATTGCCGCCGGATGCCAGTGGTCTTGAAGTTCTTTCGGCACTCACCGCCAACGGATACAAGAAACTGGTCTTAAATGAACAAGGCAAGATTGTGGGCATGTTAACTCTGGGCGAAACGGATACCGCCGGTATTATATTCGGCCTTATGCGTGACCAGAGTGATGTACGCCCCATTAAAGATAACATACTTAATGAGAATTTTGGTCTGGCCTATCTGCCGGCTGACAGCCGTGAAGAACACCTTCATGGCAATACTTCGGGCAGGGTAGCCCCGGCTGATTTCAAGCATTAGCAGGAGATTTCCATGAGAGACTTAACTAGAGTAAGCAATAGCCATTCGGACAGCAAGGTTATAGATGCCTGTTCGCTTTTCGGGATGATGGATACCTCCGGGGGGCGTTTCTCCGGGGCTGATTTGATTACTGCCATCGGCAGTATGCATGACCGTGGAAACGGGCTTGGCGGCGGCTTTGCCGCTTACGGAATTTACCCTGATTTTGCCGAAGAATACGCTTTCCATATCATGTTTCTCAGCCAGCAGGCTAAAACGGAAACAGAGTGTTTTCTGGAAAGCTTTTTTAATCTGAAATACAAGGAAGAAGTTCCTACCCGTGACCAGCAGGGAATTACCAACCCGCCCATTGTCTGGCGGTATTTTGCCTCGGTCAGCCCTGAAAAATGCGGCAAATTTATTGAAGAAGATTACGTGGTAGACCGCGTAATGTACATAAACACCTGCATAGATGATGCCTTTGTGTTCTCAAGCGGCAAAAACATGGGTGTCTTTAAGGGTGTGGGCTATCCTGAGGATATCGGGCGCTTTTTCCGCCTGGAAGAATACGAAGGTTATCTGTGGACTACTCATGGACGCTTTCCTACCAATACCAAAGGCTGGTGGGGAGGTGCTCACCCGTTCTGCCTGCTGGACTGGACAGTGGTGCATAACGGGGAGATTTCTTCCTATGGCATAAACAAGCGTTTTCTGGAGCAGTACGGATACAAATGCACTATGGAAACCGATACCGAAGTAGTAGCATACGCGGTAGACCTGCTTATGCGTAAGCACGGTCTGTCTATTGAGCTGGCGGCTAAAGTAATGTCTGCGCCTCTCTGGAATCAGATAGCCCGTTTGCCGGAACACGAACGCAAGATTATGACTACTCTTCGCCAGATTTACGGCGGTTTGCTTTTAAATGGTCCGTTTACAGTCATTGTGGCCCATACCGGCGAAATGATAGGTATGACAGACCGTATACGTCTGCGACCCATGGTAGTGGGTGAATATCAGTCAAAGCTGTTTATTTCGTCAGAAGAGTCTGCTATCCGGTTGGTGCAACCGGAACTGGATAAAGTCTGGTTGCCCGTTGGCGGTGTTCCGGTAGTGGGCAGCTTGAAAAATCCCATCAAGGCGCAAAAGGAAACTACTGCATGCTGAATAAACGGGTTATTCCATGTTTAGATGTGAATAACGGACGGGTAGTTAAAGGTACCAGTTTTGTAAATCTGCGTGATGCCGGTGACCCGGTGGAACTGGCGGCGCGTTACTACCGCGAAGGTGCTGACGAACTGGTGTTTTTAGATATTTCAGCTACTACCGAAGAACGCAAGACTATGGCCGAGGTGGTAGAGCAGGTATCTAAGGAGGTTTTTATACCTCTGTGTGTGGGCGGTGGTTTGCGGAGCATTGCGGATATGAATACTCTGCTTCGGGCCGGCGCTGACAAGGTCTCTATAAATTCGGCAGCCGTATCTACCCCGGATTTGATAAGCCGGGGAGCTGAAAAATTCGGCCGGCAGTGTATTGTAGTGGCTGTTGATGCCAAACGTGAAGGCAACGGCTGGCAGGTTTATACCCATAGCGGAAAGAAACCCGCCGGGCTGGATGCGGTGGAGTGGGCTATTAAGGCAGAAGCACTGGGTGCTGGAGAAATACTCCTGACCAGTATTGATGCCGACGGTAAAAATACCGGATATGACAATGAGCTTAACCGGGAAATCAGTTCCCGCTTGAATATACCCGTTATCGCTTCAGGCGGGGCGGGTAGCCCGGAAGACTTGTATAACGCCCTGGATAAAGGGCAGGCAGATGCGGTGCTGGCGGCCAGCATTTTCCATTACGGGCGTTACACTATAGCCGAAGTAAAACAATATCTTAAGAGCAAGGGTTTGCCGGTAAGGCTGGAGAACTAAGATGAAGACATTTTTACCTTCTAAATTTATAGTAGACAGGATTGAAGACCGTTGTATCAAGTGCAAGGTCTGCATAACTCAATGCAGCTTTGATACCCACTATTACGACGAAGATGATGACCAGATAAAGGTCCGCAACCAGAACTGTGTGGGTTGTCACCGCTGTGTGACCTTCTGTCCCACTAATGCACTGGTCGTGCGGAATAATCCTTTGGAATACCGCCAGAATGCCAACTGGACGCCCGAAATGATAGAGGATATTTTCAAGCAGGCTGAAACAGGCGGCGTTCTCCTTACCGGTATGGGCATGGATAAGGCTAAACCCATTTACTGGGATAAACTGCTTATAAACGCTTCACAGGTAACCAACCCTTCCATAGATCCTCTGCGTGAGCCTATGGAACTTACCACCTATTTGGGGCGCAGGCCTGAAAAAGCCGCTTTTGATAATTGCGGTAATGTGAAAGAAAACATTACCCCCCTGGTGAAAATAGATGTGCCGGTTATGTTCTCTGCCATGTCTTATGGCGCAATCAGCCTGAATGTCCACCGTTCTCTGGCTCAGGCAGCTAAAAATATGGGCACTATGTGGAATACCGGTGAAGGCGGTCTTCACTACAGCCTGATGGAATTTAAAGATAACACCATAGTCCAGGTAGCTTCAGGACGTTACGGCGTTCAAAATGATTACCTTAATTCAGGGCGTATAGTGGAAATCAAGATAGGCCAGGGTGCCAAGCCCGGCATTGGCGGCCATTTACCCGGTGAAAAGGTGAGTGCTGATGTTTCACTTACCCGTATGATACCCATGGGGACAGATGCTATTTCCCCTGCCCCCCAGCATGATATTTACTCTATAGAAGACTTGTCCCAGCTTATATACGCTCTTAAAGAAGCCACCCGTTACCGCGTACCTATTTCGGTAAAGATTGCGGCTGTACATAATGTTTCGGCTATTGCCAGCGGTATTGTCAGGGCAGGTGCGGATATAGTGACTATTGACGGTATGCGGGGTGCTACCGGTGCTGCCCCCAAGGTTATCCGTGATAATGTGGGTATACCTATTGAGCTGGCTCTGGCGGCGGTTGATTCACGCTTACGTGAAGAGGGTATCCGTAATCAGGCTTCACTGGTGATTTCTGGCGGTATCCGCAACAGCGGTGACGTTTTTAAGGCTATTGCCCTGGGTGCTGATGCTGTCAATATAGGTACGGCGGCTTTAGTAGCTTTAGGCTGTCATCTTTGCCAGCAATGCCATACCGGCAAATGTGCCTGGGGTATTTGTACCTCGGATTTAGCTTTAACCAAGCGTATCAACCCTGAGATAGGTGCTAAACGCCTTTCCAATCTGCTGCGCGGCTGGAGCCTTGAGATTAAAGATATGCTGGGCGGCTTGGGCGTAAATGCTATTGAAAGCCTCAGAGGCAACCGCCTCCATCTGCGAGGTGTAGGTCTATCCGCTGAAGAGCTGAAAATTCTTGGAGTAAGGGCGGCAGGTGAATAAATGAATAGCATTGAAGTGAAACAAAACCAGGATACTGCCTGTGTAAATTTGCACGGTGTTTATTACCGTGAGCTTAATACCCGTTTGGCAGAGCTGGTAAATCAGGGTGTCCGCTCTTTGGAGCTTAACAATGCCTGCGGCCAGCGTTATATCGGTACCAGCCTTAAAGGTGACCTTAAAATAACCATAAACGGCACACCCGGCAACGACCTGGGGGCTTTTATGGATGGCCCCAGCATAACAGTAAACGGCAATGTGCAGGATTGCTGCGGCAATACTCTGAATAATGGCTGTATTGTCGTTCACGGGCATGGCGGGGATATATTCGGTATGTCTGCCCGCGGCGGCAAACTCTTTGTACGTGATTACGTAGGTTACCGTGCCGGTATTCACATGAAAGCCTATCAGGATAAAAAACCTTCTTTGGTTATCGGGAATACCGCTCAGGACTTTCTGGGTGAGTACATGGCTGGAGGTGTGCTGGTAGTACTGGGTTTGGGGCTTGGGGAAAACGAAACCCACAAGGCTAACTTTATTGGTACAGGCATGCATGGCGGTGTAATATATATGAGCGGCAAGGTTGAGGAACACCAGCTTGGCAAAGAAGTGGCTATTGCTGAGTTGGATGAGGCAGACTGGAAAACTTTACGCCCTTTAATTGATGAATTTGCTCTCCACTTTGGTTATAATGCAGAGGAGATAGCTGCCAGGCCTTTCTACAAACTCTACCCGAAATATCTCAGGCCTTATGGCAGAATGTACGCTTATTAAGAAACACTTAAGGCGGGCCAGTTGTTAAAACTGTTTATTGTGACTGCAGACACTAAAAAAATGGGCAGTTTGCTTAGGGAACTGGAGGCTGACCGGTTTGAAATAAAACAGGCGGCCTCTTTTGTTTTGGCTTATCCTCTGCTTGCCGAATTTGTACCTGATATTGTCCTGCTGGATTTTCTTAGCCTGCAAAATGAGCCATCCGAATGGGAAATTCCGGAAGATGTTCATTTAGATAGAAATCCGCTGGTAATGGGTCTGTTACCTGTAGATGATTACGAGAATATTGCTCTTAAACCTGGGCTGGATGATTTTATCCGCTGGCCCGGTTCTATGGGCGAACTGAAAGTCCGCCTGGCGCGGTTGGCTGAAAAATGGGGGATGAGTGAGCCGGGTATTATAAAAGCAGGTGATCTTGTAATAGATACCCTTGGCTGTGAAGTCACTCTGTCAGGGCGGCTGCTTGACCTGACATTCCGTGAGTTTGAACTTTTAAAATTCTTAGCCCAAAACCGGGGACGTGTTTTTTCCCGTGAGGCTTTGCTTAATAAGGTGTGGGGATATGACTATTACGGCGGAGACCGCACCGTAGATGTCCACATAACCCGCCTGCGGGGCAAGATAGAAGATTCCTCTCATACATTTGTTGAGACCGTGCGTAACATAGGCTACCGTTTTAAACGCCGTTTTTGACATTCTCGGTTTTCTCCTTTGGCATTTTTACCGTAATATTCCTGAAACTTAAATTTAATTTGATTGCAATACGGCGTTAATCTGTTTTTAACCTGCCATAGCTAAACTGTATATAAATAAGTATACAGAAGGAGGGTTTAGTTATGGACAGCGGCGATACGACTTGGCTACTTGTCTCCACCGCTCTGGTCATGCTAATGACTCCGGGCGTGGCTCTGTTTTACGGAGGCATGGTCCGGCGTAAAAATCTGGTTTCCACCCTGATGATGAGCTTTGGCGCTATGGCCCTGGGTGGCGTACTCTGGGTTCTGATCGGCTACAGCCTTGGTTTCGGTAACGATATCAGCGGTCTGGTAGGCGGCCTGAACTTTCTGGGTTTAAATGGGGTGGGGCAAGACCCGTCTGACACTTATGCAACTACTGTACCTCATTTAGCCTTCATGATGTTCCAGGGTATGTTTGCTATTATCTCTCTTGCCCTTATTACCGGTGCAGTAGTAGAGAGAATCCGCTTTAGCGCCTTGCTCCTGTTCGGAGCGCTCTGGCTTTGCCTTATTTACTCACCCATTGCCCATTGGGTCTGGGGTGATGGCGGATGGTTATTCAATCTGGGTGTTTTGGACTTTGCCGGCGGTACTGTTGTACACATTAACGCTGGTGTTTCCGCAATGGCTTTGGTATTTGCACTGGGTGCCCGCCGTGGTTTCCTTAAGGAACAGATGGAACCCAACAACCTGCCCATGGTTATGCTGGGTGCGGCTCTGCTCTGGTTCGGCTGGTTCGGTTTCAACGGCGGCAGCGCTTTAACTGCCGGTGGTCTGGCTTCAAATGCTTTTGTTACTACTAACACTGCAGCTGCCAGCGCAGCTCTGTGCTGGATATTCCTTAGCTGGCGTCACCGCCGGCCGTCGCTTCTGGGTGCTGTTACCGGTGCAGTTGCCGGTTTGGTAGCTATTACCCCTGCGGCTGGTTTTGTAACACCTTTGGCGGCTATCGCTATTGGTGCGGTGGCAGCTTTGGTTTGCTACGGTGCTATGATATTCAAGATGAAACGCGGATTTGATGATTCACTGGATGTTATGGCGGTACATGGTGTAGGCGGTATCTGGGGTGCTTTGGCAACAGGTATCTTTGCCAGCGTAGCAGTAAACTCTGCCGGTGCTGACGGTCTTTTGTCCGGTAACGTGGAACTGTTCCTAAAACAGGCTTTGGGTGTGGCTGTTACAGCCGGCTTTGCCTTCGTTGGCAGCTTCATAATAGCCAAGGTTGTGGATAAACTGGTAGGTCTGCGTGTTAAAGAACCCGAAGAAATGATAGGGCTTGATATTGCCCAGCACTCTGAACGGGCTTATGGTGGGAGTTTAAGATGAAAAAGATAGAAGCCATTATCCGCGAAGAAAGATTGGAACCTGTTAGAAAAGCATTGGAATTGGCAGGATTTGCCGGGCTGACTGTAACCGAAGTAAGTGGACGCGGAAAGCAAAAGGGCGTTCCGCTGCAATGGAGAGTAGGTGAGTACCGGGTAGAGTTCCTGCCCAAGCTGAAACTGGAAATGATTTGCCATGATGATGACTGCCAGGTTGCAGTTGATGCCATTGTCAAGGCTGCTCGAACCGGACGTATTGGAGATGGTAAAATATTCATAATGCCGGTTGAGCAGGTAATACGTATCCGTACAGGTGAAACAGGCGCTGAAGCAGTCTAGGCTGTACGAGACGTAACATTTCTGAAACAATTGTGAAATAATACTGAAATATATAACTGGTAGACTAAACAACCGATTTGGGGAAAATATTTCCCCGGCAATAAAAGGAGATACGTTAGAAATGACGAGGGCAGAATCTGTAGAGTACGTTCTTAAAACGGCTAAGGATCATAATGTACGGTTTATCCGCCTGTGGTTTACTGATATTTTAGGCACCTTGAAGAGTTATTCCATTGCCTATAACGAGCTTGAAAGGGCTTTGGAAGACGGTATGGGTTTGGACGGTTCTTCTATTGAAGGTTATGCCCGTATAGATGAATCTGACATGGTTGCCTTGCCTGACCCGGATACTTTCCGGATTATGCCCTGGTCTAATGGCGAATATCAGGTTGCCCGGATGTTTTGCGATATCAAACATCCGTCCGGTGAGCAGTTTGAAGGTGACCCCCGCTACGTCCTTAAGAGGAATCTGAAAAAAGCGGCTGATATGGGTCTTACATTCTATGTAGGACCTGAGCTGGAGTATTTTTACTTCAAGAATGACCGCTCAACCGAGTTTTTAGATGAAGGCGGCTATTTTGACCTGACTCCCCGTGACTTGGCAACTGACCTTCGCCGCGAAACCATAGTGGCTTTGCAGGATATGGGTATCATAGTTGAATATGCCCACCACGAAGTCGCTCCCAGCCAGCATGAAATTGATATCCGCTATACCGATGCTTTAACCATGGCGGACAATGTTATGACTTACAGGCTGCTGGTTAAAGAAGTGGCTTTGCGTCATGGATTGCATGCCAGCTTTATGCCCAAACCTGTAGCTTCTGTAAATGGCTCCGGTATGCATACTCACCAGAGTCTTTTCAAGGGTGACAAAAACGCTTTCTTTGATGCCAAAGATTCCTACTATCTGTCACCTATGGCTAAGCAGTACGTAGCCGGTATCCTTAAGTATGCCCCCGAATTTACCGCAGTCACCAACCAGTGGATTAACTCGTATAAACGGCTTGTACCCGGTTTTGAAGCTCCTGTGTATCTTTCCTGGGCACGGCGCAACCGGGCTGATCTGGTACGTGTACCTGAGTACAAACCAGGACATGAAAAATCTACCCGCATAGAGCTTCGCTCTGCTGATCCGGGGTGTAACCCCTATCTGGCTTTCAGCGTTATGCTGGCCGCCGGTCTTAAGGGTATTGAGGACAAACTGACTCCTCCTGCTCCCATAGAAGAGAATGTCTATGAGATGAACGAAGCTGAGCGTGCTAAACGCGGCATCGGTACTTTGCCCGGCAGTTTGCTGGAAGCCCTGAAGCTGACTGAGGGCAGCGCCCTGATGCGTGAAGCTTTGGGTGAACATGTTCACGAGGCATTTATTGCTAACAAGAAAATAGAGTGGACTCAGTACAGCATGGCTGTTACGGACTGGGAACTTAAGAGATATCTGCCCGTTCTATAGCCTTTACTAAATAAATTGGCACAGGGTCTGGGAAATAGGTTACAATAGCCTATACCAGACCCTGTTTTTTTATATATGAGGGCAATATGGGAAAACTGCGTTTAGCAATGGCGCAAATTGATAGTGTGGTGGGAGATTTAGCAGGTAACACTGCCTGTATTGTCGGCAATATTCAAAAAGCACGTTCACTGGGTGCTGATGTGATAGCCTTTCCGGAACTGGCTATTTGCGGTTACCCTCCGGAAGATTTACTGCACAAACCCCGCTTTGTGGAAGAAAACCTGCATGCGCTGGATGCGGTAATAAAAGCTTCACAGGGTATTACGGTAATTGTAGGGTATGTAAATTCAAGCGACGGCCTTCATAATTCTGCTGCTGTTATCCATAACGGCTGTTTGATAGACAGCTATCATAAGATATTTTTGCCTAATTACGGCGTGTTTGATGAGAACCGCTATTTTATGCCGGGTAACCGCTGTCCAGTGTACACCATTTGCGGACTGCAGGTAGGAGTAAATATTTGCGAAGATATTTGGTTTACTTCCGGTCCGTCCACTGCCCAAGCCAGCAAGGGAGCGGAACTTATTATTAATATAAGTGCTTCGCCGTATCATCTGGGCAAGAGAAATCAGCGCGAAAAAATGCTTTCAAACCGTGCCCGGGAAAACCGGGTATATATTGCTTACACCAACATGGTAGGCGGGCAGGATGAGCTGGTATTTGACGGTGCCAGCAATGTTTTTGACTATAATGGCAATCTGGTGTTAAGGGGCAAACAGTTTCAGGAAGATTTGCTGGTGCTGGACCTGGATATCCCTATTTCGCCTGTACAAAGGGATATAAATATAGAAGTCCCGGACTCTATATTTGTTTCGGCATCAGGTCTTAGTGAGCCAAAACTGCCGGTTAAAAATAGTGACAGTGTTCCTCTGGATGCTGATGCAGAGGTTTATCAGGCGCTTTTACTGGGTACTAAAGATTACATAAATAAAAACGGCTTTAAGAAGGTGGTTATCGGTCTTTCCGGGGGGATAGATTCCAGTTTGGTAGCTGCTATAGCCACAGATGCCTTGGGTGCGGATAATGTAGTGGGAGTTATTATGCCTTCCCGTTATTCTTCTGCGGGCAGTATTTCAGACAGTTTGCGTCTGGCGGAAAATCTGGGTATAAAAACCCTGCAAATCCCCATAGACCCCATTTTCAAATCATTTCTGAGTACCCTTTCAGAGGTATTTGCCGGAACTGAAACTGACACAACCGAAGAAAATATTCAGGCACGTATCCGGGGTAATCTGCTTATGGCCCTTTCCAATAAATTTCACTGGCTGGTGCTTAATACCAGTAATAAAAGCGAAACCGCTATAGGCTACAGTACCCTGTATGGTGATATGGCCGGCGGTTTTGCCATTATCAAGGATGTTCCCAAGGTGCTGGTTTACCGCCTGGCTCACAACCGCAATAAATCAGCCGGCTTTGAGCTGATACCCCATAATGTGCTCACCAAACCGCCATCTGCCGAGCTTAAACCCAACCAGTTTGATACTGATTCACTGCCACCATACGAAGTACTTGACCCTATTTTGGAAGCTTATGTAGAACAGGATAAAAGCATAGACCAGATTGTGGCACTTGGATTTGAAGAGAGTATTGTAAAACGGGTGGTCAAAATGGTAGACCGTAGTGAGTATAAACGCCGTCAGGCCCCCCCGGGCATTAAAATAACTTCCAAAGCTTTCGGACGCGACCGCCGTTTGCCTATTACCAACCGCTATAATCACGCTAACTAAGCAAATGACTGGCGTGGAGTAAACAATATGGAAATGCCTGAAACTTCAGCCCCAGAAATAATTGCCCCCTGCGGTATAAACTGCCTCGGCTGCAAGGCTCATATTATGCAAAAAAAGGTCTGTCCGGGATGTTTTACTGACAGCCGAACTAAGTCAGATAGCTGCCGGAATTGCCGTATAAAAGCATGTGCCGCAGAGCATGAGGTGAATGCTTGTGCTGCTTGCAGTGTGTTTCCCTGCCGTTAGATTGTCAATATTGACAAAAGGTATAGACTACGTTACGGCCTCAGCCTGATTGAAAACTGGCTGTTTTTGAAACAGAATGGTTTTGAGGCATTTTTTGCCCGTGAAAAAGAACGTCTTAGTTGCCCAGAATGCGGAGGGATAATCTGCATTCATAACCGCACCTGCAGTACCTGCCTTAAAACATACCCGATAGATAACTCCTCCCGATAGGTTGTGCCTGCACTGCAGGGTTTAGCCGCAGGAAAGCCTTGCAGACTAAAGTAATCGGGATATTTCGGTGCGGTAAATGCGGCAAAGAGAGCAATCTCCCTCAGGCTGCCAGCTTCGGGCAAGTTTAGGGTTAAAACCCGCCTTGTTCAGCAGACGCACTAAAGTACAAACAGGCAACCCCACTACATTCAGGTAACACCCGTCTATCTTTTCCACCGGATTAAATTCGCCGTCCTGTATGCCGTATGCACCGGCTTTATCCATGGGTAAGCCGCTTTCTACATAGCTTTGGGCTTCAGCGGCAGTAAAAGGGCGCATAATAACGGTGCTAAGGCAGGAGGCGGAGTGAATTTGGCCGTTTGCGGTATTTAGCAGGCAAACTCCGCTTATTACTTTGTGGCTCTTGCCGCCCAGCCTCAGCAGATATTCTAAAGCTTCTTTTTTTGATGCAGGCTTGCCGAGTATGCCGCAATCATCTGTCACTACGGTATCTGCGGCTATTATCAGTCCGTGGCTGCATTTGCCGGCAATATCTTTGGCTTTAGTTTCTGCATTTAAAACGGCAAATCCGGCAGGTTCAGCCGAACTGTCAGGGGATACTTCGGCTTGTGAGGGGCAAACTGAAAACGCCAAGCCCATTTCACTTAGTATCTGGCGTCGGCGGGGTGAGGCTGACGCCAGTATTATTTCAGGGAGTTTGCCGCTTGGATTATCAGACATAATTCCACTTGCTTTCGTGCCTCATATTTAATCTGAAATCAGGCTGAGCAGGTTATCCTCAAGGCTGTAGTAAAGAGGTACAACCATTATGCCGGGGTATTTATCCGCCAGGCGTTTGGCCTCCGCAACTACAAATTCAGCTTCGTTGTCAATTTCAAACATCGGGGCATAGTTCATAAAGTGTTCTTCGGCTCTGTCCCTGTTCCAGCCGGCATTTTTGCAAAGCCCCTCTATAAACTGAGATTTCTTTGAAGCCAAGTTTACCATGCCGCAATTGTTATGGGCGATAAGGGCTATATGTTTGATTTCACCTATGGCTATTGCGTACGAAACCTTGAACTCGCTGTTTCGCAGATTTGCTCCGCCGGTCCGGAGTATATATGCAAAGTTTTCGGGTATGCGGAGCTGTTTCCGGTTATCCATGCACATGCCTACAAGCAGACGGGCAGAGTGACAGGTATGTAATTCCTTGCCCAGATTCTGATACCCGATAAGCTCGGCAATGGGGGTATTCATATATTCAGGTGGTATCTGACTGATATCGGTTATTTTTACAGTTTTCATAAAAGCCCACTTCACGGTTAATTAAATCGATGAAACTATCCTTTGCATTTAAGTAAGGCCAGGGTTTCCACGTGGTAAGTCTGGGGGAACATATCTACCGGGATTACCTGTGAAAGTTCAAACGGGCCGGCAAGCAGGATTTTAAGGTCTCTGGCCAGTGAAGAAGGGTCACAGGCCACATATACCAGATTCAGGGGCGGGTTTTGGCATATGGTGGCTAAGACAGACGGGTGGGCACCGCTGCGGGATGGGTCAAGTATGAGTGCGTCCATCTGTCCCTCAAACCGGTTTATAACGTCCTCTGTCTTGGACTGAATAAGTTCAATGTTGTCTATGCCCGAAATATTTAGCTTTGCATCTTTAACAGCGGCGGCAGATTCCTCAATTGCTATTACCCGTTTGCAGTCTGGGCTGAGAAGTACGGCAAATGTACCTACTCCGGCATAGGCATCTACCAGTGTTTCACTGCCGCTTAGGTTCAGGTGTTCTTTAATAAGCTTTGCCATTTTTTCTGCCTGCGGGTTGTTTACCTGAAAAAACGAAGCGGCGGATATGCAGAAATCATGCCCCATCAGCAGGTCATGGTACTCTTTTTGACCGCTTTCGATGTTTATGTCAGCCTTTATCAGTTTAGGCTGGATAAGGTAGCTATCCTTATTGCTTGCGTGGCGGATGGAAAGCTGGCGGGTTTCGCCGCATTTGCCTTGCAGTTCTCCTAATACCCTGTTTATGCCGGGGTTCATTATCTGGCATTGGTCTACCTGTATATGGCGGCGTGAAAAGCGGTTTACAAAACCCAGATTGGCATGATAAATGGAAAGGCGGGCATGATTGCGGTAACCGCCTTTATCATCTGAAGGGATTACAGGTGATATATTAAGACTGTGCAGACCTGCTTTTTCAAACTCAGCAGAGACTATCCTGTGCTTCAGATTCAATTGGTGTTGGTAATTTATATGCTGGAAAGTGCAACCGGTGCAATCACCGAAATACGGGCAGGACGGGGCAATCCTATCAGAGGAAGGAGTATGTACTTTTATTACCTGGGCATAACCCCGCCCGGCTTTATGGACAAAAAGGCGGATATCTACTGTTTCCCCTTTAATACCCCCGAAAACCTCAAGGGTACTATCTGTCAGGCTTACTTTGGTCAGCCCGAAGCTTTGGCCTTCTTCAAGGCAGACATTTTCAATTATTCCGGGTGTGATTTCGTTCATATTCAGAGGGCATTGTAGCATAAATGAAGATTAGGAGTTTAATTTAGATACAAGGGGCATAAGTGTTAAAAAATGTCTTGTTACCAGTTTACTTATAGCCTAAAATTAAAACAATTGGTTTTCTGGGGGTGATATGGGTAACATTCGCAAAACCAATGCCCAGCTGGTTGCAGAGCTTGAAGATCTGCAGTGCCGCTACGATAAACTGCTTTCAAACCAGGCCGCTCTTTGTTCTTCCGAAAGAGTATCTTCGGGTGCGTCTTTTCAGATTTTAAGTAATACTCGCGGTACATCTTCCGGGGGTTTTGTACAGGAAAATGCAATGGATGCCTTAGAAGCCTGTTGCCGTATTGCGGAAACTGCAGGTGAGGGAGTAATACTCACAGATGCCGCAGGACGGATAACGCTGGTTAATCCCCATTTCAGCCAAATAGCCGGTTATCCGCTTGATGTACTCAAAGGCAAAAGTATATTTGAACTTGCAGGCAAATCCTATATACCAATTATTCTTGCCCAATGGGAAAGGCATAAAAAAGGTGTTTCATCCCGTTATGAGCTTCAGCTAAGGAAGGGTAACGGGCGTTTGGTCTGGGTAGTTTTCCACGTTTCAGTGCCATTCGGGAAGGGTAACAATTTTAACGGTGTATTGATGGTAGTTTCAAATATAAGCAAGTATAAAAACATTATTTCCAAACAGGAAAAAATGTTAAAAGCCACTGCCTTGCGGGATAAGGAAATAAGGGATGATATATCTCGTGACAACCAATCTCTTAAGTCTATTATGGATAATACAACCGCCCAGCTGGTTTTTTTAGATAGAGATTTCAACTTTGTTAAAGCAAATAAAGCATACGTAAAAAATTGCGGACATACGGAAGATGAACTGATAGGTGCAAACCATTTTGTACTCTTCCCCAGTACTGAAAACGAAGCAATTTTTAAGAGGGTAGTTAAAACCGGCAAATCCGTGGAATTTCATGACAAGCCTTTTGAGTATTCTGACCAGCCGTGGAGGGGTACTACCTACTGGGATTGGAGCTTGGTGCCTATCAAAAACTCCCGTGGGAGGGTTCAAGGGCTGATATTTTCCTTGTTAGAGACTACTGTCCGCAAACAGATGGAATTAGCTTTGAAATTTTCACTGGAGGAAACCCGCCGGCGTACCCGTGAAACGACGGCACTGCTTGAGGCGTCACGTGCCATACTGGAGCATACCGGTTTTACGGAAGCTGCTATGGCAGTGTATTCTTCCTGCAAGAAAATCACCTCCTGCCAGAGCGGTTTTGTGGGGCATATAGAGGATGGGGTTTGCCGTATCATTTACCTTGATAGCACAAAAAATCAGCCGGAACTTCCCGTGTTTGTGCTTCTTAGCGGATTGGCTTTACAGTCCTGTTTCAGTGGAAAGCCTGTATTGGAAAACAACTTTGCAGCTGAAAATGATAATGAATTTTATACGGCCGCTTACCCTGATTTAAAAAATGCTCTTTTTGCTCCGGTGCGTCTTAGCGGGCGGAGTGTTGGCCTGATGGCTCTTTTCAACAAGACAGGCGGGTTTGGTGTATCCGATATCAGGGTAGCCGCTTCTTTCAGCTCGCTTGCCGCTATCGCTTTCAGGAGCAACCGAACTCGCGAAATGCTGGAAGAAAGCGAAAAGCGCTATCGCTTTTTGTTTAACAGCTTTGGTGATGCGGTTTTTGTATATTACATAACTCCAGACGGCTGCAATAGCAATTTTGTGGAAGTTAACGAGGTAGCCTGCAAGCGTCTCGGATACAGCCGCCAGGAGTTGTTAAATATGTCTCCCTGCCAGATAGATGCCCCTGCTTCTACCGGGGCAATGGCTGACGCCGCCAAAATGTTGAAAAAAGAAGGTAGGGTTATTACTGAACAGAGGCATATACGCCGTGATGGTACTTCTATACCGGTTGAAGTTAATATTCAGCAATTTGAGTTGAGCGGACAGCTTATGGTTATTTCGGTAGCCCGCGATATCACCGAGAGGAAAAAAGCTGACGCCGCCCTGAAACTGGAGAGGGATAAGCTGCGGGGCATACTGGATGCTATGGAAGACGGGGTTTATATTGTAAATGCTGACTATGAAATAGAGTATGTTAATCCGCCGCTTATGGCCCAGTTCGGGCTTATAAATGGCAAAAAATGTTATGACTATTTCCACAATAGCAGCAGTCCCTGCGAATATTGCAAAAACAAAGAAGTTTTAAGCGGGCAGACTGTTCGCTGGGAGTGGCATTCTCCGCACAACCAGCGGGATTATGAACTTATGGCTACACCTATTAAAAACCCTGATGGCAGCAATTCCAAGCTGACCCTTTTCCATGATGTTACGGAGCGGAGCCAGATGGAGCAGATAATTCTGCGGTATCAGGCAGGTTTGCTGGCTCAAGCAGAGAGGATTGCCCATATCGGCAATTGGGATTATGACCTTTTAGGGCATAAACTGCTGTTGTCAGATGAGGTCTACAATATACTCGGTTTATCTCCTAAAAACGGTATCACGGGTTTGAAACAGGTTATGGAAATGATCCACCCTGATGACAGGGATATTGTACGGTCCGAAGCCCAAAAGGCCATAGTTTCAGGATCGAAGATAAATACAGACCACCGCATAATACGGCCTGACGGACATTTGCGGTATGTGCATGAACAGGCGGAAATAACCCTGAGCGATACAGGTATTCCCCTGCGGGTGTTGGGTACTGTTCAGGACGTCACCGAACAAAAAATGGCTGAAGAAGCCCTGAGGGACAGCGAAAGACGGTATCGTCTGCTGGCGGATAACATGGTGGCATTTATCTGGACTATTGACGAACATTTAAATACCAGTTATCTTTCCCCGTCCATTATCCGTCTGCTCAACTATTACCCTGAGGATATATTGGGCAAACATATTTCCATGATATTTACCCCCGAATCTTACGAAAAATTGCTGGATGTATATCAGCAGGTACGCAAAACCGGGTCTGAGCTTATTGTAAACCCGCTGGAACTGGATGTTATGCGGCAGGACGGCAAGATAATAATGACCGAGACGCTTATGCGCCCGCTGTATGATGAAAATCACCATTTTCTGGGTATACTGGGGGCGTCGCGTGATATAAGTGAGCGAAAGGCTGCGGAATACGAATTGCATACCCTTTCCCAGCGTTTGGTTGAGCTTCAGGAAGAAGAGCGGTCAATTATCGCCCGTGAACTGCATGACCAAGTGGGGCAATCGCTTACGGTTTTGAAACTGATGCTGGATAAAGCAAAAGATGGTCTTCCTGACAAGGCAGAGGAATTACTGGCCGAAGCTCAACCTCTGGTTAGTGAACTTATAAGCAGTGTCAGAAATATGTCACTTGATTTGCGTCCCCGTATGCTGGATGATTTGGGTCTGCTGCCGGCTTTACTCTGGTATTTTGACCGTTTTACCAGCCAGACGGGTATAAACGTAAATTTCCAGCATACCGGTCTTAAACGCAAGTTTTCTCCCCAGTTGGGCACTGCTGTATACAGGATTATTCAGGAAGCTCTTACAAATGTTGTACGTTACGCAGGGGTTGACAACGTGCTTGTGCGGGCGAAGGCGGATAAAAACCATCTGGCTCTGGTTATTCAGGATAAAGGCAAAGGCTTTAACCCTGCCCAGCGTGCTACCGGTATGTCAAGCGGTTTGAAGGGTATGAAAGAACGGGTGCGTTTTCTTGGTGGTAAACTGGATATAGAATCCAAACCGGGTGCAGGTACACATATTATAGTTGAACTGCCCTTGAGTGAAGAAAAGGACAGAATTAACGGAGGCGAGCCATGATAAGTATAGTACTAGCAGATGATCATCATATCGTGCGGCATGGTTTAAAGGTACTGCTTGAGGCTGAAACTGATTTTAATGTGGTGGGTGAAGCTTCAGACGGTATTGAAGCGGTAAACCTGACCGAAAGCCTGCAGCCGAATGTGCTGGTAACTGACCTGATGATGGGCGGTATGAGCGGCATAGAGGTTACTTATCAGGTAGTCAAACGTTCACCCAAAACAGCGGTAGTAATTTTGTCTATGTATGGCAATGAAGCCTATGTACATGAAGCCTTGAGGGCAGGGGCTCGGGCTTACGTGCTTAAGGACTCCACTTCCGAGGAACTGGTAAGGTCAGTGAGAGAAGCAATGCTTGGGCATCGTTATCTCAGTCCGCCGCTTTCTGAAAAAGCTATTGAAGCCTATATGGAAAAGTCTGCCGAAGCAACATCACTTGATCCGTATGAAACTTTAACTATACGGGAAAGGGAAGTGCTGCATCTGGTATCACAGGGGTATACCTGTGCCGAAATAGCAGAAAAACTTTTTATATCACCCCGTACCGTAGAAGTTCACCGTGCCAACATGATGCGTAAACTGGATTTGCGTAACCAAACCCAATTGTTGCGTTACGCTTTGCAAAGAGGTATCATCCCTCCGGAAAACAAGTGCGAAATGTCCGAAAAAAATATACCTGAGGAAACTACGGGATAATTCGTCCTTTAATTACGTAAACATACGTATATTAATCAGAACAGTTATAGTTTATAGTAACAGCGGGCGGATCCTTTCGGGGGAAACTAGGGTGCTTTAGTTTGAGGCAGCTAAAGCTTAAATTTCATCCAGGTCCCCTGCCGTGTGCTGAGCCCTAGGTGTAATCGGTTATCGGAAGGATCTGCCAAGTTATTTTTGGGGTTTATAATGTCTTCGCTGGGTTTATGGCTTATACTTATAGCTATTATCATCAGTATCAGCAACCTTGATACGGCGGAAGTGCATTAGCCTTAGAGTGGTTGCCTAAGCTGATTGGGTTGGAATGTGTGTAAAATTTGCCGCTGTTTACAGCGGTTTTTTATTTTCTCTTATTATAAATTAAATATTTCTTGGTATTCCGGTGCAGTTGCTTCCCAGCTGAAAGTTTCTGTAATAGCTTTTATAAGCGTTTCACTTGTTTCCGGTTCACCATGGGTTACAAATACCCGTTTGGGTTTGTTTTTAAATCCCCTCAGCCAGCGAAGCAGGGTAGGCTGGTCTGCGTGTGCCGAAAAGGCTCTCAGTTCTTGGATATGTGCACGCACCGGATAGTATTGTCCCAATATCCTTACTTCCTTTGCCCCGTCAGTTATCAGCCTGCCCAAAGTGCCAATTGCCTGAAAGCCCACAAACAGAATAGTTGATTCCGGACGGCTTATATTATTTACCAAATGGTGTTTTATCCGTCCTCCGGTACACATACCTGAACCGGCTATTATTATGCAGGGGGCTTTTTCTGAAAGGATAGCTTTTGAGTCAGCTGCCTTATTGGTAAAATATAACCCTTCAAACTCAAACGGAGAACTGCCGTTTTTTACCCGGCCGGCAGTTTCACGATCGTATAGTTCCGGGTATTTTGTGAATATTTTAGTGATGCTGATAGCCATGGGGCTGTCTACGAAAACTTTCAGCCGGGGTATTTTACTCTCTGACATAAAGCGGTTAAGAAAATACAACAAATCCTGAGTGCGCTCCAAGGCAAAGCTGGGTATCACAATATTCCCGCCTCTTTGAATGGTTTGATTTATTATATCCGCTAATTTCAGCGATGCCTCATTTATATCTTCATGGGTGCGGTCACCGTAAGTAGACTCTATGACAATATAATCTGCCTGGTCTATAAGGTCAGGGTTTTTAAGAATAGGTCTGTTCCAGTTACCCAAGTCACCTGAAAATGCTATTACGGTATGTTGATTATTCTCTGTTACCCGTAGTTCTATGCTGGCTGACCCAAATACATGCCCGGCATTATGAAAGGTGGCGGTTACATCTGCGGAGACAGGTATTTCACGGCTGTATTCCACGATATTAAACAATGGGAATACAGCTTTGGCATCTTCGGCAGTGTAAAGGGGTATTTCAAGATATCGGGTTTTTCGGCCTTCATGTTCGTGGCGTTTCTTCTTAAAAGCGGCATCTTCTTCCTGTAATTTGCCGGCATCTGCCAGAGATATACGGGCGATTTCTGCAGTGGCTTCTGTTGCAAATACCGGCCCGCTAAAGCCATCCTTTACCAACTTTGGCAAAAGTCCGCAGTGGTCAATATGTGCATGGCTGATAAGTACAGCACTAAGGCTTTCCTGAGATATATCAAAGGGTTGCCAGTTCCGTTCTTGGAGGCGGTGTTCCTGATATAGCCCGCAGTCCACCAGCAGGCGGGTTTGGGCTGTTTTCAGCAGATACCTTGAGCCGGTGACGTTTTGAGCTGCCCCTAAAAACTGTATTTCTATACTCATAAGGTATATCCCCCTGATTGCCCAGTCTACCTAACTATTATGCATTATATGGTCAATAAAAGTAAGCATGCCGACAAATGTGTTAAATAGTTAAGGTGGTTAAGACGAGGGAAATATAAATACAAAAAGCGAAAGATATAATAAAAACAAAACAACTACAACTATATAAAGATAGCAAGCAAATAAAAGCCTATAGACAATTACTGATACCTGAGTATAATAAACATATAAAACAATACCAGAAAGGAGGTTGTATGAAAGGGAAGTTACTATACCTGCTGGCAACCCTGTTAATCATTGTGCCAATTGTCTTTAGCGGTTGTACCAGTGATGACAACAATGATGACGGGGATAACGGAACCGTTACCACTCCTCAGGTGTTCCGTGTTAATCTGGCAGGTGAACCCAACACCATAGATCCCAACAAGGCTTCTTGGGCTACGGAAAGATCCGTAATCATGCTGCTCTTTGTGGGTCTGCTGGACTTCAATTCAGACTTGTCCTTAAAAGCAGCATGTGCTCAGGAAATTCCGACCGTGGCAAACGGGGGTATTTCGGCAGACGGCTTGACCTATACCTTCAAAGTCAAATCAAACGTGACCTGGAGTGATGGCTCAAAGGTTACCGCCCATGACTTTGAATATAGCATCAAACGTATGCTTGACCCCGACACAGCTGCTGAATATGCCACTTTCTACTATGATATTGTGGGTGCAGCTGAGTTCAACGGCGCAGCGGATGCTGATGCCGCCACCAAGACAGCCCTGCGGAATGCCGTAGGTGTAACAGCGGTAGATGATACTACCCTGCGCATTACCTTAGCCCAAACCCGTCCTACTTTCCTCTCCATTATGGCTCTTTGGCCTACTTCTCCGGTTAAGGAAAGTGTTATTACCGCTAAGGGTACTGCCTGGACAGAAGCCGGTAACCTTATCGGCAACGGGCCTTATACCCTGAAAGAATGGGTGCATCAGGATCACATGACATTTACCATCAACCAGAATTACTGGGATACCAAACCTACCCTGACTGAAATCAAATACTTTATGATTACTGATGCTACTCAGGAGTATTCGGCTTATCAGAACGGTGAGCTTGATATGGCTAGAGTTCCGGTAGGGACGGAAACCGCTGTATTGGCCGACTCGGTTTACGGCAAGCATGTGGTACGGAATAATGACCTGACCACCTTTGCTTTCCAGTTTAATGTTAATAAAGCCCCCTTTGATAATCTGCTGGTAAGGCAGGCTATGTCCTGCGCCATTGACAGGGTAGCTTTTGTGGACCAAGTCAGAGGTGGCGTAGGTGCACCTGCTTATTCGTGGATTCCGCCAGGCATGCCCGGATACGATGCTGATTTGGGTAAAGATTTTGCATTTAACGTTACCAAAGCCAAACAGCTTCTGGCTGATGCCGGCTATCCCAACGGGGTTGGCTTACCCGAACTTAAATTCCAGTATGCAGATACTGCCAGCAACCGCACTATCGCTCAGTTCCTGCAGGCTCAGCTAAAGACCAATTTAAATATTGATCTTACTCTTGAACCTATGGAACCTTCAGCTTTCAGTGCCTTTGTAAACAGCGAACAGCATACTTGGGCATGGTTTGGCTGGGGAGCTGATTACCCTGATCCCGATAACTGGCTGCCTGATTTGTTCGGCACTGGCGGCGGCAATAACCATACAGGTTATTCCAATCCTGCCTTTGACGCCTTGGCAAGACAGGCCATGATGGAACTTGATAATACCCTGCGTCTTCAGATGTGGGCTCAAGCCCAGGAAATGGTTATGAACGATATGCCTATTGTAACCATGTTCTACCGTGAACGGTTCTATGTAGTCCAACCCTATGTTAAAGGACTGGAACCCACCGGTATGGATGGCACCATAATGGGTGATACGTCGTTTGTTAATGTTTCTATAGTCAAGTAACACAGATAGCCTGAATGCAGGGCTCGGCATAAGACTTGTGGCGTCGGGCCCTGCACTATATTAAAAGGGATAGTATGGGAAAGTATATTCTCAGACGAATACTCTGGCTGGGACTGGTACTTCTGGCAGTGTCCTTTATTACCTTCAGTCTCATGCATCTGGTTCCGGGCGGCCCTTGGGACCGGGAAAAAGAGCTTGCCCCCCAGATTGTGGAAAACCTGAACATAAAATACGGTTTGGATAAACCTTTTTATGAGCAGTACATAAATTATGTCTGGAATGCTTTGCATGGGGATTTGGGGGTTTCTTACAAGTATCAGGACCGCAGTGTTACTGAGATTATAGGTACCGGTTTGCCCATCACCGCTACTCTGGGGGTAGTCGCCTTTTTGCTGGCACTTGTTATAGGAATTCCCTTAGGCATGGCGGCGGCTCTCAAGCAAAACTCAATTGTAGACTATGCAGCTGTAGGTTTTTCAACCGTGTTTGCCAGTATTCCCGGCTTTGTACTGGGTATCTTGCTGGTTATTATCTTTTCTGTTTGGTTGCATTGGCTGCCAACCAGCGGGTGGGGAGACTGGCGGCAGATTATTATGCCGGCATTTTCGCTCGCTGCCCTTCCGGCCGCCTATACCGCCCGCATTACGCGTGCCTCTATGCTGGAGGTAGTCAGGCAGGATTATATACGTACAGCTAGAGCCAAAGGGTTAAGCGAACGAATTATTCTTTTCCGGCATACTCTGCGGAATGCTCTTATACCGGTTGTCACAGTAGCCGGACCCGAGCTGGCATTTCTTATTTCCGGCTCATTTATTATTGAAAATATATTTTCCATACCGGGCGTAGGCCGTTTATTTGTTCAAGGGGTATTTGCCCGTGACTACGGGCTTATCATGGGGACAATTCTTTTCTATGCCTTTGCAGTGGCTATTGTAAACCTGATAGTAGATATAATGTACGGCTGGATAGATCCGCGTATCCGTTATGATTAGGTGAGATATGTTTAACCTGTTTTACCGGGCTAAAAAAGAGGTCACTGAAACGGAAGCATCTTCCCGTCAGCATCATACTCTTTGGGGTGATGCCTGGGTAAGGTTACGCCGTAACAGGCTGGCGGTCCTGGGCGGGTCTATTATTCTGCTTCTGGCACTGGCGGCTATATTTGCACCGCTTTATTTGAAATATGACTTTGCCACCCAGAATTACGATGCCATTCTGGTAGGGCCTTCGTCTGAACACTGGCTGGGTACGGATGAATTGGGCAGGGATGTATTTTCCCGCCTTATATATGGTGCCCGCACCTCTCTGGCTGTAGGTTTGTTTACCCAGCTGGTGGTGCTGGTGGTCGGTTTACCCATCGGTGCCATTGCGGCAGCAGCCGGCGGCAAAGTTGATAACATGCTTATGCGGTTTGTAGATATAATGTATGCATTTCCGGATATTCTTTTGATAATTCTGCTGCGGGCCATTTTCGGCGGCAGTATTTTTATGATATTTCTGGCTATCGGGCTTGTTGCCTGGGTTGGTATAGCCCGTTTGGTACGCGGGCAGATACTATCTGTTAAGCAGAGAGACTTTGTGTCGGCCGCCCGTGCGATGGGCGGAAGCGGGGCATATGTAACTCTGCGGCATCTGCTGCCAAATTCACTCGGTCCTATTATCGTGGCCATAACCTTTAATATACCCAGAGCTATCTTTGCGGAAGCAGCTCTAAGTTATATCGGTATTGGCGTCCGCCCGCCTACTCCCAGCTGGGGTACTATGATAGCAGACGGCAATAACGTTATATATGCCGCACCTCATCTGGTAATTTTCCCGGCTATTGCCATAGCTATACTGATGCTTTCGTTTACTTTCCTGGGAGACGGCCTGAGAGATGCCCTTGACCCGAGGTTGAGAAGATAAAATGGCTAAATTGCTTGAAGTAAAAAATCTGGTAACTCATTTTATGACTCAGGACGGCATTGTCCAGGCAGTTAGCGGGGTTTCTTTTGAAGTTAATAAAGGCGAAATGGTGGCATTGGTGGGAGAAAGCGGCTGCGGCAAGACCGTCAGTTCTTTGTCTGTGCTTCAGCTGATACCACAGCCGCCGGGCAAGATAGTGGCTGGGCAGGTGCTGTTTAACGGTGTGGATTTGCTTAAAAAGAATAAAGAAGAGATGCAGAAAATACGCGGTTCAAACATTTCCATGATATTTCAGGAGCCTATGACTTCGCTTAATCCGGTCTTGACCATAGGCCGTCAACTGACCGAGGGACTGCAATTCCATCTCAAGCTGAATAAAAATGAGGCCACCAGACAGGCAGTGGAACTTCTGAAATCGGTGGGTATCCCTCATGCCGAAGGGCGGCTAAATGATTACCCGCATCATTTCAGCGGCGGTATGCGTCAGCGGGTTATGATAGCTATGGCTTTGGCCTGTGAACCGCAGCTGGTTATTGCTGATGAACCTACTACTGCCGTGGATGTGACTATTCAAGCCCAACTGCTGGACCTGATACGAAGCCTGACCTTACGCTTGAATACCGCACTTATTATTATCACTCACAATCTGGGGGTGGTTGCCAGATATGCCCAACGGGTGTATGTGATGTATGCCGGGCAGATTATGGAACAGGGTACAGCCATAGATGTTTATCATAAACCTCTCCACCCGTATACTGCAGGACTTCTTGGCTCTGTACCACGGCTGGACGAGCCCAGACGCACCCGTTTGCAGCCTATAGACGGCCAGCCTCCTGATTTGATTGGTCCGCCGCAGGGTTGTCCGTTTGCCCCGCGCTGTGTATACGTTAAGCCGGAATGCAAAATCAAACGGATTCCGCTTATAGAAATAAAACCGGGCCATTTGACAGCTTGTTTGGTTGCCCAGGAAGGGGCGTTGACGTGGGAAAAGATATAATCCTTGAAGTTACCAATCTGACTAAATATTTCCCTGTTACCGGCGGGCTTTTCGGCCGTAAAAAACTGGCTGAGGTCAAAGCGGTAGATGGGGTAAGTTTTGCTATTCACAAGGGGGAAACGCTGGGTTTGGTGGGGGAAAGCGGAAGCGGTAAAACTACTATCGGCAAAAACATACTCCAGCTTCAGCGGCCTACTTCTGGTGAAGTCTGGTTTAAAAATAAAGATTTGGCCAGTCTGACCAACAAAGAGCTTCGTCCGTACCGTCAGAAGTTGCAGGTGGTATTTCAAGACCCTTACGAATCGCTTGACCCGCGTTTTACTGCGGCAGATATTATCGGCGAACCGCTACGTTTACATAAAGTAAACAACAAAGAATATAATAAACGTATAGCGGAGCTTTTAAAGCTGGTAGGATTATCACCCTATATGGCCGAGCGTTATCCCCATGAATTCAGCGGCGGCCAGCGCCAGCGTCTTGGGGTGGCCAGAGCTTTGGCCTTGCAGCCGGAATTTATTGTGTGTGACGAGCCGCTTTCGGCATTAGATGTATCCATTCAGGCTCAGATAATAAATCTGCTGGATGACCTGAAGAATAAATTTGGTCTTTCGTACCTGTTTATTTCGCATGACCTTTCAGTAGTTAGGCATATTTCAGATAGGGTAATGGTAATGTACCTGGGTAAACTTATGGAAGTAGCCGATAGGGATGGTTTGTATGAAAAACCACTTCACCCGTATACTCAGGCACTTCTCTCGGCGGTGCCTATACCTGACCCTGCGGTTGAGGCTGAACGTAAAGTCATTATACTCAAGGGTGAAGTACCCAGCCCCCTGAATCCGCCCAGCGGTTGTGTATTTCATCCGCGCTGTTTTAAAGCCTTTGAAGATTGTCCTAAAATAGTGCCGGTAATGGGGGAGGTTTCACCCGGGCACCATGTGGCTTGTCTGCTTTATAAAGAATGCTGGCCTTAAAAGGGTTTTTGAAGACTGGGAATTAGCTGTTATCTGGGCAGCCAGTAGTTAAATGTGCTCCCTTTTCCAAGTAAGCTTTCTGCCCATACATAACCGCCGTGTGCTTCTGTCATTTCTTTTACAATAGCCAGACCAAGCCCGCTGCCGCCTTCGCTTCTGGCTCTGGAAGTGGCTACCCTGTAAAAGCGGTCAAAAATGTGGGGCAAATCCGTCGGGGGTATTCCCTCCCCGTTGTCAGCTACCGATACCATTACTCCGGGTTTATCCTTGTAAAGCATATTTTTCAGGCTGAGGGTTATCTGCCCGCCGGCAGATGTATGCCGCAAGGCATTGCTAAGAAGGTTGGCGGTTATTTGGTTTAAGCGGGTGGCATCACCTGAAATGACAGATGAATTTTCTGGTATATCGGTTACAAGGGAAACAGACTTATCTTTTGCCAGTATGGATATTTGACTTGCCTGACGGCGGATAATTTCTGCTATATCCACTTGAGCGATTTCCAGTTTGAGTTTGCCGGATTCGGCCAGAGATATATCACGCAGATCTTTGATTAGGCGGGTAAGCGTGGCAGATTCCTCTTTGATGGTGGTAAGGTGACGGGTATCAGCTTCAAAAACCCCGTCCAGTATTCCATCTACCGTTCCCTCAATAACTGTGAGTGGAGTACGAAGCTCATGGGCAATATCTGCCAGCAGTCTCTGGCGTGACTGTTCATTTGTCTCAAGGCTTTTAGCCATGTGGTTGAAACTTTCAGCCAGTTCACCCAGTTCGTCACGGGATTCTACTCTTACCCGCTGGGAGAACTTTCCGCCGGCAACCTGCCTGGCACTGCGGTTAAGGGCGTTTATAGGGCGGATAATTTGGTTCGTCAGCAGTAGTCCCAGACCCAATGCGGCCAGACCGGCTAAAATACCGGATATCCAAACAGACCTGTTCATTTCATCTAGCAGCTGCTGTTGGGGTTCGGTGATGATAGTGATAGCGGAATTGCCGGTGTTGTTTTGGCTGCTATGCATTCCTTTGCCATAGCCGCTTCCTGAGGCGCTGCTTTCACTGCCGAGCCAATAAAAATATCCCGCCAATGTACCGGAAACGCTTATCGTGTTACCGTCTGACAGGTTATACTCGTCTGTCAGGTGGCCTACCCATTTGTTTTGGGTATCAGCTACTATCAGCCCGCCAGCATCACTTAAAAGAAGCCTCCCGCCGTTACTGCCCAGCAGTTGTACAAGTATGGTACTTACGTTATCCCAGCTTTGGTACTGGGTATAATACATACTTAGTGTGCTTTCCACACCGGTTATAAACTCGGTATTTCCACGGATAATATACTGGCGAAACTGGCTGGCGGTCAGCTGATTGGCGGCAAACGAAGTAAGACCTACCGAAAGTAACACTGTAAGCAGCAGGGCACCGAAAATTTTATAGCTTAAGCGGAACACGCTCTTTTATCCTTTATCTTTCATCTTGTAGCCTACCCCGTGTATGGTCAGGATATAGGCAGGGGATTCGGGATCAGGCTCTATTTTTTTACGCAGATTTTTAATATGGCTGTCTATGGTACGTTCATATCCTTCGTAAGCTTCACCCAGTTTGTCCAGTATCTGCATACGGGAAAAGACACGTCCCGGGCTTGCAGCAAAGTTTATCAGTATATCGAACTCGGTGGCAGTCAAATCAACCGCCTTACCGCCTATTTTAACCAGGCGCCGTGCCTTGTCTATTTCCAGCTGGTCAATAATCAGTACTGAGTCAAGGCTGGGAGTGTATTCAGACCGTCTGAGCTGAGCTTTGACGCGGGCTACCAGTTCTTTGGCCTCAAAGGGTTTGGTCATATAATCATCCGCCCCAATTTCCAATCCTATCAGCTTGTCGGTAAGTTCATCACGAGCGGTAAGCATTATTATAGGTACGCGGCTTTCTTTGCGGATTTCACGGCAGACATCCCAGCCGGATATTTCGGGTAGCATCAGGTCAAGTATTATCAGATCAGGGTTTTCTTCATGGAATTTTGCCAGAGCGGTTTTTCCGTCATAGGTTACAACCACCATGAAGCCTTCACGTTCAAGATAGGCTTGCAGGATTTCTGCTATCCTTTTTTCGTCATCCGCTATCAGTATTTGCTTAGTCATTGTCTTCTCATATTATAATGCAATCTTCTAAACGGCAAGGGGCAGACGCAAAAGTCTGCCCCTTTGATGTTAGTAAAGAAAGACCGGGCAAGTTTATCTGCCGCCTCTTTGTCCTCCACCGCTGCCGATACCGCTTCCGTCACAGATGCCATTGCTGCTGCCAGCGCCAACGCCTGTGCCATTACCAGAACCGCTGATAGGACCACTTCCATCACAGACACCGTTTCCGCTGCCTGCTCCGTTAGCGCCGCCGGTTTGGTTTACCATGCGGATAACGTTTTGCTCCATTATCTGCAGGCGGTAAGTACCCTGCTCCTGGGTAATCTGTCCGGCATTTACCATAGCCTGCACTGCGGCTCTGTGCTGTTCCATAAGGGCATTTACCAGAGCATCGGTACTGATGCCCTGTTCGGCGGCAATTTCTGCCAGAGTTTTACCACTTTGGCGTTCCGCCTGTAGCTCTGCCTGTGTCATATTAAGCAGAGTAAGCACTGTTCCGTCACACTCCCCGGCAAAACTGCGGTTTTGACCAGCAGCCGAGACAGTGGAAAACATGAACAGGGCGGATAGGGCAGCTACTACCCCCACAATGATTAAGATTTTTAGACTCTTTTTCATTTCTGTAACCTCCTCAGGTTGTTATGCATTAACTATACAAGGTGTGTGTGGAGATATTATGGAGGAGGTGTGTAAATGGTATGTCAAAATTGATTCAAGCGGATATCAGCGGCTGTGGCCGTAGCGGTTAACCAGTATGACTCCGAACAGTGCCAGCAGGCCTCCCAGCAGGCTGATAACAGCCGGTATTTCACCCAGCCAGAAAAAGGCTATGCCTATGGCAAAAACAGGGTTCAGGTATAAAAAACTGATTACCTGTGCGGTGCGGGCTTTGGATAAGGCATAACTGTATAAAAGGTAGGAGATGGCAGTAGGGAATATGCCCAGGTAAACCACCGCCAAAGTAGATGATGGAGGGGCCTCTGATATCTCTTTTAAAAGACCGGGTGCAAATACCATGAGCAGCAAAGTCCCTGCCCAGATAGCATAGGTAGAAAACTCAAATCCGCTGTATTTTTTTAGCAGGGGTTTTTGGAATACTATGTATATGCTGGTACAGATAGCAGCCAGCAATACAAAAATGGCATGGGGTTCAAAGCTGAGGGTTTGCCCTTCGCCCAGGGTGATTATTGCAATTCCCCCAAAGCTGAGAATTATGCCCAGCCAGCCTGCCGGGGTTAGCTTATCTTTATAGAAAAATCTGGCCAGTAAAACGCTGAATATAGGCGCAGCAGCAATAATAAGGCTGGCAGCACCGGCGGTGACTGTCTTTTCACCGTAGTTGAGGGCGGAGTGATACATGCTTATGCCTACCAGCCCCAGCAGAAATATAGCCGGTAAGTCACTTTTGTCCGGCAGGCGCATTCTGGTTATCACTGCATATATAATCAGGGCTAATGAAGCTACCAGAAAACGGAGCAGAGCCATATGGGACGGACTGTAGTCTGCCAAACCCACCCGTATTGCAGCAAAGGCTGATGCCCAGAATAAAGTGGTAAAGATAAGAGATATTAAAATATGCCGCGGCATGGCTATTTACCGCTTAGGGGCATATTCAGTTCAGGTTGTTCGGGGCTGGTTTCCTTAAATATAGAGGCTTTTTTTAATAGTTCGCGGGCATTCTCCAGTGATTTTTCACCAGTCTGGCTGCCTGATAGCATTACCGAAAGTTCGGCAAGGTGTTCTTCACTATCCAAGCGTGCAATACGGCTGTTTATTCTGCCGTTAAGTTCGGTTTTTGATACATAAAAGTGGTGGTCGGCATATGCGGCTATCTGGGGCAGATGAGAAACACTTATCAGCTGATGCCCCTGTGAAAGTTTCCAGAGTTTTCGCCCAAGCATATCTCCGGAGCGTCCGCCTACGCCTATATCAATTTCATCAAATATCATCACCGGTATATCATCCAGCCGCGAAGCGGCACTCTTTAAGGCCAGAGTAATGCGTGATATTTCACCGGTAGAGGCTATTTTGTTAAGCGGGCGGAGAGGTTCGCCGGGATTGGTGCTTACAAAAAACTCTACTATGTCTGTGCCGCTTGATGAAAATTCGAGCGTCTGATCGCTTACCGGCAGTCCGTTTTCGTCAGCTTGGGTTTGGAAATTTACTTTAAATATTACCTGATACATATTCAGGTCTGCCAGTTCTGCTTGGACTGCTTTTTCAAGATTAAGAGCGGCTTCTTTGCGGTGTTTGCTTAATCCTGATGCCATATCTCCAAGGCGGCTTTTTAATTCTGTTATAGCGTTGCTTAGTTTATCTGTCTTTTCGGCAAAGCTGGTTATATTATCCAGCTCGGTTTTGGTTTTAGCCAGAAAAGCCAGTATCTGGGGAATATCCCGCCCGTATTTCCTTTCCAGACTGTGGATAAGTGCCAGACGGTTTTCAATATCTTCCAGTTCTGCGGGGTTAAAATCAAGCCCCCGGTTATAGTTCTGGACAGAGCGGCAGCTTTCTTCAAGACTAAAATATACACTCTCCACTTCATCTGCGGTATCTTTGAGTGAGGAGTCTATTTCGGCAATTTTCCTGAGGGACTGCATAGCCTGGTTTAAATCGGCCAGTACCCCTCCGTTTTGGCCGCTGCACAAATACTCCAGTGACTGGTGGGTCAGGGTTTTCAGTTTTTCGGTGGAAGCCATGACCTGCCGTTTAGAAAGCAGGTTTTCTTCTTCGCCTTCGGCAAGATTAGCCGCCTCTATTTCATCTGCCTGAAAACGCAGGAATTCCTGCTGGCGGACGGCTTCGCGGTTGGTCTTTTCCAATTCGGATAGCTGCCTTTGCAGGCTGTTAAGCTCATGTGCCAGACGGGCAAACTCGGTGCGTTCACCGGCAGTATGGGCATAACCATCCAGCATATCCAGATGGAAAGATTTATTAAGAAGGGAAAGGTGTTCGCTTTGACCGTGTATATCAATGAGATAAGGGCAGAGACGGCTTAAGACCGAGCGGCTTATGGCGCTGCCGTTTAACCTTAGCACACTGCGGCCGGCCAGTTTTGACTCAAGACGGATAATAAGGCTGTCATCTTCCAGTTCCAACCCGTTTTCGGCCAGCATGGCGGCTATTTTCAGGCGGCTGGCGGGGTTTAAATAAAATACCCCTTCCAGATTGGCTTCACTGGCCTGGTGGCGAATTTGTTCGTCACCGATACGCCCCGAAAGCAGGCTTTCCACTGCATCTATTACCAGTGATTTTCCGGCTCCGGTTTCACCCGTAATGACATTAAGCCCTTCACCTGGAGACCAGGTGATATCCTCAATAATGCCAAAATTTTTTACCCGAAGCTCAACTAGCATAATATCGTGCCTGACCAGCTTTTTATATTAAAATCATTATCTGGTTTTAAGGCCGAAAAATCAAGAAAACAGGTTATCTTGTATTAAACCGGCAAGCTTCTGATTGACTATTGCTACCTTAGCAGTTAAACTTTTAAAGGTTTTCGGATTTTTTGCTGAGAAGCGGGTGAAAAAGTGAAATTAATGGTCATAGGCTGCGGCCAGTGCGGCGGACGTATTGCGGACCAGTTTGCCCTGTTAGGAAAAAATGCAAAGCGTCAGCGCGGCATCAGCATAGTGTCAAATGTTTTAGCGGTAAATACCGATATTGCAGACCTGTCCGGTCTGGTACACGTTAAGCCTGATTATAAACACCGTATTCTTATAGGCAGCCGCAAAACCAGCGGGCACGGAGTGGGTAAGCTGAATGAGCTTGGAGCTCAGCTGGCGCGTGAAGATGGTGACAAAATACTTGACAGTATCCGCGAAACCCGCCTGCTTCAGGATACCGATGCCTTTTTGCTGGTAGCAGGGGCATCCGGTGGTACCGGCTCAGGGGCGATTGCGGTGCTGACCAAGATGATAAAAGAGCGGTTTGTAGACAAACCGGTCTACAATATGATTGTTTTACCCTTTAACTATGAAGAAGTCACTGAAGAGCGGACTATTTATAATGTGGGGACTTGCCTGAAGTCTGCTTACGGGGTGGCGGATGCTGTAATACTGGCGGATAACCAGCGTTATGTGCGTGATGCCTCCTCGATAAGTGATAATTTCAACAAGATTAACTACCGTTTTGTAGAACCTTTTTACAATATACTTTCCGCCGGTGAAGAGACTACCCCCCGTTATATAGGCTCAAAGGTGCTGGATGCGGGTGATATTATCCAAACATTATCCGGCTGGACGGTTATCGGTCATAGCAAGATTGCCAGCTCTTTCCTGCCGTTCAAACTGGATTTCAGAGGCAAACATGCCGAAACCCAAAAGGGGGCTCAGGCTATGGAAGACGCTATTGCCGAGCTTTCTTTGAAATGCCGCCCCGAAGATGCCAGACGGGCTTTATACCTGCTGTCTGCTAACCCCAACAAGATGAGTATAGATATTATCAAGGAGCTTTCAGCCACTCTAAGGGACAATGCCAAGCATGCTATTATCCGCAGCGGCGATTACCCGCGGGGAGACAATATGGGTGTGACTGTTATTATGTCCGAGATTTCCAGCCCCAAAAAGGTTATGGATTATTTTGACCGAACCATTCGCTTTATTTCTCTGGACAAGCGTCTGTCCGAGGGGTTCAACGTGGAAGACGCTTTCGGGAGTATACCCTCCCTGCTGGACTGACAGGGATTGTTGTCTGAATCTGTATTTGCAATAAAAGAGCCGTACTTTAAAGTACGGCTCTTTGTATATAAACCTATTTCATGCGGTTAAATTAATCGTCATCTTCGGTGTCTTTGGCACCGGGGTCATTCTGGCGGCGGGCCTTGTTGGCGGCATACATTTTTGCCAGATATTCCAAACGGTTCTGGGTTGCTTCATTTACCTCTTTGGCAGGTAAGTCTACCTTGTTATCCTTTTCTTCCGGTTCAGAGTAATAGGGATTTTCCTCTGATGTGGATTCGGCTTGTTCATTAACCTCATCAGTAGTGGCATCTGTCTTTGCGGTTTCAGGTGTTACAGCCTGCGGCTGGTGGGCAGGGCGGGGTGAGATTGCCGGGCGGGTAACAGGCGGTTCGCTGGCCACAGCATCTAGTTTTTCGGCTGTCTGCTTGGTAATGGCGGCTATAACCTGTTTTGAAGTATCCACACTGCCGATAAATTCTTTAAATACCCCGACCCAAGTCTGGGATACTTCTTGTGCTGCTTTGCGGCTAGCCTCAACAGCTTTGTTAGAGGCTGTCTTAGCATCATCCGCAGCCTTACGGGATGTTTCCTGTATCTGCTTTACTGCCTGTACAGTATTTTGCTGGACCTCTTCAACTCTGGCTACAGTTTCTTTCAGATGAGCATTAGAAGAATCTACCAGATGCTTCATTTGGGCATTCATAGCTTCGGCTTTGCGGATTTCATTTTGAAGCCTGGTTATCAGCTCTGAAATTTCTGCTGAAGAATTCTGGCTGAGCTGATTCATTTCAGTAATGGCTTTAGTTGAATTTTTTACATTGGTATCTACATTCTCGCGTATGCGGGCGCCGTTTTCCTGCATCTTTAACAGAGCAGATTCGGAAGCCCTTACGGATACATCAGCCGTCTTTTTCAGCATGTCTATAGTTTCATCAGACTGGGAAACAGCATCACGGGAGGCACGTATACATTCTTCGCTCATTTCTTTGGCGGTGCGGATGCTGTCCAAAGCAGACTGCTTGGCTGAACGGGTGGCATCCTCTATGCGCAGCATAGCTTCTTTGGTCTGGCGTATTGCTTCTTCACAGTTATCTTTTGCCCAGCGGCTGGTATCGTCAGCCCGTTTTATGGCTTTTTCAAACAGGTCTGTATATTTGGCAATCATTTCCTCTGAACGCCGGCTGGCTTCCTCGGCTTTTTGGGCGTACAGTGCCGTATATTTCTCCATATTTTCCTGATATTGTTTGGCCGCAGCATCAGCTTTGTCTATGGCTGTTTGAGAGTCTTTGGCCGCAGATTCAGCTGCTTTTTTTGCTGCTCTGGCTTGGTCTTCAGCTTGTTTAAGAGCTATACGGGTAACTTTTAAATATTCTTCAGCGGATTCTTTGGCTGATTTGCCGGTTTCATCGGTCATTTTTACACCTCATATGATTTGGTAATTTCAGACAAGTTATTCTACAATTAAAAATCCGCTATAGCAACGCTTTAAAACGCTGCTCTGAACGGTGGCTAATTTGAAAAAAATAAAGAAGAAAGAATGGGAAATGAGCAAAAAGTATTTTTCAGCACCCGGAGCACAAGGGCCTTATTCATTGGCGGTAAAAGCAGGTGATTACCTGTATATTTCGGGTCAGATAGGCCATATTGATGCGGACGGCAAACCTTTAGCTAGTGTTGAGATTCAGACTAAGCGATGTCTGGAAAAAATGGCGGAACTGCTTAAAACAGCTGGAGCTTCTTTTGATGATGTGGTAAAGACAACCGTATTTTTAAAAAATCAGGAAGACTTTGCCAAAATGAATAGTGTTTATACGGTCTTTTTCAGCGGCACTAAACCTGCCCGGTCTACTGTGATTGCCGGTATGGTTTTTCCTGAAATAATGGTGGAAATAGAGGCGATAGCCTATTTGCCGCAGGTATAACTGCAAACTGGGAAACAAAAAGCTGCCTTCAGCTAAGCTAGAGGCAGCTTTTTTCTTTTGAAAATATTTTTATAATTACAGGTGTTCTATGGGGATAATCTCCCCGCATTTGGGGCATTTGATAGCAGATAGGTAGTGTTTCTGGTAAACCGACTTGAAGCCGTTAGTGGTAAAAGCAGAGACAATACTGCCGATATGTTCTCTGGCAATTTGGTCTGTTTTAGCCTTGGCCTCATCTAGTGTGCCTTCCATAGTTATAGTTTTTACTTCTTTGGCATTAGGGCTGGTAATTACGATTTCAAATTTCTCTTTTTCCATTGGTAGCTCCTTAAGAGTACTCTGGAAATATTTTAGCCTATCATTGCATTATAAGAAAGGCTTGCGGAAAATTTATTATTTGAGAACGCATATATATCGAAATGCACATTATTAAAAATATTCTTTAAATATATGATGAAACTGATAGTTTTAAGATATATCCGTTAGAATTAGGGTGGCAGGAGATGAATAAAACGCTACGGGAAAATGACAAACCAGCAATGTGGTATACTCTGGTAACTGAAGGTAAAAAGAAGCTCAATGGCGACCCCAGGGGGATTCGAACCCCCGATCTCCACCGTGACAGGGTGGCATGTTAGACCGCTACACCATGGGGCCTAGAAGCGGAAAACAGTTTAGAGTATTTGACGCAATCTGTCAAATATGATTTGATGGTCGGGTAGGTTCATTCCGGTCAATATTGTTTGCTTCTTCGCTATATGCTATAATGACCGTCAGATTTTTTAAGGGAATATATTGCCTTTAACTTAGAGAGGAAAACATGGCCGCAAGCGAACTACTTAAATCCAGAGTTGAAAACCTGCGTGATTACGAACTGGTGGTTATTTTAACCACTGATACCCCCAAGGAAAAGGTTGAGGCCATTCTGGAAGGCATTAGCAAAACCATAGCTGAAAAAGAAGGCAGCTTTACCGAGGTGAACCACTGGGGTAAACGCAAGCTGGCTTATCTTATCGGCAGATACGGCGAAGGTTATTACGTGTTTATCAAGATGAAGGCTAAGCCTTCTTCCATACGCAAGATAAACTCTGACCTGCGTATTTCAGAGCAGGTTATTCGGCATATGGCCATTAATATGGACGAAGAATAATATCTGTTAATGCTGCCGGGCATTTTGCCAGAGAGGAGACGCGAGAGATGGTGAGTTTGAATAAGGTTATGATAATTGGCAATGTTGGCGGTGAGCCGGAGATGCGGTATACCCCCAGCGGGCATCCTGTTACCTCCTTTAAAGTTGCTACCAACTGGGTTTATAATACCCCCGAGGGTGAACGCAAACAGGAAACTGAATGGTTTACGGTAGTTGCTTGGAACAAGCTGGCTGAACAGTGCAACCAGTTCCTTTCCAAAGGGCGGCTGGTGTACGTGGAAGGACGGCTTCGCACCCGAAGCTGGGAAGGGCAGGATAATCTGAAACATTACCGTACCGAGGTAATTGCTTCCAGGGTTACCTTCCTTGAGAAAGCCAGTGCAGGTACCGGGATGGATGCCCGTGATGATGACAATGGCGGTGGTGAATTAGAACCGGAAGACATTCCGTTTTAGTGAATATTAAATCTCTTGATAGGAGTTTGATTGAGTGAGTATCCAGGACAGACCTAACAGACCAGCCAGGGGTGGGCGCGGCCGCTATACCCCCAAGCGCAAGATATGTTCTTTCTGCGCTGAGAAGGTTAGCCGTATTGATTACAAGGATTCGGCTAAACTGGCCAGATATATATCTGACCGCGGCAAAATTGAACCCCGCCGCCGCACCGGTACCTGTGCCCGGCACCAGAGGGCTTTGGCTAATGCCATTAAACGGGCTCGTTTTATAGCCCTGATGCCCTTTGTTTCTGAGCATGTACGCCGCCAGGGAAATGTGGCTACTTTTTCGCCTATGCGTGAGCTGAGGCCCGAACCTAAAATGGCTGAACCCAAGGTTGAGTCTAAAGTAGAGACCAAGGCCGAAGTTGCGGTACCCGAAGTAAAGGCTGAGGCTGCTCCTGCAGCGGAAGCTTCTGAGTCTGCGGAGTCTGCATAATAGTAAATTATTACTTGCCATTTAAGGAGTTAATGTGCCTAAGAGGACATATCAACCGAAACGTATCCCCCGCATGAGGGTTCATGGTTTTCTGTCAAGGATGAGCACCCGCGGAGGACGCGGTGTACTCAGCGCCCGCCGGGCTAAGGGGCGCAAGAAACTGATTGTAGTCTAGAGTGTAACAGCTGTACTCCGGGTTGATTATCCATCCGGAGTATGGTTACACTATTTACAATGAAATACTCAAACAGGCTTACCAAGCGGGAAGAATATTCCCGGGTGCTTGCCGGTGACGGAACTTATATTGGGCAGCTGGCTGTGATGAAGGCGTTGCCTAATAACCTTGAATTTAGCCGGGTAGGCTTCATTGTAAGCAAAAAAGTAGGCGGAGCAGTAGAGCGTAATAGGGCAAAGCGGATATTGCGGGAAAGCCTGCGGACTATCGCACTCAGACAGGGCTGGGACATAGTATTTATAGCTAGGGCAAAAGCGGCTACAGTAAAATGTGCCGAAATGGAGAGGGTAGTTAAGCACTTGCTTGGCAAGGCGCAGATACTATCAAAAACAGATGAAAAAACTAGCTTTAAAACTGATTAGATTATACCAGAATACCTACTCTAAAACTGCACCCTCCTCATGCAGGTTTATTCCCACTTGTTCACAGTATACCTACGAAGCTATCGAAAGATTCGGAATTTTTAAGGGAATTTGGTTGGGTGTGAAACGGCTTAGCCGCTGTCACCCCTTGAACAAGGGTGGCTACGACCCAGTGCCAGAATAGGACGGAAAATTGTTCAAAACCAATCGCATATCCAAAAAAATTGTTTTGCTGTTTAGCCTTATCGGCGTTTTGGCCGTTTTAAGCGGCTGTATGGGTACCAGTCAGAAGCCTTTGGGTTGGTCAGGCGTGCTTGTCTCTGATAATGATGCCATATTTGGTTCTATGACTGGTAAACTTATAGCCCTTAATAAAGATGCCAGCACTCCTCGTTATCAGGTGACTCTGGAGACTACCACCAACGGCGGCGGCTGTGCTGGTGCTGTTACTACAGTGGGTATATATGGTACTCCGGTAGTCTCGGACGGTGTTATCTATATTTCTACCTACGGCGGCAAAGTTTATGCTTATAATCAGGCTGATGGCAGTCTGAAGTGGGTTTACCCCGGAACAGGGTCACTATCCGCTATTGTCAGCGGTATTGCCCCTAACGGAGATAAAATCTTTTTTGCAGACACTAATGGTGTTGTTTATGCCCTGAGCAAGGCAGACGGTCAGAAGGTTTGGGAATATCAGACCGGTGCCAAGATTTGGGCTTCTCCGGTGGTTGATGGAGATTTAGTTATAGTACCCGGTTTTGATAAAAAGGTATATGCCCTGGATATCAACACAGGCAGCCCTGTTTGGACGTTTGAAACCCAAAGCCCCTTTGCCAGCGCCCCGGTAGTGGATAACGGCGTTGTTTATGTGGGCTGTTTTGACCGCAATCTGTACGCTCTGGATTTGGAAGACGGCAGCCAGAAATGGGTCTTTGAATCACCCAACTGGTTCTGGGCAACCCCGGTTGTGGCTGACGGCAAAGTTTTTGCCCCCAATCTGGACGGCAACACCTATGTACTGGATGCTTTGACTGGTTCCCAGATTAAAGTCATTGATATGACTGACGAGGTTGCTTCCTCTCCGGCGCTGCTGGGTGACAATGTGATTGTGGCCACTAAGACCGGCAAGATTTTTTCCATAAATGTAAATACAATGGAAATGAAGGCTGTTACCGACCTTGCCTTGAAAGTGATAGCACCGGTTACGGTGTCAGGTGAAGTTGTATACATACATACTCAGGAAGATGAAACTGTATATGCTATAAATCCGGAGAGCCGTACTATAATCTGGACTTTTGTAGTAAGTTAGCGAGGTAGTCGTTGGATATTGGTGCTATTTGGGATTTAGTAATACTTTCGCCGATGATAAACGGCATGGTCTGGCTTTCCCACAATTTATGGGGAAGTTTCGGGCTGACAGTTATTGTGCTGACTGTGGTTATAAGGCTGGCACTCTGGCCGCTTAACCGAAAACAGCTTACGGCCACCAAGAAGATGCAGGAAATTACCGTACATATGGAAGCTTTGAAGAAAAAGCACGGTAATGACCGCCAGAAACTGGCCGAAGAGCAAATGAAGCTCTACAAAGAGTCCGGTGTTTCACCTACCGGTTGTCTGGTTCCCATGCTCATTCAGTTTCCTATCTGGATAGCCTTGTATCAGGCTATTGTGAGAGTATTGGCTGTTACTCCCGAAGACTTTATGAATCTGGCTGATCATCTTTATTCATGGCCGGTAGTTTACCAAACCCTGCCGCTCAGCAATCATTTCCTCTGGATGGATCTTTCCCTTCCGGACTTTGCCTTGGCTTTGCTGGTGGGTGTAAGCATGTATGTCCAGCAGAAAATGTCTACCCCCAAAGCTATTAATCAGCAGCAGGCAGCTCAGGGACAGATGATGAGTTTCATGATGCCGTTCATGTTCTTCTTCTTCTCGCTCTCTTTCCCCAGTGGTCTGGCTTTCTACTGGTTCGTTTCTGCCATAGTGGGTATCATAATGCAGTATTTCATTACTGGTTGGGGACAGCTTGAACCTATGGCCGAAAAAGTTATTTCCTATTTCCGCGGCGGCCGGCAGGTACGGCCGGGAAACACATATAAAACTGAAAAAAGAACTGCAACTCCGTCTGGTCAGTTGATTGATTCTTCGGCCAAAGGTAAGCAGATGGAAGGTAGTATAGATGAAAAAGGTCGAGACGAGCGCCAAGACGGTGGAGGAAGCAATAAAACTGGGGCTAAATCAGCTAAACGTAAGCCGAGACGAAGTTGAGATAGAGGTATTGTCTGAAGGCAGGCATGGGTTACTGGGTCTGCGCGGGGAAGATGCCAGGGTCTGCCTGCATCTTATTGAAAATGAATACGATGATGATATTGCGCCGGGCAACCAGATGGATGCAGGCGATCTAGCACAAAATATTCTGGAAACCCTGCTGGACAAGATGGATATCGAAGCCTATGTAGATATCCTGCCTGAAAAGATGGTTACCGATGAGGAATCACAGCCGAGTACTGTTTTGAACATTGTGGGCGAAGACTTGGGTATCCTGATAGGACGCAAGGGTCAGACTCTCATAAGTTTGCAGCAAGTGGTGAGGCTAATGCTTTCCCACCAGTTGGGCAGATTTGAACCGGTGGTAGTTGACGTAAATGGTTACCGGCAACGCCGCCTAAGTTCCCTTCAGGCTTTGGCTTGGAGAACAGCCGAACAGGTAAAATTGCGGCGTATGCCTTTTTCACTTGAGCCTATGCCTGCTTATGAACGGCGGATTATTCATCTGGCATTAGCTGATGATGACGAAGTGACTACCCAGAGCGTTGGCTTTGGTGAATCAAGAAAAGTTGTGGTAGTCTTAAAAGAATAGTACAATAAACCTTACAAAAGGCCTTGACGGAGAAGAGTAGGTTATCTGCGGTGCAGCAGCGAGTCTGGTACGGTGAAAGCAGACCTTCCCGCGGTTATCCCGAAAATCACTCCTGAGCCGCCAGCCGAAAAGCCTTTCGGCCAAGTAGACCTGGCCGGGTTCGCCACCCGTTATAATGGGCGGGGCATGTTAGTGCCCTTATGAGAGCCTCTGCTTTATGGCAGGGGAAGCGGGGTGGTACCGCGGGCTTATTTGTCCCGTCCCTGATAAGGACGGGATTTTCTTTTTTAAGAGGTGATGAATGTTTAAGGCTGTGAATCCCAGACAAAACTTCCCCCAGATGGAAGAAGATATCCTGAAACTTTGGCAGGACAAGGGCGTATTCAAAAAGAGCATTGAAAACCGCCGTGACGGCAAGCGTTTTACCCTGTACGAAGGGCCGCCCACTGCCAACGGACGTCCGGGTATTCACCATGTTCTTTCACGGGTTTTTAAGGACGTAATACCCCGCTACAAGGTTATGAAGGGTTATTATGCCCCCAGGATTGGCGGCTGGGATACCCATGGTTTGCCGGTTGAGCTTGAGGTGGAAAAAGAACTGGGATTTACTAGCAAAAATGATATTGAAAAGTACGGCATTGCTGAGTTTAATGCCCGTTGCCGTTCCAGCGTTTTTAAATATGTGTCCGAATGGAACAAGCTGACCGAACGGATTGCCTACTGGGTGGATCTGGACAATGCCTATATAACTATGGATAACAACTATATAGAGAGCGGCTGGTGGGCGCTTAAGCAAATGTGGGACAAGGGACTAGTGTATCAGGGGCATAGGGTTACCCCACATTGCCCGCGCTGCGGCACTTCGCTAAGCTCTCATGAGGTGGCGCAGGGATATAAGGATAATACCGAAGACCCTTCCGTATTTGTGAAATTTGAAATAGCCAAAGAAAGTCTGGCTAAGGCAGGTTTGGCAAAGAAATGGGCTTACCCGGCTGACAAGCCGCTTTATCTGCTGGCCTGGACTACTACCCCCTGGACTTTACCCGCCAATACCGCGCTGGCGGTATCCGCTGCGGACCAGTATGTCATACTGGATATGACGGACTACTATATGATACTGGCCAAACCACGTCTGTCAGCCCTTAAACTGGCAGAAAATCCCGTAGCGGGGGAATGCCTGGGCAGTGACCTTAGTGGGCTTTTTTATAAGCCGCTGTTTGACCCGCGGGAATTCGGTATTCCTGTAAGAAATATGAAGGATAACTCTGAGACAGGTGTTTCTGAAGAACTGCTTTATCCGGTAATAACCACCAGCTATGTATCCATGGATGATGGCACGGGTATAGTCCATACTGCTCCGGCTTATGGTGAACTGGACTATGAATCCGGGGTGAAGTACGGGCTAAAATTTGTCCACCACGTGGATTTGCAGGGCAGGATAACCGGCAGTTACCCGTTTGCCGGCAAATTCGTTAAAGAAGCGGACAAGGATATCTCCCGCAACCTTAAAGAGCGTGGGCTGATGTTCCGTAATGAACGTATGCACCATACCTATCCGTTCTGCTGGCGGTGTGATTCCCCGCTTATTTATTATGCCAAGCAAAGCTGGTACATACGGACTACCGCGGTCAGAGACGAACTGATAAAGGGCAACCAGCAGATAAACTGGTATCCCGAACATATAAAAGACGGCCGTTTTGGCGACTGGCTGGAAAATAATATTGACTGGGCTTTTTCCCGCGAACGTTACTGGGGAACGCCTGTACCCATCTGGCGGTGTGAAAAGTGCGGCCGGACGGAGTGTGTCGGCGGCATTGATGAACTCAAAGCCAAACCGAATTTCAAGGGCATGCAGGAAAAACTGGATATCCACCGCCCATATGTAGACGAGTGGACTTATGACTGTGATAAATGCGGCGGGAATATGAAACGGGTTACCGAGGTTATGGACTGCTGGTATGACTCCGGGGCTATGCCGGTTGCCCAGTACCATTACCCCTTTGAGCCCGAAAGCAGGTCTATTGCCAAAGACGGGCGTTTCCCTGCTGACTATATCTGTGAGGCTGTAGACCAAACACGCGGCTGGTTTTACAGTTTGCATGCTATTTCTACCCTGATATTCAACCGCCCCTGTTATCAGAATGTAATCTGTCTGGGGCATATACTGGATGAGCGCGGCGAAAAAATGAGCAAGTCCAGAAATAATGTTATTCAGCCGGCTACGGTGCTGGATAAATACGGGGCAGACGCTGTCCGCTGGTATTTCTATACTGCGGCCCCTCCCGGAAATGCCAGACGCTTTTCCGAAAAACTGGTGGGTGAGGTAACCCGCCAGTTCCTGCTGATGCTCTGGAACGTATATTCATTTTTCGTTACCTACGCCAATATAGACAGCTTTACCCCTTCGGAAAAGTATCTGGAAGGCGAAGTGCCCGAACTGGACAGATGGATTTTATCCGAGCTTAACCAGCTGGTGCTGGATGTGGATAAGGGGCTGGATAATTATGACCCCACTCAGGCCGGACGGCGGATTGAAGATTTTGTGGGATACCTTTCCAACTGGTATGTCCGCCGCAGCCGTCGCCGTTTCTGGAAGAGCGAAAATGATGCCGACAAACTTTCGGCCTATCAGGCTTTGTATACCTGTCTGGTTACCCTTTCCAGACTACTGGCTCCCTTTACCCCGTTTGTAGCCGAAGAACTCTACCAGAACCTGGTGCTTTCGGTAGACCCGTCTGCTTTGGAAAGTGTCCACCTGACGAATTTTCCGGTGGCGGACACAGCGCTTATAGACGAACAGCTGGATAACGAAATACGGCTGGTAATGAAGGTTTCCAGTATGGGGCGTTCTGCCCGAAGCAAAGCGGCTCTCAAAGTCCGCCAGCCTCTGGCTGAGGTGCGGGTGGTACTGGCTTCCGCCGGTGAAAGAACAGGACTTATGCGTCTGGCCGAACAGGTGCTGGAAGAGCTGAACGTAAAGGCTTTGGCAGTGGAAGAGCCGGGCACAGTTATACCGGAGAAAAACTATGCCGCCAGTACCGAAGGGGCTTATACAGTAGCCGTTTATACCGGGCTTTCACCCGAACTGCTGGCAGAAGGCACTGCCCGCGAGATTGTCCACCGTTTGCAGACCATGCGGAAATCTGCCGGATTTGAGATTGCAGATTATATAAATACTTATTATCAGGCTGATGAATATCTGGATAGTGTTATCCAGATGCATAGCGAATATATAAAGAAAGAAACACTTTCCAGCCGACTTATAGATGGAAACGCCCCCGAAGGGGCGTATGCTGAAAGTCTGGATATTGATGGCCACTCCCTAAGCCTGTGGGTGGCACGCTAAAAAACTAAAAAACTAGCTTTCCGGCGGCGGGGTCTCTGCCAGTGTCAGAGTGACAGTAGTGGTTACTCCGTCCCGGAAATAGCTGACCTCTATTTTATCTCCTACCTTTTTGCCGTGGATAGCCAGTATCAGTTCTTCATCAGTCAGCACTGGCTGGCCGTTTATGGCCAGAATAACATCATTTGCCATTAGACCTGCTTTTTCGGCAGGTCCGCCTTCAGACACTCCCCGGATAAGCACCCCTCTGTCTATGCCCAGCCTGAAGTATGACTGGATTGAACTGTCTACGGTCAGTATGCCTGCCACTCCCATAAAAGGACGGGTAATATAGCCTTTTTTGACCAGTTCTTCAATGAAGGTGCGGGCGGAGTTTATATTTATGGCGTAGCCTACCCCTTCCACCCCCACTTCAGCTATTTTGGCAGAGGTAATGCCGATAACCTCACCTGCCATATTTACCAGCGGGCCGCCGGAATTGCCTTCGTTTATGGCTACATCTGTACCTATCAAACCGTACAGGGTGACACTTTGGTCAACGGTTATCTGGGCGTCCAGCCGGCTTATCCAGCCGCCTTTCATAGTGATGCCCAAACCCAGGGCATTGCCGATAGCCGCCACTGGTTCGCCTACTTCCAAAGCTGACGAGTCACCTATATATACAAACGGCAGATCTTCACCCAGTGTATCCACCTTGATTACCGCCAAGTCTGTGCGTGAATCTGTTACCACCTGGCTGGCGGTAAAGGTACGGCCGTCTGAAAGAGTGACGGTGACAGTGCTTCCGCCTTCAACTACGTGGTTGTTGGTAATAATGTAGCCGTTGGGGTCTATTATGAAACCCGAACCCGAAACTACAGAGATAGTCTGTCGTCCGAATATGTCCTGGGTGGTATACTTCACATCTATTGCAACTACTGCCGGTTTCACCATCGCAACCACCATGGCGTAGTTTGCGAGTTTCGGCAGATTCTGCTGGGGAGTGGGGAAAGTCCAGTCTGTGTCAATAGGGAGGGAAGTGTTATTGGTATCGTTCGTATTGTCAGAGTTTATAGGCTGGGACAAGTAATCGCAGCCCCCACCCGTAAAGACGGTAGCAGCAAGCAGTATGCTTAGAAACAGGCTTAGCAATTTTTGGTTCTTTTTCATGGTTTTTCTCAAGCAGGCAGCTGGGAGATAAGGTTATTGATAATGGGCAAAGCTATGTAAAGGCTGATAGCATAGCCAATACCCTCCACTCCTATCTCCTGTATTTTAGCACTGGTTATGCCTATCACTTCACCCAAATAGTTAACCAGCGGACCGCCGGAGTTACCCGGATTTATAGCGGCATCGGTTTCTATAAGCCCGGTCAGGCTTTCGGTATCGCTAAACTGAACAGTGGTATTTAGCCGGCTTATCCAGCCGCCGGTCATGGAAATACCCATACCCAGTGCATTACCTATGGCGGCCACCGGTTCTCCTACCGCCAGTTTAGATGCATCACCCAGCTTGACTGCGGGCAGATTGGTGGCATCTATCTTTATCACCGCCAGGTCGTTGGCCGGGTAAGTGCGTACCGCTACCGAGTTAAAGGTGCGCCCGTCATCCAGGGTTACTGTTATGCTGGTGGCGTCCTCCACCACGTGGTTATTAGTTACGATAATCCCGTTTGAATCTATAATCCAGCCGGAGCCGGCAGCCTGTTCTACTACTGTCCGCCCGAAAATATCACGGGTGACCAGCTCTACATTTATAGCCACTACCGAGGGTTTTACCGCTTTTACTGCATTTACGAAATTAACTGGACTTTGTACACTCCCAAATTCATCGCTGTAGTCCGGCAAATTTTGTTCATTAGTCTGGTTTTGGGTGTTATCTTCAGGGGAATTGTTGAAATCCTGAAGTATGTCGCAGCCCTGTGCCAGAAGCATGGATAGTACCAGACTGATTGAAATAAACAGCCCGAAGAAATTATTGAAAATTTTTTTCATAGCATCTTCCTGTAAGGAGTTATTGTGCTCATTATAGCAGGAAATTGTGTAGAAATTATTGATAAAAAGAGGGAGGGGCTTTTAGCCCCTCCCTCCAAAAAAACGTTTAGACAGAAATATTACTTGACGTTTACTTTGGGTAAACCCTTCTGAGCCTCTTTTACCAGTTCTGCAGGATATTCATAATTGCTCAACTTACCGCGCAGATACAGGTCATAAGAAGCCATGTCCACATGGCCATGGCCGCTGTGGCAGAAGAGTATGGTTTTGGCTTCGCCGGTTTCACGGCATTTCAAAGCTTCATCAATGGTCGCCCTAATGGCGTGATTGGTTTCAGGTGCGCTTATGAAGCCTTCGGTTTGGGCAAACTGCATGCCAGCTTCAAAGGTTTCTACCTGGTTAACAGCTGTGGCCTCAATCAGCTTCAGGCGGCTGAGGTGAGACAGTAAGGGTGACATACCATGATAGCGCAAACCGCCGGCATGTACCGGAGGGGGCATGAACCGGTGACCCAAGGTAAACATTTTCATCATGGGTGTCATACCGGCTTCGTCTCCGAAGTCATAAGCGTCCAGACCTTTAGTCAGAGAAGGGCAGCTGGCGGGTTCAACAGCCAGAATTCGGGTATTCTTGTGAGTGCCGTTCAATTTGTCTTCTACAAAAGGCAGGGCTATACCACCGAAGTTAGAGCCGCCGCCTACGCAGCCAATCACGATATCCGGGTAGCAGTCAGCCATAGCCATCTGTTTTTTGGCTTCCTGACCGATAATAGTTTGATGCAGCAGAACGTGGTTAAGTACACTCCCCAAAGCATACTTGGTGCCGGGATGGGTTACGGCGTCTTCCACGGCTTCGCTTATAGCAATACCCAGGCTGCCGGGGCATTCAGGGTCACGTTCAAGTATTTCACGGCCTATCTTGGTATCAGGGCTGGGGCTGGGTACGACAGAGGCACCCCAGGTTTCCATCATAATGCGGCGGTAGGGTTTCATATTGTAGCTGACCTTTACCATGTAGACCTTGCACTCTATATCAAAGAATTTGCAGGCCATAGCCAGCGAAGAACCCCACTGTCCGGCGCCGGTCTCGGTGGCAATCCTTTTTATGCCGGCTTTTTTATTATAATAAGCCTGAGCCAGAGCGGTGTTGGGTTTATGAGAACCGGCCGGGCTGACATCTTCCAGTTTGTAAAAGATTTTAGCCGGGGTCTGCAAAGCTTTTTCCAGCCTGTGGGCACGGTAAAGGGGAGTTGGCCGCCAGATTTTATATATTTCCAGCAGTTCTTCAGGTATGGCGATATGCCTTTCAGGACTGAATTCCTGCATAATAAGGCTCATGGGAAATATGGCTTCCATATCAGCTGGAGTCACCGGTTGGCCGGTACCCGGATGCAGAACGGGAGGCAGCGGTACGGGCAAATCAGGCTGGATATTGTACCAGACCTGGGGCATGTCCTTTTCTTGCAGTATAAACTTGGTTTGAACCATTTCTGTTCTCCTTGACATTATTTTAGTCCCAGTTTAGCCTTGGTTTATCATTTATTTCCTGCGCAGGTAAGCCAGGCATGTTTTGAGCTTCCTTTGCTATTAGGCCTGTGCGGGCGGGATAATAAAAAACCCTCTGCCCTGAAAGGGGCAGAAGGTTTACTTCCGCGGTACCACCCTAATTAACCGGATTATGAAATGCCGGTCATCTCAAACAGGCACTCTGGGCTGACCCAATATGCCTTGGGATATTTTAACGCTTCCCCTGCGGCAAAGCCTACTTGGATAGACCGTTCGGTTTGCGGCTCCCAAGTCCATTCAACTTCTGCGTCAGCACCGGCTCACACCTTGCCCGGCTCTCTTAGCCTCGCTTGAAATCTACTAGTCTTGTTCACAGCCTTTGAAATATTCAGTTAGGTAAATATTAATCACTAGGGGACTGCTTGTCAAGCAGGTTTCAGTGAAACGGACAAAATGAATGATATTAAAAAATTGATACAAAATATAAAATCTGGTACACTGGCTCATCCAAATGCTTCAGACAATACATATCCGGATGGTGACACTTGAATCTTGCTGATAGGCTTTCGGAAGTGGTTACAACTTGCCCAGAGGCTATAGCTCTGAAATTTGAAGGTAAAAGTATTACGTATGCAGAGTTGGACAGGATTTCCGACTGTTATGCTTGGGCGCTTACCCATATAGGTGTGGTTGCGGGTGAGCGGGTGGCTCTTCTTATGACAAACTGTCTTGAATTCGTTTTTTTCTATTTCGGTATAGTTAAAACAGGGGCTGCAGCAGTACCGCTTGACCCGAAATACAAATGGCCGGAGCTTAAAGCTTTGCTTGATGACTGTCAGCCAAAGGTCTTGGCTTGTCAGGCAGATGGACTGAATATATTGCATCAGCATCGGTCTGAACTAAACTATATTCAGCATTATATCAGCCCGGAAGACATCGGTTATCCTGATGTAATTTTATTAAAAAATTTTCTGACAGATATTCCTGAAATACCTTTTGAAATTGATGTGCCCGAAAACCGAACTGCCCATATAGCTTATACCTCGGCAGCTCAGCTCCGCCCGCAAGGAGTGGTGATAAGCCACGTAAATCTGGTAAAGACGGCTGCTATATCCGCGGGTGGCTTTGCGCAAAGTGCCGAAGACAGGGTAATACTGTTTGCCCTGCCGCTCCACCATATAATAGGGTTGGTGGTGGTATTACTGGGTACTCTTTTCAGCGGGGGGAGCGTAATACTTCTTTCCGGCGTTTCCATTGACTGTTTGTTAAAGACAATTGAAAGAGAGAGTATCACCGTATTTTTGGGTGTTCCGTTTATTCATGCCATGCTGGTTCGCCATTTGCGGGAAAATTCTTCTGAATATAATCTGACTTCACTCAGGTTATGCGGTAGTGCCGGTGCGCCCTTGCCTCCGGAACTGGTATTGTCATACAGGATTTTACTGGATAGAGATTTGGTAGATTTTTACGGCTTGACTGAATCTACTTCCCATGTAACTTGTCAGCCTTTGGACAAAAGTGGTAAGTCCGGTTCTGTGGGCAAAGTGCTTAAGGGGTTTGAATTGGAAGTGGTAAATTCAGCAGGGCAGGTATTACTGCCATCCCAGACTGGGGAGATAATTATACGCGGGCCTGTTATGGATGGGATTTACCGCCAACCCGAAAAAACCAACCGAATGCTGCGTAACGGCTGGCTCTATACCGGTGATATCGGCTATAAAGATAGCGACGGTTATGTTTACATAAAATATTTTATTAAACCTATGCTTATTACCAAAGGTCAGAATATATATTTTTCTGACGTTGAAGATTTGCTTCTTTCATGCCCGGGGGTGAAAGAAGTACTGGCAGTGGGGATTCCTGATCCTGACGGTATGCGGGGCGAGGTGGTTCGGGTGGCGGTAATACTTCGGGATGGGGCTGAACAAACCCCTGCCGGTATTAAAAAATACTGTCTGGAAAATATTGCACAGTATAAAACCCCCCGGGAAATATTTATTCTAAAAGAACTGCCCTGTGATTTACTGGGTTTACCTTGCAGAGATACCCTCAGGAAGATGTGAAAATAACCGGATAATATGTGTTGCCAAACTCTCGGCTGTGTGTATAATAAGCTTAAACACTTTAGCTGATGAGAGGTGAAACGTGGCATCAAAAGTAGCCATAGTTACCGATACAACCGCCTGTATCCCGGCTGAGCTTGTCAGAAAGTACCAGATAGAAGTTATTCCGATAGAAATTGTTATAGACGGCAAGGCTTCTTATGATTCTGCACTTGACCTTAATGAGTTTTACAAGTTACTGAAGGAATCTTCCCAGACACCCAAAACTGTCGGCTCTGTACCCGGGCCGTATATTGAGGCTTTTTCCCGCTTGTCTGCCAAAACCGACCAGATTTTATGTGTTACCGAACCTGTGCGGTTTTCAGGTATGTTCAATGCCGCTCAGCTGGCTGCCATGCAGGTATTGGAAAAACATAAAAATCTTTGTATAAAGGTTATTCCATGTGAAACTGCCGCTGCAGGTTTGGGATTGGTGGTTTTGGAAGCTGCCCGTCATGCCGAGTCCGGTAAAAGTCTTGATAATCTGGTAAACGTAATAAACACCCTGATGCCGAAAATTTATCTGTATGCTACGCTGGATACTTTTGAATACTTGATTAAAGGCGGGCGAATACCCAAAATAGCTGCATTGGCAGATTCAGTACTGCAAATTAAGTCGGTTTTTACCCTGCGTAATGGAGATGCCCAAACAATAGCTTTACCCCGCACTGCCGAAAAAGCTTTGCAAAATATTATGGATTTGATGACGGAACATGTAAAAGGTAAAGGCAAGCTGAGAGTGGCGGTAATGCATGCGGATGCTTTGGAACGGGCACACAGGCTGGAGCAGAATATAAAAGAGAAATTCCCTCAGGCTGAGATTTTATTTATGGAGTTTACTCCTGTAATGGGTGTACATACTGGTCCGGGTGTAGTCGGAGTAGCTTTTTATGAGGTCTGAAAACTGTCTGGGTTTTTTAGCTTTTTTGGAATATAATAATTAGTTATTATGCCGTTCACATCTGAAGACGATTTTAAATTGCTGTTAAACAGCTTCGGTGAATTGCCTCCAGCTGAAAAGTGTCCGTTTCTGGTTATTTTGGTAGGTTTGCCGGGAACAGGTAAAAGCACCTTTGCAAAGTGTTTTACAGAACGGATACCGGCTGTGATACTGGAAAGTGATGCTTTGCGTAAAACTTTGATAAGAAAGCCTGTTTACTCCAATACAGAGCATATCCGGGTTTTTAAAGCAATACATGAGCTAATGACTAAACTGCTTAAGCAAAGAGTATCGCTGGTACTGGATGCTACCAGCATGACAGCCAAAGACCGCGAACCTTTGTACAGTATAGCTTCCAGCCAGAGTGTGAAGAGGTTCATTGTAGAGATGGATTTATCACCGGAGATTATTAAAAAACGCATGGACATGCGAACTAAGCAGGGTACATCCCGTTCGGATGCAGACTGGGAAATCTACCGGATGCTTAGGCCCATGTTTGAGCCTGTTTCCGAAGGATGTTATCGTATAAGTACCGAGGCTGACTTTCAACCGGTGCTGGAATATTTAATAAAAGATGTAAAAACCTATCTAGAGCAAGAGGAGTGCAGATAATGGAAATCAAAATTGTAAAACAAAAACCGCAGTCAATTACGGCTGATGTTTTGGCTATGCCTGTTTTTGAAGGACAGGATTTGAGCTTGGAGTTCAAGGAACTGGATTCTAAACTGGGCGGCAATCTGGTTGAAATGAAAGAAAAAGCCGAACTGAAAGGCAAGGCAGGCGAACTTCACTTGGTAAATACTCTGGGTAAACTACCGGTCCGTTATCTGGCGGTATTTGGTATGGGAAAAGCGGAAAAATTCGGCCATGATGAACTACGCAAGTCTGTGGGTGAGCTTTCAAGGGCTTTATCCAAAAAGAGTTTTAAAACTATAGCCATTTGGCTGGGGGAATTGACACTTGGGACTGATGTGCTGGCGGAAATAGCTGCCGGAGGTGCCGTGATGGGCAGTTACCGTTTCCGAAAATATTTTACCAGCGGCAATGAAAACGGGGTGATTGAAGAAATAAAGTTGGTGTTGGGTGAAAAGGCTGACCTTGCCAAGGCATCACAGGGGCTTATAAAGGGGCAGATTGTGGCAGATGCTGTCTGCTCTGCCCGTGACCTTATAAATGAACCCTCGAGCAATATGACACCAACTGATTTAGCTGATTTTGCACGGCGTTTGGCCGAATCTACCGGCCTTGCCTGTGAAATATTTAGTGAAACTCAGCTGCTTGAAAAAGGCATGGGCGGTGTGCTGGGAGTGGGACAAGGTTCATGCCAGGCACCCAAATTTATTATCCTGAAATATACCGGACGTGACAGTGATGAACTGGATATGGCATATATAGGCAAAGCTATCACCTTTGATTCAGGGGGTATTTCGCTTAAACCCTGGGATAAAATGTGGGAAATGAAGTCTGATATGTCCGGCGGGGCGGCAGTCATTACGGCCATGGGGGCTATCGCCAAGTTGAAACCGGCGGTAAACATTATGGGTATTGTGCCGGCTACTGAAAACATGCCCAGCGGGTGTGCCATCAAGCCGGGTGACATATTGCGGATGGCCAGCGGAAAGACGGTAGAAATCCATTCTACTGATGCTGAAGGGCGGCTGATACTGGCTGATGCCCTTGATTATGCATGCAAGCAGGGAGCTAAGCAAATGGTAGATGTAGCCACTCTTACCGGTGCCTGCTCACGTATTTTTGGCAGTGCCTGCAGCGGTGGTTTTACCAATGATGATGAATTTTACGCTAAGGTAGTATCTGCCGCCAAACAGGCAGGTGAGTGCATATGGCAGCTGCCCACTTTCGATGAGTATAAGGAAATGATAAAAAGTGACGTGGCAGATATTAAAAATGTCGGCGGTCCGGTCGCCGGTGCTAGTACGGCGGCTTTGTTCCTTGAAGAATTTGTAGAAAACAGACCATGGGTTCATTTGGACATTGCAGGAACTGCATATCTTGACAAGGACAATGGTCACCAGGTTAAGGGCGGTTCAGGAGCATCTGTAGCTACTCTGATAAGTTTGGCACTAAATATTGCAAAATAATTATAAATATATGGCTTAAAACCTTGACTTTTATGCTAAAATGAATAGGTTGCAAGTGTGGCTTGTTTTTTACGGATAATGTATCACAACTCCCGTAAATAGGAAATCGGATTTTTCCGGCCGGGATTTAGCCCAGGATGAATAATATGCCTCAAAATTCTACGATTTTGGTTTTACCAAAGTTGTATTTATGGTTGGAGGCGGATTATTTATTGTTTGGTAGCTAACGCATAGACCGGGGGTTTTGATATCTGTGAAGAATCTGCAATGTGGCTAGGCCAATAGCCGATGCTTAACCGGGTAAAAACTCTGGTGGAGTATTTTTTAGCCGGAATAAAGGCATCGGTTTTATGCTTTAATATCAGGATGAATAGCGGTATCCGATTTGTGACTTACCAAGCCGGCAAGTCGGGGGTGTTCTTATGGCGGGGGCATTTTGACCTGCTCCGCGTGCCTGTAGAATGTCAATCGCAGTTTGACCTGATACAACGAAATATTAACATGGCAATTACTTATTATGATAAACCAGGAGTACATTCTTGATATACAATGCGTCCGAATATAATTTTAAGGCACCGGAAATACTTTCCCGTGCCAGAAGAGTCCTGATAAAGCCAAATGCCCATTATCCAGTACAGTATCCGGTTAGTACCAGCCGTGAGCTTATCTACAAGATTATAAGCGGAATCCGCAAGATAAGTGATGCGGATATTATCATATTGGAAGGTGCACCCGGCGGTGCACCCATGAAAAGTATTTATAAAGCTCTTTCATACGATTTTCAAAGGGTAGTTCTGCTGGATGTAAATGATTGCACTTGGGTTGAGGTGGATAATCCTTTAAATAAACCACTGGTTATCCCCACTTTCTGGGTGCCTAATGTTATTTTATCCAGTGATTTCCTGATAAGTGTTACACCCCTGCAGGTTATCAACGGCAAGGGGAATTTTTCAATCTCAAATTTGCTGCCGGTATTGCCTTCAAGCAAATACGGCGGCGGCAAAACAGGCTGGGATTCGCTTTATAATCAGGGTATTGAAAAGGTTTTATCTGATCTTTACTTCACATTGCCGTTCGATATGGGTATCATAGAAGCTACCCAGAAATTTACCAGCCATGGTGACCATACCAAAGGTGAGATTGAGCATCTGGGAAAGATATTTGCGGGTGAACCTTATGAGGTGGATACGGAAGTTTCACGTATTCTAAATATCAAGACAGACTATTTGGAGTTAATAAAAACGTCCAGCGTTGAACTTGAACGCTGGACTTAAAGGTTTTGTTTTGTTCAATCCGGATTAGTATTTGATGTGGAAATCACCGTAGTTGCTGTTTGTCATTTCCCAGCTTGTTTCCACTTCTTTAACCTCGGCATGGGGAGGGCCCGAACGGAGCAATTTTAAAAACTCCAGAAGTGAATCTTTGTTGCCTTCGGCTACCACTTCCACCTCGTTACCACTGGCAAGGTTTTTAGCATATCCGCAGAGCCCCAAACGCACTGCTTGTATACGGGTAAAGTCTCTGAAGTAAACTCCCTGTACTTTTCCCCTGACAATAGCTTTCAGACAGGGCATGCCTGAACCTCGTATTTCAACTTATATATCTTTACCTTTTTTCTTTTTGCGGACTACTTCCGGTTCTACATTCGGCTGAAAAAACTCACCCGAAACTGCTGGTTTTTTTGAATCTTTCTTCTGTTTTTTGGTCTCACGTGATTGAAAATCTCTGCCACCCATATATAACCTCCTATGATGCTAAAAGTTTATCAAATGTTATCTTCAGCTGTAAAGCTGTTTTCAAACTGCTGCAAAGCTGCCTTGGCGGCGCTGGTTTCGGCTTCTTTTTTGCTTCGCCCCGAACCTTCAGCAAGAACCTTAGCCTCTGTGTAAACCTCTGCCACAAATAAGCGGTTATGCTCAGGCCCGCTAAAGTTTGTAATACGGTAGCGGGGTGTCATCTGCATTTGAGCCTGAATAAGCTCCTGCAGGCGGGATTTATAATCAATATTGGAACTAAGGGTTTGAACTCGCTCCATTTCAGTCCTGAAAAGGCGGAAAATCACTTCTCGGGTTATGTCTATGCCCTTATCTATATATATAGCAGCCAGCACGGCTTCAAAAGCACCCGCTAAATTTGCCGGTTTAAAACGCCCTTTAGATACATCTTCGCCCCTTCCCAGATAAAGGTAATTGCCAAGATTTATCCCTAAAGCCACCCTCACCAAGCTCTCTCTCCGTACCAGCAGGGAGCGGAAACGGGTCAGGTCACCTTCCTGAATATCAGGAAAATCATGGTAAAGGCGGTCTGCAAATATGACACCCAGCACGGCATCACCCAGGAATTCCATTCTTTCGTTGGAGCCATTTAAGTGGGTAGGATTTTCATTTACCCAGGAAGTATGGATAAGAGCCTGCTCCAAGAGAGACGGATTTTCAAACTTTACTCCGAGGGATTCTTCAAGTTCAGTTAAATCTAGCATTTCAAATAAGATTATGCTATTCGGTAAATACATGTCAAGCTGGACTAAATGAAGGGATTTCTTGACTTAAAATTAAAAAGCATTTATGATATTTCTGATATAAAAATGTAAATAGGAGATAGGAAACGGAATGAGTAAACTGATAGAGAATGCCGGCGTTATAGCTTTCATATTAGCTTTCTTGTTTTGCTGTTTTGGCATAAGTTTAGTTATTTTCTATGGCTTCCTTTATATGCCTCCTGCAATCACCCCTATTTCATAAACTGACTTAAGCAAAACAATGCCGCACCTTTAAATGTTGATGCGGCGTTGTTTTGTGGCTTGGTTCACTGTATAATCCGTGTGCATGTTGGGGAATCGTCTAGCGGTAGGACAGCGGACTCTGAATCCGTATGGGAAGGTTCGAATCCTTCTTCCCCAGCCATTTCGTTCTTAATGGCGCATTCGTCTAGCGGCCTAGGACGCGTCCCTCTCAAGGACGAGATCACCGGTTCGAATCCGGTATGCGCTACCAATAGTCATTCGAAGCCTTTTTTCAAAGCTAAAAAGTTTGGAAGAGGGCTTTATTTTTGCCTGTTTGCTAACGAATTGCTAACGGATTGCTAACGGATTGTTTCTGAGGATGTATTTTCTGGTGTACGATTTAACATTTCATCAAAACGGTTAGCAGCTGCTTCTTGGATGCCAGGCGCAATATGGCTATAAGTATCAATAGTCATTTGAATGCTAGAATGGTCTAAACTCTCCTGGACTACTTTCGGGTGTATACCTTGTTTTAGCATTAGCGAAGCGTGTGTAGGTCTGGCATCGTGGAAGCGTATAGGGCTTAATCCACACTTATTTGCTTGAGTAGTCCAAGCTCTGGTTATAGTGTTAGGACGAAATGGCTTTCCCTCTATATCACTAAAGATTAAACTTTCATCTGAGAATGGAAAATTAAACATTGCTCTCTCTAATTTTTGCTTTTGTTGATATTCCCTGAGAGTTATTATTGTCGAGGGAGTAAGAGCTATCGTTTGACTACTTTTTGCTGACTTTGGTTATGAGAAGATATAAGTTCCGTCTTTGAGATGGTGTAAACTGCGGTTTACATGAATTTGTCTCAAAATTAGATCGATATCTTGCCATCTTAACGCTAACAATTCGGATCGCCTCATACCTGTGAAAAGAGCTGTGTAAAATAAAGCATAATATGGGCTATCTTTCGAGTTTTCTAAAAAGATATTTATTTCCTCTTCATTCCAAATCTGCATTTCGGTTCTTTGTATTCTTGGTGGTTCAACTGCATCAGCTACATTACGGGCTACTAACCCCCATTTAACAGCTGTCTGCAAGTAAGAATGAATTATGGCATGATGATATCTTACAGTTCTTGCACTGAGTCCTTCTCTGAGTTTGGTTGTGTAATGTCTTTGGATGTGTTCGGGTTTTAATTGTGTTAGGGTGAGTCTCCCGAAATCGGGTATTAGATGTTTGATAATAATGCCTGAATACTTCTCGAAGCTGCGGGGAGATAGATTAACTTTTGCGTAGTCATCCAGCCATCTTATTGGTATTCTCTGACGGTTGTTTTACCTGGTTTAATAAAAGAGCCAGTATCAATTTGTGAGAGTAACTCAGAGAGTTTCTTTTCGATGGCTTTCTTCGTTCCTTTAACGGTTATTCATTGTTGTTTACGTTTGCCAGTAACAGGATCCTTATCTAGTTCGAGCACAATGGAGTAGCTATCTTTGCTTCTTTTAGTTATATGTCCTCGCATAGAGAAGCTCTTTTCCAGCTATTATTTTGGCAAAACTTGAGGCAAACTTTAGCACTACTTAAATATTTGCTCAAGTATTTGCATTTAGAAACCACTTGAGAAGGAAAATACTTTTTGGTAAGAATATGCGCAAATGCCTGGAAAATGGCTAGGTGTAGCTCTCGTGCCTTCATGGGTATGGCGTGAGAGCAAACGCCATGTCTGCATTTGTGGCATATACCAAGAAGAAGCCTGCAGGGAGAAAGGATTCAAACTTGAGGGCTGGAACAGGTCAAAGAGCTGTTGAGGTACTCAAGGCGAAAACGAAGCTGAGCAAACAATTGATAGCCTGTTATCAGTCCCTTGCCAATTACACTAGAAGAAAGAAAAAGACGGCGGGGGATAGTTGTCTGCGGTCTGAACGGCGACTTACTTACGATTTAACGTAGAATTTAACAATTTTATGGGTTTCTTGATCGTATTTTGGTATGAAGTTATGAGGTGTCTTATTGTGTCCGTAGATTGAAGGTAGATTATGGGTGTTCAGTTTTGCTAAAAGGTCAAACAATAACTTAAGTTCATCCGAGGTGAGACAATTCTCCCAAAACTCATTCAAAATCGGTGTTATTTGCCATGCCAACTCTCTAAGCTCTTCACCTTTTTGAGTAAGTTCTACTCTGACCATGTTTTTGGGTTTTTCAAAAAATGACTTACGTATAAGGCCATCTTTCTCCATCCTAGTCAGTAATGCTGAGATGGCATGAGGTTCTAGCATGGATTTTCTTGCGAGAGATGCTGGGTTTGCGTTTTTACCTAATAAACTGATTTCATGAATCAAGGCAAAACGTTCTCCAGTTAGCCCTATTTTCTTTAATTCCTTTTTCCATTTATTGTGAATGAGCCACGTAGTGTGGTGCAGGATAATTGTTAAGAAATGTCCAACTTCTAAGTCACGAAATTTTGAATCTTCCATATTGGAAGTTTAGCAAAATAGTTTCTTTATGGCAATTGTAAGCATAAGAGATAAGATTAAGATTTGGTACTAATTCTTTTGGGTAGTTGTAAAGAGGTAATATGTGATGGTAATATATTACCATCACATATTACCAAAATTCACTTTGCAGTTGTTAATAATATCCGAAAAGGAGGATTAGTGTTAAATGGCTTCCAGGATAGACTGGATGGCAGCAGGAAAGACTACAACAACGAAAAAGGAGAATTGAATATGTCCAATTTCCACTCAACAGTTTCCCGACGTGATTTTATGAAAGGCCTGGGATTAGTTGGCGCAGGTTTGGGAACAGTTGCCGCAACCACGCCGGTCTTTCATGACTTGGATGAACTTTTAGCTTCACCTCAAGCAAAAATCAATCGCCCCTGGTATGTCAAGAGCCGTGAATTTGGTGACATAGGCATGGAGCTTGATTGGAATCTGCTTAAACGTCGTGACCAGAGTAAATTTACCTATTGGAAAGGTGCGGCTATTGCCATGTCTTATCCGGGCGGACCGGCTGCCTTCAGTGAGGCATTGGGGGTTGGTGCCAAGGCAGTTCAGGATAAAACCAAAGAACTTTGGCCTGACTATCAGGCTTCTACCAGAGATATAGCTTTGGGAAAAGCCCTGGGAGCGGCCGGGGTAAATACTCACTATGCGGATAATTGTGAAATGAATGGTTATCCCTTGCCAATTGTGGCTACTCCGGATGAACTCGGTATACCCAAATGGCAAGGTACTCCTGAGGAAAACCTTCTGATGCTCAGGGCCGTATTAAGCGTGGCGGGGTTAGGCCCTTCAGTAGGTGTGGCGGAACTTAATTCCAAAACCCAGAACTTTATCTGGGATGTTTCGTCATCCCATGACCCGTTTGCAGACGGTACAGCCCCTCAGTCATTTGCATCTGAACGTATTATTTTTGATGACAGTATCAGCGAATACTACCGAACCTTAAATCCCAATACAATTCATATACCCACTTCTCATAAATATGTAATTACAGCTCATAATATGTCCTGTGATGAGTTGTTGCGGCGGCCTTTTGCAGGTTTTGGCGGTGCGGCAGAGGGTATTTCGTATACCCGTGTTGCTTTTGCTAAAGTTGTTGTCCAAAATTTTATACGGGGTTTGGGATATCATGCGGTTTATGGGCATAAATTGCAGCCGGCTCCGGTATGGGACTTTTTGAGCGGGCTTGCGGAACATTGCCGTATGGGACAGGTGGCTTTATCACCCGAATACGGCGGGCTAATGCGTACCCATGCTATTTTCTATACAGACCTCCCCTTGGTCTTCACTCCCCCGGTTGATGCCGGTATACCCAAATTCTGTGAAACTTGCGGTATCTGTGCCGATACTTGCCCCATGGGAGCAATTCCGAAGGTTGAGATAGGACAAAACTGGGAAACCTTCACCGGACAGGATTGGGCTGGAGATGACGGAACCGGCGGAATTGCAGGGATGTACAATATCCCAGGCTACAAGGGTTGGAGATGTAACCTGGTCTCTTGTACTGTCGGTACCATCTCTAAGTGTGGTTCTGCTTGTAGAGGCAATTGTCCTTTCAATACTATACCTGATGGCAGTTTTATACATAGTTTAGTAAAATCCACTGTTTCTACCACACCCTTATTCAATAGTTTCTTCAAAAACATGGAAGAAACTATGAGGTATGGATTGAAGGAAGCTTCTTCGTGGTGGGATAATCCTGCTGAATGGCATGTATATGGGACTCACCCTGCTTTGCTGGAACAATAGGCATTTTGGAAGAAGGAGAAAATTGAGATGGAACACTTTATCCCTTTCGTGGTGATAGGGGCACTTATATCTGTTGGCCTGTATACATTTGCCAGTTGGCTGCGTAGTCACAATATCAAAGTCAACTGGTATGAATGGCTGATAGGCATTATCGGGCTGGTATTGTTGTTGGTAGCTGTGCAGCATTATTTCGGGGCTTCAGCTGAGCTCTTTTCTTTTGCGGCTTGGATGGGGCTTGCCATTATAGGTGTACCTGCTCTTATATTGCTGGTAGTTGCCTGGCAGCTGGTAGCTAGGAGAGCAAAACAGACCTAGGTTAGAGTTTCTGGTTATATCCATGCGGGGGAAGGGATTCCCCCGCTTTTTATTTTTCTTTCATATGTGGATGTGAAGAGAAAGTTTTTAGAATATCTTCAACGTACCATCGTTGCCTTCTATACTTGATATATTACCCACAACTGCACGATGATGTAATAATCCGAAAGCCATTGGGTATCCATGAGCCCATCCTCCCCCTTACCTCCTCCTTCTTTCCTAGTCCTTAACAACGTTAATGTCAACGTATAGCTTTGCAGAGCTAAGGGTTTACTTACATACTGGGATTTCATGTTGCACAAAGTACATGTTGGTATTGAGGTGATAGAAGTATAAGGCAAAATTGTTCAAGCTAAAAACGAATATAATTTTGCTAACCATTTGCTAACGGATTAAAAAATACAGGGTGGTACAAAACGTTACTTTACGAATAGAATGACAATTCGCCATATTTTAGAAAAACACTAAAATGAACGTAAAAGTACCAAATAACATGACTTTTGACAAATCCGGTATGCGCTACCAATAGGTAGTTCAAGTCCTTTTTCAAAGCTAAATAGTTTGGAAGAGGGCTTTATTTTTATCTGTTTGCTTTCATTTCTTCACCTTTTTGAGTTTTTTAATTAATAAGTGCAGCCGAGCTTATTCTTTTCAATAGTTCAAAAATATTTTAATAAGTTTTTGGATCCTAAACAGGTCACGTCATACCAAAGAAATCTTTAAGGGTGCACTGTGTGACCAGCATATGTGTGCAAGGTTATATGACAGATGGGCAAAAATAACAAAAAATATGCCAATTATTTTAAAAAATACCCCCCTCCAAAGCTAAAAAGGGATTTGCTTTCCCCTAGACCCTATGATATACTCTCCCACGTTGAAATTGATTGCCGAGTAAAAAACGGCCGCCTTAAAAGACAGGTTTCACGGTAGACAACTCCACAAAAGCCTTTAACAGGCTGGGGTTTTTCCTTGACAGAGAGTAACGGAATGTGATACTATCTCTCTTTGTCTGGAACTGATGCACCTTAACAACTGGATAGCGGAAAGAAAAGTTTTAAACACAATATGCTAGTAATTAATATTGAGCTTGGAGAGTTTGATCCTGGCTCAGGATGAACGCTAGCGGCGTGCCTTATGCATGCAAGTCGAACGGTCTTAAGCAATTAAGATAGTGGCAAACGGGTGAGTAACGCGTAAGTAACCTACCTCTAAGTGGGGGATAGCTTCGGGAAACTGAAGGTAATACCGCATGTGGTGGGCCGACATAAGTTGGTTCACTAAAGCCGTAAGGCGCTTGGTGAGGGGCTTGCGTCCGATTAGCTAGTTGGTGGGGTAACGGCCTACCAAGGCTTCGATCGGTAGCTGGTCTGAGAGGATGATCAGCCACACTGGGACTGAGACACGGCCCAGACTCCTACGGGAGGCAGCAGCAAGGAATCTTGGGCAATGGGCGAAAGCCTGACCCAGCAACGCCGCGTGAGGGATGAAGGCTCTCGGGTTGTAAACCTCTTTTCACAGGGAAGAATAATGACGGTACCTGTGGAATAAGCTTCGGCTAACTACGTGCCAGCAGCCGCGGTAATACGTAGGAAGCAAGCGTTATCCGGATTTATTGGGCGTAAAGTGAGCGTAGGTGGTCTTTCAAGTTGGATGTGAAATTTCCCGGCTTAACCGGGACGTGTCATTCAATACTGTTGGACTAGAGTACAGCAGGAGAAAACGGAATTCCCGGTGTAGTGGTAAAATGCGTAGATATCGGGAGGAACACCAGAGGCGAAGGCGGTTTTCTAGGTTGTCACTGACACTGAGGCTCGAAAGCGTGGGGAGCGAACAGAATTAGATACTCTGGTAGTCCACGCCTTAAACTATGGACACTAGGTATAGGGAGTATCGACCCTCTCTGTGCCGAAGCTAACGCTTTAAGTGTCCCGCCTGGGGAGTACGGTCGCAAGGCTAAAACTCAAAGGAATTGACGGGGGCCCGCACAAGCAGCGGAGCGTGTGGTTTAATTCGATGCTACACGAAGAACCTTACCAAGATTTGACATGCATGAAGTAGTGAACCGAAAGGGAAACGACCTGTTAAGTCAGGAGTTTGCACAGGTGCTGCATGGCTGTCGTCAGCTCGTGCCGTGAGGTGTTTGGTTAAGTCCTGCAACGAGCGCAACCCTTGTTGCTAGTTAAATTTTCTAGCGAGACTGCCCCGCGAAACGGGGAGGAAGGTGGGGATGACGTCAAGTCAGCATGGCCTTTATATCTTGGGCTACACACACGCTACAATGGACAGAACAATAGGTTGCAACAGTGTGAACTGGAGCTAATCCTCAAAGCTGTCCTCAGTTCGGATTGCAGGCTGAAACCCGCCTGCATGAAGTTGGAGTTGCTAGTAACCGCATATCAGCAAGGTGCGGTGAATACGTTCTCGGGCCTTGTACACACCGCCCGTCACGTCATGAAAGCCGGTAACACTTGAAGTCGATGTGCCAACCGCAAGGAGGCAGTCGCCGAGGGTGGGACTGGTAATTGGGACGAAGTCGTAACAAGGTAGCCGTAGCGGAAGCTGCGGCTGGATCACCTCCTTTCTAAGGATAATTGGCCTCGTGCCTATTAACCTAGGTCGATATCCGACTTAAAACGGATACTTCGCTTTTCTTTCCGCTATCCAGAGGTTAAGGTGTTAGTGTTATAAAGGGGATTAAAATCACTTTCCTTCAGGCTGACAGCCTGAGTTTTATCGCCTCTTATTTCATTTCGTTTCCATAAGTAAATGTGTGATATAGGACTTGCGCAAAACATCCTGTTTGCTATATTATAATGACGTTTTTCAATCGGGCCATTAGCTCAGCTGGTTAGAGCGCAGTCCTGATAAGACTGAGGTCCTTGGTTCGAGACCAAGATGGCCCACCATTTAATAAATGCAGCGAAGCCCTAAGATTAATGTTAGTCTTAGGGCTTTTCCATTTGTATCAAATAGTAGTGTTGTGAAAAAATGCTAAATATCTTGTTTATTTACTCTTTAAATATGGTTTTAGTTACAGCTAAGCATTTAATCGTTCTAGATAATGGGCAGATGTCTTGTGTGTACTGCACATTATTAACTGCTTGTTTTGGATATTCATGATGGGTTAGATGAATTTATTTAAGAAGGTTTATTCTTAGATTTAAAGTTCAACAAACCCATTGCGCCTGCGAAACAATATATTGCCAGAACTATAAAAACAGAGCTAATGGAAGAAATCACGCCTGAAAGAACTGTACAAATAATACCCGATACTATCCATAAAACCCAGTGTGATCTTTTCAATGGGTACTCCTTAATGACTATTAGGAATTAATGTACACTTATATGTACAAACAGTCAATATGAGGTCAAGATATCTTATTATTAATTTATTTGAGATACTTTACTCAGCTGTAATGTGTTATTTGGCATGTGTTTTGTATTGAGGCTTTGACTTGGGGCTTCTATAAGAGAGGGGTCATTGGCAAGGTTAAGGCATTTTTTGAAATTTTCCTTAGCTTTATTCGTTTTATTTTTGCCAACAGACAGTGACCCAGATTGAAATATACTCTGGAGTCATTTGAGTTCAACCTGATGGCATAGTTACAGTCCGAGATAGCTTTTGAATACTCTTTCAGGGCGAAATAGGCAAAGTCACGGTTAGTGTAAGCCAAACTGAAGCCTGCGGCATAAGATATGGCTTTGGTATAAAAATTAATGGCTATTCCGAAATTTCCCTGACAGGCTTTATCATTGCCCTGGTTATAAAAATTGACCGCTTCAGACGGATAATTATCCGCCAGGGTAGGGCTGGTTTTTCCCGATATCACCGTCACAGTTTCAATAGGTTCGGTGGTTTTTGTGTTTTTGAGGATAGTCAGTCTGTGGGATACGTTGCCAGCAGGAGCATGTTTTTTTCTTCTGTTTGATGCAGAGCTTCTGAAATTAAGCTGTCAGCCTTTTTTTTAGTCTGCTGATAGCTTTCTGGAGAATAATATCAGCTTCCAAGCGGGCATCTGAAATTGCTTTTGCAGCGTTATTTTCAGAGCATTTCAAAGCTTCATCTACTACAATTTTCACTGTGGCTTCCAATTCCTGTTGGACTTCATCTGTCAAAGTGTTAATACTATGGCGGGATTGGTCACGCAAACGGGAAACAAACTTGACGCTTTCAAGCTCTCTTTTGCGGGATATTTTTCGGCGTGCCTTCTTCAATAAATGCTCTGATTTAATACTGGCTTTTTCAACAACATTTCGGGATTCTTCTTTTATTTTGGCTTTTATTGTTGCCCGAAGTTTAGATGTTTCAGCCAGGCTTTTTCTTTTCGGCAGCTTTGAGCATCTTTCTGATAATCTGCTGGGCTTCATGCCGTGCCTGATTAAGTGATGAGTGCAGTTCGCATTCCATCTGGTATTGAAGTTTTAATATTGCCTCTGACTGAATACTTTCAGGATCAAAGGTATTTCCCATAGTGTGCTGTTGTTCATTCGGAATATTTTCTGATTGCGCGGCAATACGAGTAATCTGGTCAGGTGAGGTAAACTGGCATACTGGTTTAATCGGCAGTACGGGTAAAACGGAATTGTCTTCAGGCAGAAGCAAAGGTTGACTGCTATTTACCGGATTTATTGGCTGGGTAATTGCGTTGGGAAAACCACAAAAAGGGCAAACCGGGCTGTTGAACTTGCGGCCGCAACCGGGGCATCCCTCAGATTCCATCAGTGATAACAGATATTTTTGTTTTATAGTATTCTGATTTATCATAATGTGCCTTATCGCTAAAGATAAATTGGTTTCGCAGAGGGTTTATTTACATTGTTAAGTACTTCTACAAAAGCATCTACCACCTTTGGATTGAATTGACTGCCCCTACAGGCCAGAAGTTCTTTTACAGCTGCCTCTTGGCTTAGAGGCTGACGGTACGGACGGAGTGATGTCATAGCGTCATAAGAGTCTGCTACAGCCAGTATCTGGGATGATAGAGGGGTAAGTACTCCTGAGAGCTTATCAGGGTATCCGTTGCCATCGTACCGTTCGTGGTGTTTAACAGCATTCAGTGTGTCGGGGTGAATGTATTTATAGTTTAAGAGTATTTTCCATGTTTCAAGCGGATGATTTTTTATATTGACAGATTGAGGTTCACAAAACGGGTCTATCATATTTATTTCATTTCCGCTCAGGTTTATATATCCCAAATTCATCGGCAAAGCGGCAGTTCTTAAGACTGGCAGGTCGTATATGCCATATCCTGCCCGTTTACCCAGAAGCATGCAAATTCCGGCTACTTTTACGAGATATACAAATTGGTATTCTTCGGCTTTTAATTTCAGATTTAAATTTGGTTCACCAATGAGTTCAGGGAAAAGTTCACCTGCCATTTGATATATGGGGTCAAATACCTTCTCAAGCATTTTTTCACTGATTTCAGCCCCACCCCGCATTTCAGTAAAAAGTTCACGCAATTCTATTGATAAAGTTGCTTCAATGAGAGGTGAGTACAAACACTGGACGGGTATATCCAGCATGTTAGAGTTATGGACCAGTATTTCCTTCATTCCATAACTCTGCAGGACCTGTATATATTCTTCGGAAAGTTTCATGCCATTGCTATAAATCAGGCGGCCTGATTGATCGAACAGGTTTTGCCCTAAGACCATTCCGGGTTTCAACATATACAGATGTAATCTTTGCATCAGTTTCGTTTTATACCTGCATAAATATTATGATTAAATATACTTGCGGGCAATTGTTATAGGTATAATATTCGTGAGCCTGCCGTATAAAACCTGTTCATTAGCATGAGTCGAAAAAAGTTTTTGCATTGGCTGAATATGTACTTTTAAAAGCCTCAGAAATAGGGGTAATATAAAAGTATGGATAACAATAACGGTATCGGAAAAGAATTATCGGCGGATCAGCGTGTCAAAGTTTTTAACGTGCTGAAAACCCGTTTTGAACAAAATACGAACCGCCATAAAGGTTTTAAATGGGGTGAGATAGAAAAAAGGCTGGCGGCAAATGCTGAAAAGCTGTGGTCACTAAATGAAATGGAAAAATCCGGCGGTGAACCGGATGTGATTGACTATGATAAGGCAACAGGTGAATATATATTTTATGATTGTTCAGCCGAAAGCCCCGAAGGACGCCGCAAAATGTGTTATGACGGTGAGGCAGCCAAAAAACGGGCAGCACCCGGCGGTAACGTTGTGGATGCGGCACAGGACATGGGTATTGAGCTTTTAACAGAGGGGCAATACCGCCAATTGCAGGAATACGGTAATTTTGACACCAAGACCGAGAGCTGGCTAAAAACGCCGCCTGATATCAGAAAACTGGGCGGGGCTGTTTTTGCTGATTATCGCTACGGGCATGTTTTTGTTTTTCATAACAGCGCCACTTCATGGTATAGCAGCAGAGGATTTCGCGGTTTGCTGAGGGTTTAATTTCTATAAAGTAAGGCAGATTTGATGCTGGCGGTTATTACGGGGAAACCTAATTTTCATAGACAACAGCAATATTACGGGGTAAAGTTATAGTGTGCAGATTTGAATGTTTCGGATAAAAAGCTGACATAACTGTAAATAATTGTGTATTATCAAGATTATTCAACTCTCTGTATATCAGGATAAATATATATGAATGACAAAAGGCTGGACTTAGAAGCTTCCGAACTGCGATACCGCCGCCTTTTCGAAACCGCCCAAGACGGTATTCTTATTGTTGATATAGTATCCGGTAAAGTAACTAATATCAACCCATTTTTGTTAAATATGCTGGGGTACACTCAGAAAGAAATTCTGGATAAAAGAATCTGGGAAATTAGTGTATTCCAAAATATAGCTTCCAGCCGCAAAGCTTTTGACGATCTGCAAAGAAAAGACTATATCCGCTATGATGATTTTCCGCTTCTGACAAAAAACGGTAAAGTGCAGAAGGTTGAATTTACCAGTAATATTTACCGGGTGGGTGAAGAGAAAATCCTCCAGTGCAATTTTCGGGATATTACAGACCGGAAATTGGCCGAAGAAGAATTACGCAAAACCGAGGAACGCTATCGGGAGTTTTATCAAAAATCACCAATTGGCTATCAATCACTGGATTCCGAAGGCCGTTTTATAGAGATAAATCAAGCCTGGCTTGATGATATGGGATACCAACGGGACGAGGTTATCGGGCACTGGTTCGGGGATTTTTTACTGCCTGACCAGGTGGAGCTTTTTAGACAGCGTTTTCCCGTTTTCAAAGCTACCGGCAATGCCTCAACTGAGTTTTATATGAGCCGAAAAAATGGTTCAGTAGTGCTGATGGCATTCAGCGGGAAAATAGCCCGTGATGCTAAAGGAAATTTTAAACAAACACATTGTACGTTGCAGGATATCACCCAAAAGCATTTAGCGGAAGAAGCTATCAAGGAAAACCAGCGTAAGTATAAAGCTCTTTTTGAAAGTATAAGCGATGCGGTTTTTGTCTGCTATATTGAAAGCCGCAAATGGTCTGATGAATTTGTTGAGCTGAATAAAATGGCATCTTCCATGCTGGGGTATGACCATGAAGAACTGCTGAAAATATCTGCAAAAAATCTGTTTTTTTACGCTTCATCCGGTCTCCTGTTAAAAGAGACTACTGATGACCTGTATGCGCAGCATATGATAACCCGTGAGTCAAATCTGAGGCATAAAGATGGACATATTATCCCTGTGGAAATAACATTCCATTTATTTGATTTGCAGGGCCGACCGGCGGTGTTGACTCTGGCCCATGATATCAGCAACCGTAAAATAGCTGCATATGAACTGGAACAAAGCCATAGCCGTTTGATAAAAGCCGAACAGGTAGCCGGGTTCGGGTATTGGGAGTTTGATTTGTCAAGCGGGTTGGTGAATCCATCTGAAGGAGCCAGAGCGATATATGGCTTGACAGAAGATACAGTGACCATTTCTTTTGTTCAGATGATACCTGTCCCAGAATACCGTGCCTTTTTGGATACGGCGTTAAATAACCTGATTACCCAAAATATTCCGTATGATATCGAGTTCAAAATTAAGCGTCCTTCCGATGGGGCTATCTTATATATACACTCTATAGCAGAGTTTGACCCTGAGCGGAATGTGGTTTTCGGGACTATACAGGATATTACTAAAAGAAAACAGGCTGAAGAATTGCTCCGTGTCAGTGAAGCCAGATTCCGCTCAACTTTTGACCAGTCACCTATAGGTGCTGCAATATATGATTCGGATTTAAAATACCGTCAGGTAAATGATAAATTCTGCCGGATGTTAGGGTACTCTGATAAAGAGCTTAATAGTTTGACAGTACGAGATATCACTTATACAGATGATTTAGATCAGGATATAGACCAATTAAATCACCTGAAAAACGGGGATATAAACCGTTATGAAACAGATAAAAGATATCTCCACAGAAATGGCAGTATTTTCTGGGCACATATTTCAGTTGCGATTATCAAGGATTCAGATGGTAACTTTTTATATTATCTGGCTATGATTATGGATATTACCGCACGCAAAGAAGCCGAAGATGCACTGCAAAAGTACAAACTAATTGCTGAAGACAGCCGGGATATTATCCTTTTTATGGATAGAATAACAGGACAAATATTGGAAGCTAACAATGCAGCTGTAAAAGCTTATGGGTATAGCCGTAAAGAACTGTTGACCATGAAAATACAGGACCTGCGTAACCCGCAGGCTAAAATGCTTACCGAAAAGCAGATTGATTATGCTTATGCTCACGGTATGCTTTTTGAAACTTCCCATATGCGTAAAGACGGTAGTATTTTCCCGGTAGAGGTCAGTTCACGCGGAGCAGATATTGAAGGCACAATAACCCTGATAAATATTATCCGTGATACCACTGCAAGGAAGCAGGCTGAAAATGCACTTAATGAAAGCTTGCAAAATTATCAGGTGCTTTTTAACAGTGTTACGGATGCTATTTTAGTGCATCAGCCTGAAGCAGATTATTCAGTCGGAAAATTTATAGAAGTAAATGATGCTGCCATGTCAATGTTGGGCTACAACCGGAAAGAACTGCTGCAAATTACTCCGGCGGAAATTTTGCTGGATGGCAAATATCGGATAGATGAAGCCCCCGATGTTATAAGAAACGTGGAGCAAAGCAATGAAGTGGTAGCTGAGTATACACTGGTAACCAAAAAAGGCGAATTAATCCCAGTGGAATTGCATTCACGTATGTTTGAACTTGGTGGTAAGCGTACTGTTATTACACTTGCCAGAGATATACGCGAACGTAAAAAGCTGGAAGAGGAACAGAAAAAACTGCGTTACCAGTCAGAGATGTCCAGCCGTTTGGCGGCAGTAGGCGAAATGGCGGCTGGCATTGCACATGAGATAAATAACCCTCTCACCGGGGTAATAGGTTTTGCCTCTATACTTATGGAAAGGGAAGATTTACCAAGAGATGTAATGGAGCAGCTACAGATAATAAATTCCGGCAGCCAAAGGGTAGTAGATATTGTAAAGCGTATGCTTACGTTTGCCCGTCAAGCCAAACCGGTCAGACATCAGGTAAATATTACCGAACTTATTGATAATACTTTGGAGTTACGCAGTTATGTGCTTAAAACTGCCAATATAGCTGTGATAAAGCAATATGAGCCTGATCTGCCGTTATTGACGGTTGACCCCGGCCAGATGCAGCAGGTAATTTTAAACTTGATACTGAATGCAGAGTATTCTATGAAAAAAGCTCATGAAAAAGGTACTCTGAATATCACTGTCAGCAGAGCAGGTGATAGGGTGAAACTGTCTTTCCGTGATGACGGGTTGGGTATGCCGCCTGAAATACTGGCAAAACTATTCCAGCCGTTTTTTACTACCAAAGAACCCGGTGAAGGTACCGGTTTGGGTCTAAGCCTGTCACATGGCATTATTCTGGAACATGGGGGTACTATTCGGGGTGAGAGTACATCCGGTGAAGGAGCTGAATTCATTATTGAACTGCCGGTAATGACTTCAGATAGAATGCATGCAGTTACTGACCCAAATGCTGCGGTTCAAAGTCCAACCCAAAAAGCATCAATACTGGTAATTGATGATGAAGCTACAATTCGGACACTGATACGGATTGTGCTTGTTCAGGATAGTTACAAAGTGGATGAGTGTGCCGTGCCTCAGGAAGCTATGCCAATGATTGAAAAAAATAGATACGATGCAATTCTCTTAGATATACGTATGCCCGGGGTGAGTGGCATTGAACTTTATTCAGAGATAATTGCCAAATGGCCAAAATTGACTAAACGGGTTATCTTTATTACCGGTGATACATCCAGTGAGCTTCTGATTAACCATGATATCCCGTGTATTAAAAAGCCGTTTAATATTGCAGTGTTAAAAAGTGCACTGGCCAAGATACTTTCAAAAGCAGACTGATATAAATTTTGTCTGAATATTAGAGCCGTCATATGCGATGCTGAAAGGGTATGCAAGTCTGTGTTTCGACTGGGGCTTTTTTATAAACAAAACATTTCCTCATTTTAAGAAAAAGGGGTAAAATATTTTCTGTTATTTCGGTAAAAGCAATACTATTTTGGTAAGGCGTTTACCCTGTAATAGTTCCCGCTATATTAGGAGGAGCAAGTGGTTATACGTAACCCCGAATATGAAACGCTGCCCAGACAGCAGCTGGACCTGCTGCAGTTAAAAAGGCTTAAAGAAACAGTCTCTTATATCTATGAAAGAAATACGTTTTACCGCCAGAGTATGAACAAATTGGGGGTAAAACCCGCAGATATTAAAACCCTGAAAGATATTGCCCGGCTGCCTTTCACCAGTAAAGAAGATTTCCGTCAGAATTATCCTTTCGGGTTATGCTGTGTGCCAAAAAATGAGATATCCCGTATTCAATCCTCTTCTGGCACTACAGGTAAACCGGTAATCGCCCCCTATACTGCTAAAGATGTGGATACCTGGGCTGAACTGGTAGCCCGCTCCTTAAGCTGCGCCGGTGTTGTGCCAGAAGATATCCTGCAAAATGCCTACGGGTACGGACTTTTTACCGGCGGTTTGGGTATTCATTACGGGGCGGAGAAAATGGGGGTGGCGGTAGTTCCAGCTTCTACCGGCAACACAAAACGGCAGCTTATGCTGCTTCAGGATTTAGGTACCACCGTGATTACCTGCACCCCGTCTTATTCTCTGATAATGTATGAAGCCGGTAGCGAAATGGGACTGGATTTCCATAATTCGTCGCTCAAGCTTGGTATTATGGGTGCCGAGCCATGGAGTGAAAATATGCGCCGTGAGATAGAAACCAAACTGGGTATTACTGCCCTGAATATATATGGCTTGACTGAAATAACCGGACCGGGTGTAGCTATGGAATGCCCCGAGAAGTGCGGCTTACACATCTGGGAGGATAATTTTCTGGTCGAAATAATAAACCCTGAAACAGGTGAAGTGCTTCCGTATGGCCAGAAAGGTGAACTGGTAATCACTACCATCAATAAAGAGGCCCAGCCGGTACTGCGTTTCAGGACAAAAGATATTACCAGTCTGATGCCCGAAAAATGCGGCTGCGGCAGGACTATGGTACGTATGTCCCAAATTACCGGCCGCAGTGATGATATGATACGGGTTAGAGGTGTTTCAGTATTCCCTTCGCAGATTGAGAGTGTATTGCTTACTGTAGAGGGTATCGAACCCCATTACCAGATAATAGTGGACAGACACAATGCCTTTGCCTCGGACGAATTGGAAATATGGGTGGAGGTTTCCGAAGGCATTTTCTCTGATGAGATGTCCCGCTTGAATGCCCTTCAGAAAAAACTTCAGGCCGAACTGGATAGTGTGCTGGGGATACGCGCCAAAATAAAACTGGTTGAATCGCGTACCCTAGCCAGAACTGAAGGCAAGGCAAAAAGGATTATTGACCGTTCCGAATTACCTGAAAACAGGTAGCAACAGGAGGAAGAGGAAAATGATGATAAAACAGGTTTCCGTTTTTGTGGAAAATAAACCAGGGCGGCTGTCTGCCATACTTAAGGCTATGGATAAATCAAAAATAAATATCCGGGCATTATCCGTCAGCGAAACAGACGAGTTTGGAATTGTGCGTATGATTCTGGATAATCCGGATAACGGGGCTGAAGCCCTGAAAGCCGCTGGATTCACCAGCCGTACTGATATGATGGTTACCGCTGAGATCCCGGATATTCCCAGCGGACTTTTAAAAACAGTAGTTGAGCCTCTCAGCAAGGCAGATATAAATATAGATTATTTTTACGCCTTTTTGGACTCCACACCGGGTAAGGCCAGGATTGTACTTAAGGTAAGCAACCCGGAAAAGGCGGAGACAATTTTAGCCTGATTCTGATACATAAATATGAATGTACATATCCCGTCCATCATGCGGCGGGATATGTATTTGACAGGGCGATGATGACGGTAAGCAAATTTACATAAAAAAAATTATTTTGACCTTAGCTATGAGTAGCTTAAATAATAAATATTTATAAATTGTATAATACTATCAGGATGTGCTAGAGGAGGAGGAAAGCAGTGAACCAACCAACAAAAGGCAGTCACGAGATCTTAAGCAAGCCCCTGCCCCAGATACTGGACGAAATTGACGGCAGTATTATCCGGGCAGAACAGGCCGCCGCTGATGCCAGAAAGGCAGCTGAAGAAGCGCGCAGGGCCGGCGAAGAAGCAGCCGAAGCTGTCATGAAAAAGATCCGCAACGTCTTTAACAAGATGGTGGAAGACATTACTACAGAGCTTGCCACCCATGAAAACAAAACCCAGAAATAACACGGTTAACCCAAAGCTGAATTAGAAAGCTACCCGGCTCCCCTAAAAGGAGCCGGTTTTTTATTTGGGGAAATTTTAAATATACATTTGCTTTGAGCAGTCAAGTAACAATGCATTTCAGGGCTGAAAACTGGCAAAATAAAGCTGTTATTAGCTATATTCCGCTCTGTATATATAAAATCGGGATTTAAAAAAAACAGTTTTAGGGTATAATAAAAAAATAATATTATCCGGAGGGTTACATGTCTGATATCGATCTAATTTGCGAGTTGTTGGCTGATGCCAAAGTCTTCACCGAGACGGAGACAGGTCTCAAGCGTTATATATGTGCCAAGTGCCCTAACGACGGATTTGAGGCACAGGTGTCACGGGTGGAGAAAAATGATACCACTGTTTTATCAGTGGAAAAGGCTGCATTCTATTGCCCTATCTGCAACAGCGAGTTTGTAGCTTCTGCCAAGGATATGTATTTCGGATAGAAAAAGGCTGGTGTGGCCGGGGGTAATGAAGAAACTTAGATGCAGCTTAATTATCTAAAAAGGGTTTACCGTTATCTGCAAAAGCAGATACGTGAACTTAAAACACACTGGAAGCTGTATGTTTTTCAAAGCTTTCTGGCCACGCTTGTACTCTTTATAATAGCCTTGACCCTTAGTATAGAAAATGCGGTAGTCATTGCTTCCATTGCTTCTACCGCCTTCATTGTCTTTACTCAACCCAGTTCCCCTCCGGCAGTACCACGCCGCATATTCTGGGGGCATATACTGGGTTTTTGTATTGGTTGTCTGGTAAATTTGATACCTCACCACTGTATGCTGACAGATGCCCTTGTTTATGCTATGGCAGTGGGGTTTTGTATTTTCCTGATGGTAGTTATGAACTTGAAACATGCCCCGGCGGCCGGTACGGCACTGGGTGTGGCTATAACCGGATTTAGCCCCGGGGTATTTATTGCAGTGGTTACCAGTGCCCTGGTACTGTCTATGGTTCAGAGCCGAATGAAGGGCTTTTTAAAAGATCTGGCTTGAACTCTTCCTTGGAGATGATTTCTTGGGACACGGGGTTGGGGATACCTGAAATCAGGATTACCCGGTTATGGCTGAGTTTGACTGCATTTTTAGGGCAGCGCTTTAAACACTCTCCGCAGCGTACGCATTCCGAATTATCTAATTTAAGCTCTTTGCCGCTGCCGTTTATAACTCCGTATTCGCAATACGTTTTTTGGCAAATGCCGCAATGTTTGCAGGAAGTGCCAAACTTTAGTTTGAAATATGATAGTTTGCTCAACAGTCCCAGAAATGCCCCCAACGGGCATAAATAGCGGCACCAAAAACCGGATATAAAGATAGACCCCGTGAGAACTACACCCAGAAAAATCCCGGTAAACCAGTTGAAATCAAAATTGAAAAGGGCTTTGAACGGGTCTATATGAGCAAACACTGTGGTACCTGTTATCAGTACCGCAGCTATAAGGGCGAATAAAAATATATATTTTATAAAACCAAGATAATGGTTCAGCTTTTCGTTTATCTTTATGCCCGTTTCTTTCCGGTAGATAAAATTTTGCAGTGCTCCCATTGGGCATACCCAGCCGCAAAATATTCTTCCCCAGAAAAGAGTGGTAATTACGGGGATAAAGAGAAGTATGTACTGAACCATATAAATCTTCATTTCCCCGGTATGCAAGAGTACACTTTGAAGCGAACCAATGGCACAGGGACAGCCTCCCACAAAAAAACCCAGATAAAATAATGAAACCGCCATCAGAATAGGGCGGTTTTTCCGCCAGCCTTTCAGAAAACTGATAGTACCGGCCGACATAAGGGCTATATAAGCTAGCATGTACGGCTCACTTAATGCCTGATATATCGCTTCCATCCATCCCAGTTCTTGTTCGGCAGGAGTATTTGTCTGCGTATTTATAATGTCTGCGGGTAGTATGGTGGGTATTAGATTTTCATCCGGAGGGTCAGTCACTGCGGGAATGGTATCTGACGGCAAAGCTACAGATACATCTGCCGATGCAGACTGTATGGTTATTTTTACACTGGCAGTATCTCCTCCTTTGGTGCATTCCCGTACCACCGTGATTGTACCTGTTCCGCTGTTTCCCAGCTTGACTATCAAAGTGGCTTGATAGAGCGAATTATTTATTTTGTTCCAGTCGGTTTGGCTGACCAGTGTCATATTGGTCAGGGTGATATCTGTCTGGCTGATTGGCACTGTGCAGACACGGTGGGTCAATGCCACATTTACCGTAAGGCTTATTTCGCTGCCGCTTGCACCGCTAGGCACTGCTGGTAAAATAGATATATCACAGGCTAGTATGGGATTAGGTGTGGACAGCAGAATTGTTACCGCCAGAAAAAATCCTGCAATTGCGGCAGAAAGGTGTTTAAAAGGATTTTTGAACATGTTTATAGTCTAGCGGGCGGCTGTGCAGGGGTTATGAATATATTATGGAGAATTTATGAAGCTGGCAAACTGCTAAAAGAACTATAAGAAATAAAAGACAATCTGTTTATTTGAATATGCTGGAAAATGGTAGTAAAGTATAAACCACATGCTGGACATGCAGGCTGTCCGGCATTCGCTATTTTGTCCCAGAGTTAAAGATGAATTCTTTTTGGTTTTCTCCATCATACTTGAAAACCCGTCTAAAGACAGGGTTGATAGACCGCTTTGACCGCGGGGTTTGGATACTGACCCTTATCGGGTTGATAAACAGTGCCGCATTTTCCCTGTCACTGCCGTTTATTTCGCTATACCTCTACCAGGAACGGGGACTTTCCATGACTCAAGTAGGTTTGGTTATCCTGCTTAGCGGATTTGCATCGGCTATTATCCAGATGATTGCAGGAGCTTTGGCGGATACTTTCGGGAGAAAACCGGTGATGCTGTTAACTTCAGTTGCCAGTGCCGTTATCTACGGGGCTATGACGATATTTATCGGGTTTGATGTACCCGTTATGATGATTATTCTAACCTACATACTGCTGCGTTGTGCTTTAATGGCTACCCGCCCTGCTTCACAGGCTATGATTGCAGACCTTACCCCCAAAGACCGTCTGACGGAAACTTACGGAATAGTACGCATTGGTAACAACCTGGGATGGGCTATTGGGCCGATGCTGGGGGGATTTTTGCTCATCGGGCTTCCTTATGCCTATCTGTTTGGCGTGGGGGCAATCGTTTGCCTAATAACCTTGTATATAATTTCAAAATATATCAAAGAATCCATATCAAATTCGGTGGAATGGGTCAGCCTGACCAAAATATTTTCGGCCGGCAAGGACAGGGCATTTCTCTGGTTTACCATTTTGAGCATACTTTTATTCATAGTAGTAGGGCAATTTATCAGTACCCTTTCTGTTTTTACAGTTGACCGCCTGCACTTTTCGGAGGCTGATTATGGCATGCTGCTTACTTTGAATGGGCTGATGGTGTTTGCCCTGCAATTACCGGTTACCCGGATTTTGCATAACGTCTCTAAGTCGCATGTAGTAGTCATGGGCAGTTTGATTTATGCTGCCGGGTATCTGATGTTTGCCTGGACATCCAGTCTTGGTATGGCTTTCCTGGCTATGAGTGTTATCACTATGGGCGAAATAGTTTTTGCACCTACTACTCTGGCGGTGGTTGGAGATCTTTCTCCGCCCCAGCAGAGGGGAAGATATATGGGATTTTATGGTTTATCCGAAATGCTGGGGTTTTCACTTGGCCCTATGGTAGGCGGTGCTTTGCTTGATGCTCACCCTGACAGTGCTTTATCGGTTTGGGGTACTCTGGCGGCTCTGGCTTTGCTTTCGGCTGTGGGTTTTTATATCTGGGGTAGATTAATTCGTAAGACCGTCAGTCTTAATGGACAGTCTCTAAGCCGCTATTAATTTTCCGCTTTTCAGTTTGAATTCGGTATCTCTGTGTGCATATTCTTAGCTGGTAAAAACTGTTTGAGGGTTTGTAACCCCGTACTATGGTTTGATATAGTTAAAGTATAGATATGGTAGTTTCAGTGGTATAATTTAGTTTTGGAAAGACAGATATTTGCACTTGCAATAGCTAAATTAATTCAGGTTTTTCTGATGGGGTTAAGGGTTATGATGCTAGATATTAATGGTACTTAGGTAACTATCTAAAAGTTACTAATTGGCTATTTAACTATACTCAGATAAACAACTATTCTGTTAGAGCATACTGATTGGAGGGTACGGAAATGGCTGGAAACAACCCTAATGTATTTAACATAAAAGATAACGAATTTAATATAATCCAAAAGGGTCTGGATCCTGAGCAGGTAAAATCCTTCGTTGAGAATCTGCTTTCAGAAAACGGCCGCCTTTCAACTGAATTGGGAAAGCTGAAAGAACAGGCTGAGCATCTGGATTCTTTAAAAAGGCTGGCGGATGCAACTGTTGTAGAGGCTGATAAAATTGCGGTTACGATTAAAGAAGAGGCTATAAGCAAAGCTAAAGCGGAGTCTGACAGTTTGCTTGCCAAGGCTGAGGAAAAAGCTAAAAAAGTATATGAACAGATTTATCGCCAGTTGAATACTCTGAAACAGCAGGTAAACAGTCTGGATAAAGATTTTGATTTTAAGTCTGAAGGTGAAGCCGCGGTTGTTGAACTTGCACATTCTGCAACCAAAGAAACCAATAAGAGTGAGCCGGATGATTTTATGGCCAAAGCGGTTGCTACCTCGGATATTATAGAATCCACTACTCAGGAAGTAATTGTACGGGATAAAGAAATAGAACTGGAAATATTGCCGCCGGTAGATGCAGTAAAAATTACCAAAATAATGGACCAACTGGAAAACGCCAGTGAGGTTGAAGTGGTGGAATTGATACCCCGCCCCAATCACCCTGTAATTATTGTATACGAAAATAAACCTAACAGCCTGCTGGATGTGCTTAAGAAATTGAGTATGGTAGGCAAGGTAAATGAAATTCCTGCCAGCCCGAACGGGAGCGGAATTGTACGCCGTAAATATGAGATATCTCTAGCAGCAAACGCTGTTAAGTAAAGCATTCTCAGGGAGTGCCGGCACGGTTCAGGGTATTTTGACCTTGAGTGTGCCGGCTTTTTTATGGAATATTATTTAGAAGCTGATAGTATGATTTTCAGCATTTCTTCTTTAGTAGGCAGTTTACCGGAGATAACTACTTTTTCATCTATAACCAAAGCCGGAGTCATCAGTATAGGATAAGCGGATATTTTATCTATATCTTTTATTTTTACTATTTGAGCTGACAACCCCAGTTCCAGTACGGCTTCTTTGGCCATTTCCTCCAGTTTGTTGCACTTGGCACAACCTGTACCTAATATCTTGATTATCATTTTGGTTCTCCTTGTATTTAAAATATCCCAAATATATACCCGGCTAAACTTGAACTTAGTATCACCAACCCTATATAGGAAAATGCCTTTTTATTGCCCAATATTTTGCGGATAACTAAAAAACTGGGGAGAGAGACAGCCGGCCCTGACAGCAGCAAAGCCAGTGCCGGGCCTTTGGCCATACCCAAATCAATAAAGGCCTTGACTATGGGTACTTCGGTCAGGGTGGCAAAATATAGCAGAGCACCTGAGAATGAAGCAATAAGGTTTGAAATGGGGTTATTGCTGCCCACGTAACTGGTGATAAAATCAGTAGGGATAAGGGTTTTCAAAACCCCGGCTATAAAGATACCGCCTATTAGCCATGGGGAAATCAGCTTTACAAAACGCCAAGTTTCAGAAAGCCATTCTTTTATCTGCGGCATATTGAAAAACCGCCAAAGGCTGAACAGCAATACTAAAAGAGCAAGCAGAAATGCGGGTATATTTTTGGCGGATGCGAATATAAGTATGGCGATAAGGCTGCCGAAATAAATAAGGGTTTGGTACATGGGGCGTTCATGGGCTGTATCTGCAGGCAGTGCGGCTGACAGTTGGGAAACAGCGGGTTTATCTTTGCTGAAAAGGTAGGCCATGATAAGGCCTATTAGTATAGAAAATATGATGGCAAAGGCAGCCCTGGCAAAGCCGATGTCATAGCCTAGTACTCCGGCAGACAAGGAAACCGCCAAAATGCTTATGGCAGGGCCTGAATACAGGAAAGTGACTGCCGGGCCGATACCCCCGCCGCGTTTATAAATGCCGGCAAACAGGGGTAAAACCGTACAGGAACATACTGCCAGTATAAACCCGGATACAGAGGCTATACTGTATGATACAAAGGGGTTTACGTTACTGCCGAAATATTTGGTTACTATAGACGGATTCAAAAATACTGAAATAGCCCCGGCAATAAAAAATGCCGGCACCAGACAGGCTATAACATGGGCTGAAAGATATTCAAACAGGGCAGAAAATCCACCCGCCAGCAGATTGATAATAAAGTCCATCAGGTGTTACCTCTCCGGCAACTGGATTTCAGCCGAGTAAAATCCGCCTTAGTAAGCGGATTTTGAGATAGCATTTCTTCTAGACCCCGCATGATTTTATTGACATCAGGCGGGAATCCGGTTAAATCAACTGAGTAAAGTGCCCATAACCTGTCACGGCGGAGTTTTATAAGCCCGGCCTGATGCAGGTTTTGCAGGTGGCGGGATGCAGAAGTTTGGCTTATGCCTAGTGCCTGCTGGATTTCACAGACACAGCACTCCTGCTTGAACAGCAAACTTAGTATACGCAGACGGTATTCGTCTGCCAGGGCCTTAAAGATATTCACATATTTTTCCATAAAACCCCCATATGCGCATATAAGAATATAATAATGTCTTGTTAACAGACTGTCAAATAATATTTCCGTTTTTGATGAAAATTGTCTTACAAGCGGGCAGGTGATATCCTTTAAAGATGGTATATATTTTTAAAAAAATTGAGCTTGGCGAATTGAGCCGTAATTTTGATACTGTCTCACAAGGGATAAATATTACTTATCCGTTTATTCATCCCAGCTGGCAGTATCTCTGGCAAGATTGTTTTTTGCCATCCGGCAGGCAGGTTTGCGGACTGGTTAACGATGGGGATGAAACTATAGGCTTAGTAGCCTTGAGTATAAATAATGGAATTGCCCGTTTTATAGCTGACGGGAGTGTTTTTGATTATCTGGATTTTGTGGTAAAGCCCGGCCACCAGCCGGGATATTTTGAGCTTCTGCTGAAACTGCTACAGCAAAATCAAGTTGAGACGCTGGAATTGGAGGCACTTACTACCCGGTCTGAAGCTTATAATTACCTGCTGCCGCTGGCTAAAAAGAAAGGGTTTCAGGTAATTTGCGAACAAGCTGATGTTTCTCCGTTGCTTGAGCTGCCGAATGACTTTGAAATATATCTGGCTCAACTAGAAAAACACCAACGCCACGAGCTTAAACGTAAACTCCGCCGTCTTGAGGAAGTTTTAACACCCAGACTGGAAATAGAAACCAACTCTGAAAATATTGATATTTTGCTTGACCAAATGGAAGAAAGTCACCCCGAGAAAGCACTTTTTCTATCTTCTGAAATGCGCTGTTATTTCAAAAGCTTGGCGAACTGGCTTGGTAGTCAGGGTTACCTGCGTTTGGCGTTTCTAAAGGCAGGAGATACTGTTTTGGCAAGCCTGTTTTGCTTTGATTATAATAATATAAGATATTTGTATAACAGCGGTTACAGTGCCGAGTATTCCCACCTAAGCGTGGGTGTGCTTTCCAAGGTTTTGGCTGTCAAAGACGCAATAGAAAAAGGCTGTGATGCCTTTGATTTCCTGCGGGGCGAAGAAAAGTACAAATTTCATTTGGGCGGAAAATCTCAACCGGTTCACAAGTGCCGGATAATTTTGGATAGTAAGGTGCAAAATATTGGCTAAGAATATATTGCATATTGCCCTTATCAGCCTTCACAGCTGTCCTTTGGGGCAACCCGGCGGACGGGATACCGGCGGAATGAATGTATATATCTGTGAACTTGCACGTGCATTGGGAGGTATAGGCCACCATGTTGATGTCTATACCCGTGCCCATGACCCGCGTGATGATGTCTGGGAGTTTTTAGCTCCCAATGTCCGGCTTATTCATATTCAGGCCGGGCCGGTAGAAGATATGGGGAAATTGGCTCAGTACGAGCATCTGGAAAGTTTTGTCTGCGGGCTGGAAACATTCCGTAATTCCGAAGGTATTAAATATGATCTTATCCACAGCCATTACTGGCTGTCTGCCAGAGCCGGGCTCGTATTAAGCAAGCTTTGGGAAGTTCCCCATCTGGTTATGTTTCACACACTTGGAAAGGTTAAAAACCGTTTGATGCAGGCACAGGTTGATCCCCAGCTCCGCTTAGATGCCGAGCAGAACATAGTCCACGAAACGGACCTAATAATAGCTGCTACCCGAAATGAAAAATATGACCTGATATCTTTGTACAAAGCGGCAGCAGACAAAATTAAGGTAATCCCCTGCGGAGTTAACACAGAGTTATTTTTCATCACCAGTCGGGCTGAGGTTGAAGCTGAACTGTGCCTTTCATCTGCCCCTAAAGCGCTGTTTGTGGGACGGCTTGAGAAACTGAAGGGGCTGGATAATCTGCTCAAAGCGGTCTCACTGCTTGAGGGCGATATGGAACTGCTTGTAGTGGGTGGTGATGATTACAGCAAGGGTGAAAGAAAAAGACTGAAAAAAATGTCTGAAAAGCTTGGCATTTCGGATAAAGTGAAATTTTACGGGGCAGTCAAACAGAGTGTACTGGTAAAATATTATAATGCCGCCAGTGTTTGTATAGTCCCGTCGTATTATGAGAGTTTTGGCATGGTTATACTTGAATCTATGGCCTGCGGTACTCCGGTTATCAGCGGGAGGGTCGGGGTTGCACCCGATATCATTCAGTCTGGAGTTAACGGCGGCCTTGTACCTGATAATCAGCCGGAACAACTGGCGGGTTGTCTTCGTGAATGGCTTTTTATGAAAGAATCTGACCCCGGGGCTATACGGGGAGCAATCGTAGAATATTCATGGCAGTCTGTGTCTGCTCAAATAGAATCAGTTTATTACAGTCTTTTAAATGTTAAAGCAGCAGGTGTTAATTAGAACGGAGGGGTTATGTCTTTAAAAGCAGATGTATTGGTTATCATGCCTCATCCGGATGATGCCGAATTCGGTGCTGGCGGCACTATTGCCAAAATGACCGCCGAAGGTAAAAAAGTGGCTTATGTGGTATGTACCAATGGAGATAAAGGTACTTCTGACCGCAATATGATACCATCTGAATTGATAAAAATACGCGAGGATGAACAACGTCAGGCGGCAGCTGTCTTGGGCGTAAGCAAGGTGGTTTTTCTGGGTAAACCTGACCAGGGGCTTGAGAATACACCCGAATTGCGCAAGGAGCTGGTGCGGCAGATACGCGCTTTTAAACCGTTTACTGTTATTACTACTGACCCATACCAGCGTTATATGTGGTGGCATAGAGACCACCGCCAGTGCGGAGAAGCCGTGATGGATGCTATTTTCCCGTATTCGCGTGACCATCTGGCCTATCCTGACCTTATTGCGGAAGGTCTTGAACCCCATAAAGTTACCGAACTTTTACTTTCAAATCCGCAGGAGCCCAACTATCAGGTAGATATCAGCCAGACGGCAATACTGAAGCTCAAATCTATTTCATGCCACAAAAGTCAGGGCGGCGGCAGAATGGATGAAGTTATTCTGGCTTTGAGCGGGAATGGTGATATCGGTAAATATATAGATATGTATCCGGATGCCGAAAAATATATAAAAACCGAATCCTTTCACAGGGTGGATATGTGGTGGTAAATTAACCGGTATGTAATCCATTTCGGGCGAATAACTGTCAGCTATGCCATGCTTTCGAAAATAGATACGAAAACAGCTGATTTTGCTTGACTTTAGAGCTTTATTTACGTATAATCTCACTTTGATTGTTTGACAATCAGCCTGAAACGTGATAAAAATATTGCCCGAGTGGCGCAAAGGAAGCGCAACCGACTTGTAATCGGTAGGTTAGCGGGTTCGAATCCCCTCTCGGGCTGAGCCGCTAACTTTTTTTTGGGCTTTTTTAACAGCATCATGGAGAGGTGCCGGAGTGGTTAATCGGAGCAGACTGTAAATCTGCCGCCCTAAGGGCTACGCAGGTTCGAACCCTGCCCTCTCCAGAGTATTTTATGACCCCGTCGGGCTGGACAGTGGGTATTAAAATAAATATAATGTAAGCGTTGCCCACATAGCTCAGTAGGTAGAGCACGTTCTTGGTAAGAACGGGGTCATCAGTTCGAATCTGATTGTGGGCTCCATAATAATAAGGGGGAATAATTAAAAGAAATGGCAAAGCAAAAGTTTGACCGCTCTAAGCCTCATTGTAATGTAGGCACTATTGGGCACGTAGACCATGGCAAAACTACCCTGACTGCGGCTATCACCAAGACCCTTTCAACCAAGGGCTGGGCTGATTTCCGCGCCTATGACCAGATTGACAACGCTCCTGAGGAAAAAGCTAGAGGTCTGACAATTGCTATTTCTCATATTGAATATCAGACCGAGACCAGGCATTATGCCCATATTGACTGCCCTGGACATGCTGACTATATCAAGAATATGATCACCGGTGCCGCTCAGATGGACGGTGCTATTCTGGTGGTTTCCGCGCCTGATGGCCCCATGCCCCAGACCCGTGAACATGTACTTTTGATTCATCAGGTAGAAGTACCTGCTGTAGTCGTAGCTCTTAATAAATGCGATATGATGGATGATGAAGAACTGCTTGAGCTGGTTGAGCTTGAGGTTCGTGAACTTCTTACCAAAAACTCTTTCCCCGGTGATGAAATTCCGGTAGTTAGAGTAAGTGCCATTAAAGCCCTTGAGTGCGGCTGTGGCAAGCGTGAATGTGAATGGTGCGGCAGAATCTGGAAACTGATGGATGCTGTTGATTCCTACATACCCATTCCTCCCCGTCCTGTTGACAAGCCCTTCTTGATGAAGGTTGAAGATGTATTCAGCATTAAAGGCCGCGGTACTGTTGCTACCGGCCGTGTTGAACGCGGTGTTATTAAAGGCGGCGATGAAGTTGACCTGGTCGGTCTGCATCATGAGCCCCGCAAGATTGTTGTTACCAGTTTGGAAATGTTCCATAAGATTCTTGACTCCGCTGAACCTGGCGATGCTGTCGGGTTGCTTCTCCGCGGTGTTGAGCGTGAAGATATTGAGCGCGGTATGGTACTTGCCAAACCCGGCTCCATCAAGCCTCATGTTAATGCTGAAGCTGAAGTTTATGTACTCAGCAAGGACGAAGGCGGCCGCCATACACCTTTCTTCAATGGCTACAAACCTCAATTCTTCTTTGGTACTACTGATGTTACCGGTGAGATTCATCTTCCCGAAGGCGTTGAAATGGTTGTACCCGGTGACCATGTGAAAATGAAGATTTCCACTATTTATCCGGTAGCTATGGAAAAGGGTATGCGTTTTGCCATCCGTGAAGGCGGTAAGACCGTTGGTGCGGGTGCCATCTCTCAGGTATTAGCGTAAAATGGCCAAAAAAACTGACACAAGAATTGTGATTAATATGGCTTGTACGGACTGTGGTGAAAGAAATTACACCACCGAAAAGAACAAGCGTAATGATCCCAGGCGAATAGAACTAAGTAAGTATTGCCCGCGATGCCGTGAGGCAAAGGTACATCGCGAGACCAAGTAGATAAAGGAGGAGAGCTAGGTAATATGTGTCCTTCCGCACAGCAAACTGCCAAGGCGGCTGGTAAGAAACCTGGTTTCTTTTCCAACCTTGTTGCCGAATTAAAAAAAGTAGTCTGGCCGAGCCGGCCAGACGTTATAAAGCTAACCACCATGGTTTTGGTGGTTGCTATAGCGGTTGGTATTGTACTGGGCGTTGTAGATTACGGCTTTAGCTGGTTTATTGATAACGTATTTGTAAAATAATGCGTTTAGAAATGTTATGGGGTTGCCGACTGACAAGGTGAAATTTTATGACTGTTAAACAAAAGAATTGGTATGTGGTGCATACCTACTCCGGGCATGAAGAACGAGTCCGTAAAGGTCTTGACGAACGGATTAAGTCTATGGATGCCGAGGATGATATAGAGCGGGTTGTATTGCCTACCGAAGAAGAAGTTGAAGTTAAAAACGGTCAGCGGCGAACCATCAGAAAGAAAATCCTGCCCGGTTATGTGCTGGTGCAGATGAACATGAATGATAAAAGCTGGACTATAGTCCGCAATACTCCCGGTGTTACTGGCTTTGTAGGTTCCGAGGGTAAGCCGACCAATTTGCCGCCCGAAGAAGTCAGCCGTATACTGGACCAAATGGAAGCTGAATCGCCCAGAGTTAAGGTTGGTTTCCGCAAGGGACAGAGTGTCAGGGTTATTGACGGACCGTTCGTTGATTTTATCGGCATGGTAGACGAAATTAACACTGAAAAAGGCAAGGTCAAGGTGCTTCTTTCCCTGTTCGGGCGGGAAACTCCTGTGGAACTTGACTTTTTGCAGGTCGAAAAGCTCTAGAGGCTTTAGGAGACATACGTGGCAAAAAAAGTAAAGGCAATTGTAAAATTACAGATACCTGCAGGTAAAGCCAATCCTGCACCTCCCATTGGTCCGGCGCTGGGTCAGCACGGTATCAATATCATGGGTTTCTGTAAAGAATATAACGAACGCACAGCCTCTATGACGGGCACTATTGTACCTGCAGAGATAACTATTTATGATGACCGCTCTTTTACATTTATCACCAAAACCCCTCCCGCGGCTGACCTTTTGAAAAAGGCGGCTGGTGTTGCGGCAGGTTCTGGTACTCCCAGCAAAAGCGTCGTTGCTGTTATCTCAAAGGGCCAACTCAGAGAAATTGCTTCGGTCAAGATGAAGGACCTGAATGCAGTTAATATTGAGGGTGCAGAAAGAATTATTGAAGGTACTGCCCGCAGCATGGGCATTAAGGTGGAATAACAGATGGTAACACGCGGTAAAAAATATCAGGACGCAATAAAACTGCTTGACCAGAGTTTGGCTTACGCTCCGGCTGAAGCTATTGATATGGCCAAGAAAATGGCTGCGGCAAAGTTTGATGAGACCGTTGAAATGCATCTGAAGATGGGCCTTGATCCTAAAAATGCTACCCAGCAGTTGCGCGGTGTAGCCGTATTGCCCCATGGGTTAGGTAAAACCGTACGTGTATTGGTATTCGCCCAGGGTGAAGCTGAAAAAGCGGCTCAAGCGGCCGGTGCTGATGTATACGGTGGTGAAGAGCTTATAAAGAAGGTTGAAGCCGGTTTCCTTGATTTTGACGTTGCTATATCTACCCCTGACATGATGAGCAAAGTTGGTAAACTTGGTAAAGTTCTGGGCCGGCGCGGTCTTATGCCTAACCCTAAGAGCGGCACTGTAGTCCCTGCTGAAGATTTCAAACAAGTTGTTACCGAAGCCCGCAAAGGACGTGTGGAATTCAAACTGGATCGTTCAGGCATTGTACATATCGTATTGGGCAAGGCCAGTTTTGAAGGGCAGGCTTTGCTGGAGAATATGACCTCTGTGATAGATGCTATTATACGTTCAAAGCCCACCGGTGCCAAAGGCCAGTACATCAAGAGTGCTTATCTGGCTACTACCATGGGGCCTGGTGTAAAGATGGATCTCAGGGCTGTGTCTGCCATGGGTGGCGCATAAGTCAGCCGTATTTATAACTGAATATTTCCTGAGACGTGGGTGCCTATTGGCTTAATACATTGCCTGCCGAGGATACAAGACTTTTTATTAAGGGTTTTATAAGTCCTTGTGCTTTGGCATAAGGACTTTATTTTTTAGAAAAGGAGGTGCGGTTTGGTAAAGAAGATACGTGAAAAGAAAAAGATAGCAGTTGATGAGTTAACTGACGCTTTAGCTGTTGCCCAGTCTGCGGTTTTTACTGATTACCGCGGTATCAGTACATCAGAGTTGACCACTATACGTGTAAAACTGCGTGAAGCTGGTGTGGGTTACCGGGTGCTTAAAAATACTCTGGCTCGGCGTGCCGCTGACAACACTCACCACACAAATATCAAGAGTGCATTTGAAGGCCCGGTGGCTATGGCTTACTCTTCGAGTGACGTGGTTGCTCCGGCTAGAGTCTTGATGGACTATCTGGCCAGCTCCAAGTCCACTTTAAAAGTAACCGGCGGTTATCTCAGCAACAAGCTTATTTCCGTTGACGAAGTAGCAGAGCTTGCCAAGTTACCGTCTCGCGAAGTGCTTATCAGCAAGGTTTTGGCTGGTATGCAGAGTCCTATTGCCGGTTTGGCGATGGTACTCAATGGTCCTGCCCGTGGTTTGGCCATTGTACTTCAAGCCCGTATGAAACAGCTTGAAGGCTAAATAAAGTAATAAAATATTATAAGGAGTATTTTCATGACTATTGACGAAATGATGAGTGCCATTAAGGGCATGACCGTTATTGAACTGTCCGAATTGGTAAAAGCCCTCGAAAAGGAATTTGGTGTAAGTGCTGCTGTTGCCGTAGCTGCCCCCGCTGCCGGTGGCGGTGCCGCTGTTGCTGCTGCTGAAGAAGAAAAGACCGAATTTAACGTAATCCTGAAGGATGTCGGTGCCAACAAGATTAACGTAATCAAGGCTGTCCGCGAACTTACCAGCCTGGGTCTTAAAGAAGCCAAGGATATGGTTGAAGCCGCTCCCAAGGCTGTTAAAGAGAATGTCAGCAAAGAAGAAGCTGATGCCGCCAAGAAGGCTCTTGAAGCTGCCGGCGCTACCGTAGAAATTAAATAACCTTTAGCCAGATAAAAGTAAAAACAAAGGGGCGGGGACTTTCAGGTCTCTGCCCCTTTGTTTTATTAAAAAACTGATGCCCTAGATTTTGCCGGGGCGTAAATCCCCCTTGCCAATCTCAATACTCTGAATCGTTTCAGGAAACACCAAACCACACGAAAGGAGGGTTTTCATGGCATCTTCAACCGATATATTTACCCTCTCAATCTGATTTTCCCTGAGGAGCTCTAAAAAGCCGCTGGTCGGGTTGGGGGAGCCGGGTACATAAACCAGATACAATTTTTCACCGCTGGAATTGGTGGTTTCATTAGCAATGAATGCCAGACTATGCATACCTGCCCGGGGAAATTCTACCATTACAGCCTCTTTGAAGGAGACTTTATTACTCACCCCCAGTGTTTCTATGACCTGTTTGGCGCTGTTGTATACCTGATTGAATATAGGTACTTTTGTCAGTAACTTATCTATCCACCCCAATATTTGCTTGCCGAAATAGTTACTTAGCACCAATCCTACTAGATATATAAGGAGCAATGTTACTAAAAGGCCCAATCCCGGGAAATACCAATCGAAGAAAAACTCTATGACAGGCTTTAGCATACCGTCTACTATATTAAATACCCAAATAAGCAGTCCCAGTGCCGCCCCGATGGGCAAAACAAAGGCAAGACCGGTAAAAAAACGATTACGGATTATTTTTAGGGTCTTATTATTGGGTGGTGACATATTTAGCCTCCGGAAAAATTCGGTTTTATTATAGTTTAGCAGTAAAAACACTTTGCATATAGGTGGTGTTTGAATGTACGTTATAGTTTAAATATAATACCATGATTATGTATCAGGTATGCTTAGTTGAAAACGAAAATATTTTGCAAATGGTTTTTGCCCTTCGGTACAGAGTATTTGTAACCGAGCAGGGGATTGACCCAGATACCGAATATGATTTATACGATAAAACTGCCCGTCATCTGGTTATACATAACGTAGAACGGGCTTTAGCCTGTTGCCGTATAAGAATGCTGGATAAAAGCCTTGCTAAGATTGAAAGAGTGGCTGTAGATATTGACCACCGCAAGTTTGGTTTGGGAAGGAAGATGATGAACTACGCTGTAAGCATGTTAAAAACAGAAAATGTAGATAGAGTAGTAGTTCATGCTCAGACCAGTGCATTAGGTTTCTATACCAGCTTGGGTTATGCTCCTGACGGAGAGTCCTTTGTGGAGGACGGGATAGAGCACGTCAAAATGCAGATGCACCTGTAAATACATCTGCTAAATATATGCATTGCAGTATGCGGAATATAAACTAATCCTCGGCATCGGTTGTTTTAGATTCTTTTTTATCATCTTTGAAGATATTGCTTACATTTTTGCCGAAAATTTGGGCGGCGTCACCCACTTCTTTAAACTTTACCTTTATTTCCTCGTCTTTAAAGCGGTTGGTTACCGCTTCTGCCGAACTTGAAACACTCTTGCCGAATTCCTTGGCCTTTTCTTTTAAAGAAGGGTCATTAAATATTTCACTGACGGCGCTGCCAAAAGCGGCCAGCATATCACCAAAGCTTTCAGCGGCTTTACGGGAATTAGCTTTGAGGTCTTCTTTCACGTTTTTTTCTCCTTCAGTCATCACAGGTAATTCGGTTTTATAGTCTTCGCGGGGAAGAACAAAGAGTATGGTGCCCTGTTCCATGCCTTTACCGGAAGCGCTGAAACCTATTTTTACCAGAAGTTTTTGGGCGGCTATAGATTCGGGATAAGTCTGGGCTATAATCTCTTTGATATCTTGGTCTTGGAGTATCCAGCCTATCAAGCTATGGACGGCTTCCATGGCATATCCGTGGTGCTGGTAGTGGGCAAGTATAGAATAGTCAATTTCCATACGGCCTTCAGCGGTAGGTTCACCTTTAAAACCTGCCTCCCCGATAAGCTGGCGGTGAGTGCCGGATTGATTCAGAATTATATACCAGTTTAGATAACCGGTTTTAAATTTGCTTGCTTCATATTTTGTCAGCAAGCGTTTAAGGGTTTCACAACCGTAACCTTCCGGCGGCCAGTTAGCTGGAATTTCAGCTTCCAGCAATTGCCCCAATTGCTTTTGTTCTTGAATTTCGCAATTAAGCATGTCGGCGTTTGCCGGTATCAATTCCAGGCGGGGTGTTTGAAGAGTAAGTTGGTCCTTCATTTTATACCTGCCAGCGTGGCCTGTATTGTATCGCTTCGGCCAAGTGATGTGATTTGATTATATCATTATTTTCAAGGTCAGCAATGGTGCGGGCTAATTTCAATATACGGTGATAAGCCCTGGCGGACAAAAACAGTTGTTTGGTAGCGGTACGCAGCAAGTTCTGGGCGGCATCTTCAAGCATGCAAAACTGGCGTATTTCTGCCGGGGTCATTTCCGCGTTGGAAAGTATTTTACTTGTGGCAAAACGCCTTAGCTGAATATCCCGGCATTTCCCCACCCTCCGGCTGACTGCCTCTGATGATTCGCCAAGGCGGTCACTGGAAAGTTTTTCATATTCTATGCGGGGTACATCTATAACTATGTCCACTCTATCTAAAAACGGGCCACTGATTCGCCTTTGATAGCGTGTTACCAACCCCGGCGGGCATGTACAATGTTTATAATTATCACCAAAAAAGCCGCAAGGGCAGGGATTCATAGCACCTACCAGCATAAAATTGGCCGGAAAACTGACACTCCCCTGCGCCCGGCTTATGGTCACGGTTTTGTCTTCTAAAGGCTGGCGGAGAAGCTCAAGCAGGCTGTGTCCGAATTCCGGCAGTTCATCCAGAAAAAGAACCCCGCGGTGGCTTAAGCTGATTTCCCCTGGTTTGGGGAAAGTGCCTCCGCCGACCAGCCCGGCGGAAGAAATAGTATAGTGAGGAGACCGAAGAGGGCGGTTGTTTATAAGCGGGGTATTTGGAGGCAGCAGACCGGCAATACTGTATATCTTGGTAACTTCCAGAGCTTCAGCGCTGGTCATCGGCGGGAGTATGGAAACCAACGCCCTTGCCAGCATGGTTTTACCGCTGCCGGGCGGACCGGTCATTATCATATTGTGCCCGCCTGCGGCAGCTACTTCCAACGCCCGTTTTACATTTTCCTGCCCTTTTATGAAAGACAAATCAACATAATTAGTTTGGTTAATATTTTTAAAATCTTCCTTTATTTCACATACCTTGGGTGCAGGTCGGTCTCCCTGCAGGTATTCAGTGATTTCTTTTAGCGCGTTAAATGGAAGTATATTGGCACCCTCAACCAGTGAGGCTTCGCGGGCATCGCAGGCGGGCACAATGATATCGCGATAACCGTTTTGGTAGGCAAGCGCAACCATAGGCAATATGCCGCTGGTATGACGAAGACTACCATCAAGCGAGAGTTCCCCCAGGAATACTATTTGAGATATGTCTGCTTTTAACTGTTCGGAACTTATAAGAATAGCCAAAGCTATTGAAAGATCATATGCAGGGCCGGCTTTTTTGAAATCAGCCGGTGCCAGATTGGCAACTATGCGTTTGACAGGGAAAGTAAAACCGGAGTTACGGATTGCTGCTCTTACCCGCTCACGGGCTTCCTGAACAGCGGCGTCCGGCAGTCCTACAATGGTAAATGACGGCAACCCGGCAGATATGTCGGTTTCCACCTCAACAATAGTGCCTTCCAGTCCAATAAGGGCACAACTTGATACTTTTGCAAGCATAATAGTTAATGTTACAGTTAAGCTTGATGGGTGTCAACGGGATATATTCGCAGGACTTTAAAGCCTTGTATATTGCCAATATACAAGGCTTTGTGTTATACTACCGTAAAAGCTAAATCACGTTGTTGAGGTGGGTTCAAACCCACTTTTTTGTTGTATCGGGATAAACTGAGGAGGATACAGAACCGAGATGAAAAGCGACTTTTTGCTCGCTATCACCCAGCTCTCGGCAGAGAAGAATCTGCCAAAAGAAGTAGTACTTGCTACCGTTGAGTCGGCATTGGTATCGGCTTATCGTAAAGAGAGCTTTGCTCCAAACCAGAATATCACGGTGAAAATAGACCCGCTTACCGGTAAGGTAAAAGTCATGGCCGAAAAGCAGGTAGTTGAAAAAGTGATTGACAGCCGCCAAGAAATGCGTTTGCTTGAGGCTAAACGGCAAAAAGCAGATGCAAAAATAGGCGACCTGATGATGGTTGAAGATACTCCGGCTGATGCCGGGCGTATTGCTGCTCAGACTGCCAAGCAGGTTATTTTACAGCGTCTGCATGAGGCAGAAAATACGGCTATATTTGACGAATATGCCTCTAAGGCTGGAGATACTCTGGTGGGTGTAGTTCAGCGAATAGAGCCCAAACAGATTACGGTTGATATCGGCCGGGTAGAAGCTATAATGCCTGCCAGTGAACAGGCTTATGGTGAGAGGTATCGTGCCGGACAGCGGATAAAGGTTTATGTGGTGGACGTGGCTAAAACAGCTAAAGGTCCTGCTGTCATTGTTTCCCGTTCACACCCTGGTCTGGTACGGCGTTTGTTTGAAATGGAAGTACCTGAGGTTTTTAACCAACTGGTAGAGATAAAGGCTGTTGCCCGTGAAGCAGGCTCACGCTCTAAGGTAGCGGTAGGCGCTTTGCAGCCGGGAATTGACCCGGTAGGTTGCTGCGTGGGTTTGCGGGGTATCCGTATCCAAAACATTGTCAGCGAGCTGAACGGAGAAAAAATAGATGTGGTGGCTTGGGATAATGAAATAGCCACTTTTATTGCGAATTCACTCAGCCCTGCTCAAGTTACCAAAGTTATATTGAATGAGGCGGAAAAATCTGCCATTGTAGTTATACCTGACCGTCAGCTCAGTTTGGGCATTGGTAAAGAAGGACAGAATGTGCGTCTAGCAGTTAAACTGACAGGCTGGCGTATTGATATAAAGAGTGCCTCTGACGAAGAAGTTGAACGCGCAGAAGAAGCTGCCCGCAAGCAGGCTGAGCACATCAAACCTGAAGCTGTTGAGAAAACTGTTGAGAAACAACCTGCGGCGGTACCTGTTTCAAAGATTGAAGAGGAATCTGTTGGAAAATTGCCGCCTGCGGAACTAATAATAGAACCTGCGGTTAAAGAAACACCGGCAAAGGCAGAAGCTGTTCCCGAAGAGCAAGGTGTGGTAGTCCCTTTGAATGTGCTTGATAAAGTATCCGAAGGGGATTCGGTCAAACTGCGTTTTGCGGAAGATTTGCTGCCCAGGCGCGAAGTTATCATTGATGACAAAAATAAAAGCAAAAACAAGAAAAAGACCGTTAAAGGCAAGGATACCGCTGAAGATGGTATCAAGCTGAAGGGCAAAAAACGGCGGAATGTAACAGATTATGAATCAGAGGAAATCGACTTCTAAATTTGTGCCCATGCGGACTTGTATTGCCTGCCGTACCGAAAAAGCTAAGATGGAGCTTGTTCGGCTGGTAAGAACAGAAGATAATGACGTAAGGGTAGACCATAGCGGGCGTCTAGAAGGGCGCGGCGCCTATTTGTGCAAAGACATAGCCTGCTGGGAATCCGGGCTAAAGGGCAGTTATATTACTCATGCTCTAAAAATTGCCATAACAACGGAAAACCGTGAGGAATTGTTAAAATATGGGCGCGAAGTGTGTGAGGTGAAAGAAAATGGCAGAGAAGACAAGTAAACCAAGCGCCAAAACTGAAATTGCTCCGCCGGTCAAGGTTATTGAACTTGGGGCAGTGGTATCGGTAAAAGAACTGGCTGATAGTCTGGATACAAACCCTGTTGAAGTTATTAAAGCCCTTATGCGCAAAGGCATCATGGCTAATATAAATCAGGTTATAGATTTTGAGGTGGCCAAAGGGATTGTAGAAGCGGCTGGTTTTGAGGCCAAGCTTAAGATTCTGAAAAAGAGTGCCGCTAAAAAAGTTTCTCCCGCCAAGGAAAAACTGAGCAACTTCCCCCTCCGCCCGCCGGTTGTAACCATTATGGGCCATGTAGACCATGGTAAAACCCGCTTGCTTGATGCTATACGTTCCACTAATGTTATGGAAAAAGAAGCCGGCGGTATTACCCAGCATATCGGGGCATATCAGGTGGAAATCAAAGGCCAGAAGATAACTTTTCTGGATACCCCCGGTCATGAAGCATTTACTGCCATGCGCGCCAGAGGTGCCCAGGCTACCGATATTACGATTTTGGTCGTTGCTGCTGATGACGGCGTTATGCCGCAGACTTTGGAGGCTTTGGATCATGCCAAGGCGGCTGGTGTGCCGATTATATTGGCTATAAACAAAATGGACAAACCTGAAGCTAACCCCGATAGAGTTAAACAGCAGCTGGCCGAAGCCGGGCTGGTGGTTGAAGAATGGGGCGGTGACACTCTGGCAATCCCGACATCTGCCCGCGAAAAGAAGGGTATAAACGAACTGCTGGAAGCAGTCTTGCTTATTGCTGAACTGGAAGATTTAAGAGCCGATCCCAACCAGCCCGCAAATGGCGTGGTTATTGAGGCCGAAATGGATAAAACCAAAGGTCCTATGGCTACCGTACTCGTACAGAGTGGCACCTTGAAACTGGGTGATACCGTGGTTGCAGGTAATACTTGGGGACGCGTAAAGGCTATGTTTAATGATGTGGGCAAACGTATTAAAAAAGCTGAACCTTCCACTCCGGTTGCTCTGCTTGGTATGGAAAATGTACCCCAAGTGGGTGACAAGATTATAGCTGTCGCCACCGAAAAACAGGCTCGGGATATGGTTAATGAAAATAGCCAGGTTATCCGTAAAACCAACGCAGTCAGCCTTACCAATGTTTATGACCAGGTGAGCAAGGGTAATATAAAAGAGCTTAACATAATACTTAAAACCGATGTTCAAGGCAGTCTGGAGCCTATCAAAGATTCATTGGAAAAACTGGGTACGGATAAGATAAAGATAAATATAAACCGCAGCGGTGTTGGCAACATAACCGAGAGTGACGTTATGCTGGCTATGGCGTCAGGCGGTTTGATTATTGGGTTCAGCACCGGCATCGAAACCAATGCTCAGCGTCTGGCTGATGCCGAAGATATTGATATCCGTCATTATGACATTATCTATAAACTGGTAGAAGATGTGGAAAAAGCCCTGCAAGGTTTGCTTGAACCTACTATCAAAGAGGTGATTGACGGCCGGGCCGAAGTTAGGGCAGTCTTTGAAAGCACCAAGAAGCTAAGCATAGCCGGTTGTATGGTATTGGAAGGTAAACTGATAAAGAACTCTCAGGTGAGGCTTCTGCGGGGCGGTGAGGTGATTGTAGATGCACCCAGCAACAGTCTCCGCCGTTTCAAAGATGATGTAAAAGAAGTAGTAGCCGGTTACGAATGCGGCGTGGGACTTAAAGATTTTAATGAATTTCAGAAGAGTGATATTTTAGAGTTTTATCATAAGGAAAAATCACGCTGATGTCACGGCGGATAAAGAAACTGAATCAGCTTTTCAGGGCGGATATAAGTGCCCTCCTTCAAAAAGAGGTTCGTGATCCGCGTCTGGATACGTTATTATCTGTAAATGAAGTAGATATATCTGAAGATATGCGGCATGCTAACGTGTATGTCAGTCATTTATCCGGCAACGAGCACAAAGATGAAATTCTGGCTGCTTTGAATACAGCTGCCGGTTTTTTCCGTACCGAAATAGCCAAGAAGACTGATATCCGCTATATGCCGGTTTTCCATTTCGTGTGGGATGATACAATAGAGAGGGGTGTTCGCCTGAATACCCTTATTGACCGGGTTACTCAACACCAGCCTGAAGACTAGCCATGGATGGCATCTTGAATATCAACAAGCCCTTCGGGATAACCTCCTTTGATGTGGTTTCAAAAATCAGACGTATTTACTCTCAGAAACGAGTAGGGCATGGAGGTACGCTTGACCCGTATGCCACCGGAGTTATCCCCGTTTTTTTAGGCAAATCTACGCGTCTCATAGAGTACCTTTCTTCTGTTAGCAAGACATATCTGGCTAAAATAGAGCTGGGGACAGAAACAGATAGTTATGATAGTGAAGGCGAGGTCACTTCCCGAAAACCCTTTGACCGGATTACACGTGAAATGATACAAACAGCACTGCTGGATTTTCAGGGTGAGATTACTCAAATACCTCCTATGTATAGTGCCGTAAAACATCGCGGAATGCGGCTTTATAATCTGGCTCGTCAGGGTTTAGAGGTAGAAAGAAATCCCCGGACAGCCATGATTTATAGCATAAAACTGCTTGACTGCAATTTGCCTGTACTGCGTTTACGGATAGAATGTGGACATGGTACATATATACGGTCTATCGCTTTTGACTTGGGCAGAAAACTGGGCTGCGGGGCATATCTGAAATCACTGGTCAGAGAAGCTTACGGGCAATTTAATCTGGCAAAATCTCTTTCATTTACTGACCTTGAAGCAGCCAAGAATGAAGGAAAACTCCAGGATATTTTGCTTCCACCCGAAATAGCCATAGGGCATTTGCCTAGAGTGACCCTTGATGAAAAGAATATAACACGCTTGGTAAATGGTTTGGAGATAACACTGGAGCAAAATGACAGGCCTGAGGTAATTGCCGTATATAACACGAAAAACAGATTTGCGGCTATAATCCAGCCGGAGAGTGACGGCAGTTGGCATCCGGCAAAAGTATTCGTAAATCAATGCCTGAAAGAGAATGCGGATTAGCTTAAAATTATACTTATAATGCTTGACAATGCGCCTATAATAGTAGATGATATATTCCAAAATACCCGAAAGGAGACCGGCCATGGTACAGGCTTATTGTGTCAAGGATCGCAAGAAGATTGACGTCAAAGATGCCAGGAGAGTTACTCTGAAAAATGGTCGCGGAGCCTGGCAAGGTACCTGCCCTGTTTGCGGCGGGAAGGTTTTCAGGATAGGCTAAGTTACTTAGTTTATCTTTACAAACGGCTTTAAAAATGCCCGTGTGGGCTTAAAGAGGTATCAAATTATTCAGAGGTTATCTTCTGAAGGGTTAGTGACGTTTCAGGATAGCCTCTTCTGTTGGAAGGAGAGAACGGAAAAAATTGGGTAAAATCAACGTTGCCATTATCGGTGTTGGTAACTGTGCTTCGTCCTTAGTACAGGGTGTTCACTATTACCGGAAAGCAAAGGACACTGAATTCGTTCCAGGTCTGATGCATGTCAATCTTGGCGGTTATCACATTAGCGACATTAACTTCACTGCTGCCTTTGATGTTGATAAAAATAAGGTCGGCAAGGACCTTAGTGAAGCTATTTTTACTAAACCAAATAATACTTTTAAATTCACTGATGTTCCCGAAACCGGCGTCAAAGTTGAGCGCGGCATGACCCATGACGGTCTGGGCAAATATCTTTCCCAGATTATCCAGAAAGCTCCCGGCTCTACCGCTGACATTGTGAAAATCCTCAAAGAAACCAAGACGGATGTTGTTATCAACTATCTGCCGGTGGGTTCTGAGGAAGCCACCAAGTGGTATGTGGAGCAGATTCTGGAAGCCGGATGCGGTATGATTAACTGCATACCGGTATTCATCGCCCGTGAAAAGTATTGGCAGCAGCGTTTTGTAACTGCCGGTGTACCTATTATCGGTGATGATATCAAGTCACAGGTAGGTGCTACCATTACCCATCGCGTACTTACCAGACTGTTCTGTGACCGCGGTGTAAAGCTTGAAAAAACTTATCAGCTGAATTTCGGCGGTAACACTGACTTCCTGAATATGCTTGAACGCGAACGGCTGGAATCAAAGAAAATCTCCAAGACCAATGCAGTTACCTCTCAGCTTGATTACAAGCTTGACCCTGATTGTGTTCATGTAGGCCCCAGTGACTACGTGCCGTGGCTTGAAGACCGCAAGTTCTGCCATATCCGGATGGAAGGCCGGACTTTCGGTGATGTCCCCTTGAATTTGGAGATGAAGCTGGAAGTTTGGGACAGCCCCAACTCCGCCGGTGTAGTCATTGATGCCATTCGTTGCTGCAAATTAGCTATGGATAACGGCATGTCCGGTTCACTGAACGAACCCTCTTCATATTTTATGAAGTCACCTCCCGTTCAGTATACTGACGACGCTGCTCATCTTATGACTGCAGAGTTCATTAAAAAGACCTCTGCCAAGAAACTGGCTGGGGCTGAAAAGAAGGCAGAAAAATAACCCGAACTTCCTTAGTGATACTGTAGGTTAGTTGGCGGTTAACAGTGAAAATAGCTTTAGTCTGTCCTTATGATTTTGCCTACCCGGGTGGCGTGGTTAACCACGTTAGCTCGCTTTATAAAGAACTTAAAATGCTGGGGCATGATGTTCGCATCATTGCTCCAGCATCAAAGTCTCCGGCCGAATACGGTGTTGATTTTATTCGGGTCGGTAAACCCCGTCCTCTGGCTACTTCCGGAACAGTAGTTCGCATCAGCCTTTCGGTGAATCTGAAAAACCGCATAAAACAGGTTTTAGAAACCGAAAAGTTTGATGTTATCCATCTGCATGAGCCATTTATGATAATGCTTTGCAGTGCTATGCTCCGGTTTTCCAAAACCTGTAATGTGGCTACTTTCCATGCCAGTCAGGGCAAGCCCGGTTATAATTTGGGCTGGCCTTTTACCCGCATATTCCTGAGAAGGCGCAGGCGCAACCTCCATGGGCATATGGCGGTTTCCAAAGCAGCTTTGCGTTTTGCCTCCAAATATATCCCCGGTGAATATACTATTGTGCCCAATGGGATAGACCTGGATTTATTTAATACCGAAGTTCAGCCTGTACCGGAGTATATGGATGACAAACTTAATATCCTTTTTGTGGGACGGATGGAGAATCGAAAGGGATTGGGTTATCTTATTGATGCGTACGCCCAGATTAAGCCCCTATGCCCTCAGACAAGGCTTCTGATAGTAGGCCCGGGTACACCCGGGCAAATTAAACATTACCGCGATATAGTAAAACGGCACGAACTTTCAGATGTGGTATTTACGGGCGGGGTTTCCTGCACTGAGCTGCCGCGTTATTATAAAACAGCCCATATTTATTGTTCACCGGCTACCGGCCAGGAAAGTTTTGGTATTGTACTTCTGGAAGCTATGGCTTTGGGTGTGCCGATTGTGGCTTCTCAAATAGAAGGATATCAATGTGTCCTCACGAATAATAAAGAAGGGCTGTTAGTGCCGCCTAAAAATGCAGATGAATTGGCCAAAGCCCTGATGAAACTTGTAGCCCATCCCGATATGCGTTCTGAGCTTAGTGCCGAAGGCTTAAAAACAGTTCAGCAGTATAGCTGGAAAAAGGTTGCTAAAAAAGTTGAAGAGTACTACCATTTGGTGTTAAGCAAAAATCACCACGGTCCGGAAGGTAAATAGTTTGGCTGTTGCCTTCAACTCAGGGCAGAAAAGAGTCTGAATATAATGTCTGGTATGGCAAGCTTACGTAAGGAAATAGCCCTAAAAGTCACCAATCCCATTATAAACCTTTTAGCTAAAACCGGTCTTACCCCCAATATGGTTACGGTAACCGGTTTTATTATTACCCTGGTAGCAGCCGGGATTATAGTGAATGGAAATCTGTTGCTTGCAGGGATTGTTATGCTGCTGGCAGGTGTATTTGACATGCTGGACGGAGCACTGGCCAGACGTACCGGCAAGGTTACCCGCTTCGGGGCAGTACTTGATTCTACTTTGGACAGGGTTTCGGAAGCGGCAATACTTATAGGTATATGCGCTCTTTATTCTCAAAATGGGCAAACACCTGAAGTAGTGCTTGCGGTAGTTACTCTTACCTTATCCCTGATGGTCAGCTATATACGTGCCAGAGCTGAAGCCATGGGGCTTGAGGGCAAGGAAGGGTTTTTTACCAGACCTGAACGGGTGGTTGCCCTGGCTATAGGCATGATGTTTAACATACTTGTGCCGGTGTTGGTGCTGGTAAGCGTGTTAAGTTTGATAACTGTCATTCAGCGGCTTGTAAATGTTTACCGCCAGACCAAATGATAGTGACTTTATCAGCCTAATCTGTTAAACTTTATCGGTTTCCCCTCGGCAACTGGTAGTTGGGTGAGGGGATAAAATATGTTTAAAGCCAAAATTGGGGGAGTTATGCCTGTTACAGCAATAGTCGGTGGACAGTGGGGGGATGAAGGCAAGGGCAAAGTTGTAGATATGCTGGCCCAGGAGGCTGATTACGTAGTACGTTTCTCCGGCGGTGATAATGCGGGTCATACTGTTATCAACCCTATGGGTGAGTTTAAACTTCATATTATTCCTTCAGGGGTTTTTTATCCCGGTGTGAAATGCATTATCGGCAATGGGGTGGTTATAAATCCTGATGTTTTCATACGTGAACGCAATGAACTTATCAGCCGCGGCGTGAATGTTGGCAATGTTTTTATAAGTGACCGGGCTCATCTGGTTTTGCCATATCATATACTGCTGGACGGGCTTGAAGAAGAGGCCAGAGGAAATAAATCACTGGGTACTACCCGAAGGGGGATAGGGCCTGCATTTGTGGATAAATATGCCCGTATGGGCATACGGGTAGGTGATTTGCTTCTGCCCGAATATCTGCGTGAGCGACTGGAGTATGTACTGGAATGTAAAAACCAGCTGCTTACCAAAGTGTATGACGCAGCGCCTATTTCTTTGGATGAAATTTATGAAACCTGCCTCAAATGGGGAAAAGAGTTGGCACCCAATATCAAAGAAACCACTCATATTATTGAAGAGGCTATCAGCCAGGACAAAAAGATAATAATGGAAGGTGCACAGGGGGCTTTGCTTGACCCTGATTTTGGCACTTATCCTTATGGCACTTCCAGTTCGCCTCTGGCAGCCGGCGGTTGTCTGGGGATAGGAATAGGACCGGCTTCAGTAAGTGCTACACTGGGTGTTTTCAAGGCTTACAGTACCAGAGTTGGCGGCGGGCCAATGCCTACCGAGCTTTTAGATGAAACCGGGGATACCATACGTGATGAAGCCCACGAGTACGGTACAACTACTGGCCGTCCCAGACGGATAGGTTGGTTTGATGCGGTGGCCGGAAAGTTCAGCTGCCAGATAAATGGCATGACAACTGCCATAATGACCCGCTTGGATATTATGGATATTTTACCTACCATATCAATTTGTACTGCGTATGAGCTTAACGGCAAGATAATCAAATATTTTCCAGCAAACTCAGGGGAACTTGCTAAGTGCAAGCCTGTTTATGAGGAGATGCCTGGCTGGCTTTGTTCTACTAAAGAAGTTAGAAATTATGAAGATCTGCCGAATGAAGCAAAAGACTATATATGCCGCATTGAGGAGCTTATAGGCTGCCGGATGAGTGCAGTTTGTATTGGCCCTTCACGCGAACAGACTATCTACAAATAAACCTAATATTTCTCTAAATACCGAAGGGGGCTTAAAAGCCCCCTTTTTTATTCTATTTTTGCAATTCAAATAGTTGCCAAGATGGATTTTATATTTACATTCTAGCTGTAAAAACTAAGACACCTTGCCGTCAGGGTTTTTCAACATACCATATATGGTTTGGCTGGTACCTGAAATCCTCTGGCTGGCCAGTGTTTTGAAACCCAGATGCTCATACATAGACACATTTTCAGGGCTTTGTGTTTCCAGATAACACGGTATGCCTGTTTGATTCATAAAGTCCAGCATGGGGCGTATCAAATGCCCGGCTATCCCGTGGCCCTGATATTCAGGGTTAACGGCCAGAAGAGCAAGGTGAAAATATATAGCCGGAGCATGTTTGGTTCGCAGGCTTTGGCTAATTTTATCTACTCTGGACATTTCAGTTAAAAGTGGCAGCTGGTTCCTTGCCTGAAAAAGGTAGGACAAGTGCCTGATACGCTGACGAAATGTTTTATGGACATTATTCGGTTCCCAAAGGGCTATTCCTTCCAGGTTAGCGGAACTGGCATATGACTGCCCGATATCCATCCCGGTTTTTAAAATATATGCAAAAATCCGGTAAAGAGCATCTATACCCGCTTTCCCATTTGAAATCTCCTTCATTATAGGGTCATTCTGAAAAGCACGGGCACAGACTTCAGCTGCTCTGGGTATATCTGATTTATTCAGTTTATAGAGGTATTGAAGAGGAATTTCCTCCATATTGGTCCTTTCTGTTTTTCCTGAGCATGGCATGCAGTGAAATATTGCCTAGAGGTATACTGAAAGAGCCTATTTCTTCATAACCCCAGTGGCGGTACATATTTACATTCTGCAAACTTTGGGTTTCAAGATAAGACGTTATATTATTCCGGTCAAGTTCCGCCAGAATAGGACGGACGACTTTACTGGCAAGCCCTTTTGAACGGTGTTTGGGGGCTACAGCCAGCAAAGCAAGGTATTTGTTACTAAAAGGGTATAGCTGGTCTCTCATTTTGTCACACAGATTGTTTAACTGCATATCCCGCTGAAAGTAATTAAACCCGCACCAGAGGTTTTTTACAGGGAAACCGCAGCTGATAAGTTGCAAGAGGGAAATACGCACCGGGGCATCAAACCAAACTGAAACCGCCTCCATATTTGGAGAAGAGGCATAAGCCTGTCCGTATTTTATACCAAGTGCTGCATAGTACTCAAAAACCATCGGCAGCCGCCGGGCTTTCTGGGTATTCCCCTGTAGGAGATACAAAGTGAGCGGGTCATCCTTGAATGCTTCGGCTGCTGCTTGGGCAAGATGCTTTATATCCGTTTTTTCTAAACGGTAGAGACCATTGTCAGACTGTATCATTTTTATTTTATAGGCAGGTCGATAGTATAGCCCTTAAGGCTTTCACGTATAAGGGCGGCGGTCTTTTCATCTGCTTCGGTCATGGGCAGTCTCAGCCCGCCTACATTAAACCCCAGGTAATTCAGGGCATACTTTATGGGTATGGGGTTTGATACAACAAAAAGTGAGCGTATCAGCGGGGTCAGGTGGCGGTGAATAGCGGCTGCGTTATCCGTATTGCCTGACACAAAGCTGGTTATCATGTCTTTTATCTGGTTACCCACCAAATGTGAAGCTACCGAGATAACACCGTAAGCCCCCATTGCAAGCATGGGTAGAGTATCGCTGTCATTTCCGCTCCAGACAGTAAAATCAGGGCGGACATTGTTTATTATCTGAGCGATATCGTCCAGTTTGCCGCTGGCTTCTTTGATACCTACAATATTAGGTATATGGCTCAGACGGATTACTGTTTCTGGACTCATGTGTGTAATAGTGCGGGAAGGTACATTATAAAGTATGCAGGGAAGCTCGGTGGCTTCAGCAATCGTCTTGAAATGAAGATATAGACCCTCTTGAGTGGGTTTATTATAATAGGGTACTACCAGCAGACAGGCATCTACCCCGATTTTTTCAGCCTTCAAAGTATTTTCCAGTGCTTCCTGAGTGCTGTTGGCACCTGTGCCGGCAATAACCTTTCCCCTGTTGCCGACAGCAGATTTTACAGCCGCAAATAGGGCGTGTTCTTCTTCCCAGGTAACGGTAGGGGATTCACCGGTAGTGCCAACTACCACCAGACCATCACTGCCTGAATCAAGCAGCCCCAGAGCCAGTTTCTGAGCCTGAACATAGTCTACTGTCCCATCTTTTTTAAACGGGGTTACCATAGCGGTAATAAGTCTGCCTAAGTCTTTCATTTCTAACCTCCTATCATGCCGTGGTTTACCAGTTCTTCGGCAATCTGGACTGCATTTAAGGCAGCGCCTTTTCTGACATTGTCAGCCACAACCCACATAACCAAACCATTGGGGTTGGAAATGTCTTTGCGTATCCGTCCCACAAATACCTCGTCGGTGCCGGTGGCCAGCCAGGGGTGCGGGTAGAGCTTTACAGCCGGCTCATCCAGTACTTTGACGCCGGGTGAGCGGAGAAGTATATCACGTGCCTGCTCCGGTTCCATGGGACGTTCAAATTCTACAGTTACTGCTTCAGAGTGGCCGGTAAATACCGGCACCCTGACGCAGGTAGCTGAAACCTGTATGTTATCAGCATGCATAATCTTGCGGGTTTCTTCCAGCATTTTCCATTCTTCCTTGGTATAGCCGCTGTCAAGAAAGACATCAATTTCCGGCAGTACATTAAAAGCAATCTGGTGCGAATATACATGGGCAACAGCCTTCTGCCCGTCAAGCAACTGGCGTGTTTGAGCACGCAACTCGTCAACTGCATTTATACCTGTACCGGATACAGCCTGAAAAGTGGTTACTACAATGCGTTTAATCGGATTTACCTGATGCAAAGGGTACAGGGCAACTACCATTTGAATTGTAGAGCAATTCGGGTTGGCAATAATCCCTTTATGCTTGGTAATGTCTTCAATATTTACCTCAGGCACTACCAGCGGTACTTTCGGATCCATACGGAATGCGGCGCTGTTGTCCACCACTATGGCTTTATGCTGGGCGGCGATAGGCGCAAAATGGCGGGAGATATCCGCACCGGCTGAAAACAAGGCGATATCCACATCATTAAACGAATCATAGGCGGTCTCCCTGACCTCTATTTCCTCGCCTTTGACCATCATTTTCTTGCCCGCAGAGCGGTCTGACGCCAGGAGTGAAACGGTATCCATCGGAAAATCCCGTTTCTCCAGTACTTTTATAAATTCCTGACCTACCATACCGGTAGCACCTACTATGGCCACTCTGTAACCCATGGACTGCCTCCTAAAGCTTAAGCAGTTTGTCCAGACCGAAAACAAAACCTTTGGTTTGGACTATTTCTTTTATTGCCAGTGTAACACCCGGCATATAACATTCGCGGCTAAAGGCATCATGCCGTATAGTCAGCGTTTGACCGGCCGCTCCAAAAATCACTTCCTGATGTGCCAGCAGACCCGGCAGGCGTACGCTGTGCACTCTTATACCATCATGTTCCTGCCCGCGGGCATCAGTCAGATTTTCCTTGGCCGGTTTGTTAAAAGCCTCACCACGGGCTCTCAGCATGGCTGTTATTGTGGCCAAAGCTGTACCTGAGGGTGAGTCAAGTTTTTTATCATGGTGAAGTTCTATCACCTCGGCGCTGGAAAGAAAACGTGAAGCAACCTGTGCCAAATGAACCATTATTATAGCACCAAGGGCAAAGTTGGGTGCAACTATAATCCCGATGTCATTGGTTTTAGCCAGCAGTTCAATTTCTGATATTTCCTCAGGCGAAAAGCCGGTAGTGCCTATAACCAGATTAACCTTGTGGGCGGCGGCAATGCGGATGGCAGGCATGGAAGCCTTGGCAATAGTAAAATCTACCATTACATCCGGCTTGGTCTGCGAGAGGATAAATGAAAGGTCTGCCGAGTAGGGGATAGAGCCGCTTCCGTCCGGCAGGGTCAGGGATGGGCTTTCAGCCCGTATATCCACTGCTCCCACCGGAAGAAGGTTATTTTCCTGGCACAGGGTCTTTAAGACCTCCTGGCCCATTTTGCCTGAGGCACCGTGAACTACAACCTTTATAGGTGTCATAGCGCCTCCTAATATATTATGAGTTGGACCGGTCTTGAGGGCGGAAAGGCCCGGAACGACGCGGCTGGGAATCACGGTTACGTGAAATGGGTACGGCGTTGGGGTTGAGAATGACCCGCCGTGACAAATTTACTCTGCCTTGGGAATCAATCTCGGTAACTTTTACCGTTATTTCATCACCAACCTTGACTATATCTTCCACTTTTTCTACTCTGTGGTCAGCCAGTTCGCTTATGTGTACCATGCCCTCCTTGCCGGGCAGGATTTCAACGAAAGCGCCGAAGGTCATTATCCGGGTAACTTTACCGGTGTAAACACTGCCGGCTTCAATATCTTTAGTCAGGTCTTCAATTATCTTGATAGCCTTTTGGGCCGAAGCTTCGTCAGTAGCACCGATGACCACTGTGCCGTCATTTTCAATATCAACGGTAGTATTGGTCTGCTCAATAATAGAGCGGATAGTCTTGCCGCCGCTGCCGATAACACTGCCAATCTTGGAGGGGTCAATGCTTATCTTGTACATTCTGGGGGCGTAAGGGCTAAGCTCAGTCTTGGGCTGGGCAAGAGCCTTGTCCATTACTTCCAGTATGGTATAGCGGGCTTCTTTGGCCTGGTAGATAGCGTCACGGATAACGTCAAAGCTGATACCCTTGACTTTCATATCCACCTGTATGGCGGTTATGCCGTCACGGGTACCGGCAACTTTGAAATCCATATCGCCGTAGTTATCTTCAATACCTTCAATATCAGTAATGGTGCAGTAGGTATCATTTTCACCGGTAATAAGGCCGATGGAGATACCGGCAACAGCTTTTTTAACGGGTACACCTGCATCCATAAGTGACAAACTGGACGAACAGACACTGCCCATAGAAGTAGAGCCTGATGAACCGACTACGTCAGCTACCATACGAATGGTATAGGGAAATTCTTCGGGAGTGGGCAGGACAGGCACCAAAGCCCTTTCGGCTAAAGCACCATGGCCGATTTCACGCCGTCCGGGGGAGCCAGAACGCTTAACTTCACCGGTAGAGAAGGGGGCAAAATTGTAGTGAAGCATAAAACGCTTGGTATCTTCGGCACTCAAGCCATCCAGCTGCTGGGATTCCTGTAAAGAACCCAGAGTGGTAACGGCCATAACCTGGGTATCACCGCGGGTGAACAAAGCTGAGCCGTGAACGCGGGGCAGAATACCTGTTTCAGCGTCCAGCTGGCGAAGCTGTTTAATGCCCCGTCCGTTTACCCTGATATCTTTTTCAAGTATAGTTGAACGGATAGCCTTTTTGATTTCTTTATCATAAGCAGCCAGAATATCGCCCTCGGCGTATGTTTCTGCCAAAGCTTCAACCAGTTCGCTCTGAAGGGCTTCAACCGCATTTTCACGGAGGGTTTTGTCCTGATGGCTCAGAGCTTCGTTTACCCGCCCCTTTACAAAGGCGGCTACCGCTGCTTTGACTTCTTCAGGTATTTCCAGCACCGGCACCGGCAGTTTTTCCTTGCCCAGCTTGGCGCGGATTTCATCCTGAAGGTCAATAAGCTCCTGATTTGCCTGGTGGGCAAACTCAATCGCTTTAATCATAAGGTCTTCGGGAATTTCCTTAGACCCGGCTTCAATCATAACCACGGCTTTGCGGGTGCTGACTACCACCAAATCCATCTGGCTTTGTTCCAGCTGGGCAAAGGTGGGGTTAAGCACGAATTCACCGTTTATATAACCTACGCGGCTGGCTCCAACCGGACCTTCATAGGGTATTTCAGACATGGCAAGAACAGTGGAAGCACCTACCACACCCCAGATATCAGCGTCATTTTCCTTATCTGAGGCAATTACGGTGATAATAATCTGAAGTTCATTCCGCCACTCCTTGGGGAGAAGGGGGCGAAGAGGTCTGTCTGTTAGACGTCCAGCCAAAATAGCCTGTTCACTGGGGCGTCCTTCGCGGCGGATAAACCCGCCGGGGATTTTGCCTGCGGCATACATCCGCTCTTCATAGTCTATAGTCAGGGGGAGGAAATCCACCCCTTCGCGCGGTTTTTTGGCAGCACAAAGTGTTACCAGTAATTCGGTATCCGCATAGCGGATAGTTACTGCGGCATCTGCAAGGCGGGCCATTTTCCCGCTCTCTATAATAAGTTTTCTGCCGCCAATAGTTCGTTCAAATGAGTTGGCAGTTATCAATAACGTAATCTCCTTACAGGGTTATTTGCCTTTGGCAATATTTATTTTCTAAGGCCAAGATTGGCAATAAGCTCCTGATAACCGGCCCCGTTATTGTTGCGCATGTATGAGAGCAAGCGGCGGCGGCGGCCAACCAAAGTAAGCAGGCTTCTCTTGGTATGAAAGTCATGTTTGTTGGATATCATGTGGGTGGTTAACTGGTGAATACGGGCAGTGAGCAAGGCTACCTGCACTTCAGTAGAGCCGGTATCGTTTTCGCTCTTTTTGAATTCGTTAATAATCAGAGATTTTTCCTGTTTGTCCAAACTTATTCCCCTTATGTTATTCTACTCAATTTAAAGTCAAAATTATATCACACTGTACCTGTGTTGTAAAACAAATGCGCTATATTTAGGTATAATATACCATATTCCAGCAAGTGTTTACTTGACGTAATATATGGGTAACGCTATATTCATTTAAGGGTTTTAAAGAGGTGTTTGTGTGAGTTTGCACGCCGGTATATTAAAACTGTGGCTGGACTTGCCTGAAAATACCTCGCTGAAGGGCAAGCGCCAGCTTATTCAACCGCTAATCAGGCAACTGCAAAACCGTTTCAATCTTTCGGTAGCCGAAGCCGAAGAAATGGACAGATGGAAGACGGCGGTTATTGGTATAAGCTGTATCAGCAACAGTGCCGCGGTGGCTGACCAGTTACTGAATAAAGTACTGGCTTTTGTGACTGACGGCGGGTTTGATTTGGTTATACGTGATTTTCAGATTGAAATAATGGCGGTTTAGGATAAAGGCTTTTGGAAACTACCGAATTTTTAGCCTATATTGCATCACTGCCTGATTATCAGAAGCAGATAGCCCATATTGAACGCCTGCCTTACCGTCCGGCGGAATATGCCAGAACTGACGCCCCGCTGTTGCCCCGGATAGATGCACGCCTCAGAAAAAAACGGATTTTGCCCTTGTACACCCATCAGGCAAATGCTGTAAACCTTAGCTGGCAGGGGAAGAATATTATAGTGGCCACCCCGGCGGCCAGCGGCAAGAGCTTGTGCTATAACCTGCCGGTGCTGGAAAAACTGCTCTCAGACCCGAATGCCAGAGCTTTATACCTTTACCCGGCTAAGGCTTTGGCACAGGACCAGCTGCGAAGCCTGAAATCCCTGGCAGTGCCTTCACTCCTGGCAGATGAGGAAATAGCTGTATATGACGGCGATACCCCCGGCAACAGCCGTGCGAATATACGCCTGAAAGCCCGGATTATACTTTCAAACCCGGATATGCTCCATGTTTCCATACTGCCGTCTCACCAGAAGTGGGGGCGGTTTTTACGCCACCTGGAATATGTGGTGATAGACGAAGCCCATATTTACCGGGGGGTGTTTGGTTCGCATCTGGCAAATATTATCCGCAGGCTTAGGCGTCTTTGCCGTTACTACGGCAGTTCCCCGCAGTTTATTCTCAGTTCGGCTACTATAGCCAGCCCCGGCGTTCATGCCCAAAGTCTGACCGGGCTGCCTTTTTCAGTGGTAGATAATGACGGCTCTCCCAGGTCAGAAAAAGATTTTGTTTTTTGGAATCCGCCCATTATTGACCCGGCTAACGGCATACGCCATAGCGCTAACTCGGAATCTTCGTTTCTTTTAAGCGAACTGGTCAGCCACGAAATCCGTACCCTGGACTTTACCCGTACCAAACGGCTGACCGAACTTATTTATAAATATTCGCGTGACCGCCTGATAGCCATAAAGCCGGAGTTTGCAGACCTCATCAAGCCTTACCGGGGTGGGTATACCGCCGAAGACCGCCGCAAGATAGAAAAAGAGCTTTTCTCAGGCAGATTGCTTGGGGCGGTTTCCACCAATGCACTTGAGCTGGGAATAGATATAGGTGACCTGGGGGCTACCATACTGACCGGCTTTCCGGGCAGTATCTCCAGCACTTTTCAGCAGGCAGGACGAAGCGGCCGAAGGTGCGGCCACTCACTTTCCTTTTTGCTGGGGCTGGATAACCCCCTTGACCAGTATTATATGAATAACCCCGAAAAACTGTTTAACAGCGGTTTTGAAGGCACTTTTATCAATCCGGAAAATTCATATATCTACAGGGTTCATCTTTTATGTGCCGCCTGGGAGATGCCGGTAAACGCAAGTGAAACGGATATGTTCGGTGAAAACCTGATTGAGGAGCTGGATACACTTGCTCAGGAAAGAGTGCTTAATAAGCGGCGGGACAATTATTATCTGTCAGCCGATATTTCTTATCCTGCCGGAGATATCAGTATCCGTTCGGCTTCGGGCAAGGATTTCTGTCTGATAGATGCCGAAAGCGGACAGATTATTGAAACGCTGGACTTTCAAACCGCCTTTTTGCAAGCTTATCCCGGGGCGGTTTACTTGCATCAGGGTGAAAGCTATCTGGTAAGCCGTTTTGACCTTAATTCCCAGATAGCCCTGCTGGAAAAGAAAAAACTGGACTACTATACGGTTACCCGTGACCTTACCGAAATAAGCATAATTGAAGTGCTCAAAAACAAACTGGTGGGGGATATCAGCGTATATCTGGGCAAAGTGGATGTTACTTTAACTGTAACCGGCTACAGGCGTAAAGCCCAGTTCACAGAGCAGGTATTGAGCGAGGAGCAGCTGGATTTGCCGCCGCAGACTTTTCCCACTATAGCTGTCTGGTTTAAATTGCCTTCTGATATAGTCTCCGCTATGGAAAAAACTAAAATGGATTTTCACGGGGCTATCCACGCCGCCGAACACGCCCTTATCGGGCTGCTGCCTTTATTTGCCCTGTGTGACCGGGGAGATATCGGCGGTGTTTCTACCCCGCTCCACCCGGATACCGGTACCCCGGCCATATTTATATATGACGGACACCCCGGCGGGGTAGGTATTGCCGAAAAGGGATATGAAGTCATCAACGACCTTTGGGAAGCCGCCAGAAACGTTATTGAAAAATGCACCTGCATAGACGGCTGTCCCAGTTGCGTTCAGTCACCCAAGTGCGGCAATAATAACAAACCGCTGGATAAAAACGGGGCTAAAGCCGTACTGGAAAGATGCCTGGGCAAGGCCTGTTTGTGATGCTGAATTTGTTCGGGTATAATTTTAATATAGTACTTTTTAAAAATTGAAACAGGACTGGTATTTATGTTTGAAATAAATGTAGACCCGGTAGCCTTCAGCATCGGTTCGCTGGTGGTCAAATGGTACGGAATCATGATGGCTCTGGGTGTGGTGGCACTGATTTCCTGGATATTCTGGCGGATTAAACGCGGGGCCGATATTTCTTATGATACGGTGCTGACTGCGGCTATTATTGCTATTCCTTCCGGCATTATTTTTTCAAAGCTTCTGCATGTTATAGATGCCTGGGAATATTACAGCCTTAACCCCGGAGCTATTTTGAGCGGTGAAGGTTTAACCATATTCGGGGCTATTATCGGTGCAACTATAGGCTTGTGGATTTACAGCCGTTATTCCCACTTCAATCTGGGTTACCTGCTGGATGTGGCTGTTCCGGGCATACTGCTGGGGCAGGCGATAGGCCGGGTGGGGTGTCTGCTGAATGGCTGTTGTTACGGTGAATACGGTGGCAGCGGCTGCAGTGTGATTTATACAAACCCTGCCACGGCCGCTCCGCATGGTATAGAGGTAGCACCTACCCAGGCTTACGAAATTATTTTTTTACTGTGTCTTTTTGCCTTTAGCTTATTTATTGCCAAAAAGCTGCGGCCTGACGGACAGCTTTTCCTGCTTTACATAAACCTCTATGCCGCATGGAGAGTCGCCATTGGTTTTGTGCGGGTAAATGATGATTTTGCTCTGGGGCTGGAACAGGCTCAGGTAGTGGGGCTGATACTTATTGCCATAGCTGTTCCGCTCTTTATATACCGTTTACGGAACCAAAAGGCAGCGGACAAGATAACTTAAGCGCGAAACGCTTAGGTTAAACTTTAGGATTATTAGCATTAAAAATAAGACTTGCAAATGTATTTAAAGTAAATCTGCAAGTCTTTAATTATTCTGTCTGCTCTGGGAAAATAAGATTAAAGCCGTTCTTTAAGGTTTTTACGGAAGATAGCCCGTTTGGCATTGCCGGAGCCGGCCTTGTTTTTTATCTCTTTCATTCGGGGTATGTACATAAGTATGGGTATCATAACTACCAAAAGGGAAAATAGCACTTTCCCCAAATCATGCTGTCCAAGCCATGCCACCAGTATGAAGCTGATAAATGAAATGCCGTAACTCAAGGTGGGGAAACGGGTAATAGCCATAAGGATAAGAAAAGAAGCGATATATATAGGAATGCCCTCTGGCATCATATAGGCCAGAATACCTATGGCAGTTGCTCCGCCCTTGCCGCCCTTAAATCTTAGCCATACCGGGTAATTATGCCCGGCAATGGCCATTAGGGCGCACAGCATCTGGATACCCAGCCCTTCACCTAGCCAGTTGGCAACTGCCATAGCCAGAGCACCTTTGCCTATATCTACCGCCAGTACCAGAATACCCGGCCAGAAACCCACATTGTAAAAAACATTCATAGACCCCATATTTTTAGAGCCTACCGTACGGATATCTATGCCTTTAAAAATCCGCCCTGCCAGATAAGGGGCAGGGGTGGAGCCGATAAAATATGCGGCAATGAGGGCAATTATAACCATTATCAAACTATTCATTTGCTCACCTTTTTATTAAATCTTGGTACCTGCGGGTGACATATCAATTATCTTCAGGCGGAGTGTATCTGTTCCGCACCATTTATCCAGTTCAAGATTATACACTATATCCACCGGGGATTGGAGAAAACCATTCAGTTCTTTTGCCTGGCGAAAGGCCACTCCATCCCAGAAGCGGCCTTTATGTTTAATACGCAATTTCAGGTGTTCGTTGTTGCTGCCCATGGAGCGGTAATCAGTAATATTCAGCCCCCGGCTTAGGAACACAGGTTTCGGGTTTGCCTCTCCGAATGGAGCCAGCCTCTCAAGTTCACGCAGGGTGGCCGGGCAGAGTTCACTTAGATCTGTGTCTATATCTATATCTATAAACGGCTTCAGTTCTACACCGCTTAGGGTTTCTTCGGCATAAGCGGATATGCCTTGGACAAATGCATCCAAATTTTCTATGGGCAGGGTGAAACCGGCTGCCTGGGCATGTCCGCCGAAGTGGCTGAACAGATGTGCAAAGCGGCTGAGGGCCTGAATGATATTGAAATCCGGTATGCTGCGGCAACTGCCTGTAGCCGAATCTGCGTTGGTCTTTATAACAATAGACGGACGGTAATATTCATCGGACAGTCTGCCTGCCACAAGCCCGCTGATACCTTGCGGACATTCGGCATCAATGAATATAAGTAATGCAGGCAGAAACTGTGTATCCAGCCTAGCTCTGGCTTTTTCTACAAAATGAACGGTCAGCTGCTGGCGTTCGGTGTTTTTGTTTTCAAGCCAGAGTGCCAGTTCTTGAGAATCACTTATGGTGGTGGCGGTAAGCAGTTTATATCCTGCCAGAGCATGTTCCAGCCTTCCGGCTGCGTTCAGGCGGGGTGCCATTATCCACGAAATGCTCTCCGGTTCTATTTCCCCTAGATGCAGACGGCTAAGCTGTGCCATTTCAATAATGCCGGGACGGGGTTCGGCATTGAGGAGTTTGATGCCCTCTTTTACCAGATAACGGTTTTCATTCAGAATGGGTACTATATCAGCAATTGTGCCTATAGCTACCAAGTCCAGTAAATCTCTGGTTTCATCTTCCCGCCCCAAGTTGCGGTATAAAGCCTGTATAAGTTTGTACGCTACCCCAACTCCTGCCAGTTCCTTAAAAGGGTAGGTTTCGCCGGGTACTTTGGGGTTTATAATGGCATATGCAGGCGGCAGTTCATCTAGCGGGGTATGGTGGTCTGTGACTATCACATCCAGTCCGATTTTATTTGCCCGCTTTATTTCAGGTATAGCGGTGATGCCACAGTCTGTGCTGATGATAAGTGAAACACCCTCTGTTCGGTGTTTTTCAAGGGCGGATATTTTTAAACCATACCCTTCAGTAACGCGGTGAGGAATGTAAGGGATTACATTCCCTCCCAAACGGGCAATGCCAGTGGTTAAAACTGCTGTAGCCGTCAGCCCGTCAGCATCAAAATCCCCGTATACTACTATTTTTTCACCTGTCAGCAAGGCTATGTAGATACGGCTGACCGCTTTTTCCATATCAGGAAATAAGAATGGGTTATGATTTAGACGCCTGTCTGATGACAGGAACAACTCAGCTTCTTCAGCGGTTTCAATACCCCTGTTATGAAGCAAACGGCTAATCAAGGGCGGATAAGGAAAATTCTGGCTAATCTTTTCCGGAGGTGCCGGTTTTAGTTTCCAGAGGCAATTAGCCAATATTTTCACTGCCCATTTCCCTGAGGATAAGCACTGAATTGTGCCCGCCGAACCCGAATGAATTATTGAGTGCCACCTTTACTTTGGCTTTGCGGGCTGTGTTGGGGGTGTAATCTAAATCACAGTCAGGGTCAGGCGTTGTGTAGTTTATGGTTGGAGGTATAATTCCGTTTTTAATAGTCAGCGCGCATATAGATGCTTCAATAGCCCCAGCCCCGCCTATGAGATGCCCCAGCATAGATTTGGTGGAACTGATAGCCAGTTTTCGGGCATGTTCTCCGAATGCAACTTTTATAGCGTTGGTTTCCATTTTGTCATTGAGCGGAGTAGAAGTGCCATGGGCATTTATATAATCTACTGCTTCCGGTTTGATGCCGGCGCTATTAAGGGCTATGTTTATGGCACGTGCGGCCTCAACTCCGGATTCCACCGGCTGGGTGATATGGAAAGCGTCTGAAGAACCGCCGTAACCAATTATCTCGGCAATAATATTCGCCCCGCGGGCCTTGGCGGCTTGCAGTTCTTCGAGTACCATAATCGCCGCACCCTCTGCAATAACAAAGCCGTCCCGGTTGGCGTCAAACGGGCGTGAAGCTGTCTGGGGGTCTTCATTGCGGGTAGACAGGGCTTTTAGGGCTGAAAAACCGGCAAAACCTACCGGGTTCATAATGGATTCGGCACCGCCCGCCAATATGATTTTAGCAGAACCGAAACGTATTTTTTCAAAAGCTGTGCCTATGGCGTCTGACCCCGAAGAACAGGCCGAAGTAGTACAGAAATTAGGCCCTTTAAGACCCAGTTGGATAGATACCTGGGCCCCGGCCATGTCTGCAATCATCATGGGTACTAAAAAGGGACTGACTCTGTCCGGCCCCTGTTCCAGGAAAACTTTGATTTGTTCAAAAAGAACCGAAAGTCCGCCTATACCGCTGCCTACAATTACCCCGATATCCTGACTGGTGCATTCATTTATACTTAGACCTGAATTTTCAAGTGCTTGTTTTCCGGCGGCTACTGCCAGCTGGGCAAAGCGGTCCATACGGCGGATATCCTTGCGGGATATATAATTTGCAGGGTCAAAATCTTTAACTTCTCCGCCGAAGCGGACTGCCAGATTTGATGCGTCAAAGAGGCTGATATGGTCTATACCTGAGCGTCCGTTTATCAGGCCTTCCCAGGTGGTCTGGGTATCAAGTCCAAGAGGGCTGACAATACCGATACCGGTTATGACAACCCTGTTTTGGGGCTGGTTATCAGTCATCTGTTCACCTCAGTTGTTAAATTGGCTATTTATAACACAGGCATATTTTAACTGCAAGTTTGGGGAGGCTTTGGTATAATCTGACTTAATGTTTAATATAGCTTTAGATACACTGGGGTGCAAGCTGAATCAGGCTGAGACAGAGGCTATTGGGCGTGAATTTGCGGAGGCAGGCTACCGCCTGGTCAGCCCGCAGGATAACTGGGATATTTATATTCTGAATACCTGCACAGTTACCCATGTGGCAGACCGCAAAGCCCGTTATCAGGTACGTATTGCCCGCCGTCACAATCCAAACGGGTTCATTTGCCTGACCGGGTGTTATGCCGAAAACGGGGGAGATGGAATAACTTGCCCGGATGCCAACCTGATACTGGATAACGAGCGGAAAGCAGATATTGTTGCTGAAATTGTTCGCCTTTTCCCGCTGGAAGTTTCTGCCAAGGCTTTATATGAGCATGGGCGGACACGCAGTTTTATAAAAATACAGGACGGATGTGATAACTTTTGTTCATATTGCATTGTACCGTTTGTCAGGCGGAATAAGAGCTGCCGTGGGATTGACGAAATAATCAGCGAAATAAACCTAAGGCAAGCTGAAGGGTATCAGGAGGTTGTGCTTACAGGTACGGAGATAGGCGAGTACGCATCTAGTGGGTTTAATCTGGCAGGCTTGATTAAATCTATACTGGAATGTACTTACATACCCCGTTTGCGGTTATCGTCATTACAACCGAATGAAATCACACCACAGCTTTTAGCCCTATGGCAAAATCCGCGGTTGTGTAATCATTTTCACATAGCTTTGCAAAGCGGCAGTGACCGCATATTAAGTTTTATGCAACGCCCATACGTTTTGACTGATTATACCCGCACACTAGAGAGTATACGTGCTTGTCTTCCGGATACGGCTGTTACTACAGATGTAATAATTGGGTTTCCGGGTGAAACTGATGAAGATTTTTTACTAAGCTTGAGATATGTGGAGAAAGCAGGTTTTGCAAGGGTGCATCCTTTCCCATATTCCGAGCGTCCTGGTACTCTTGCATCAACTATGAGTGGAAAATTAGACCCTGCGGTTATAAAAACACGTCTTTTACAGATGATGTTTGTGGCAAAAAATGCGAGTCTGCAGCATCGCAGACAAAAAATTGGCATGGAAAGAGATGTACTCTGGGAGAATAAGACGAGAGGCGGACTTTGGTTTGGATATACCCCTGATTATATAAGGGTATACGGCAAATTCAACCAAAAACCGGTTAATACCATCTCAAGAGTTAAACTGGGAAAGATACATACGGATGGGATATTGGCAACCGAAATATACCCGCAGGCTTAACTTTATGCCAAAGGCATATATAAGGACGGATAGTGCCTGGTTAAACAGGTTTCTTAATCCCTGCTGCTTCCCAGTAGCTTGTAAAACTGCTGTAAGGTACTAAACCGCTCATAGCATGGCTGGCAGCCGGTATGTTGCTCTCAACCGCTGCGGCTACTGGATTAAGCCCGCCCATCATTATCATGCCGACTTTGTTCAAACCTACCGGCATTTCACAAACTGATTTGCCGGCTTCTCCCATCATAAGTACTCCGTTTATTCCGGCATTCTTCAGCTTTGCTATTATTTTTTCAGCCAGCGGCAGGCTTACAGCAGGTATTTCACGGAAATTGCAGAGAACTTTCCCCTCACCCCTTCGGGCTACCTCTGAAACACTGGTCATTCGGCTGGCAATAAATATTTCAGACGGGTCAAGTGAAGATCCTGTATAGTAAATCATGTCTGTAAATCGCCACGGTTTATGCTGGTGAAACTGCAGAGTACCTCCAAAGCGGGAATCCATGGGGATACCGGCCTTGAGAAGAGTGCCGTTTATCACGATAGAGCAGACAGTAGCGAAAGCTACCTGACCGGCAGGAACGGTGATATCCGAAATCTTGTCTCCCTCATGAATAATACACACTAAATCACTTACGCATAAATTGGCTTTGTAGGCCTGTGCCATGGACCTAAGAGCGGGTTTAAACTGGTCTTTGGCAAAAAAAGAAATATTTACCGGCACCATGCCGCTTAGGGTATCCAGATCAAAATCGGTCATGTAGGCCAGCCGTTCAATTTTGTCAATGACAAAGCCCACTTTGTCGGTGACCATGGCATTTTCCAGCTCTTCAAGACCCAGTTGGGTAATGCTTCTGCCATCACGGCGGCTAATCTTGCAGGTCATCTTCCTTTCGTCAAGCAGTATCAGATGATAACGGACTGCCCGTTCCGAAAGGTCAACCCCGTATTCATTTTTCAGGCGGCGGGCAATGATTTTACTGCCAACTGGTGTCTGGCAGCTGGCCAAAACCCGTAAAATGGCTAATTTCTCACGTTCTACTTCGCGCCCGTCTTGTTTTATCAAGTTTATCCTCTGTGTAAGGTTTTTATTCATTGTAACAGTGCCTTTGCATATAAGGCAATAGTTTGCCGTATATCTGACGAGAAATCTACGAAGCTGTTAGAGAAAAAGGGGTGGCGGTTCTGAGGGAAATATATTTAATGCGGCATATTTACTGGAATACCCTTTGAATGCAAATATTTTTTTAGTTCAGGTATTTTTATGATACCGGAATGAAAAACTGAAGCTGCCAGCACCGCCTGAGCTTCGCCTTCGGTCACCGCAGTATACATATCCTCAAGTTTGCCTGCACCACCGGAGGCAATTACCGGTATTTTGACAGACTGGGCAACAGCTCTGGTCATTTCTAAATCATAGCCGTCTTTAGTGCCGTCAGCATCCTTGCTGGTAAGCAAGATGGCACCTGCCCCTTGCGCTTCCATTTGCTTTGCCCAACTTACCAATTCCAGTTTAGGTTTGACATCTCCATTTGGCATAACAGTTTCAAGTCTTGGGCGTCCATACCCTGGCGGGTTTTTAATGCCGTCTATAGCTACTATTATCTGTTCATTACCAAATCTGGCTGTAGCATCACTGACAAATGATTTGGTTTGAGGAGTAACAGTATTTAGAGCTATTTTACTTACACCTATTGCCAGTAAACTTTCAATATCACTTAATTTACTGATACCGCCGCCTGCAATCAAGGGCAAGCCGCTTTTAGATAGTATATTTTTTATCCAGTCCGTATGAATAGGCCTATTTTCAAGCGTGGCCGTCAAATCCAGAAACGCCAGCTCATCTGCCCATTGAGTGGAATAAATAAAAGCCGCTTCAGCCGGGTCATAAGCGTCTGCCATATCGGCAAATTTTATTTCCTTAACTATGCGGTTATCTTTAACGTCTAAACAAGGAATAATCTTTACGGGTTTCACCGCACCGCCGATATTGTTTAATTACAGTCAGATATTTTAACCTGCAAGGGAATAGTATTCTATTTGGAGGTTAGAAGTAAAGTCTGTAAGGTAAACAGTATACGGCAATGTTACCGCAATATTGCCCGCATATGGGCATGATGCTAAGATATCTTGTGCCGTACAACTTGAAGCGAAGCCGCCCGGACAACGTGCCCAATGAAATAAGCCTTCGTCATCTGACTGTTGATGAAGCTCTGCCGGCGTTTAAACAATACTTGAATGATGCGTTTATGGCTGGGCATATGGTTATAAAAATTATACACGGCAAAAGCGGCGGAGTGATACGCGGGCTGGTCTGGGAAGAGCTGAAAGGGCATTCTCTTGTACAGTCTTATCGCTTGGGAGAATACGGCGAGGGTGGTTCGGGTGTGACAATTGCTTATCTGGAGCGGCGTTAAAGCTGGAATAACCAGTTTTAATAATAAATTGAAATGATAGGCAGGTATTGGCTATAATACGGGTGGTTTTGGTGAGTGTGGCCTAGCGGTTAAGGCACCAGGTTGTGGCCCTGGAGATCGTGGGTTCAAGTCCCATCACTCACCCCATTTTTAAAACGGCCTGCGCCTATAGCTCAGTGGATAGAGCATCGGTCTTCGGAACCGAGGGTCGTGGGTTCGAATCCCTCTAGGCGCGCCAAATTTAAAGCTAAATTTAAGCCCCTGGCACTAAAATGCTGGGGGCTTTTTTGTTTCTGCTAATAAATTGCTAATAATCAATATTTGATTCCAATTTCAGCAAGTAATAATTCCCAATCTGATATTGCCTTAGAAGCAATATCATTGAAATCGCCAATGATCTTATTGTTCGAATCAACTATTTCACCGGTTAATATAACCTTTCCCGTTCCAGAACCACGTACTATCGGACAGCCATTTTTGTCAAAGGTCATAGAAACAAAAGATCCTTTGATAGGGGCTGTTTTTAACTGCATAATGCGATGAATATTTCTTAATACTGGCGTCCTTTTAGAATGTCCACTTTTGCGAGGTGGATAACCATGTTTATCGTTATTCGATAAATCCTTTATAATTTTTAAGGGTTCTGATTTTTCAAAAAAAATATCCACAATTGTTTTATCGATACCGTGGTTTATTGTCCATTTTTTTAGATGATCCTTTAGATTAGCTATATTATCAATAATGGAAATGGCAAGATTAATAATTTGTTCATCGTTTAAATCTCCTTGCCAATCTTGGTAGAAACCAACTCGCTTTTCGTTGATAATAGGTTTAGCAATAAGTTGCCTCATATCTGTCTCTTCCGATAACTCAATAGCTGCATAAATGCGTTTAATCCGCTGTATGAGTTCGTCTTCCATAGCTTGACCTCTCAATTATATTGTAGTACCTGGTAAAACTAAGTTATCAAAACCTTTAGCAGCTGCTTGTTGAAGTCCAGGAGTGACATGACTGTAAGTATCTAGTGTTACCTGGATGCTGGAGTGGCCTAATCTTTCTTGTACTATCTTTGGGTGGACACCTTGCTTTAACATAAGCGATGCATGGGTATGTCTGGCATCATGTAATCTTATACCGTTTAGTCCTGTTTTCCTTACTATTTTTATCCAGTTATGAGTTACTGTATTTGGCAGTAAAGGCTTGCCATCAATATTAGTAAATACAAAGTCATCTTCACTTAACCGAGATCCAGCTAATATCTTGAAGGATTGGTGTTTCTCTTTGTGTTTTTTTAATATCTGGACTGTTGAAGGGGATAAAGCAACCGAACGGTTGCTTTTGGCGGTCTTGGTTTGCCTTAGAACTATTTCCCCTTTAGCTAAAACATGTAGAGAACGGCTTACGGAAAGCTGGCACATTAGAAAATCAATATCACTCCATTTTAGAGCAAGAAGTTCGGATCTTCTTAAGCCTGTGAATAAAGCCAAATAATATAAGGCAAAGTAGGGCGTATCTTTTGCTACATCCAGAACTTTTTGAATATCACCTTCGTTTAAAGTGTGCATTTCCTGTTTTTGGCAATGTGGTGGATCAATCGCATCAAGAGGATTACGGATTATTAACCCCCACTTAACGGCTGTTTTTAAGGCACTGTGAAGGCACATATGATGATGTCTTACAGTTCTGGGGCTTAAACCTATTCCCTTATCTCCTCCGATTGATAGCTGGTTCGCGTAATACTTCTGGATATGTTCTGGTTTCAGTTGAGCTAGTTGGATCTTGCCCAACCCAGGGATGATATATCTTCTTATAATATGCTCGTAACCTTCAGCTGTCTTAGGAGCTAGGTTAGGCCAAACATAGTCTTTTAACCATCTTTCCAAGTATTCTGCTAAAGTAGTCTTTTCTGGTTTTATATAAAGGCCTTTGTCTATCTGGTTTAGGAGTTCTGCCAACCTCTTTTCAGCATCTTTTTTGGTGCCTCTTACAGTTTCCCAATGCTGTTTATATTTCTTAGTTTCTGGATCTCTTTCACCCGAACTAATTACAATCGAATAACTATCCTTGCCTCTTTTGGTTATGTGGCCTCTCATTTCCTGATTGCTCCTTTCGAATACTCGGCTAGCAGATCAAGCACTTTGTTCGGTGATGGTAAATCCGGACTTATTTTTACCTCGTTTTCTTCAACAACAAATCCCTGTACTTGGGGTGGATGTTTAGGGTCATATTTGAAAGACTGAACTTCAACCGACCAATCCTTAAGCTTACGGATAACATCGGCTGCCTGTTCAGCGGTAATCCTCTGCCACTCCGGCTTCTGCTTAATAAAATTAAGCCACATCAAATATAAAACCCTGATTTCATTTGAGAACAAACCTAAGGTATCAAATGAAGGCATTTTAGCTACCATGGCATGTAGCTCTAAATCCCTTTCATTTTTCAACGTTCCATTATACAAGGCATTATAGTATTCAACCGGATGCAAAGCTTCGTGCATTACCCCACCATCATCGGCATAAGGGATAGAGGTAAAGAACGGATCAGGGAAAGGTTTATCTCCATGCAATTGCTTCCAGATAGTGGCGTATTCAACCCCGCTGAAGACCAGCCTTAAGTCACTGTTAAAGGAATCAAATGTGGTACTGGATATTAAGGATGCCTCTTCCCTCTTGGCATATTCATAAGACAACAGTAAAAGTTTGGTTGCATCGCTTACGAATTTAAAGACTGTTAACCTGGAAGCCCATTTAGCCTGGCGGATAGTAAAAGGCTCGCCATTGATAAGAGCAAATCTCCATGTCATGGCAACGGCTTGAAGAGTTTCAGATGGAATAGGGTATTCATTCAGAGTTGCCATGTTCCAAGGCTTCTGATACTGCTTCTCATGAGGCGGTAATCCTTCATTCTTGGCCCTGGCTTCCGAAAGTATATTCTGCACCTTCCTCAGTTTGGGCAAAAAGATATCATTTCTGCCCTGGTCTTTTAGAAATCTCTCAGTTGAAGCCAGGACTTCTTTAGCAGAGGGTTCCGGGCCTTGTTTGCATAGATTCATCCAGATTTTGATTAGAATCTCCTCTGCAATTGGCTGTAATCTTGGGCCACCCATTTAATTCTCCTTCATCCGGCGCATTTTCTACGCATTTCCAGGTTTGGTTTAATGTATAGATGCACTGGTTATGAGCATAACGCGCTATAGGTATATGCTCATACTGTCTTAGATTACATCGTATTGTGCACTAAGTCAAGATAGGAAAGAGGATATGGGAAAACTACTAAAACCAAATGAGGTATCAGAACAACTGGGAATCGGAAGGTCACTTACTTATGAACTTATTGCCCAGGGTCAAATCCCGCACATCAGACTGGGCCGATGTATCAGAGTCTCTGAACAATCCCTTCAGGAATGGCTCAAGTCAAATGAGCTGGGTTCTGCCATGAGTCAAACAGGATCTCCGCTGGCCGAGCCAGAGAGACACAATGTGAATTGTGCCTCTGGACGGAGAGTCTAGGCCATGACAAACAGATCTGACCTTGAGAACAAGGAGGAGTTGCAGAGTCATCCGAGTGAGCAAGGGCGAAGCAAAGCTGAGCAAACAATTGCTAGCCCATCACCAGTCCCGTGCCAATCACACCAGGAAAAGGAAAAAGACGGCGGGGTGGGGGAGGGCCCGTCGTCCCCTATACTTGATATATTACCCATAACTGCACGCAAGCTAAAAGACAAGCTATGGTGTCAATTAACTCCCGAAGAGAAGAGGCAAAAGAAGTTTAATCGGGCTTACCAGCGATTCATGCTTGGATGTAGCTTTGCAGGTGAATACCGATTGATTACTCTTACTACTCCAGAGTCTTTCACGGGCGATATTCACAATGCCTGGCGAAAGTGGATTATGAGAATGAGACGAAGAGGCCTGGCCAGGGAGTATTTTGCAGTCAAAGAGTGGAATGCCAATAAAACTTGTATTCATATTCACGCTGTTCTACGCCTGGACTATATCAGTTACCAGATTGCTCGTGAACAGTGGAAAGCGGTTACAGGTGCCTGCTGGATACAGGTTGAGAAGGTCTTTAGTGGCAAAGGAATGGCAAATTACTTGGGCAAGTATCTGAATAAGGGTTATGAAGAAAATCCTGGCACAAGAGGCTATTGGTACGCCTATGAGTGGATACACCGAAAGTGGCACGCCTTCAGTAAAGAGATGTACAAGTTTGGTGAGTGTGTAACTCAGACTGAGTTTGAGCTTATACACAGCTTAAACCCTGAGGATCGTCTTAAATACATGAACCAGAGGATGATCTGTGCCTGCACACATGCAATGCGAATGGGATTAATCCCAGAAGGGACTTATAAGCTGAGGCAGTTTGTTTTAAGAGAGGAAAGAAGATGAACAACCAATATAACACCAAAGGGTTAAATGATGCGAATTCACCCCGTACTATTGCACTTAATGAGTTGCACAAGAAGGTAGGTTGTTGCCAAAAGTGCGGTGCTCTTATTCGCATGTCAAATAAAAAATTGAAACAAGGTAAAGCGAAATGCAGCGTTTGTAAGAATGTGAATATCTTTAATTCGAATATATTTTAAATACCTTAACATGTAGTAATATACCCATAATAAAGATTTCTAGACGGTATCACCATGATGCAATCTGGCTATTTTTTAAGCCAGCTAGTATAATATCAGCGACTCAATAGGAGCGCTGCTGGAGACTAGCTGGCTTAATACCATTTGTATATGTCTTTCTAGCATATCCAACGCGGAAAGAGGTCAAAACCACTTGGAAAAAACAGAATCATTGACCCAAAATGATAGCATCATGTTGGATACATCTAATGCGGTTATTAAAGAGCCCGATTATCTGTCTATAAACTATGAACGTACCTGTTCCTGCCCACCTTCACATATTAATTGTATGGATGCAAAAACGTGGCTCAAGAGTCAAATCGGCGTGTGGGAGTTCTACTACAATGGGCGTGATGTTAGAGACAAAAAAATACATCCCGCCACTTACCCTATATCTTTAGCTCGAAAATGTATAGATCTCTTCACTCACGAAGGAGAACTTGTAGTCGACCCATTTGTTGGTTCAGGAACCACACTTGTTGCTGCTATGGACGCAAATCGAAACGCTGTTGGTTTTGACCTTCAACAAAAGTATATCGATGTGTGTAATGAGCGCCTAGCCCAACTACCAAATATTACGCCGGCAAAACAATTGGCAGTTTTAGCCGATGCACGAGATATTAAAACATATTTGCCCGAACAGAGCATCGCTCTTGTGCTTACATCTCCTCCTTATGCGAACCTCCTAAATCGAAAACGCCAGAATAAAAGCCGCCGAGGTACTGAACGTACAAATGAACAACTAGGAGCTATTGAGCAATACAGCCAAGATGAACGTGACTTAGGAACACTATCCTTAGATGATTATAAACAAGCGATGGCGAACGTTTATAAAAATCTCTTGCCGTTGCTAAAGCCTAAAGGCCATTGCGTTATTAACGTCCCCGATATGTGGTGGGAAAATGAACGCATAACCATCCATGTTGCTGTTATAGAAGCACTACGGTCTGTTGGTTATGAACTTCGAAATACTATTATTTGGGATCGAAGAAACATTGTAAATCGAATCGGTATTTTTGGATGGCCTTCTAATTACATCACTATGGGTGTAACATTCGAATATATTTTGGACTTTTGGAGACCACCTGAAAAATGAATATCTACACTAAAGAGTCCCTAATTGCAGCCTTACAAAGTATTTGTAGCCAAGGTTGGATATCCAATGCACGCCACGGTAATGTAGGCGGTATTGGTAACACACTAGAAGACCTCTTAGGGATTACGGAGAATAACCTTCCCATTCCAAATGCTAATGAGTGGGAATTAAAAACTCAAAGATCTCATACCACAAGCCTTACTACATTATTTCATATGGAGCCTTCTCCTCGAGCATTACATTTTGTTCCAGAAATGTTCTTACTGAAATATGGATGGCCACATGAATTTGCAGGTCATCTATATCCTGATACTGAAATGTCTTTCCGGCAAACTATTCATGGACAACACAGAAGCGACAGGGGGTTTGGAGTAGTTGTTGATGCAAAAGAGCGCAAGTTGTTAGTTTCATTTGATCATAAATACGTTGCACCAAGACATAATGATTGGCTCAATAGTGTTCAACAACGTGTTGGAACCTTGAAAGAATTGGATCCTCAACCCTATTGGGGATTTGATGACTTGTATGCTAAAGCCCGTACTAAGCTTACTAACTGTTTCTATGTTCGCGCTGATGTTCAAAGGAAGCCTGACGGCACAGAATTATATAAATATCATAATATCCTTATATGCGAAAAATTTAGTTTGGATAAGTTCCTAAGCGCATTACAAAATGGCAATATCCTTGTCGATTTTGATGCACGAACTGGGCATAATCATGGCACAAAATTTCGTCTCCGCCAAGATAAAATGCCTGAACTATATGACTCAGTAACATTGGTCGAATAAGGTTCTGAGACATATTCTGCTAATCCTTTTGCTAATCCATTTTACAAATCATGTCACTTTTAGGTAACACTTGACGGACAATATTCAGTAGTTTTAGTTTTGAAATAACCCTTTGCAGAATACCAAAACACCCTGCAACATGGGCCTAAACGGATTCCTAAACCGCGTGTGAACGTTAGAATTTCCCCAGGGGTACCACTTACTAAAGCTAAGAAGCTCTCCTTTTGAAGGAGAATTTCTTCAAAAGGTTTTTCTTTTTACTAATTCCCATCCAACAAAAATTAGAGAAATAAAGATAAACCACTTTAATATACCTGTTATATGAAGAATTCCCCCCAAAAATACTATAATAAAACCTAATAAGATAAGTAAAATTCCAGAGATTCGTTTCATAATAAACTCCCTTTAGCATATTATCGATGATCTCGAACTAGCGTTAGATTTTGACGATGATAACCCATCATAGACGCGTACTCATGTTTAGGACTAGTCTAATAACAAAACTTAATTGGTTAACGAGGTCGGGATATCAAGAATACGATTCAATCAGAATATTAAGCTCAATAAAAATCCCAATATTATTGCTGTGATGTAAAATAAAGGAGCAATAAGGCTACTGATTATTTGGATGAAAAAGTACACTATCCTAGGCCCAATTGAGATTGTTCCATCTAGTATACCTATTTCCGTGGCACTCATATCATATATGGACTTTGTTTTAACGTAACTCTTATTGAAGATTGCTCGAATGGCAGAAAGTATTGAAAGAAGAAAAAAACTGATTACAAAGCCCTCTCCAAAATTCATAATTGCCTCCAATCTGTTACGGCTAGCCGTTGGTCTGCTACAGTCAAAATACTACAGCACAATTTCACTTCTGTAAATTAAACCTCGATATCTGATTGCTAATAAATTCTGCTAATAATTTGCTAATACACCAGATAAAACAAGAAAACACTTGGCGGTAGTTTAGCTATGAATTCATTATATGTCATTAACGTTGAAACATTACTGTGAACGTAAAAACAGGTAATAACACTGCTAGCCTAGAACTTCGGGATCGAGGGTCATGGGTTCGCATCCCTCTAGGCGCGCCATATTTGAAGCTAAATATATGCCCCTGGCAGTAAGAAGCCTGGGGCTTTTTTGTTATATGGATAATATTTGTTGTAAAAGTGTTGACAGCTATAGCTAACGTAAGACTATAATGCTCATTGTACTTAAAAATATTGAGAGGTAGCGTATGTCGTATTGTACTAAGTGTGGAAATGAAATATCCGGTGATGACTTATTTTGTAAGGCTTGCGGTGCAAAGCAGGATATTTCAACTACAGCTAAGAATAGTGAAATTTATGTCACGCCAGCGGCAAATGAGCAGACCATTGAAAAACTCACTGATGTAACTCCCGTTACTTTTTCATCAGTCAGTGCCCCAGAACCCCGGATGTCCCCGAAAAAAAATCCCAATATGCCGGTTACCATACTTTCTGTATTTTTGGCAGTGGCGGTAATTGCTGCCGGATTTTTGGGCTATAAATATATAGATGACAGCAATACCATTAATACCCAGCAGGAGACAATTTTAGGGCTAAATGCAGACAAATCAAGTTTGCAGTCAGATTTATCTACCGCTCAATCCACTATTCAAGACGTGAATGGGCAGCTTAGCTCAACCCAATCACAACTGGCAACTGCCGAAGAAGATCTAGCCGCTATTCAGGCAAAATACCCGCTGAGAAACTTTGAGTCACTTAACAAGCTTCAGCTTTGGGCTAGTAGCCATAAGCAGACTGATTATAATTATGCTGATGACCAATATGCTACTGCTTTGGCAATTCAACAGGCGGCAATGGAAGACGGATATCTGGTATCTGCCTGTATTTGTTGGGCAAGTACAACTGGTTATCATTATATACTGTGCGAAGCTATGGTGGGCACAACTGTATACTATTGGCATCCCGAGGATGGCATAGTAAAAATATATATGGCAGATATACCGGTTGATTAAATTTTAATAATAATAATTATATAAAAATAAAAATGAGGGGCAGTTTTTAACTGTCCCTCATTTTTATACGCGGGATTTTATGCCTTAAAGCGGTTTTCCGCTTCAGCCCAGTTTGTGTTCTTAATGAAGGCGTAAATATAATCTGCTCGTTTCAAACCGTAATCTGTAATAAAGGCATGTTCAAATACGTCTATGACCAATATCGGAGACAAACCTGCCAGATGCCCGGTCTCATGTTCGTTTATCCATTGGTTAAAAAGCCGCCCTGTCTGGGAATCTTTATAGAGTACTACCCAGCCTATTCCCCGCATTGCGGCAGTAGCCTTAAAGTCTGCTTCCCAGAGCTGGTAGCTGCCAAACTCTGCTGATATTGCCTGGTAAAGTTTGTTTGATTCGGATAAGGGTGCAGAAGTACTCAGATTAGAAAAGTAATACTCGTGCAGACGCATACCGTTATACTCAAACCCAAATCGGCGTTTGAGTTCGGCATATTCTGGAGTAGCTGTTTTACCCTCGGTGAGCATAGTTTTTAAGGTATCTGAAAGTTTATTAGTGTTGTTTACATAACCCTGATATAGGGTAAAGTGATTTCTAAGGAGTGTATCAGAAAATCCTTCGAGACCTATCAGGTACGAATAATCACGGGCTGTATACATAACCAGTTCCTCCAAAATAGTAATATATTTTATTCTAAAAGGTCCTTAAATATTTCTGCATGGTAGCGTTCGTGGGCAGCCAGTTTTCGGAAAAGTTCTTTAACATCCCCCTCTGTTGACTGGGCAGCAGATTGTTCATATTTATCAGCCACCTTGTGTTCCAACTCTATATCTGCCTTGAGCATTGTATTGTGTTCAAGGGTCTTTTCAAATTTATCATGCTCCAGGTGAGGGCGGCCTTTTTTATCTATCATCTTTTCGGACAGCCAACCCATATGCTGCATTTCATTTACAGCTTGATCTTGCAACTCTTTTCGGGTTTCTTCGTTTTTAGTCGCATATGACTGAAGAAGGTATTGGATAATAACCGTATATTCGTGTTTTATACCCCAGCTCAAATTTTCAGTGTTAGTATCGGTGATGTTTCCGCGCTTATCTGTCATTTTTTCGCGCAGAGTCTTCTCAACAAAATGCTTGAAGTCACCCTGATGAGACTCTTCGTCCGAAAGTATACGCTCAAGCAAACGTTTAATCTTGAGGTTATCAATAAGCTTTATATGTTCGCGGTATTGGGCAATAGCACCGTTTTCAAGCCCCACATTAGCCTGCATCCACTCGGATACGGTTTTGCCTGTCATATCCATCATGCCGCGTTTGAAACTTAATTCTCCCCCCAAGTCTGTGATGGCTTCTGCAAGCCAGTCCAGATGACGCATTTCCTCACGGGCAATGGCTTCTATTTCGCACGCTACTTCGCCTTCGCCTATAGCATATGCGTGACCTAAATACTGGATAATGGCTCCGTGTTCATCCTCCATGTCTCTTTTTAACAGCTCTATTATTCGGGGTTTTTCCATTTGGAATCCTTTCTATATTTGTGATATTTAGAGCGGGCAGTTTAAAGCGATATGTTCAGGATTTTGTTTTAGGTTTTGCGGGCTTGGTATTTATATCCGCTTTTTTGGATTTGGCAGTTTTGGTTACCGAAACCTTTTTGGCTTTGGCCTCGGATATTTTGGGGATGCTGATTTCCAGAATGCCGTTATCCAGAGTGGCGGCAATATTCTGGAGGCTGGTATTGTTGGGTAAAGTCATGGAGCGTGAGAAACTGCCATAGCTTCTCTCACTGAAGTAATAGTTTTCCTCTGATATTTCGCTGGTGCATTTTTTTTCACCTTTTATAGTGAGGACATTGTCAGATACAGAGACTTCAATATCTTCTTCATTTATTCCGGGCATCTCGGCTTTTATTAGATATTTGTCTTTAAGCTCTAACATTTCAGTGGCTGGCAGCCAGTCACGCTCATTGGTCAGCATATTCCAGAGGCCTGGACTGAGTACTTCTCGGAAAGGACGCCAGGGACGGAGTGACCAACCGGGTTGCCATCTTTCCAGAGTCATAATCCTACCTCCTTTTGTGCCCGCTCTCTCCTCATATAAAAAGTATGCCACGCGGGTAAAAATGTCTCAATACGTATCAATACTTATAACGGTTGTGTTAATGCTTTAGATAGGTACTTAGTTTTATACCGCGCAGACGGAGGGAATTGCCAACTACAGTCAGAGAACTTATAGCCATAGCTAGAGCTGCCAGTATAGGGTTTAGAAAACCGTATTCACCCAGAAAGAAATGCAGTGATTGAGGAACACCGTTCTGGCTGAAAAACAGATAAAGTACACCTGCAGCTACGGGTATAAGGATGATATTGTAGAAAAATGCCCAGAAGAGGTTTTGGCGGATGGTATTAAAAGTCGCCCTGCTGAGCAGGATGGCTTTGGTGATGCCAAAAAGGTCACCGGAAATAAGGGTAATATCACCGGTTTCCATGGCTATATCGGTGCCTGTGCCAATGGCGATACCCACATCAGCCTTGGCAAGTGCCGGAGCATCATTTATGCCGTCTCCCACCATAGCTACTAAACGGCCTTTGTTTTGCAGATCTTGTATAAGTTTGGATTTGTCTTCGGGTTTTATTTCAGCTACGTATTGGTCTATACCCAGTTCATCTGCAATGCGCTTGGCTGCCCGGTGATTATCACCTGTTAGCATGATTGTATTAAGTTTATGTGCTTTTAGTTCGGAAATAACGGCAGCTGATTCCCGTTTCAATATATCCCTTACGGCTACAATACCCTCGAGTTTCCCGTTTGCCGCCACAAAAATCAGGCTTTCACCCGCTTCCCAAAGTTTGTCAGCTTCAGATTGGTATTCGGCCAGAGATATATTATGAGACTGCATCAGGGTTGTGTTTCCTATGAGTATCTGCTCGCTGTTAACTGTAGCTTTTAACCCTGCACCGGGCAAAGCTGAAAATTCCGCAGGATTTGTAAGTGCAAGTTTTTTACGCCCGGCCTCTTTTAAAACAGCTTTGGCTAAAGGGTGTTCGGAAAACTGTTCGGCAGAGGCAACCAGAGTTAAAAAGGCATCTTTATCAAAACGGTGGCTTACCAGATTGCTCAACACCGGTTTGCCGCGTGTCAGTGTGCCTGTTTTATCCAGTACTATAGTATCCAGTTTGTGTATTTTCTCCAGAGCTACTGCGCTGCGGATAAGTATGCCGTTCTCAGCTCCTTTGCCCATACCGACAATAAGGGCTGTAGGTGTGGCCAAACCTAATGCGCACGGGCAGGCTATAATCAATACTGCAATAAGGTTTAAAAAAGCATAAGTGAAGGCAGGTTCCGGCCCGAAAAAAAGCCAGAAAATAAAAGTTAAAACGGAGATTCCTATAACTACAGGCACAAATACCGAGGCTATTTTATCCGCCAAACGCTGAATGGGAGCTTTGCTTCCCTGAGCTTCCTCAACCAGCCGTATTATACGGGCAAGTGCGGTATCCGCTCCCACCTTTTGAGCTTCGTAAGTGAACGCACCTGTTTGGTTAAACGTACCGCCGATAACATTATCACCCGCTTTTTTTTCAGCCGGAATACTTTCGCCGGTTACCATAGATTCGTCCAGGCTGGAATAACCTTCCAGTATCAGCCCGTCCACGGGTAGTCTTTCACCCGGGCGAATAATAATTTTGTCGCCTGCCATTACTTCGTTTATACTTACCAAAATTTCTTTGCCGTCTTTTATAATTGAGGCTGTACTTGGCTGAAGACCAATCAAACGGCGAATGGCATCAGAAGTACGCCCTCTAGCACGGGATTCCAGAAAACGTCCGGTCAGGATAAGGGCGATAATCATAGCGGATGTATCAAAATACAAGTGTTTTTCCAGCAAAGGTGAATCAAATAAAGGCGGGAACACCAAAGCTATCATACTATACAAGTAGGCAGCGGAAGTACCCAGCGCTATAAGGGTATTCATATCTGTGGTGCGGTTTTTCAAGGCGGCAAATGCCCCGCGGTAAAAACGCAGTCCCGCCCAGAATTGCACTGGCGTAGCCAGCAAAAACATAATAAATTCCTTGCCGCCAAAAGCTGGCAAGAATCCTATAATCATAAGGCTTATTCCCAGCACCAAAGCTATTGAAAGTTCCCGTTTTAATTGCCGGGTTTCAGTAGCTTCTGAGTGAGAAATTTCATCCCGGGGTGTTTCTTCGGGCAATAGTTCATAGCCGATATTGCTTACGGACTGGCTGAGTTCGCGGAAAGAAATATAATCCAGATATTCTACGCTGGCAGTCTGGTTGGCCAGATTAACACCTGCATTAATTACACCGCTTGTATTTATCAGAGCCTTTTCGGCTCTGGCTGCACAGGACGTACAATGAAGGCCTTTTATGGGGAAAATAGATTTATTACTGATAATACCGTAACCTAAATCGGTAATAATGGCCTTTATATCTGACAGATTGATAACAGACGGATCATAACTGAAAATGAGCTTGCCGGAGGCAAAATTAAGTTTAGGGTTTATTACACCAGCCGTTTTTGATAAACGCGCTTCGATGCTGGCGGCACATCTGGTACATGACATGCCGCTTATACCTATAATTATCTTGGGCAGAGCATCCGGCCGCTTATTTTCAGACATTACTTCGGTCTAGGACAGGAGATCCTTTTTCATCTGATCAAATTCCGCTTTGGTTATTTCACCTTTTGCGTAGCGCTCTTTCAATACATCCATATAATGCGTTTTTTCGGTTGCCGTTGAACCTGAAGATGGATTTTGTCCTTTTTTGGTAAGGTGTATAATCCCCCAGATAATAACGCCGATGATAGCACACCAGAAAATCAGCATGAAAATACCGCCAAAAATCATCCAGCCCCAGCCAGCACTTGACCAATCAAACATCATAGTTTTGGCCTCCTCGGCATATTTACAAATATTATAGCACACAAGATATGGTTTACGGTTTGACTGTTAAGCTTAAAAAGTATGTGTTAAAATTATATAAATGGTTGGCCTTTGATTTTTATCTTTTCAATTGTTATCCTAATAGTATCTGGGGAAAAGGGGATGTAATATGACTTTGTACTTTGAAAAGGTTATGGAATACTTTGTTAATCCTCTTAATTCCGGTGAAATGGAAAATCCTGACGGTATAGGCAGAGCCGGCAACGATATTTGCGGTGATGTTACCGAATTTTACATAAGAGTCAAAGATAACCATTTGGTAGAAGTGAAGTTCAAGACTTATGGCTGCGGTGCGGCCGTGGCTATATCCAGTCTGGTAAGCCTGATGGCTACTGATAAGACAATTGAAGAAGCCCTGAAGATTGATAACAAGGCGGTAGAGGCTGAAATAAAAGGATTACCACAAAACCGTAACCACTGTTCCCAAATGGGGCCGCAGGCCTTGCACAGTGCTATCGCCGATTATAAAAGTAAAGTTCAGTCCAGAGGTTAATATGACAAACTCAAATTCCGGTAAACACCCGACAGCTTGCCCATATTGTAATATTAATACCGAGGCTGATGTGCGCATGCCTTTTTGCAAGGCTTGCAAATTGTCACTGTTTTATTGCCCTGCTTGCGGGGGATTAGTCGGGCGGGGAGAACCTTGCTGTCCCCATTGCCAGGCCGAGATATGCGGACAAAAAGAAAAGTAGACGGGTGAGGGATTTTGGAAAATATTATTGTCAGTGAACTATGTGAAAAAATATCTGAAAAACGAATGGTCAGAGACGATATGGGTATTGAGCATGCCATAAAGGCTTTTGCTTTTCACTCACATACACATGTTCTGTTTGTTGTAAACAAAGAAGGTGTTTTAACAGGTATTGTCAAACTCAAGCAGCTGCTTGAGTGGGTAAAGGTAAAGCTGAATATAGTTTCTGAAAAACATATGGTTACCCGTTCAGATGCTTTTGAAGTACTGCGGCTCAGCCAGTCATGTACTATTAAAGAAATAACTTCCGGAGTTGTAAGCGTAAAGCAAACGGACACTATTGCCCATGCCATAAACCTGATGGCAGACAAAGAAATGGTGGAAATGCCGGTAATTGATGAGGCTGGCAAACTGGCAGGTGAACTGAGGATTTCGGACTTGCTTTCCAAACTGCTTGGGGATATAGCATCCGCCGAATCAGATAATACCTGTTCGCTCAGCTAAGCTTGACTTACTGAGGCTGCATATCCGGCTTCAAGTGCCTTTAAGTTCCCCTCAAGTAATTTAGACGGCAGGCGTTTTTTGATGGCATCGGCCAATATGTCGAAACCAAACGGCAGATAACGGGCAGCATATCCCAGAAGGTAAATGTTCAGCATCTTGGTATTACCCAACTCTTTAACAGCATCATTTGCGGCTATGAAATCTGCCTCAATGCCCAGCTTTGTATAACCATTTAGTATTTCGGAATCCGCAGGGTATTTTGAAAGGCCGAGACTTATCGAAGCCGGCGGCATAGCCATATCGTTTATTACAGCCTTGGTCTGCGAACCCAGATATTCCATATAGCGGGCGGCCTCCAGTTTTTCAAAGGCGATTATCAAATCGGTCTGCCCTTTGGGGATAAGGGGAGAACAAACTTCTTTATCAAAACGAAGGTGACTTACTACACTCCCGCCGCGTTGAGCCATGCCAAGGGTATCGGTCTTTTTAACATCATAGCCGGCAGCCATAGCCGCATCACAAAGCACGTTGCTGGCCAGTATGACTCCTTGCCCCCCCACACCCACTATCAGTATATCGAATTTTTTCATAAGCCTACGCCGCCTCGTTGGTTTTAATAGCTTTTTGAGGGCAGACCTGAGAACAAAGATTGCAATTGTTGCCGGTGCAAAGGCTTGGGTCTATCAAGAGTTTGTCACCGTCACGTTGGATAGCCGGACAGCCTAAAAGAAGACAGGCATCACAGCGGTTGCACAGGCTGGTATCAATAGTGTTTGGCAGGGAGCGTTTCCGGCAGATGACATTACACTCTCCGCGTACAATTATCACGTTCAGCTCGCCGCTGGATATTGCATTCTTCAGCCCAGCTCTCAGGGCTTTAAGGTCAAACGCAGGCAGTACCTGAAGGTTTTTCACTCCCGTACCCTTTATCAGCTCTTCCAGATTTACCTCGGTAACAGTTTGGCCGCTTGCGGCAATACCGCAGCCGGGGTTTCCCTGATGCCCGGTCATGGCGGTAGTGCGGTTATCCAGTATAAGTATGGTTATCTTTGACTGGTTGTAAACTGAATTAATCAGGCCGTTTATACCGGAATGCATAAAGGTAGAATCACCGATAATGGCTATAACAGGTTCGGTAAGACCGGCTTTTTCCATACCCACTGCCTGACTGATGCTTCCGCCCATACAGCCGCAGGTGTCCATAGCCGAAAGCGGCGGGTAAGCCCCCAAAGTGTAACAGCCTATGTCACCCGAAAGCACCAGCTTGGGTTCACGTTTGAGTTTTCCGGGCAGAGCCGAACGCTGCCCTAGAGTACTGAGGGTAAAAAATATGCCAGTATGCGGACAGCCCGCACACAAAAGCGGCGGCCGCTTGGGAAAGTCCGGGGTATTTATTTTTGGCAGAGTGTCTTTAATCTCAGGCAGTATGCCTGCTTTGATGGCAGACTCACGCAGAATATCAGGATTGAGTTCACCGCTGCGGGGTATATATTTTTTGCCTATTACGGATGTGCCCATGCGGCAGAGCGAATCTTCAAGAACTGAATCCAGCTCTTCTACTACAAGTATGGTTTCAACACTCTGGCTGAATTCTTTGATAAGGTTTTTAGGTAAAGGGTAGGTCATGCCCAGCTTTAAGAATGAAGCTTCCGGGAAAACCTCTTTAGCATATTGAAAGGCAATGCCGCTGCTTATGATACCCAGTTTGGCATTTCCAGGTATGTATTTATTAAAAAAGCAGTTTTCCGCATATTCGCCTATAAGTTCTTCTCTTTTAAGTACCTTTGGCCAGCGTACCCGGGCAGCGGTGGGTACCATAACCAGTTTGGCAGTATCATGTTTAAACGCAGCCTGGGCTGCAGGCTGTTTTTCAGCAGGAGTTTCCACCAGAGAGCTGGAATGGGAAACACGGGTGGTGCTGCGCAGAATTACCGGCGTATCAAAGCGCTCGCTCAGTTCAAAAGCCAAAGCCATAAAATCATAGGCTTCCTGACTGTTTGACGGCTCTAGCACCGGCATTTTAGAAAGCCGGGCATAGTGCCGGGTATCCTGTTCGTTCTGGGAGGAGTGTATACCGGGGTCATCTGCCACTACTATAACAAGGCCGCCTTTTACTCCGGTAGTTGCAACAGCCATAAATGCATCAGCGGCTACATTTAACCCCACATGTTTCATGGCGGCCAAAGCCCGCACACCCGTATAGCATGCACCGGTGGCTACTTCTACGGCTACAGCTTCATTGGATGACCATTGGGTATGTATATCGGGCAGTTTGGCCAGATTTTCCATTATTTCGGTACTGGGAGTGCCTGGATAGGCAGCGGCCAGTTTAAGACCTGCGTGATACGCACCTAAGGCTAAAGCTTCATTGCCGGATAATAGCTTTTTCAAGACCTTGTTCTCCCGTTGGGTAATAGTTCTAGAATAATGAATAGCTTTCGGCTTGTCAATTAGGCAGGATTTATGCGCCCAAGACAGGTATTTTCACACACAAAAAATAATACTGTTTGACACATATTTATGCCTGTGTTACACTACGCCAATGAAATACGCAGGCTACACTTATTTTTACTTCATGTTTACCGGGCGCACCCTGTGTGCGCTTTCGGGGGCAGCTGATGAGTAAAAATAGGTAAACCGATTTATAAGTAACAGTGTTTTACAGACTCACCTCCCCCAAACGGGAGGTGAAGTTTTTTAGGCAGATAAAAAAAGAGGGTTTGTTATGGCTGAAGTAGACACAATACCCAAACTGGTAAAACATAATGCCGAACAATGGGGCGATAAGCCTGCCATGTGTATGAAAAATCTGGGTATATGGCAAAAATATACCTGGAGCGATTACTACGGTACGGTTAAGTATTTCGGTTTGGGGCTGCTCAGTTTGGGGACTAAACCCGCTGACAGGGTGTCTATTATCGGCGATAATGAACCAGAATGGTTCTGGGCGGAATTTGCCGCCCAGGCCATAGGTGCAATCCCCACTGGTATATATGTGGACTCTATCCCTGACGAGGTTAAGTATATTGCCCGTCATGCCGAAGTGAGAATAGCAGTAGTAAATGACCAGGAACAGGCTGACAAATTTTTGGAACTGCTGCCCGAACTGCCAAACCTGTCAAAGATTATTTACTGGGACCCCAAAGGGCTTAAAAACTACGATGACCCCATGCTGGTAAGTTTTAAAGATGTGATGAAGCTGGGGCAGGAATACGAAAGAAGCCATCCCGGATTATTTGAACAACTGCTAAGTGATACCAAGCCTGATGATATTGCCTTCATTTACTACACCTCCGGTACTACCGGACTTCAGAAGGGAGCTATGCTCAGCCATCGTTCCCTTATCACTACCGCCAAGGGTTTTGTTGCTCGTTACCCGCTGAACTATAAAGACGACCTTATTTCAAATTTCCCTGCCTCGTGGGTAGGTGACAGTTTTTTCGCTACCATACCCCATATTCTTTCCGGCGCACGCCTGAACTTTTCTGAAGAGCCGGAAACGGTTGCTGAAGATACTCGTGAAATAGGGCCTAATTTTGTTATCTACGGCCCGCGCCAATGGGAAAGCCTGGTAAGTGAGATACAGGTAAAAATAATAGATGCTCATCCCTTGAAGCGTTTGGCCTATAAGGCACTTTCACCTTTGGGGTATAAAATGGCCGAAAAAACTCTGGCCGGGAGCAAGCCCGGTCTCCCCTTGAAGATAGGCCATAAGATAGCTGACGGGCTATTGTTTCACCCCTTAAAAGATAAACTGGGGGTCAGTAAGGTAAGATTTGGGGTTACCGGCAGTTCGGTGCTTTCGCTGGATACCTTCAAAATGATACATTCCCTGGGTATTGAGCTAAGGCAGAATTATGCTTCAACTGAAGCCGGATTTATTTCCTCTCACGGCAAGGGGGATATCAGCTTTGAAAGTGTGGGGCGGCCGGCACTGGGCACGGAAGTGCGCCTGACTAATGAAGGTGAGCTTCTTATCCGCAGTGACTGTATGTTCAGCGGTTATTACAAAGACCCTGAAAAGACTGCCCAGAGCTTTAAAAACGGCTGGTTTGCTACCGGTGATGCCGTAAATATAAACGAAAAGGGTCACCTGATATTCCTTGACCGCCTGAAAGATTTGGGCGTGCTGGCAAGCGGGATAAAGTATGCCCCTCAGTATATTGAAGGGCGCCTCCGTTTCAGCCCGTATATAAAAGATGCCATGGTGGTTGGCGGTGAAGACAAGGAATATGTAACCGCCATTATAAATATTGATTTTACTATGGTAAGCAAATGGGCACAGAAAAATCGCTTGAATTTCACTACTTTTGTAGACCTTTCCCAGAAAAAAGAGGTTGCGGATTTAGTTGCCAAAGACCTTATAAGGGTAAACAGCTATCTGCCGGAAGGCGCACGGGTAAAAAAGTTTGTTTTGCTGCATAAAGAGTTTGACCCTGACGAAGCTGAACTTACCCGCACCCGTAAACTTCGGCGGGGTTTTGTATCTGAACGGTATAAAGACCTGATAGATGCCATGTACCATTTGGATAAGGAAGTAAAGGTGGAAGCGGCGGTAACCTATCGGGACGGGCGCAAGGGCGTAGTAACTACCAGTATAAAAGTAAGGTCTTTGTAGGCGGAGATTATGGCAGATTTATTGCAATATATAATAACCGGTATTACGGTTGGTCTGGTGTACTCTCTTATTGCACTTGGTTTTACCCTCATCTGGAAATCTTCTTCGGTGGCTAATCTGGCTTTGGGGCAGATGGTGCTCATCTGTTCGTGGTTTACCTACAGTATGCTGGCACAGGTTGGCATGCCCTTCTGGCTGGGGTTTATCTGCGTGGTTTTATTTGCTCTGGCTCTGGGCTGGCTGATGGAAAGGATTATCCTGAGGCCGCTTATCGGCCAGCCTATCCTTTCGCTGGTTACGGTGACGCTGGGGGTGGGGTTTTTCCTGGAGGGTGTGGTCAGCTTTATCTGGCCGCAAAGTGTGGCTGCCCTGCCCAAGATTTTCCCTGAAACACCTATACACATAGGTTCGGCGGTTATTTCACAGGAATATGTTTGGGCGGCCGGTATATCTTTGCTTCTTTTTGCTATGCTGACCCTCTTTTTCAAATACCACAAAATGGGGGTGGCCATGCGGGCTACCGCTGATGACCAGCAGGCTGTTCAGGCCTGCGGTATACCCGTAACCCGTATATTTTCCCTGTCCTGGATGCTGGCCATAGTGCTGGCGGCTGTGGGCGGGGTATTGATGTCCAGCATAGGCGGTATCACTCTGGGCTTGGTGGAAACCGGTATCAAAGCCTTTTCAGTGGTGATACTGGGCGGGCTGGATTCGTTTTTAGGGGCTATGATAGCCGGGCCTATTATCGGTCTGGCTGAAAATCTGGGAGGCGGGTATCTTACCTCCCTCACCTGGCCGGGCGTTAAAGAGGTAATACCCTTTATTATTATTATCATCGTAATGTTCATCAAGCCTTATGGCCTGTTTGGGCAGGAACGCATCGAGAGGATATAGCTATGGATCTACCTTGCGGAACGCGTAATTTCAGCTACAAGACGGATATGGCTATCTTCCGTACCAAAACCCATTGGGCTATGCTGATTGGTTTTCTGATTCTTTTATTCAGCCTGCCGTTCAATATCAGCAGTTACTGGCTGGGTATTATGAACCTTATAGGTATTACGGTTGTGGCTGCGGCCGGTTTAAACATACTTATGGGTTACTGCGGCCAGCTTTCGGTAGGCCATGCCGGCTTTATTGCTGTGGGTGCATATACTACCGCTATTTTGGCCAGCAAACTGGGAGTGCCTTTCCCCTTTGACATGATAGCGTCCGGCATTATGGCCGGTCTGGTGGGTGTGCTGTTCGGGTTGCCCTCCCTTCGGGTAAAGGGGTTTTATCTGGCTATTTCCACTATTGCCGCCCAGTTTATCATAATCTGGGTGATAAACCACTGGTCCAGCCTTACCGGCGGTTTTAACGGGATTGTGATACCCCCGATTAATCTTTTTAATTTTGACTTTACCACTCAGGGCAGCCAGTACTTCATTATTATGCTGGTGGCTGTTTTGGCTATTTTCTTCATGAAAAATATAGCCCGCACCCGCATAGGGCGGGCATTTGTGGCCATACGGGATAATGATTTGGCGGCTGAGGTCATGGGTATAAACGTCTTCAAGTATAAGCTGCTGGCTTTTTTCATCGGCTGTTTTCTGGCCGGTGTGGCCGGTTCGCTTATGGCTCACTGGATAGGTTATTTGACGGCTGAAAATTTCACCTTGTCTGATTCAATTTTATACGTTGGTATTGTGATTATAGGCGGTTTGGGTACAGGGGTTGGCCCTATATTCGGGGCGCTCTTTATCCGTCTGCTGCAGCAGGGTGTCCAGTATGTATCCCCTCTTATGGGCTCTGCTTTCCCGCAGTTGCCGTCAGGCTTTGCAGCCGGGCTTGGGCCGATGGTATTCGGCCTGGCAATTGTCTTGTTTTTAGTGCTTGAACCAAGAGGCCTCGCCCACCGCTGGCAACTGTTCAAGTCCTCTTACCGGTATTGGCCTTTCTCGTATTAGGCGAAAAAAATAGGGAATTCTGAAAAAAGGAGGAGCACAAGTCATGTTAGGGCAAAACCGTAAACAATTGATAAAGAGGGGAGCTTTGTCCTTTTTTAGCATGCTCCTTTTGCTTTTTTCAGTGGCGGCGGGGGGATGCGGTTCAAGTGATACTGATGCCAATAATCCTGGCGGAACGGAAAAGCCTACTTTGAAGGTTGGTTTTTCAATACCATATACCGGCCCGGCAGCTGAAAAAGGCTCTGTAATGGGGAATGCCAAACTGGATGCAATCAAGTACATAAATGAGGAATTGGGCGGCGTAAACGGATACCAGATAGAAGTCATCTGGCGTGATACCAAATATGATTCTTCGCTTGCGGCAACGATTGTACAGGAGATGATGGATAAAGATTGTCTGTTATTCACTACCTGTGCCTCTAAGGAAATGCAAGCTTCTATGGAAATTGCCAACCGGGCAAATTTCCCCGGATTTACCGTATTCAGTTCACCGGTCTGCACCCACCCGGCAAAGCATATATATGCACAGCTTCCGGATTACGGTGACAGCTGGGCATCATTTGCAAAATATTACATGGAAAATATCTGGCAGGGTGAGGGTACTCCTAAAATGGCCCTCATGATACTCCAGAATCCCACCGGTTATGGTGCGCGTGATGCGGCTAATGCCTTGGCGGCTGATTTGGGTATAGAGATAGTGGGTATCTACGAACACTCTGCCACTATCACAGATGACACGGCGAATCTTATAAACCTTAAAAGTCAAAACCCGGATGTGGTCTTTATCTCCAGCACTCCCCAGCCTACGTCTGTCATCATCAAGCAGATGAACCAGATGGATATCTATCCCGGAGTAACTGTCGGTTGCGGCCATGCCGGATTTACCAAAGCTCTTATAGATTTAGCTGGTGTGACTAATACCGAAGGTATATATGGCGTATATCCTACCGTAAACTGGGACGAAGATGTACCGGGAATGGCAAAAATGAAAGAATACTGCCTGAAATATCACCCTGAAAACTACGGCAATATGGATTATATTGCTTCATGGTCAGAGGGTTTGATTGTCGCGGAGATACTTCGCCTTGCGTTGATAAATACCCCTGGGGGTATAGATAATCTGACTCCGCAAGCTATTGAGGAATACGGAATAAAGAAGCTCAATGGTTATACTGTGGGTAGTTTGCAAGGGCCGGTTTCATATGTCAGCGGCGATAACCGTCTGGCCAAAGCGGTCAGAGTGTTCCAAATATCCGGTGGTGTAATGCAGGTCTTGAGTGATTGGGTAGAAGCACCGCTTATCAGGTACGAGGATTTTAGCTGGTTTGGCAGCTAAATAGGCTGTAAATGGGTACAAGGGGATCTGCGGAGAGTTGTGTTGAGAAGCTTAATAATAGATAATATAGCCTCAAAGGAGGGATCTGATGAGACTAGGAAAATCTGAAATTGGCTTTAGAATCTTTATGGCTCTGGTGCTGACCCTTGTACCCATTGCCTTAAGCGGATGCAATCTGGATAATATCACCGGTAATAACAATAATAATCCGCTGGTGACCAATAAAACTCTGAAAGTTGGTCTTAGCGTATGTTATACCGGACCAGCCGCCGAAAAAGGAACTCCTCAGGGTAATGCCAAATTGGATGCAATCAAGTACATAAATGATGAACTGGGCGGAGTAAACGGATATAAGATTGAACCTATATTCCGGGATACCAAATATGACACTGCAATAGCAGTTACCGTGATAAATGAGTTTATTTCTTCAGAATGCCTTTTCTTTACCACAAATTCCTCAAAAGATATGCAGGCATCTATGGAAATAGCCAATAGAGTAAGTTTCCCGGGGTTTACCACTTTTAGTTCACCTTCACTGACTCATCCGCCTCAGCATATATATTCCCAGTTGCCGGATTATGGTGATGACTGGGTAGCCTTCATGCAGTATTACATGGAGAATATATGGCAGGGTGAGGGTAAACCCAAAGTTGCCCTGATGATACTTCAAAATCCTACCGGTTATGGTGCGCGTGATGCCGCAACAGCTATGGCTGCGGAATTGGGCGTGGAAATAGTGGGTATTTACGAACATTCCACTACTATCAATGATGACACTGCAAACCTTTTAAATATGAAAAATCAAAATCCGGATGTAGTTTACATATCCAGTACTCCTCAGCCTACATCTGTTATTGTGAAGCAAATGATTGAGCTGGGTATATACCCCGGTGTCCAGATAGGCTGCGGCCACGGTGGGTTTACCCAGTCACTGGTGGAGCTTGTCGGTGCAGACAAGGCCGAAGGGATATTGGGCGTGTATCCTACTGTAAGCTGGGATGAAAATGTCCCCGCCATGGCCAAGATGAAAGAATACTGTCTGAAATATCACCCTGAAAATTACGGCAATATGGATTATATCGTCTCATGGGCAGAGGGTTTGATTATAGCTGAAATATTGCGGCTGGCTATTGAAAACTCACCCGGTGGTGTGGATTCGTTAACCCCTCAGATTATTGAAGAATTCGGCATAAAACGGCTGAATGGGTACGATGTGGGCGGTTTGCATGGCCCGGTTTCATACTCAATCGGCGATAACCGTCTGGTAAAATCTGTCAGAGTTTTCAGGATTGAAGATGGACAGCTTAAGGTTATAAGCGGCTGGATAGAAACGCCCAGCATTGCTTATGAAAATTTTGATTGGTTTGGCAAATAGCGAAAGGTAATATTTTATCTATGCTCAAAGTAAATAACATAGAGGTTACCTACCTGAACGTTATAAAGGTGCTTCATGGTGTGTCGCTGGAAGTACCGGAGAGGTCTATAGTGGCATTGCTGGGTGGCAATGGCGCCGGTAAAACCACTACTCTCAAAGCTATTTCAGGCTTGCTGCATATTGAGGAAGGGCTGGTAACAGACGGCAATATTGAGTGGGACGGCGACCGCATTGACAAGAAAAATCCGGAAGCTATCGGCAAGCTGGGCATAGTTCAGGCTTTGGAAGGCCGCCATGTCTTTGAGCATCTTACCACTGAAGAAAACCTGATTGTAGGGGCTTTTAACCGTAAAGACCGTCAGAATATCAAATCTGATTTATCTATGGTATATGAATATTTCCCCCGCCTGAGGCATGTTCAGCACAATACTGCCGGATATCTTTCAGGCGGGGAACAACAAATGCTGGTAATAGGGCGTGCCATGATGGCACGCCCAAAGCTGATGATGCTGGATGAGCCTTCACTTGGCTTGGCACCGATGATGGTCAAAGAAATATTCGGCATTATCAAAAGATTTAATGAAGAACAGGGTACATCAGTACTGCTGGTTGAACAAAATGTTAAGGTAGCGTTATCGATTGCTCATTACGGTTATGTACTGGAGAACGGACGGATAGTACTTGATGGAGACACTTCATTTCTAACCAATAATGAAGATGTTAAAGAATTTTATATGGGGCTTTCCACGGTGGGCTCTAAGAAAAGCTATCGTGAGGTCAAACATTACAAGAGGCGTAAAAGATGGCTTTAGAGAACGGCAAAAACAACCACTTTGACAAGCTGGAAGCTATGGGGCTTGATGAGAGGGTTGAATTTCTAAATAACAGGCTTAAGGAAACCGCTGCTTATGCTTACGAACATTCGGCGGCAACCCGAACCATTTTCCAAAAAGCCGGACTGAAACCGGAACTGATACGCAAAATGGAAGATCTGGAGAGGCTACCTATCATTCGTAAAGCAGACCTTATTGAAATGCAAAAACAAGACTTGCCTTGGGGCGGTTTTTTGATGATACCCGAAGATAATATAGAACGAATATTTATTTCGCCCGGTCCGGTTTATGAACCCCTGCACACCAGTACTATTCGCTGGTTTGGGCGTTCTTTTTGGGCGGCTGGTTTCCGTAAGGCTGATGTAGTTATAAATACCTTTACATATCACCTTTCCCCAGCCGGCATACTTTTTCACGAAGGTCTGCGTGACTGCGGGGCTACACCTATTGCTTCCGGTACCGGCCATACCGAAATGCAGATTAAAACAATTCGGGAGCTGAAAGTAACCGCTTTTGTGGGTACACCAAGCTATCTTCTGAGCCTTCTAAGTAAGGCAGAAGAGATGGGTTTGGATATTAAAAAAGATTTAAACCTGAAACGCGCATGGTTTACCGGCGAAATGCTGACATTATCTATTCGCAAGACACTTGAAAAAGATTATGGCATAGAAACTTTTCAGGCATACGGCGTGACTGAAACAGGCGGCTGTCTGGCTTACGAGTGCGAAGAGAAAAATGGCCTGCACCTTATGTCTGACGAATATGCAGTGGAGATAGTAGACCCAAAGAACGGCAAACAGCTGCCCGAAGGGGAAGTCGGTGAAATAGTAGTTACCCCGGTAAATAATAAAACATGGGGACTTATGCGTTTTGGGACAGGTGATTTATCCTGCCTTAAAAAAGAGAAGTGCAGCTGCGGGCGTACTGCCTATAAACTCAGTGGCATAATAGGGCGGGTAGGCGATGCTGTCAAAGTACGTGGTATGTTTGTAGTCGGCAAACAAACCGAAGATGTTTTCAAGCTTTTCCCCGAGATAGTCCGTTACCAGATACGAATAAACCGTCCTGCCAACCGTGATGAGATGACTTTTATTTGTGTCCATAATGAAAAGGAATTTGATGCTAAAAAACTGTCTGAAGAACTGAATAAGAAGTTTCAAGACAGGTGTCTCTTAAAGGCTGACCGCATAGAATTTGTACCCGCGAGTGCTCTGGCAGAGGAAACCAAACTTATGCTGGATGAACGCAAGTGGGATTAGGGGAAATATATGGTTGATTGGCAGATTACCGCCTGTACCATACTCTGCGAAGCAGTGTGTGACGAGGTAACCATAATAGTAAAAAATGATGGTTTTGTACGTTGTACCGCTTTTGACACGTACGGCTCGCCCTCCCGTGATACCCAGAAAGAGATGGTTAAAAAGGCCAAGAAATGCGGGCACAGCTTAAAATGCGAAGGGCCTTTGTGCCACAGGGTTATCAACTATCGGGATAAGATTATGAACGAGGAGAGGCAGCACAATGAATCAGCCTGATACCAAGATAAAAGTAGATAACCTCTCCCTTTCATTCGGCGGTATCAAGGCACTCAAAGAAGTTAGCCTGGATATTTACGATAACCAGATTACAGCTATAATCGGCCCGAATGGAGCCGGCAAGACCAGTCTCTTAAACTGTATTAACGGATTTTACAAGCCACAGTCCGGCAGTATTATTTATAACGGGCAGAATATTGCCCGTATCCGCCCTGACCGGGTGGCTAAAATGGGTATTGCCCGTACTTTTCAAAATATTGAACTTTATTCAGGTTTAACCACCCTTGAAAACCTGATGGCTGCCCGGCATATATTTATGAAACAGAATTTTCTGACTGGCGGGGCGTATTTCGGGCCGGCTCATAAGGAAGAAATAAAACACCGCAAGATAGTTGAAGATATTATAGATTTTCTGGAAATAGAACCTGTACGTAAAAAAATAGTCAGTATGCTGCCGTACGGTATGAGAAAACGGGTGGAACTGGGCAGGGCTTTGGCTTTAGAACCCCAGGTACTTTTACTGGATGAACCTATGGCGGGCATGAACCTTGAAGAAAAAGAAGATATTGCCCGTTTTATTGTAGATATATTTGAAGGTCAAGGCGAGACTTATCCTGATACACCCATACTGCGTGACGGGGTAAAGTGTATTGTGCTTATTGAGCATGATATGGGTGTGGTTATGGACTTGGCTGACCGTATTGCGGTACTGGATTTCGGGCGTAAAATTGCCGAGGGTAAGCCTGAAGAAATCAAGAACGATAGCCATGTGATAGCCGCTTATCTGGGTGATGATGAAACCTCTGCCCCAGCTTAGCTAAAATTACAGCGGAACACCGCTGGCACTGACTTTGGCTATCAGTTTACCTTTGGTGCTGGTCACTTCTACTTCGGCAACGGCAAGGCGGCGGCCGGATTTGATTACTTTTGCTTCCGCTATAAGTTCATCGTCGTTGTCTGGGGCAAGCAAAAAGTGGATATTGAACTGGGCTGCCACTGTAGGGAGTTTCAGACTGTTTACAGCATAGCCGAATGCTTCATCTGCTAAAGACATGGTAATTCCGCCGAAAATTATTCCGTAAGCATTTATAAATTCGGGTTTAAGTTTGATACTAAGTTTGGAATAACCAGGTTTCAGTTCCAGTATTTTTATGCACAGAAAATTAAGTGCAGGTTCGGTCTTGCTTTTTTCCAAAAGCAGTTTTATATTATCTTCAGCTTCAGCATGAGTCATTTTATACCCTCGTTCAAAATGGCATAAATCTTTTCCATATCTATACTTGCTCTAACTATTTCCGCCAGCTTATCGTACTCTTTGTCACGGTCAAAATAGTCAGTCTGGCGTTCAGGAATACCCTTGTAGCGGCGGATTGCATTTAAGAAACCGCGGCGGAAAGCTGCACTTTCAAATATGCCATGTATGTAAGTGCCCAGTACTGTACCCTCCGCATTGGATGCCCCATCCAGATAATCTGCCGAACCTTTTGGAGTATTTGTGACGTGAAATGCAGCTTGGGCAGAAAATAACCGGGTGCGCCCCATGTGGATTTCATAACCTCCCACTTCACAACCTGCCATATCTGAAAGCAACCCGCTATTGAACTTGACCTGTCCTCTTACCTGGGTGGTGGATTTCTCTTTTTCAAAGGTTGTTTCGGCATCTAACAACCCTAATCCTTTCATTTCTGTATTTTCAGACTCGGTCTTATGGGGGTCATATATCATTTTTCCTAAAATCTGATAACCGCCGCAAACACCTAATACGTGAGTTCCCTTTCGGGCCTTTTTAATAATAGTTTCAGCGAGACCATTCTGCCACAGGTACTCCATGTCGGGTATGGTAGATTTCGTACCTGGGATTATTATCAAATCAGGGTTGCCGATTTCGGCAGTCTTAGCTACAAACCTGACTGAAGCCCCGTCTGTAGCTAAAGCATCAAAATCATCGTAATTTGATATGCGCGGCAAACGGATTACCGCAATATCCAGGTCAGTTTCGCCCAGACTGCCTTTACATTCGTCAAGGTAAACCGAATCTTCCTGAGCAATAGCCATATTCCGCAGGTAGGGAATAATGCCCAACACCGGTATGGAAGTGCGTTCTTCTATTACATCTATAGCCGGCTTCAGTAAACTGGCATCCCCCCGGAACTTGTTTATCAGATAACCTTTGATATAATAACGTTCATCAGGCTCTAAAAGGTCTACTGTACCGATAAGAGAAGCAAAAACCCCGCCCCGGTCTATATCTCCAGCTAGGAGTACGGGTGCACCTGCCGCCTTGGCAATCCTCATATTCACAATTTCCCGCTGTTTAAGGTTTATTTCGGCAGGGCTGCCGGCACCCTCTATAACTACGATGTCATTTTTCTCACGCAGGCGGTTAAGTGCCGCCAGTGCGGTATTTAGCAGGAGCGGTGCATATTCATAATACTCACGGGCGGAAATGGTACGATCTACTTTGCCGTTAACCACAATCTGGCTTCGGGAATCTGCTTCAGGCTTCATAAGAATAGGGTTCATATCTACGCTGGGATCAATTCCGCAGGCTTCTGCCTGAACAGCCTGTGCCCGTCCGATTTCGCCGCCCTCTTTGGTAACGAAGGCATTCAGTGCCATGTTCTGGGATTTGAATGGGGCTACTTTGTAGCCGTCCTGTTTGAATATCCGGCAAAGAGCAGTTACGAGTATACTCTTGCCTACGTTTGAGGAAGTACCCTGAATCATTATTGTTTTCGCCATGGCGTTTATTATAGCAGTTTTTTATTAAGCCTAATAGAGAAATAACAACTAGCTTTGATTATTTGATATGCCAACTCGAAAAATTCTGGGGTATAATATCTGAAATGAAAATCTGGAGGATAAAAATGCTGGTTGAGAACCCTGAAAAACAGGCATCTGAAATAATTAAACGCCTTTCGATAATATATCCAGATGCCAAAACGGCGCTCAACTTTACTACTCCGTTTGAAATGCTGGTAGCTACTATTTTATCGGCACAGTCCACTGACAAGATGATAAATAAAATTACCCCTGCTTTGTTTAAAAAGTATCCAGATGCCAAAGCTTTTGCCGAGGCTTCTTTAGATAAACTTGAGCAGGATATAAAGTCTTCCGGTTTTTTTCACAACAAGGCACTGAATATTATGGGTGCTGCCAGAGGGGTTGTAAGCCGTTTTGGCGGGGTTGTACCATCTAATATGGCGGATATGCTTATTCTGCCCGGTGTTGGACGTAAAACGGCAAATGTAGTACTGCATAATGCTTTCGGGTTGGTTGAAGGAATAGCGGTAGATACCCATGTGAAACGCCTTAGTGAACGGTTGGGTCTTACCAATAATACTGATCCGGTAAAAATAGAGCAGGATTTGATGGAATTTATTCCCCGTAATGAATGGGGGAATTTTTCGTATTACCTGATAGACCATGGCCGGGCAGTCTGTGATGCCAAAAAACCGCGCTGTGAGGAATGTGTTTTGAAAGATATCTGCCCTTCGGCTTATTTATTTATCAAGGTGAAATAACCGGCGGGCATTAGCAGTGGTGACAGATGCTATTTCAGCAGGTTCAAGATTTTTTATCTCTGCCAGAATAGCAGCTGTTAGCGGTATATAGGCCGGTTCATTTCTCTCCCCGCGGTGTGATTGAGGAGGCAAAAACGGACAGTCTGTTTCCAGTACAATACATTCAAGCGGTATAGCGGCAAAATCTGCCCGGTACTTTTTGGAGGACGGATAACCTATATACCCGCCCAGCCCGATATAAAAACCCATATTAATATATTTAAGTGCAGTTTCAGCGGAACCGCTGAAGCAGTGAATTACACCTTTTCCTTCAGAAGCGGGACTCTGGGCAGACCAATTTGAAAGTATATTCAGCATATCCTCTTCGGCTTGGCGGCAATGAATAATCAAGGGAAGGCCGCTTTTATCAGCTAAATCAAGGTGATTATAAAAGGTTTCCAACTGGGTATGGCGGGGTGAGTAATCACGGTAATAATCCAGCCCGCATTCGCCGATAGCCACAACTTTATCAGCATCGGCTAGTATATCCAGATGTGCAAAATCTGCTTCAGTTGCCCCGTTACATTCCTGAGGGTGGATACCAACGGCAGCATATATGGAAGCATTTGCGGCGGCCATATCAATAGCTTTTTGGCTGGAAAGTATATCTATGCCGGTAGTTATTATAGTCTTTACGCCATTTTCAAAAGCCCGTCTAAATATTTCCTGACGGTCAGTATCAAATTCAGGCATATCCAGATGGGCATGAGTGTCAATATATTCTAAAATCGGCAAGGCAAATGTCCTAGTGAATTATTAGCTCGGTAGCCTTTTCTATAAGGTTCAGGAGCGTTTCAGGTATAATGCCGAATATTAACACAGCCAGTCCCGAAATACCAAGTGCCAGTTTAAGTGGCCATGAAGCCAGTACCCGTACATCCTGGCGGGGTTGTCTAAGCCACATTACCCGTATCACGTTAAAGTAGAAAACAGCTGAAATTACAGTGTTTACCGCAGCCACAATCATCAGCCACAGTAAATCTGCCTGGACGGACGCACTAAATATGTAGTACTTGGCAAGAAAACCTGCCAGAGGCGGAAAGCCGGTGAGAGACAGCAGTGCCAGTGTCAGAGCAGAAGCATACACCGGGTTTGTTTTAGCCAGTCCTTCATAAGATGAAATTTCATCACTGCCGGTAGAACGGCTGATAGCGATAATTGAAATAAAGGCGACCATGTCTGATACGGCAAAAGCTACCAAATAAAAGAGCAGGCTTATCCGCCCGTCTGCAAGTTCTGGAGCATTGCCTATTGCCGCCAAAGCTACCAGTATGTAACCGGCGTGGGCTATACTGGAATAACCCAGCATTCTCTTGATATTCTTTTGAGGTATAGCCAGTACGTTGCCCAGTGTCATACCAGCGGTTGCCAGTACTGCAATTATTAAAGCCCATTCATGGCTGAGCGCCAGCGGATCTGTAAAAACGGTGTAGAAAAGACGAAGGAAAAGGGCAAACCCGGCCGCTTTGCTGGCTATTGAAAGATACAAGGTGATAGGGGTGGGTGAACCCTGATAAACATCAGGTGCCCAAAACTGGAACGGGACTGCCGCTACTTTAAAACCCAGCCCAGTAATAGTAAGAATAATGCCAAGCATAAATCCCGCATGGGCAGTTATATCCATACCAGATGGTAGTGTCTGTATATAGTTAAGAATACCTCCCAAATTGGTTTCACCGCTAAAACCGTAAATAAGTACCATACCGAATACCAGCATAGCCGAAGCCACCCCGCCCAGAAGCAGGTATTTAAGAGCAGATTCGGTGGAGTGCTGGTCTTTCAAGAATCCTACCAGCACATAAAAAGCCAGTCCGGCCAGTTCGAGAGAAAGATACATAGTAATCAGGTTGGCTGTGGAAGCCATCATTATCATGCCCAGCAGGGCAAGCAGAACCAGTGCATAATACTCGCCTTGAAAACGTCTGAACTTATTTACATAATCTATTGAAGCCATTATAACCAAACCTGAAAGGCAGATAAAAAGAATCCGGAAGAAACTGGAGTAGCCATCTAGTGCCAGCATATCGCCGAAAGCCATTTCGGGAGGGTTATTCCAGTTAAGCACAGCAGCAACAGCCGCTGCAGCTAAACCCAGCAAAGACAGATAAGCCAGATACCTCTTGTTCTTGATTAAAAAGAGGTCAGCTATTATTACCAGAACGGCTGTTATCAGTATTATTATTTCAGGCATAAACAAATCCATCTGCCTCTATCCGCCGAAAAGGGCCGCCAGCGGGGCCACTCCGGTTTGAATTACATCTACAACAATTTGGGGATAAAGACCAACCCCGAACATTACCACCAAAAATACCAGTGAAAAAACTATTTCGGTTTTATCGGCATCTTTTACCATCTGGAATTTTTCCAGTCCGGGGCCTAAAAATACCCTCTGGACTGTCCAGAGTATATATGCAGCCGCCAGTACCAAACCCAAAAGGCAGAGCATGGTAAAGACCTGCCCGCCGGGGACTACCGAACTCTGGAATGAACCCAAAAATACGCTGACTTCGGCGATAAATCCGCTGGTGGCAGGTACTGCCATTGCCCCCAGACCGGCCAGTATAAATATGATAGCTGTGCGGGGCATTTGTTTTGCCAGACCGCCAAGCTTGTTAATATCCCGTTCGTGGGTATTGTGCATGACCACACCGGTTATGGCAAAGAGCAGGCCGGTGATTATGCCGTGGCTGAACATTTGCAGAACCGCACCATTCATGGAGATTTCACCTAGGGTAAATATACCCAGCAGTACAAAACCCATGTGGCTTACCGAACTGTAGGCAATAAGCCTTTTTATGTCTGTTTGTTTAAGGGTGATAGCGGCACCGTAAATTACGTTTATGACTGCAATAGTCAGTATCAAAGGTGCCCAGTCACGGCAGACGTCAGGGAACATGGCCACGTTTAACCTGAGCATGGCATAGCCGCCCATTTTAAGCAACGTGCCTGCCAGAATAACGCTGGCGGCGGTAGGTGCGTCTGTGTGGGCATCCGGCAGCCAGGTGTGGAAGGGGAAAGCCGGAAGCTTGATGGCAAAACCGATAAAGAACATAAAGAAGGTAAGCACCATCATGGCCGGACGCAGGAAATTGTTTAGGTCCGTAGATGCCAGAGACGCTATATCCAGACTGCCGGTGGCAAAGAAAAGTATCAGGATACCGGCCAGTATAAACGCACCGCCAAATAGGGTGTAAAGGACGTATTTAAGAGCCGAATACTCTTTACGCCCTGCACCCCAGATTGAAATCAGGAAATACATGGGTATCAGTTCCAGCTCCCAGAAGATAAAGAAGAGCAGCAAATCAAGAGAGACAAATACGCCTGTAATACTGGTCTGGAGTATAAGCAGCCAGACAAAAAACTCTTTTACCCTGAGGTCTACTTTCCAGCTGATAAGTACTGCCAGAACACCCAGTAAAGTAGTCAGAACCAGGAAAGGCAAACTTAAACCGTCAACGCCAAGGTGGTAGTTAGCGTTTAAAAGGGATATCCATGGGAGATTTTCTTCAAACTGTATAACCCCGGCCATGGAACTACTCCGGTCAAATCCGGCAAAGACCACTAGTGAGAGCACCAGCGGCACAAGAGTGAGCAGCAGTGAGCTGATTTTTATTGCCCGCCCGGACAAACGCGGCCACAGAGCCATCAAGATAGCTCCCGCTGCGGGCAGGAAAGTTATTAGTGTTAAGTATGGTATGCTCATACTCCCCCCTTACCAGATAATAAGAGCCGCCATCACCAGTACAACCACCCCGGCGGCAAGATAAATTCCGTATGATTGGAGCTGCCCGGTCTGGGCTTTGCGTCCCACTTTGCCGCTCTCTACGGTTATAGCGGCAACCCCGTTTACCGCCCCGTCCACTATGCGTTCATCAGCGGTGCGGAAGCGGCTGAAAAGACGGGAAAATAATACTTTTTGAATGAAGAAGCCGTTTAAGCCGCCGTCTACTACTTTTTTGTCAAAGAAGGCCGCAAAAGCGAACAGTCCCTTCATAAGCAGCGTGCGGGATATAACCCCTTCGTACAGCTCATCCATCCAGTATTTCTTGGAAAATATCATATAAAGCCATTTAAAACGCTCTGAAAATACAGCAGGTGAAAGGCTCTTCTTTTTATACATCAGGAAAGCCAGATATATACCGCCGCCGGCTACGGCCAGTGAAACCAGGGCCAGCGGGTGCAGCAAAATGCCGAATAATCCCTCAAAAAAGCCGGTATGCACTTCCTCGCCCAAAAAGCCGCTGAAACTGCCGCCGGCATTCAGCAAACCACTGATTACCGAAGGCACAACCAGTATCAGAAGCGGCCAAGACATGACCTTGGGGGATTCGTGGGGATGCCCCTTGCCGCGGTAAGTGCCGCCGAAAGCCACGAAGTACAGGCGGAACATATAAAAGGCGGTCAGGAATACGGTGATGAGTGCCAGAATGAACAGGATAAATTGCCCGTCCATAGCCCCGGCAAGTATCTCGTCCTTGCTGAAAAAGCCTGAAAGCGGCCAGATGCCTGCTAGACTGAGTGAGGCAATAAGGAAAGTCTTGCTGGTAACCGGCATGGGTTTGGACAGGCCGCCCATTTCGCGGATATCAAATGTGCCGGTAGCGTGATTTACGCTGCCCGAACCTAAAAAGAGCAAACTCTTGAAAAAAGCATGGTTAAACAGGTGAAATATACCGATAGCAATTCCGCCTGTACCCAGCCCCAGCATCATATAACCCAGCTGGCTGACTGTGGAATAGGCCAGTATACGCTTCATGTCATTCATAACCAGCGCCATGGTAGCGGCAAATATAGCGGTAACCGCGCCGATTATAGATACCCAAAGCATGGCTGTTGCCGAGCTTTCAAATATAGGGTAGGTGCGGGCAACCAGAAATACACCGGCAGCAACCATGGTGGCGGCATGGATAAGGGCGGAAACGGGGGTAGGGCCTTCCATAGCATCCGGCAGCCATACATGCAGGGGAAACTGGGCTGATTTACCCACCGCGCCGGCAAATATACCCAGAGCGGCCACAGTTACTGCGCCGGCACCTATAAGCCCCATTTCGGCCATGCCGTTCAGGCTGTTTATATCCAGCGTACCGGTATTCGCAAACAAAATGAGTATAGCGGCTAAAAAGCCCACATCACCTATGCGGGTTACAATGAACGCCTTTTTAGCGGCATTGGCGGCGGCCGGGCGGGTAAACCAGAAGCCGATAAGAAAATATGATGCCAGACCCACCAACTCCCAAAAGAAGAAGGTAAAAAGCAGGTTGTCAGAGAGCACCAGCCCCAGCATAGAGGCGGTAAAGAAAGACAAAAAGGCGTAATAACGGGGATACCCTTTATCACCGTGCATATAGCCTTGTGAATATATGTGTACCATCAGGCTGACAAAAAGGATTACAAAGCACATTATGCCGGCCAGCGGGTCAAAGTTTAGGTTAAGGCTGATATCAACCGAATTCCCAATGGAAAACCAGCTGAATCCTGAAGCATAGTGAGAAACCCCTTCCTTACCCAGCAGGCTTGTCAGCCCCCAGATAGAAAGTAGCAGCGAACCGCCTACGCCGGCTATGCCTAGGTATCCGCTTAAAGCCGGTTTTTTGCAGAAAAAGGCATATCCCATGGCTATCAAAGCTCCGCAGATAAGGGGGAGCAGCATTATGAGCCAGAGTCCGGTTTGGGTCATCGCTTATTCTTCCTCTTTACCACTTCATCAAATCTATCTTGGTGGCATCAATAGTATCCCGGTTTTTGTAAATGGATATTATTATGGCCAGACCAATAGTTGCCTCGGAGGCCGCCACCGCGATAATAAACAGAGTAAATATCTGCCCGGTAAAAAATTCGGCGGCAGAAAAACGGTTAAAGGCCACCGCCGCAATGGTAACTGCGTTCAGCATTATTTCTATGCACATCAGTATCACTACGGCGCTCTTTTTAACCAGCGCCCCGTAAAGACCGATACAGAACAGTATTACCGCCAGTACCAAAAAGTGAGTCAGTCCCATATTATTTGTCCCTCACCAGTACTATAGCTCCGATAATGGCCACCAGTAATATTACGCCCGTAATCAGTACCCCCAGCCCGAACCCGTCTGAACCGAAAAGCATTTCGGCCAGGCCGGGGGTGGTGGTAGAGGGGGCTGGTGCGTCACTTGAGGTCCAGTTTGAGCTGATAAGCATATAGGTCATAACACCGCCCAAAGCGGTAACAACAACCAGAGCCGGTATTTTCAGCTTGTTGGTAAGGTTGCCCCGCTGAACCTCACGGGTAAGCATGATTGCCAGTATTATCAGTACCGATATAGCACCGATATAAATAAGTATCTGCACCGCTGCCAGAAAGTCTGCCGAAAGCAGCAAAAACACGCCGGCAACCGAAAGGAAACAGAGTATCAGCCAGAGGGATGAGTGGAAAATATTTTTCACTCCCACCACCAGCAAGGCGGAGACTATACAGGTTATGGCTATAATCCAGAACGCTATTTCCACCCCGGTTTACCTTTCAAAATAGCCTTTCTTATTTATAAGCAAGGTTTGTTCAGCCAGTTTTTCTGCGGCATCCGGGCGGTCATACCCGCTGAGTACCCGGGTTGCCGAGGGGGCAAGTTCATCCCCGGTAAGTATCAGTTCATGGCAGCGGCACTCGGAACGGCTTTGCCCTTCCGCTTTTTCAACGTTGGTACAGCGGTAGGTGGTAGTTTCGTAGCCGTAGCCCATGTAAATTGACGTTTTAGTAGGGCAGGATTCAACACACAGACCGCAAAAGACGCACAGCCCGAAATCTATAGACATATGGTCTACCTTAAGCTTGCGGTCTTCGCCGCGGGAAACCTCCATGTTTATAGCCTTCACCGGACAGGCTCTGGCACAGGCCAGGCAAGCAATACAAGTCTCCTTCACCCAGATAACCTGAGTTCCCCGTATCCTTTTTGACATAGTCAGCTTTTCTTCCGGATACTGGACAGTTATCCACGGGCGGAAAAGATGCTTGAAGGTAAGGCGCATTCCTTTCAGAATGCCGCCCCCGGTATTACTTAACGCTGACACGTCCACCTCCCAGCTTGTAAAATTTACTGAACAGGAGGATAAGCCCGAACATTACCGCTATATTTACACCCACAAGCACAGCTGTATTAATATCCGGTGCAATCAGTATTTCAAAAGCAGTAATGACCAGATTGGCAAGGGACAAGGGTAAAAGGAATTTCCAGCCAAAAGCCATTACCTGGTCTATGCGAAGACGGGGTATGGTGGCGCGCACCCAGATTATAAACATAAAGACTATAAGGACTTTAGTGATAAACCATATAACAGGGTGCAGCAGTGGCCCTTGCCAGCCACCCAGAAACAGGGTGGTGGCTATGGCTGAAACTGCCAGCACTTCGGCATATTCCATAAGGTAAAAAAGACCGAATTTCATGCCGGAATATTCGGTATGGAAACCGGCAATAATCTCCGACTCCGCTTCCAGCAAATCAAACGGGGTGCGGTTAATTTCTGCCATGGCGGCGGACAGGTATACAAAGAAACCCAGAGGTTGCAAAAGAATAAACGGGACACTCTGAGCTTTAACTATCTCATTCATAGAAAGCGAACCGGTTAACATAACAACACCGAGTATGGAAAGTACCAGCGGTATTTCATAGCTCACTTCCTGAGCTATGGTACGCATGGCACCCAGCAGGGAATACTTGCTGTTGCTGCTCCAGCCGGCCATAAATATACCTATTACAGTTACCGAACTGACAGCCAAGATATAAAGTATGCCTATATTAAGATCAACCAGCATAGCCCCATCTGCAAAGGGTATGGCGGCAAACATCAGCATTACCGGTACAAAAGCCACCAGCGGGGCTAACCAGAATACCCCTTTGTCTGACTCCGTGGGGATAATATCCTCTTTAATAAGCACCTTGATAGCATCTGCAATAGGCTGCAGCAAGCCGAAAGGACCGGCTCTGTTAGGACCGGGACGAAGCTGGAAACGGCCGATGAGACGGCGCTCCAGCCAGATGAATATGAGTACACTCACAATCACAAAACCAAAAAGTATCACCAGATAAACGAGCAGGTGAACCCAAAAGTCAGACATTATCTGTCCACCTCACCCATTACAATGTCTATACTGCCGAATATAGCCATAAGGTCAGCCACTTTCCAACCTATCACCATATCCTTCAAAGCTGATAAATTTAACAGGCAGGGCGGACGCACCCGCCAGCGGTAAGGCTTATCCGTGCCGTCTGAAACCAGGTAAAAGCCCAGTTCGCCTTTAGGCCCTTCTATGCGGCTGTAAACTTCACCCGCAGGTGGCTTAAGGAGTTTGGGGGCTTTACCCATTATTTCACCTTCGGGCAGGTCTTTGGCTGCCTGGCGGAGTATCCGCACGCTTTGGCGCATTTCTTGAATACGCACTAGATAGCGGTCATAGGTATCACCGTTTTGGGCGGTGGGTATGTCAAACTCAAAGCGGTCATATATGGAATACGGGTCATTCCGGCGGATGTCCCAATTTACCCCGCTTGCCCTAAGAACCGGCCCGGCCGCACTGGAGTTTATTGCCAGCTCACGCTTTAGCACGCCGACACCTTTGGTGCGGATAAGCACAATTTCATTGGTGGAAATAAGCTGTTCGTATTCGTCTATGAAACCGGGCAAGGTATCCAGCAGTTTTTTCAGGGCCGGCAGGAATTCTTCCGGTAAATCCTGAACAAAGCCGCCGAAACGGTAATAATTGTAATTTAAGCGCTGGCCGCTGCACATATCAAACAGTTCCACAATCTTTTCACGCTCGCGGAACATATACAGCAAAGGGGTTTGAAGGGCACCCAAGTCATTCAGAAAAAAGCCCAATCCCGCCAGATGACTGGCCAGCCGCTGAAGTTCATCCAGTATCACCCTTATATATTCAGCCCGTTCCGGCACTGCTATGCCGGCCAGCTTTTCCACTGCCATAACATAAGCGTGGTTGTTGGTCATAGAGCCCAGATAATCCAGACGGTCTGTAAAAGGTATGTCCTGCAGGTAGGTACGTCCCTCAGCCAGTTTTTCAATACCCCGGTGTAGATAGCCGAAAACCGGCTCAAGGTCGGTAATTACCTCACCATCCAGAACAATACGCAGGCGGAACACACCATGGGTGCTCGGATGCTGAGGACCTATATTCAAGATAAAGTTTTCAGTTTTAATGGCCATTTGCAAAGTCCTTGCGCAAAGGATAACCTTCAAAGCCTTCCCACAGGAAAATGCGTTTCAGGCCTATGTGGTTTTCAAAAATCACCCCGAACAGGTCATAAATTTCACGTTCCTGCAACTCTGCTCCGCGCCAGATATCCATTACCGAAGACATTTTGGGATTAGCCTTGTCAGTCAGGCGGGTTTTGAGAGTAATAGAGGTATTATGCTCAACTGAGTTCAGGTGAAAAATAACTTCGATATATTCCGGATAATCTGCCGCTGTAAGATTTGTCAGATAATCCATATGGATAGACGGCAGAGAGGTCAAACATTCACATACTTTGTGTATATTCTCTGCGGGAACCAGCAAAAAAGAAGCCTCTGCCTGAATTTCAATGCCAGATAATTTCTCAGATAAATCAGTCTTCAGTTGTTGATAATCAAGTGCAGCGGTCATGAATTTATCTCTTTATGATACGGGTTTTATCTATTTTTTCGTGTATATCCATGATAGCTCTCATCAGGGCTTCCGGACGGGGAGGACACCCGGGTACATATACATCAACCGGAACTACCAGATTGAAACCCGGTACTACCGAATATGAATCCCAGAATAAACCGCCGCTGGTGCCACAAGCGCCCATGGCCAGCACCCACTTTGGCTCAGGCATCTGGTCATAAATCCTTCGCAGCCAGGGAGCCATTTTCCATGTAAGTGTACCTGCAACTATCATCAGGTCTGCCTGACGGGGAGAGGCACGGAAAATATCCATACCGAAACGGGCTAAATCCCAGCGGGAAGCAGCCATGCACATCATCTCAATAGCGCAACAGGCCAACCCAAACATAACCGGCCAAAGCGAATAATGGCGTGACCAATTAAGCACCTTTTCCACACTAGTAATAAAAACCCCCGGAGGCGGTTCGTCGCCGCTCAACCAGTCAGCCGGGTCAGGATAAGGCGATGTATGTCCTGTGCGAAAGCTTTGAATTACCCCACCTTCCTGCTGGTCAATTTCATCCAGAGTAAGCAGGCTTAGCGGTTTATCAGAGTTTAATTCCATTCCAAAGCCCCCTTCTTCCATGCATACAGGTAGCCCGCCAAGACTATAAGCAAAAAGATAAATACTATTCCAAAAGCGTAAAATCCCAAAGAACCAATTTGAGTTGCCCAGGGGAAAAGAAAGACTAGCAATACATCAAAAGCTATAAGCAAGAGTGCATAGTAGTAATAACGGAAATTGAACTGAACCCAGGTACGGCCGTGAGTCTCCACGCCGCACTCGTAAGCGGCATTTTTAACTTTATCAGGCTTGTTAGGTATAATGCCTATTTTTTGCAGGAGAACCGGCAGTCCTAATACTACCGCTGTGAAAAGTATTGCAGCTACAAGGAATAGTGCAATATAGCCGTAATCAATCAGCATAATTCCTCCCCTGAAATACTTTTTACTACTATAGCATTAGTCCCCTTTCCGAGTAAAGTTTAATTATGAAGTAATGGTATTGCAAAATAGTATATATAAGTGTTAAAAGTTCTATAAAAGACTAAAATTAATAATAAAGTCTAATACTAAAGTATTAGAACTTATCTAGCCGATACCGGGATAATATGTAAAAAAAAGTATGGGCGGGTTGTACATCCGTATCACCCGCCCATACTAAAAATCTATATAAAACGATGTAGGTTTCTAGTGATGTATTCAGAACTGATTTTGCTTGGTTTGTTGGTATGCAAGCAGTTTTTGCAATCTTTCCGGATTGCTGCTTTTTAGCATGGCTTCTTCAAGCGAAACCATATTTTGGCGTACCAGGTTTGCCAAAGATTGGTCAAGTGTCTGCATACCGTCTTTGGAGCTTAACTGCATTACATTGTGAAGTTCATGGGCTTTTTTATCACGTATCAGGTTGCGTACGGCAGTATTTGCCACCATTATTTCAAAAGCAGCTACCCGCCCTTTACCTTCCAGTTTGGGTAACAGGGTTTGCACCAGCACTGCCTCAATAACCAGAGACAGCTGCATGCGTATCTGCTGCTGCTGGTCAGGAGGGAATATATCTATCAGACGGTCTATAGTCTGAGGGGCATCTGTGGTATGAAGAGTACCCACTACTAGGTGGCCTGTTTCAGCGGCACTGATGGCGGTAGAAATAGTCTCCAGGTCACGCATTTCACCCACCAAAATCACATCAGGGTCATGACGAAGGGCATGTTTCAAAGCAGTAGAAAAAGACTTGGTATCGTCACCCAAATCTCTCTGGGCAATAATGCAGCGGTTATTTGTGTACAGGTATTCAATAGGGTCTTCGATAGTAATAACGTTGCGTGAATCTGTATTGTTCAGGTGGTCAACCATTGCGGCCATGGTGGTGGATTTACCGCTTCCGGTAGGGCCGGTTACCAGTATAAGCCCGCGCGGTTTCAGAATAAGCTCTTTGCAGATTTTTGGTACGCCCAGTTCATCTATGCTTCGTATCTGAAAAGGTACTTGGCGGAAGGCAATGCTGATAGAACCGCGTTGTCTCATCACATTTACCCTGAAACGGGCCACTCCGGCTACGCTATAGGCAAAGTCCAGCTCTTTTTCCGCATAAAATATTTCACGCTGTTCGGGCGTGGTTATCTCTTCCAGTATCTGCTCAATCGCCTTGTTGTATAAAACCGGCCAGTCTGTCTGAGGCTTAAGTGCACCATCTATCCTGAGTACGGGAGGGTTTGGCACCCGGAGATGCAAATCCGAGGCTTTTTTGTCTACCGCTATTTTCAATAATTCGTCAGCGCGCATTTGTCTTCCTTTTAAACAGGTATGATATCATACTATAGTATAAGTTAGTTTTAGTAAGTTAAATCCCCCAAAAGTACTACTTCGTTTTATTATATTATAACTATATTACCACTGCAGCAGATATATTTGTTTGAAGACTACTATTGTAAGTGATATAGTTATCTAAATTTTAGCTTGAAGACGTACCTGTTTCAGGCTTTGTTTCAGGCGAGGGCTGAGATGCAAAAAACGCTGGAGGAAATAAACCAGAGAGTTAAAGAAGGCAAAGCTGTTGTCCTTACGGCCGAAGAAATTGTAGGTTATGCCAAAGAAAAAGGGCTGAAAACTACCTTCAAAGAGGTTGATGTGGTTACCACTGGTACTTTCGGCCCTATGTGCTCCTCTGGGGTTTATTTTAATATAGGCCATACCAATCCCCGTATGAAACTAGGCGGAGGCCGGGCGTATTTAAATGATGTGCCAGCCTATGCAGCTTTTGCGGCGGCAGATTTGTTTATCGGTGCTAACGCTTTACCGGATGATGATCCCCGAAACCGCATTCACCCGGGTGAGTTCAATTACGGCGGCGGGCACGTGATAGAAGAATTGGTGGCCGGCAAAGATATACGTCTTGAAGCCAGCGCTTATGGAACAGACTGCTATCCCCGCCGGAGACTTTCCAGCTATATAAATATAAAAGACCTTAACGAAGCTGTGCTGTTTAATATGCGTAACGCCTACCAGAACTATAATGTAGCTGTTAATCTTTCTGACAAAACCATCTATACCTATATGGGTGTTTTAAAACCTAATATGGGCAACATAAATTATTGCACTGCCGGTATGCTGTCGCCTCTCCTTAATGACCCTTATTACCGTACGATAGGCATTGGCAGTCGCATATTTTTAGGCGGAGGTGTCGGTTATATCGCATGGCAAGGTACCCAGCATAACCCCGGTGTTCCCCGAACCGATAGCGGTGTACCCAAAGGCGGGGCAGGTACGCTGACCGTTATAGGTGACCTGAAACAAATGGACTCCCGGTATCTTGTTGGTACCAGTATGTTGGGATATGGAGTAACTTTATCTGTAGGTATCGGTGTACCTATACCTATACTCTCCGAAGAGATACTTGAGTCTACGCTTGTTACAGATAATGATATTATCGGTACAGTTATCGATTATTCGTCTGCTTATCCGAATCTGCGTTCCGGTGCGGTTGCCGAAGTTACTTATGCCCAACTGCGCAGTGGCAGTGTAAGTATAAACGGTAAAAATATACCTACTGCTTCACTTTGCAGCTATTCGCGTGCCAGGGAAATTGCCGGTAAACTAAAAGACTGGATTGAGCAGGGCAGATTTGAAATTACCAGTCCGGTTGCACCTCTGCCGGGAATAGACTCCGGTCTTAAAATACGGCCGTTTAAAGAACGCCCGCTGAGTGACGATAATCATCATCTCCTGTAGGTGGTAACATGAAGACATCTAAAAGAATAGTTTTACGCTTTCCTCAAAGACTGGTAGACCGGCCTATTGTTTACCACCTTATACGGGATTTTGATTTGGCTTTTAATATTCTCAAAGCATCAATAACCCCAGATAAAGAGGGGCTGATGGTGCTGGAGATTACCGGTGAACGTGAGGCGTATGACAAGGGTATTGCCTATCTGAATGAAGCCGGCGTCAAGATAGATTCTTTAAGCCGTGAAGTAACCCGCAACGAAAATCGTTGTACGCACTGCGGAGCGTGTGTGACTATGTGTCCAGTAGATGCTTTCAGCATAGATAGTGAGAGCAGAGAGATTAAGTTTGATGCCAAAAAATGCATAGTTTGCGGCATATGTATTCAATCATGCCCTCCGCGGGCTATGGAACTGCACTTTTAGCGGGATAATATGTATGAACCCCGTACATACCGAAACTGGGTAAATGCCGGACGCCTGCACTCCTTTCAAGTGGTTGAAGAGGAATCGGATTTATTAATACTGGCTGCAACAGAACTTAAAGAAGTAGCATATTTTTTTGTCAGGAAGTACCGTAAGGAAATCACGGATTATATCAAGCGTTATCCTGTCTTTGCCTCCAGTCTCAAACCTGTCAAAATTTATCCTGATTCCAGCCCCATTATACGCGATATGGCTGAAGCTGCAGCTAAAGCAGATGTAGGGCCTATGGCAGCTGTTGCCGGGGCAGTAGCCCAATATGTTGGCAAAGAGCTTTTAGCATATAGTCCGGAGATTCTGGTTGAAAACGGCGGAGATATATTTGTACATACTCTTTCCGCCAGACGGATTGGCATATTTGCCGGCAAATCTCCTTTGAGCGGTACATTGGCATTGGAAATAAGTCCCGAAAATAGTCCCTTAGGGATTTGCACATCGTCCGGTACGGTAGGGCATAGTTTTAGTTTCGGCAAGGCTGATGCGGCCATGGTTGTATCAACCTCGGCCATTTTGGCAGATGCTGCTGCCACTGCGGTAGCCAATCTGGTGAAAACCTGTGAGGATATTCCGTCAGCATTGGAATATGGGCAGAAAATAGAGGGAGTACACGGTCTGGTACTTATCAAAGATGACAAAATAGGGATTTGGGGTGATATAAAACTTTGCCCTTTTAAGCCTAATGGCGATGGGGAAGTATCCTAATAACTAAAGATATGGTAAAGTATGTCGGTATATACTTGGATGGGGGCAGCGTATTGTTGCACGAGTGTCTTCTCCTATCTTTCAAAATAATACCCGGTTGATAAAGCGGGATAAAGTAAAATAACATCAATGGAGGAATGGGGATGGCACCACGTTTTCTAAAAGGCCAAAGAGTAAAAATACTTTCAGTCCGTTTAGCCAACATGACCTCCAAATACCCTGAAATTGATAAATATGTTTCTGAAACCGGCATAATTATCGAAGATTATTTTGTACGTTATATGGATCCCAAAAATGAAAACCCACCCATAACCAGCTATATGTACTCTATAAAACTGGATACCACCCGACGTTTGATAACTGTAGCCGAAGATGCGCTTGAGATATATCTGGGCTGATTGGCTGGTCTAAGAGGGTTTTTGCCATGCCTGACTTGCAAGATGAATATTTAGCTGGAAGAGCAGCGGAAAATCTGGTAAAACAGCAGCATGCCAAGTTAGTACGCGGTGCCATAATAAAAGCTTTCTTTTCTCCGCGGGTTATTTTGACCTTTGTTCTTATTTTGTTAATAAGTATCAGTGGATTCTTTTTATTCGGAAAATTGCTGGGGTTATTCGAAAACTGAAATTAACCCTTTAAACATACCAATATACAATATTGTCATGTTTCTTTTACATCAGTAAAAATCCAGCAGATTCTTTAAGCAGTATTATGCCTTGAAAAGGGTGTAGCTGTTTATTATGAAACCCTCAAACATGTACTATTTAGCATACTAAATAACGGCGGGCTGAATTGCCGTTTAAATTAATTTTAATATATTATTGTAAGGGGTATAAGCAAAGGTATGGGAATAATTTACCATAATAAGCCGGAAATGAAATCCCCAATAATGCTGGCGGCTTGGCCGGGTGTTGGCAACGTGGGTATCGTGACCCTGGCCACTTTGCGTGATCATCTTGGGGCAGGAGTTCTGGCAGATATAGAACCTGAAGAGTTTTTTTACCCTGCCGGAGTAAGTATTAAAAATGGTGTTCAACAGGAACTGCGTTTTCCTTTAAGCCGTTTTTATTATCAGCAGTGGTGTGGTCAGGATATCATAATATTCATGGGAGACGAACAGCCTGCTGATGGGCAGAACACTTATGCGCAGGGAAGCCGGGCACACCGCATGGCAAACCGTGTATTGGACGTAGCCGAAGAATTGGGCTGTCAGCGTATTATCACCTTTGGCGCAGCAGTCACCATGACTCACCATAAAATCAAACCCAAGGTTTGGACTGTTGCCAACAATAAAAACTTTCTCGGTATGATACAGGAACGTTTGCCTGAGGAACTCAAGAGTAATCTGGCAGGCAAGAATTTTGTAACCAATATTTCCGGCCTCAACGGGCTTTTACTGGGCGTAGCCCAAAAACGAAAGATATCTGCTGCGTGTCTCATGGGCGAAATACCTGATTACCTTTCCCACTTACCGTTGGTTTATCCGCATGCTTCCCGTTCTTCTCTTGAAGCCTTAAGATATGTGATACGTATCAGCGTAGATTTATTCCGGATGGATGAATCGGTTAGAGAAATTGATGAGATGATTGCAGATATGTACTCCCGTTTTCCGGAATTGGTGCGTCAGAAGCTGGATAACCGTTATCATCAAAGCGAAAACCAAGGGATTTCCGATGATGATGAAAAGTGGCTCAAAGAAAATATAAATGAATTTTTCAAGAAAGACCATAACCAGAATGAACATGGAAGTTAAGAAATTGCAGGCAAAATGTCTGATTATTGCCTGGCAAGGTGAATTCGGTTTACTGAGCGAAAGAGTACTGGCGGAGATGGAAAAACAGGATACCATCTCTGTTGTATTTGAACTGGAGATAGAGAAATATTTCTCACTCAGCGGCATAGCTGTAAGAGAAGATCTAGCAAACTTCCCTGCAGGTACACTGAAATACCTGTCCGGCAGGCAGTTGCTTATATTCAAGGGGAGTATTCCGGAATTTAACCAGTATGATTACATAAGTAAACTTATAAAAGCCGCCGCGGACTATCAGGCAAATGAAATTATCTGTTTGGGCAGTGTAGGTGCCATGATTTCACACACAGCACCTCATCGCCTTATGGCGGTAGTAAATTCAGATATCCATAAATACAGTTTGGAAAATGCAGGGGTTGAGTGCAATATGAATTTTGACACCCCGCCCAACCAAAAGGTAGATATAAACTCATTTGTGATTTGGCAGGCCGGTAAATGCGGAATAAATGCCATGAGCCTGTGGCAGGTTTTACCATTCTATCTGCAAACAAGCGGTGATGCTGCAGCTGAGTTACTTCTTCTTGAATTTCTGCGTGATAGATTTGAACTGGAGATAGATTTGGACGAGATAAGTCAGAGGGCGCAATATCAATCTGACCAGATACAAAATCTAAGGCAAACCAATGCGCAGGTGGAAAACGGATTAAGTATGTTGGAAGGCGGGCTTAGTCTGGATAGCGTTGTCCGTAACCAGCTGAGTGACCAGATAAGCCGCCTTTTTGATAACTGTTAATTTAATGATTATTTAGTGCCATTAGCATGAGGTGTGTTTCCCGGATCTTCGGCAATACATGAATCAATATCATCACCTTCTGACTGAGCCGGTATTTTATCACGGCGTTCTCTAAGCCAGCGGTGAATTTCATCCAGAACCGGCGGAGCTACGCTGAAGACTTCAATATCCGTGGGAAATTGCATTAAATTGCCTTCGCGGATAAAAAGTACACCGGCCTGATTTTCTTTTATTATTTCACTTATCCGGTTGCGGATAAACTCATATCTGCTCTTTACCGCCTGAATGAATTTTTCGGATACCAGTTTTGATACATTTTGGCTGGTAAAACCTATAAGCATAAATCGTTCCCAATCCAGACATTCCCTCACCAGTTCATTATCTTCAGTCAGCTCTACAGTTGCGCCCTTTTCTATAAAACGGAGAGCCATTTCTTTGCTTACAGGGCTAAAATTGGTCAATACATCCAGCCCTTCAATCCCGTTTTGGTCTACAGATTCGTGAAATACATAATTGACACTACCGATGCGGCTTTCCAGATGGGCAAGCTGCACCCCAACTTCTTTCCAGTAACGGCTAAGCATAGCTTCATATTCTGGGGGAGCTTCCTTCCAGCCGAGCACCAGCGGCACAACGTAAAGTTTCTTTTTATCCGTATATTTATTGCTTTCGGGTTTTTGTATTTTAGCGATATCTTCAGACACTTTAACCTCCTGATTGTTGGGTATTCATGTATTTTAACAGCAAAATTCTGTCTACGAACCTAATTTTCTATGAAAAACAGGTCATCATAAATCAGTTCCAGTTTTAGTTTGTGTTCCAATTCTTCGGCAGCCAGAAAACGGCACATATCTTTGGCTTCCTGACTTATAAAGGTAGACATAAGATGGGAATAGAACTCTGCAGCTGATTGCTCTTCCTTAATAGCATAAAGAAGTATGTCCTGCAGACCTGATCCTTCCAGTTGTGTACCGCCTTTAATATAGGTATCCAGCTTAAGAGTTTGCAAACGGGGAGTGACAGCCTTCGGTTTAAATTTGCCTTTGACCAGCAAATCTTTAAGTATTTTTAGATGACCTTCTTCGTTCTGTATCAGTGTTTCTAAAAGCTGTATAACCGATGTATCGTTGGTTTTTTGCATGGCAAACTGGTAAAGTGACTGAGAGGCAACTTCTTTGTATATCGCCGCTTCAATCAACTCTTTTAGTTCTTCACTCATTCGGCAAAATCCTTTCCTTCTCCTGGGGATATTTGTGTCAGCTATATCAAATATTGTTTTGCTACAAAACCTATTATAACAGGCAAATCCTTTCCAGGGTAATCAATTTAATAAACACGTTATATATTTATAACATGTTTATCAGCTCAAAGGCCCGCAAAATAATCCCGGCGTAAAAAATATGAGTTAAAACCGCCAGATGTATATAAAATATAACCTCCGGCAGAGTAAATCTATTTGGTTCTGGTTTCTATAATATATGGCGAAAACGCTTTAATATATTAAGCACATTATCGTCATCTACTTGGGTAAAATAGTAATAATACTGTCCGACTGATTCAAATTTCTTAGGGCACTTTAAGCAGATAACCTCATCCGCTAAATGTTCCAGCCGCCTAAGAGTACTTTCCGAGCCTACCGGGATGGCTGCTATAAGATAGGCAGGGCATTCCTGCCGTACTGATGTTAAAGCTGCTTCAAAGGTAGAACCGGTAGCTATGCCGTCATCGGTTATTATAACCAGGTGATTATTCAGGGGGATACGGGGGATAACTTCCCTGTAAACACGTGCCTGCCGTTTAAGCTCGTCAAGCTGAAATTCAGCCTCTTTATGCACATATTCAAGGGGAATCTCCAGTTGATGGATCAGGTGGTGGTTTAAATATGCCTGGCCATTTTCAGATATTGAACCTATGGCTAGTTCCGGGTTGGATGGGGCACGGAGTTTGCGGGAAAGGACTATATCCAGTCTGGCATCTCTAAGGCGGTCAGCTATTTGGGAAGCAATAACCACCCCGCCGCGGGGTATACCTAGTACAACTGCCTGTTTACCCTTCAGATTACCAAGTTCAATAGCTAAAAAAGCACCGGCTTCGTACCTGTCCGTAAAAGACGAATGGTCTTGTGATACGATTTTAAGCATATCCCGCCACCCCGCCATAATTATTTTGACTATATAAAATTAGTATTCGATAATAAATTTACCGTTTTTATACAATAGCTCACCGTCTACCCATATCTCGCCGCCGTCCCGCAGGTCGCATACCATATCCCAGTGGATAGCAGATTTATTTACACTGCCGGTTTCAGGATAACCTGCGCCACAGGCCAGATGAAAACTTCCCCCTATTTTTTCATCAAAGAGTATTTGCTTGGTAAATTTTTGGATTCCTTCACTTGTACCTATAGCAAATTCACCCAAATACCTAGCGCCGGAGTCAGTATCCAATGTTTTAAGCAGGAATTCTTCATTGGTTTCGGCAGTTGCTTTCACTACTTTGCCTTTTTTGAACCAAAGACGTATCCCGGTAACTTCGCGTCCGGCTTCTATGGCCGGATATGAGAAATATACATGCCCTTCGGCACTATCTTCTACAGGGCCGGTAAATACTTCCCCATCAGGCATATTAAGCTTTCCATCACAACTTATGAACTTTCGTCCCTCAATGCTCAGGTGCAAATCAGTATCTTTGGCTTTGATATGTACCTGTTTTTTACCTTTAAGCCAATCTACTACTTTTTGCTGGCGCTTATTCAGATTTTTCCAAAAGGCTACAGGGTCATTCATATCCGGCAGGCAGGCATTGTAAACAAAATCAGTATATTCTTCCAAACTCATCCCTGCATCCTGAGCATATCCGTTAGTGGGATAAATAGCTAAAACCCAGCGGAAATTCCCCTCTGCTGTTCGTCTCATACTGGTTTCCATAAGGTCGGTGCGGGCTTTTTCAAAGGCCACCATTTTTCGGGGATCAACACTGGTCATGGCTTTAGTATTTTCTTCAGCCAGCAGGTGGATAGTGGCATCATAATGTTCCGTAATATATCTCTGTGGAAAATGAACATAGCTTATTTGTTCATCAGAACCATATCTCAGCAGATATTCCAGAAACTCATTTTTAGAAACTTGCATTAATGGATGACCGCCGGCAGCTAGTATTTTCTTGTATACTTCTGCTGCCAGAGGCAATGCACTGCTAAAATAGTTAACGGCAACCTTATCGCCGGGTTTTACCTCGATAGAGTAGTTAACAAGTAAATCGGCCAGTTTTTCAGTACGCGGGTCAACCATGGCAAGCCTCACTTAAGATATATTACGGTTTATTATAGTACTGGAGATTGGCAAATCCAACTGGCACGGCAGGGCATTTACATAAATATATATATACGCAAACGTATTTTTGTAACAGGCCGAGGTAAATTTTTACAAACTAGAAACGGATAATCAGCTGGAATATCCTTATCACTATTCCAGAGCGGAGCGGCTGGCGGAAAATGCGCGGCAGCTGAAATATAGACTGAGATATAATTTTGATTTTTAGAGCCAATAAATCCAGTTTATAGGCAGAAATAAATGCCTGCGGTATAGGATTTTCCTTGAGTTTCATTTCTTTAATACCATTTATAAACAGGCTCACTACTATTGCTCTGGCTATTACCGAAACAAGAAAAAGACTTAGCATGTGATAGCCGTTCAGCTGGGGCAAAATACTGACTAAGAAACCTCCCGTAAGTGCCCCTAAAGCAATCCCCAGACTGTTTCCGCCTGTGTAAAGTGCAAAACCCCGCATGCGGTTACGGCGGTTTGAACTTTCAAAAATGTAGTTGGTACCGGATAGCAGAAAACCTGCCCATATTATTCCTGAAAGCGCCTGAACACCTATCAGATAATATATGTTATGGCTGAATATCCAGAGCAAAGGCACAACAGGCACAAAAATACTGCATAATTTAAGTATTTTTACGTTACCGCATATATCACAAACCCTTCCCCAAACCTTCATAAATACGAAGTTGGCAACTGAAGCTGAGGAAATTACTATTATATAAGTCAGATAATCAAAGCCAAGCTCACGCAGCATATAAACAGCAAAAAATGGGGCGGCAATATAAGTACTGAAATTTATAAGCGCTGAATAAGATATAAATTTCCCCATGGGGGTTTTATTCAGATCCATTACCAAAGCTTTCATGCTTACGCCATCTTTCACAGGGGCTTTGGCTTGAGGGTCTTCCATTTTATTTAAAAAGAAACTTGAAATAAAACGAGCTAAACTGGCACCGAAAAATATAAGCCCAAAACCCAAAAACAGGGTATCCGTACTTATCTGCAAAAGTAAGCCGCTGGCCAGCGAAAATGCCAGAGTCATTATGCCGGCTATCATGCCGCGATAGCCGAAGAAACGCCCCCGAATAGAGCCCGGCACCAAATCAGCCATCAGACTTGACCAGGCAGGATTACCAAGTGAACCAAACATAGTACCCAGTGTGTACCAGAGTATTAGCCACCAAACTCCGAAATCACGGAAAAGCACAGGCATAATAAAAGCAGGTAAAAAGCATACAGCTTGCAATAATACTGCTTTGAACACGAAACTCTTGCGGCTCTGAGCCCTTTCAGAAAGAAATGGGGCAAAGAGCTGTGAGAAAGCAACTGATAAGTTCGGTAAAGCCGACAGTATACCAATTTGAGGTACGGAAGCTTTTAGTGCCAGAGCGAAAGGAGTTACGTAGTCCTGGGTAAGCCCCAGCATTGCTGAATATGCCGCTCCGTCTTTTATGCTATTATCCAAACTCTTGCGAGTGATTGTTTTCATACTAATTACTCAATTTCCCCAACTGAAATATGGCCAAAGTTGATATCAGAAGCACCGGAGGAGTGATGAGCAGCCCCAGTTTTGTGTATTCCATGGGCTTTATTGTCAGCCCCCGTTTACGTAAGAGAATAAGCCAAAGCATAGTAGATAATGAGCCCATTATAAGCAGATTAGGCCCCAAATCTGCGCCCAAAATAGCCTGATAGACCAGCCATGCATTGCCGCCACTGATATCAGTTATGACGGATAAACTGGATACTGAAACCATCATCATCGGCCAGTTATTTATAAAATTGGAACCGATAGCTGTGCCGAAAGACGTAATCAACCCGGTTTCCAGTTGGCCACCACTAGCCATAGTTCCGGAAAGCCAGTTACCAAGCGTCGTAGTCAACCCGGCATTTTCCAACCCATTTACCATGAAAGCCAACCCCAGAACAAATGGCAGTATGGACCATGAAACAGAATGTCTGAGATGATTGAAATCCATTTTTTTATAAACTAAGGTTATACCTAACAGTATAAAAGCAGTCACCATAAGCGGAATTGCAAGCGGCCACCCCATAAAGGAAGTTAAAAGACAACCTGCTGCCAGAAAAATTAATGTAAATCGGACCGAGCGTGAATAATTATTTAAGGCAACAGGTTTGTTCTCCATTATTGAAAACCTTGGTGTAAGATCACGCCGGAAAACAAAATAAAATATAGCTATTGTGATTGTAATGGCAAGTAGGCTAGGAATTAGCATAAACGTCAAATATTCACTAAGACTAAGATTAAACTTGTCTACAGCCAATAAATTTACCGGATTGGAAAATGGAAAAATCATTGAGGCTGTATTTGCCACGAAGGCACAAGCAAATACGTATGGTAAAGGTTTTAGCCCATACCGGCTAACAAGCATGAAAACTACCGGGGTAAGGAGCAGGGCAGTGGCATCATTTGACATAAACATAGTGATGATAATACCCAGAGCAAAAACTAAGCCCAACAAACGCCAAGAATTACCCTTGGAAAGTTTTAAAGCTAGATTGGCCGCCGAACTAAAAAAACCGGATAACTCTGCGAAATAACTTACCAGCATAAGACCAAAGAAAAATAATAGAATATTGAGGTTTGCCGAAAATATCTGGCTGATATTAGAAAGGGGAATAATCCCCGTAAAAAGCATAAGAAAGACACCCAAACAAATAGCCCCGGCTTCGTTAAAAGGCCGAGGTTTAAAAACCACCAGCAAAATAGTGGCCACGAATATTAACACAGGCAACCAGAGCATATTCAAAAATAATGCAGGAGAATCACCCTTGATGCGAGAGAGATTCTCCTGCCCTTTACCATCAGTGAATTACCAGTTACTTCTTAACGGGCTTGGCAGCGGGAGCGCCGGGCTTGGCAGCAGGAGCCATGGGTTTTTTGTCAACCATTGTAGTCACCCCCTTTCGTGCACTCTAATGTACCCGATGTGGCAACACTTACGTTGTCAGTTTTAGATATTGCATGCATGAATAAAATAGTTTACAATCAGGATGTTCTGTTATTCATGCTTAACTAGTTATGATATCTAAAACATGAATAATTTATCACTAATCAAAGCACTTGTCAAATGGTAAAATTGGACATAAATTTTAGGGGAGTTATGAATGGCGAGCTGGACTTTTCTTACAAACCACGCACTGGTGCTAAGTTTTTTAGCCAGACATTCACGTATTACCGCACGCGAAATTGCTGAAAATATACATATTACCGAGCGGGCTGTAAGAAAAATAATTGCCGATCTTGAAACTGAAGGTTACATAGCCAAGAAAAAAGAGGGACGTGGCATAAAATACCGCATTAACCCTGATTTATCTCTCCGCCATGAATCATATCAGGAAATAATTATAGGTGATTTTCTGGAGGGATTAGGCTGGAAACGCCGCAAAAGGAAATCTAACCTCGAAATTAAATCTATCCCGGCTGAAACCACAACAAAATAGGTGAGATTTGGCTAATAGTGACAAATATTTCAAAAATAACCCCAAAATAGCCGCTTAAAGTTTGTCAAAACCTACCCATCGATGCTAAAATAACGTCTGTTTGTGGGCCGTTAGCTCAGTTGGTAGAGCATCTGACTTTTAATCAGAGGGTCACAGGTTCGAGACCTGTACGGCCTACCACTTACTCCCTCGTGTTTTGCTAACCGTTTTTCGTCAAATATTCAGCCACCATATTACTACAATGCCTATTTTTGCTAACTAAGCATATTTTCTCTATATTTACTGCATTATTGTTTATATTTCGGTGATATACGTTTTATTGTTCCATTTATCCCGGCATATTCATGCATTTATGCGGATAAAAAACCGAAAAATACATATTGTCAATTACATAATTTAAGTGCATAATGTCTATATAATTACAATGATGAGTATAGGCGAAAAAATACGAGAGTTTCGGAAGGCCCGGGGCTGGACGCCTGAATATCTAGGCACCCGTTCAGGGCTTTCAGGACAATATATAAGAAAGCTGGAAAAAGGTGAGAGGCAGAGTATTACTCTAGCAACTGCAAATAAGCTTTCAAATGCTTTTGGTATTGAACCTGCCAAGCTTATTTCTGAAAATGAACCGGTATCCCCAAGACAGATTGAAGATATATTGGCAGAAGTCCAAACTGTTTTTAAAAGACTTGAGACAGTGGAAATCTGTGTACATGGATGCATGCCTGAACGCAAGACTCAACGAGATTTGGCATACAAGAGTTTCCTTATCCCTCGCAGCATAGTTGAAGACCGAAAGAATATTTATGCCCTTCAGGTCGAAGATAATCATCTTGAACATTTTGGGATTTATCAGGGTGAAATGGTGGTAATTCAAGCGGAACATGCTATTGAAGATGGAAATTTATACGCCTGCCAGATAGATCAAGGCGTTTACGGGTACAGCCTTTATTCCACCGAAAAGGGGCTGCGACTTTCAAATGGCAATGGTACCAGTCAGCATTTGCCTTTAACTAAGATAAAGGTTTTGGGCAGAATACTTTTAAGCTATAAATGCAAAGTATTTTAAAAACGCCTGCTGTTAACTATGGTTTACATTTTTTATTTATTCAGTTTGTGAAATGGCCACCAATTCCAGCGGCCGACTATGGTTGCCAGCGATGGCACTAAAATGCCCCGGACAATGACCGTATCCATTATAATACCGATAGCAACAGCAGCCCCCAACTGATACATGGTAAGTATGGGTGATGTGAGCATAGCCGCAAATGTTCCTCCCAGTATCAGGCCACAGGCAACAATGACTCCACCGGTTGAAGAAATGGCATTTTTTACAGCTTCTTTGATAGGTTTATTCTCGGATTCCTCGCGGATACGCGATACCAGGAAAATATTGTAATCTGAGCCAAGTGCCACAATCAAAGTAAATAGTATAATCGGTAGCATGAAGCTTATACCGGCATGCCCCAGCAAATCTTGAAAAAGCCAGGTTATAATGCCCATGGTTGACCCGTAGCTAAGCATGACTGTAAGGAGCAGATATACAGGGGCGACTATGCTTCGCAAAAGAATCAGCAAGACCAGAAAAACCCCTCCCAGGATTATCATTTGGATATTGGTGTAATCTTGTTCAATCATTTCTCTGACGTCTTGGCTAGTGGCGCTAGTACCTTGAACACCATACTCCAAACTTGAAAGTTGCCCATCCGAATTATTTGGTTGAAGTAATGCTTTTATCTCAGAAATAGTATCCATTGCCGCGTTGCTATAGGGAGAATCAGAAAGAGTTAAAAATATGCGTACGCCTGACTGATCTTCCGAATAAAACATATTAACCAGACTATTTAGCTCCGGTGAGGCCTTTATAAGTGTTTGGGATATAAAATACGGGTTGCCGTGGGCAAAAAATATACTACTTAAAGAGTGCATATTCTGGCTGAATAATCCGATTTCACCCAGCAGTATTTTAGATGTACCGGATAATGAGCTATCTGCGGGCAATGACTGTGGAAATAGGTGATAGACCCCCTGACTGCCTATTACAAACGCCAGATGTTCGGTGGAATAAGCCAGACCATACAGTCCGGAAACAATACTGCCATCGTTATTAGCTTGCGCAATCAGCGCCGCAATATTATCAATTTTTTGCATAGTTTGTTGATAGTCATATAAACCGGCAATAAAGCCATATGACTGGGCACTTTCAGCCAAATAGGCTTTAACGGCAAAAATCATTTCAATTTTGGCAGGATACCCAAGTCGTAAAGCATCTGCGGTTTGGCGAATTTGTTCAGTAAGTACATTAAGCTGGGTATCTATCTGAGCGGAATAACGGATATCCAAAAGCATATTTGTTATCTTATCAAGCGATGCCATAGAACTTTGATAGGCGGTTTCTTCTGCCACCCAAGGGAAACTTTGATTAAGCTCCGTGAGATAGTTTTTTATAAACCAAAAACCTGCCAAAGTCTGGTCGGAAACCAGCTCAGCGGGAGTTGTATTTTCTGAAGACCGGTCAGGTATTAAATTAAGTATCTGGTTTGCAGCTAAAAGTGCTGTACCTGAGGCGGCAGTACCATCCGGCTGAAGCACTGATTGTACACCATCTACACCTTTTAGGCTTTCCAGACTTGCAGTCAAATCTGACAGTTCATCAAGAATATCAGCCGTACTCAAGCTTCGTCCGTTTCTGTCCGCCAGTACCAGCGTGGTGGGCATCATCTCACCTATATTAAAATGTTCCACAAGTTTATTAAAACCTATAACAGACTCCGCATCCTGTGGGAGTTCACTGATAGTATCAAACGAAAGCCGTTGTTGCGATAGCTGGGTATAGGGTACAAAAAGCAAGCCGATTATCGCCAGAGCTATGGGTAAAGGGTGCTTGGTTGTTATAGTGCCCACCCAACTCCAGAAACGAAACTTGTTGGTAGGGGATAAGGCAGCATGCTTCTCTTTCTGGTTGGCATCAAATTTGCTTGGCCAGAATATTTTGCCGCCAAATATAGATGCCAGTGCGGGAGTAATTGTAATAGCACACAGCAGTGTAATGGCAATAGTTACACTAAGCGAAGGCCCCATAGTTTGAATCATCTGATAGCGGGCAATCGCCATGCCCATTAAGCCTACTATAAGAGCTATGGCACTGGCAGAAACAACTGCTCCAATACGTCCCAAAGCTGTTTTCAGCGCATCCCAGCGGTTTTGATCATTATGAAGTTCTTCACGGAAACGTGATATCAAAAATAAACAGTAATCTGTACCTACACCAAAAATCAGCACCACTATAAATATATCCAGCTGTGACCAGATATTTACCCCTGATTCGGCCATATAACCAAGCACACCACGGCTTACCAGATAGGCAATGCCTATCGTTAACAGAGGTACAAGTGAAGCTACCGGTGAGCGGTAGATAATAAGCAGCAAAACCGAAACCAGTATAATAGTAACTATCGTAGTCAGGTCTATACTGTCTGCCAAAGCTGCATACAGGTCATTTAACATACCCGCCTCACCTGATACATATATCTCAAGTCCTATAGGTATATCTGTAAGCCGGGAGTGAATAGCATTGATAATTATTTCAGATTGCTTGTCTTGAGCGGACTGCATCAAGCTGATATTGATTAGCATGGTAGTATTATCCGGGCTGATAAGGCGGTTGGATAGTTGAGGGTTACTGAATACCGAATCTATCTCACCAATGCCATAAGGTGCATCCTCCGAAGACAGCCATTGACTAATAAGATTCGCATAATCCATATCGGTCTGGCTGAGAGTAGATTTGTTAAACATAATCAGGTACATACCGGAAACCGAGGCCATTTCATCTGGGAAGTATTGCTTTAGCAGAGCACTGGCTTTTGTTGAATCTGAATCTGTGGGCATAAAACCGGACTGGTCCAGTTTGCTTACTTCCTGTAAGGATGGGGCGGCAAATGCCATTACAGCAGCTAGGATCACCCAGAAACTGACTACTAAATATTTAAACTTTATGACCCACCCGGCGATGATTTTGAACATATGATTAAATCCTATTAGTATTTTCGATAGCCGCTGATTTGCTGGCAGCTGATTTTTCCAGTATGCAGAAACCGTTGCGTATTACAGACAAACCTTCGTTGTCTACCCCATCCAACAGTTCAGCTATTTTGTCTGTAGTAAACTGCCACAGACTCTCATAATGAGAAATCCCCTTTTCGGTCAAATGACAGATAACTACACGGCGGTTATCCGGTGGGGTTTCGCGTTCTACAAAGCCTTGCCTGACCAGACGATCTACAATACCCGTAAGGGTAGCCAAACCAATGCAAAGTTTTCTGGATATGACACCCATAGAAAGCGGCCCATTCAAACGCAATAGTAATAGTACTCGTAACTGGGGCATGGTAATTTCTGTTTCCAGCAATCCCTGCGGTACTACCAGTGCTTCAGTATAAAGTTTCTGGATAAGGCCCAGAATATCACTAACCAGGATTGTTTTTGCATTTTCAAAGCAATTTTCCTTAGTCATGTGTGTTCTCTCAATATATATTGGTGACATGAATATTTATTGTTACTACAACTATTTGCTTATCACTAATTATAATTACAAAAAATAATAGCGTCAATATACCTGACAACCAATTTGACTTGGTACACGTATATACATTATTATTTTCGGATTGAACACATTTAGTATTTTCTAATACGAAAGGCCAGTATGAATATAGAGGAAGTCAGCAAGAACAAGAAAATCCTGTTGGATGATATACCGTACAACGTGGATGATGTGGATTTTATGAAGCCGGGCAAAGGAAGCGCTGTGTACAGGATAAAATTCCGCAACCTAATGGACGGCGGTATTCTGGAGCGCACTTTTCATTCCGGGGATAAGCTCAAAGAAGCTGATGTATCTACCTATGATATGCAGTATCTCTATCATGAAAACGGCAATTATATATTTATGAACACTGACACCTTTGAACAGCACTATATGGCTGAAGACCGCATGGGTTCAAGAGGCGTTTTCCTGAAAGATGGCATGGTTATCCCTGTGCAGCTTTTAGGTGATACGCCTATTGAAATCACGCTGCCTAATTTTGTTGAGCTGGAAGTAATTGAAACTTCCATGAGTACAGGCAAGGAAACAGTAACTGCCCAGAATAAACCAGCCAAACTTTCCAATGGCATGGAAATTGGTGTGCCAACATTTATGAAGGCAGGGGATATTATAAAAGTAGATACCCGTACCGGTGCCTATGTTGAAAGAGTAGGCAACAAGAAGTAACTGTAATGTATTCTGACGAGAGGCAGCGGCTGGAAAGACTGAAAGATAACCTGAAACGCCGCATGCAAATCCTGGGTTTAATCCGCAGTTTTTTCAATGAGCAGGGGTTTCTGGAAGTGGAGACCCCTGTTTTTGTTCCCTCAGTTGCGCCGGAACGCTATATAAAACCGATTGAATGCCAAAATGGTTATCTGTCGACCTCACCTGAACTGTATATGAAGCGTATGCTGGCAGCGGGATATACAACCATCTATCAGATAAGCCGCTGTTTCCGGGCTGAAGAAAAAGGCCGCCATCACAACCCTGAATTCAGTATGCTTGAATGGTATAGGGTCGGAACAGATTACCTGCAGATGATAACTGATACCGAGAATCTATTTTATTATATCGCCATGAAGCTTTTTGGCAAACCCATGGTTTCTTATCTGGGGCATAATATTGACCTTACCCCCCCGTGGGAACGCAAAACGGTACATGATGCGTTTAGGGATATCGCAGGCTGGAATCCTATAATTATAGATGATGGAAAGCGTTTTGATGATGACCTGGTGTTAAAGGTTATTCCGTCTTTTCCATCCGAACAGCCTATGGTGCTGATGGATTATCCGGCTAAAATGGCATCTCTGGCCAGGATAAAAGAGACTAAACCGGAAGTAGCCGAACGAGCAGAGTTTTTTATATCCGGCTTGGAAATGGCCAATGCCTATTCAGAGCTGACAGACCCGCTTGAGCAGGCAAGCCGTTTTGCCGAAGAAAAATGGCTGATAGAATCCGAACAGAATAGACGGGTAGTTTCACCTGATAAATTTTTAGAGGCCGTAAAACATTTGCCCGTTTGTGCAGGAAATGCACTGGGTATAGACCGCCTGGTTATGTTTTTCTGTAATACAGACCAAATACAAGACGTAATGCCATTTACCGCAGACACTGCCTGACATATTGACATAATGTTTTTGCTTGTCAAATAATCAATCCCTGTTACAACCGGGATTGATTATTAAAGAAACTATTTGCCTAGTAGCGGTAGTGATGTACTTCGGTTATCTGGCAAATATGTTCAACCTGAGGTGCAGCATACAACGGATGCTGGATAATGGCATGCTGCAGACATGTCTCAGTACAGGTCCCGCAGTAAATACACTTCAACGGGTCATACTCTATAATATGTTTTTCCGGTTTAAGAGCAATAGCGCGGGCGGGGCAGACCCGGGCGCAATCATTGCACATATCACAACGCCCGGCATCCCAGGTAATGTTGCCACGTGAATCAGCAAATGACTCCCGTTTTTCGTATGGGTAGCGGCGGGTGGGGGGAGTTGAAAACAAATTTTTAAGTATTGTTCCTATCATCCAGGGCATAGCCTTCTCCTAACGCTCCGTGCAGGATATACATGGGTCTATAGATAAAGTAATAACAGGCACATCTGCCAGTTCACACCCCGGCAGCATTACCAATAGGGTAGGGATATTTGCAAAAGTGGGAGTGCGTATTTTGCACCTGTCCAGGTGGTTAGTGCCATTAGCCTTTATATAGTAAGTAAGTTCACCTCGGGGTTGTTCCACCCGGGTGAATACTTCCCCTTCGGGATAGGCATCTGCCTTAACCATTATTTCACCGGCAGGCATCTGATGGAGAGCCGCCAGAGTAAGGTCTATAGATTGATATAATTCACGGGTGCGTACTAAAGTACGGGCATAGCTGTCTCCGGCAGTTTCCACTACCGGTTCAAAGCCCAACTCCTTAAAAGCGGCATACCCGGTGGAACGGACATCAGACGAAACGCCGCTGCCGCGCATGGTAGGGCCGCAAGATCCTAAAGTAATAGCCTGGTCATAGGATAAAATACCTTTGCCTACAGTCCGTTTTTTCAAGGTGGGGTCATTCAGCAGGGTGGGCAGGATAGTTTTATCCATCATCTTTCTAAACTCACCCAGCATATCGGACGTTTTTTTCAGCATTTCGGTGTCTATGTCACGGCGCACTCCGCCCACCACACAGGCAGAGGTAATCACCCGGTGTCCGGCAGTCATCTCCAGTATATCCAGGATAATCTCACGGGCACGCCAGATTTGCATGAACAGGCTTTCAAAACCGAGTGCATCCGCCAACAAACCCAGCCAGAGGCTATGGCTGTGAAGACGGGAAAGCTCAGCCCAGACAGTGCGCAGATAATGTGCCCGTTGGGGAACTTCAATACCAGCCAGTTCCTCTATGCCCTGACAATAGCAAAGGGCGTGCTGGATTGAACAGATGCCGCAGATACGTTCTACCAGAAAGATATTCTGCCGCAGGGTATTTATCTCACAGGCCTTTTCTACCCCGCGGTGTACGTAACCGATAACCGGCGTAACCCCGACTACCGTTTCGTCTTCGCATTCCAGTTTAAGTTGTACCGGCTCAGGGAATACCGGATGCTGTGGCCCGAAGGGTATTACTGTTCGTGCCATTTATTCCTCCAAATCACAGCGCCAGCAGCGTTTGCCCTCGGCGGCGGCAACTTCACGGCTATAGCCGGCAGTTTCTTCATTTCGCTCTTTGGCTTGCTTAATATCATATTTAACACTTAAAGGTTTGCTCTTGGGCAAAATCCGTTCAAGGAAAGTATCACGGGATATCGGCTCGTGGGCTACAATATTTTCATACACCCACTTGCCGTCACTGCCCAGATATTGGTCTATACTGGCGGCCGCTTTTTTACCGGAGGCAACGGCATGAATTACCGAAGTAGGCCCGTTTACGGCGTCTCCGCAGGCAAAAACACCCTCCTGCGAAGTACTAAGCGTATCATCGTCAACCTTAAACACATTGCTGCCGTTTATATTTTCAACTGCCAGCCCGAATTTTTTAAATACGTCTGTAGCTCCGCTGAAAGCGGCTATTATGTTAGAGCGGCGTACTCCCTGATTGGCACCCAGCGCCAGCAAAGTGGCATCAAACCCCATTTCTTTGAGGCTACTCAGCGAATTTACGGCTGTACCCAGCTTGAACTCAACACCCAGTTTGGCAACGTTTTCAATTTCGGCATCCAGTATCTGGCGGGGCAGTGCATATTCAGGTATGCCTACCCGCATATAGCCGCCGGCTTTCGGCAAAGCCTCAAACACAGTTACCTTATGCCCCTTTTTGGCCAGAAAATAAGCTGCTGCCAAGCCAGCCGGACCAGAGCCAACCACGGCCACTTTTTTGCCAGTGGCTTTGGCGGTGAGGATATCTGTATAATGGCCGTATTCATAGGCCGCCCGTTTAAGCTGTTTGATGCTTATAGCTTCTCCGCACTTGCCCTGGCGGCAGGCAGATTCACAGGGGGCTAAGCAAACCCGGCCCAGTATTCCGGGGAAAGGCATGGCCTGTTTGATTACAGCTAAGGCCGCATCATAGTTCCCTTCGCCGCAAAGGCGGACATAACGGGATACATCGATACCTGCCGGGCAAGTCCTCTGGCAGGGGGCAGTCAGGCGTTCTACCGGAATAAGCTTGTAATCAGGGGCTTTTATCATGTAGCTTTTGGGGGTTTCTTTGGTGACCAGAAAACCGCCGCTGAAATCTATAGCAATTTTGCTGAGTTTGAGCTGGTAAAGCTCCTGCATTTCGTTTTCAATAAGCGAAGCACATAGATATATATTTGAAATACTGGGAACAGTTTCATTTTTATCTATTTTTAACCGAAGATGCTTCATCCTAAGGCCATTTTCCAGATTGTAGTGGTAAATAACTTCAAATTCATCACCCAAGTCTATACAGGAAGCCGTACAGAATATTGCCCCTTCGTCATAGAGCTTTTGGGTTTGGTCAAGCAGTTCTTCGGTTTTTATATATTCAGCATTTTCTAACATAACTATTCCTCAGTCCCGAAAGTGAGAGCTTTGGCCATTTCAAAATTAGCCCGGATAAAGTTTGTGGGACAAATATCAAAACATTGCTGGCACTTTTCACATTCACGGTTGGCAATTTCAGGTACAAACGTTACTTCACGCTGAGTACCCCGGCTGATAAAGCACAAAGCATTGGCCTTTTTAACCTCGGCACAGTAGCGCACGCATAAGCCGCAGAGTATACAAAAAGAAGCATCATGACTGAAGCGGGCGGTATCCGCACCGTATTCTTCAGCCAGGTCTCGTATGGGTTTTGAAGCGGGGGCTTTAGTAAGCAGCAACTCTATAAGTACCTTGCGGATATGGCGTATTTTTTCGGTATTGGTATTTACTACCAGGCCGTTTGATGCCGGATAAACACACGAAGCTACCACCTTGGAGCGCGAGCCTGTTATTACCTCCACGCTGCATACACGGCATCCGCCATATGGTTCAAGCTGCTCATGAAAGCAAAGCGAAGGTATATGAATACCGGCTGCGGCCGCTGCCTGAAAAACAGTTTGCCCGTTTTGAGCAGTAATTTCCCTGCCATCTATGGTAAGCTTGATTTCTTCCATTATTCTGCCTTCCGGTTTAAAGGAATAGGTCCAGATGGTACATTTTCCGGTATAGGTATGCCGGATATTTTCCTGACCGCATCAAATTTGGCGGGGCAGGTATCAAGACAGGCACCGCATTTGATGCATTTATCCTGTTCTATAGTATGAATAAGCCCTTTGCCGCCCTTGATGGCATCAGTGGGGCAGTTTCGGGCGCAGATCATACAGGCTTTGCATTTGTCAGGGTCAATATAGAAAGTAAGCAAGGCTTTGCAGACACCGGCTTCGCAATGTTTGTTTTTAATATGGTCAATGTATTCATGGCGGAAATATTTAAGGGTGGTCAGCAAAGGATTGGGGGCTTGCTGTCCCAAAGCGCACAGGCAGGCTTCACTCATCACCCCGCTCAGGTCTTCAAGCGTATCCATATCTGCCATAGTGCCGTTGCCTTCAGTGATACGGGTAAGTATATCTACCAGCTGGCGAAGCCCTTCGCGGCAGGGCAGGCATTTTCCGCAGGATTCGTCTGAAAGAAAGTTTATAAAATAGCGGGCAATATCTACCATGCAGGTTTCTTCGTCCATTATGATAAGCCCGCCTGAACCTACCATAGAACCCAGTTTACTCAGCACATCATAATCAACAGGCGAATCCAGCAGGTTTTCGGGTATGCAGCCGCCTGACGGGCCGCCTGTCTGTACAGCTTTTATTTTTTTACCGTCACGCAGGCCGCCGCCTATTTTAAATATAATGTCCCGGAGGGTAGTACCCATAGGCACTTCTACCAATCCGGTATTGTTAACCTTGCCAACCAAAGCAAATATTTTGGTGCCTTTGCTGCCTTCGGTACCGATAGACCTAAACCACTCCGCCCCTTTGTTTATAATATGGGGGACATTAGCCCAGGTTTCCACGTTATTTAGATTTGAGGGTTTATCCCAGAGCCCCTTGATAGCAGTGCGGATATATTTGGGGCGGGGTTCACCGACCCGTCCTTCAATGGCAGTCATTAGGGCCGAAGATTCGCCGGAAACAAAAGCGCCTGCGCCTTCGTGGACTTTGACAATAAAATCAAAGCCGGAGCCAAGTATATTTTTACCAAGCAGACCATACTCCTCTGCCTGCCTTATGGCAGCATACAGGTTTTCCACCGCCAGAGGATATTCAGCACGGACATATATATAACCTTCTTTTGCACCGATTGCAAAAGCCCCGATAGCTAGACCTTCCAATACACAGTGAGGATTCCCCTCCATGATGGAACGGTCCATAAATGCCCCCGGGTCACCTTCGTCACAGTTAACCAGCACGTATTTGACCGGGTCTGCGGCATCACGGGTGGTGCGCCACTTTTTACCGGCAGGGAAACCGCCGCCGCCGCGTCCGCGCAGATTGGCTGTATCTACTTCTTCCAGTACAGATTCCGGGTTCATCTGGAAAAGGGCTTTAACCAAGGCGGAATAACCGCCCCGCTGGATATAATCCTCTATATTCTGGGGGTTTATATGCTCGTTATCGCCCAGTACAGTCCGTTCCTGGTACTTGTAAAAGGGGATATCCTGATGATAAACCAGCCTTTCGCCGCTGGCAGGGTCTTTGTAAAGCAAATGGTCTACCAGTTCGCCGGTTTTTATTGTTTTAGCAACAACGTCTGCGGCGTCTTCAGGTTTTACATGGAAATAGCAGATATTTTGGGGATAGATAACAACTACCGAACCTTTTTCACAAAAACCATGACAACCGGTCTCTTTGATATCAACCTGATTGTCCAGCTCTTGCTTGGCAAGCTCATTTCGGAAAGCGTCTACCAATTTTACTGAACCTAAAGCCCGGCAACCGGTGCCGCAACATATCGTTATGCAGAGACGGTTGGCAGACTGTTTTTCAACCAGTTTTTTTCGCAGTATTTCCAGCTCAGCCGGAGTATTTAGCCTTGGCATCATATGCTCCTAACTAATCGTAGTCTGCCAATATTTTTTCAGCATCGGCGGTAGGCAATTTGCCATGATAATGGCCGTCAACCACCACAACCGGCCCTAAAGCACAGCAACCCAGACAGTTTACCGTTTCAAGAGAGAACTTAAGGTCAGGAGTAGTTTCGCCGGCTTTTATACCCAGTGATTTCTCCAGGCGGTCAAGTATCTTGGGTGCACCAAATACGTGGCAAGCAGTACCCACGCAGACACTTACATTGTGCTTGCCTTTGGGTATTACGCTGAAAAGTTTATAGAAAGTGGCTACATGATAAACCCTATTCACAGGTACATTCAGGGTTTGGCTTACTTTATACAAAGCCTCTTTGGGAAGCCAGTTGTATTCTTTTTGAATTTTTAAGAGCACCTGAATAAGCATATCAGCTTTATCACGGTAACCGTCAAGGATATTGTCCAGCTTGGACAAGTCAATAACATCAGGTGTTTTAGTCTCACAATTACACATGCTGTTCCTCACATTTGGCATCGGCTTTGGCTTTAGCTTTTTTCTCAGCCAGCTTGCCAAGTCCCATAACCACACCGTCTATAATGGCTTCTGGTCTGGCGGCACAGCCGGGGACATAAACATCTACAGGTATTACCTTATCTACACCGCCCAGTATATTCGGACAGTTATGAAAAACACCGCCGCTGCAACCGCAAGTGCCTATAACAATAACTACTTTTGGGTCAGGCATTTGCTGATACAAGTTTTGTAAAACACGGTAATTACGTTTATTGGCAGGGCCGGTTACCAGAAGTACATCCGAGTGTTTGGGGTTTCCCATGTTCACAATGCCGAAACGTTCAACATCATAAATAGGGGTAAGGCAGGCCAGTATTTCAATATCACACCCATTGCAACTGCCGCAATCAAAATGGAGCAGCCAAGGTGATTTTATCTGGGACTTCGTAATAAAATCCAATTATGCCCCTCCCAGTACTGAAAGTCCGATAAGGTTAACCAACGCCAAACCCAGCCCGAACATCCATGATATTTTGAGCATGGACGACCAGGTAAGACGGGCTGTAATATTGTCAATCACCAGCACCAAAAACCAGCAACCCAGTGCCAGGGCAACGCCGGGCACAATACCTGGAAGCCACATGAGAGAGATAAATCCCAGTACCAGTATCAGTTCGTACATATGAGCAATTTCTATAAGCCCAAGGTGAATGCCTGAATATTCGGTAAATACACCTTTCACCAGTTCTTGATGGGCATGTTCCGAAGAAGATATATCAAACGGGGATTTACGCATAAGAATAACCAGTACCAGAACCAGGGTGAGCAATATGGGCCACAACGAGGGCAGCAAGGGCTGGTCTATTTCGGAAATCATGAAACTGCCGTTAGCAACATAAAGCCCGATAGCCGTTATAATCAAGATAGGTTCATAAGAAAGTATCTGCAGAAGCTCACGGTTGGCACCAATCTGGCTGTACGGGGAACGGGTGGCAAAAGCACCCACAACCAGAAATACGTCTGCCACACCCAGCACCAGTACAATCAGCAGCAGGTCTTGGCCGAGGAAAAACATGACTGTAGCCGCCATGATAAACAGCAGGTAACCTATAGAACCAACGGCCTGCATACGGCCAGTAATCATGCGGCGTTTGGCAAGCAGCTTGATAGTATCGTAGATAGGCTGAAGCAAAGGCGGCCCGAATCTTCCCTGCATGCGGGCAGTTAATATACGGTCAAACCCGCGAAGCAAACTGCCGAGTACCGGGGGCAAAACCAGGGCTAGGGCAACCAGCAACCATTCGTTCATATCAGCACCACTACCAGCATACTAACCAGTATCAAAAGGCCAACTATTTTTAGCCCGGTATCCAGATGGGAATTGGCAAACTGGGTGTCAAGATACATAGACCCCAGCTTTAGTTTAGTTTCACCGTCAGCTACAGAATAAAAGCTGTCAGCTGAAGTGCTTACATTTTCACCGCACATATAGGCAGTGCTGAGGTTTTTAGTTTTGGGCTTAAATAAAACCGGCACCAGTATAATGGCTATGGCCAGCAGGATAAAAAGCGGCCAGGCGGTAAATAAACCTGCGGCACTTCCAAAAAATCCATTTGAAGTGTCAATGACATTCGGATAGAAAGCAGTTACAGCCGGTAAAATAAAGCTTTCATAGAAGGATATCACCCCTATACTGAACACTCCGGCAAAAGCCAGCAACATCAGTAAAGGGCTGTGATATAAAAATGAAAAACGTTCAAAACGTATTTTCACAATTCCAGGTGTTACACTGAAAAAACGCCCCAGCCATTTCACCCAGAAAACGGTAGTAGCCGCCGAACCTATAACCAGCAGCAGGAACACCAGCGGCGAAATAAACCCTGACATAGCTGAAGTAGCCTCTATGGCAGCCCATTTACCCAGCAGCATACCAAAAGGCACCAGCATCATTGAGAGAATACCGGCAACTGTTATGCCGGCTATCAAAGGATAACGGCGTACCAGGCCTTCCATATCTTCAATGTCTCGACTGCCCATAGAGTGGTCTATAACGCCTACACACATAAAGAGCAGCGCTTTAGATATGGCATGAAAAATGGTGAGCACAATGGCAGCAGTAATTGCCAAAGGAGTATTTATACCTACGCACATTATAATCAGCCCAAGGTTTGAAATGGTGGAGTAGGCCAAAACTTTCTTGGATTCACGCTGGCTTATAGCCATAATGGCAGTTACCATAAAAGTAAATGCCCCGAACAGGGCAATTAACGTAGCCAAAGCAGTATCGGTAATAGACGGTGCCAAACGGATAGAAAGGTAAATACCCGCTTTGACCATGGTGGAGGAGTGAAGTAAAGCAGAAACAGGCACCGGTGCCACCATTGCTCCCAAAAGCCAGCCTTGAAACGGTACCTGGGCTGCTTTGGTGAAAGCGGCCATAAACAGGAAGAAAAGAGGTGCCATGGCTATGGCCGGGTTAGTTATAAGAGCCTGCAGGGAAATGCTGTCATAATTTGTAAAGACATAAATGATAGCCAGCACAAAACCTAGACCGCCTATCAGATTCATCCACAATGCCCGGAAAGCATTGTTTATGGCTTCTTTGGTTTGTTCATGTCCGATCAGGGCAAAACAACATAAAGTAGTTATTTCCCAGAAAAAGTATATCCAGAGAAGGTTATCAGAAAAGACAATGCCGTTCATAGCTCCCAGCAGTATGGTCATAAAGAAAAAGAAACGGGGCTGGCGGGTGATGCCAAGATGCTGATGATGCTCATGATCTTTCATATATTTGATTGCGTAAAGCAGTATAAGCGAACCGATAATGGAAATAATAAGGCACATGATAATGGAGAGCTGATCAATAAAAAAAGCCGGTTCTGAAGAAAGCGGAACGGCAGGTGCCCAAACAAACTCAAACAGACCCAGAAGGATTATCTGGGAAAGCACCAAACCGGAAGTTAGAATACCTCTGGCACTCCAACCGTTCTTAATAATATCTTTGACGCCCACAAACAAGAAGAACGCCAACAAAACATAGTCCAATATCAAAATAATACTATCCCACTGGTGGGCGGGACTGTATTCAATAGGTAAACCACCCTGTGAAAACAACAGAATAGAGCTGGAAATAAGCACAATAGCAGAGGAGGCAACAAGCCCAGACCGGAGAAGGGTGTTTTTCAGAAACAGACAAATCAAGCCGGCTGCAAAGGGGAAGAGAACGGCAATAGCAATAAGACTAATGGCCAAAATCTAATCTTCCTTTTTAGTAATGTCTACTTACGGGCACGAAGACATACGTATACAAAAGACAATAGAATACCCGAAAGTAGCTTAAGTGGCGGTATTGTAACACACTAATTGCCCTTTGGCAAGGCAAAATAGCAAATTATTGAAGTTTCAGGACACTTAAAAATGCTTCTTTTGGCACTTCCACTTTGCCAATTTGACGCATTTTCTTCTTGCCTTCCTTCTGTTTATCCAGAAGTTTACGTTTACGGGTAATATCACCGCCGTAACACTTGGCAATTACATCTTTGCGTTTGGCAGATATGTCAGCCCGTGCCACAATTTTACTGCCGATAGCCGCCTGAAGGGTGACTTGATATAGCTGTCTGGGTATCATTTCCTTCAGCTTCTTTACCAGCGCTTCACCTATTTCATGAGCTTTATCCGGAGGAATAATACGACTGAAAGCATCTACCGGTACATCATTCACCAGAACGTCTATCTTGGAAAGATGAGCATCGCGGTAGCCGATAAACTCGTAGTCCAATGAGGCATAACCCTGAGTGCGGCTTTTCAGTTGGTCATGAAAAGTGGTGAGTATGGAGCGCAGAGGCATATCGTAATGAAGCTGTACCCGCTGCCCAAGCTCACTCATGGCCAGCTGCCCCAGATACTCGGTATTTTTATAAACGCCGTAATTTTCCCGGACTAAATCCATAACCGTACCGATATATTTTGAAGGGGTTATAATCACCACCGAAACCCACGGCTCTTCAATACGGGCTATTTCGTGTGGCAAAGGCATTTCATTTGGGTTTACGACTGTAAGGACTTCATCGCTGGTACGGGTGACTGTCAGGCTGACACCGGGGGAGGTTACTACCAGTGAAAGGTTAAATTCACGTTCCAGCCTTTCAACTATTATATCCAGATGGAGCAGCCCCAAGAAACCGCAGCGGAATCCGTGACCTAAAAGCGGGCTGGATTCCGGTTCAGAAGATAGTGAAGCATCATTCAGGCTTAGCTTTTCCATAGCTTCACGCAGTTCATGATAGTCATCTGTCTGGGTGGGATAGATGCCGGCAAAGACCATGGCTTTGGCCGGATGATAACCGATAAGCGGCTGGGTTGCACCCCCATGCTGCAGGGTCACTGTATCACCCACTCGGCATTCACCTACAGACTTAAGCCCGGTGGCTATATAACCTACATCACCTACGTCAAGCCTCAAAGCAGCTACCTGGGCAGGGGCAAAATATCCGGCTTCAAGCACTTTGAATTCTGTGCCTTGTCCCATCAGGCACAGGTCATCACCCTTGTTTATATTACCGTCGGCTACCCGCAAATAGGCAACCACACCTTTGTAAGGGTCATAATGTGAATCAAATATAAGCGCCCGCAGAGGCAGATTAGCATTACCCTTGGGGGCAGGCACTCTGGTTACAATAGCTTCCAGCAATTCCGGTACGCCCAAACCCAATTTTGCACTGATTTGGATTACGGAATCTTCATCGTAACCCAATACACTTTTAATTTCACCCATTACCCGCGGGATATCAGCCCCGGGCAGGTCGATTTTATTAATAACCGGAATAATTTCCAGATTGTACTCTATTGCAAGGTAAACGTTTGCCAGGGTTTGAGCCTGAATGCCTTGAGTTGCGTCTATGACAAGGATAGCCCCTTCACAAGCGGCAATAGTCCGTGAAACTTCATAAGAAAAATCCACGTGTCCGGGAGTGTCTATAAGATTCAGGCGGTATTCCTGATTGTTCTTCGAGATATAACGCAGACGAATAGCCTTGGCTTTTATGGTTATGCCGCGCTCACGCTCAAGCTCCATACTGTCCATGACCTGTTCGCACATTTCATCACGCCGAAGAGTACCGGTCATCTCTATCAAACGGTCAGCCAGAGTGGACTTGCCGTGATCTATATGGGCAATAATGCAGAAATTTCTTACACTGGATTGACTCATATCACCAACTTTAACTATATGCTTGTGATTGCTGAATATATAAATTAGCGTATTTTAATCTTTAAGGCAAGAAACGCCAGAAAACCTCGTTAGAAAGCAAACGGCCTCTAGGTGTCAAGCGGATACATCTGTCATGTTCTTCCAAGAGCCCAAGCTCAACACATTCCTGAATCTGGGGATAATACACATCCATCACGCACAGGCCGAAGCGGTTTTCAATATCTTCGGCAGTTATACCCTTATCCAGCCGAAGACCCAGTATGATAGTTTCCGCCAGCTGATTAGCCAAGTCTACATATATATTTTCAGATGGCTTAGGAGGACAATTATTCTGCCAGCAGAATAAATACTCATCAAGATTTATATCATTAGCTGTACGGCAATTTTGAAAAAATGAATGCCCTGCTACACCCAAACCCAGATATGGTCTGTTTTGCCAGTAGGTGAGGTTATGGAGGCTTTGGTATCCCGGTTTAGCCCAGTTGGATATCTCATAATGACGGTATCCGGCATTATCCAGCATTTCTTCAGCCAGCTGATACTGGTCAGCGGCAATTTCAGAATCCATAAAGGGCAATAACCCTTTTTGTACCTGCAGATACATAGGGGTGTCTTCCTCCAAAGTCAGACCATAGAGTGAAATATGCTCCGGTGCCAGTTTCAGCACTTCATTGAGATTGGTCTTAAAAGAAAGAGGAGTAGAATGGGGCAGGCCATAAATAAGGTCAAGGTTTATATTGTCAAAACCGGCGGCTCGGGCTTTTTTGTATACATCCTGTGCCTGGGTGGTATTATGCAAACGCCCCAGCACTGCCAGTTCTGCATCTGAAAAACTTTGGATACCCAAGCTCAAGCGGTTTATGCCAAGGCGGTTTATTTGTTCAAGATACCGCAGGGTAAGAGTACCCGGGTTTGCTTCTAAGGTAACTTCTGCATCGGGTAAAATCCGGGCAGAAGTCTTTATACCGGATATGATATCTGCTATCTGCGCCGGTGATAAAAGACTGGGTGTGCCTCCGCCAAAATACAGGCTGTGGAAGCAAAGCCCATCTGTCCGCAGTTTTATTTCTTTCTTCAGGCAGTTTACATAATCAGGTATGTGCTCAAGCTTATTTGTATAAGAAACAAACGAGCAGTATCCGCATTTTTTAAGGCAAAAAGGGAAATGCATATACAAAGCAAGGCTGTTTTCAGTCATAAGAATATTATATCAGGATTGGGCAGAGTGTGTATCATCAGGGTTAAACGGTATCAGAACATCATTATCTGGCTGAAAATATCAACTTAAAGCATTTTTGAAAGGGTATTGTTGGCAGCAAGACCTTCGTGGAGAGGGTCTTTAAGGTCTACAACCATACCTAGAATTATACTGGGCAGATATGTCATGAGATGAATACCTGTGAAATTCATTACGGCACTGGAATCACCCTGGGAAAAGCTGAGTACTGAAAATAATACTATTGCCAATGCCAGACCGTACTTCAGCATATTGACAATACTGCTTTCTAAGGCGGCGGACAATTTCTATCCAGCCATAATGTAATATCTTCTCCAAGCACTCTCAGTTGCCGGTTATCTAAAAAGGCTATTTCAGAAAGCCGCTTTTACCAATCGGTTTTTGCAATGCAGAATAACTGGTAAGGGGAAGTTCAAATAATATGGCCTTGTAGAGGTTAATTCTAACATTAGAGGATAACCGCCAGAAACGCGCTGATTGCTCTGATACAACGTTATCAGCAGCAAGTAACATAGGGGTATCATTTGGTGGCATTTCTCCAATACCGGCTGCAATCACATTGCAGAGCGGCTGTTTTCCGGGGCTATTTATTAATCAAGAGATTATTTGGAAAAGGAATTACGGTAATGGATATTCCACTTGGCAGCCAATGAAGCTACATATGCCCGGCTTTCAGGTGAAACTGCACGGTTAAGCTCCGCCAAGAAACCATGGAGGAGTTCTCCGCCTGTCATACCGGGCATAGGCTCTTCGGGACCGGGAAGGTTAATGTACACAATCTCGGTCATAACTTTCTGGTATTCAATTGCTACACCCATGATGCACCTCTTTTACCCCCTTGACGGGATAAGTGCGGGGGGATATTAGCGACCGCTGCTGTTACGGTAATGAATATTCCACTTGGCGGCTAAAGTGCTTACAAAAGCCCTCGTTTCAGCCGAAGGAGCCCTGTTGAGTTCAGCCAAAAAACCATGGAGGAGTTCTCCGCCTGTCATGCCTGGTTGAGGTTCTTCAGGCCCTGGCAGGTTCACATACACGATTTCGGTCATTTGCTTCTGGTAATCAATTGCAGTTCCCACGCAGCACCTCTTTCTAAATTTGTTATGGAGCGGGTGACGGGATTCGAACCCGCGACGTCTTGCTTGGGAAGCAAGCACTCTACCGCTGAGTTACACCCGCAAGTTTTGAGGCTATTTTAGAGCAATTCGGCCGAATAGTAAAGGGCTTGGCAGCTTTCCAGCCTGTTTAGCCGTACAAAATATCAGCTTTGCTCTCGGCCAGCCTAAGTTTGCCTGATAAGGTGCAGTATTTCTTTTATGCTGGGGGTTTTACCATACATAAGCAAAAATACTCTGAATAATTTGGCGGCTAACCCGAAAAACAGCCAAATAGTAAGGCTTAGAAGAATAGCTGCCAATACAATCTCCCATACAGGGATACCCGTACCCATCCGCATGATAATGGTAATAGGTGCGGTCATAGGGAAAAGTGAAAGAGCTATGTTCAGGATACTATCTCCACCTTCCAAAATAAACGGCATCAGGTAAAAAGGAAAGGCTGCAGACATAGTAACAATAACTGACAGCTGCTGCCCGTCGCGCACGTTAGAGGTAATAGCGCCAATCGCCGCCATAAGTATGGAATACAGAAAATAGCCAAGTACAAAGAAAACCAGACAGACTATTATCATATCCGCCTGTATAGATAAAGCCCCCAGAATGTCGCCGAAGGTTTTAGTAGCAAATTGAACCAGACCCCATGCACATACCAGCCAGAAAGTGACTTGTATAAGTCCAGCCAGACCCAGACCTACTATTTTGCCGGTCATAAGTTCACGGGTGGTGACAGAAGAAAGGAGTACTTCCATAATACGGTTTTCTTTTTCCTCACTCAGCCCTTGCAGCAGGTAGCCAGAAGCCGTAAATATGGCCAACAACAAAAGAATGCCGAAAAGATAGGAAACAATATAGTTGGGAATGCCGCCCTGACCAGGTGCCGGCTGGCCGGATTCGTCTATAACGGTATTTACCAGAGCAAACGGGTTTTGTACACGGCTTAAGATATCGGCATCCACCTTGCCGCCTAAAAGATTTGAGGTAAGAAAGCTGGATATAGCGTAAGAAATATCCCCGCCGGGAGAAATTTCAGTTTCCAGGGTAAAACGCTGAATTATACCGGTATTTATATAGTTCTCAGGTATAATGAGAAATTCGTCCAGTTCCCCATTTAGCATATTATCAACCGCTGTCTGAGAGTCTGTTTGAGGCACCAGTACAACCCCTGGCTGTTCCTGATAGCCGCTGAAAACCCCCACCTGATCCACATAACCTATTTGCAGGGGTTCGGCAGTATCCGGCTGTGCGTTTATATCCTGCACCACCATACCCACCAAAATACCCACCAAACCCAGCACCGGCAAAGCCAGTGATGTTATCAAAAAACCTTTGCGTTTCAAGGTTGACATGAACTCGTGTTTTAAAACAATACTGTATTTAGACATTTTTCTTACCTGCAATGCTGATAAAAATATCATTTAAAGTAGGAGTAGCTATTTCAAAGCGGTGAATAATCAGTCCGCTGTTTACCAGTTGCACCAGCACATTCTGGGCAGTGGTGTTTCCATTTAATATAATATGAGCTTTGCCGCTTGCCGCTTTGGCATCAAGAACTTTATCCAGAGGTGGGAATTCACCTTCGTAATCTACTTCAAGAGTATTGCTGCGGTAGTGATTTTTGATATCAACCAGATTGCCGTAAAGCACCTGCTTACCTTTATTAAGCATGCAAACCCGATCACACATTTCTTCTACTTCATTCATGCGGTGAGTAGAAAGGATAAGTGATTTATTTTTACTGCGTAACTCCAGCATCAGATTCTTTACCAGCTGAACATTTACCGGATCAAGCCCGTTAAACGGTTCATCTATTATCATCAGAACCGGGTCATGAAGAATAGCAGAAACTAGCTGTACCAACTGCCCCATGCCATGTGAAAGCTGCTCAATCTTTTTTTCAGCATGGGCTGAAAGCCCCACTTTTTCCAGTAATTCCAAAGCCTTAGCTTTGGCAGCAGAAGGGTTCATGCCTTTTAAACTAGCCAGATATACCAGAGAATCTATAATTTTCTGCTTTCGGTAAAGCCCGCGTTCTTCAGGAAGATAGCCGATATGATTCTGGGCGTCAGCATTCATCTGTTCGCCCAGTATAAGCACTTTACCGCTGTCAGGCTTTATAATATCCATCATCATGCGGAGAGTGGTAGTTTTGCCTGCTCCGTTAGGTCCAATAAGCCCCATAATCTGCCCCTGTTCAAGGCTAAGAGACAAATTATCTACTATGATATTCCGTCCATATATTTTAGATATGCCATGTGTTTCTACTACATTCATAGATTAACTCCCCCTGTGTATATAGACGCTAAGCCTGTTTTAAGTAATATTTTCAACCAATTTTCCGCTTATCACCGAAGCCGGTTGTTCATCAAGTATATTTGATAACGGGCGGGCAAATGCATCTTCCATCTTCACCATCAACCAGCCCATTTTAGTCCGTAAAAGCGAATATCCGCCTTTGAGTTTTTCACCCTGAAGTTCTATTACCAGATGTCCTGTGTCATAAGACTCTGCCAGTGTTTTTCCTGCTTTAAGGTTTGTAAAAGTACCTCTATCCCAGACTATCACCTGCCCCGCCCCGTATTCACCCGCCGGTATTACACCTTCAAAAGAGGCGTACTGCATGGGATGGTCTTCGGTAGGCACAGCCAGCCGTTTTTCTTTAGGACTGGCAGACGGCCCTTTGGGAACAGCCCATGATTTTAAAACCCCATCAATTTCCAGTCTGAAATCATAGTGCAGGCGGCTGGCAAGGTGTTTTTGGACAACAAATACTGGCTGTACAGAGAGTGTACTTCGTACACCAGAAGGTTCAGCAGTTTTAGCAAAATTACGTTTGCGGTTATATTCTTCCAGAGGGTTGGACGGCATAGCAGTTTACTCCCCCGATGTGCCTGTTGTTGTATAATATAATGGTCTTGGCTGTAAAGTCCAGATATTTAAACTTCCGGAGAAATATATGAGCATGTCTTGTATATCTATAAATGATATCCGAAATAACCTGCACACCTGTTTTATGGGAAGGGAAATAATTTATCTGCCGGAAACTGTATCTACCCAGACCGTAGCAATGGATATGGCACGCAAAGGTGCCGAAGCCGGTACAGTGATAATAACCGAAAGGCAAACAGAGGGACATGGACGTCTGAAACGGTTGTGGTTATCACCCCAGGGTAACATATACATGTCATTTATACTGCACCCCAATCAAAATGAACTTTCACGCTTGATAATGACTGCTTCACTGGCAGTCAGTTTTGCCATAGAAGATACAACCGGTATAATGACCGAACTGAAATGGCCGAATGATATCCTGATAAAAGGTAAAAAAGTATGCGGAATGCTGATAGAAAATGATATACGGGACGGACAGGTGAATTCCAGTGTGGTAGGGCTGGGTATAAATGTAAATACCGATATGCAAACCTACCCCGAACTAAGAGATATTGCAACCAGTCTGATAAACCATACCAGGAAACCTGTAAGCCGTGAGAAACTGATACTTGGCTTTCTGCACGAGTTTGAAAGGCTGTATCTTTATTTAAACGAACACGGTGAATGTGTGTTTGAAATGTGGAAGAAACGGCTGATTACACTAGGTAAAGAAGTAGACGTAACAAGCGGCAGAGATATTTATAGGGGGATAGTGGAAACTGTCAATCCGGATGGCAGCCTGAGAATACGGCTGGCGGATGGTAATCTGGTGCATATAATGGCGGGGGACGTAAGCCTGAGGCATGCTGATTGATATTTAATATATACATAAATAAGAAGGCCTGCTTTCAAAGCAGGCCTTCTTATTTATCTGATGGTACAAAACTATTCTTTAGTGTCTTTTTCAGTCTTCGGGTTAGTCATGCCTTTCCCTTTATCCATGAACATACTGATAAGGTCTACCGGCACAGGGAAAATTATAGTGTTAGAGTGTTCTGAAGCAATTTCGGTCATGGTTTGCAGGTAACGCAGCTGCAGACTGACCGGCTCTTTGGCAATAACCTTGCCGGCCTGAGCCAGTTTCTGGGAAGCCTGCATTTCGCCTTCGGCATGAATAATCTTGGCACGGCGTACCCGCTCGGCTTCAGCCTGAGCGGCCATAGACCGTTTCATAGCTTCGGGCAGTTCCACTTCTTTTATTTCTACAATGCTGACTTTAACACCCCACGGGGCAGTAGCTTCGTCTATAATCTGCTGAAGTATCTGGTTTAGTTTTTCACGCTGGGAGAGCAGTTCGTCAAGCTCTGACTGGCCAAGTACATTTCTGAGGGTAGTCTGGGAAATCTGGGAAGTAGCCCGGTAATGGTCAACCACTTTCACCACCGAGGCCTCAGGGTCTACCACTCTGAAATAAACCACGGCGTTAACCCTTACGGTGACATTATCACGGGTAATAACTTCCTGTCCGGGTACATCCATAGTAACTACCCGCAGGTCAACCTTTACCATGCGGTCTACAAAGGGGATAAGGAAGAATAAACCCGGCCCTTTGCCGCCGATAAGCCGCCCCAGCCGGAATATGACACCCCGTTCGTACTCGGCAACTACCTTGACGGCCATACTGAGTATAAGTAGCAGTATAACCAGAACCACACCAACCGTAATTAAGGTATTTAAGGTTTCTTCCATTTATTCGTTCCTTTCCATTTTGACGTACAATTTCAATCCTTCCAGACGTACTATAACCACTTCCTGTCCCACTTCGGCAGTGCCGTTTTCAATATGCGCCGCCCATATCTCCCCGTCATATAGCACTTTGCCTTCGGGGTTTAGCGGGGTTTTTACCAAAGCTTTTTTGCCGTACAGCTCTTCTTTGCCGGTGGCAGCTTGTTTTAGGTGAGCACTGACCACTTGATTTACCACGAAAATAATTACCAGCACCGCTATGATGATTAAAGGGGCAATCCAATACCAGCTCATCTTTACTCCTTCATCAGCCAATACAAGACGACTAAAGTATATTGCTATAAGGTATAATATTTCAATAACTTTACTACCATTTGCTTGGTCAGGCCGGGTATTGTAAAATCTACAGACTAACTTTAAACGGAGTAGAAGAACATGATTGCGCGTTGTAAAGGCTGCAGTGATTTATTGCCCGAAGATATGCTTCGGTTCAGGTATATAGAGAGCATTTTCCATGACAGTTGCATTACATGGGGTTACGAAGAAGTGCGTACCCCCATGCTGGAATACCTCAGCCTATTTACCTCAAGCGGCACACTTACCCCTCAAATGCTTAAAAGGGTATATTCCTTTTTGGACTGGGACGGTTGGAGCGGCGAAAGGGTGGTACTGCGGCCGGACGGCACTATACCGGCTGCCAGACTTTATATAGATAATCTCCGTGAAATGGAAGTTGCCCGTTTGTGCTATACCTCCAATATTTTCCGCTTTGATGAAACAGGCAAAAAATCCCGCGAAAATTGGCAGCTGGGAGCCGAGCTTATCGGCGTTACCGGTTCGGAAGCTAATGCCGAGTTAATCACACTGGCACTGGAAACCCTGTCCAGACTGGGTTTTGAAGATGTGGAGCTAAGGCTTTCACATGCCCAGCTTATAAAAGCGGTATTGGCCCAGCTTGAGCCGAATACTGATGAACAGCATAAGATATTTGACCAACTGCTGGACGGGGACGTTGCTCTGATGAGCAGACTTGAGGCCGAAAAGCCTGAACTTTTCCGCACCCTGAAACTCTTGATGGAAAACAAAGGCACTTCAGCCGCTTTCCTGAAAAACGTTATGTCCATGGCCGGGGCTGCCGGCGGTGACCTGGAAGAACCCCTGAATGATTTTATTGCAGGGGTGGATATACTGGATAAACTGGGTGTCAGCTACCAGATAGACCTTGCCTCCGGTAAAGGTTTTGAATACTATACCGGGGTAATTTTCCATTTGTTTGTAAATGGCGAACACGTGGGCGGCGGCGGCCGCTATGACAAGCTTATCCCTCTGCTGGGAGGTCCTGACAAACCGGCAGCCGGGTTTGCTTTATATCTGAACCGCCTTATCCCCATGATAGACGCCGAAGATATGTATGACATGGTTGAAGAAAAAATACTTATAAAATATGAAGGTGATAACCTTAAAAATGCCTACGAAATGGCTAACCTTATCCGCGAGTGCGGCATAAGCGCTGAGCTTTTTTACCCCGGTGTGGATACGGCCGCTTATGGCTGGGCAGTTACGGTTAAAGCGGCTGACAGCTATGAAGTAACAGACCTGATTGAAGACAAAACCACAGAGTTTAAAAATCAGGCCGAGGTAATATGCCTGCTAAGTGGTGAAGAAGATGCTTAGAGTGGCTCTGCCAAAAGGCAGATTACTTGGTGATACCAAAGCCCTGCTGGAGAAAAGCCAGTGGGGGTTTGACGGATACGTGGATAAGGCTAAAATATACTGCTTTAAATCAGTTTCCAACCCGGAAATGTCCGCCAAAATATTTCACGAGAAGGATATACCCATTCAGCTGGCCATAGGCAACTATGATTTGGGTGTCTGCGGGGCAGACTGGCTTACCGAACTGACTTCACGTTACCCTTCCAGTAGTATAGTCAAACTGAAAAACCTTGGCTACGGGCATGGCTCATTATATGCGGCTACGGCTGTAAACAGCCCATATGATAATCTGGCAGCACTCTCAGCTTGCAATACCCGTATACGCATAGCCAGCGAATACCCGAATATCGCCGAGGTATTTGCCATGCAGCTGCGGCTTAAAAATTTCAGCATTTTCCCGCTTTGGGGTTCGGCAGAGGCTTATCCGCCGGATACCGCCGAAGTGGTTATTCTGCCGCGCAAGTCCGAAGCAGACCTGGCTAAAAAGAATCTGCGTTCTATCGCTAAAGTGCTGGATTTTAAAGCCTATCTGATAGCCAACAGCCAGAGCCTTGAGGAAAAAGACCTGAGCGGGGCTATTTCATCTGTAATGGCAAATATCAGCCGCTATGTTGAACCCAAAGCGGAAGATATTAAGATTGAACCAGTAAATGGCTGCCAGCCATCTTTTCTGGATATGCCGGATGATACTGTGCGTTTGGCACTGCCTGACGGGCATCAGCAGCCCCATGTCCGTAAGATATTGGATGCCGCGGGGATAGCTATTGAAGACTACCCATCTGCCACGGGCAATCACCGTCCGGCATTCGGCATAAACGGCATTGCGGTAAAGGTAATCCGCCCCCAGGATATGCCCATACAGGTAGCCAACGGCAATTTTGACCTGGCTATTACCGGGCGTGACTGGCTGACTGACCATCTTTACCAGTTCCCGACCAGCCCGGTAAAGGAACTGCTGGATTTGAAATACGGCTGGGTAAAACTGGTGGCGGTGGTGCATAACGATGTGCCGGTTTCCAATCTGGACGAACTGAAAGATTACTGCGGCAGCCGCGAAATGCGGATAGCTTCCGAATATACCAATATCTCTGACTTTTACGCCAGAAGCAACCACCTGGGGCATTACCGCATTGTTCCAACCTGGGGGGCTACTGAGGCTTTTCTGCCGGAAGATGCGGATATGCTGGTGGAAAATACCGAAACCGGCGGCACTATTGCCCGCCACAACTTGAAAATAATAGATACTTTATTTGAATCTACCGCCTGTGTTATAGCCAACTACCAGAGCGTAGTCTCCGCCGCCAAGAGCGAACGGATAAACACGGTAATAAGTATGCTTAAAAAGGCATTGGAGGCCTAAAGTAAAATGGAAATAATCCGCGGGTTTGCCCAAGCAGAAAAAAGGCTCTCCCGCCGGGATAAGACCGGGTTCTTTCTGGACGAAACCCAGAGGGCCGAACTTGCCAAACGGCTGGGGGTTGACCCTGAAAAGACTGTAAACGGCATAATTGACGATGTACGCAAACAGGGTGATAAAGCTGTTTTAGAGTATACCCTGAAGTTTGACAGTGCCGCTATTTCAAAACTTGAGGTAAGCCCAGCCGAAATCAAGCAGGCCGCTGGTGAAATACCTGCTGAACTTTTTGAGGCACTGAAACTTGCCGCCGCTCAGGTGCAGGCTTATCATCGCTTTCAGAAAGAGGCTGTCTGGAAAGCAGCTGAAATTATGCAGGGCAAACAGCTTATCCGCCCGTTGGAAAGGGTCGGCTTGTATATACCCGGCGGCAAAGCTTTTTACCCGTCAACTGTGCTGATGACCGCCATTCCGGCTAAAGAAGCCGGCGTAAAAGAGATTATACTGGTCACCCCGCCGGGAGTAGACGGGAAAATCCCGATGCCCACTCTGGCTGCCGCTTATATAGCCGGGGTAGACAAGGTATTTGCCTGCGGCGGTGCTCAGGCGGTGGCAGCCCTTGCCTTCGGTACTAAATCAATTCCCAAAGTGGACAAAATATGCGGGCCGGGTAATATATTTGTTACACTGGCTAAAAAAGCCATATTCGGAGTGGTGGATATTGACGGACTTCAGGGCCCCAGCGAAGTGCTGTTAGTTGCTGATCAATATGCTAACGCCGAATATTGTGCCTCTGATATACTGGCTCAAGCCGAACATGACCCACTGGCTGCCTCGATACTGGTGACTACATCTGAGGAGATGGCAAACAAAGTAAACGATATCGTGGAGACAAAAGCTGCTACCTGTGCCCGAAAGGATATTATCCGGCAGTCTTTAAAGGACAACGGGCTGATTGCGGTTGTGGATAATATGAACGAGGCCATTACGCTGGCCAATATGTATGCTGCCGAACATTTATGCCTGCTGGTAAAGGATTCAGAACAGTATTTGTCCCGCATAAATCACGCTGGCTGTATCTTCTACGGGGAAAAAGCCAGTGTGGTAATGGGGGATTATGTAGCTGGGCCAAGCCATGCCTTACCCACCTCAGGCACTGCCCGTTTCAGCTCCCCGCTTAATATACTGGATTTTGTAAAATATATAGATATTGTAAACGTGAGCAAAGAGGAAATGGCAAAGCTGGGGAAAGCCGCTGCCACTATTGCCAGAGCCGAAGGGCTGGAATGCCATGCCGAAGCCGCCTTAAAGCGGATGGGATAAGTGAGAACTGATATGACATATGATATGAAAAAATATATACGGACAGATCTAGAAGGGTTTGCCGGCTATTCTGCCTGCAAAGCACCGGAACTGGTAAAGACAAAAAACCGGATAATCAAGCTGGATGCCAATGAAAACCTGTACGGGGCTGCACCAGCGGTACGGCAGGCTATGGCTGCCTTTGACCAGTACCATATCTACCCTGATGCCACCCAATTTGAAATCCGCCGTTTGCTGGCGGAATATACCGGCGTAAATATGGAGCAGATTATCTGCGGGGCAGGCTCTGACCAGTTGATAGACTTACTGCTGAGGCTGTTTATAAACCCCGGAGATGAGGTTATCAACTGCCCGCCTACTTTCGCCATGTATAAATTTTATACTGATTTGAACCGCGGAACCGTAGTCAATGTGCCGCGTGATGCCGGTTATAATGTAAATATCAGCGGCATTAAAAATGCACTTACTCCAAAAACCAAGCTTATATTTATAGCCGCCCCCAATAACCCCACCGGTACAGCCATAAGCAAAGAGGATATAATACAAATACTGGATTTGGGCGTACCCACCGTGGTTGACGAAGCTTATTACGAGTTTACAGGCCAGACTATGATTTCGGATATGGCTAAGTATCCAAATCTTATGATACTGCGTACCTTTTCCAAATGGGCAGGGCTGGCAGGACTGCGGGTAGGTTACGGGCTTTTCCCGCCGATGATTGCAGACTACTTATCACGTATTAAAGACCCTTATTCAGTAAACATTGCAGCGGATACTGCCGTCCGCCAGACTATGCTCCAGCGTGAATATATGCTGGAAACCGTAAAAAAGATTGTGAATGAACGTAAACGGTTATATACTGAACTAAGTAAATTTAGCTGGCTGAAGCCATATCCATCTGCAGCTAACTTTATTTTGTGCAAGTTGCTTAAAGGCAAGGCCAAAGACATTCAGCAGGCACTGGAGTTACAGGGCATTTTGGTAAGATGCTTTGATGCACCGATGATGGAAAACTGCCTGCGGTTTTCAGTGGGCAAGCCCGAAGATACAGACGCACTGTTAAAAGCGCTTGGGGAAATGGGGGAATAACATGACCAGGAGAACAGCATCTATAAAAAGACAGACCACCGAAACCACCATAAGCCTTAGTCTGAATCTGGATGGCAGCGGGCAGGCTGAAATGTGTACCGGGGTCAGGCTGTTTGACCATATGCTTTCCCAACTGGCTAAGCATGGTTTATTTGACATAAATATCTCTGCCAACGGGGATGATATACATCATTTGGTGGAAGATGTGGCACTCACTTTGGGTAAAGCCTTTAACGAGGCGTTAGGGGAACGCAAGGGTATTGTCCGCATGGCAGATGCAACTGTACCTATGGATGATTCCTTGGCTTCAGTAGCTCTGGACCTGAGCGGCAGGGGATATGCAGTGCTGGATTTGCCGTTTGCTAAAAATGACCTTACCGGTTTTCCCACGGACCTAGTCAGGCATTTTCTGGAGACTTTTGCAATAGAGGGTCGGCTAAATTTACATGCCCGCATTCTTTACGGTTCTAATGACCATCACAAAGCAGAAGCTCTTTTCAAAGCATTGGCACGGGCACTGGACAAAGCTACTGGTATAGACCCCAGACGCGAAGGCATTGCCCCCAGCACCAAAGGTATGCTGGAAAACTGATTTAAACGATTTGTAAAATAGGGAAAGGGGCTTTCGCCCCTTTTATATATATCCACGCTAGCAGGTTAACCCAACTTTAGGCCGGTTATTCTTTCGTAAGCGTATTCATAACGGCAGGTAGTTGATTTTATAACTTCATCCGGCAATACAGGACCGGGGGGTTCTTTGTTCCAGCTAATAGTTTCCAGATAATCCCGCACAGGCTGTTTATCATAACTATCCTGGGCTTCGCCCACTTTATAGGTTTTTTCATCCCAGAAACGGCTGGAATCCGGGGTAAGGGCTTCGTCAATAAGGATAAGCTCTGAGCCGTCCAGACCAAACTCAAACTTGGTATCAGCTATAATAATACCCCTTTGGCGGGCATATTCCCGTCCGAATTTATAGAGTTCCAAACTCTTTTTAGCCAGTTTATCAGCCAGTTCTTTGCCGACCATAGCTTCCAGTTCAGCAATAGACATGGGGCGGTCATGTTCGCCGTCTCCCTTGGTGGTAGGGGTAAATATAGGTTCTGGTAGCTCCTGGCTTTGCAAAAGACCTTTCGGCATAGAGACACCATTTACAGTACCCGTCTTTTTATATTCACTCCAGGCTGACCCAGCAATATAACCACGCACTACACACTCAACCGAAACACGCTTAACTTTTTTGACTACCATACTTCTGCTGTTTAAATATTCCGGATATTTGAACCGTTCGGCTACGGGCAGGTATTTATCCAGACAATTTACATCTTCAACCAGCTCTATAACATGATTGGGTATTATATGAGCAGTTTTCTCAAACCAAAATGATGAAATACAGTTAAGCACCCTTCCTTTACCTGGTATGCCTGAAGGCAGTATCACATCAAAAGCGGAAATACGGTCACTGGCAATGATAAGCAGTTTATCACCAAGCAGATAAGTATCACGCACTTTTCCTTTTATAAAAGAAGGCAGAGGCAGGGCAGTTTCCATAAGTACTTTTTTATCAGTCATCTATATAGCTCTGGGTGACAGTCCTTCATCAGAGGATGAGTCCCCGCCTTTCTTCCACTGTGAATTAGTAAGTCCGACCCGGCTGAATATATCATCTATATAACGCAGGTAAAACTTGTAATCAAATAATTCGTCAATTTCGGCAGAGGTCACATATTGCATAACCTCGGCATCCGCCTTGAGCAGGTTCATAAAATTATCTTCGCCTTGCCAAGTGCGCATGGCATTCCTCTGTACCATTTTGTATGCCTGCTGGCGTGAAAGACCCTTGTTTATCAAAGCAAGCATGACCCTCTGTGAGTAAACCAAACCGCCTGTTAGATTTAGATTCTTTTCCATTTGTTCGGGGAAAACATTAAGCCCTTTTATGACATTTGTAAAAATGTGCAGGGCATAATCTATCAGCAGACAACCGTCAGGCATAATCACCCGTTCAGTAGAAGAATGGCTGATATCACGTTCGTGCCAAAGTGGTTGATTTTCCATAGCAGTAACAGAATAACCACGTATAATGCGGGCAATACCGCAAATGCGTTCGCAGAGTTCCGGATTTTTCTTGTGCGGCATAGCGGATGAACCGGTTTGACCCTTTTCAAACGGCTCTTCGGCTTCGTGGCATTCGGTCTTTTGGAGAGCCCGTATTTCTGTAGCAAATTTCTCCAGCGAACCAGCGATAATAGCCAGAGTAGTCATGTACTGGGCATGGCGGTCACGCTGGATTACCTGATTTGAAATGGAGGCGGGTGAAAGCCCCAGTTTTTTGCAGGCTATCTCTTCAATTTCAGGGGATAAAGTAGCATAAGTACCTACCGCTCCTGACATTTTACCCACGGTAATAGCCTTAGTAGCCTCCGCAAGCCGTTGGCGGTTGCGTTTCATTTCTTCCATCCACAAGGCCAGTTTCAGTCCGAATGAAATGGGTTCGGCATGAACGCCATGAGTACGTCCCACCTGGACAGTATATTTATATTCCATAGCTTTGGCAGCCAAAGCATTTATCAGGTCTTTAACACCGTTGTTTAGTATCTTTGAAGCTTCCACAAGCTGAAGGCTGAGAGCCGTATCCATCACATCAGATGAAGTCATGCCCATATGAATAAAGCGGGATTCTTCACCCAGACTTTCGGCTACAGAACCCAAAAAAGCCGTCATATCATGGTGAGTTTCCTTCAGAAGCTCTTCCATGCGCTTAAAATTCAAGCGCGCCAGCTTTATTTTAGTGATATCCTCCCTTGAAATTGCCCCCATCTTCGCCCAAGCTTCGCAGACGGCAATTTCAATATCCAGCCAGTAAGCAAATTTACTTTCGTCTGACCAGACTTTTTTCATTTGAGGGCGGCTATATCGCTCTATCATTTGTTCTCACCTTTAAGTTCCCGACGGTAGCTTTCATACGCCTGACGGATATTTTGATATTTTAAACCCAGTATTTCAGCCGCCAGATATGCCGCATTTTTAGCACCGGCAGAGCCGATGGCTACTGTAGCTACCGGTATACCGGCCGGCATCTGGACTATAGAGTACAGGGCATCAATTCCTTTAAGTTCACCTGAAGCAACAGGTACGCCGATAACCGGCAGTGTCAGCCAGCTGGCAATCACTCCCGGCAGATGAGCCGCCCCCCCGGCAGCAGCTATAACCAGTTCAATACCCCGTGCGGGCGCATTAAGACAAAACTCCTGCACTTTTTCCGGAGTGCGATGGGCAGACATAACCAGAGTTTCAAATGAAATACCCATTTTCTCCAGTATCTCTTCGGTAGGCTTCATAACCTCGGCGTCAGACTTAGACCCCATAACAATACTAACTAATGGCATAGTTCCCTCCCGTTTAACAAGGCTATGTCCCTGCGGTAATGGCAATCTTCAAAAGAAATGCAGTCAATATTTTTATATACATTGTCTCTGGCTTCCTCTATATTTTTGCCTTTACTGACAAGACAAAGTACCCGTCCGCCATTAGTAAGTATTTCGCCCTCTTCAGAAGCTACTGTGCCGGCATGGAAAACAAGTATATCCGAGGGTATATCTGAAAGACCGCTTACAGGTAATTTTTTACGGTATTCAGCCGGATATCCGCCAGAAGCCAGCACAACCCCGACTGCAGATGAATCTTCCATTTCAATATTGAGTTTGTCAAGACGGCCTTCAATAGTGGCTTCCACTATCTCAAGCAAGTCTGTCTTGAGCAGGGGCATTAAAACCTGAGTTTCGGGGTCTCCAAAGCGGGCATTAAACTCCATCACTTTTGGCCCTTCAGCGGTTATCATCAAACCGGCATATAAAACACCTTTATATACGATATCCCGATCCGCCAGTGCCTTTATAACCGGCAATAGAATGCGGGACATTATTTCTTCCTTTAATTCGGGGGTAAAAAAAGCAGGGGGCGTATAACTGCCCATACCGCCAGTATTAGCACCCTTATCTCCATCATAAATCCGTTTATAATCACAAGCAGCACTTAAAGGTGCAACAGTTTTACCGTCAGTAACGGCAAAAAAGCTCATTTCCTGCCCCACCATGCACTCTTCTATAACTACATGTTCACCGGCTTCACCGAATATTTTGGCCTCCATTATATCTGATAAAGCCGCCATAGCCTGCTCATGAGTTTGGGCAACCGTAACTCCTTTACCACCTGCCAAACCATCCGCCTTTATCACAACCGGCATATCCAGCCTACTCAAATAAGAACAAGCTTTTTCATAACTGGAAAAACTGCGGCTGTAAGCAGTGGGAATTTTATTTGAAAGAAGCAGCTCTTTGGTAAAAACTTTGCTGGATTCCAGCTGGGCAGCTTCACGACAAGGGCCGAATATACGCAGACCTTCAGATTCAAACACATCTACAACCCCTCCTGCCAGAGGTGCTTCAGGTCCTACAAAGGTAATATCAATGGCTTTGTCTTTGGCAAAGGAAAGCAAATCTTTGATATTTGTGCAGCTTATAGCTACATTTTCAGCTATAAGGCTTGTACCGGCGTTGCCGGGGGTAACGTAAATTTTAGTGATTTTCGGGCTTTGGGAAAGCTTCCAGACAATAGCATGCTCCCTTGCCCCATTTCCAATAACCAGAACTTTCAGAGTTGTCTCCTAAGCAAAACTAAACTATTCTTTTACCCCGCTCATAGCGTCCATGCCACTTGGGGGCATAGAATTCATAATTACCGTCTTCCCTTAAGAAAAGGAATTTTGAGTCAGTATCCGTATTATGCCGGCAGGCAGGCGGGAAATTTATGGTATTTGACTCCATGCATTGCCAGACAGTTTCATCACTCCAATGGCCTTTTTTTCTGACCGTAAGCAATATCTCTTCGGCAGAGGCCCGACCACCCAAACCTGTAAGAGCTTTTTTGACCTCATCTATGCAAGTCTCGGGAGTGTAGCCCCTCCCCATGATATAACCGCCGGTCATAATGCCTTACTCCCATTCAATAGTGGAAGGCGGTTTGGAGCTTATATCATAAACCACCCTATTCACTTCTTTAACCTCATTAACAATACGGTTGGATATAACCGACAGCAAATCATAAGGCAGTTTCGCCCAGTCTGCAGTCATGGCATCTTCACTGGTTACAGCCCTGATAGCTACCAGATAACCATATGTGCGGAAATCACCCATAACACCCACAGATTTAACATCGGTCAGGATAGCAAAGCTTTGCCATACTTGGTGATACATTTTGGCTTTTTTAATTTCGCTCATTACAATCCAGTCCGCCGCGCGGAGGATTTCCAGCTTTTCACGGGTAACTTCACCGATAATCCGTATTGCCAGACCGGGGCCGGGGAAGGGCTGACGCCAAATCATTTCGTCCGGCAGACCCAGCTCTTTGCCCAGCAGCCTCACTTCATCTTTAAAGAGATAGCGCAAAGGCTCTATAAGTTTTAACTTCATATGGGCAGGCAGGCCGCCCACGTTATGATGGCTTTTTATTTTGGCGGAAGCTTTGGACACAGAAGAAACGCTTTCTATAACGTCAGGATAAAGTGTTCCTTGTGCCAGAAAGTCAATCGTGCCAAGTTTACAGGCTTCATCTTCAAATACCTTTATAAATTCGCTTCCGATAACCTTGCGCTTTTGTTCGGGGTCAGTAACACCGCTGAGACCTTCAAGAAAGCGGTCAACGGCATCTACATAAATTATTTTCATGCCCATATGGTTTTTAAAGACGTGCAGTGTGCGGTCAGCCTCTTCACGGCGGAGAAGGCCGTTATTTACATAAATACAAGTTAATTGTTCACCAATGGCTTTATGAATGAGTGAAGCCACAACCGCCGAATCTACACCGCCGGAAAGTGCACAGATAACTTGCCCGCCACCAACCTGCTCACGTATGTTTTGTATGCTTTCCTGAATATAATTACCCATAGTCCAGTTAGCATGGCATTTACATATATTGAAAACGAAATTTTTAAGAATGATTTTACCGTGAGGAGAATGAACAACCTCGGGATGAAACTGCAATCCGTAAATATCAAATTCATTACCCATAACTGCAACCGGGCAGTTTTCAGTGTAGGCCAGAGCCGTAAACCCTGCCGGCATTTTCTCAATACGATCCCCATGGCTCATCCAAACGGGAGAAGGTTCAGGCATATCTGCCAGAAGGTCCGTATTAACCACGTTTGAATGAAGCAAAGCATGCCCGTATTCACGTTTCTCACTATGTTCAACTACGCCACCCAATTGCTGGGTGATAGCCTGCATACCATAGCAAATACCCAGAACAGGCAGTTTACTTTCAAATATATAGGCCGGAGCTAAAGGTGCTCCCTGCTCATACACACTGGATGGTCCGCCGGAGAGAATAAACCCTCTAGGATTCAGATGGGCTATTTTCTCCCATGGAGTGTCATGAGAAACCAGCTCGCAGTAGACATGCATTTCGCGTATGCGCCGGGCAATAAGTAAGCTGTATTGTGAACCAAAATCAAAAATTACTATTGACTCACGCAGGTTTTCTTCGCCAGTAGCAATGCACTCCGGCTTGGCACCGGATTTTTCTTTGGCTATTTCCAAATAGGTAGAGACTTCAATATCCCCAGTAGTGGAAACTCTTAGGCTCTCGGCTGATTGTTTATTATTCATTTCGCTCATCATTTTCTTGATGGTAGCTTAACATTATAGGCTAAAATTGTAAAGCAAACAGGTCTGTTTTTACATGGTACAAGCCTGATAATACTTGACTAAATAACCCAAGAGTATTTAGATATATCTACCAATTTGTAAATGGCACAAGGTAATAAATATATGACACATAACCGATTTAATGAGGATATGGAAAACCAGATAACCAACGCCGTCAGGATACTTAAAGAAGGCGGAGTAGTAATATTCCCGACAGACACTGTTTATGCAGTTGGGGCATTAGCCCGAAATACCCATGCAGTAAACCGTGTATTTGACATAAAAGGCCGAGCCAATACCAAAGGTCTGCCCGCCCTGATAGGGGACGTCTCGCAGATAAATCAGGTAGCCAAGGTTTTTCCGGAGCTGGCCCGTAAACTGGCTGCAGAATACTGGCCGGGAGGACTTACCCTGGTACTGCCGAAGACAAATAATATTCCGCTTGAACTAACCGGCGGAAATGAAACAGTAGCCATACGGATACCTAACCAACCAGCGGTAATTGAAATGCTGAAACGAATCGGTGAACCAATTACCGGCACCAGCGCCAACCTCAGCGGGTGTAAAAGCTCACTAAATGCCACTGAAGCCCGAAGCCAACTGGGTGACAGGGTGGATTTTATCCTTGACGGGGGTCAGGTTAGCGGAGGAGTGGAATCTACCATAGTAGCTGTAAACAATAATGAATTGAAGATTATCCGCCAGGGGGCAATAAAAGAAGCAGATATACTTAAAACAGCGGGTAAAACCAGCCTTTCAGCTTGACAGCAAACGTGGACTGTGTTATGGTTAAACACTTCCAATAATCTGTCGTAAACCCGTCCTTTGAGGACGGTTTTTAATTCTTTCAAACGGGAGCGCATATATGAAAAGCGAAGATGTCAAATCAGGTATTGAGCGTGCCCCTCACCGGTCTTTGCTGCGTGCCCTGGGTCTGAATACAGAAAGTTTCCAAAAACCCTTTATCGGTATTGTAAATAGCTTTACCGAAGTAGTCCCCGGACATATTCACCTCAGACAGATTTCCGAAGCCGTCAAAGAAGGCATAAATGCTGCCGGCGGCGTAGGTTTTGAATTTAATACCATTGCGGTTTGTGATGGCATTGCTATGAACCATGCCGGCATGAAATACAGCCTGCCCAGCCGTGAAATCATTGCCAACACAGTTGAGATTATGGCTATGGCTCACGCTTTTGACGGACTGGTTTTTATACCTAACTGTGATAAGGTTGTTCCCGGTATGCTCATGGCTGCTTGCCGTTTGAACATTCCCTCTATATTTGTCAGCGGCGGCCCCATGCTGGCAGGACGTTTAAGGAAAAATGACCAGGTCAGCTGTGTTGATTTAAACAGTGTTTTTGAAGCTGTCGGTCAGGTGGCCAAAGGGCAGATGACCGAAGAAGAACTGCTGGAACTTGAAAAAGTAGCCTGTCCCGGCTGCGGCAGCTGTGCCGGAATGTTTACCGCCAATACTATGAATTGTCTTACAGAAGCACTGGGCATGGCTTTGCCCGGCAATGGCACTATACCGGCGGTGGATTCACGCCGCACACAGCTTGCTAAAAAGACCGGCCAGCAGATAATGCACCTGATAAAAGATAATACACGCCCTAAAGATATAATAACACCGGATGCCATTTACAACGCTTTCAGTCTGGACGTAGCACTGGGCGGCAGCACCAATTCGGTTCTGCATGTTATGGCGGTTGCACATGAAGCCGGGGCTGATTTTTCACTGGAGCAGATAAACCGTATAAGTGATTGTACTCCTAATCTGTGCAAGCTCCGCCCATCAGGCCCATACCATATTGAAAACCTTGACCAGGCAGGCGGAATAGGCAGCGTGCTGAAAGAGCTGAAACCATGGCTGAAAAATGATGCCCGGACTGTCTCCGGCAAAACCATAGGCCAGTTGGCAGATGACGCACCCAAAGCAGATAATAAAGTCATTCGTTTTGCCTCAAACCCGTACTCACCCAAGGGCGGGCTGGCTATTCTATTCGGAAATCTGGCACCAAACGGCAGTGTAGTTAAACGCTCTGCAGTTGCCCCGGAGATGATGGTTCACCGCGGGCCTGCCCGTATATTTGATTCTGAAGAGCTGGCTACCAAAGCCATTATGGGCGGTAAGATAACCCCCGGTGATGTACTGGTTATCCGCTATGAAGGGCCTAAAGGCGGGCCGGGTATGCGGGAAATGCTCACCCCAACCTCGCTTTTGGCAGGCATGGGGCTGGATAAAGAAGTAGCCCTGATTACGGACGGGCGTTTTTCAGGCGCAACCCGCGGAGCCGCTATGGGGCACGTTTCACCGGAAGCAGCCGCTCGCGGACCTATAGCTGCCCTGCGTGACGGGGATATGATAAATATTGATATTCATAACTACAAGCTCTCAGTAGAGCTTTCAGATGAACAAATCCAGAAACGTCTGGCAAATGTGCCGGCTTTCAAACCTAAAATCACAAGCGGTTATCTGAAATATTATACAGAAAATGTCACCTCGGCCAGTACCGGGGCGGTTTTCAAAGACTAAGTCTAAGGGGGCAATGAGAAAATGAAATTGACTGGCGCCCAGATAGTATGCGAGAGCCTGCTTAAAGAAGGAGCAAATGTAATCTTCGGGTATCCGGGTGGAGTACTCTTGCCGCTGTATGATACTTTCCCCCAGTACCCCGCCTTAAGGCATATTCTGACGCGGCATGAACAGGGTGCCGCCCATGCCGCTGACGGCTTTGCCAGAGTTACCGGCAAAGTTGGGGTCTGCTTAGCGACTTCGGGACCGGGGGCTACCAACCTGATTACCGGCATTGCCAATGCATACATGGATTCTATACCCATGGTAGCTATAACTGGTCAGGTTACCCGTAACCTTATCGGCAAGGACGCTTTTCAAGAGATTGATATCACCGGTATTACTTTACCAATTACCAAGCAAAATTATCTGGTAACCAGAGCAAGTGCGCTGGCAGATACTATAAAGGAAGCTTTTTATTTAGCCCGAACCGGACGCCCTGGCCCGGTGCTGATAGATATACCCAAAGACGTATTCATTGAACAGGCGGAATTTGAATACCCTGATGAACCTGATTTACCTGGCTACAAACCCGTTATAAAGGGCAACCTGATGCAGATACAAAAAGCTGCCAAGCTGATAGAAACAGCTGAGAAACCGGTGATTATTGCCGGTCACGGGGTGAATATATCCGGTGCCAACGAGGAACTTAAAACTTTGGCGGAAAACTGCCAGCTGCCCGTTATTACCACTTTGCTGGGTGTCAGCAGTTTCCCCGAAGACCATATACTAAGTTATGGCATGCTTGGTATGCACGGTATGGCTTACGCCAATATGGCTGTAGCGGCTACAGACCTGATAATAGCTATCGGCATGCGTTTTGATGACCGGGTTACCGGAAAGCTAAGCTCATTTGCTCCCCATGCCAGTGTTATTCATATAGATATAGACCCGGCTGAAATAGGCAAAAATGTACGAGTAGATATACCTATAGTGGGTGACGTAAAAACCGTACTTAAATCACTCAACAAGCAGGTGGAGTGCGTTCAGCACCCGGACTGGCTAAGACAACTGGAAAACTGGCGCAGGGAACACCCTCCGCTTTCCATAAGGCATACTGACCTTATCTTGCCTCAGTATATAGTCCAACAGATAAGCGAAGCTACCGGCGGCAATGCCATTGTGGTTACCGGTGTGGGTCAGCATCAGATGTGGGCGGCTCAGCATTACACCTATATCCGCCCCAATTCTCTGGTAACCTCCGGAGGCTTGGGCACTATGGGCTTTGACCTGCCGGCCGCTTTGGGCGCCAAGGTTGGCTGCCCTGACGAAACTGTCTGGTGCATTGCCGGTGACGGTGGCTTTCAGATGAATATGCAAGAACTGGGGACAATAGTGCAGGAAAGGGCTGCGGTAAAAATAGCTGTTTTCAATAACGGTTATCTGGGTATGGTTCGCCAGTGGCAGGATTTATTCTATAATAAAAATTACGTTGCCACTCCTTTGGGTTGCCCTGATTTTATAAAAATTGCGGAAGCCTATGGCATACCTGCTTTAAATGTTAAACGCAAGGAAGATGTCCGACCAGCTATTGAACAGGCTATGTCTGCCGAAGGACCTTTCCTTCTGAATTTTGTTATTGAACCTGAAGAAAACGTATATCCCATGGTTCCTCCCGGCGCCGCTCTCCACGAAGTACTGGAAGAACCTAAGAAAGAGGTGAGTGCATGTCCCCGACGAAGCATACCATAGTAGCTTTAGTTGAAGACAGGCCCGGCGTATTAAACCGCATGGCCAGCCTTTTCAGACGGCGTGGTTTTAATATTGACAGCATTGCAGTCGGACGTAGCGAAACGCCGGGTTTTTCCCGTATGACCATTGTGGTTGACGGGGCAAATACCATGGTTGAGCAGGTACGCAAACAGCTTGATAAAGTAGTAGACGTGGTCAAGGTTTCAGATATTACCGGGCAGGATATTATCTGCCGCGAACTGGCCCTCATAAAAGTGAAATCCACTCCGGCCAACCGCAGTGAAATAATGCAGATTGTAGATATTTTCAGGGCAAAGATAGTGGATGTAGCTTCCGACTCGCTGACAGTGGAAGTAACCGGAGATGAAGAAAAAGTAAATTCGCTATATAATCTGTTACGTGCATTTGGTATAAAGGAAATAACCCGCACCGGCCGTATTGCCATGACGCGCGGCGGGCTTGCTACCGCTACTGAATTGCAATCATCTAAAGAATTAAAAACAAAAGAGTAGAAAGCTCTAGGAGGAAAAATGGCTGTTATATATTACGATAAGGACTGTGACTTAAGCCTTATTGAAAAGAAAATTATCGGTATTGTCGGTTATGGTGCGCAGGGTCATGCCCACGCCCAAAACCTGCGTGATTCAGGTCTGAAGGTTATTGTGGCTTGTGTGGAAGGCGGACGCGGCTGGAAAAAGGCCACCGCTGACGGTTTCGAGGTGATGAGCGTAGCCGAAATGGCGAAAAAGGCTGACATTATTATGATGCTGGCCCCTGATACCGCTCAGTCCAAGATTTATAAAGACTCTGTTGAACAGGGACTGAAACCCGGCAAAATGCTGATGTTTGCCCATGGCTTCAATATTCATTACGGGCAGATAGTCCCCCCGTCTTTTGTAGACGTGACCATGATTGCCCCCAAATGCCCTGGCTATATGCTGAGACAGGTCTTCACCGAGGGTGCAGGCGCTCCTTCGCTGATTGCTGTTGAACAGGACGCCAGCGGCAAGGCCAAAGAAATGGCTCTGGCTTATGCCAAGGGCATCGGCTCTAACCGTGCCGGCATACTGGAAACCACTTTTGCCGAAGAAACCGAAACCGACCTTTTTGGTGAGCAAGCCGTTTTGTGCGGCGGCACTACCTCTCTGGTCAAAGCCGGTTTTGAAACTCTGGTGGAAGCCGGATACCAGCCCGAAGTAGCTTATTTTGAATGTCTGCATGAGCTCAAGTTGATTGTAGACTTGATGTATCAGGGCGGTATTGCCTATATGCGTGATTCCATTTCTGACACCGCCAAATACGGTGATTTCACCCGCGGTCCCAGAGTTATCAACGAAGAAACCTATGAAACTATGGGTGAGATACTGGGCGAGATTCAGGACGGCAGCTTTGCCAAGGAATGGATACTGGAAAATCAGGCCGGACGCCCTGTTTATAACTCCCTACGCCGCATGGAGTCTGAGCACCTTATTGAAGAAGTGGGTGCCGAACTGCGCTCTATGATGAGCTGGCTGAAAAAGAAAAAGTAAAGGGTATTTTAAAATAACCATGACAGATTACATTCCAAATAATATAAGCGGACTGTATCACAGCCTGGCTGAAGGGAAACTTCTCATCCTTAGCAGCCCCTCTTTCTGGACGAAGAGGGGTATCCGGTTATAATGCTAAATATAGAGTAATTTTCTTTCAGAAAGGATTTTTGTCATGGACAAAATAAAAATTTTTGATACCACCCTCAGAGATGGAGAACAGGCTGCCGGTGCGTCTTTGAATGCACAGGAAAAACTGGAGATAGCCCGGCAGCTGGAAAAACTGGGGGTGGATATCATTGAAGCAGGTTTTCCCATCACCTCTCCCGGTGATTTTGAAGCGGTAAAGCTGATAGCCCAGGAAGTGCGCACCCCTGTCATCTGCGGTCTGGCCAGAGCTATACCGGCTGATATTGACCGTGCCTGGGAGGCTTTGAAAGAAGCTGCCCACCCCCGAATTCATGTGTTTATTTCTTCGTCTGAAATACACATGGTTCACCAGATAAAAAAGAGCCGTGATGAAGTGCTGGAACTGGCGCGTACTATGGTTGCCAGAGCCAAAGGCTATACTGATGATATAGAGTTTTCACCTATGGATGCCAGCCGCTCTGACCCGGAGTTTCTTTATAAACTGCTGGAAGCAGTTATAGATGCCGGGGCTACCACCCTGAATATACCTGATACTGTGGGTTACGCTATCCCCAGTGAGTTCGGCGAACTCATAAAGGGTATCCGCCAGAATGTACCTAATATAAACAAAGCGGTAATAAGCGTACACTGCCACGATGATTTGGGCATGGGTACAGCCAATTCGCTGGCTGCGGTTAAAAACGGTGCCAGACAGGTGGAATGCACCCTGAACGGCATAGGCGAACGTGCCGGCAATGCCGCACTGGAAGAAGTGGTGATGGCACTGCGCACCCGAAGTGACTATTTCAACTTTGAAACGAGTATAAACACCCAGGAAATATACCGCAGCAGCCGCCTGGTCAGCGCTCTGACCGGTTTTGCTATCCAGCCCAACAAGGCTGTGGTGGGTGAAAATGCTTTCCGCCACCAGTCAGGTATCCACCAGGACGGCGTTATTAAAATGGCTAAAACATTTGAAATTATGGATCCCAAGGAAGTGGGTATTCAAGCTTCCAGTCTGGTACTGGGCAAACTTTCCGGCCGCCATGCCTTTAAACAGCACCTGACTGAGCTGGGTTTTGACCTGAACGAAGAAGATTTTGACCGCGCATTCAAAGCCTTTAAAGATTTGGCCGATAAAAAGAAGGACGTAACCGACCGTGACATAGAAGCCCTGGTTGCCGAAGAACTGCGGACTACAGTTGAGCTTTATCATCTGGACCGGATACAGGTTACCTCCGGAGACCGAGGCATACCCACTGCTGCCGTCAGACTAACCACCCCGAACGGCGGGGCAGTTGAAGATGCCGCTTTGGGCAGCGGGCCGGTAGATGCTGTTTACAAGGCCATAAACCGAATAGTAAATGTACCTAACAAACTGACTGAGTTTTCGGTCAAGTCTGTTACGGCCGGCATTGATGCACTGGGTGAAGTGCTTATCCGTATTGAGAGTGACGGGGTAACATATACCGGACGCGGATCAGATACGGATATAATAGTAGCCAGTGCCAAGGCTTATATGAACGCTTTAAACCGTTTGCTCAGGGTCAAGAACGCATCTTAAAAGGAGCGACATGCCATGCCGATAGAAGTGGAAATGCTGTTTCGCATTCTGCTGGCCGTGGTACTGGGCGGGATTATTGGCTATGAACGGGAACGCTCAGGCAAGGCAGCCGGGCTGCGCACCAATACTCTTATCTGCGTGGGTTCCTGCCTGATAACGCTGGTATCTATATATGGTTTTTCAGAAACGGATATCAGCCGGATAGCTGCCGGGATAGTTACCGGGGTGGGCTTTCTGGGAGCGGGGGCTATACTCCGCCAGTCAGAGGGACATGTTGAGGGGTTAACCACTGCCGCCACTATCTGGGCTGTTGCCGGCATAGGATTGGCGGTGGGTGCAGGTATGTACTTTTTATCCGCCGTCAGTACCGGTGTGATACTGCTTATATTACTTATTGACCGAGTAAAATTCCGTTAGATATTCTTGGAGAGGTTATGATGAACTTAGTTGAAAAAATACTGGCCGCCCACAGCGGTAAAACACAGGTCAGCCCGGGTGATTTTATAAATGCCAAGGTAGACCTGGTACTGGCTAATGACATTACCGCACCTATAGCCGTTAAAGAATTTAAAAAGATTGGGGTCAGCAAGGTGTTTGATCCCAATAAGATAGTTTTTGTGCCTGACCATTTTGTACCCAACAAAGACATTGCATCTGCCGAACAGGTAAAAATGGTGCGTGAATTTGCCCGTGAGCAGGGGATACTCTTTTTCGAATGCGGCAAAATGGGCGTTGAGCACGTAATCCTGCACGAGCAGGGTCTGGTACTGCCGGGGGATATTGTGGTAGGCGCTGATTCGCACACCTGCACTTACGGGGCACTTGGCGCTTTTACTACCGGCATGGGCTCAACAGATATAGCCGCCGCCATGGCAACCGGTGAGGTTTGGATGAAAGTCCCCCCCACCATTAAATTTAACTATTCGGGCAAGCTGCCTAAATGGATTGGCGGCAAAGACCTGATTTTGTACACCATAGGGCAAATAGGGGTAGACGGGGCTTTGTACTCTGCCATGTATTTCTGTGGAGAGGCTATTGATGCCCTATCCATGGAAAACCGCTTTACCATGTCAAATATGGCCATAGAGGCTGGCGGCAAGGCAGGACTTTTCAGGGTTGACGAAAAAACCCTGGAATATGTAACCCCCAGAGCCAAACGCCAGTACACGGTTTATGATAATGATGCTGATGCATCTTATGCCAAAACATATAATTTTGATATTTCCAAACTTGAGCCGCAGGTATCACTGCCGCATTCACCGGCAAATGCCCGTCCCATCAGCCAGATTGGTAAAATAAAGGTTGACCAGGTTATCATCGGCTCATGCACCAACGGCAGATTGGAAGACTTGGCCATATCTGCCAAGTTACTTGAAGGGAATAAGGTTAGCCCTGATTTGCGGACTATTGTTATACCCGGTTCACAGCAGGTCTATCTGGACGCACTGAAGGCCGGCTATATTGAAACCTTCATCAATGCCGGAGTTGCTGTTTCCACTCCCACCTGCGGCCCTTGCCTCGGCGGACATATGGGTATTCTGGCAGCCGGTGAACGCTGTCTGGCAACCACTAACCGCAATTTTGTAGGGCGTATGGGCAGCCCCAAGAGCGAAGTATACCTGGCCGGGCCGGCAGTTGCCGCCGCTACCGCCATCAAGGGGTACATTGCCCATCCCGATGAAATTTAAATAGTTAACCCTGTCAGAGGGATACGAAAAAGCTGCTTTATAAAACAGGCTTTATTAAGCTAGGAGAAAAGATGTTAAAAGGATTTGTACATAAATACGGTGAAAATGTGGATACGGATGCCATTATTCCTGCCCGTTATTTAAACGTATCTGAACCCAAGGCATTGGCCGAACACTGTATGGAAGATATAGATTTGGACTTTGTAAAAAAGGTTAAGCCGGGTGATTTTATCGTAGCCACCACCAATTTCGGCTGCGGTTCGTCACGTGAGCATGCTCCTATTTCCATAAAAGCTTCGGGGGTTTCGGCGGTTATAGCCTCCAGTTTTGCCCGTATATTTTTCCGCAACGCTATAAACATAGGCCTGCCATTGCTTGAAAGTGCGGAAGCAGCCGAAAAAATAAACAGTGGCGATGAACTGGAAATAGATTTGGAAAGCGGCGTTATCAAAGACCTGACTACAGGTGAAAGCTTTGCCGCCAAACCCTATCCTGAGTTTATGTCCCGCCTTATAAAGGCCGGCGGTCTTATAGAATATACCCGTGAAAAACTTTGCGGAAGAGGTGTTTAGTTGGATTTCAAACTGACAGTTCTGCCCGGTGACGGCATAGGCCCGGAAGTTATGGCCGAAGGCCTAAAGGTGCTTAATGCTGTTGCCAAAAAATACAAACATACTTTTGAATATCAGTACGGTCTTATTGGCGGCTGCTGCATAGACAAAGAGGGGGTGGCACTCAGTCCGACAACGCTGGCCATGTGCAAAAAGTCTGATGCCGTTTTACTGGCAGCCGTAGGTGACCCCCGCTTTGATGACCCCAAATTGCCGGTTCACCCTGAAGACGGTTTGCTGGCCTTAAGACGCGGCCTTGGTCTTTTTGCCAATATCCGCCCGGTCAAGGTGGCTCCTTCGCTGATAAATTCCGCTCCCGTAAAAGCCGAAATAATAAAAGGCACTGACTTTATATTTATACGAGAATTGACGGGTGGTGTTTATTTTGCCAAGCCGAAAAAACGCTGGACTACACCTTCGGGTATCCGCAAAGCTACTGACAGCATGACCTACTCCGAAAAGGAGATTGAACGAATTGTGCGTGTTGGCTTTGAATTGGCACGAAGCCGCAAAAAGAAACTGGTCAGCGTAGACAAAGCCAATGTGCTGCTGTCTTCACGCTTGTGGCGGCAGGTAGTTATAGAACTAGCAAAAGATTATCCTGATGTAACAGTGGAACATATACTGGTTGATGCCTGTGCCATGAAATTGATACTTGCACCCACTTATTTTGATGTTATTGTGACTGAAAATATGTTTGGCGATATTTTAACAGACGAAGCCTCCATGCTAGCAGGATCTATGGGCATGCTGCCCTCTGCCTCTCTGGCAGGCATACCGGCAAAAGGCACTAAAACTTTCGGCCTTTACGAACCTATTCACGGCAGTGCACCCACTATTGCTAAACAAAATATTGCCAACCCCATTGCCACCATTTTAAGCATAGCCATGATGCTTCGCTATTCCTGCGGGCTGGAGGCCGAAGCTGCTGAAATCGAAGCGGCGGTTGACAAGGTTCTAGCGGCTGGTTATGCTACGATAGATATATTTAAAGAGGGCAACACCAAGCTCGGCACAGCCGAGATGGGCAGCCAGATAGCTAAAACGATAGGAGGCTAAACTCCTGTGCAGGTAAAATTATACGATACTACTCTAAGAGACGGTTCTCAGCGTGAAGGAATTTCCTTTACGGTAGCGGACAAGCTTAAGATTGCCCAAAAACTGGATGAACTGGGTATACACTATATTGAGGGCGGCTGGCCGGGCTCAAACCCCAAAGACAGCGAGTTTTTTACTCAAGCACGGTCACTTAAACTGAAAAATGCCAAAATGGTTGCTTTTGGGTCTACCCGCCGCCCCAAAGTTAAAGCCGAAGCAGATACAACCCTGAAACAGTTGATTGATGCAGGTACGGAATATGTTACATTAGTCGGTAAGAGTTCAGCCAGACAGGTGACCCAAGTGCTGGAAACCACTCTGGAAGAAAATCTGTCCATGATTACTGATTCCATTGAATACCTGCGTTCAAAATGCATAAAGGTATTTCTGGATGCTGAACACTTTTTTGACGGCTACAAAGACAACCCCGAATATTCCATACAGGTTTTGCAGGCGGCGGAAAAGGCCGGAGCTGAGGGCGTGGTGCTTTGCGATACCAATGGAGGCAGTCTGCCCGAAGAAATAGCCAAAGCCGTAGAAGCGGTAACCAAGTCGGTAAATATTTGCGTAGGTATTCACTCTCATAATGATACAGAAATGGCCGTAGCTAACAGCATAGCCGCTCTCAAGGCCGGTGCCAGCCAGATTCAGGGTACGATAAACGGTTTTGGCGAACGGTGCGGCAATGCTAATTTATGTTCCATCATACCTATCTTGAAGTTAAAAATGAGTATAGCCTGCATAACCGACAGCCAACTGAAACTACTAACTGAAACTTCCCATTATATAAGCGAACTGGCAAATCTGGTTTCCGAACCGTTTTTGCCGTATGTGGGTGCCAGCGCCTTTTCCCACAAAGCAGGCCTGCATGTCAGCGGCCTCAGCAAATGGTCAGGCAGTTACCAGCATATAGAGCCGGAACTGGTGGGCAACCATCAGCGTCTGCTGGTATCGGAACTTGCAGGCAGGTCAAATATTGTCCAAAGAGCAAAAGCTATTGGCATAAATCTGACGCCTGACTCAAAAGAAGTCAAAGACCTGCTTCAGCAGGTCAAGAGAATGGAAAGCCTGGGTTTTCAGTATGAAAATGCAGAGGCTTCTTTTGATTTGCTGGTAAACCGCACCCAAATGGGTTATGCAGCCCCGTTTGAGCTTATAGACTTCATGGTAGTAGTGGAAAAACAGCGCCGCCCCTCAGCTATGCGCAGCCAAGACGAAATGATGGCCGAAGGTATAGTAAAAGTGAGGGTAGACGGCGAGGTTATGCATACGGTAGCCGAAGGCAATGGCCCCATAAACGCACTTGATGCTGCTTTGCGCAAAGGACTTTGCCAGTTTTACCCTGAGCTTTCTTCCGTCCATCTTTCAGACTACAAGGTGCGTATACTGGAGCAGACCAGCGGTACAGATGCTTTGGTGAGGGTGCTGATTGAATCTACTGATGGTGAAAGTACCTGGCATACGGTAGGTGCCAGCCCAAATATCATCGAAGCCAGCTGGCTAGCTTTGTCAGACAGCTTTGAATACTGGCTGATTACCAAGAAATGTAAAAACTGCAAGAAACAGTAAACTTATTTGGCGGCGGGGAAACCCGCCGCAATTATATACAGAGGTTTGGGGTGCCCGCTTAGATTCATAGATTTGCATATAATTTCTTCGGCAAAAGCACCTATTACTACACTTCCTAAACCCAAAGCCACACATTCCAAATTAAAGTTTTGAGCCACATGTCCCACTTCAAAATAGGCATACTTATCAGCACAGGTGCCATATCTTTTTATAAGCTCTTCCGGCCGATAACAGATAACCAGTGAAAAGGGTGCATCTGCCACAAAATTCTGCTTAAAACACCCCTCTGCCAGTTGCTTGCGGAAATCACCATTCACTTGCAGATGAATACCGTGCCGCTCAGGGTTATACCGGTATACACCGGCTTCCAAAGCTTCTATTCCTTTGTTCCCAACGATGATATAAAGGTCCAGCGGATAAATTGCCCCGGCACTGGGAGTAGAACGCAATTTATCTACGATATCGGTAATGCCGTTTGACGCCCATAATAATTGGGATAACATCTCCATAGTCAGCCCGCGGCTTGAAAAGGATCTTACCGAACGCCGTTTGTTTATAGCCTCTTCAAGTGTCATTTTCCCCCGCACAGCGGGCAGGGCTAATTTTATAATATCAGTCATTTATCCTTTTATTACTCCCAACGGTCTGGTTTTAAATATGTTCCGGGCAATACCAGCTTTGTGAGTCACTTCCACCACATCAGCCACATCTTTGTAGGCCTCGGATGCTTCTTCCACCAAACTGCCAATATCTCCTACCCTTATACTTATCCCCTGAGTCTTAAGGGTATCTATAAGCTGGGCACCGGACGCAGTTTTTTTGGCTGCACCCCGGCTTAGTATCCTGCCGGCACCATGGCAGGTAGATCCGAATGTTTCATGCATGGCAGTCTCGGTACCTACCGCTACATAAGAGTATCTCCCCATATCACCGGGTATTATAACAGGCTGCCCTACTTTTCGGTAAACAGCTGGTATTTCAGGCCGCCCGGCAGGGAAAGAGCGGGTAGCACCTTTGCGGTGGACACACACATTTTGAATTTTACCGTCTACCGTATGTTCCTCTATCTTGGCAATATTATGGGCTACATCGTATATCTGGCTCATACCTAAATCACGCGGGCCTTTTTCAAATATTTTCATAAATACTTCACGTGCCCACTGGGTAATGCACTGGCGGTTAGCCCAAGCATAATTAGCGGCACATGCCATCGCTGCCAGATAATCCTGACCATCTTCTGATTTTAACGGGGCACAGGCCAGCTGACGGTCAGGTAAATTTATGCCATACTTTTTAGACATCTCGTTTAACAGCTGTACGTAATCAGTGCATACCTGATGTCCCAAACCCCGCGAACCGGTGTGGATAAGAAAAAGCACTTGCCCTGTTTGCTGAACTCCAAATACATCTGCCACTTCAGTGTCAAATATTTCATCTACAACCTGCACTTCCAAAAAGTGGTTGCCTGAACCCAGTGTACCCAGCTGGGATGAACCTCTGGTCTTGGCTTTAATGGAAACTTCGTCAGGGTTCGCACCGGACAAGCTGCCGGATTCTTCCGTCAGTTTAACATCTTCGGCTTCGCCCATACCTTTTTCCAAAGCCCAGCTCCCACCGCGGGTCATTACATTATCAATATCGGTCAGGCTTAGTTTTATATTACCGCCAGTACCCACACCGGAGGGTATTTTGTCAAAAAGTCCATTTAAAAGTTCGTTTATCTTTGGCTGCACTTCTTCCACGCACAGGTTCGTCCTCAAAAGGCGGGTTCCGCAGTTTATATCAAAACCTACACCACCCGGTGAGATTACTCCATCACTTATTCGGGTAGCAGCCACCCCTCCAATAGGAAATCCATACCCCCAGTGTATATCAGGCATCGCCATAGACTTGCCGGTAATGCCAGGCAAGAAAGCTACATTGGCAATCTGCTCTATAGCATGCTCCTCCCATATTTGGTTAAGCATATGCTCACTGGCATATACCAGACCGGGCACTTTCATACCTACTTTGTAGTTTTGAGGAATTTCCCAACGGTAATCATCTATTTTTTTTAGTATTCCCTGCCACGGGCTGGTCATAACTGCCTCCTAGATATCCAATAACACTTGAAGCTTGTACCCTCCGGTAATCTTTTTAACTTTAAGCAAGTGATAAGTAGCGCCCTTTACACAATGATGCAAAGGGATATCCGCAGTAACTTTCTGACCAAAACAGATAGCGGTAAGCTTAAAAGCAGAACTCACCGCTACTTCAAAACGGCAAAACACCAATCTTTGAGTGTCAAATATATATATAAGTTCATTCAGCCACTTAACCAGCAGATTTTCATAATTGTCAGCATCAAAGCTTATTGACACAGTTTTATCCTGTTTCAGGGTAGAGGTATCTGTAATAAGATTGAAAAGGCCACTGGCCATAAACGCGAAGGCATCACTCAAATTTGCCCCTTGAGCGAGAATGCCCGTATCGGCAGTATGCTGAATCAGCTTGTATCCGGAAAACATCGCTATTTATTATAACATTTTAGCCATTTGTGAGCGTAAATTTCTTTCAGCTTTAACCGTCATTTAGTATAATAGAGGCGAATAAATGAAATCGGAGTGAATATGGGCGAAATTAAGTCTGCTTTTGAAATCGCCATGGAAAAGCTTAAGGATATTGAAGAAGTTACCGAGGATGAGAAAGCCCGTTGGAAGTACCTGCCTGCCGGGGAAAAGCTGGCCACCGCCTATCTAAAAGGAAATATTAACCTCAAAGATGAACTTCAACAATACCAAGGGAAACCACGTGAGTATGTGGGAAAAGGCATAGAAAACCATCTTTTGCCCCTCATTACTCTGCCTGAAAATGAAGCCGCGGCCAATACCGCTAGCAAGGCAATGGAAGGTATAAAGGGCATCAAGGAAGATCAGGCAAACGCAGAAACAATTATCAGCCAGATAAAACAAATCATGGCACATTATACTGACCAGGGTGAAAAACAGCGCCACAGCGCTTATGACCAACTAAAGCAGCAATATTCACAATACCTGCAAAAGGCTATGCAACAGGGGATGGAAATGCCTCCGGGTCTGTCAAATGACATAGAGAAGCACCCCCGTTTTCAGGAAGAATGGCGGAAACGGAAAAATGAATTTGAGGCAAGGTATATAGAATCTCTGGCTCAAATGAAACAAGCACTTTCACAGATAAAGTAGGGGTTTATTAGGGTGGATGATTCTCTGATTTTTAAAGCTGTGGCAAATACACGGATACTCCGGCCGCCAAAACAGCGGCTGGCAACATTCGGTATTACCAATATAGATTATTATCTGCTGACTACGCCGTCTTATACTGTTGAAGAAGACGACACGTCTTCACAGATGGAAACGGTAATTAGAGAAGGGAAAGTGATAGTTCAGCAGCCGCGGATAGTCACCCCGTATTACCTGACCCGACTTGAAGGCTTCTCTGACGAAGCCAAACGCTATTTCAGCCTGCTGGTTGACCGTTATGGCTCTCAGGCACCCGGGCTAATGTATGCCTATAAAAATGAATCCAAGGGGCTGAATATTGTACCGGGGGAATTGCACACCGTAGCTCAGAATATAAGCCAACAACTGGATAAAGATAAAACCAAACTAACCACCATAATCCAAGGGGAAGATACCCTTTGGGATGTATCTCTGTTAAAATTCATCTACGATCTTACCCGTCATTCGCTGCAAGGCAATCTGTCAGATTTGGGCAGCCAGGGACGGCTGGGAATAGGTACTGATGGTGTACCCAGTGATGCCCGTTTTTATATTGAAGAACTGTTTTCTAAAACACTTCGTGATGAAGCTGACCCGAAAGAATTGAAAGATGAATTGGAGCGTTGGGAGCTTTTTAACGAATATCAGGATCGTTTTTTTGCCCTGTTTAAGAAAAAATAAGGGGAAGACTGATGAAAATTACCTCAGTGGAAGCCAGAGATCTCTCTGAAGCATGGTTTTTGTGCCTGAGGCAGGTACTTACAGACGGTTATGAGTACACTATTGAACGCGGCAGTTATTCAGGACAAAAACGCAAAGAACTGGATATGATAACTGTCCATATTAAAAACCCCGGTAACCGCCCCCTTATACCTGATGTTCCACCCGGTGTGCCTGCACCCTCCACTATGGAATACATAGATAACTACCTGCCGTATCTTATGACTGCCCACCGGGCGGAAGGTGAGCAATATACCTATGGCCAGTATCTTGAAGCCCAGATTGCCAAAGTCATCAAAATGTACAAGGAAACAGGCTTCAATACTAATCAGGCATTTATGACTGTAGGCAACCCCGAAACACTGGATTTGGAAGACCCTCCCTGCCTCCGCAGTATAGATACCAGAGTGCGTTATGGGAAACTCCATTTTATTATATATTTCCGCTCGTGGGATTTATGGGCAGGTTTCCCGTCTAATCTGGCCGCTATCCAGATGCTGAAGGAATACATGGCTGCCGAAATAGGGGTGGAGGATGGTGAGATTATCGCCATGAGCAAGGGTATGCATATATATGATTATGCATGGGATATAGCCAAAACCGCCGCCGGCATGAACGGCGTTTAGGCATTTGGCATTTCAGCTTATTTGTACTATAATGCTGAACGTTCTTTTCAAAAACAGCCTGCAGTTATTTGTCACAAACTGCCTATAGTGTTAAAATATGGATGCTTTAAACGTGGGCCGATAGCTCAATTGGCAGAGCAATTGACTCTTAATCAATTGGTTGGAGGTTCGAGTCCTCCTCGGCTCACTTTATCACGTTTCCCAAGCGGTCATGCTGGATATTGACCGCTTTTCTATTTCCGGATATTAACAGGTAATGCAAAAAGGATATTATTATGACCAAAAGGGATTTGCCCCCTCTTATAGAGTTTAAAAATATCAGCCTTATGCGCGGTGAGCGCCTGTGCCTGAAAAACATAAACATGGTTATCAATAGAGGGCAGAATCTGGCAATACTCGGCCCGAATGGGGCGGGTAAATCCAGTCTGATTAAGACCATAACCCGCGAACTGTACCCGATATTTGACCCACATGGTTCAAGCCTGCGTATACTCGGGCAGGAGAACTGGGATGTGTTTTCGCTGCGAAGCCAGTTGGGAATAATATCCGCCGAAATTTTAAGCCAAGATATCAGCCAGACCTGCAAAGAAGCGGTGTTAAGCGGTTATTTTGGTTCACCTTATCTTCATGATGCAAATCTGGTCAGCCCGCAGATGGAAACTTATGCCAAAGATATAATGCATATGCTGGAAATAGACCATCTAGCCAAAAGACTGACAGATGAAATTTCCAGCGGGGAAGCCCGCAGAGTAGTTATTGCCAGAGCACTGGTAAATAACCCCCAAAGCCTGCTCCTGGACGAACCAACTACCAACCTTGATATGAAATCTGCCCACCAGTTGCGTATGCTACTCAGCAAAATTTCAAATATGGATACCCAGATAATACTGGTGACCCATAACCTTACCGATATAATACCGGAAATAAACAGAGTAGTTATGCTGAAAGATGGCAGTATTTTTCGGGATGGAGTAAAAACCGAAATAATGACTGAGGCCAATTTTTCAGAACTTTTCGGATTTGAAGTGAATTTGCTGAATAAAGACGGCTTTTATTATCTGTATTAACACCAATTATACTAATAAGCCCTCTGTTTCCAGAGGGCTTAAATCTGTCACAAATGTAATTTTATTCTTACATGCCTTCCTGGTCGCCCAGTTTGATAGCTTTGTCCATTTCTTCCTTGAGCAGGGGAGGCAAACCCTCTACATCTACATTTAAAAAGCCGCGTACGATAGCAGCTGTAGCTTCATCTTTGTTCAAGCCCCTGGCCATCAAGTACTCGACTTCTTCTTCGGCTATCTTACCTACCGCCGCTTCATGGGATAAATCCACCCCGGACACCTTTCCCATCAGCTCAGGTATAGCATAAATAATGCCATTGTCACCCAAAATAAGGCCGCGGCATTCCAGATGCCCCTTGCAATCCGGCACTTTCCCTTCAATATACCCGCGGGAAATGATTTCTCCGCCGGTGGTGAGGGCACGGGTAATAAGCTCGGTCCGGGTATGCTTGGCATTCAGGAAAACCCGCGAACCGACATCCATTTTAGAGCCGGGTGGGCAAACCATAACACTATTAAAGCGGGCAACTGCATTTTCGCCATTCAGGTAAGCTACCGGATATGACTGCAGGTTTTTAACAGTCTTCATGATAACGTAGTTGCTCAGAAAAACACCGTTTTCTTCCACTATAGCACCGGTACGCGGGCGAACTGCAATATCCGGTGACCAGGTATGTATCATGGTAAAGGTTACTTTTGCACCTTTCTTTATAAAAAACTCGGTAACACCCAGATGCAGACCCGTTTCGGTACGATGGGCTGAGGTACAGCCGGTAATAATATGCAGCTCGGAACCTTCTTCGGCAATGATAATATTGTGGACATTCTGGATGGACTGGTTTTTTGCCATATACATACAGGATTGTACGGGGAATTCAGTTTTTACGCCGGGAAGTGCCCGTATAAAATAGCCATCCGCCTTATTAAGCTCAACGTGAGCAGTATATTTATCTGCATCTACAGATACCGCTTTCCACCAGTAATCTTTCAACCAATCATACTTCAGAGCGGCTTCACTGGTTGACATAATCTCTATGCCATCTTGCTGAGCTGAAAAATGAACCGGGCGGTTATCCATCTGGATATATGTTCCGCTCCGTTCTTTCAGGTCATCCAGTACTACACCTGACTCAAGCATGCGGGCTTTATCTTCAGCGGCAAGCTCAGATGGCTTGCTTACATATTTATGAGCTTCCGTATTATCGGTGAATTTTTCCAGAAGTATATCATCACCAATAGCGGGCTTTTTATTTATAGCAGCACCGGCTTTATCAGCCAGATTAGGCCTTAGATCTTTCGGGGACATTCTACACACTCCTGATAACCGTTCTGCTTGATGGTTTCAAGCATATCCCGTGGATCCCCGGTGCAATTTATGCGCCCGTGACAGAGCACATAACCGGTACGGGCGTTTACATAATCCAAAATATGCCCGGTATGGGTTATTACCAGACCACCGCGTTTGCGTTCGCGGATAGGGTGCTTTTTCTCTAACAAATCGTTTATAAGGCTGCCGATAAGGGCGATATTTTCCAAATCAACTCCTGATTCCGGTTCATCAAGCAACACCATATCCGGACCCTGCGCCAGTAGCTGTAGCAACTCGGAACGTTTGATTTCACCGCCGGAAAAACCGTGGTTTACATCTCTCTCCAGAAAATTTATCATGTTTGCTTTTTTGGCAAGCTCGTCAATTACGCCTGAATCCTCTTTAGTACGAAGAGAACTTCGAACCATTTCCCTCAGTTTTACCCCGCGTACCACCGGCGGACGCTGAAAACTGATGCCAATGCCCAAACGGGCACGCTCATCAAGCGGAACATGGGTAATATCTTTGCCGTTAAATATGAGCTGTCCTTTAGTTATTTTGTAACGGGGAAAACCCATGAGTGTCATCAGCAGGGTGGTTTTACCGCTGCCGTTAGGCCCAAAGATAACATGGGTCTCTCCTGCGGGTAGTATCAGGTCAACTCCGTGGAGTATTTCACGACCATCTACCTCAACATGGAGATCCTTAACCTCAAGCAGAATTTCTGAATCCATTTAAATACCCCTGTATCTATGCTAAGTACATATTAAATGTTACCAGTAAAGCGGCGGATATGCAATTTGCAGAGCAAGAATTTGCCTGCCTGTTTTGCTTTAGCGGCGTTTGGGTACGGTAAGTGTTGCCAAAACAGTAGTAATAACCGCAAACAGTATCAAAACGCCACACTGAAACCCTAATTCAGTCAGATTTTTGCCCTGAAGCATTATTTCACGCATGCCATCCACGCCATAAGTCAGCGGCAATATATTTGACAGATACTGAAGCCACTCCGGCATCTGTGAAACAGGCCAGATGACACCGCACAGAAATATCTGAGGAACAATAATAAGCGGTATGAACTGAACCATTTGGAATTCATTTTTGGCAAAACTGCTGGTGAAAATGCCCAGTGTCACCGCCCCGGTAATAATAAGCACCTGAAAGAGTAGTATCTGCCAGAGTTCACCCTGAAAGTTAACTCCCAGCACATAGATAGTAAAAAGCACAATGATAAGAGTTTGCAGCAAGGCAAACACGAAGAAACCCAAAAGATAACCGGCAACTATGTCCAGACGGGAAACGGGTGCAGCCATAAGCCTTTCCATAGTACCCTGAGATGTTTCCCTCAGAAATGAAATGCCAGTCAGTAGGAAACTGAAAAATAAGGCCAGCGTTGCCAGCATGGCCGGGGCAATATAATCAAGCACTGTTGCATCAGGGAAGCTGATACCTATAAGCCCCATAACCACCACCGGAACTACTATTATCAGCGCCATAGTCCGCCGGTCATGGAGCAATTGGCGGATAAGCCTCTGAGCAATAGCCAGTATATTATTCATGGCTGAGAGCACCTCCTGTGCGGATGGAATACAAAAAGGCATCTTCCAGACTGGCATCAGCTTTACCCGTAGCCGCCTTTAATTCTGGCGGAGTACCTTCGGCAATTACTTTGCCTTCACGCAGAAACGCCAGACGGTCACAGTGGGCGGCATCATCAAGAGTATGGCTGGAAATTATAATAGTCACACCTTTTTGGTTTAAACCCTTAAAATACTCCCAAAAACGGCAGCGCAGTTCAGGGTCAAGCCCCACGGTAGGTTCATCCAGAAATATTACCGGAGGATTATGGACAATGGCACAAGCCAGACTTACCCTCTGTTTCATGCCGCCGGAAAGATTCATCACGGCATCGTTCCGTCTGTCCCAGAGATCTACCAGCCTGATTACTTCTTCTATACGGGCTTTACGCAGTGTTTTATCCCGTAGCCCGTAGATACAGGCAAAAAAGTCTATATTCTGGCTGACTGTCAGTTCGGTATACAGGGAATGTATCTGGGGCATGTACCCCAGCTGATATTCAAGCTGGCGGCTGAATTCCTTACTAAGTATGGCAAGATATCCGCTTTTTTGGCGGAGAAGCCCCACCATTATCCGAATAAGAGTGGTTTTGCCTGCCCCGTTAGGCCCCATTATCCCGAAGCTTATACCGCAGGGAATCTCCAAACTCAAACCATCCAAAGCTTTGATGTGTTTATAATTGAAAGAAATATCCCGCAAGCTGATAGCAGTTTCAGTCATAATGTATCCCTTTCTAGTTAACGGCAGGATTTAAAAGTCTTCACTGCCAAGTACCTAAAGCTTGATACTGCCTGATTTCTTAGATATAAATACCATTCATAATACCCGCAATATACGCACTGCCGCAAGAGTGAGGGAAACATATCCGAAACTTATTAGTGCTGGATAGCAGTTTATGCTAATATGGGAATGAAGGTTTTATATACTGGGAAGGTGACTTGAAAACCAAACTGGCAAACTACATCTCCGATATTTTCAATCCGCTCACACTAAGTATACTGTTCGTTTTCCTGCTGGCTAAAGACTCCACCGAAAACTTGTGGGAAGCCATCAGGTGGTCATTTATATTTATAGTTTTGTGCATGCTGCCGATATTTCTGGTTATTTTGAATATGGTCAAAAAAGGCAAATTGCAGTCGGTTTTTTCAAACCCACGTGAGCAGCGCCATATTTTATATGTTTTAGGCTCAGTAATGGTGGGCGCCGCCCTGATTGTACTGATATTTATTGGCGCACCGGATAAACTTATTGCCGCTTTGTTTGCAGGTTTTGTTTCCAGTGTGCTTTTTATGATAGTAAATTTCTTTTGGAAAATAAGCGTTCACACCGCATTTGCCAGCGCTTTCTCCAGCATAGCCTTGATGCTTTACGGCTACAGCGCTTTGGGTTTCATGCTACTTGTACCAATGATGGCTTGGGCCAGAGTTTATCTGAAAGAACATACCGTGGGGCAGGTAACAGCCGGTGCATTGCTGGCTGGTACAGTGATAGTCACCGTTTTTAATATTTTTAATATGGTGAATATTTAAGTAGTCCGTGTAAAAAAAGGCTTTTTTTCTTTGGCACATATAAGCTGCACAGCCTGACGCCCGGAAAGAATTACCCCCGGAACACCCCCTGATACCCAATGCCCCGCCAGATAGAGGTTTGAAAGCCCCTCTAAAGTCCGTCGTGTTTCTTCCTTGAAATTTTGAAGGTTAATCCTCCAACCCTCAGGTGCACCTTTATAATTTAACGTATAACGATTCAGAGTGCAGGGAGTAGCTATATCCGTAACCTCTACCAGTTGGGATAAGCCAAAATAGAGTATCTCCAGATGGGTCAATATTTCTGATGCCAGCCGTTCTTTTTCAGCAGTGTATTTTTCCTTGTCTGTCTGCCAAAGGTTATCCCAGTAATCCCAATCCGTTTCAAACTCGGCCTGAATGACACTCTTGCCTTCAGGAGCAAAATGATTGCTGTAGTTAAATATACGGACAAATATTTGATGGATTTCCCGTTTCCCAATACGCAGCGGCTGTTTTAGAACAATGGTATTGAAAACATTTTCATTTTCAAAAGTATGTTTTACACCGAAACTGGCCGCAAAATATGGGGGGCTGAGTTCATAGGTATCAAATTTATTCTGAAGCTTTTTACCGATATATTTGCCGTCAAGCAGGTGAAAAACAGTATTATGAATATCCCCGGCCGAAATTATATAATCGGCAAAATCTTCAGTCCCGTCAGTCAGTCTGACCCCGATTGCGCAGTCATTGTTAACCAATATTTGCTCTACTGTCGTGGAGTAGATTATTTCTCCATTCAGATCTTTATAACGTTTTTCTATCTGGAGTACAAAATCTTTACAGCCTTTTGAGAGATAGCTTATTTGCCCATCACCGGCAATAGCTAACAACATGATTACAAACCAGACAGGGGACTGGGGAGTAAACAGATTATTCAGACAATCAGCCAGCCAGCGGTTTTGCATTCCCGAAGTATATTCTTCCATACTTCGTGTGTATTTGCCAGACATATATTTAAATAGACCACGCATTTTCCAGATAGTGGTAAGCCTGTCTAATCCGGAAGTGAGTTCAGGCGGATTTATTTGCCCGTAAGTGGTTAAATCTTTGCAGGAGAAAGCACCTACTGCAGTTGCCAAATCATCTATCAACGAGGTGTCGGCAGGAGAAAGCATTTTCATATCTAAAGCCAGTTCTGAAATATTGAGAGGTATATCCAATTGCCGGCCCTGTTCAATATCGATAAAACTGCCGTATGATTTTGCCGGAACAAAATTGGCAGGGTCTGCCACCCCAAGCTGGCGGTAAATATTAAATAAATCAGTGCCGTTCTTATACCCCATCATAAAGTGAATACCGCCGTCAATCAGGTATTCACCCCGCCGCCAGGTAGCCGCAACCCCACCCGGCTCAGAATGATGTTCATAAATACAGGTATCATAACCATTCATACGGGAATAACAACCGGCAGAAAGTCCGGCCAGACCCGCACCGATAATGATAACTTTCTTTGCAGACATGACGGCCTCCTGAAATACAGCCGAATAATATTCCGCTTTTGTCTAAGCGTCAATAGCGGAAAAATAAATAAAAAAACCGCCCACACAGGGCGGTTTTATATACTTTGGCTCCCGAGGTAGGACTCGAACCTACGACCAAGCGGTTAACAGCCGCCCGCTCTACCACTGAGCTACTCGGGAACGTTTTATTTGGCTGGCGAGCCAGGATTCGAACCTGGGCATAAGGATTCAAAGTCCTCTGTGCTACCACTACACAACTCGCCATAGCCTAAAAGTAAATCTTTCAAGTCCTCATGGTGCCGAAGGTCGGACTCGAACCGACACGAGGTTTACCCCCAGCAGTGTTTGAGACTGCCGCGTCTGCCATTCCGCCACTTCGGCCGGTTTAAGATTACTTTTGCTGGCTACGTTCGCTGATTAAAGCTATTTTAAGCAACTATAATACCGACATCAAATGGTGCCGAGGCCCAGGATCGAACTGGGGACACGCGGATTTTCAGTCCGCTGCTCTACCGGCTGAGCTACCTCGGCAAAAACATGTAGTATTGTAGCCTTAAGCGTTAAAGGTGTCAAGAATTTTAGCCGGTTCTAAGGCTCTCTTTATCTTGCAAGATTAGAATAATACGCATATTATATCGCATACTGATATTGCAAGGCGATATAATGGTTGACCGCGAATTTTCCCTGGGATTTATACGCATACACGTATTATACCACGCCCAAACTGAGCCAATATTCGGGGCAGAAATAGCCCGCGAACTAGGCCGGCTTGGTTATACAATTACTGCCGGCACCCTCTATCCGCTGCTGCATAGACTGCAGGAAGAAGGCTATCTGGAAAGTTTCCCAAAAGTAGAACAGGGCAAACAGCGGCGGTACCACCCCCAAAGGCTCTGAAATGCTTAATGAGTGCCGCAAACAGATAAGAGAACTGGTAGACGAGGTACTGGCATAATGATACAAAAAACAAACCCTGCGGCTTCTGAAAGAAAAATCATGGGTTTCGCACCTAACGTATTTTTTCTGGGGCTGGTAAGTTTTCTTACCGATATCTCCAGTGAGATTATTTTTACTCTTGTACCTCTTTTTCTGGCTAATGTACTGGGAGCAACTACCACCATAATCGGTTTTGTGGGAGGACTTTCAGACTCTACGGAAGCAATTTTTAAAATTTTTAGCGGATATCTAAGCGACAAGATTAACCGTTGTAAAAGCCTAGCACTATTCGGTTACGGATTTTCTGCACTTTCAAAGCCGTTTATGCTTCTGGCAAACAGCTGGGGAGTAGTAACCGGTGTCCGTTTTGCAGATAGAGTGGGCAAAGGGGTCAGATCTTCACCCAGAGACGCCTTGATTGCCAATTCGGTTGAAGTGTATGAACGAGGCCGCAGCTTTGGTTTGCACAAGGCTATGGATAGCCTGGGAGCAACTTTGGGTTTGGGTATTGCGGCGGCGGTCATATATTTCACCCAAAGCGGCAGCCTGACACTGGCACCGGAAACATACAGGACACTGGTATGGTGGGGCATAATTCCGGCTTTTCTGGCAGTGGTGGTACTGGCTGTATTTGTTAAAGAAAAACGCCGCACTCAAACCACCAAGCCCGTAGGTGAAAGGATTCGCTTCAATTTCCGCCATCTATTTTCAGACATGGACAGCCGCTTCAAGTTATTTCTATTAGTCATGTTTTTATTTACTCTAGGCAATTCCAGTGATTATTTCGTAATTCTGCGCGCACAGGATATGAGTGTTTCGGTATTGGGAATAAGCCTGATGCTGGTAGTATTTAACATAACTTACAGTCTGGTTTCACTGCCTGCCGGCATGCTTTCAGACAAAATAGGGCGGAGGAAAGTGATAGCCATGGGTTGGTTGTTTTACGCGCTGGTGTATTTGGGTTTCGCTGTTACTCAAAGCCAGACTGGCATCTGGATACTATTTGGCTGTTACGGGTTATACTACGGAATTGTGGAGGGAGTTGCAAAGGCTTTTGTGGCTGATATGATACCCTCTGATAAGAGGGGAACCGCCTATGGCTTGTATCAGGGTGTAGTCGGGCTGACTTTGCTGCCGGCCAGCCTTATTGCGGGTATTCTATGGGACACTATAGGTTCGGCAGCACCCTTTTACTTCGGGGCGGCAATGGCTTTACTCGCGGTGATTGGTTTGCTGGTATTTATCAAAGAACCATCAACGAAAACACCTGTGTTAAGTTAAGCCAAAAACATATTGTCTATCAGGCGGGTTTTACCAAATCTGGCAGCTACCAGAGCGATAGTATTGTCAGATACTTTATCCATCTCACAAAGAGTATCTCGGTCTGACAAACTGACATAATCTATTTCAGCCATAGATTCATGCCGGATTATATCAGTCATTTTCCTGCGGATAATCTCTGCACTGTACTCTTTTTCATCGAACAAACTCTTGGCCGTCAGCAGGGAACGGTAAAGCACCAAAGCCGCCTGCCGTTCTGAAGCAGAAAGATAGGTGTTACGGCTGCTCAGTGCCAGACCATCATTCTCACGCACTATGGGCAGCATTTCCACTAATACGTCCAGATTAAGGTCTGAGGCCATTTTTTTTATTATTAGGTACTGCTGGTAATCTTTCTGTCCGAAATAGGCTCTGTCGGGGCGGATTATCGTAAACAGCTTGGCGACTACGGTGCACACCCCGCGGAAATGCCCCGGACGTACAGCCCCTTCCAGACGTTCTTGTAAAACACCCGGCTCTACCCATGAATCAAAGCCGGGTGGATACATTTCCTCAACAGGCGGGGCAAAGACATAATCCACGCCGGCATTTTCCAGCATGGCCATATCCCGTTTTTCGTCACGAGGGTACTTTTTAAAATCCTCATGCGGCCCGAACTGGGTGGGATTAACAAAGATACTAGCTATAGTATTTATATCCTGTTTTTTAGAGGCTCTAATCAGTGATAAATGCCCTTCGTGCAGATAGCCCATAGTCGGCACCAGGCCAACCGGCCCGCAGATTTCACGGTGCAGTTTTTGCATCTCGGCTACTGTTCTGATGATACGCACTTTTTCAGTTCCTCCAATACCTTTTTATCAAGGGTGAAGCTTTCTTTCAAAGTGGGAAATTCACCTTTTGCAACCTCAGTGACATACTCGGATACAGCTTTTGAGATAATACTGTTTAAATCAGCATATTTTTTGGTATGTTTAGGTACAAAATCAGTAAACATACCCAACATATCGGATACCACCTGCACCTGGCCGTCACAACTTTCACCTGCCCCTATGCCTATGGTAGGTATGGAAACGGCAGCGGTAATCATAGCTGCCAGCTCAGCCGGCATAGTTTCCAGCACTATAGCAAAAGCCCCAGCTTTTTCCAGAGCCCTGGCATCTTCTAGCAGGGCTAAAGCAGCTGTCAGGGTTTTCCCCTGCACTTTAAACCCGCTTAGCTGGTTAACGGACTGGGGAGTCAGCCCTATATGCCCCATAACGGGAATGCCGCAGTCAACTATCCGCTTAACCTTGTCGGCCACATTTACCCCGCCCTCCAGTTTGACTGCCTGAGCTCCGCCTTCCTGCATAAAACGCCCTGCGTTCAGGAGTGCCTGTTCCGGGCTTAAGTGATAAGTCATAAAGGGCATATCTGCTATGACCATGGCCTTTTGACTGCCCCTGACTACGGCTTTCAAATGGTGCTGCATATCGTCCATAGTAACGCTTACTGTAGAATCATACCCAAGTACCACCATACCCAGACTATCGCCTACCAATATGGCCGGAATACCGGCTTTATCCAATATCTGGGCAGTGGGATAGTCATATGCAGTCAGCACCGCTATTTTCTGCTTGTTCTGTTTCATTTCTTTGAGTTGGCTAATAGTGATACGCATATTTATACCTCTAAATTCTGGCTGGCAACCCCGTTTTTTACTTTGGTTATGCGGTTAAGCCCATCTACATATACCAGATTCGGCTGGTGGGTAAGGGTATCTTCTTCAGTTATCAGGCTGTAGCCCAGTATAATTACTTTATCACCCTTCATTCCCATACGGGCAGCTGCCCCGTTTAAACATATCTGTCCGCTGCCGGCCTGACCTTCTATAACATAGGTCTCCAGCCGCGTTCCGTTATTTACATTTACCACATGCACCTGTTCATAGGGCAGCAAGTTGGCCACCTGCATAAGGTTTTTATCAATGGTAATACTGCCTTCATAATCTATGCAGGCATCGGTAATGGTAGCCCGGTGGATTTTGCTTTTGAGCATGATTCTCACTGTATATGTCTCCTTAATTTGCCAGTATCGCGGATACTTTTTCTATGCCAGCCAGATTGGGGTTTTCCTTATCAAGCACTATTTTAACAGTTTGCCTGCCCAGTTCTTTATAAACAGGCAGTAACTCAGGGGCATTATTTTCAAGATTTGCCAGATGATTTAGAACCGTCCCGTAATCCCCCCTGGCTATAGGCCCGGATAGAGCATCGGTTATACCTGCTTTTTCTATATTTGAAAGGGTGCCGCGCACCAGCGGCATCAGGGCTTTAATAGCCCGGTCTTCAGGCACACCGAAAGTCTGCCAAAGCTGAGCAGCCATTTTCATAAGGGTGACCAGATAATTAGACGCCATAACTGCTGCCAGATGATAACTTGGCTTATCTGCCGGTTTAAGGACTATCCATTTTCCGCCAAGCACTTTTACCATATCTTTAAGCACAGACAAAGTCTGGTCATCACCCTCCAGCGCATAGGTAATACCCTCAAGATTTTTTACAGGGTCTGCCTGCAAATTGAAGCTTTGAAGCGGGTGCAATACTCCCGTATGCGCACCGAAATCTTTAGCGGACTGCAACAAATCAGCCGAATAAGCCCCTGAGCAGTGAATTACATATTGACCGGGATGCCAGTTAGTACTGCGGCAAACTTCGGCAATAGCGTCATCCGGGGTAGTGATAAATACAATATCAGTGGTATCAGCCACTTCCTGCGATTGCAGGCAAAATTTAGCAGCACAGAGTTTCTGGCAAAGCTTTTCCGCAGGTCCAGGTGTGCGGCTGGCAATGCCCGAAATCAAATAGCCTTTTTGGGATAATCCCAAAGCCAAAGTGCTACCCACTCTGCCTGCCCCTATAAAACCTATATTCTGCACAAGTACTTCTCCCATAATGATAGATGCCCTCCCCGGCAGACCGAAGAAGGCATCTAAAAATTTTTCTATTTACCGTCTCGGCCGTTTTGCGATCCAAGCGGGGATATATTTAATTTGAAGTTTTAAAGGCTCACTGCCGTTTATGGTCAGTGGCATATAGGCTATTAAGCTTCCAGATTATGATCATAAGGTATCAATTGGACATCCTCAGTGAATGAGTTAATAAGCGTAATCCTGCCATTTGTTAAACCCATACATGTTCCGGTAATTTCAATATCCATACCGATTGAAATAGCCGCACCCGGTTTAATCACATAATTCCCAAAGTAACAAACTACATTTGCCCCGTTACTCTGATCAGTCTTAAGGGATATCCAGCAACTATTAGCAGTGGTTCCGTAAACAAAACCTGCTACTTTGCCTGTGACTTTTATATTTTTGCTCTTATAATACTGGTCAGGATTGGTTTCACCGGGATCTACATAATGGGAATACAACGTCTCAGCTGTTATTGTCAGGTCGACCGTAGCATCAGTTGAATTATCAGTAATAGGGTTGGTAACCTGATCAGTGCTGTCAGTATTTCCGGTAGGAGAACTGTCTATTTTGCCTTCCAGAGCGACAGAGATTGAAAATATTATGCTTACAGCCGCAATCACAAGCACAGGCGAAGAAAGCATTATACCCCGTAAAAACTTGCCGTTCGAAGTTTTATTCATATCCGTACCCCAGTTTTCAAAATGTTACCCTAAAATGATATACCACATGGCATATCCGGTCAAGCGAAAGAGTATTTGAGGCATCTGATAACGGCTGAAGAACCTACCAGGCATAATGAAGAATATATAAACCTAAACTCTCTCCTGGCAATCTTTAGCGGCTTTAAGTATTCCGCTGGTCTCGGCATCCTCAAGGGTAAAAGAGGGCTGTTGAAAAAGTCTTTCGTGCAAAGCGCTTATAGAAATATACCCGTTCTCTATAGCCCAGATATCAGTTTTCTGATTATCTGCGAGGCTTAACTGGCGGCGTCTGAGCCAGAAATACCGTTTCCTGCCGTCATGTCCCTCTTCAACTGTTTCTATATGGGTTTTATGCGCAAGCGGAGTAACCCGTAATTCATTTATGCGTGAAAGAGGCAGGTCTGGAATATTTATATTCAGAAAAGAATTCCTTGCAATATCTCCATTTTTTATCCTGCGCGCTACTTCCATGGTAATACAGGCGGCACTATCCAAATTTGCAGGTTCCTCAGTAGTAACGGGTATAGAGATAGCTATGGAAGGTATACTACGCAAATAACCCTGCAGGGCAGCACCTACTGTACCTGAAATAAGCACATCATCTCCCAGATTCAAGCCATGATTTATACCTGAAACCACTAAATCCACCGGTTCGGCTATCAGTTTGGCCAGACCCAATATTACACAGTCACAGGGGCTGCCCTCTACCGAATAGGCCTCAATCCCCGAAATAAGCGGGTGGGTTTTCTGTACTCTGAGGGGTTGGCGCAGGGTTACCTGAGTACCGGTAGCACTCTGCTCACGGTCAGGCGCTACCACTATCACTTCGCCAACTTCTTTAAGCCGCTTCACCAAAGCCCACAGGCCTGATGAATAAATACCGTCATCATTGCTTACAAGTATTCTCATAACAAAGATGAGTTTAGCATACCCTTAAAAACCGGGCAAACCTGCATGGCCTATCCTCAAAGAAAGTTTCGTTTACCTAAAATTGATTAAACAATCTCTGCCAGATATACTTACAAGTAGTTAAAACAGGCTCTCGCCGTATATATATATTTGAGGATTCATGAAAACCAGCGATTTTGATTACAACCTGCCGCAGGAATATATTGCCCAGAAACCTGCAGAACCGCGTGACAGTTCGCGTTTACTTGTTTTAAACCGCCAAAGAGGAGAACTTACCAGCCGTATCTTTGGGGAGATAACCGAGTACTTCAAACCGGGAGATGTGCTGGTAATGAATAACAGCAGGGTACTGCCAGCCCGCATAAAGGGAATCAAACGGGATACTGCCGCTAAGATTGAGATACTTCTGTTGAAACGTGACGGGGATAATTGCTGGGAAGCCCTTTTAAAACCCGGCAAACGCACCAAACCCGGAACAATTATTGATATACATCAGCACGGTGAAGAAACGTCTACCCAAGCGGAAGTGCTGGCAGATAAAGATGACGGCATAAAACTTCTGCGTTTTTCAGATGAAACACACCTTATGAAACTGGGCGAAGTACCCTTGCCGCCATATATTCACACGCCAGTTTCAGACCCGGAACGCTACCAGACAGTTTACGCACTGACTAACGGCAGTGTAGCTGCCCCCACCGCAGGGCTTCATTTCACCACAGATTTGTTAAAATGTTTGAGCGAGATAGGCGTAATCTGCACCTATGTAACTCTGCATATAGGACTAGATACCTTCCGACCTGTGAAAGAGGAAGACCCAAATGACCATATAATCCACCGCGAATACGGAATACTAAGTGCGGAAACTGCCGCGACTATCTGCCAGGCCAAGGCAAACGGCAAACGGGTATTTTGTGTGGGTACTTCGGCCACCAGACTGGTGGAGCAGGCTTCCAGTCTAAGTCAGAACGGGATTATTGAACCATATTCGGGCTGGGCGGATTTATTTATCTTGCCCGGGTATAAATTTAGAGTGGTTGACTGTTTTATTACGAACTTTCATCTGCCCCGTTCCACCCCCCTTATGCTGACAGCCGCTTTTGCCGGCTGGCCATTTCTAAAAAAAGCTTATGAAAAAGCTATACATGAGCATTACCGTTTTTACAGTTTTGGTGATGCCATGCTGGTTTTATAAAACACCCCCCAAAACTACCCATAAATAACAAAGGCCGGGTTTAATTCCCGGCCTTTAGTTTTATTATTCGCAAAAACTGGTCATTCCCAGCGGAAAAAGCGGACTGAGATAGCCATACAGACTACCAGCCAGCCTGTGACTACCAGCAAATCAACCCCCAGCGGGAAAGCGGGAGCTCCATCTACCATTACCTGTCTGAAGGCATCACCCAAATAGGTCAGCGGTAAAGCATTTACCACCGGGCGCATGAAATCCGGCATATATTCCAGCGGAAAGAAAATGCCGGAAAGGAACATCATGGGGAACTGAATAAGCTGCACAATGGGCATAGCACCCTCTTCGGTCTTGGCCAGTGAAGCCACCAGAAACCCCAAACTTATAAATGACAGCGTTCCCAGCATCACCAGCCCTAACAGCAGCCACCAGTTGCCTAAAATCTCAACGCCGAACATAAGCTGCCCGATGACTATAATGATAACGGTCTGAAGCACAGCCAGCCCCAGCCTGAGCACCACCTGGCTGAATATAATAGTGGAGCGAGAAATAGGGGAAGCACCCAACCGTTTCAAAATCTTCTTTTCCCGCTGCTGAATAAGCGGCATAGCCGAATAAATTCCCAGGAACATGATAGACATGGCCAGCACACCGGGGATAAAGAAACTCATCATGCTCATATCTTTGGTTTGGATAGTCTCTTCGGTTATCTGAAACAAAACAGGAGTCTGGGTTATCTCACGGTTTATACTCTGAAGTATCTCCTTGACCACCGGCAAAATAATCTGGTTTACGCTGGTCTGAGAGCCGTCATAATAAACCTGCACCTCAGTAGTCTGCCCGGACAGAGCTGCCTGCCCCAAACCCTCCGGCAATATTATAACCGCCTTGAGTTTACCATCTGTAAGAAGTTGCAGACTTTCATCCCGTGGGTTATCTTGCACTGAAAATATGCTTACCTGGCTGAAAGCTTGAACTATACCCTGACTTATCTGCGAATCGTCTTCGTTTACCAGGGCAACATCATAATTAATCTTGTCTGTACCGCTGAAAACCAGCCCGAACATAATGATAAAGAGTACCGGGAAAGCCAGGGTAAAAAACAAAGCAGTCTTGTCCCGGAGAAATTGCTTGAAATTGGCATTTAGCATATTTAAAAACGAGTTCATTCTCTTATCTTCCTGCCGGTCAGTTTCAAGAATACGTCTTCCAGAGTGGCCTGGCGGACATGCAGATTACGCAGTTCGGTATTACCCTTGTTTTTATCCGCATAATCCAGTATGGCGCCCATAGTTTTCGGGACATCAGCCGAATATAAAATAACCTCAAAACCTTCTACCGAAGCACTGGTCACACACGGAAAAGACCCCAGAAGTTCACCGGAGGGCACAGGTTCCATTTCAAACTCAATGGCGCTTTCTTTAAAGTTGCCTGAGATAAGTTTTTTAGGTGTATCCAAAGCAATAATCTTGCCATGGTCTACTACCGCAATCCGGTCACAAAGCCGTTCTGCTTCGTCCATATAATGGGTGGTGAGGAAGACTGTTTTACCCTGTACGCGCAGCTCTTCAATAACCGACCACAAACCCCGTCTGGCCTGAGGGTCAAGCCCGGTGGTGGGTTCGTCCAGAAAGGTAATCTCCGGGTTATTGACCATAGCCATAGCTACCGATAAGCGCTGCTGCTGACCGCCGGAGAGATTCTTAGAAAGTACCTTGCGGCTTTCGGTCAGTGCTACCATTTCCAATAGTTTATCAACCGGCAGAGAATTACGGTAGAAAGAGGTGAAAAGTTTTAATATTTCTTCTACATTTAACAGCGGCAAAAGAGCCGGAGCCTGAAGCTGGATGCCGATAAGCTGTTTAATCTGTTCACGCTGTTTGCGTACATCCATGCCCATCACCGTGACACTGCCTGAATCCGCATCCCGCAGACCCTCAATAATTTCGGTTGTGGTAGTCTTACCGGCACCGTTCGGGCCCAGCATACCGAAGACCTCACCTTTTTTGACCTTAAAACTGATACCATCCACCGCCCTTATTGGACCGTAGACCTTTACCAAGTCTTGCACTTGAATAACCATCTGTTTCCTTTCTCTGTATGCAGTGAAAAGGCATAATCAAGACTGCACGTGCACTAACTATACAGCAGCAATATTAAGGCTAGATTAAGGAAGACGGGTTAACTGCCTGTAAAGTTTTGGATGAGCAGATAAACACCATAGCCCAGCACAGCCACCGCAGCAATCAGGAGCACCACCAGAAGGGGCATTACATCATTGCGGCGGTTAGGACGGTAACTGCGCTCCTCATGGTAAGCCTTGGCAGGGCGGCGGGGAGTACGGTAGCGGGGTTCTTCATCTTCGTAATAATCATCTTCAGCAGCATAACGGCGGGAGGTGCGGCTGCGGGGACGTTCTTCGTACTGGTCATAATAAGGATAAGCCTGCCTGGCAGGTCTAGCGGCAGGGGTAGTATCATCTTCATCACGGTAATTCCGCGGCCTGGCAGTTGATTCCAATTCTTCATCATTTTCATATTCGTCATCTTCGATAGCAGGCGGTACTGGCGGTGAAAACTTTTCGGATGACTCACGGCGGATGGTATTCTTATAAAGACGGCCGGTTCGCTCAAGAGGGGGAGCGTCAGGGTTTAACATCTGGCCGCAGCTTGGGCAATAGTTAACCTTCCCCACAATGCCCTGTCCGCAGCTGCAAAAGGTCATATTATCTATATCGGGGTTTTGCGAACCCCGGGGTTGTCCGACACCGCAGAAAGGGCAAAACAGCAAACCGGATTCTACCAGATTATCATCAAAATCACGGGAACAATTAAGACACTTCATAAAATCCTCGTTATCTATCAATTTTAGTTGGCAAATTATAACACTCTTTTTCCCCGAAGCATACCATTTAGCTTTAAACTTTGTATTTATGGAACTAAAGTTTAACCAGCCGAAAAGGTCAAAACACCAGCCGCTGCGCACCTCCCCGTAACAAATTCAACTACCAGTGACTATAACGTATTTCAGGCTGCAAGGTTAGGCAGGAATAATAGATGTCCGTGCGGCCGAAAAACCCCGGTTTTCTAGACAGGTGAAGTTTTGGGGGCTATAATCACAACCAGATGATGAACAGGATAAATCTTTCGCTTTTTATTCCCAGGGCTGATATTGAAGTTTACCTTGAACGTTTGGCTGCTGAAATTAACCGTAGCTACCAAGATAAACCGCTGGTGGTAATAGGCGTGCTAAAGGGGTCATTTATTTTTATGGCTGACCTGATTCGCCGCCTGAATATGCCTGTTGAACTGGAATTTGTAGGGCTGGCCAGTTACGGTCAAAATACCCAAAGCAGCGGCAAAGTACGCCTGACCCGCCCCCTTAAGCGGGATATTACCGGCAAAGACGTACTGGTAGTGGAAGATATTGTTGATTCGGGGTTAACTATTTCTTACCTTTTAAAGTATCTTAAAAGGCGTAAAGCAAACTCGGTAAAGCTGTGTGCCCTGCTCAGTAAACCCAGCCGCAGAATCTGCCCGGTAGAAATAGACTATCTGGGCTGCGAAGTAGCTGATAAATTTCTGGTAGGTTACGGGCTGGACAGGGGCGAATGCCACCGCCAGTTACCTGAAATATTTGCTCTGGAGGAACAACCGGATGCAGACAAACCTTAGTCAGCTGATAAAAGTTGCCAGAGGGGAAGCCAAAGCCGATTTGGTGCTTTTAAATGCCAAAGTAGTAAACGTATTTAACGCTGAAATAGAACCGGCAAATGTAGCTGTGTTTGGCGGCCAAATAGCCGGTGTAGGGGACTACACACTGGGCAACAGGGTGATTGACCTTAAAGGGGCGTATCTTCTGCCCGGACTTATCAACGGGCATACCCATGTGGAAAGCTCCATGCTGGATATTTCCCAATATGCCAGAGCAATAGTTGCCCATGGTACTTCCGCCTTGATAACCGACCTGCACGAAATAAGTAATGTCTGCGGCAAAGAGGGCATTGATTATGTCTTGAGTGCTTCAGCCGATTTGCCTTTAAACATTTTTTTACAAGTCCCTTCCTGCGTACCTGCCACCCATCTGGAAACTGCCGGAGCCGAAATAAACTCTAATGATGTGACGGAGCTGCTGTGTCTTCCAAACGTAACCGGACTGGGAGAAATGATGAATTTCCCCGGGGTACTGTTCGGTGTCCCTTCGGTACTGGATAAGATTAAAGCCGCTTCGGGTAAAGTGCTGGACGGCCACGCTCCGGGTCTTTCGGGCAAGGATTTAAATGCCTATATTTCCGTCGGGATACACTCTGACCATGAGTGTATCCACCTTAACGAGGCCAAAGAAAAACTGGCCCGCGGCATGTACATAATGATACGCGAAGGGTCTTCGGAGAAAAACCTGACAGAGCTTCTGCCGCTGGTAACCGATAAGACTTATAAGCACTGTATTTTTGTGGTAGATGACCGAAGCTGTGCTGATTTGCAAAGGGACGGGGATATTGACGCAGTAGTGCGCAAAGCCATAAAGCTGGGACTTGACCCCGTAAGGGCTATCCAGCTGGCCAGTATAAACACCGCCGAATACTTCTGCCTGCAGGGTCACGGGGCAATTGCACCCGGATATCTGGCCAATATGATAGTCTGCCAAAACCTAAATCAGCTGGATATAGATATGGTCTTTCACAAAGGGGAACTGGTAGCGGAAAAGGGTCAGGTGTTATTTAAACCCCAAAGCCGCATATCCAAATCACTTCTAAGCAGTATGCACATAAAATCTTTTGACATCAAAGACCTAGCGCTTAAAGGCAGCAGTACCCAAATGCCTGTCATAGAGGTAATACCCGGGCAGATTGTAACCCGCAGGTTAAATCTGAAAATACCCGCTGAAAACGGGGTTATCACGCCAGATATTAAACAGGATTTGCTAAAAATAGTGGTATTGGAAAGACACTGCCAAAGCGGCAATATAGGACGGGGACTGATAAAGGGGTTTGGAATTACAAAAGGGGCTATAGCTTCATCTGTCGCCCATGATTCGCATAATGTAGTAGCCGTAGGCACAAATGATGCCGATATATACACTGCCGTAAAGGAACTGGAAAGGCTAAACGGAGGCATTGCCCTGGTGGTGAACGGTAAGGTAAGTGCTTCGGTGCCATTGCCGGTAGCCGGGCTGCTTTCCACCCAGCCGCTTGAAAAAGTGGTAGACGCACTGGAAGAAATAAATAAACAGGTAGCCGGACTGGGCTGTAAATTAAGCGCCCCCTTTGCCACTTTATCATTTATGGCACTGCCTGTTATACCCGAACTGCGCCTGACTGATTTGGGGCTGGTAGATGTAAACGCTTTTAAACTTATTCCGCAGGAGACATGATGCACAGACCACTGGTATCGCCCATATTTGAAAACCGATTTGATGCAGGCAGGCAGCTGGCTGAAAAACTGACCCAATACAAGGACAAATCTGCCATAGTGCTGGCTATCCCTAACGGCGGTATACCCATTGCTACCCAGGTGGCTTTGGCACTGGATGCCGATATGGATATGATTATTTCCCGTAAACTGCCCATACCGTTAAGGCCGGAAGGAGGCTTCGGGGCAGTGGCAGATGACGGAGCGGTGATGCTTAACCACGAAGTGGTAAATTACCTAAAGATGACCGAACAGCAAATACATTATACGGTCAACAAAGTAAGGGCTGAAGTCCAGCAGAGAAGCCTGCTGTACAGGGGACACCGCACACTTTCCATAATGAACGGGCGGACAGCTATTATCATTGATGACGGACTTGCCTCAGGTTATACCATGCTGGCGGCAATAGAATCTGTAAGGCGTAAAAAACCGGCCAGAATAGTTGCCGCCGTACCCGCTGCTTCAGCTACTGCCCGTAAACTGGTAGAAAAGGCAGCCGACGAAGTAATTACCGTAGCTGACGGGTTTATGCCCAAGTTTTACGTATCAGATTACTATCGGTATTGGAATGTACTGGATGATGAACAAGGGTTAAAGGTATTTAAAGACTGGCAGATGCGCCGCCAAAACTTAAATCTCCGCCCTGAAAACTTGCCTCCGCCCAGCATGACCATGCGGCGTAAACCCCTTATTTAAGGCGGGTAATGCGCTTTAAGGCGGCTATTTCTCCCGGAGTAAGCTCACGGGTTTTACCCTCTTCCAGTTTGCCCAAACGCAGTGTGGCTATACGGCTGCGCTTCAGAGCCTTTATCTGGTATCCCAAATGGGCAAACATACGCCTTACTATCCGTTTTTTACCTTCGTGTATTATCAGTTTGTAGTTATACGGCGGTTCATCTGTAACCCGGCTTAAGCGGGCAGGTGAGGTCAGCCCGTCATCCAGCAGCATGCCTTTTTCCAGACTTTCTTTATCTGCCTGGGTAAGTGCGGCATCAATGGATATCAGATATTCTTTTTCTATTTGATAGCTGGGGTGGGTAAGGCGGTTAGTCAGTTCACCGTCATTGGTAAGCAATAGCAGTCCTGTAGTAGCCTCGTCCAGCCTGCCCACCGGGAAAAGCCCTGCCCCCTCATAACGGCGGTGGATCAAATCCATCACAGTTTTACGGCCCAGTTCATCACTGGTGGTAGAGACTATTTCAGGCGGTTTATTTAACATAAGGTATATACGGCGGATACGGCTAAGTTCAACAGGTTTGCCCTCAAAGGTTACCTTATCCTTCTGGGTATTTACCGGCTGGGAGTAAGATTCCGCTTTCTGCCCGTTCAGGGTAACCAGACCCTGTTTAATAGCCTCCGCCATTTTGCGGCGTGAACCGAGCCTGGCTTCCACTAAAACTTTCACCAGCGGAGTACCTGAAGATGCATTATACGACATTAAAATTCCTTTAAATGGGTATTAAACTTTTGTCTGCTTGTTATCCAGTGCAGTATACAGCCTGCGGCCATATTCCAGCAGAGTCTTTTTCTCCTGTGCCGAAGTCTGCCTGGCATCCAGATAATGTTCCAAAGCCTGAACAGGGTCAAGCCCCTCCGCTTTGAAACCGCCCTCTCTTTGGCGGCTTGAGCGGGTGAAATTTTTGGAAACAGTGAAGTTATGGGCCTCACGCAAAGCTTCCCGTATATCATTATCCCGCAGCTGCCCGCCAATCTCTGCCGGCAGCTCCAGCTTCAGGCGGACTATTGCATCTTGTATTTCCTGCTTACGTGATTGTAATATATTTATTACTTCCAGAGTCGGGTCAAGGCTGTCTGCCGTTACAGCATGCTCTATAGTCAAAAAACGGCGGCCTTCCAGTTTTATAAACTCAAATTCAGTTTTACGGTTGAGGGGGTCTATCTCAACCAGATAAAAACCTTTATCGTCTTTTTCTTCGCCGAAATCCAGCCTTTCCAGACTGCCGGGATACACTACCGGAGGTGAAACAGACAATACCTGCTGCTTATGGATATGCCCCAGGGCAATATAATCAAAAGCAGGGTTGGCAATATTACTTAACATAACTGTTGGCTCGTGACCTATTGAAATATTCCGCTCGGAGCCCAGTTTGGCGGTATTGACCGAAAGATGGGCGGAAAGGATGGCGGGGATATTTTTATCAAGCTGGCCTGCCAGATTTTCTATAATACCAGCCAGATAATGTTCTACCCTCTGGTTCAGTTCCTCAATACTCAGGCTTTTTTCTTCTTTCTGGTTTGAGACCGAAAGAACAGAGGAACGGCGTAACCACGGCAGGGAGGCGACCTGAACAGGTCCGCTGCGGGTATTTATCAGCCGCACTTCCGCCTTGGCGGAAACATGCACATTGGCAATATTAAGCGTGTCAAATATTTCGGTTGTAGTAGCCCTGCCGATGGCATTCGGCAGGTCATGGTTTCCCACCAGCAGAAACACCTGTATGCCGCTATTTGCCAGGGTACTTATCCGGCGGGCGAACTCCCGCTGCTGAGTTTGGGAAGGGTCACGGCTTTTGTAAGCATCACCGCTGAAAACCACCAAATCCACTTTGTTCTGAATGGCATAAGCCACCAGATGGTCAAAAGCAGCCAAGAAATCAGCCAACCGGGATGAAAGCCCGGTTGCACTGTCAAAACGGCCGTAATTCTCCACCCCTATGTGAAGGTCTGCAAAGTGGAGGATTTTCAATTTCGCCTCCAAATCAGCTGTTAAACGGCTCACCCGAAAGTTTGGCTGCCAGTATATAACTCAGTTCGGAAACTTTAACCCGTATCTGTCCCATGCTGTCCCTGTCACGTATGGTTACCATGCCGTCTTCCAGAGACTGGAAGTCCACCGTAACACAATAGGGTGTACCTATTTCGTCCTGACGGCGGTAACGGCGGCCAATACTCTGAGAGTCATCGTAAGCTACCATCCAGCATTTTCTAAGGTCTGCATAAATCTTACGGGCATAATCAGACAGTATTTCTTTTTTGGAAAGAGGCAATACAGCTATCTTGTACGGGGCAAGTGCAGGGTGCAGGTGCAAAACAGTCCGTATTTCGTCCTTGTCTGGTTCTTCGGCATAAGCATCAATCAGGAAAGCCAGAGTAGAGCGTTCAACCCCGGCTGAGGGTTCTATTACATAAGGTACAAAATGTTCTTTGGTTTCTTCGTCAAAATACTCCAGTGCCTTGCCGCTGTATTTAGCATGCTGGGTCAGGTCAAAGTCACGCCTGTTGGCTATACCTTCAAGCTCACTCCAGCCCATAGGGAAATTATATTCCACGTCATAGCAGCCTTTAGCATAGTGAGCCAGTTCGTCAGAGCGGTGAGCCCGAAGCCTAAGGTTTTCAGGATTCATACCCAAATTTTTATACCAGTTCAGGCGGTACTGAGTCCATTCCTCCAAGCAGGCATCATCCGCACCCGGTTTTACAAAATACTCCAATTCCATCTGCTCAAACTCGCGTGAGCGGAAAATAAAGTTACCGGTAGTAATTTCGTTGCGGAACGATTTACCTATCTGGGCAATACCGAAGGGCAGCTTTTTGCGGGTGGTATTTAAAACGTTTTCAAAATTTACAAATATGCCCTGAGCGGTTTCCGGCCGCAAATAAACAATATTGGCCGCCTCTTCAACCGGACCCATAAAGGTTTTAAACATGAGGTTAAACTGGCGGGATTCGGTAAGCTCACCGCCGCAGGCCGGGCATTTGGGTTCGGCAAGGTCTGTGGGACGCCAGCGCATTTTGCAATTTTTGCAATCCACCATGGGGTCGGAAAACCCGGCCACATGACCGCTGGCTTCCCAAACGCGGGGATGCATGATGATACTGGCATCCAAACCCACCACGTCATCCCGGTCACGTACCATATACCGCCACCAGGCTTCTTTAACATTGCGTTTCAGCTCTACGCCCAGCGGGCCGTAGTCCCAGCAACTATTCAGGCCGCCGTAGATTTCACTGCTGGGGAATATAAAGCCCCGGCGGCGGGCCAGAGAAACTATTTTATCCATGGAAACAGGCTGAGAAACATTTTCAGACAAGGTCAATTACTCCTTTTTACTTGCACTCGGGCCGTTAAAAGTTTTGTAAGCCCTGACAAATACCGGAATGGCAAAAATCCCTATAACGATGGCCGCTATAACAATAAGGATAATGGCAAACAGCCACAGGGGCAACAGGTGAATTTGATGAACATTATAGACAAATACGTCCAGCAGAGCATATGCCAGTATCAGCTGGGGCACAGCCATGATATTGCCCATAAACCCAAGCAAAGTTCCCGGTTTCACCCAGAAATCCGTCTGGTTGGTTTTAAAAAAGCTGAGCCGCGGCAGGAAAAACGCCAAGCCAAAAGCCAAAAGTACCACTAAAACCTGCACTCCAACCAGCATGCCGGTTATAAGCCCGGCATTTATATAGGTAACCGGTGCGCCGTCAATACTGAAGCGGTAAGCTACCTCTACCGGCAAACGGCCAAAATAAATAGCAGTAAGGATAAGCGACATAACCAGCACCAGCAGCGGTGCCATGAAATAAGCCGGACGGAAGCTGAATGAAGCGGCAGACAGATTCGGCTGATTATCTATACTCATGAATAAAAAGTTATCAGCTTTGGGCAAATAAGTCAAAAATATTTTGGCGGATACCAGCTTTAGTGCTAGAATGTGCCAAAATATTATCCTTGAGGCTTATACAAACATGCTTAACCGCAAACTCCGTTTAGGTTTACTGGGTACAAACTGCTATATACTGGGTGATGAAGAAAGCCGTGAGGGGCTTATAATTGACCCGGCTGCTATCTCAAACTCAATCCCCGAAACAGTGACCGAGCACCAGCTGAATGTAAAATATATCTTACTTACCCACGGGCATCTTGACCACCTGGCAGGGCTGGATTATGTCCGGAAACTTTACCCCGAAGCTAAACTCTGTTTTAACCCTTCGGATGCCAGCTTAAGTGAAAATATTGAGCTGGTAAGTTACCTGGGAATGCCCGCGCTGCCAAACCTTGTGCCGGATATTCCGCTTGATGAAGGCAGTACGCTGGAACTGGGCAAAACCAAATTTTCGGTTATTTCTATACCCGGACATACACCGGGCGGTATCTGTTTATACACGCCGGGTTATTTGTTCAGCGGGGATACCCTTTTTAACTCCGGCATAGGGCGGTCAGATTTTGAGGAAAGCGATGCCGAGGCCTTGCGGCAGAATATAATAAACAGGCTGCTCAGCCTTCCCCCTGAAACCCTTGTCTTCCCCGGACACGGCCGGGAAACAACCATTGGCAAGGAAAAGGCCGGCAACCCGTTTATTTAGCTTTATATAGTCTTAAATTATACCGCTAAAATTAGCCAGTATAGGTGCCATAACCAAGGCAATAATGGCAACCAGCTTAATCATAATATTAAGTGACGGTCCGGCGGTATCCTTCATGGGGTCTCCCACCGTATCACCCACCACTGCCGCTTTATGGGCATCCGAACCTTTGCCGCCGTAAGCCCCGGTTTCAACCCATTTCTTGGCATTGTCCCAGGCACCGCCGGCATTGGCAAAGGTGACTGCCAGTATAAACCCGCACAGGATAATACCGGCCAGAAAACCCACCACGGCAACCGAACCCAGCAGCCAGCCGACTATTACCGGTGAAACTACCGTGATAATACCGGGTAAAATCATCTGCTTAATGGAGTCACGGGTGCAGATATCTACACATTTGCCGTATTCGGGCTTGGCAGTGCCGTCCATAATACCGGCAATCTCTTTAAACTGACGCCGCACCTCGTTCACAATGGAAAAACTGGTCACACCCACCGCTTTTAAAGTAAGTGAACAGAAAACAGCCGGCATCATAACACCCAGCAAAAGCCCGGCCAGCACCTTAACATCCAGCAAGCTTACCTGCGAAGCGGTTATACCAACCGCCTGGGTGTAAGAAAGCAAAAGAGCCAGTGAAGTAAGCCCGGCAGAACCTATGGCAAACCCTTTGCCTATAGCAGCAGTGGTATTGCCCAGAGAATCAAGCGCATCCGTCCGCTCGCGTACTTCCTTGGGCAAACCCGCCATTTCAGCTATACCGCCAGCATTATCCGCTACCGGACCGTAAGCATCAGTGGCATCTTGTATACCCAGAGTAGCCAGCATACCCACGCCCGCTAGGGCCACGCCATAAACATCACCGAAAGCATAGGAAATCACAATAGCCGCTACCACCAAAACGATAGGCGGTACTACACTCAAAAGACCTACTGAGAAACCTGAGATAATATTGGTAGCCGCGCCCGTCTGGCAAGATGCCGCTATACCCAAAGTAGGTTTATAGACGTAAGAAGTAAAGTAGTTGGTGCTTTCACCGATAAGCACACCCGCCACCAGACCGGCCAGAATGGCAACAAAGAGACCCAAATCTGCTTGAAGATACCAGACAGCCAGGAAAGAGAATACCGCCGATAAAAAGGCGGCTGCCAGAGTACCCTTGCGTAAAGCTGCCAGCAGGGCCTTCATCTGGAGTTTTTCCCCGGTACGTACTAAAAAGATACCTATAACCGAGGCCAGTATACCCCCGGCCGCAACCAGCATGGGCAGGAAGAAAGCCGCTTCATCAGACGGGACAAGCGAATAGCCCAGTTTCATTGAGAAGGCACCGACAGTAGCCAAGGCCATGGTGGCTATAATGGAATCTACATAAGATTCAAAAAGGTCAGCCCCCATGCCGGCCACATCACCCACATTATCACCCACAAAGTCTGCCACTACCGCTGCATTGCGGGGGTCATCTTCGGGGATACTTTTCTCCACCTTGCCCACAATATCCGCACCAGTATCAGCCGCTTTGGTAAAAATACCGCCGCCCACCCTGGCAAAGATAGCTACAGAGGAAGCACCAAAACCGTATCCAGGCAAAATCTTAATGAAGTCCACGTCACTGCCAAAGGCAAAGTACATTATTGAAAGGCCGATAATGCCTATGCCAACCACACACATACCCATAACCGAACCGGCTCTGAAGGAAAGCTTCAATCCCTGATTAAGGCTGTGGCTGGCAGCGGTAGTAGTGCGTGAGTTAGCCTTGACGGCTATACTCATACCTATAAAACCCGCAAGCCCCGAGCATAACGCACCAAACAGGAACGAAACCGATACCGGCCAACCCAGTGAGGGCAAAAATGCCAGTATGACAGTCACTACTGCTACGAAGATAGCCATCACCGTGTATTCACGGGTAATAAAGGCCATTGCACCTTCCCTAATGGCAGATGCAATTTCCCTTACCTTAGGTGTGCCCTCATCTTGCCGTAGGACAAATCTGGCCAGCAGCCCGGCAACCGCCAGACCCGCTAAACCGACAACCAATGCAATCCAGATAGACACTAAATTACTCCCCTTTCCGGGTCAATTTTGACTGGAAATCTTCCAGCTTTTGCTCAAGCCCCTTTTGCTGTATATATAACGTTAAATCACTTCGGGTGCGTTCCAGTACACCCCGAACCATATCTGTAGTCCGGCGAAGCCCGCCGGTAATGGCATCCGGGAAATCCATGGTAACCAATACTTCGTAGATATCATCCATAGCCTGAAGCAGCTCTTCGCCACGGGTATCTTCGCCCTTTCTCAGGCCATCCAGTATATAACGCCTCAGTTCACCTGCCGCTTCGCCAATACCGTTTAAATAGGCGGCATTGTCCACTTCCAGTTCCTGTGGTGAGGGCATATCCTTGCCATCCACCAGAGCCAGTACGGTATTGGCTTCGGCGTATTCTTTTTGGGCATCAAGGAAAAACGCGGTGTTGGATAGTTCGCCGCATGCGTCTATAGCCTGCCCGGCCTCCTTAATAAGGGCTTTGGCCGAAACCAGCATTTCTCTTGCCTGTGCCAGTTCCTGGCGGTGAACTGCCCTGATAGCCAGACTGCAATAGCGTATAGCTTCCCGGCTGACAGGCAGGGATTTTTCACGGGCGGCATCACGGGTTTTAAAGTTTTCCCGTATGCTGTCAGATATCTGTTCCATTTTGAGACTGATGCTAGTCAATTTTTGCTGCCTCCATAAGGGTTATAAATTCTGAAGTAGCCTTTTTAATATCAGGCGCACCTAAGACCGCACTTATCAGGCAGAGGCTATCCGCACCTGCCTGCATGGCTTCATAAAAATTCGACTTGTTTATGCCGCCAATAGCCACCAGAGGTATTTTTACCACTTGGTGAATGGCCTGTAAACCTGAAAGGCCGCCGAAAAGGACATCTTGTTTAGTTTGGGTGGGAAAAACCGCCCCGGCAGCCACATAGTCTGCCCCTTCGTTTTGAGCTGAAACAGCCTGTTCGGGCGTATCCGCAGAAATACCTATAATGCTATCCGGCGGCATAAAGCGGCGGGCTTGCGAAAACGGCATATCTGTCTGCCCCAGATGAAGCCCGTCCGCACCGCAGGCAAGGGCAATATCCAAGCGGTCATTTATAATAAAGAGCGCACCGTATTCAAGGCAAATTTCTTTCAAGCTTACGGCCAGTGCCAGAAACTTTCGGGCAGAGGCCGTTTTAGCCCTAAGCTGGATAAGGCGGCAACCGCCCTCAAGCACTTCTCTGGTAACTGCAGTTATATCCCGCCCGGCCAGATAATCTGCATCTATAGCCACATACAACCCCGTTATCATATCCCGGCGGTTTGTACGCAAAAGCCTGGCCGCCAGGTCTTTTTCAAGGGTATAAAGTTCAAAACGCCCGCGGCTGTAGAGAGCGGCATCAAGACCCGTCTCAGGTAAACCGGCAAACTCTTCCAGAACCCGCAGGGATTGTTCTGCCCGCTTGGCATTGGCACTTACAAGCGAAAATAAGGTTTCCGGTTTGGACTGGTCAGATGTTTCTAACTGAGCGCCGATATCAGTATCAGCTTGGCGGGAAAATAACAGACGGGAATTGGAAGCAATATCCTGCAAAGTAAGTGAGTGACGCAGGTTTTTGAAACGTGAATTAAGCTTTTCATCTTCAAGGTATAAACGGGCAATCTCTTCCAGTACCCGCAACCCTTCACTTAAGCGGTTCTGGTTAACATCAACTATCCGCCACAGTTTTTCAAGATTATCCACGGCAAGATTTTAACATAAACCCATATCTGTCGTCTTCATTCTTCGCCCAGTGCATTTTTAATCAGTTCCAGTTTAGGTTCAGGCTGGCTGAGATCTACTGAAACGAAGTCTATCCGGCAGGGCAGATGTTCCAGATGGTATTTTTGCATATAGCTTTCGGCACTGGCAATAAGATGGGCTTTTTTACGCAGGGTAACAGATTCAGCAGGCAAACCGTATTCCAAGCGGCGTTTGGTACGCACCTCAATAAATGCCAGACACTCACCATCCTGCCCCACTATATCAATTTCACCCTCAGGCAGGCGGCAGTTGGTCTGGATAATGCGATAGCCCAAAGTCATCAGGTACTCTGCTGCCAGTTCCTCACCCAGTTTACCTGTTGCTTTACGCTTATATGACATCAAACATACTCTTTAAAGGGGCAAAAGTGCGGCGGTGGATGGGGGAGATACCTTTTTGGGAAATGCACTCCATATGAAGCGCAGTACCGTAACCCTTGTGTTTGGCAAGGTGGTACCCGGGATAGGTAGCATCAAGCTCGCACATCAGCCGGTCACGGCTGACCTTGGCAATAATGGAAGCACAGGCAATACTGAAGCAAAGGGCATCGCCGTCCACAATGCCCTTTTGGGGCAGGGGAATATCCGGCAGTTTCAGGTAATCCACCAGCAAATAATCAGGCCGGCAATCCAAGTGTTCCACCGCCGTCTTCATGGCAAGTCTGGTAGCGGGGGCAATCCCCAGACAGTCAATCTGGGTGTTATCCACTACACCCACCCCGAAACTTATTGCCATGGAAACAATATGGCAGTAAAGGTATTCGCGTTTTTCGGGGGTAAGCACCTTGCTGTCACGCACCATAGCCACCCATTCGCCCTTTAGCCGGGGCGGCATGATGACCGCTCCGGCTACCACTGGTCCGGCCAGACACCCTCTGCCGGCTTCGTCTAAACCGGCAATTGAGGAAAAACCCTGCTTCCAGAGCTGCTTTTCCTCAGCCCAGCCGGGGCAGATAGCGGCAGGCATATCAGGCGGCGTCCCCGCCGTGTTCAATAATACCCCCGCCAAGTACCATATCACCCAGATAAATAACGGCTGCCTGACCGGGGGTGGCTGCCCAAACGGGGCTTGCCAGTTCAAGTAAATAAAAATCACCTGTTTGGGATATCTTTTTCACCTCGGCCGGGGCGGCTTTGTAGCGGACTTTGACTATCATACCGGGGGTATCCAGCGGAATACTGCTTTCCCGCCAGATGAAGTTGCTCAGCAATATGCGGCTGGTATACAGTTGGTCATGGCTGGCAACCGTAATGGTATTGGCCTCCGGATTCATATCTGATACAAAGAGCTTTTCATTTGAAGCCAGCCCCAGTCCCTGCCTTTGGCCTATGGTATAAAGAGGTAGCCCCTGATGTTCACCCAGTATTTTGCCGGTTTTATCCAGAATTTTGCCGGGGGTAAATCCCATACGGGTGGACAGAAAAGACTTGTAATCACCGTCAGGTATAAAGCACACGTCCTGGCTTTCCTTTTGGGAAACGGGCAGTTTCATCTTAGCCGCTAAACGGATAATATCCTTTTTGTACCTTTTGCCAAGTGGGAACATAAGACGGGACAGTGATTCGGGCGGCAGGGTGTATAAAAAATATGACTGGTCTTTTTTCTCATCGGCCCCTTTTAGAAGGTGAGTGCCGTTTCCATCTGAAAGGACACGGGCATAATGTCCGGTAGCTAAATAACCGGCATTGAAATCAGGTATTTTATCAAGCAAAGCGCCTATCTTTACATAATAATTACAACGAATACAGGGGTTCGGAGTACGCCCCTGCGAATACTGCTGGCAGAAATCTGCAATAACCCTTTGGGAAAAAATATCACTCAAATCAACCACATAATGGGGGATACCTAGAGCGGCCGCCACTTCACGCGCCCGGTTAATAAGTTTCAGGTTATAGCCGTTGCCGTAAGGTTCATTATTGGACTTGAGTTGCAGGCTGACCCCGGCTACATCGTATCCCTGTTCAAGCAGGAGCATGGCCGCAACCGAGGAATCCACCCCGCCGCTCATAGCTACCATTATCAGTCCAGGATTATCATTCATTGCGGCAGCTTCAAAAGAACGTTAACCCTTTGCCTGATACATCTGGCAAGCTCTAACTGGGGCAGTGAAGCATCCAGTTTCAGAAACCTGTTTGGTTCGGCAGCGGCAATAACCCCGAAACCGTCACGAACCCTTTGGTGGAAGCCGTTATTTTCACTTTCAAAGCGGTCAGGCGGCAACTTTCCTTTGCGAAGGAGAGCGGCTTTGTCATCCATATCCAGCCAGATGGTTAAATCAGGTACCAGACCACCGCTTGCCAGATTGTTTATACATTTTACCGTATCCAGCTCAAGCCCCCGCCCGTACCACTGGTATGCCAAGGTGGAATCTGTATAACGGTCACATATAACTATATTGCCGTCCTGCAAGGCCGGTTTAATCACATTGTCTATAAGGATAGACCGCGAGGCATTGAAAAGAAGCAATTCCGTAAGCGGGGAAATGTTTTCTTCTTTAGACCACTTCAGCAAACGGGTTATTTTATCACCTGAGCGGGTACCGCCGGGTTCGTGAGTAAGCACACACCCCAGCCCCAGTTTTTTCAGATACCTGTACAAGGCTTTGGACTGGGTGCTTTTGCCGCAACCCTCGCCGCCCTCAAATGTTATAAACAAAGACATATTTTAACCCCTTGATATTCTTACCCGGCGGTGCGGCTCTTTGCCCAAACTATGGGAAGAAAGATGCTCTTTTTCAGCTATTATGTGCTGAAAGCGCCTTATATAAGCACCCTGCGGGCTAAGCTCTACCGGTATATGGGAACTCTTAACCTGGGCTATTGCTTCTTCGGCTTCATGTATAGCTAAATCTATTTCAGGCGGCTTATCCGCTGTAAAAGCCACATCCCTGCCGCTAAGGGTAGCCAGAAGCTGGTGGAACTGACCCGGCGTATGGCTCTTTAATACATATATAGGTATATTCATATTTTCGGCATCACGCACTCTTTGGGGTTTACGGCGGTAATAATTCCGCGAAGTAACCATCAGCTGTGCCTGTTCCGGGCGTTCGGCCAGCTTGATATCCAGATGCATTTCCCGGGCAATTTCTTCCATACGGCTGCGGTTCACCCCGAAAAGATACATAACCGGCAGTTCCTTGCCCTTTGGCAAAGGCAAACTCTCGGCGGCCGCTTTAACTTTTTCTTCGCTGGGCTGCTGCTTGCTGATAACAACTTCGCCATTTTCATCAAGGTAGCGGATTTCAGACGAAGGGGACACACTCCGTAAAATAGAGTCTACCGCCGCACCCACATCCGGGTGGACAGCCACTTTATTGCGCTCCTGTATTTCCACAATCACCTGAAAAGTGGGCGGGGCGCGCCGTTCCAGTATAGTTTTCTGAGTGCCCCGTCTGCGGGCTTCTTCATCACCCAGAGTAACAGACTGTATACCGCCGATAAGGTCACTTAAGGTGGGATTAAGCATCAGGTTATCCAGCACATTGCCATGAGCCGTGCCTACCAGCTGAACACCCCGCTCAGCGATGGTGCGGGCGGCCAGGGCTTCCAATTCCGTGCCTATTTCATCTATTACAATCACCTGCGGCATATGGTTTTCAACTGCCTCTATCATAACGGCATGCTGCATATCAGGCGTACGGACCTGCATACGGCGGGCATGTCCAATGGCGGGGTGGGGGATATCCCCGTCACCTGCAATTTCATTGGAAGTATCCACTATAACCACCCGTTTTTTGAGGTCACCCGCCAGCACTCTGGCTACTTCCCTGAGCATGGTGGTTTTGCCTACACCCGGCCGTCCCAGCATAAGCACGCTCTGTCCTGACTGGATAAGGTCCTGAATAATTTTTATAGTACCAAAAACCGCCCGTCCTACCCGAAGTGTTAGGCCTACTATTTTGCCTTTGCGGTTACGTATAGCGGAAATACGATGTAAAGTACGTTCAATACCTGCCCGGTTGTCATCACCGAAATCACCTATGCGGGAGGAAACATAATCTATATCTTCCTGGGTGACATCCCGATTAGACAGTATAATCTCACGGTCAGGAAAACGGGCCTCGGGGTTACGGCCCAAATCCATAACAATCTCTATCAGATTTTCTCTGTTGGCAGGGTTTGTAAGCGGCTGGCGTATATTGGGAGGCAATACCTCCAGCAAAGCATTAAGGTCATCAGTTAAAAGTTCAGGCATATCTGCCTCCGTAATCTTTTTACCAACCGTACGGTAGATAAGTATATTGGTATTGATCCGCCTTACACCCTTTTGGGGCATCATCTAGATAGATATTTTTTGAGAACCGGTTTTTCCCTAGTCTCCCTTTGAGAGTTTTTGCCATGAATTATCCGTTTACATTTTACTATTTATATTATACCCCAAACAAGCTAAATCAAGGGGGTTTTAGCCGGTATTCCCGCACGGCGGGGATACAAAGCCGGGGTGTTTGAAATTTTTTCCAGCACCACCAGTTTGCGGCCATCTTCAAGGCCCGGCAATGCAATCTTTATCACTTCAAACACCCGCCCGCCCATCTTTTTAACAGCGGTATTAGCCCTATCCATCTCTTCTTCAATGTCACCTTTTTTAGGGGCAATAACACGCCCGCCTAGAGCACAAAACGGCAGAGTCAGCTCAGCCAAAGTTGCCATATCTGCCACTGCCCTTGATGTAACCAGAGTGTATTTCTGGCGATAGAGGGGGTTTTGAGCCGCATCTTCTGCCCTTTGGGATATTATTTCAACACCGGTTAAACCCAGTTTGGCAGTAATTTCGCTTAAAAAACGGGCCTTTTTCTGAGTAGCTTCCAGTAAACCAAGCTGTATATCAGGGAAAAGTATCTTTAGTGGCAGACCGGGAAAACCGGCTCCGCTGCCCACATCCAAGATTTTTTCGTCACCCTTGATTCCGGCCAATACTAGTGAAACAGAATCTAAAAAGTGTTTTACCTGGACATCTTTATATTCTGTAATAGCCGTCAAATTAACCCGGCTATTATAACCCACCAGTTCACAGTAGTATGTTTCAAACTGCTCAAGCTGGACAAAACTCAAAGTGATGCCCAAAGATGACAACCCGCAAATAAATTCATTCATGCATAGTAATATATCATAAAGGCAAATTTCAGGCTCTATTTTTGCATTTAACAAATTAATCGTGTTATCATTTATTTACATAAACTTGCTAGGGGTGCTCAAGGCTGAGAGGCACATAGCCAACCCTAAAACCTGACCTCGATAATACGAGCGTAGGGAAGCGAACTTTGAGACCAGGGTCTAAAGTTAACGCTTTGCCTTGGTTAATTTATTTTCAGGGGAAAATCATGACCCAACTCAAGCAAGCCCGAAGAGGCATTATCACTCCCGAAATGGAAGCCGTAGCCAAGATTGAAGGACTACCGCCGGAGTTTATCTGCCAAGGCGTAGCTGACGGTAATATTGTAATACCTGCCAACAAACTCCATAACGATCTGAAGCTGTGCGGTATAGGCAAGGGACTTTCCACCAAGGTAAATGCCAATATCGGCACTTCCACAGACTTTGGTTCGGTGGCAAGTGAAATTGAAAAACTGAAAATGGCCGAAATGGCAGGTGCCGATACCATAATGGACCTCTCCACCGGCCCCAAGATAAATTCAGTCCGCCAGGCTATACTGAAAAATACCTGCCTTCCGCTGGGGACTGTGCCTGTCTATCAGGCAGCTGTGGAAGCTAAAGACCGTTACGGTGCTATGGTAAAGATGACATCTGACGATCTGTTTGGTGCAATAGAATCCCAGGCCAAAGAGGGGGTTGATTTTGTAACTGTACACTGCGGGGTTACCCGCCAGGTCATAGATACATTCAAAGGGCAAGGCAGGCTTACCGATATAGTTTCCCGCGGGGGTACTTTTACCGCCGGCTGGATGGTATTCCACCAGGCAGAAAACCCGCTTTATGAACATTTTGACCGCCTGCTGGATATCTGCCGCGAATATGACGTTACTTTGAGCCTGGGAGACGGGCTGCGCCCAGGATGTATTGCAGATGCAACAGACCGCGCCCAGGTAGCTGAACTGCTGGTGCTGGGTGAACTGGTAAAAAGAGCCAGAGACGCCGAAGTGCAGGTAATGGTGGAGGGTCCCGGGCATGTGCCTTTGAACCAGATAGAGGCCAATATACGCCTGCAGAAATCCGTCTGTGAAGACGCCCCCTTTTATGTGCTTGGCCCGCTGGTGACCGATATTGCCCCCGGCTATGACCATATTACCGGAGCTATCGGCGGGGCAATTGCAGCAGCTGCCGGTGCTGATTTCCTATGTTACGTTACCCCAGCTGAGCACCTGTCTCTGCCGGATGTTACCGATGTAAGAGACGGTGTGATTGCCTCACGCATTGCCGCCCATGCCGCTGATATTGTAAAGGGGGTAAACGGGGCAGCAGAACGTGACCGGCAGATGGCCATTGCCCGTAAGAAATTAGACTGGGAAAGTCAGCTTAATCTTTCACTTGACCCGGAACATGCCAGGTTTACACGTGACCGCTTTAAAACCAAAGGTAAAGCCTGCAGCATGTGCGGGGACTTCTGCGCCATGGAACTGGCTGAAAAACATCTTGGCGTTTCCGTCTCGCGGTGCTAGCATAAGATATATTTTTTTAAAGATTGTCAGGTGATATGGAACAGGGCATAAATATAGGCAAGCTTTTCGGCATCCAGTTCCGCCTTCATTACGGCTGGTTTATCATATTCGGGCTGGTATCCGTTTTTCTGGCTACCCAGGTATTTCCTGACACCTTGGATAATGCCGACGATCTCAAGCTCTGGATTATGGGAATTACTACCAGCCTGCTGTTTTTTGCATCGGTAATCGTCCATGAACTTGCTCACAGCCTAATCGGCAGAGCTAACGGTATGAAAGTAAAAAGCATCACCCTTTTTATTTTCGGCGGGGCTGCTAATATGAGTGAAGAAGCAGAAACCGCCGGAAGCGAATTTAAAATGGCACTGGCCGGACCGGCCTCAAGTTTGGGACTGGCAGGAATATTTTATGTTCTGTATATAAACCTTAACGGACAAAGCCCTGAACTGGCCGTAATGAACTACTGGCTGGCTCAGATTAACCTGATACTGGCGGTATTTAACCTGATTCCCGGCTTCCCCCTGGATGGAGGGCGCATTCTCCGGGCAGCCTTCTGGCAGCAAACCAAAGACCTGACCAAATCCACCCGCATTTCTACCGTTGCCGGCCAGATTTTCGGTTTTCTTTTTATAGCGGCCGGAATATTTATCGTGATACGCACCCAAGACTGGTTATCCGGCATCTGGCTTGGATTGCTGGGCTGGTATTTATCTGATACCGCTCGCACCAGTTTCCGCCAATATACCTTGCAGCAGGTGTTAAAAAGAGTCACACCTATGGAAGTAATTGACTTTAATATACCCAAAGCTAAATCCACCCAGATTTTAGGAGACTATCTGACCCAAACACCAAACGGGGCATATATACTGGTTGAAGATGAAAACGGGCTGGCAGGTATAATAAACCGGCACAACCTGAAAAATGCGGACAGTCTTAAATCCAAGCCCTTAGCTGAACTGTATACTCCTGTCAGCCAAATACCAGTCATACCGCCGGAGGAAAATGCTCTGGATATTGCCCGCCGCATGAATGAGGACAAGATAGAGATAGTCAGGTTGGAAGGTAAAAATATCCAATCCGGCTTTATAACTCTAGACAGCCTGATAGCCTATATGAATAAATTACCGGTAAAAGGCATTACGGATGCTTAGTGCCTTGGTTTACCTGCTGATAATCACCGCAGCTGAAATTGTCACTGTAGCCTGCCAACCGCTTTTCGGGCTTGGCATATATATATTACTTTTATTCAGCATCATCTTTCGGGTTGCCAAAACCAACCGCTTTCATCCTGACCGGCTTATTCTGTCACTTTCATTGGTAGCCTTGATACGCATAATCAGCCTGGCTATGCCCCTTTCAGATATTCCCCAGATATGGTGGTATCCCGTTATCTACCTGCCTTTGCTGATTGGAACTGTTATAGTAGCCAGAACACTTGAATACAATTTTAAAGATATCGGCCTCAACTGGGGGAAAATACCGATACAGATACTGATAGGCCTTACAGGAATAGGGCTGGGTTTTGCCGAATACGCTATTTTAAAACCTGAAGCCATCATAGAAACCTTAAGCTGGAGCAGCCTGGTATTGCCCGGTCTGATACTGCTAATCACAACCGGATTTGTTGAGGAACTTATATTCAGAGGAGTTTTACAGAAAGCAGCACTGGATTCATTCGAGGCAAAGGGAATAATCTACATCAGCCTAATATTTGCCATACTCCATATTGGGTTTCTTTCCATAACTGATATCGTTTTTGTCTTCGGAGTAGCACTCATATTCGGTTATCTGGTCAAAAAGACAGGCTCTATACTGGGAGTTACCCTGGCACACGGAATAACAAATACTATACTCTTTGCGGTAGCGCCGCTGTTACTGGGCTAGCGTTTCCATTATACGGGAAATCACAATAACACCCATCACCAGAAACAAGGGGAAAATACTGATTCCCAGGTAGCGGGCTACCCTTATGGAAAAAGCGGATTTTCTGGCCAGTGCCATCTCCCGGGCAATCAAAAAAGCTATCAGAGAGGCCAGCGAAACACCACCTATAACTGCCGCCGTACCTGTTGCAGTAGCAATAACCACACTGGTTACGGTTACTATCATATACCCCTCTGTCAAGCATAATTTTATACTTTTGTCCTTTATTATAACGTTATTTTAGATTTAGCACAATACTCTTTTGTGTTATTATTGCCAATTGTCTTTTTTACCTGAAAAATGGATAATATATTTTGTGAATAAGGATATATTGGTAATAGGGGCGGGGCCGGTAGGGATATACACCGCCAAGTGTCTGGCTCAGCGCGGCTACGAAGTAAGGCTGCTGGAAAAAAGGCCGGAGATGGTAAAACAAATTTGCTGTACGGGTTTAATTAGCACAGAGTGTGCCGCAAAATATGGCTTTGAGGCCGAACACGTACAAAATATATTTTCGGAAGCTACCGTATATTCACCTTACGGGCGAAAGTTACTGCTTAAGCGGGATACACCCCAGGCCATAATGCTGGATAGGGGCGGATTTCAGGCTGGTTTACTAAAACAGGCCGTAAACTGCGGGGTGCAGACAAATTTCGGCTGCCAGGTAAACGGCCTTGAAAACACAGGTAATGGTATCTGCATAACCACCAAAGGAGGGCAAACTTTCTTTGCCAAAGCCGCTATTCTGGCCGCAGGATATAATACTGAACTCAGCCGGGCAGCCGGACTGGGAGAAATAAAGCACTTTGCCTTCGGCTTGCAGGGGGAAGTTGACACCCCCATACCAACCGCATTGTCACTCTTTACCGGTAAAGCTATATCTCAGGGATATTTCGGTTGGCTCAGCCCCATAAATGATCATGCAGCTAAAATGGGATTGTTGACCCGTAAAAACCCAAATGAATGCTGGAGTATTTTACATAATACTATATACAAACAAGGGCTGATACCCGATAGAAATATAAAATACGCCTGCCGCCCGGTTCCGGCAGGCAATCTTTCCGCCAGTTTCGGAGATAGAGTACTGGCGGTGGGTGATTTTGCCGGTCAGTTAAAACCAACCACTGGGGGAGGGATATACTTCGGTTTGCTGTGCGCTGATTTGGCGGTGGCTTGTCTGGATAAAAAAATAAAAACCAATAAACTTTCCAAAGCAGATATGGCCGAATATGAAAAAAGCTGGAAAGCTCTTATAGGATCAGAGCTATACATTGGCAAACTCCTCAGCAGGATATACGCGGGGATTGATGACCGCCTGCTGGAACAAATTTTTAAAAAGTGTGCCGCAAATGGTATGATTGAGAAGATGGCTGCAAAGAGTCACCTGGGGTTTGACTGGCATGGCAAAGCATTTGCCCACCTCTTAAAAAACCCGCTAGATCTTATCCGCAGCTAAAAAAGAAAATCGGAGTCAATCAGAATTTTTATGCAAAACAGCGGCATTAACCTTGACGAAGCATTAAACCAATATCTTAACGATAACAGTAATAAGAAAATTCACCAGAATTCGCTGGTCCACTTTACCCGCTGGTGCGGAAAGGACAAGCTTGTTTGCCGTATGACTGCCATTGAGGTATCCCGCTACCCGGAATGCATCTCTTCTTCTGACAAGGAAGTATCCGTCAAACTACAGTCTGTACGGGCTTTCCTGACATACCTGAATGAACAGGGTTGGGTGGATTACAACCTTTCTTCACATATCAAGATTAAAAAGCTGGCTTCACGAAAATCTGCTGCCCGCACCAGCCAAACTGCTGTTGAAAAAATACCTATGACCGCAAGCGGTTATAAAAAACTGGAAGATGAACTGAGCACCCTGAAAGGCAAACGGATTGAAGTTATTGAAGAAATGCGTTTGGCTGCCATGGATAAAGATATGCGTGAAAATGCCCCTTACCACGCCGCCAAGGAACAACGCGGCCAGATTGAAGGGCGCATAAAAGAAATAGAACACGAACTAAAATATGCCGAAGTCAGCGAATATACCGATAATAACACATCCAAAGTAAATATGGGCAATACCGTAAAACTCCGTGACCTGAAAAACGGGGACCAGTGCGTTTATACTTTGGTGAGCCCTAAAGAAATAGAACCCCTAAAGGGCAAAATATCTGCCTCATCACCCATTGGCAAGGCTCTTTTTAACCGGTGTAAGGGCGATAAAGTAGAAATAGAAGTACCCTCCGGTACTTTACAGTATATAATAGAAGATATAAGCTTTTAATAACTCCTTACAGCTAACGGAGGGAGACCGTGAAATCCTCTTTCAAGCTTGGGCGGGTTCTGGGCATAGAGATAGGCATTCATGTTTCATGGCTTATCATCTTTGCCCTGCTCAGCTGGTCTCTGGCAGTAGCTTATTACCCCGCAATAGATGAAAATATAAGCCCCCTTACCGCCTGGGTACTGGGCATTACAAGCTGTCTGCTGCTTTTCGGCTCGGTTTTAGCCCATGAGCTGGGACACTCTATTGTAGCTATACGCCACGGAATACCGGTTAAAAGCATAACATTGTTTATCTTCGGCGGGGTTTCAAACCTGACCAAAGAACCGGATAACCCCGGAGCCGAATTCCGCATGGCTATCTCCGGCCCGGCAGTCAGCATTATACTGGCACTGGTATTCTGGGCTTTCCAAGCTGTTTTTTCCGCTTTAGATGCCACTTTAGCCAGCGGAGTATTCCTGTACCTGGCTCAGATAAATGCCATGCTGGCCATTTTCAACCTTATTCCCGGTTTCCCCCTGGACGGGGGGCGGGTACTCAGAGCTATTATCTGGAATGCCTCAAACAGCATCAAAAAAGCAACCCGGATTGCCGCCAGAGTGGGGCTGGGCTTTGCTTACCTGCTAATATTCGGGGGTATTGCCGCCGCTTTCCTGGGCATAGGTATAAGCGGTCTCTGGCTGGCACTTATAGGCTGGTTCATGGCTACAACGGCTCAAGGATCATACCAGCAAACAATTATTTCGGAAATACTCAGCGCAGTAAACGTAAGCAGAGTGATGCGGCGTGAATTTAAAACTATTGACCCGGATAAAACACTCTATCAGACACTTCACGAATATATATTGCCGCTTAACCAAAGGGCGCTCCCGGTATTTGAGAACGGGCAGCTTACCGGCCTTATAAGCCTGAGTGATATTAAAAAAATACCGGCAGATAAACTTGGCCAGACATCAGTACGGCAGGTAATGACCCCTTTTGAAAAACTTAAGACGGTGAACCCTGAAGAACATCTTGGCAATGTGATAAATATGCTGCAGTCCAAAGATATTAACCAGCTGCCGGTTTTATCAGATGGCAAACTGGTAGGCATTATTTCCCGTACCAGCCTGATAGAATACCTGCAAATGCGGCAGGAAATGGAAACCAAGCAGCCGGATGTAAAACAATAAAAATATAGCCGGATATATTGACGCCAAGTTTAAAATAATATAGCCTTAAACTAGATTATTAAAGGAGATACTAATGACCAGAACCTCTACCGGTTTGCAGGAAAATGTTGCCGGATTACTTTGTTACGTACTCGCCTGGATTTCCGCTATCATATTCCTGATTCTTGAGAAGGATAATAAATTTGTCCGCTTCCATGCCTATCAGTCACTGGTGGTTTTCGGTTCACTTCAGATAATCGGTTTGGTTTTTACCATAATACCTGTGCTGGGGGTATTTATCAGCTGGGTTATAAGTGTTCTTTCATTCATATTGTGGGTAGTTCTGATAGTAAAGGCGGCACAAGGGTTCAAATACAAATTGCCCATTGCAGGGGATATAGCCGAGCGCTGGGCAAATAAATAATTTAAATAAACCAACAAATAAAAAAGCCAGACTTAAGTCTGGCTTTTTTATTTGAGACAGGAAATATTAACCTAAGATGTATTTTACAAAACCCAGCACCAAAGATAATCCGCAAAGAGCAATCCCTGCCAAACTGAGACGGTGGCGGGGGGAACGCAGCATACCGCCGATACCCAATCCCAAACCGATAAGTGCAAAGAAGAAATTAAAAAAATTAATCGTGCCCAGCAAAGGAATCAAACCCACTCCCATACCGGCCAAACTGAAAAGGCCTATTACAAAACTGGTAATCCCCATAATTGTCTCCTAGGGGTATTTATATCAGAATACAGTCAGCTTTGCAAAGCCCCATGTCCGTTTGATATATATCACTTATTCCAAAGGTACTTGCATGTTTGACGAAAATGCACTTATAACTTATACTTACGGCGTTTAAAAATAGAAGACTAAAAAAAGAAGGGAGAAGACTGTGGATCTATCCTGGTTGGTGTGGACAGCAGGGCTTATTGCCGTGCTATTTGCCCTCTACCTGATTCGCGATGTTATGCGTCGTGATTCCGGTACCCCGGCTATGCAGGATATTGCCGGCCGTATTCTTGAAGGCGCTGTAGCTTTCTTGAGGCGGCAGTATCGCACCATCGCTATTCTGGCCATCGTGGCTGCAGTAGCTGTGGGTGCAGTGGTTGGTTTGCTAGGTGGCGAACGCGGACTGGAAGCCTATGGCATAACCGGTTTTGGTATCGCCTGGCGGACTGCTCTTGCCTTCATGGCAGGTGCTCTATGCTCCGGTATCTCTGGCATTATCGGCATGTACATCTCGGTTAAATCAAACCTCAGATGTGCCGCTGCTGCCGCAAAAGGTGGCCTCTCTGAAGCTGTTACAGTAGCTATTAGAGGCGGTGCTGTTTCCGGTTTCCTCATTGTCGCTCTAAGTCTGCTTGGTGTTGCCGGCATCTATTACATGTACGGAGGCAATCCCGAAGTAACTCCCCATCTTATTATCGGTTTCGGTTTCGGTGCCAGTTTTGTGGCTCTGTTTGCCCAGCTGGGCGGCGGTATTTATACCAAAGCCGCTGACATGGGTGCTGACCTGGTGGGTAAAGTTGAAGCCGGTATCCCTGAAGATGATCCCCGCAATGCCGCTGTTATCGCTGACCTGGTGGGTGATAATGTAGGTGACTGCGCCGGCCGCGGTGCTGATTTATTTGAATCTACTGCTGCCGAAAATATAGGTGCTATGATACTGGGTATTACCCTTTATCTGGCTACTGGAAATGCTGCCTGGGTACTCTTCCCGCTGGTTGTCCGTGCCTTCGGCATATTAGCCTCAATCATAGGTATTATGTTCGTACGCGGTAAGGATAACGAAAGCCCCATGAATGCCCTTAACCGCGGCTACTTTACAGCTGTAGGTTTATCTATAATAGGTATCTTTATAGCTAATCAGACTATTGGCGGTGACCTGTGGCTGTTTGGTGCAGGCGTCATTGGTATTCTTACCAGTGTAGCCATGGTTTTCATAACTCAATACTACACTGAATTCCGTTATAATCCCGTTAAGGAAATTGCCAATGCCTCACGCACCGGTCCGGCTACCAATATAGTTTCCGGTACGGCTGTCGGTCTTGAAACCGCCATGCCTACCGCTATTACTATTGGTGCCGCCCTGCTGCTTTCTTACTGGATGGGCGGACAAACCGGTATCGCTGGTGGTGCTGTTTTCGGTACTGCTGCCGCTACCATGGGTATGCTTATGACCTGCCCCTTCATTCTTGCCATGGATACTTTCGGCCCCATTACCGATAATGCAAACGGCGTTATTGAAATGGCCGGAGTAGGCGGCAAAGTAAGAAAAATTACTGACCATCTGGATGCCGTTGGTAATACCACCAAGGCTTTGACCAAGGGGTATGCTCTGGCTTCTGCCGGTCTGGCTGCTTTCCTGCTCTTTGAGGCTTATCTGGAGCGGGTTGCCTTCCTTCGCGGTGAAAGCGAAATGATGGCGGTAGACCTTTCACGCATTGAAGTATTCGTAGGCGGGTTGCTGGCTGTTGCCCTGGTATTCTTCTTCTCCGCCGTAGCTATCAAAGCTGTGGGTAAAACTGCTTCCAAGATTATTGAAGAAGTACGCCGCCAGTTTAAGGCCGACCCCGGTATTCTAGCCGGAACTTCACGCCCGGATTATGCTCGTGCAGTAGATATAACCGCTGCCGCCGGTCTGCGCGAAATGATTTTCCCCGGCCTGCTGCCCGTACTTTCCCCCATTATTCTGGGTATTTTCCTTAGAGTAACCGGATATGATTCCGCAATGGCCATCGCCGGATTCCTGATGGTAGGTACTATCGGCGGTATCATGATGGCCGCCTATCTGAATAACGCAGGCGGTGCCTGGGATAATGCCAAAAAATACATTGAAACAGGCGAAATGCTGGAAAAAGATGGCAGTCCTGTCATGAAACATACTGTTACTCATGCCGCAACTGTGGTGGGTGATACAGTAGGTGACCCCTTCAAGGACACTGCCGGTCCGTCAATCCACGTACTGATAAAGTTGCTTTCTACCATTACTCTGGTACTTGCTCCTCTTTTTATCTAGTAACGCAAGCAGATAAAATCAAAAGCCCCCGGCTTAAAACCGGGGGCTTTATTATTAAGTGATATTGCAGTCAGGCCGAAGCACCTACTGCTTTAGATTCCATTTCTTTGGCTACACACTTGGTGCAGTCCTGATGTACATATCGCTCCCGATACTCATAGAGGTTATTTTCATCTTCTATCCGAATAACCCGTTCCTTTTTGCACTTGGGGCAGGCGTTTATTGTAACTTTCATTTCGGCCTCCTCCATATTTCTTGACTCAAATACAGCAGGGAAAAGAGTCTGTCCGTGTTAGAAGGTTACAATAATTGACCATCAAAAATAATGCGTATTAGTACTTATTTGCCCTATGGGAAAACACCTATTTTTAAATTTAGTTTAATAATTTTGCTTTATTTATAATGACTTTGGTAAAGTAATATCCTATACTATAGCCAGGAATTTTTATGCAGATATACGAAAAAACTATAAATGTTGTGATAGGCACTACCAAATTGCCCGGTGAGCTGGCTATACCGCCGGAACCCATAGGGCTAGTGATATTTGTACATGGCTCAGGCTCAAACCGCCAGAGTCCCCGCAACCGTCAGGTTGCCCACCAGCTAAATAGTTATGGATTAGCTACCTTTCTATTTGATTTGCTGACACCCCAAGAAGATATGGTAGATATTCTAATAGCCAATACCCGCTACAATTTCCGTTTTCTGGCAGACAGAGTTATTAAAGTAACTGAAATGCTGAAAACCAAAGAAGAAACCAAAAACCTGCCGTTAGGTTATTTCGGGGCAAGCACCGGGGCTGCCGCCGCGCTTTATGCTTCTTCGCTACTGCCCGGGCAGATAAAGGCGGTTGTATCTAGAGGAGGGCGGCCTGACCTTGCCAGAGAACTGCTGCCAATGGTGGAATCTCCAACTTTATTTATAGTCGGTGAAAATGACTCCCAAGTATTAAAGCTTAATACCCAAGCTCAAAAGCAAATGCGCGCCCTCAATCATCTTTGCATACTACCCGGAGCCGGCCACCTTTTTGAAGAGCCGGGGGCGCTGGAGAAAGTGGCTGAACTGGCAGGTGGCTGGTTTATAGAATACATGGAAAGAACGCCTAAGGAGGAAAGATGAGCGGTATACTGGTCTACCTTATAGTATTGGTGCTTATCTTTGTTCTGGATATCGTCTGGATTGGCTTGATTGCCAAAAAATTTTACGTTACCGAACTTTCTCCGATTGCCCGCTGGAGCGGAGGGAGTATGTCACCGGACTGGCCATCGGCAATACTGGTCTACCTGCTTATAAGTTTAGGTATAGTAGCTATGGCTTTGCCGCTAGCCGGAGATAATATTTTTGCCGCTCTGGCTTACGGTGGTCTTTTCGGATTTATCACTTACGGTATTCATGACCTGACCAATTATTCCACTTTAAATAGTTTCAGCCTGAAGATGGCTTTGGTAGATATGGGCTGGGGGGTTTTCCTGGGTGCTGCCGCCGGACTGACAGGCGGCATTCTGTACAGCCTGTAACTTTTTTTGAGAGTTTACCTGTTTTTACCTGTAAATGGTGACGGGAGGTAATATGGCTAACAAAAAAGTAAAACAGCCTGAGCTGAATCAGCCACAAGCGTTTAGGAAACTGCGGGTTTATAACCTTGTCATGGGCAGTTTCCATTTAGCCCAATCAATACTTATCTTATTCCTCAGCAACAGTTTCTCGCTTCCGGTTACCACCAACTTTATCGGCGGCGGCCCCGGCGGGATTACTTTTAAACCACCCGAAGTACTATTTGACCTGCCAGTAGGCCCTATGGTTGCCATCTTCCTATTGCTTTCAGCCACAGCCCATTTCTTGCTGTCTTTACCAGGTATATTTGAATGGTACAAAACTAATTTATCAAAAGGGATTAACTACGCCCGCTGGTACGAGTATGCTTTAAGTTCATCTATAATGATTGTCCTGATTGCTATGCTCAGCGGCATATATGATGTAGCAACTTTAATTGCTATTTTTGGGGCAAATGCTGCTATGAATCTGTTTGGCCTGATGATGGAGCTTCATAACCAGACCACATCCAAAACCAACTGGCTTTCATACACTTTCGGGTGTTTTGCCGGATTCATACCTTGGGTGGCTATAAGTATTTATTTCTTCGGGGCAATATCACAAGCCAGCGAAAATATACCCACATTTGTTTATTTCATCCTGCCTACTCTGTTCGTTTTCTTTTTCAGCTTTGCTCTAAACATGTGGCTGCAATACAAGAAATCAGGCAAGTGGCGGGATTATCTGTTTGGCGAGCGGGTTTACGTATTTCTAAGCCTTACAGCCAAGACAGCTCTGGCCTGGCAGGTATTTGGCGGAGCACTGGCGGGCGGTTCGTAACTCAGACTGTATAAACATACTAAACTTATTTATCCGATAAATAAAAAGCCCTCTTTGAAAGAGGGCTTTAGTTTAAAGAAAATGGTCGGGGTGAGAGGATTTGAACCTCCGACCACCTGAACCCCATTCAGGTGCGCTACCAGGCTGCGCTACACCCCGACTGTGCAAGATATGGTAGCATAGTGCTTGACTTTGAGCAAGTCTGAATTTTTGTCCGCCAAAGCTAAATATGCTATAGTTATAGTGTAATTTTATAAACTAATTCGCAAACGGAGAAAAATTCCATGGCAATACGCCGCATCTGTGAGCTGCCTGAGCCGGTTTTACGGAAGAAAGCCAAAAAAGTACCTTCCATTGACAGCTCAATTCAAACGCTCATTGATGATATGATTGAAACTATGAGTAGCGCTGATGGAGCGGGATTAGCTGCCCCTCAAGTGGGCGTATCTCTCAGGCTGGTAGTTTTCCGCGAACCGGATGCCAAAGAAGCAACCGTACTTATTAACCCGGAGATTGTGAAAAAAGAAGGGCAGAGACAGGTTACTGAAGGCTGCCTTTCCATTCCGGGGTATTTTGGTGAACTTACCAGAGCCGAAACTGTTACCGCTAAGGGGCTTGACCGCCATGGTAAGGCTTGCCGCATAAAAGGAACCGGTATTGTCGCCCAGTTGCTGGAACATGAAACCGAACATCTGGATGGCATACTTTACATAGACCACCTTGAAAGTGAAGAAAAGCTGCACGAGATAGGGGTGGATGATGAACTGCCCGAAGAAATCCGTGACTAGCCAGACGAACAGGATAAATATATATGCCCCTTACTCATAACCCTAAGCTGATGTTCCAGAGTGATTTTGACGGCACCCTTACTGAAGGAGACGTAAGCTTTTTAATACTGGAGAAATATGCTCAAGGTGACTGGTGTGCCATTTTGCGCGAATACCAACAGGGCAAAATAAGCGTAGGTGATTTCAATTACCGGGCTTTTGCACTAGTAAAAGAAGACCAAAAGACACTAGTTGATTTTATTCGGGAAAATGCTGTACCCAAGAAAGGCATCCATGAACTTATCAACTACTGCAAGCAGGAAAATATCCGTTTTTCAGTAGTAAGTAACGGACTGGATTTTTATATCCATACCATGCTGGAAGAACTGGGATTTAAGGATATCGAGATCAATGCCGCCCGTACACTTTTTACCAGTGAAGGGCTTGACGCCCGCTATTACGGTCCTGACGGCAAAATGGTGGATAACGGTTTTAAGGAAAGCTACACTAACCATTACCGGTCGCAAAACTATAAGGTGATTTATGCAGGAAATGGCCCTTCGGATTTTCCGCCTGCCAAACTTTGCGATTATGCCTTTGCCACAGATATGCTGCTTGACCGTTTCAAAAAGAGCAATTTACCCTGCTACCCGTTTCAAGATCTGCACGATATTGTGGCCCGTCTGAAAACAATACCCCATTAGGGGCGAGGTCCAAAGATGCGGGTACCCAGCCTAACCAGATTAGCACCTTCCTGAACAGCCACTTTGTAAGAGCCTGACATACCCATGGAGAGAAACTGAAGCTCAGTATTTGGTAAACCCATAGCGGCTATCTCATCAAACTTAATTTTGGTCAGGCGGAATATGGTACGCAGTTCCTCAGGAGCTTCCAGTGCCGGCCCCATAGTCATCAACCCCGTCAGTTTAAGGTTTGATAAGCAAGATATACGTTTGGCCAATTCCACAGTCTCTTCTGGCAATACCCCTGACTTTTGTTTTTCCCGCCCGCTGTTTATCTCAATAAAAACCGACAGGATTTTATCAATCTCAGCTGCCCGCCGATTTAATTCAGAGGCTATTTCAATACTATCCACTGTTTCCACAACTGAGAAACGGTGGACTATCTTTTTGCATTTATTTGACTGGACCTTCCCTATAAAGTGCCACTCAGCCTTGTCTCCGATAAGCGGGTAGGTTTCTTCAGCCTCGGTTAAATAGTTATGACCGATTATCTTTATACCGGCATCTATGGCAGCCAATATTTCAGACGGCTGGCGTTTCTTGACAGCCGCTTCAAGCACCACGTCAGGCGGCAATTCAGCCAAAATATCTTTTACGCTTCGGGTAATATTTTCGTACATACGTTCACCCTCAATCCAAACAATTTCCGCATTGAGGACAGAAATGCATACCTGCCTCCACCCCAGATTCGCAATTGGCACATTCGTAGCGGGGGTTTTCCATCTCCAGCTTCAGCATTAAGTTCTCCATCTGTTTTTTGCTCAACAGGCGGGCTTTCACTGTGGATTGGAGGCTTTTATCAATTTCAAACCGCTCATGGCAATGACCGCAATACATATATTGCCTGCGGGAAAAATCGAAGGTGGGGATAAAATAAACCGTAAGTTTTTTGCGCTGCTGTTCGACTGTCATTACCGAAGTAGTCTTGCAACCGGGGCAGGTAGTAACCATGTACCCCAAGATATCGAAGTAGGCTTTGTTTCCAAATAGCACAATCATACAGTGATGTTATAATGGAAATACCGGCTTGTCAAACTGATTATCTGTTATTAGCTTGAGAGGCTAAGCCCAAAATGTTAATATGTACTCTCAAAGCGGGGGAGTGCCGGAATTGGCAGACGGGCATGACTTAGGATCATGTGTCGAAAGGCGTCGGGGTTCGAGTCCCCGCTTCCCCACCACGAAACCCAAACCTGAAATGTTAATCCGGTATGCTTATAGTTTACCGATACAAACACGCCATTATTATAATTCACGTATTTTGCCAGAAAAACCATCATTTAACCTGAGGCACTATATTACCAAACTCTTTTCTCACATTTACCCTCAAAACGCTGTTGCTTCAGGCACAGTATTATATATCTATATATCTTTACTTCTTTATCATTTTTTCTTAGTTTTATTGCTTTCATTTGTTTGGTGATGATATATTGACCCATTTGCTCTAAATGTACCGCAAATCTAACCCGTTTTTGACTTTACATAATATAATATATTCTTGGCCACTCATACTTTCGTATTGACTCTGATCTAAGCATAGATTAGACTACACATGAGTGATATATAAGTACTTGCTTGTTTAATAGTGCGTTTTAATTGTCAGAGCTATATATAGTTTTTGGCAACGGCTATTTGTGGCATTGGTACTACTAGCCGGCCAAGGAAAGAGGATGAAATGGAGAATAAAAGCCCTGCTCTGGGTCAGCATGTAGACCAACCCGGTCCCAAGATTATGACCAAGCCTCTGCCTATTATTCTGGACGAAATGGAGGCCAATATCCGCGCCGCTGCGGAAGCCGCCAGACGTGCAGAGGAAGCAGCAAAACAGGCAAGCGCATCTGCTAGCACTTCTATGCGTGCCGCTGAGGTAGCAGAAAAACGGGCTGAAGATGCCCGGCTTGCAGGTGAAAATGCCGCTGCAGTAGCCAAGAAAGCCGCCGCTGAAGCAGTTGCTAAAGCTGCCGAAGCTGCTGCAAAAGCCCAGGAAGCTATTTTGCGTTCAGTTGAGGCTGATAAGGCTGCCGTAAAAGCCGCCGAAACCTTCAAAAAAGCTGCCGATGAAGCCAGCGAGAAAGCCAGAGCCTCTGCTGCCGAAGCAGCCGCTCAGGCCAGTTTAGCCGCAGAGGAAGCTGCCAGACGCGCAGAGGAAGCTGCCAGACGTGCAGAGGAAACTGCCAGAGCCGCTATCTATGCCGCTGAAGAAGCAACGGCAAAAGCTGATGAAGTTGCCCGTTCTTCAAAAGAAGCAGCTATAGCTGCCCAGAGAGCTGCGGAACAAACTGCCATCAGGGCTGAGGAAATTGCCAAAGCAGCCAAAGAAGCTCTTGAGAGGCTTATTAAACAGGCTGAAAGAGCCAGCGCTGAAGTTGCAGCTGCTGTTGCTGCAGCCAAATCCGCCGGCAAAGAAGCCACTATCAAACTAACTACCGAAGCAGGTAAAGCCGCCGATGATGCAGGGCGTAAAGCCAAAGAAATGGCGGTCTCTGCTTTACATTTATCCGAACAGCTGGCTCACAAGGCCGAAATGGCCGATGTAGCCGGAGATGAAGCCATAGAAGCTGCCACTAAAGTCAGCGGCAAATTAGCTGCTGCGGTTGATGAAGCTGGCCGAATGGCCAAAGAATCTGCTGCCAATGGCTTTAAAATTGCCGAAAACATGGCTCAGCAAGCTGCATCTGCAGACAAAGCCGGCGATGATGCTATCCGGACTGCAATGTCCATCTTGCAAGAGTTAGCCACCAGAGCTGAAGCTACCGCCAAATCCGCCGCTGAGCGAGCTACCGGTGCTGAAGCTACCGCCAAGGCCGCTGCTGAACGAGCTACCGGTGCTGAAACTACCGCCAGGGCCGCTGCAGATAGAGCTGTGGCAGAGGTATCACGGGTAAGACAAACAGCCGAAGAGGTTGCCCAAAGCGCACGCAGAGCTGCCGAAGAGGCGCTTGCCAAAGCTGAGGAAGCTCTGGTAAAAGCAGTCATTAAACGTCTTACCAGCTGGGAATGGATTGTAATTCTGGTAGTGATTAACCTTAGTATAGTGTTTGCGGCAGTCCTTATTGCTACTGCCCTTGGCGCCTTGCTTTAATAAAATGTCTTGTTGATGGTCCGCAACGAATGTTATAATGACTTCGTGGTGGTCAAACCTGATACAAAAGCCTCTCAACCGTTGAAACCGGTTGGGAGGCTTTAGGTTTTTTGGCTAATAATGGTGAGAGGAATCTAAAAATGGAAGGAAAGAAAAACATTTCTTCAAATAATGAACCTGTTGCCCAACCCAAGATTTTAACTAAACCTTTACCTCAAATCCTGGATGAAATGGATGCCAATATACGCGCTGCTGCTGAAGCTGCCCGCAGGGCACAAGAAGCGGCTGTCACTGCAGGTAAAGCAGCTGAAAGTGCTACTCAAGCTGCCAATCTGGCTGAAAAAAGGGCTGAAGATGCCCGGTTAGCCGGTGAAAAAGCGGCCGAAACCGCAACCAGAGCTGCTGCCGAAGCTGCTGCTGCAGCCGAAAAAACTGCTAAATTAGCCACCAACGCCGCCAATGAAGCCCTGAAAGCTGCTGAATTAGCCTCGCGTAAGGCCGAAGATGCTGAAAAAGGGGCGGCTAAGGCTGCTGAAGATTTTAAAAAGGTAGCGGAAGAAGCCGCCAGAAGGGCAGAGGCCGCGAGCCAAGCTGCACGTGATGCAGCAGATAATGCCATGCTTGTAGCTGAGTCTGCCGCTCAAAGGGCGGAAGACGCCGGTGAGAATGCCCGCCAGGCAGCTGAAAAAGCTATCCGCGAAGCTCAAGATGCCACTATCGCAGCTATTCAAGCTTCCGAACTGGCTACCAGAGCTGCAGAAGATGCTGCTCACAGAGCCGAACAAGCCTCTGCTTTAGCCAGAAAAACCGCCGAAGAAGCTACCAATGCCTCACGAGAAGCAGTACTCAAAGCTGAAGAAGCTGCCCGTAAAGCCGAAGCCGCCAGCTTGGCTGCTACTAATGCAGCTGAAAATGCTATGAAATCTGCAAGCGAAGCTGCCAAAAGGGCAGAAGCCGCCAGTCTGGCAGCCAAAGAAGCTGCCGCCATGGCTACCGCAGCTGCTCAAGCCGCTGCCAAGAAAGCAGAGGAAGCCAGTGCTATAGCTAAATCTGCTGCCGAACAGGCTATAAAAGCCGCTAACGATGCTGCTCTTAGAGCAGAGGCGGCTGCCAAAGCCGCTGCTTTAAAAGCAGAAGAAGCCCTTTTGGCTTCCAAAAAAGCTGCCGCTGAGGCTATAGCCACAGCTAGCGAAGCCGCCATGTCTGCGGCGATGAAATCTGAGGCGGCTGTTGCCGCTGCCAAATCTTCAGCTGAAAAAGCTATTTTAGTAGCTGAAGATGCTGCCCGCAAAGCTGAAGCTGCTGCCGCCGAAGCATCTAGAAAAGCTGAAAACGCCAGTTTGCTTTCCACTCAAAAAGCTGAGGATGCCATAAAAGCTGCTGATTTAGCAGCCAAACGGGCAGAAGCGGCTGCTTTGGCTGCTACCCAAAAAGCCGAGGAAGCTGTCAAAACTGCCGGAGAAGCCGCCAAACTAGCTGCTGCCAACGCTACGAATGCCGCTAATGAAGCTGCCAAGAGAGCCGAAGCTGCTGCTGCCGCTGCCGCAAAGAAAGCTGAAGAAGCGATAGCGGCTGCCAAACTGGCAGCTGATGAGGCTGTAAAGGCTGCTACCAAAGCCGCCGAAGATGCTGCCAAGAAGGCTCAACTGGCTGCGGAGGAAGCCACCCGCAGGGCTGAGCAAGCAGCCGCTGCTGCTGCCGCTGCCGCCGCTGCCGCCGCTTTGAGAGCCGAAGAGGCTGCTTACAAGGCTGAAGATACCGCCAAAGCCGCCAAACTGGCTGCGGAAGAGGCTACCAACCGGGCAGACGAAGTAGCACTAACTGCCAAGGAAACTGCTCTGGCCAATAAAAAGGCTGCCGAGGCAACTGCCATCCGTGCCAGCCAGATTGCTCTAACCGCCAAGACAGACCTTGATAAAACTATTCTGGCCGCAAATAAAGCTGGAAATAATGCTACCGAAGCTACAGCTGCTGCAAACACGGCAACTACTGCTGCTAATACCAGAAAAGATGCTGACAGTGCCCGCAAGGCAGATGAAGCCGGACGCAAAGCCAAAATGGCGGCTACTGCCGCCCTCCAGCTAGCTGAAGAAACTGCCCGCAAGTCATCTTTGGCTGAGATAGCCGGAGATGAAGCCCTTGAAGCCGCAACCAGAGTAAGCGGTGATATTGCTAAACGGGCTGAAGATGCTGGTTATGCCGCTAAGGAATCCGCCAAGTCAGGATTCAAGGTAGCGGAAGAAACCCGCAAGAAGGCTACACTGGCCGACGAGGCCGGAGATGCCGCAATTCATGCTTCAATGAGTATTATTCAGGAACTCATAAACAGAGCTGAACAGGTAGGTATTGATGCCAAGCGTTCAGCTGAAGACTTTGCCCGGATATCCCGCTCACAGGCAGAAGCCATGATGCGTGATGCCCAGATGAAGGCCGCCGCCGAGGTTGAAAAAGCCCGCCGTGCTGCCGAAGATGCCGGTGCCAAAGCAGAGAGTATTGCCAACGCGGCTAAACTAGCTGCCGAAGAAGCCATGAGTAAAGCTCAGGAAGCTCTGGTAAAAGCTGTCATTAAACGCCTTACCAGCTGGGAGTGGATTTCAATCCTGGTTATCATAAACTTAAGTATAGTTTTTGCAGCCGTACTCCTGGCTACCGCCTTCGGCGCGCTTATCTGATAATATTGCCTAATTTGGCTTAGCCCATGTATAATTAGTTACAAAAGCTAACCCAAGAGAGAAAAAGCCTCTCATTAACCGGAAACGGTGGGTGAGAGGCTTTTATTTAGATTAGAGGTGAATCTTATGGCCAACCAAATAGACGAAGCAAAGCCCATAAGCGACCTTGAAATCATGCGTCACTCCGCCGCCCATATTATGGCTGAAGCGGTCTTGTCCATGTTTCCTGAGGCCAAGCTTGGCATAGGGCCGGCTATTGATACCGGTTTTTACTATGATTTTGACCTGCCTCGCACCCTCACACCAGAAGACCTGCCTGAAATAGAAACCCGGATGAATCAGCTGGTAAAGGCTAATCTGCCTTTCAGGCGTGAAGAAATGTCTAAAGATGAAGCCCGAAAACTTTTTGCCGACCAGCCGTATAAACTGGAGCTACTGAATGATATCCCTGACGAAACCGTAAGTATTTACCGTCAGGGTAACTTTTGTGATCTCTGCCGCGGGCCTCACGTCAACTACACCAGCAAGGTAAAGGCTTTTAAGCTTTTGTCTATTGCAGGTGCCTACTGGAGAGGTGACGAAAAACGCCCCATGTTGCAGCGTATATACGGGGCAGCCTTTTTGGATAAAGCCTCTCTGGCAGACTATTTGAATATGATTGAAGAAGCCGCTAAACGCGATCACCGTAAACTAGGCAAAGAACTGGAGCTGTTTTCATTACATCAGGAAATAGGGGGCGGTCTGGTAAACTGGCTGCCAAACGGTGCTACAATACGACACCTGATTGAAGAATTCTGGAAAAAAGAGCACCTCAAACGGGGTTATAATCTGGTTTATACCCCCCACATAGCCAAAGTAGACCTCTGGAAAACAAGCGGGCACTGGGGTTTTTACCGCGAAAATATGTATAGCCCTATGGATATTGACGGCGAAGAGTATGTACTTAAGCCAATGAACTGTGTTTACCATATCCTTATGTTTAAAAACCGCACCCGCTCATACAAAGAACTGCCTATCCGTATGGCTGAACTGGGTACTGTTTACCGTTATGAACGCTCAGGTGTTTTACACGGACTTTCAAGGGTACGCGGTTTTACCCAGGATGACGCCCATATATTCTGTTTATATGAACAGTTGGAAAAAGAAGTTGTAAAGGTTCTTGATCTGGCAAAATTCATGATTGACACCTTCGGCTTTGCCAAATACAAGGTTATGCTTTCAACTCGTCCCGAAAAATATGTGGGCGAGCTGGCTAAATGGGAATATGCCACTGATATTTTGGCAAAAGCTCTGGAAGCCAACGGGATTTCTTATCAGGTAGACCCCGGAGAGGGTGTCTTCTACGGTCCCAAGATTGATATAAAATTTGAAGATGCCTTGGGACGCGCATGGCAAGGACCAACTATTCAAGTGGATTTCCAATTGCCCGAACGTTTTGAAGTCAGCGTGGTAGGGGAGGACGGCAAGGACCAGCCAGTAGCTATGGTGCACCGCACAGTACTAGGCAGCATGGAACGGTTTATGTCCTGTTTAACTGAACAATATGGTGGTGCTTTCCCTGTCTGGTTATCACCGAAGCAGGTTATGATAATACCCATTGCCGATAGGCATAGCGAATTTGCCGAAAAGCTGGCCTGTGAACTAAGGGAAGAAGAAGTTAGGGTAGAGGTAGATAATCGCTCCGAAACTATGAACCAGAAAATCCGTCAGGCTCAACTTGCTAAGATACCATACATGCTGGTGGTTGGAGACAAAGAGATTGAAACCGGGAGTATAGCCCTGAGAAGTCGTATCGGCAGCCAGCAGGTAATGCCGTTTGCAGAGTTTAAATCTATGCTCCTTAATAAAATAAAAACCAAGTCTACAGAGATTTGATTACCTAGCTGAACTATGGTATATTTTGCCAGAATAGACGTGTGTCCGTTAAGGAGGTAGCCAGGAATATTTAAGGAACTTCGCATCAATAATCAAATAACTGCCCGCGAATGTCGCCTTGTAGGTGACAAAGGCGAACAGTTAGGCATTTTGCCAATTTTACAGGCCCGTGAACAGGCCAGGAAAATCAATCTTGATTTGGTTGAAGTTGCTCCTACAGCGGTGCCCCCCGTGTGCCGTTTGATGGATTACGGTAAATACCGTTTTGAACAGACCAAGAAGGACCGTGAAGCTAAGAGAACGCAGAAGATATCCCTGTTGAAAGAGATACGTGTGCGTCCTAAAATTGGTGAACATGATTTTGATGCCAAAGCCCGCTCTGCCCGCAAGCAACTTGAAAGCGGAGACAAAGTAAAGCTGACTGTTATGTTCCGGGGACGGGAAATAACCCATGCTGAGCTGGGTTTGAAATTACTTAAGAAAATGGCTGATACTTTAACTGATATTGCAACTATAGAAGGGCAACCTTCATTACTCGGATCCAGAATGCATTTAACACTTTTGCCTAAGGCAGCTATCAAAGTGTCTAAGGTAAAGGAAGGACAGGAAACCGCTAATGCCTAAAATGAAAACCAGAAAGACCGCTGTAAAGCGCTTTCATGTCACCGGTACCGGCAAAATTATGCGCAGCAAAGGCATGAAGAGCCACCTGCGCCGTAATAAATCCGCCAGAGTACGCCGTCAGTTTGACGAAATGTCTCAGGTAGCTGGTGTGGACAGAGCTCGTATTCAGAAGTTAATTCCATATGGTGTAAGCTAACTAGGGAGGGGTACTACATTGGCACGTATTAAAGGTGGCATAGCCACACATAAAAGACATAAGAAGGTATTGGCCTTAACCAAAGGCCACGCTTCAACCAGACATTCGCTTTTTAAGCGGGCACATGAATCCATGGTTCATGCCATGAGCTATGCTTTTGCCCACAGGCGCGCACGCAAAGGTGATCTGCGCAGGCTTTGGATAACCCGTATCAATGCAGCCGCCAGAGCTGAAGGGCTGACCTATGGTGAGCTTATTTCAGGCCTCAAGCTTGCCGGTATTGATATAAACCGCAAGGTTTTAGCCGATATGGCTGTATCTGACAGCGTTGCGTTTGCTGCTGTGGCAGCCAAAGCCGCTGCTGTTAAAACCAACTAGATTTAAACCCATAAAATGGATAATTGACCGCTGTCTAAAAGCAGCGGTTTTTCCATTTTATTAAATTGACATACCCAATCTACCATTTTACAATTGTGCTAGGAGAGAATGGTATTGAACAAAGAGCGGGCTTTTTACAAGGCCGTTAGCCGGTCAATCCAGAGCCTGAATACCCCAGCTGAACTTAAAGCAAAGCTGGAAGGGATTGTCCGACTGGCAGCACGGGCCAGCCATTGCGCTGTATCACTCCTCCTTATTGATACAGCCGGGCAAAAACTTTCCCACAATATCTCCTTCGGACTGCCCCAGTTTTACATTCATAAAGGGGTTCTTTCAGCCACAGACAGTCTGGGTGAAACTGTAAACATTCAAACCACAGCTATTACAGATGCCCAAAATGACAGCCGTATCCAGTTTCCGCAAATGGCTTCAAAAGCCGGCTTTTCTTCAATAATGGGCAGTCCTATTATCCAGCAGGAAAAAGTGATCGGCAGCCTCAGGTTTTACTGCAAGGATTTTTACGAATTCAGCCAACAGGATATAAATTTTGCCGAAAATATGGCACATATAATTTCACTGGCATTTTTCACCTTGCCGGTAAATACTGCCTCGTCGGATAAAATCACCCCAATGCCGATTTCAGACTTGAAAACTGCCAGAAATATCACCTTTGCTCACCAAAGCGAAACTGAATTTGCCCGCCTGCTGGATTTTTATAATATAGAATGGATATACGAACCCCGCTCTTTCCCGCTTAGCTGGGAAGGGGAACGGGTTACAGAAATGTTTACACCTGACTTTTATCTTCCAGGGCTGGACATGTATATAGAACTGACCACTCTAAAACAAAGTCTGGTCACTACCAAAAATCATAAACTCAAGCTGCTCAGAGAGCTTTACCCCGATATAAAAATAAGCTTGTTATATAAAAATGATTATGCACGCCTATTGTCCAAGTATGGCTGCGGTCCATTGGCGCAGACCAGAGCTCACGGAATAGATAGAGTACTTTATACTGCACAGGATATCGCTGAAAGAGTGGCCAGCCTGGCACGCCAAATTTCTGATGATTATCCGGACAACCGTCCTATACTTATCGGGGTGCAAAGGGGATTTATCTGTTTCATGGCTGACTTGATACGCCAGATAGCCGTTCCTCTGGATATAGATTTTATGACCATATCTTATTATAGCGGAAGCAATACATCTATGGTACGCATAACCAAAGATATGGATTTGGACGTAGCAGGCAGAGACATACTGCTTGTTGAAGACATTGTAGATACAGGCATAACCTTGAACTACCTTTTAAACCACCTAAGGTCTAAAAATCCCGCCAGTCTGAAGGTATGCACACTGCTTGACCGCAAAGTAAGAAGGCTTATTGACATAAAGATTGACTATGTAGGTTTTGAACTGCCGGATGAATTTGTAGTGGGGTATGGGTTGGATTACCATGAGGAATATCGTAATCTGCCATTTATAGGTATACCCGGCATACAGCAAACGCCTGATTTTAAACCCAAATAAAACAGCGGCCCCAGGTAGCCTATGCATTCGGGACGTTTTAACCTTGGAGCTCCCTTTCGGTTTCTACCTACCCAGTTTCTTGACAATCTTCAGAGAGGGCTCTTTAGATTACCTAGCTCCGTATTATGGTAGAACTTACTAAGGTTATCTGGGTCAGTTTCCGTCACCATTGCTTCGGTCACCTGGGACAGTTTTAATATGCCACACCTGTTGATATGCCAGCAACCGCCTTTAAAACTATTCATACAAGTACAGCAGGAAAGAGGTCTCTCATACACCCTTAATTAGTCTGATATTCGCAAATCTGATAATTATTTGATATGCATGACGCTGAAACAGGAGGAAAATATTTCTACAGATGGCAGATAAAATCTAAAATAGAGTGGCGTCCCCGGAGAGATTCGAACTCTCGACCCACTACTTAGAAGGCAGTTGCTCTATCCAGCTGAGCTACGGGGACACGATGAAATGCTACCATTTTACAGCTTTTAAGGTCAAGTTAAACAAGCTGGTTTTTTGAGTGTATTATACGGGTAAATGCAATACCTCCAAGTACCAATCCTGCCAGCATAGCCCCAACCCAGCCTAACAAACATAAGCAAGTAACAATCGCTCCAGCCACGACAACTCCCAAACTGATATACAGCAAAGATTCGTTACGGTTAAGACCCAATACAACCGCAACTAATGAACCTGTCCACGCTCCAGTAAAAGGCAGGGGTATTGCAACTAACAGTATAAGCCCGATACGTTTATATTTTTCAACAGTGGCACTCCTCTTTTGCCCCATAACATAAATCCATCGGGTAAAGCCACGCATGAAGTCGAAATGCTCAAGTACATTTAACACTTTTTCCAGTAAAAACAGTATCAATGGCACAGGCAGCAGATTACCTGCCAGTGCAATCAGATACGCCCAATACCAGGGAATACCGAGAATATTTATAGCCAGTGGCAAAGCCCCACGCAATTCAAAAACAGGCAGAGCTGATACCAGAAAAACCAGCCACTCCGGCGGCAGGCCCAGATTAATCCAAAATTCTGACGACAAGTCCTTTTTATTACCTCTTTTGGCATTTTATATGCCAACTGTCCCGAAAACTCTAGCAAATACGACTATACTAGTCAATCTTTTTCTAGCTTGACTAGTATGAACACAACTGTTACTATAATTTGAATACAGGATTGGAAATTTCTATTCCGCACAACTTGGAAATGTCAAAACTGCTAGACACAATAAATAGTCCCTCAGACCTGAAAAAACTTACTCTGGACGAACTAAATGAGCTGGCTGCCCAAATCCGTGAAGAGCTCGTAAACCGGGTGACTTTAAACGGGGGACATTTAGCCTCAAGCTTAGGCGTCGTTGAGCTTACTATTGCGTTGCATCGCGTTTTTGAAAGTCCCAAAGATAAAATAATCTGGGACGTGGGACATCAGTCATATGCCCACAAACTCTTGACCGGCCGCCGCGAACAGTTTGCCACACTCCGCCAGCATGGGGGGATATCCGGCTTTACCTGCCGGGATGAAAGCCCGCATGACCCGTTTGGAGCAGGCCACGCCAGCACCTCCATCTCTGCCGGGCTGGGCATGGCTGTAGCCCGTGATTTGGCTAAAGCAGATTACAGCGTCATTTCAGTAATCGGAGATGGAGCTATTTCCGGCGGCATGTCCTTTGAAGCTATCAACAATGCCGGACACTTGCACACCAAGTTTATAGTCATTCTTAATGACAACGGCATGGCTATATCTCCCTCCACAGGGGCTTTATCTAAATTTTTAAATAATGTCCGCTTTGACCCGCGGTTTGAATTCGCCAAGCGGGGTGCTAAACAGACTATAACCAATATGCCTTTCGGCAAGGCTGTTTGGGCTTTTACCAAAAGCATTAAACACAAATTTGAAAAATCCATGCTTCCGGGCAGTCTTTGGGAAGAACTGGGATTTATATACCTTGGGCCGGTAGATGGCCATAATATCCGCGAACTTGAGGCAGCACTTAAACGCGCCAAAGATTTTGAATCCCAGCCAGTACTTATCCACATGATTACCCAAAAAGGCAAAGGCTACGATGATGCTGAAGCTGATGCCGTAAAATACCACGGTATTTCACCCAAATCAGGCGGGCTGAAAAGCGGCCACGGGCAGTCATATAGCCAGGTGTTCGGTCAGACATTACATAAAATCATGTCCGACAACCCCCAAGTAGTGGCTATCACTGCCGCCATGACTGATGGCTGCGGATTGGGTGAAGTTGCTGCAGACTTTCCTGATAGGGTATTTGATGTGGGCATTTGCGAGCAGCATGCCGTCACTTTTGCAGCCGGAATGGCTACCCAAGGTTACATACCGGTCGTAGTTATCTATTCTACTTTCCTCCAGCGCAGTTTTGATCAGATAATACATGATGTCTGTTTACAAAAACTTCCGGTAGTCTTTGCGATTGATAGGGGAGGTATTGTGGGTGATGACGGAAAAACCCATCAGGGTATTTTTGATTTATCTTTCATGTCTTTGATACCGGATATGATAGTAGCCGCTCCATCTGATGAAAATGATCTACAACACCTGCTATATACTGCTGTAAATTCAGGCAAACCATTTGCCATCCGCTACCCCAGAGGATTCGGCGAAGGGGTTGAAATGGAAAATGGTTTACATAATATTCCAATAGGTCAAAATGAAGTTCTGTCCACCGGTAGTGAAATAGCCATTCTCGCAACCGGTAAGAGCGTCGCATTTTCCAGAGAAGCCTTGGAAATACTGGCCGAAAGCAGTATCAAGCCCACACTGGTAAACAACCGATATATAAGCCCCCTTGATAAGGAGCTGGTTATAAAAATAGCCAGAAACCATAAATACCTTATTACTGTTGAAGAAAATGTAATATCCGGAGGCCTGGGGAGCCGAATAAACACTATCCTTGCAGAGGCTGGGTTGGTTAATAGTATCAAGGTTGCCAATATTGCCATACCTGATAAATTTGTGGAACACGGTAATCAAAGCCTGCTTCGTGCCAAATACGGATTGGACGGGAAAGGCATAGCCCAAAAGATATTATCCATGGTAGACAATCCCGGTGAAATAAAGCACCAGCAGATACTTTGCCCATAGACAAGCCAACCACTGAAAATTATTACCCGGTATAACCCGAAGCCGCCTAAAGAAAGTTTGGCTTGGTTATGAATAATAAGACCTTTTCAGGAGCGTTCATGGAAAACTTAACAATCAGAGATTTAGATTTCTCTGGTAAAAAAGCTCTGGTGAGAGTGGACTTTAACGTCCCTATAAATGAAGAGACTGGCGGTATCAATGATGACAGCCGTATACGTGCAGCTATTCCGACCATTGATTACCTGCTGGACCACCAGGCCAAAGTTATTTTATGCAGCCACCTGGGAAGACCAGACGGCGAGGTAGTAGAAAGTATGCGTCTTGCCCCGGTAGCAAAACGCCTGTCCGAGATACTCAGGCAAGAAGTATTTACAGTTTCTGATTGTATCGGAGACGAAGTAATTGCCAAGGTTAACTCTCTGGAAGACAGCCAGGTGCTGCTGCTGGAAAACTTGCGTTTCCACCCGGAAGAAGAAGCTAACGACCCTGTATTTGCCAAAAAACTGGCAAATCTGGCTGATATATATGTGGACGATGCTTTTGGTACTGCCCACCGCAAACATGCCTCTATTGTAGGCGTAGCCAAATATCTGCCGGCAGTGGCTGGGCTTCTCCTTGAAAAGGAGCTTCACGCTCTGGGAAAGGTACTGGAACACCCGCCCCGACCGTTTATGATACTTCTTGGCGGCGCCAAGGTAAGTGACAAGGTGGGCATGCTGGAAAACGTCATGGACAAAGTGGATACTATTCTTATTGGCGGAGGAATGGCAGCCACTTTCCTGAAGGCTCAAGGGCTGGAGATAGGTGATTCACTCATTGATGACAGCCTTGATACCGCAAAAATGCTAATGGATAAAGCAAAGTCAAAAAATGTTAAGATTATCCTGCCGGATGATGTGCTGGTCACATTTGATAAAATAGGTCCTGAGGCCAAAGCAGAAAATGTGAGTGTTGAGAATATACCTCATACTGCCAAAATTGTAGATATCGGCCTTCTTACCATTACCCATTTCACCAAACACCTTGAGAAGTGCAAGACCGTCTTTTGGAATGGTCCGATGGGGATTTATGAGATACCTCAATTTTCAGAGGGCACACGGGCAATGGTCAATACCATGACCCGTCTCCATGGCACTACCATTATTGGTGGCGGTTCTACTGCTGAGATTGTGACCGAACTGAATATTGCCAGCAAGATGAGTTTTGTATCTACCGGAGGCGGAGCTTCACTCAAATTTCTTAGCGGTGAAAAATTGCCTGGCGTAGAGGTGCTTGCAAAGAAAAATGAATAAAATAAATCTTGTCAGCCAGCTTTCGCAGACTACTCCCAGCAAGATTGTACTGCTGGTGATAGACGGACTGGGAGGATTACCTCACCCTGAAAGCGGGCAGACCGAACTTGAGACAGCCCAAACACCTAATTTGGATGAATTAGCCCGTAAAAGCATCTGTGGCATGGCAAACCCGATTGGAGCCGGTATAACCCCCGGCAGTGCCCCCGGTCATCTGGCACTCTTTGGCTATGATCCGGTTGATTGCCTTATAGGACGGGGTGTGCTGGAAGCACTGGGAATAGATTTTGACCTGAAACTGGGAGACGTGGCAACACGCGGTAACTTCTGCACTGTAGATGAGAAAGGGCTGATTTGTGACCGCAGAGCGGGACGGGTTTCAAGCGCGGTCAGTGCCAAACTTTGTACTCTTCTGGACGGACAGGAATTTGAGGGTGTCAAGGTAATTGTAAAACCGGTAAAAGACCACCGTCTGGTAGTTGTATTCAGGGGGAGCGGATTATCTGAAAAGGTGACTGATTCGGATCCCCAAAAACTGGGGGCTGCCCCCAAAGAGATTACACACTTATCTGAAAATGCCCGGCTAATGGCAAAAGTTGCAAACCAATTCTTACAATTTGCAGCTAAAACACTCAAAGACCATGCACCAGCCAATATGATACTACTGCGGGGATTTTCAGAAAAACCCTGCTTCGCCACTATGAACGAGATTTATAAGCTTAAGACGGCCGCTATTGCCAGTTACCCTATGTACAGGGGACTTTCCAAAGTAGTGGGCATGGATGTGTTATCCACAGGCCCAACCTTAGATGATGAAATAGCCACTTACAAAGCAAACTTTGAAAAATACGACTTTTTCTTTATCCATGTGAAAGCCACAGATGCCGCCGGTGAAGACGGTGACTTTGAACGCAAAGTGAAAGCATTAGAAAACTTGGATCAGGTACTGCCTGAAATACTAGCCTTACAGCCGGATGTAATAGCCGTAAGCGGTGACCATTCCACCCCGGCTGTTATAGAGGGGCATAGCTGGCATGAAGTACCGGTGCTTATTTATTCTAAATACTGCCGCCCTGACAAAGTTTGCAGGTTTTCCGAAACGGATTGTCTGCAGGGTGGACTGGGGCATATACCTGCCAGGGATATTATGCCTCTAGCCATGGCTAATGCCCTTAAACTCGGCAAATTCGGAGCCTAGGAGCAAGCTTTATGAGGCAGATTATTATTGCCGGTAACTGGAAAATGAATACCACTCTTTCCGAAGCTTGTATACTCGTACAAAGCATGAAAGGTGAACTTGAAACGATAGACGGCATTGAAAAAATAGTCTGCCCGCCTTTTATATCCCTGAGTCACATAAAAACCATACTAGAAAATAGCAGCATCAAGCTGGGTGCCCAAAACCTTTTCTACGAAGAAAAAGGGGCATATACAGGTGAAATATCCCCCTTGATGCTGAAAGAGCTCTGCCAATACGTGATTATAGGCCACTCTGAAAGACGGGAATATTTCGGTGAAACAGGACAGGTTATCAACCAAAAAATAAAAGCCGCTATTCAAGCTGGCATACTTCCGATAGTATGTGTGGGTGAAAAACTCGAAGAAAATGAGAAGGGCCAAACCCGCCAAGTATTGGAAACTCAGCTAAAAGAGGCTTTGAATGGGCTTAGCCTGAGCAGTATCATAATAGCTTATGAACCCATTTGGGCTATAGGCACCGGCAAGGCTGCCACCGCTTCAGCAGCCAATGCGGCAATCTGTTATATACGTAAGGTGTTAAGTGAAATTCTGGGGAACACTGCAGCCCGAAAAGCTTCCATACTCTATGGAGGCAGTGTAAATGAAAAAAATACCGCCGAACTCCTCTCTCAGTCAGATATTGACGGGGCACTGGTAGGCGGAGCTTCATTGAAGGCTGATTCTTTTATAAGCATTTGCCGCCAAGCCGCCGCTATTTCAAAATAAAGCCTGAAAAGGCATCCCTAAACCCTTTTTAAGACCTGCAGGGAGACCAATGAGCATAATTGATAATACCGCCAGTGCAAAAGCCTCAAATTCGCCTGTAGCGCCTTTACTGGTTATTCTGGGCAACACCGGCTCAGGGAAAAGCGCTCTGGCGCTGAAACTGGCAAAGGAAATTCCCGCCGGCATAATCAACGCGGATAGCCGCCAGATATATTCCCATATGGATATTGCCACAGCCAAACCAACTCTATCAGAAATGTTAGAAATACCGCACTTTCTTTATAGTTTCATTCAACCTGACCAGTCTTTCAATCTGGCAGAATACCAGACGCTTGCCTATCAGGCTATAGATAGTCTCCATAACCAAACCCGTTTGCCGATACTGGTAGGGGGGAGCGGACAATACCTGAAGGCAGTACTTGAGGGCTGGAGTATTCCCCAAATAGCCCCTGATGAAACTTTGCGTGCCGCTTTATTTGAAAAAGCAGAAAAAGAAGGCGAAGAAGCCCTTTTTGCAGACCTTGAAGAAAAAGACCCGCAGGCTGCTTCAAAAATAGACTCACGTAATATCCGCCGTGTTATACGGGCATTGGAGGTTATCTACAAAACCGGCGGAAAATTTTCCGAGCTCCAAACAAAAAACCCGCCACCTTACAGGATACTTAAAATAGGTATACATATACCCCGCGAAGAACTTTACCGCACCGTTGACTTGCGGATAGAAAAAATGTTAGAACAAGGTCTGGAAGCGGAAGTTCGCTTTTTGCTGGAAAAAGGATATAAGGCTAATCTACCGTCTATGTCGGGCATAGGCTACCGCCAGATAGCCAAACATATCGAGGGCGGTATCAGCCTGGCAGAGGCAATAGAACAGATGAAATATGAAACCCACCGCCTTATCCGCCAGCAAAATACTTATTTCCGTCTGACAGATGCCGATATACACTGGATAACACTGGAAGAAAGCCGAAGTAACAACATTATCCGGCTGGTCCGTGATTTTCTGGCTGCGGAGGATAAATATGAAATTCACTAAACTGCAAAGTGTTGGCAATGACTTTGTTCTGGTAGACCCGCAAGGTGAAGAACGGGATTGGCCAAAACTGGCACTCCATATGTGCCACCGTCATTTCGGTGCCAGTGCTGACGGGCTGATGTTGCTTTTGCCTTCAGCAAAAGCAGATTTCCGCATGCGGATTTTTAATGCGGATGGCTCTGAGGCAGAAATCTGCGGTAACGGTTTACGCTGTCTTATTCATTATATAGCCGCCAACAAATTGATTGGCAGCAGAGATGAACTTAGCATTGAGACTCTAGCCGGTATACGGCATGCTCAAATATTTAAAGACGGACGCATACGCACCACCATGGGCAAACCTATGTTTGAAGCCCATCAGATACCTGTTGCCGCTGAACCAGACCCTAAACACTACAGCGGACAACTTATTTCTGACTTTCCGTTAAATATCAATAATCGCCGGGTACTGGTTTCACTGGTATCCATGGGAAACCCGCACGCTATCCATTTTTGCACTAAACCGGTAGAAGAATTCCCGCTGGGAGAAGTGGGCTCATTGGTTGAAACCCATAAGGCATTCCCCAAACGCACCAATTTCGAAGTTGCAAATATCCTTGATACCGAACATATAAAAGTACGGGTTTGGGAACGAGGGGTAGGGGAAACTCTGGGTTGCGGCAGCGGTGCTTCTGCAGTAGCGGTTGCCGCGCAAATATTGGGGTATGTCGGCAAGTTTGTTTACATAAAGTTGCCGGGCGGAACACTCGGCGTTGAATGGGATGGGCATGATGATGTCTATCTTACCGGAAAAGCTGAAATTATATATACGGGAGAATGGTTGAAAGATGAAATTGTCTAAACGAATTGAAAATCTGCCGCCATATCTTTTTGTCCAGATAAGCAAAAAGATAGCTGAGAAACGCGCCAAAGGAGAGGAAGTAATCAGTTTTGCTATTGGCGATCCTGATTTACCCACTCCGAAACACATTCTGGCAGAGCTTTGTAAAGCGGCAGAAGATCCATCTAACCACCGTTACCCTGAAACAGAGGGAATGCCGATGCTGCGTAAAGCTATGGCAGAGTGGTATGAAAAAAGGTTCGGTGTAAAACTAAACCCTGATACCGAAATATTGCCATTAATTGGCTCTAAAGAGGGCATAGGGCATGCCGCATGGTGTTTTCTTGACCCCGGGGATATTGCACTCGTACCTAACCCGGCTTATCCTGTATATGCCATCTGCAGTCAACTGGCAGGTGCAGATGTGTTTAATATGCCTCTTAACAAAGAAAATAACTTCCTGCCTGACTTTAACACCATACCGGAAGATATCCTTTTAAAAGCCAAAGTACTCTGGATTAACTATCCTAACAATCCTACCGGTGCAGTGGCAGACTTGGACTTCTTTAAGAAAGCAGCGGATTTTGCCGCCAAACACAATCTGGCAGTTTGCCATGACGGACCTTATTCTGAAATAGCTTTTGACGGCTACAAGCCTGTAAGTTTCCTTGAAGCCGAAGGTGCTAAAGATGTAGGAATTGAGTTTCATTCACTCTCCAAAAGCTATAACATGACCGGCTGGCGTATTGGTATGGCTGTTGGTAATGCCAAAATGATAGACGCTTTAAGACGTTTTAAATCCAACCTTGACTCAGGCATACCCCAGGCTATCCAGCTGATGGCTATTGCGGCTTTGAAAGGCTCACAAGAAGTCATAAACCATAATTGTGCTGTATATCAACGCCGCCGTGACCGCCTGGTGAAAGCACTACACAATATAGGCATGGAGGTTACAGCCCCCAAAGCCAGTTTATATATCTGGGCACCGGTACCCGAAGGCTATACATCCGCCAGCTTTGCTACTGAACTTCTGGATAAAACCGGTGTAGTCGTTACTCCAGGCACAGGTTATGGGACTGCTGGCGAAGGCTATATAAGATTATCTTTGACCGTACCTGATGAACAGCTCGAAAAGGGTATCACCAAATTGTCCGGCTACAAAAGAAACACTTTTAGTTGAGTCTTTATTTCTGGTTTTAGGGTTCACGCCGGAATCTAAATGATTTCATAGCGTGAACCCTTTGCATATTTCGACAATCCGTAATGTTTGGTAGGGGATATTTATCTCAATATCTTTATCGGCAAGCCAACCATATAGTCCATAGGATTTCTACAGAAATATTTTTAGCATGCGCAAATATTAAATCATACTTGCTGCAAATTTAATTTTCGGTAAAATATTTGTTAGTTATTTTTTACGCCATCTTTTATGTTAAGTTATATTTTTAGCTTAATATATTACATAACATATATAGTGCGAACCACTATAAAGCTTAATTTTGATGTGTTTTGCCTTGGGTATCAAGATGAAATATTCTTCCAGACATTTGTTGTAATATATTTCAAACTTTCGTTTGAAGATCAACGCAAACCTATGAAGGCATTTGCACGTTCCCAAAAACTTATCCCAAATGCCCCCCTATCCAAAATTATGCAAAAACGAACTTCATCTGCACAAATTAGTATGCTTAATGCGTTTAATTATATAAAGGGTAATTAAGGGCAATGATGAACTAATGGATTGGTATTGCTCACCCCGTAAAAAGCCCTAGATTTGGATTCTGCGGGCTACAATTTATTACGTTTATTTAGCGATATTTTCTGTTGCATCCTGCTTACCCAGGCTATTCAGCTTATTCAAAGCCTTCCTCTCCTCTTCGTCAATAGCCGCTAAATCATAATAAAAATAATAATCTTCACAAGCGCCTGTCTTAGCTAATAATTCCCGACGACGGCTAAGGCCTTTTGACAATTCATCTAAACATGACATTATATTGCCAGCCAATTCTTTTTCCATATATATTACCGCTCTTTCTTTCCCCCAATTTCATCATAAACCGCATACCCTGGATTAAAACCAATACCAAGCAGTTTTTCTTTCAGCATGCGGGTAAATTCCATCAAGCCCCAGCGTTTTGCGGCTGAGATAAGCACCGTATTTTCCGCCACCGGACACTCTGCTTTCAGTAAATTCAAGGCTTCATCTTCAGTCCAATTACGTCCGCCATCCAGCTTCAGGTCTATCTTATTCATAACTGTCAGACGGGGTTTATCAGCCACACCCATATCGGCCAGTATCTTTTCCACTGTTTGACACTGCTCAACAGCATTCTTCGCAGTTATGTCAACTACATGCACCAATAAATCAGCTTGATTTATTTCTTCAAGTGTAGCCCGGAAAGCTTTTACGATAGCAGGAGGTAATTTGCGTATAAAACCCACTGTATCAGTCAAGAGTACATTTCCCAGCCCGTTTATATACAACCTCCTGGTAGTCGGATCAAGGGTAGCAAAAAGTTTGTTTTCAGCTAATACATCTGTTTTGGCAACCGCATTTAAGAGGCTGCTTTTCCCGCTATTGGTATAGCCAACCAATGAAACCACCGGCACACCCCGCATACGCCTTCTTTCACGGTACAAATCACGGTGAGTTGTCACTTCGTCCAGATGGTCCTGCAAACTGCGTATTTTAGTGCGAATTATGCGTTTATCTGTTTCAAGCTGGGATTCACCCGGCCCTCTAGTTCCTATTCCACCACCCAATCTTTCAAGATGACTCCACTGACCTGCTAGTCTTGGCAACAAATACTGCATCTGTGCCAGTTCAACCTGAAGCTGGCCTTCACGGGTATTAGCATGTTTGGCAAATATATCCAGTATAAGTGCCACCCTATCTATTACCTTTACGCCCAGCGCTTCCTCTAATAGTCTCTGCTGAATAGGTGAAAGCTCATCATCAAAAATGACCAGATTATAGTTAAGCTCTTTTTTCATCCCCACAAGCTCATCCAGCTTACCTTTTCCCAAGTATGAATTGCGGGCTGGTGCATGAAGCTTCTGAATTATACGGCCTACTACCGCTGCACCAGCAGTAAGCACCAGCTGGGATAATTCATCAAGTGAGTCTTCTATAGCCCAATTTGAGTTATTATTGGTATCTACAGCCGCTAAGACAGCTCTTTCCGGCTGGATTATCACATTATTTACAACTGTTTTATTAATGACACCCTCCATTTATGTAAAGTGTATACGTATTTATCTATTATATACCATATTGTCCCCATAATTAAGTTGAATGACGTATTGACACACACCCATCTGATAAATCAAAATAAACAAGGGCTAGTACCAATGGATTAATACTGTTAGGAGGAGAGACCATGATGACCGTAGCCGAGTTATTTGACCTAAAAGGCAAAGTTGCTATCGTAACCGGTGGTGCAATGGGTATTGGGAAAGGTATTTCCATGCGTTTGGCCGAAGCAGGTGCCAGTATAATGATTCCGGACCTGAACCTTGAAGTGGCTCAGAAAACAGCAGCTGAAATTCAGTCTATGGGCGGCAAAGCTGCAGCAGTTCAGGCTGATGTAAGCAACATCAGTGACGCTCAAAAAGTTATAGATACCACCCTGAAGGAATTTGGTGATCTGGATATTATGGTGAATAATGCCGGTATTTACCGTTTTATGCCTGCCATAGATATGACCGAGGCCATGTGGGATAAAACTCTTGGTATAAATCTTAAGGGGCTTATGTTCTTCTCACAGGCAGCCGCTAAGGCCATGATAGCGGCGAAACACGGCGGTAAGATAATAAACATTGCATCTATAGATGGCTTCCGCCCTACCGGTAATTTAGCGCATTATGACGCATCCAAGGGCGGGGTAGTTATGCTTACCAAAGCTATGGCTCAGGAATGGGCACCTCATGGCATACTGGTGAATGCCGTTGCACCTGGCGGTATAAACACCCCCGGTGCAGCCGCTTTAATGCCAAGCGGAAATATGTCAGCCGAACAGTTGATGGAGTTATCTAAATCATTTGTGGCAAAACTGCCGCTCAAACGGATGGGTGAACCGGATGACATTGGAAAAGTAGTCCTTTTCCTGGCAAGTGCAGCGGCAGATTACATGGTGGGAAGTGTTATTATAGCTGACGGCGGAGCTCTGCTGGTTTAACCCTGGAAGTAAATTATCAAATAAAGAGGGGGAGTTTTGAAACTCCCCCTCTTACTATCTATATATGGTGGGCTCGGTAGGTTTCGAACCTACGACCAAGCGGTTATGAGCCGCCCGCTCTGCCCCTGAGCTACGAGCCCTCAGGATAAAACTGTTTTATACTTCGCGGCCGGTAAATCCGGTACCGTAATCTTTAACTTTCTGTACTTTAGCTTCTTCCTGTTTGGCATATTCCACCCATGCTTCAGGTCCTTTTCCACAGGACTTTTCGCGTTCTTCACGCCATTTCTTTAGGGGGTCAGGATTTTTGATTTTATTTTCTTCGACTTTTTGCTGAGAAATCCACATTTTTTCATTGGCAGAATCCTTGCGGGATTCAGGTGCATCTTTGGAAAAAGCTACGCCATGGGTAAAATCTGAAACAATGCGGGGAGATTCCGCATTACAAACAGGGCAAGTGGCTGACAAGCTGGACTCACTCCGCGGTCTCATAAGTTCAAAGACTTTATTGCACTTTGAACATGAATATTCGTAGATTGGCATGAGTTACCTCCAATGAACTTGTTATCTTTAATCCGCAGAGAATTCTAACATGTTTTATATCTTCGTTCAAGCAAAAAAGATGCTTTCTCTACTCATAAAACACCTTTGACATGTTTGATTGTTCAGGTTAGAATAACCATGCAAAATCAGCGGGAGTAACTCAGTGGTAGAGTTCCTGCCTTCCAAGCAGGCTGTCGCGGGTTCGAGCCCCGTCTCCCGCTCCATCTTTCTTTCCCATGAGTATATCGCCAATAACGTTCAGAGACGATTTATCACTGCATCCAGCTTATCTTTATAACCGGGCCAGTAACGCAGTACCAGCCTGATAAGCGGATTACGGCGCATTTTCATAGTATAGCTGATATCTGCCGCCCGTTTTATTATCCCCTCTTCATAAGTAGGATAAATATGGGGAATGCTATGCAGTTTTAAAAACGGCTTGTGAAGACATTTTACTATTTGCAGCTCGTGAATAAGGTTTTCGGCATGTGAACACAGCAGTTGTGCCCCTATCAGCCTGTCTTTTTTATCCAGCATAAATTTACACATACCGCGAATGTCGTGATCCATAACCGCCCTGCGCACCTTGTTTAGCGGATAGCGGATAATACGCACATTATTACCGTATTTCCGTCTGGCCTCATCTTCGGTCAAACCTATATGGGCCATTTGAGGTTCAGAATACGTTACCCAAGCCACATCTTCATACCTGATGCTTTGTTTAAATGGCAAGCAGGCGTTACTTGCTGCCAAAATAGCCTGTTTTTCAGCCATCATGCCCAACTGGATAGGCCCTGCGACATCACCGGCTGCAAATATATTTGAAGAGCTGGTTTGAAGTTTTTTATCAACACTGATACCCCGTGAGGTATATTTTACCCCGACTTTTTCCAGCCCAAGCCCGCTTACATTTGCCCGCCTGCCCACTGCAACCAGTACTGCTTCAGCCGCAATTTCATCAATTTTCCCTTCACGGGTTTGCATTTCAAGCTTCACTTGCCCGTTATTCTGCTTTTGGAAACGGATTGCCTTGGTGGAAATATGAATACTCAAGTTTTCTTCCACATTAAGATACTCAAATAATAATTCACTTAGCTCGGTATCATCCTTCGGTAGTATATGATCTGCCATTTCAACAATATCCACTTTGCATCCCAACCAGGCAAAAGCCAGTCCCAGTTCGATACCGGCTGGCCCTCCTCCCAGTACAATCATGGAAGATGGTATGGTATTTATGTCAAATACTGTTTCATTTGTATAGAAAGGTATATCGACTAAGCCCTCTACCGGCGGAATCGCAGGACTTGAACCGGTGGCAATAATAAAACGTTTTGCGGAAATAACCTGTCCATTTAAATTTATATGATGATGGTCTGTAAATACGGCTTCGCCTTTAAATATATTTATGCCGATATTACCCAAGTTATCAAAATCATCAATTCGGGCAATATCTCCCAGGATAGAATGCAGGTACGACATAATATTACCCGGTTGCAGGTTCACACTGGCCAGTTTCACCCCGTTCCGGTTGTACTTTTCCATCTGTTGTATACGTAACCCTATTTGAAGCAACGCCTTGGAAGGGACACAAGCATTCCATGTACAGGCACCACCCAGTTTGCCTCTTTCAACCAAAGCCACTTTCTTACCTAACCCGTTAGCAAAAACAGCTGCAGTAAACCCGGCCAATCCGCCGCCGATAACCACCAGATCATATTGATATTTCATACCTGTTCTCTTTCCGTCCGGCAAAATCATCAAGACAATGCAGTATTTACCCCTCCCCTGCCCTGTTTACTCTATCCATCTAATAATTCCAATATTATGTAATTTACAATCATCAATGGGTTAATTTATTCTATCAGGCGTTTGCGGCAAGTCAATGTTTTTTAAGCTGAAGAAACTTGTGCTCAGGTTTTTATCCCTAGAAAACTTATTCAAAGTCTGGCAACATCCCAAACTTCCAAGCATTTGCAGAGATACACTGAAAAAATTTTGAGGTTAGCTTAAGTAAGAGGAGATGTTAGATAAAGAGTCAACGCTGAAATAAAGTCATTGATATTGGTATTCCGTTAGCAGCCTACTCCGCATAGGTAAAACGGAGTATATAAAATGGAATATACGGCCGAAACTAACTGCCAGCTTGGAAACATGTAAAAGGAAAGGATTGAACTCACAAAGAAAGGCCTGGTCGGGGTGAGAGGATTCGAACCTCCGACTTCAGCGTCCCAAACGCTGCGCGCTAACCAGACTGCGCTACACCCCGCAGGCGCCAGTATAACAAAGCTATGTTACAGGGTCAAGGAAACCCCATACCCTTATTAACGGCAATCAGGACAGACATCAAAGAACTCTGCCGGAACCTCTGTGGTATTCAGAATATGCTTGACCTGTTTTTCAGGAATCCATTCGGCACCGCATTTGGCACAGCGCCTAAGTTTAAAACTAACCTTGCAGTTAGGCCAGGTAATGATACGCATACCATTACCATCTTTCATTGTGATAGCACCGGTTGGACATATATATGCACAAGAGCCACAGGCAATGCAATCTGTTTTATCATCATAATATGGCAAAGCTACTTCACGGCTGGTGCCTCTGCTTACTAGACTGATAGCACTCTTGCCAACCACTTCGGAACAAACTCTGGTGCAAAGAGCACATAAAGTGCATAAATTTTCAGGTTTTTCACTTTCAAACCGCGAGCAGGTAACCCCCAGTTTCTTGGCCATAGCCTGAACCCCATCGGACTGGGGACAACGCGCCAGAAGAAGCTCTATAACAGTCTTGCGGATATTGGTAATACGGTCATTCTGGGTAGTAACCACCAAACCTTCTTCTGCCTGATACAGGCAGGAAGCAACCAGTTTTTTCCGCCCCTTCCGCTCAATTTCCACCATGCACAAGCGGCAGGCTCCATAGGCTGAAACCGCTTCATCTACGCACAAAGTAGGAATAAAAATACCATGCCGGTGAGCTACTTCCAGTACTGTTTGACCTTCTTCTGCCTGATACTTCTTGCCGTCTATGGTTAAATCTATCATGCTACCCTACCTTATCTGATTTCTACGGCGTGGAGCTTACAAGCGTCAAAACACGCACCGCACTTAGTACATTTGCTCTGGTCAAGTATAACCGGCATCTTTTTGCCCTGAGGAATAATAGCTCCTGTCGGACAGGCTTTATAACACAAACCGCAGCCGGGACAATTTGCATCAATGATATTATAGTTAATAAGGGCTTTACATTCTTTAGCCGGACAGGTTTTCTGCCGGATATGAGCCTCATATTCCTCACGGAAGTATTTTATGGTAGACATGACTGGATTGGGAGCACTGCCGCCCAGAGCGCACAAAGAAGCGTCCTGTATAGCTTGCGAAAGCTGCTCCAGAAGCTCTATGTCTCCCTCCTCGCCCTCACCTTTTGTTATCTTTTCCAAAATCTGGCGCATGCGTTTTACACCCTCACGGCAAGGTATACATTTGCCGCAGGATTCACCTTCAAGGAAACTTAGGAAATAACGGGCGATTTCCACCATGCAGTTATCTTCGTCCATAACAATCATGGCACCCGAACCCATCATAGAGCCAGCCTTGGTAAGTTCATCAAAATCTACCGGCAAATCCAGCATACTTTCAGGTAGACAGCCGCCGGAAGGACCCCCAGTCTGAATAGCTTTGAATTTTTTACCCTTGGGAATACCGCCGCCTATATCATATACAATTTCCCGAAGGGTAATACCCATAGGAACTTCAATAAGGCCGGTATTGTTTACCTTGCCCACCAGTGAGAATATCTTGGTGCCCTTGCTGCCCGCAGTGCCTATTTTATTGAACCAATCTGCCCCTTTTTCCATAATCAGGGGTATATTCGCCCAGGTTTCCACATTATTCAGGGTAGTAGGCTTGTCATACAGACCCTTTTCAGAGGTATGGACGTATTTGGCACGAGGTTCGCCGACCTTGCCCTCCAGAGAAGCCATAAGGGCTGTAGACTCACCGCAAACAAAAGCACCGCCGCCCCTGTTGATATGAATTTTCAGGTCAAAGCCGCTGCCCAGTATATTTTCACCCAGTAACCCATAATCTTCAGCCTGTTTTATAGCTAAAAGGGCATGTTTGACTGCCATAGGATATTCATCACGGATATAAATATAAGCTTCATGAGAGCCAATAGCATAAGCACCGATAATCATACCCTCTATAACGCTATGTGGATTACCCTCCATAAGTGAGCGGTCCATAAATGCACCAGGGGCACCCTCGTCACAGTTACAGATTACATACTTTACCGGATCATGGGCGTCCCGGCAGGACTTCCACTTCCAGCCGGTAGGGAAACCGCCGCCACCCCGTCCGCGCAGACCGGATTTTATAATTTCGTCTACAATTTCTTCCGGCTTGAGACCAGATATAGCCTTGGCCAGAGACTTATAGCCGCCTACCGCCAGATAATCTTCTATGGAGGTAGGGTCTATATTGCCGTTGTTGCCAAAAACCAGACGCATCTGTTTTTTATAGAAAGGCACATCATGTTCATGCACCTTTTTGTCTTTGGTCATGGGGTCAACATACAAAAGACGCTCTATTACTTCGTTGTTTTTTATGGTTTTTTCAATGATTTCAGGTATATCCGAAATTTTCAAACGTTGGTAGAAAATATTCTGGGGGCGGATAACTACCAGCGGGCCGCGTTCACAAAAACCATGACAGCCGGTAGTCCTTACCTCAACTTTATCTCCCAAACCGGCTTTCGCCAGTTCTTCTTCAAAGGCGTCCGCAACTTTTTTAGCCCCGTAGGCCTGGCAGCCGGTACCGCAGCAAATAGCAATAACCGTCTGTCCAGAATTCCTGCTTTCAAGAATTTCCTGCCTCTTGGCCTCAAGTTCGGCTACACTGCTAAACTTTTTAATCGCTGTATTACTCATTACTGGCATCCCTCAATCAAAGGTTTTACCTTTTCGGTAGTCATGTTGCCCATATACTGGCCATCCACTACAACCACAGGCCCCAAAGCACATGCACCCACGCAGTTTACAGCATCAAGGCTGAATTTCATGTCTTCGGTGTTTTCACCTGCACAGCAGCCCAGCTTTTCAACCAGCTTATCCAGTATCTTGTTGGCACCGCGTACATGGCAGGCAGTACCCATACACACATGAATAGAATGTTTGCCCTTGGGTTTCAGGCTGAAAGCCTTGAAGAAAGTGGCAACACTGTAAACCTGGCTCATTGGAACACCCAATCCCTGGCTTACGGCCTCCAGAGCGGGACGGGGCAGATAATTAAACTCAGTCTGAATATCCTGCAGTATGGCTACCAACATGCCTTTGTCTTTGGCATATTTATTCAAAATATCCTTAACTTTAGGCGCTACTATTTCTCTAGTTTCGGTGCACATGCCGCCCTCTCTGCAATCTTATTGTATTCCAGCTGAACTCTTTCCTGAATAAGGTCAAGAGATTCTTCTGTAAGATGGCGGAACCGCCGCTGAAGACTAGTGTATTCCCGTAGAGGCTTAAGCTCGGGGGTTTCCATGCTCAGCTTGTACTGGCCGTTAATGACCTCGTACAGAGGGAAAACACCGGTCTCAACCGCCAGCCGCCCTATCTTAATAGTATCTTCGGTAGCACAACGCCAGCCAGTGGGGCAAACAGATAAACAGTGTATATAGGCCGGACCGTCAGCCGCCAAAGCTTTGCTGACTTTTTCAATCATGTCAAAAGGATAGCTGGGGCAACAGGTAGCAACATACGGGATATTGTGGGCAACAGCTATTGCCGGCATATCTTTTTTCCATGAGAATTGACCTTTACCTACTTTACCGGCCGGTGAGGTAGTAGTGGACGCACCGAAAGGAGTAGCTGAGGAACGCTGAATACCGGTATTCATATAAGCTTCGTTGTCAAAACAAATATAGGTGAAATTGTGACCGCGTTCCATAGCGCCTGAAAGTGCCTGAAGACCAATATCTACAGTTGCACCGTCACCGCCGATGGCTACAATCTTTATATCCCTGTCTTCTATCCGCTTTTTGCGTTTAAGCACCTTAATGGCCGACTCAACACCGGAAGCAACCGCAGCCGTATTTTCAAACAGGGTATGTATCCATGGCAAACGCCATGAGGTATACGGATACTGGGAAGCGATAATTTCCATACAGCCGGTGGCATTTACCATTATGGTATTTTCATCCATAGCCTTGGTAGCCAAACGAACTGCCAGAGCCTCGCCGCAACCTATACATCCGCGATGCCCGGGGGCAAACAACTCACGTTTGGGCAGTAGCTTGGGAACAAATACTGAATAGTTCTGCATTATGCCCTCACTCCATATATTTCATATTCGTTAGGACTGCCTTTTTCTGCAATAGCCATACCTTTCTTCATGATATCCTCAAAATTGGCAACGGTAATATCCCGTCCGCCCAAACCGCCGATAATACTGACAATCTTGGGTTTTTTCTCCAGAGGATATAAAGCAGCCTTAATCTCAGAACAGACCGGACCACCCGGACCGCCTACTGACAAGGCACGATCAAGCACGATAAGGTTTTTGGCATTTTTAACAGCAGCGCGCAGCTCTTCAAATGGGAAGGGACGCCACAACCGAAGCCGTACCAGACCGACACTCATGCCGTCATCACGCATTTTATCAATGGCGGCCATGGCAGTCTCTGAGAAACTACCCATAGTAAACAGCAGATTCTCGGCACCTTCGGTGCGATAGGTCTCAACCGGCTTGTAAGAACGGCCAAACTGCTTCTCAAAATCTTTCCAGACCTCTAAGATAACAGCCTTGGATTTTTGGAAATCCTGCTCCTGTGCCCATTTTGCTTCGGTAAAAATAACCGGAGGAGCAAAATCACCCATAGCGCGGGGATTATCAGGATTCAGTGCATACGGATAGTCATTAACGCTGAGGAAAGCATCTACCTGCTCTCTCTCCGGCATATCAATAGGCTCGATAACATGAGAAAGGTGGAAACCATCCAAGTGAACCATAACAGGCAAAAGCACCCTTTTGTCTTCGCCTATTTTAAAAGAACAGATAGTGTTATCAACCACTTCCTGTCCGTTTTCGGTAAATATTTGTATCCAGCCGATATCACGGCAAGACATTACGTCAGAGTGGTCACCCCAGACCGACAAAGGGCCGGAAAGAGCCCGGTTGGCAACCGCCATCATAATAGGCAGCCGCATGGAAGACGCCACATAAAGCACCTCGTGCATAAGCTCAAGCCCTTGTCCGGCTGTTGCAGTAAAGGTGCGGGCGCCGGCTGCTGCCGAACCCAGACAGGCACTCAGAGCCGAATGCTCAGATTCTACCGGAATATATTCGGCATCCAGTTCACCTTCGGCTACCATCTCGGCCAAATGTTCAACAATATGAGTCTGAGGAGTAATGGGATAAGCAGCAATGACATCAGCATTGCAAAGCCCTACTGCCTCACTCAGGGCAATGGAAACTTCTAAGCCTACTCTGGCCATTATTTCTCCTCCTCATCCTTCATAACAATAGCTCCAGTGGGACATTCATGAGCGCAGATACCGCAGCCTTTGCAATAGAAAAGGTCTGCTTCAAAAAAGCCCTCTTTGGTCTCATTTATGCAACCTTCAGGGCAAAATATATAGCAAACGCCGCATTTTATGCACTTCTTGAAATTATGAATAGGCAATTGAGAACGCCAATCACCCGTCTTGTACTGACTGGCATTCCCAGGTTCACTGACTATACAGCCGGGTGTTACTTCTTGCCATGTAATCTGGTTTTCCTGTTTAGCCAACTTTAAGCTCCTTTACAGCAGTCTCTTCAAAGGCCTTTTTCATAGCTGCCATATTTTTAGCAGCCAGCTTTCCGAAGCGGTGTTTTAAAGGTTCTTCGAAGGCTTCCATATCCGCCAGAGCAGTTGCCTTTATAAGAGCACCAAGCATGGTTGTATTGACAATATTTACGCCTAATACTTCTTTGGCAATAGCAGTTGCATCAACTGTGGCTACTTTCCAGCGGTCACCATACTGAGAAGCAAAATACTCCAGCGGCTTGGTGGTATTGATAATAAGGGTGCCGCCTTCTTTAAGGCCTGAAACTACATTCCCGATGATAACCAAGCTGGGGTCAAGTACTACCACAATATCCGGCTGGCTTATGCCGGAACGCTCACGGATAGGATTATTGTCACTGATACGGTTGAAAGATTGAACCGGGGCACCTCTGCGTTCAGGCCCGAAACTGGGAAAAGCCTGAGCATATTTCCCCTTGCCAATTGCCGCCTGGGCGATAAGCTCGGCTGAGGTTACCGCACCCTGACCGCCACGCCCATGCCATCTGATTTCAATAAAATGTTTCATGTCTATGGTGGTAGTCCTCCCCGTTTTATAAAAGTGCCCCTGGAGAGACTCGAACTCTCGCCACCAGCTTCGGAGGCTGGTGCTCTATCCACTGAGCTACAGAGGCATAGTACCCAATTTTACCTTAAGCTATGTTTTTCCTCAAGGAAGCCGCTTGCCGTTAGCTTCAGCCTTTGGTTTAAATAAAGGGTTTATCATTAGGGGCATAACGAGGGTAGTCAGTATACTGACAGCTACCGCAATGCCGAAAAGGTCACGGGTAATAGCCCCGGCAATAAGTCCAGCCCCAGCTACGATAAGTCCAACCTCACCTCGGGGTACCATACCTACGCCGACAATCAAAGCACCATTATGGCTGGTTTTGCCCACAAACCGGGCAGGAAAATAACAGCCGACAATCTTGCCGACAATGGCCAGCACAACTATAACGAGTGCCGGCACAATCACTGCCCAGACTTCTTTTAAATCCACCTGCATACCCAGGTACGCAAAGAAGAACGGGGCGATAAAAAGCATTATAGGGCGTGTCTGGTGAAGTATTTCTTCTTTTTCCATAGTGGAAGCAAACATAAGCCCGGCTACATAAGCACCCACCACCGGGTGCAAGCCTACCAGAGTAACCAGATAAGAAACCAGTAAACCCACAATCAAAGCCATAACCGGCATAGTACCGGAGGCCTTGAACGGAGTAAGTATATATTTTGATATATATTTATGTCCGTACACACCCAGCAAAAGTATACCCAGCCAGACAGCGAAACCGATAACACCGGTGCCGATAGCACTTAAGGCATTGATACTGCCGCTCTGAGCCATGGAGATAACCACAGAAAGGATAACCAAACCGATGATATCATCCACAACCGCAGCTACCAGAATAATAGTGCCTTCACGGGAACTAAGTTTACCCATATCCATCAGGATACGCACCGTTATGCCAATGCTGGTAGCGGTCAGAATAGCACCGATGAAAAGCCAGCCGGCCATGTGCAAATCAGGGAAAAAGTACATGGCGCTAAACACCCCCAGCGCAAAGGGGACAATCACTCCGCCTATGGCAACCATGGCACCAGTAAAACTGTTTTTAATAAACGAAGCAACGTTTGTTTCCAGCCCCGCCACAAACAGCAGCACCACTACCGCTATCTGTGAAATAATTTCCATAGGGGCAAATTCACTCAGATGTTCGCCATTCTGACTGAACACCCCATCAATAAGGGCAAAATTCATAATGATAGGGTCATTGGCAAAAAGGAATTGCCCAACTAGAAAGGGTGAAATGATAATACCGGCCAAAAGCTCACCAATAACCGCCGGTTGCTTCAGAAAACGCTCGGCAATAGCGCCGCCCAAACGAGCAACAAGCAGTATGAGGCCGAATGAAAGTATAAATTTAAAATATATTTCTGTTTCCATACCAGCCGCTTAAGAATAATTTGACCTATTCTAGCAAAAATACGCCCGATAATCTAATTTACTGATTGCTATAGCAAGGTGGCGGCTGAAAAATATATTTTAAAACAATAAATTATCCTGTATTCATGTTTTAGAGACTTCGATGCCGCTTCGCCGGGGTGATGTTTTTCTATTATAAAACAGTAATCGTTATGTAAACATATTTTAGTGCCATGGAGAATACCCATACACGCAGATATTTGGCGTATAAACTAATTTTTCCACCCGGACAATCTGAATATTGTTTATCCGGCAGGACAGCACCTTATAAAGACACTTTCAGGTAAATTTGAATTCAGGGCGGGTTTCATTATATTATTACTCCTGCAGGCTTGGATACATTCCTGATTGGCTTTTAATTTTACTTGCATTCAAGTAAAATATAGCCTCTGGAGAGGTGTCCGAGTGGTTGATGGTGCTGCTCTCGAAAAGCGGTCTCCGTGAAAGCGGAGCGTGGGTTCGAATCCCACCCTCTCCGCCACAAATCTTAATAAAGGAATATAGGGTAATATACGGAGAGGTGCTGGAGTGGTCTATCAGGCACGCCTGGAAAGCGTGTGTCGCCGCAAGGTGACCGTGGGTTCGAATCCCACCTTCTCCGCCATTAAGTTTTAAACAACTGAAGCCTTCAAAATTGAAGGCTATTTTTTTGCCGTCCGGACAGTGCATTTCTTCCTTAATAATGTTTTATTGTTTGGATACTGTGCCTGTGCTAGAATTCCAAAAGAACAAGATGCAAAACCAAGACTGCAAATACGCCATAGGATTCAGTTATATAAACGGGGTCGGCCGGGTGCGCCTGAACCTGCTGGAAAGCTATTTCGGCAATCTGGAAAGTGCCTGGCACGCCGGTAAGGCAGCACTGGTATCAGCCGGGCTTGATAACTCTCTGGCGGAAAATATAGTTACTTCCCGCCCCAAAATAGACCTGCCTAAAACCCTTGAAACCTTGAAGCGGCACGATATTCAGGTATATACCCATACAGATAGTGATTACCCTGCCAGACTTAAGCAAATACATGATTACCCTCCCCTTATTTTTGTAAAGGGACAGCTTTGGGGGAATGATGAACTGTGTTTGGGGATAGTGGGCACCCGCCAGCCCACCATCTACGGCAAACTGGTAACCGAAGAACTGGCCGAATCACTGGCACGATCAGGCCTGACTATAGTTTCCGGTCTGGCCAGAGGAATAGATACAGTTGCCCATACTGCAGCCCTTAAAGCCGGAGGCAGAAGTATTGCGGTTTTCGGCTGCGGACTGGATATAATTTATCCATCTGAAAACAGCTGCCTTGCCCGCCAGATAGCTGAAAACGGAGCCCTGGTGAGTGAACACCCACCCGGAATACGTCCCCGACCCGAATTTTTCCCCCGCCGCAACCGTATACTCTCAGGCCTATGCCGCGGCATACTGGTAACCGAAGCGGGAGAAAACAGCGGGGCTGTGATAACCGCCAATTTTGCACTTGAACAAAACCGCGAGATTTTTGCCGTTCCGGGGAGTATACTATCAGCGGCTTCATTGGGAACTAACCGCCTTATTCAGGAAGGCGCAAAGCTGGTTAGTTCGGCTAAAGATGTACTTGAAGAACTAAATATAGGCCTGTTTTCAGTGCCGGATAACACCCTTGCCCCAGCCCCTGAAAACCAGACCGAAAGCCTGATACTGGATAAATTAGGCTATGAGCCAATACATATTGACCATATTTGCCGTGAGTGTGGGCTAAATATAGCCTTGGTTAGCGGTACATTGGCCATAATGGAACTGAAAGGTCAGGTCCGCTCTGCCGGAGGCATGCATTATGTACGCACCCGTGAAAAGAAAGAAATCTACCAGCTGGAGATGAATTAAGCTGTCATGAAAGAAAAACTTGTTATCGTTGAGTCACCTGCCAAAGCCCGAACTATCAGTAAAATGCTGGGCAAAGACTTTAATATTATGGCCACCATGGGGCATATACGGGATTTACCTAAAAGCACCCTGGGTGTAGATGTTGAAAACAGTTTTACCCCCAAGTATGTCTCCTTAAAAGCCAAGGCCAAGGTCATAAAGGAACTCAAAGAGGCAGTTAAAAATTCCAAGGCAATCTACCTGGCTACCGACCCTGACCGCGAAGGTGAAGCAATTGCCTGGCATATATCCGAAGTTACAAAAGCAAATCTGGCTAAGCCCAAACGGGTGGTCTTTCACGAGATTACCAAAGAAGCCATAGATAAGGCTTTTAAAAACACCCGTGAGCTGGATATGGATTTGGTAAATGCTCAGCAGGCCCGGCGGGTGCTTGACCGGCTGGTAGGTTACAAATTAAGCCCGCTGCTCTGGCGAAAGGTGCAACGGGGGCTTTCAGCCGGACGGGTGCAGTCTGTTTCCCTTAAAATAATTGTTGACCGCGAACGGGAAATAGAAAAATTTGTATCTGCTGAATACTGGAATATAGAAGCCCTGCTGAATAAAAAGGTTAAATCAGCCGCTTTCAAAGCTTCTCTGGCAGGTTATGTAACCAAAGGCAAACTGGAGATACATAACGAATCTGAAGCCGAACAAATTAAAAAAGAACTGGAAGTATCTGACTATCAGGTACTGAAGATAAAAAAGAAATCAAACCTCAGGCAGTCCCCCGCCCCCTTTATTACCAGCACCCTTCAGCAGGAGGCTTGGCGAAAGCTCCATTTTTCAGCCAAACAAACCATGGTGATAGCCCAGCAGCTGTATGAAGGCCTGAATATAGAGGGCGAAGGGGAAGTGGGTCTTATAACCTATATGCGTACTGACTCTACCAATGTAGCCCGTACCGCCGTAGCCGAAACCCGTGATTATATAAGTGAAAAATACGGCTCGGCTTACCTGCCCAAACAGGCCAGAGTATTTTCAAGCAAGGTTAAGGGCGCACAGGAAGCCCACGAAGCTATCCGCCCTACCCGTATAACCCGCACCCCTGACTTGATAAAAAAGAGCTTGTCTGCCGAACAGTTTAAACTTTACCAGCTTATCTGGCAGCGTATGATGGCCAGTCAGATGAGCCCGGCCGCCTTTGATAATACTACAATAGACATAGAGGCCAAACACCAGCCCTCAAAAACCCGTTATCTGCTTAGAACCACCAGTTCGGTAAATACTTTCCCGGGTTTTACCATTGTATATATAGAAGGCAAGGACGAAGATGAGGAAGCGGCGCAGTCCAGCCTGCCGCCCATGGAAGAAGGCGAAGAGCTGAAGCTGAAAAGTCTGGAAGCCAGCCAGCACTTTACCCAGCCTCCTCCCCGTTATACAGAGGCCACCCTGATAAAAGCGCTGGAACAATACGGCATAGGCCGCCCCAGCACCTACGCCCCCACTATTTCCACAATACAGGAACGGGAATATATTACCAAGCTCAAAGGCAGCCTGAAACCCAGTGAACTGGGAATGCTGGTAAATGACCTGCTGGTAGAGTATTTCCCGGATATTATCGGTATAGATTTTACCGCCGCCATGGAAACCGAACTGGACAAAATAGCCACTGAAAAACTGGACTGGGTGCCTATAATCAGGCGGTTCTACGAACCTTTTATAAAAGAGATAGAAGCCGCCAGTGAAAAAATTGAAAAAATCAAACCGCCGGAAGAAGAGCTGGACGAGCTTTGCCCCGAATGCAATGCCAAGCTGGTAGTAAAACGGGGGCGTTTCGGTAAATTTATTGCCTGCTCACGTTATACCAAAGAAGAGGGCGGCTGCCGTTATACCCGCTCATACCAGATAAAAACAGGTGCCAAATGCCCTGAGTGCAATTCGGATATAGTTGAAAAATACAGCAAAAAGGGCAAGATATTTTACGGCTGTGCCGGTTACCCGAACTGCAAATTTGTATCTTTCTACAAGCCGCTAAGCAAACCCTGTCCGGAATGCGGCGCCCTTATGACCAAGAGCGGCAAGAACTGGGCCAAATGCACCAAGTGCGGTAAACGCAAAAAACTTGAAGATGAAAGCTAAATGCAGGAGAATTTTAACAAATACCTTGAATATCTGACGGTAGAAAAAAATGTTTCGGCTTATACCCTTAGAAACTACCGCACAGATTTAATTGGTTTTGTTAACTACCTGATTGAAAAAAAGGTAAGCTCTTTTGACAAGGTAGACCGCTATATTTTGCGGGACTATATGTCCAGCCTGATAGAAAAAGGGATTGTTAAGGGCAGTATCGCCCGCAAACTTTCGGCTGTACGTTCTTTTTACCGTTACCTTATGCGGGAAGGCCTTATCCAGAAAAACCCCACCCTAAATGCCTCCAGCCCCCGTCTGGATAAACGCCTGCCGGAGTTTCTGACTACCGCTGAAGTTAATAAACTGCTGCGGATACCTGATTTTTCCACCCCCCAGGGTTTGCGGGATAAAGCATTTATGGAGCTGCTTTATGCCAGTGGCCTGCGGGTGAGTGAACTGGTCAAACTGGATATAGAAAACCTGGATTTGCACTCCCACCAGATACGGGTCTGGGGCAAAGGGTCTAAAGAACGCATAGTTCTGATGGGTCTGCCGGCAATCCAGTCTATCCAAACTTATCTAAACCTGGGCAGGCCCTTGCTGAAAGGTAAGCGGAATACTCCGGCTTTATTCCTTAATCCAAACGGCGGCAGACTGAGTGCCCGCAGTTTTCAGGAAAGACTGGATAAGCTGGCACACCAAGCCGGTATTGAAAAACACGTACACCCCCACATGCTGCGCCATACCTTTGCCACTCACCTGCTGGACGGCGGGGCAGACTTAAGGGTAGTACAGGAGCTACTCGGCCACTCAAACCTTTCTACTACCCAGATATATACCCACGTTACCAAAAGCCAAGCCCGCAAAGTCTATATGTCCAGCCACCCGCTGGCCAAACCGCAGAATGATACTCCAAGGAGTGAAGACGAATGAAACAGCCAAACACCCGGCTTGCACTCCTGCGAAAGCTCATGGCTGAAAATGAACTGGACGGTCTGCTGGTATCCAAACCTGAAAATATGTTTTATCTGTCCAGCTTTACCGGCGGCGAAGGTCACCTGCTTATCACCCAAACACAATCTTTTATTGCGGTAGATTTCCGCTACTACGAGCAAGCGGAAAATGAATCCCTTGAATATACCTTATGTAAAGTTACTAACGGAATGTCCCGCTGGCTGCCTGAACTGTTAAGCTCCGAACATATCCGCCGTTTGGGTTTTGAATCTTTCTATATTACTTTTGAAGAATACAGCAAACTAAAGGCCGCACTCGGCGAAGGCGGCTCAGATATTTTACTCACAGAAACAGCAGACTTGGCAGGCAAACTGCGGCAGATAAAATCTGAAAAAGAAATAGACGATATCAAACAGGCCGCCGCCATTGGCGATGCCGCTTTCTCCGCCCTGCCCTCCCTGCTAAAAGCGGGTATAACCGAACAGCAGCTGGCCTGGGAACTTGAGAAATTTATGCGAAACCGCGGCAGCCAGTCTATGCCGTTTGAGATTATTGCCGCTACCGGGGCAAATTCCGCCCTGCCTCATGCTCAAACCCGCCCTGTAACTATAGCATACGGACAACCCCTGCTTATGGATTACGGGGCAAAAGCAAGCTGGTACGTCAGTGACATGACCAGGACGGTATTACCCGGAAAACCGGATAGCCAATTTAAGAAAATATATGATATAGTTCTGGCCGCCCAGCAAAAAGCCATAGACCAAATCACCTCCGGAATGACCGGGCAGGAGGCTGATGCTATAGCCAGAGAGGTTATTGAAAAAGCCGGCTACGGTGCCAATTTCGGGCATAGTTTGGGTCACGGGGTGGGACTGGAGGTGCATGAAGCACCCCGCCTCAGCCCCAGAAGTACGGATATACTTGAAGACGGAATGGTTTTCAGCATAGAGCCAGGCATATACCTGCCGGGCTGGGGGGGCATCCGTATAGAAGATACCTGCACCCTTAAAAATGGTAAAATAGAGTTGCTCTCAAAATCAGATAAACAAAACCCCTATATTTAAAGAAGAAAGGTTTATATGGCCACTGGAAACGAATTAAAAAAAAGCTGCATCATCCAACAGGAAAACGGCCTGTTTCAGGTCATGGATATCCAACATGTAAAGATGAAACACACCGCCCTGCTTCGTCTGAAACTGAAAGACATACGAGACGGGCATACTATGGAACAAACCTTTCAGTCAGACGAAAAGTTCAATCTGGTAAACCTGGAATACCGCCATATGCAATTTTTATATAACGACGATAACGTTTACCATTTCATGGATGATAAAACCTTTGAGCAGATAGCTCTAAATAAAAGTGTATTGGGTGACGCTGTAAACTACCTGCTGGAAAACGGCAGTGTCAGGGTAATGACCTTTCAGGAAGAAGCAATCGGGGTTGAGCTGCCGGCATCGGTTAACCTGAAAATTGCCCATACCGAACCGGGTTTTAAGGGTGACACCGCTGCCACCACTACCAAACCGGCTACTCTGGAAACAGGACTGGTGGTACAGGTGCCCTTATTTATAAATAACGAAGACTTAATCCGGGTAGACACCCGTAGCGGCCAGTATCTGGGAAAGGCAACCGCTTAATAATGTTAAAAGCTGATTTACACGTCCATACGAATTACTCTATGGACTCAAATACCAAACCCGAAGATTTGATAAAAAAGTGCGTTGAAAAAGGCATAAACTGCATTTCTTTGTGTGATCACGGCACAGCCGAGGGAGCTTTAATGCTGGCTAAAAACAGTCCCATCAAAATAATAGTCTCCGAAGAAGTGCTTACCCATCACGGAGAAATTATGGGTATGTTTCTCAAGGAGAGCATACCCAGCGGAATATCAGTAGACGAATGTGTATCCCGGATAAAAGCCCAGGGCGCTCTGGTCTGCATTCCCCACCCTTATGACAAACTAAGGGGTTCGGCTCTGATAGATTCGGAACTGGAAAGGCTGGCTTCCGAAGGGAAAATAGACGTGCTGGAGGTATTTAACTCCCGCACCCTGCTGAACGGAAGCCTTAAAAAAGCCCGCAAACTGGCCAAACAGTATGACCTGCCCACAAGTGCCGGCACAGATTCCCATACTTTGCCGGAGATAGGCACTACTTACGTTACCATGCCTGATTTCAATACCCCCAAAGAATTTATAGCCGCTCTCAGGCAGGGGCGGATAACCGGCCGCCAGAACCGCATGGTGCGGATACGGGCACTGATTCGCAAACTTTCCAAATATATCAAACCGGAGAAATAAGCATGTTTGAACTGGGCTGGTTTTCAACCGCCAGAGGCAAGGGGTCACGCAATCTGCTGACTGCCGTACTGGACAGCATCCAAACGGGAGAGCTTAAAGCCAAAATAAGTTTTGTCTTTTGCAGCCGCGACCCCGGCGAATCAGCCGAAACAGACGCTTTTTTTGAACTGGTAAAAAGCCATAATATACCGCTTATTACCTTTTCCTACCAGAAATATAAAGCCAAGGTAAACGGCAGTGACGAAACTCCGGGCGGCAGCCTGCCCCAGTGGAGACTGGATTACGACAGCGAAGTCTTAAAACGCCTTAGGCCGTATAATCCCCAGTTATGCGTACTGGCCGGCTATATGCTGATAATGGGGCCGGAAATGTGCAGCCAGTATAACATCATCAATCTGCACCCCGCCACCCCCTGGGGACCGAAAGGCACCTGGAAAGAGGTCATATGGGAGCTTATGCAGCAAAAAGCCTCCGAGACCGGGGCTATGATACATTTGGTAACACCTGAACTGGACAGAGGGCCGGTGGTCAGCTACTGCCGCTTTTATATTCAGACAGAGGCCTTCAAACCGCTGTGGAATAGTATTTCAGGGCGGACAGCAGCTGAAATAAAAGCGGAAGAAGGGGAAGAAAATGCCCTCTTCAAAGCTATCCGCCATCAGGGCACTATCCGCGAACTGCCGCTTATAGTCCGCAGTATAAAAGCCATAAGCGAAGAACGGGTGAATATCCGCCAAGGTAAAATAACCGATAACTGCGGGCAGACCATACCGGGATATGACCTGAGTACCGAGATTGACCATATAATTCAAGGGAGAGAATGACATGACTGCTTGTCGTCTTGAGGCTATCGGCCTGGGGGCGGTGCATGTAGACCATATATACACTGTAGAACAGATACTCCATGACGGGGAATGCGTAGTTACCGAATCTGCTTTATTTCCCGGCGGTTCGGGGGCCAATACCATACACGGGCTGTCCCGTCTGGGATTAAAATGCGGTTTCATAGGGGCAGTGGGGAATGACCCTGATGGAAACTTGTTAATTAAGGATTTTGAAAATGCAGGTATAGATAACCGGTATCTGATGGTAAAAAACGAAGCCCAAACAGGCTCTGTAGTTTCCCTGAGCGAGTCTTCTGGACGCCGCTCAACATATGTAAATCCCGGTGCCAACAATTATCTTGACCTTTCTGATATAAATCTGGAATACCTAAGTCAGGCTAAACTGGTTCACATGTCCACCTTTTTTAACCAGAACGAATTTGCCCTTTGCCACGAAATAGCGGAACGGCTGGCACCAGGTGTACTTTTTAGTTTTTCACCCGGAGCCCTCTTTGCCGCCCAAGGCTTAAAAAGGCTTGCACCCATTCTTTCCCGCACCAATGCCCTCTTCACCAACCAGCAGGATATAGAAAAAATGACCCAGAAAAACTATCAGCGGGCTACAGATATGTGTATCCGCAGTGGGTGTGAACATGTAGTGGTAACTCTGGGGGAGAGCCGTCGTTTTCAGCGAAAAGGCAAAATAACACTCCAGACCTATATACGGGACAAAGACCACGAATGCCATATGGAGTCAACCGTAAGCCTCCGGAAAGATATCCGTACCGTAGTTGATACAATAGGTGCGGCAGATGCTTTTACTACCGGTTTTCTTTTCGGATTGATGGGTGACAAACCTATTGAAGAGTGCGGTTTGCTGGGTGATATTTCCGCTCGTTTTTGTATAAGCAAACTGGGAGCCCGCTCAGGGCTGCCTGACCTTGCGGGGCTGAAAGAACGCTTTGGTATGCACTACTTTACCAACTAATTATTCACCAAGATATAATAAAAACGCCCCTCTTGCGAAGGGGCGTCTTATTTTTAGATATGAAATAACCAGTTATTAATTATTTGTTTTCGGGTTTCTGCAAAATCTCATCTATCAGGCCGTATTCCACAGCCTGCTGGGCATTCAGGTAATAATCACGGTCACTGTCATGGATAATTTTCTCCATAGGCTGGCCGGTGTGTTTTACCAGGATATTCCGCAGAATATCCTGCTGGCGCATAATCTCGCGGGCGGCAATTTCAATATCCGAAGCCTGCCCTTGAGCGCCACCCATAGCCTGATGCATGTGAATGGTAGCATTGGGCAAAGCATAACGTTTACCTTTGGCACCGGCACACAGCAAAACTGTAGCCATGGAAGCCGCAACACCCACGCAAATGGTAGATACTTTGGGCCGGATAAGCTGCATGGTATCGTACATGGCCAGTCCGGCAGATATTACGCCGCCGGGGCTGTGAATATAAAGGCTTATGTCCTTGTCAGGGTCTTCGCGGTCAAGGAACAGCAACTGGGCAATCACCAGGTTAGCCACCTGATCATTGATTTGTGAACCCAGAAAGATAATCCTCTCCTTTAGTAATAGAGAATAAATGTCAAAGGCACGTTCGCCTCTGGCACTGCTCTCAATAACCATAGGTACTACGTTTTCAGGGCTTATCATTTATCTGCCTCCTCTGTTTTTTCACCTTTATCAGCTTTAGGTTCAACAACCTCAATAGCTGGTTGGAGAGCTATTTCATCTATAAAAGCCATAGTCTTGCGGGCAGTCAACAGCTGAATAAGGCGGTCTCTAGTCTCAGGTTTATTGTAGAAAGCTTTTTCTTCTTCTTTTTTATCACCCGAATCCTGGGTGAGTTTCTCAATTTCGGCATCCACTTCTTCGTCACTGGGTATAAGATTTTCGGCGGTAGCCAGTTTACCCAAAGCCAGCGAAGACTCCACCCTCTGTTCTGCCAGAGGACGATACCGCTGCTGCATATCTTCCGGAGTCATCTGGGACAACATAGCCCGGAATTCTTCGGGGCTTTTTACATTGCTCTGCAAACGCTGAAGCTGCTGTTCAATTATCTGGTCCAGCTCTGCTTCCACCATAACTTCCGGATAATCTATTTTACTCATTTTTATCAGGGCTTCAACAATCTGGTCTTCAAACTTGGCCTGAGCCTTGTCATCCTGTCTTTCCTGCATATTCTCCCGAATACGCTGGCGAAGCTCAGCCAGAGTATTAAATTCGGGGTTTAATTCGTGGGCAAAGGCGTCATTCAGTTCCGGCAGTTTTTCTTCCCTGATTTCCTTGATAGTTATCTTGAAAGCGGCTGTCTTGCCGGCCAGTTCAGCCCGTGCATGGTCTTCAGGAAAAACTATAGAAATCTCTTTAGGTTCACCCACTACCATATCTACCAGATGTTCACCAAAACCGGGGGCAGGATAAATAGCTTCTTCCCTTACAGAATACTGCATATCCTCACGGTTCAGGTAGGGTTCGCCGTTAAGGGTGCTTTCAACATTCATAAGCAGCATATCACCTATTTTAACGGAGCGTTCCACTTTTTCCCAGGTGGCTCTCTGGTGGAGCACCTGGTCTATCACGGTGTTAATATTTTCTTCGGTAATTTCCACCTTTTCTTTAGTGGCTCTTATGGTTTTATAATCACCCAGTTCCACTACTGGGGGCAGAGGTATGCGGGCGGAAAAGACAAAGGGTTCGGTGGTAACCATGGCTACCTTGGGGGCAGCAAAAGGTTTTATATCCTCGTCTTTAATAGCCTGCTGGCAAGCTTCGGGTACAATATCATCTACCATCTCATCCAGCATTTTCTCACGGCTAACGTACTTTTCAAACACTTCACGGGGGGTTTTACCCTTACGGAAACCCGGAATTTCCACCTTTTTTACCAGACGGCGGTATGTTTTGGAAAGACCCTCTTCAACCTCGATTGAATCCATCTCTACCGTTATACTGGCCTGACAGCCCTCTATCTTTTTATCTGTTACTTTCATGGCACCTCAATCCCAAAAACTATTCTTTTTCCGCTTGAATACGGATATGTAAATCCCTTATTTGCTTATCATCTACTACTGACGGAGCCCCAAAAAGCAGGTCTTGAGCAGCCTGATTTTTGGGGAAGGGTATAACTTCACGTATGGAAGTTTCCCCCGCCAGCAGCATTACAAAGCGGTCTATACCGGGTGCAACACCTCCGTGGGGGGGCGCGCCAAACTCAAAGGCCTCCAGAAGGTGGCCGAAACGTTCATTTATCTGTTCATCATTATATCCCAGCAGATGGAATACTTTCCTCTGCAGATCTGCCTGGTGAATTCTGATACTGCCGCCGGCAATCTCGTATCCATTACAAACCACATCATAAGCACGGCTGCCTACCTTAGCGGGGTCTGTATCCATAAGCGGCATATCAGCCTCAAGCGGAGCGGTAAAGGGATGATGAACCGAATCCCAGCGTTTGCCCTCCTCGTCCCACTGGAAAAGGGGGAAGTCTACTACAAAGGCAAAACTGAGTTCATTTTTATCACACAAACCAAGCTTTGCAGCCAAATGATTTCTCATCTCACCCAGTACACTGTTCACCATTTTACGGGCACCGGCCACAATCAAAATAAGGTCACCCGGCTTAGCCCCGCTGCGTTCGGCTATGGTTTTGATTTCTTCCAGAGTAAGGTACTTAGCGGCTACGGATTTGACCATTTCCATAGTCAAATCTTTAAGCTCCCCGCTTTCCGCACCCAGTGAAATGGGTACCAAACCGGCTGCCCCGTACTTCTTAGCCAGATTTATCAGTTCTTCCTGCTGGCTCTTGTTGTACCCGCCGCAACCGGGAGCGGAAATGGTCTTGATAGCCCCGCCCTGAGCAACCACATTTTTGAAAACACCGAAAGCAGAGGAAGCGCCGATATCGGTAATATCTGCCAGTTCCATACCGAAGCGAAGGTCAGGCTTGTCACAGCCGTATTTCTCCATAGCATCAGCAAAGCTGATACGGGGAAACTTTTTATTATATTTCATATCCGGGCGGACACTGGCTACCAGCCCGGTAAACAGGTCTTCCATGAGCTGCATCATGTCATTTTCATCAACAAAGCTCATTTCCATATCCAGCTGGGTAAATTCCGGCTGGCGGTCTGCTCTTAAGTCTTCGTCACGGAAACAGCGGGCGACCTGATAGTATTTTTCCATACCCGCCACCATAAGCAGCTGTTTTAGCTGCTGGGGAGACTGGGGCAAGGCAAAAAACTGTCCAGGAAACAAGCGTGAGGGAACCAGATAGTCACGCGCCCCCTCAGGTGTGCTTTTAATCAGAATGGGAGTCTCAATCTCTATAAAACCCCGGGTATTTAAAAACTCCCGCATAAAGCTGACAGCTTTATGGCGGATAATCAGGTTATTTTTCATGCCCTGGCGGCGTATATCCAGATAGCGGTACTTGAGCCTGAGACTCTCGTCCACTTCCACTTCTTCGTTAATATAAAAGGGCGGGGTTTTAGCGGCATTTAAGATTTTGGCATCAGCCGCCACCACTTCCACCAAACCGGAGGGCATACGGCTGTTTTCCGTACCGGCCGGGCGGCGGCTGACAGTGCCTTTTACCTGCAGGACATATTCACTCCGCAGCTCTTTACCGATATCCAGACAGGCAACGGACTGTTCGGGGTTAAATACCACCTGAACAATGCCTTCCCTGTCACGAAGGTCAATAAATATAACCCCGCCATGATCGCGGCGGCGGTGTACCCAACCTGCCAGAGTAACTTCAGTGCCAATATTTTCCTGAGTTAAGGCACAGCTATGAGTTTTAAGCATGCGCACCTTCTAAATTTAGTCAAGACAATTAGAGAAGATTATATCCTATACATTGTGTTTGTTCAAACACTGAAAGCTATTTTTTTTCGTATTCGCCCAGCAAAAAATCCACCTCATCCATCAGGCATTTTACAGCTGCCTCGCCGAAAGCACCCGGCTCTATATCCAGTATTACCCGGCTATCCTTACGTTCAGACCCCATTACATACACACTGGCACAGGCAGCGGAGCTGTTTTTTACCCGGCTGAAGACCATTGTCCCTTTGAAAATGAAATCTGAAGAAGAGTCGGTTACAGAGTAATTGTCACTGCTGGCACTTTCCAGATGCCCGCCATGTTTGGTTATTAAATCTTTAAGGGTATCAAAAAGAAGCTCAGGTTTTAGGCGGCTGTATATTTTCCGGTACTCCATGCAGGCCTTCCTCCTTTAGAAACTGTGCAAAACGGCTAACAATATTTTTATCCCGTACCAGGGCAAACTCTATGCCGTACTGGTGCTTTAAACGGTACGGCACACAGCAGCAGCGGCAGCAGTTGCAAATAGAATAAAAATGCTCTTTGCAGTGTACCAGGGTGGTCATCAGCTCGGCCTGCTGGCAGGATATAATAACCTCCAGTGCCTGCTCACGGCTGATGGGCTTAAACGTTCCAAGTATATCCCGGTATACGTGCCCGCCCGCCCCTATGATAATCTCCGCCATAACCGGGGCATCACAGTTTTTAAAAACCTCACGGCAGCTGCACGGACCGAGATAAATATTTTCGGACATGTCCAGTATCTCTTTGGCTTCGGGCAGATTCAGCAAATACCCGCCATGCTGTTTGCGGGCATAATGGTTGGCATATTTCTTTACCAGACCGCCTGCAAGCGGCCAGCGGCTGAGTGATGCCAGACGCATATACCACTTCAGAAATGACTTCTGGCGTTTGCCGTAAAAGGGCAATAGTTCGTGCATTTGTTTATTATACCAGAACCGGCAGGAAAAACCTTTCGTATTACCATTTTCTATACTTAAATCATTGCAAAAAAGGGGCTGTCTGATATACTGGGTTCAGTACCTTTTAAAGATTTTACGGGGAGTATTTTGACTATAAATAACCGCAAATCCCACTTAAAAGACCTTGACCCCGGCCTGATGAAAGACTGGGAAATAGCCGAAAAGGCCGAAGAATTCCTGAAGCCATCAAAATTGCTGGCTGAGGAACTGGGCCTGACCGAAGATGAGATAATCCCCCACGGCAAATATGTTGCCAAAGTGGATTTTGCCGGGGTACTTACCCGCCTGAAAGACAGACCAAACGGCAAGTATATAGATGTAACCGCCATTACCCCCACCCCACTGGGTGAAGGTAAAAGCACTACCACTATGGGGCTGGTGCAGGGGCTGGGAAATCTGGGCAAGAAAGTAACCGGGGCAATCCGCCAGCCTTCCAGCGGCCCTACCTTCAATATAAAAGGCTCGGCAGCCGGGGGAGGACGCTCCCAATGCCTGCCGCTTTCACCTTTTACTCTGGGGCTGACCGGGGATATAGATGCTGTTACCAATTCCCACAACCTGGCCATGGTCGCCCTTCAGGCCAGGCTTCAGCATGAAGCGAATAATACAGATGAATTTCTGTCCAGCCGCAATTTAAAACGGCTGGATATAGACCCCGCCAGAGTGGAACTGAAATGGGCAATAGACTTTTGCGCCCAGTCCCTCAGGGAAATCATTATGGGCATAGGCGGTAAAACAAACGGCTACCAGATGCGCTCCGGCTTCGGCATATCCGTAAGCTCCGAGGTGATGGCCATACTTTCGGTTTTTACCGGCTTGGCAGACCTGCGGGAACGTATGAGCAAGATAATTGTAGCCTACCGCCAAAACAGCGAACCGGTTACCACCGCAGACCTTGAGGTAGATGGCGCCATGACCGCCCTGCTCCTTCGGGCGGTAAACCCGAATTTGCTTCAAACTATAGAAGGTCAGCCGGTATTTGTCCATGCCGGGCCTTTTGCCAATATTGCTATCGGGCAGTCATCTATTGTGGCTGACCGGCTGGCACTTAAACTGGCTGATTACCATGTAACCGAAAGCGGTTTCGGGGCGGATATCGGTTTTGAAAAGTTCTGGAATATAAAGTGCCGCTTAAGCGGCTTAAAACCGGATTGTGCAGTTATTGTGGCTACGGTCAGGGCTTTAAAGATGCACGGCGGCGGGCCCAAAGTAACTCCCGGCGCCCCCCTTGACCCTGCCTATACCACTCCCAATGCGGCGCTGGTGGAAAAGGGCTGCCAGAATATGCTTGCCCACATCCAGACTGTAAAAATGGCAGGCATAAACCCTGTGGTCTGCATAAACCACTTCGCCTCAGACACACCTCAGGAAATAAATATTATCCGCCGCACAGCCGAGCAGGCAGGTGCCAGAGTAGCTGTTTCCTATCACTGGGCAAACGGTGGTGAAGGAGCAGCCGAACTGGCCGAAGCAGTGATAGATGCCTGTAACGAACCTAATGACTTTCATTTCCTTTACCCCGAAGATATGCCGCTGAGGGAACGGATTGAAACCATTGCCCGTAAGGTTTACGGGGCAGACGGCGTTTCCTACAGCCAGACAGCCCTAGAAAAGCTTACCCGCCTAGAAAACACAGGCAACACCCAGTTTATGCCCAGCTGCATGGTAAAAACCCACCTCAGCCTCTCGCATGACCCCGCACTTAAAGGACGTCCCGGCGGCTTTACCCTGCCTATACGTGATATACTCACCTATATGGGGGCAGGCCTGGTAGTGCCGGTGGCGGGGGATATCAAACTTATGCCCGGTACTTCGTCTGACCCCAATTTCAGGCGGATAGATATAGATACTCATACCGGCAAGGTTAAGGGCCTGTTCTAAATTGGTCTAATCTGTTTAAAGCTGATAAAATGGTAAGATGACCGAGAAGAAATTTAGCGTCTGCTTTGAGCCCGGCCATAAAATTATAAATGGCCAGAAGGGGGACAGCCTGCTGGATTTGGCTATTGCCGCCGGAACAGGGCTGTGTGCCTCCTGCGGGGGCGAAGGCGTATGCGGACGCTGCCGTATAAAACTGGTGGAAGGCGAACTGGAGTGCGAAGACCACCTCCAGATAAGCGCTGAAGAGTTTGCCCAGGGAATACGGCTGGCCTGCCAGAGCCGTCTTATATCAAGCGTAACAGTGGAGATTCTGGCTGAATCACGTTTTGATACCGCCCTAAGCGGTGATACTATAAGCTGCACCCTGCAAAGCCAGCCTGAACTTTCTGAAAATAAAGCCGTTTTGCCTCTCCGAAAGGTTTTTCTGAAACTTACCCCCCCGTCCGGTACGGATAACGCAAGTGACCTTGCCAGATTAAAACGTTTTCTTAAACCTGTGTGTCCGGCAGAGCCTGATATAGATTATCACCTTCTCTCAGGTCTTTCCGAAACCTTGCGGGAAAAGAACTGGGAAGTAACCCTAAGTTTGCTTAAAACCCCCGGCGGGGAAAAGATAATAAATATCCAACCGGGAGACCAGACTAAGGCAACATACGCTTTTGCTTTTGATATAGGCACTACCGGTGTCCGCGGACAGCTAGTGGAGCTTACCGAATCTAGGGTGCTGGCACAGGCAACCGAATATAACGGTCAGATACCCCTTGGGGAAGACGTTATCAGCCGGATAAACTATGCCGCCAGAGAGGGCGGGCTTATTCAGCTTCAGCGGGTAGTAGTAAACACCCTTAACAATCTGGGTAACGCCATGCTTTCCGAATACGGACTTGAAGCGGATGATATTTCGTTTGCAACCATAGCCGCCAATACCACCATTACCCAGCTGCTTTACGGGCTTGACCCCAAACACCTCAGGCTTGCCCCGTATGTACCCGCGGCAAATGAACTGCCGCTGATACCCGCCCGCCATATAAATCTGAGCATCTGCCCGCAGGCATATATATACACCCTGCCCTGTGTTGCCAGCTATGTGGGCGGTGATATAGTGGCCGGAGTAATAAGCACCAATATCCCCCGCCGGGAAGGTTTGGTGCTGTATATAGATATTGGCACCAACGGGGAAATAGTAGTCGGCAACAAAGACTTTATGTTAACTGCTTCCTGCTCTGCCGGACCGGCCTTTGAGGGCGGCGGTATAAAAAACGGCATGCTGGCCAAACCGGGGGCGGTAGAAGATATTGAACTGGATACCCAAAATTTTGAACCCAAACTTAGCATTATAGGCGGCGGCAGTCCCAAGGGTATCTGCGGTGCAGGTCTTATAAATACGGCATCCGCCCTGCTCAAATGCGGCCTGCTGGGGCAAAACGGCAAATACAACTCAAATATTAAAACCAGCCGCCTTCGCAAAGGTGCTGACGGCTGCGAATATGTGCTGGCCTTTGGCCGCGAATTCGGGCAGGGACAAGATATAACCCTTTCAGAAGTAGATATAGATAACCTTATCCGGGCCAAGGCTGCCATGTATGCCGGTTACCAGACACTGCTGGAAAGTGCCGGCGCCGGTTTTGACAACCTTGAAAAGGTGATTATTGCCGGGACTTTCGGTGCCAAACTGAATATTAAAAAAGCTATCAATATAGGCTTGCTACCCGAACTTTCCGAAGAACGTTTCATCTTTGTAGGCAACGGCTCTTTGGCTGGTGCCAGGTTGTGTGCTTTTGATGCAAATGCCCAGACCCAGGCTGCTGCCGCCGCCAAAATGATGACCAATGTAGAGCTATCTGAAAGCACCAGCTTTATGGATAACTATATGGCGGCCATGTTCCTGCCTCATACCAAATCCAGTGATTTCCCTGAGGTATATGCCGCTTTAAGTAAATTCAACGGAGGCAATACTTGACCTATACTATTGCACTGGCAGGCAAGGGCGGGGTAGGCAAAACATCCGTTTCCAGTCTGATTATACGCCAGCTTTTAAAAAACTCTCTCACCCCGGTGCTGGCGGTAGATGCTGATGCCAATGCCAATCTGGGGGAAAGCCTGGGTTTAGACGTGCCGCAGACTGTGGGCGGGCTGATAGCCAGCTTTAACAATGTAAAATTAAACCTGCCACCCGGCATGACCAAAGAAGCTTATCTGGAGTATCAGCTGAATACCACTCTGGCGGAAAGCAAAGGGCTGGATATGATAAGCATGGGCCGGGGCGAAGGTGACGGCTGTTACTGCTACCCTAACAGCATCCTGCGCAGCTATATAGACAAGCTCAGCCAGAACTACCGCTATGTGGTTATGGATAACGAGGCCGGTATGGAACACCTGTCCCGCCACACCACCCAGAATGTAGACCACCTTTTTATAGTATCTGACCACTCGGTCAAAGGGGTGCGGACACTGGGGCGGATACGCCAGCTGGTAGATGAAATGAAACTTAATGTCAGCCAGATTTCTGTTATTATAAACATGGTCACCGGAACGCTTGACCCGCGCCTGGAAGCGGAGATTAATAAACTGGGCATAGCCTATACAGATACCGTACCGGCAGATGAAATGATACGTGAATTTGACCTGAAGCAAACCCCCCTGCTTAAATTGCCTGACAACTCTCCGGCAGTGCAGGCAGTGGCCAAAATACTTTCAACCCGGCTTGGCATTAAAAACCGCACAGAGGTATCAGAATAATGAGCGCACATATTATAAACGGCACAGAAATAGCCGCCGCCATCCGCGAAGAGATACGCAGTGAAGTAACTGCACTTAAAGCCAAGCACGGCATAGTACCCGGTCTGGCCACCGTACTGGTGGGAGATGACCCTGCTTCGCACTCTTATGTAGACTCCAAAATAAAAATGTGCCAGAATCTGGGTATATATTCAGAGCATCACCCGCTGCCCCAGAGTGCCACCAACGAGGACTTGCTGACCCTGATAGCCAGGCTGAATGCAGACCCCAAAATAAGCGGTATTCTGGTACAGGTACCCCTGCCCATCCAGATTTCGGAAAATCTGGTCTTAAATGCCATAAATCCGGATAAAGATGTAGACGGTTTCCACCCGGTAAACGTAGGCAGAATGTGCCTGGGTGAACCCTGCTTTTTGCCATGCACCCCGCATGGCGTTCAGGAGCTCTTAATCCGCTCGGGCATAAAGATAGAGGGCACTCATGTGGTTATAGTGGGGCGGAGCAATCTGGTCGGCAAGCCGCTGGCCAATATTCTGCTTCAAAAAGCCCCGGGGGCAAACGCCACAGTCACTATCTGCCACAGCGGCACTAAAAACCTGCCGCTGATAACTTCTCAGGCAGATATACTGGTATCCGCCATGGGCAAACCCAAATTTATCACCGCAGATATGGTCAGGCCGGGCGCGGTGGTGATAGATGTAGGCACAACCTGTATAGGCTACACACCCGAAGGCAAGCGGATACTTTCCGGTGATGTTGATTTTGAAGCCGTCAAGGAAAAAGCCTTTGCCATTACCCCCGTACCCAAAGGTGTAGGCCCTATGACTATTATTATGCTTATGCTAAATACCCTGACTGCCGCCAAAAGGGCTGCCGGTCTGGTAAAATAGACAAATACTTTTAACCCCCTCATGGAGGAAAGTTTATGCCATTTGAAACACCTAAAACAAACTACAACGGCCGTATCAAGGAAATAACCCTGGGTGAAGGGCCGAAAGCCGTCACTGTAGGCGGTGAAACTTCCATGCCCTTTTACCTGTTTGAGGGGGAAATGCCCCGCAAACCTAAAATAGCCATGGAAATACAGGACACCCCGCCCGAAGATTGGCCGGAAGATGTTTTAAAGCCCTTTGGGGATGCAGTCAATAACCCGGTAAGCTGGGCTAAAAAATGTGTTGATACATACGGGGCGGAGCTTATCTGCCTTCAACTGGAAAGCACTGACCCGAACGGGCTTGACCGCTCTGCCGAAGAATCTGCCAAAATTGTCCGGGAAGTGGCAGATGCCGTAGATGTACCCCTGATAGTCTGGGGAACGGCTAACCATGAAAAGGACACCGAGGTACTCCGCAAGGCAAGTGAAGCCTGCCCTGATAAAAAGCTTATACTTGGGCCGGTGGAAGAGGGTGACTATAAGAAAATAGCCGCCCAGGCCATGGCCTATAAACATACTATTATCGCTTCGTCACCCATAGATATAAACTTGGCTAAACAGCTTAATATCCTGCTGGGCAATCTGGGCGTACCCGCCGAAGGGCTTATTATGGACCCCACTGTCAGCAGCATAGGATACGGCATAGAGTATTCGTATTCGGTGATAGAACGCATCCGTCTGGCTGCGCTCACCCAGCAGGACGAACGCCTCCAGTACCCCCTTATCTGCAATATTGGGAGGGAAGCCTGGAAAACCAAAGAAGCCAAAATACCTGAAGCGGAAAGCCCGGAAATGGGCAATACCGAAAAACGGGCTATTATGATTGAAGCTATGTCCGCTGCTATTTTACTTATTGCCGGGGCGGATATACTGGTAATGCGCCATCCGGAATCCATGCAGCTGGCGGGTGAACTGATAGCCGAACTTAGCTAACCCCGCCCGCGTAATGCACTTACAGGTAATGCCCTGATTATCAAGGAGGGACATGAAAAATGAGTAATACAGTAGCCGAAGCTTCTATAAATGGCGCCAGAAACATAGTAAATGCCAGTTATGAAATATTTAAACAAACACTAGCCGCTAACTGCCCTGATACAGCAGTGGGTTTCCCGAATACCGCCTATTTCCTGCCGGTTATTTACGGCATACTGGGTATTCAGGTTGAAAAACTGGCTGATATGGAGACCGTTTTTGATAAATGCTTCAAGATGCTGCCCCCGCCAGAGGTAAAAGCCGAAGAGGTAACCGAGCTGGGTGCGGTACTTGAGGCCGGTCTGGTCACCCTGTTTGCAGAGGAAATGCTGGAAGCTCTGCGTTATCTGAACCAGCCGGAATATTACACCAATACTGAAGACCCCACCCCGGATAATATCTGGCTGGGTGCGGCTGATGATATTATTTTGCGTAAACGCGGGGTAGAGTTTGTAGACGGCACCGCCCCCGGTTTTGCCGCCATTATAGGTGCGGCACCTGATAACGCCACGGCCGAAAGCATAGCCGCCGAGCTTCAGCAGAAAAACCTGTATACGTTTATGTGCGGTGAATCTCAAGGTAAGCGTTTTGCCAGCCAGCTGGCTGCTGCCGGGGTTGAGCTTGGCTGGACACCCCGTCTGGTTTCCTTCGGGGATGAACCCACCGCCGCCATTTTTGCCTTCGGCTTTGCCGTCAGGGTAGCCCTGTCATTCGGCAATGTAGAGCCGGGCAACCGTACCAAACTGTTTGAATACAGCCAGGAGCGTATAAAGGCCTTTGTTATGCCGCTGGGAGATATAAGTGACGAATGGTATGCCAATGCCGCCGGAGCACTCAATTTCGGCTTCCCCATTATTGCGGACAAATCCGTGCTGCCCATTCTGCCGGGGGTGGATGCGGTTGATTCAGTGCTGGCAGGAATACCTTATGACCGTATCGTATCCAAGGCTATGGACGTCCGGGGAATAAAAGTAAATATAACCAAAGTGCCTGTTCCGGTGGCTTACGGCCCTGCCTACGAAGGAGAACGGGTACGGGGCGAACAGATATATCTGGAATGCGGTGGCGGACGCACCCAGATGGTAGAGCTGGTAACAACCGCCAAAATGGATAATGTTACCGACGGCAAAATAGAACTGTTCGGACAGGATGTATCTGATGTACCCGAAGGCTCCCGCCTGCCGCTGGCTATAGTGGTAGAAGCAGCCGGACACAAAATGAATGAAGATTACGAACCTATACTGGAACGCCAGATACACCACCTCTTAAACTACGCTCAGGGTGTTATGCATATCGGCCAGAGAGATATAGCCTGGCTGCGTATAAGCAAAGGCGCAGCCGCCAAGGGCTTTTCCTTAAAGCATATCGGCTCTATTCTCCATGCCAAACTGCATCAGGATTTCGGCGGTATAGTAGACAAAATACAGATAAAACTATATACCACCCCTGAAAAAGTGGCCGAGATAAGCGGGCAGTCCAAAAAGATTTATGCCAAGCGGGATGAACGCATTGAGGGCATGACTGATGAAAATACCGAGACTTTTTATTCCTGCACCCTCTGCCAGTCATTTGCCCCCAGCCACGTCTGTATAGTCAGCCCCGAAAGAACCGGGCTATGCGGGGCTTACAACTGGATGGACTGCCGGGCTTCCAATGAGATTAATAATTTAGGGCCTAACCAGCCGGTAAACAAGGGGGCAGTTATTGATGCTAAACTTGGGCAATGGTCAGGTATAAACCAGTTTGTAGAAAAAACATCCGGCGGGGTGGTCAGCCATTACAATCTTTACAGCATAATCCATGACCCCATGACCACCTGCGGCTGCTGCGAGTGTATTGCGTCCATACTCCCCCTGTGCAACGGGGTTATGACCGTAAACCGCGAATATGCCGGGATGACACCCTGCGGTATGAAATTTACTACTTTGGCCGGAACTATCGGCGGGGGTATTACCACCCCCGGTTTTCTGGGCCACAGCAAATACAATATTACCCAGCGCAAATTTATCTCGGCCGAAAACGGCCTGCTCCGTCTGGTCTGGATGCCCAAATCCCTGAAAGACGAGATACGGGAACGGTTTAATGCCAGAGCCGCCGAACTGGGTATACCGGATTTACTGGAGCGGATTGCAGACGAAAGCGTAGGCACTACCGAGGAAGAAATACTCCCCTTCCTTGAAGCAAAACAACACCCGGCGCTGACCCTTGAGCCACTTATCTAGAAAGGAGCCCGTTTGATATTATGTCACCTACCGGTATAGAGATTTATAAATTTTTGCCCCGAACTAACTGCGGCGAATGCGGCGTACCCACCTGTCTGGCATTTGCCATGAGTCTGGCAGGAGGCCGGGCTGAACTTTCTGCCTGCCCTTACGTTTCGGAAGAAGCCAAACAGAAGCTGGAGGAAGCTTCCGCCCCCCCGGTCAGAACGGTCAGCATAGGTACAGGTGATTACTCTTTTAAAACCGGCGGCGAAACTGTCATGCACCGCCATGAAAAACGCTTTGAGCACCAGCCGGGTATTGCCCTGCTCATCTCAGACAGCCTGAGCGAGACGGAACAGGATGCCAAACTGACCGCTTTCAACCGCTTTCAGTACAAACGAGTGGGTGCTATCCTGAAGCCGGATATGCTGGCACTCAGGGCAGACAGCGGCTCAGGTGAAAAATACCTGAAGCTGGTCAAACTGGTTGCCGAAAAATGCCCGGCTAGCCTCATGCTGATGTGTGCAGATACCGCCGTACTTGATGAATCTTTAAAGATTTGCGCTGAACACAAGCCGCTTCTTTACGCCGCCACAGCCGAAAACAGCAGCGAAATGGCAGAGCTGGCTAAAAAATATAACTGCCCGCTGGTAGCCAAAGCGGCTAACTTGGCAGATTTGGCTGACCTTAGCGTCAAGCTTCAATCACTGGGAATAAAAGATATTGTGCTGGACAGCTCTGCCGAAAATTTAAAACAGGCCTTATCTGACAACGTTGCCATAAGACGCTCAGCCATTTCGAAAAAATTCCGGCCCATGGGTTTTCCGGTCATCAATTTCCCCTGCCAGATGACCCAAGACCCCATGAAAGAATCACTTTTTGCCGGCATACTGACTGCCAAATACGCCGGTATACTGGTGCTGTCTGACTTTAGCGGCGAAAACCTGTTCCCTTTGCTGGTAACTCGTATGAACCTTTACACTGACCCCCAGCGGCCTTTGGCTACTACCGAGGGTATTTATGAAATAAACAACCCGGATGCCAATTCACCGGTCATACTCACCTGCAATTTTTCGCTGACATATTTTATTGTCTCCGGTGAGATGGAAAACAGCCGCGTACCCTGTTACCTGATGATAAAAGACACAGAAGGGCTTTCGGTCATGACCGCCTGGGCGGCAGGCAAATTCGGGGCTGATACCATTGGTAAATTTGTAAAAAACAGCGGCATTGCCGCTAAAATCAACCACCGCAAGCTGATTATACCGGGCTATGCCTCAATGGAAAGCGGAGGCTTGGAAGAAGAGCTGTCCGGCTGGGAGATAATGGTCGGCCCGCGTGAAGCCGCCCATATACCGGCCTATTTAAAGCAGTTTAAACCCTAACATAAACCGGAGAGTTAAATGATAAATTCAGGAGAAGGTTTCCGCCTGCCTGACCAGCGCAATTTTGAGCTGGCCACCCAGCGCACCCTTGAACTTAACCGCAGCCGTTTTCTGGCCACGCAGGATTTTAATAAGATATGCCAAAACTCAGGTGTGGTATTCCAGCCACCCTTTATCCATCTGGAATATTTCGGGTTTAAGATAAAGGTAGACACCCGGAACGCAGCCGTAACCAGCCCTGATACAGACCTGTCCCTGCGTGAAGAAGCCCTGATACTGCATTACCTGCTAAAGGCAGACAGGACACCAGTTCTGCACGAACAGATAAGCTTTAAAGAACTGCCTGAGGGTGCCAACTACCAGCCTGTTTTCTATAACAGGGTGCTCAAAGGGCTGATAGCCCTTTATACCGCAGATAGGGCTAAACTGAGCTTATCCGCTCTGTCACTAGGCGGTGAAAAAACAGACCAGGCTGATATGAGTTTCTTATTTCAAGCCCTGCCCCGACTGCCCCTCTGGCTGGTATTCTGGCAGGGAGACGATGAATTCCCCCCGGAGGGTAATATTATCTTTGACCGATCCATCTCACATTATCTGGATACTGAAGCCATTACTGAAATCTGCCAGAACCTTGGCAAGAGACTTACTCAATAAACTCGTTAAAATGTGCTGCCTGACAAATGCGTTGAACCATCCCTGCCCTGAGTATATAATTAGAACGAGGGAAACATTATGCAAACTACCCAAATGATAAAAGTGCTTTTGGCAGATGACCACGTAATTGTGCGTGAAGGCACACGGGAACTTATCCAGCGCGAGTCCGGCATGATGGTAGTTGGCGAAGCCTCAGACGGGGTTGAGGCTGTGGAAATGTCCATGAAGGTTCACCCTGATGTGGTTGTTATGGATATTGCCATGCCCCGCTTAAATGGAATTGAGGCCACCAAACAAATAAAACAGCTCCTGCCTACCACTGCCATACTCATACTTACCGCTTACGAATCTGAACAGTATATTCTGGCCATACTGGAAGCAGGCGCCGCCGGTTTTCTGCTTAAAAACGTTAAAGGCACCCAGTTGCTGGAAGCTATCCGTTCCGTATATGCCGGAGAATCGGTACTGCAGCCCTCTACCACCCGCCGGGTTATTGACCAGCTGATTAATAAAGCTGCTAAAACAGAGGAAGTATCAGCCGTAAACCCGCTTACCGAACGTGAAATAGAGGTGCTTAAAATGGCGGCACGGGGCGTCAGCAACAAGGATATTGCCGACCAGTTATATTTATCCAACCGTACCATCCAGACGCATCTTTCCAATATTTTCAAAAAGTTATCTGTAGGTTCGCGGACAGAAGCTATTCTCTACGGGTTGAAACGCGGCTGGTTCATCATGGAAGATTTACCCTGAAACCATATGACCTTATGAAAAAAGTATTTAGTTTCCTCTACAGCCAGATTCGCCGCCTGCCCAGATTACTTGCCAATGTGCATATCTGGATACTGATACTTCTGTTTACCGGGGGATTTTTCCTGCATTACCCCCAGCTGCTGCCCTTTATCGGCCAGATAGACCCTGATTCATTTCTGTACCTAACCCGCCATTCGGTAGGACGGCTTATAATGCTGCTGCCGGTTACCTATACAGCTCTGGTATTCGGCTTGAGACCTGGGCTGGTATCCCTTACTCTGGCTATCGCTATTATTATCCCGAATATTTTTGTGACAGACACCGTAACCGCGGATGATATTATTGAAATCATTGGCATTATTATAATCGGTCTGGTAGTTAACCTCTGGCTGGAAAGCTATGAAACAGATAAAAAACACCGCCAGCAGGCTTACCTGAAAATGGAAACCGCCCAGCGAGAACTCCAGCGGATGCAGCAAAACCTGCGTTTTTACCTCAAACAAATTACCATAGCTCAGGAAGATGAACGCCGGCGTATTGCCCAGGAACTGCACGATGATACCGCTCAAGATCTAATTGTTATATCACGTGCCATAGACCGCTTTGCGACCAAAAATCCCAACCTTGGCGAAGACAATCTGGCCGAACTGGAAGAGATGCAAAACCATGTAAACCGCACTCTAAGCGAAGTCCGCCGTTTTGCCCAGGATTTGCGGCCTTCGGTACTGGATGATTTGGGTTTAATACCTGCCTTGGAGTGGCTGATACCTGACCTTTCAAAACACTTCGGAATAAATATTGATATAGATGTAAACGGAGAAATCCGCCGCTTTGCCCCTGAAACCGAACTGGTGCTGTTCCGCATAGTACAGGAATCTCTGCGTAATGTAGGCAAGCATGCTCAGGCTACCAAAGCCTGGGTTTACATAGATTTCGGTAAATACAAAGCAACCCTTACCATAAAGGACAATGGCAAAGGGTTTTTACTGCCTGAACGGGTTGGAGATTTAGCCGCTTTGGGCAAACTGGGGCTGACCGGCATGCAGGAACGGGCACAGCTTATCGGCGGACGACTCTCCCTTCAATCTAAGCCGGATGTAGGTACTATGGTAACAGTGGCAGTACCAAATTCCGGTAACCTTGAGGATAATGACATTTAACCCCATTGCTTCCACACAACAAATCCTTTTTCTGCAATAAACAGCCATCTTCCCGAAGAAATTAACCGAGCCGAGTGATATACGAACTCCTGCCGCCAGTTTTTAACCGCCTTGACAGCAAATGAACGCCAAAGTAGTATTAGAAGAGATACGAATACACTAAGGAGAAACGATATGGTAATGGAAATAACCGACCAGAACTTTGAAGCTGAAGTATTGAAATCAGCTAAGCCCGTACTGGTGGATTTTTGGGCTCCGTGGTGCGGCCCCTGCCGTATGGTAGCCCCCATAATTGACAAATTATCTACCAAATACGAGGGTAAATTTAAGTTCTGCAAACTGAATGTAGATGAAAATAAAACCACTGCCACCCAATACCGTGTCATGTCCATACCCACCCTGCTGTTTTTCAAGGGCGGTCAGGTAGCTGACATGGTGGTAGGTGCAGTACCTGAATCTGCCCTGAGCCAAAAGATTGACCAGCTGATTCAGAAGTAAACTCTTCTCCAATAACGGAAATTAAAAAAACCCCCGGATATCCGGGGGTTTTTATATAATGTATATTACAAAACTGCCACTAACGAAGTAACGGTTTAACCTGCATAGGCAATCCGGCCACCATCAGGTAAACATATTCAACATATGCACCCAGCATCTGGTTTGCCCTTCCCAGCAAATCACGATAGACTCTGGCCATGGCATTGGGCGGGATAAGCCCCGCACCCACATCATTGGTCACCACAATAAATGACGCACCCGTCTTTTTCATAGCCAGTATTATATCATTTATTTCTTTTTTAACCGCCGCATCCAGATAGTCTGCCGCATCACCGGTAAGCTCATCACCATGGTCAAGCATATACCGGCACATTATGTTATTTACCAGCAGGGTAATACAGTCAAGTATAATCACATCAGCATTTTCCCTGTAAGCACTTATTTTCTCACCCACCCCCAAACTGGCCTCTATAAGCCCCCATTCGGGCGGACGGGCCTGCTGATGCCGCAGGATACGGGTTTTCATTTCATCATCACCGGCTTCAGCAGTTGCTACAAACATAATCTTGCCGCCTATGGACTTGGCCAGTTCCTCAGCATAACTGCTTTTGCCGCTGCGGGCACCGCCGATAAGTAAATAATTCATTTTAATGACCCTCCGGTATTATAAAACGCCCTGCCTGAACAAAAGTTAAAAATCAGCCCAGGTGGGACTTGTCGTTCAGTTTTTCCAGTATAGACCCCTCAGGGTAAATATCCAGAACAGTTACCGAGCCAACACCCAGCGTAAACTGCCACCAGTGTTTGTAATCAATGCCCAGAAAATGGCAGATAAGGATACGGAAAACACCCCCGTGCCCCACCAGCAATAAAGTCTCATCCTCCCGGTGCTTGGAGAGCATTTTTACAAATTTAACAACCCGCTGGGCAAAATGGTTCATTCCTTCCCCGTCCGGGAAATGCACGTCAAAACTGCCCTCAGCCCATTTCTGGGCAATATCCGGGTAGCGTTCTAAAACATCATCGTAGGTAAGGCCCTCTACCCGCCCGAAATCTATTTCCTTCAGGTCATTATTTTTATTGACTGAAAGAGGCCGCCCGTAGGCAATGGTTTCAGCAGTTTCCGTGCAGCGCTTGAGAGGACTGGAATAAATAGCATCTATCCTGACCGCAGACAAATATTCCCGCAGGGAGTTAGCCTGAGCGTGACCGGAGTCTGAAAGACCGATATCACTGTTCCCCCAGTAACGGCGGCAGTTATCTGTTTCGGTCTCCCCGTGACGCACCAGTATCAGTTTCATGCTATAAACTCCCTCTGTTTCAGCTGAAATACCCGGACAAGGCCACTATAAATATCAGCGCCGCTACCTCGGTAAATTCGTTAATTGAGCCGTAAGTATCCCCGTTTAGTCCGCCAAGCCTGCGTCTAAAGAAAGATGCCAGATACATAACCAGCAGCCAGCTGCCGAACATAGCCAGCAACCCTGCCCAGCCGCCCAGTATTACACAGACTGCCAGACAGAAAATGGTAGCAAGCCACAAGCTGGCTTTTGCAGACCCGCCCTTAAGCTCTTTGCCCAAACCCTGTGACCTGACGTATGGGTAACAAACAACCGCATAAACCATAGCCCAGCGGCTGATTAAAGGAAACAGAATAAGCCCGATTGTAAAACCTTCTAATAGCAAACTCAGGATAGCAGCAAATTTTAAAAGCAACAGGCAGATTGCCGCAAGTACCCCGATAGCCCCCACCCCCGGCAGGTGCATTACCTCCTGGGCACGTTCAAATGACTTGTGGCCGGCGGCAATACCGTCAAAAGTATCTGTCAAGCCGTCAAGATGCAAACCGCCGGTAATCACCACCAGGCTTACTGTCAGCAAAGCGGCCGTGAGTACATCAGGTAAAAAAAGGGTGAAAACCCAACTCAAACCAGCCAGTATCAACCCGACAATTAAACCCACCAGGGGGTAGAAGCCAAGTGAGCGGGCAAAATCCAGATGTGACTTCTCCCCCTGCCAGTCTTCTTTCAGCCAGGGTACAGGTATATTGGTAAGAAAGCGGAAAGCCGCTAAGAATGAACCCATATATATTTCCTCAAACCGGGATTATACCAGAATACACCTAACTTTGCTTTTCGGAAACCCCGGCATCTGCAAAAGAGGCCATCTCGTGCTGGATACGGTTGGATGCTTCGATAATATTCATGGCAAGGGCGGCACCAGTGCCTTCACCCAGCCGCATATCCATTTTCAAAATAGCATCCAGCCCCATGTGTTCAAGCAAAATACGGTGTCCCGGCTCTACCGACTGGTGAGCGGCAAACATAAAGTCCTTTGCCTGCGGGCAGATAGTATACGCAATAAGTGCCGCCGCACCTGAAATAAAGCCGTCTACAACCACCCCCACTCTGTTAGCTGCCGCACCCAGTATTACCCCTGCCAGACCGCCTATTTCATAGCCGCCCACCTTGGACAGCACATCCAGCGCATCTTGGGCATTGGGTTTGTTAAGGGCAATTGCCTTGGCAATGGCATTGCGTTTCAGCTTCATCTGCTCGTCTGACGCACCGGTACCCCGCCCGGTTACCTCTTCAAGTGACCGCCCGGTAATGACAGAGCAGATAGCGGCGGAGGGGGAAGTATTGCCGATACCCATATCACCGGTACCTACCAAATCCAGCCCTTTTTTAACCTCGGCGTTTACAATCTCTATACCGGTTTCAATAGCTTTTACCGCCTGCTCGCGGGTCATAGCCGGGCCGTAAACCATGTTATTGGTACCGGGGGCAATATTGCGGTTGATTATATTCGGGTCTTCCGCCATGGGGGTGGCCACCCCCAAAGCAACCACCACATTACGCGCCCCCACCTGTCTGGAAAGGACATTTATGGCGGCACCGCCATGGGCGAAATTTTGCAGCATCTGGGCGGTTACTTCTTTGGGCCAGTTGTGAAACTTCTCATCAATAATGCCGTGGTCGCCAGCCATAGTTATAATGGCTTTGCGGGCAGTTTGGGGCTTGGCATTACCTTGAATGCCTGAAAGCTGCACTACAATAGCCTCCAGCTTGCCTAAAGACCCTTGAGGTTTAGTCAGGATATCCTGATGGGCCTGAGCCTTGGTCATGGCCTCTTTATCAAGCCCGTGTATCTTTGCCAGTGTTGCATTTAATAGTTCCATATTTTTAAAACTCCTATATTAAAAACTTTGGTCATAATATCCATGGTGGTATTTCAGGCTATGCTCAGTTTCTCCTCCTCTGGCGCCTGCCCAAATAAAAAAGGGGCTGGCACATCTCAAAATATCTTCAAGATGAGCCGGCCCCTTTACCATCAGGTATCCGGTTTGGTGTTAACACGTCTTCTGGCTTCCGGATTATCCCCCGGTTCCGCCCTTCCCATCAGGGTACTGCCCTGACAGTGGCCGCACAAAAAGTGCTTTAAGAAACCAAAGTCCCCGGTTACAGCGGCGGGACCGCCACGGATTCAAACCGTGTTCCGTTTGCTAATCACCATTAAAAACTATATCAGACAAAACCCTGTCAGTCAATCAGGCTGGATAAATCTCAGACTTACTTTTCAATTCAGCCGCAACGGCAAGCAGGCGTTCACACTCACTTTGGGTGCGGGGAGCAATGCGGACATACTGCGGCAAGCCGAATGAAGTGCAGTCCCGCACCATAAGCCCGTGCTTCAGGAGTGCCGAACGGAAATCTGCGGCCTTTTTCACTTTCATCAGGAAAAAATTGGTCTCGGAGGGCAGCACTCTAAAGCCCAAGCCTGCAAAACCCTGCCTGAGATACTCCTTAGAGGCCTTTATCTTTTTTTCAGATTCCGCCAGATAGCTGGGGTGACGTAAGCAAACTAATCCTGCTTTTTGGGCGGCAGCATTAACATTCCACGGCGGACAGACCTTTTTAAGATTTGTTATTACCTCCGCCGAAGCCATGCCATAACCAAGCCTCAGCCCGGCCAAAGCGCAATCTTTGGTCATAGAGCGGATAACTATAATATTGCCCGTTTCAAGCAAATCTGCTGATTTCCAGCCGCTTTCAGCAAAGGCTATATAAGCTTCGTCCAGCACCAGCAGGGTATCAGTGCAGACGCTCAGCACTTTTTCAATATCCGCTTTGGAAAGATAAACCCCGGTCGGGTTATTGGGATTGCAGATAAATACCGCTTTGGGCTGGTGTTTTTTAATAATGCGGCAGGTTAAATCCAAATCAAACTTAAATCCGCTCTCTTCGTCTGCCCACTGCTCAATTATATCCGCACCGGCCACTTCTGCTGCCAGTTCATATTCCCCGAAGGTGGGTTTAAGTATTAAAACCGTATCCCCCACCCCGAAATATGCCCCGGCAACCAGACGGATAATTTCCATAGAGCCGCTGCCTACAATCAGGTCTTCGGGCTTAAGCGAAAGCCTGCCCGCCAGGTATTCTTTTAGTTCGGCAGAATCTGAATCAGGGTAGCGGTCAATAACCATGGAACACAAGGCTTCTTTTATCTCTGCAGGTGCCGGATAGGGATTTGAGCTTACCGAAAAATCCATAACCGCATCCGGGCTGATACCAAGTTTTTTAAGCTCGGCATAGTTTGGCCCGCCATGGTAACACGGCTTTAATTTTTCCACCTGCGGCTTAGGCGATACGGACAAAATAAATCACTCCCGCGCTTATTAAGACCCAGATAAAGGCCGCACTGTTTATAAGCAGCAGCGAACGGCTGATAGTTTGGGGAACAAGCTCCCTGATATTATCCCCTAGTGAGTAGTGTCCCACTTTTTCCAGACAAACTTCAAGGGCACCGGCCGCAGTCGCCATTGGCCAGCCGGCATTGGGGCTTTGGGTCTTGGCGTGGTCACGCCACATTATCCGCCATGCCCCTGCCGAGCTGTAACGCCCAAAGAGGCTGGACACAAGTATGCACAAGGCAGACAGTCTGGCCGGAATAAAATTAAGCACATCATCAAATCTGGCGGCAAACTTGCCCAGATGTTCGTATTTGCCGCGGTAACCCACCATGCTGTCAAAGGTGCTCACTACCCGGTAGGCCATAACACCGGGCACGCCGAATATCAGAAAGAAGAAGAGCGGCGCCACAAACCCGTCTCCGATACTCTCAGCCACAGATTCCACCGCCGCCGCCACCAGTTTGGGCTGAGGCAGTTTGGAGGTATCACGTGAAACCAGTGAGCGGAGCTCAAAACGGGCCTGGGCAATGTCATCTTTTTCTAACAATTGCTTAATCAGCAAAGCTGCCTTACGCAAGCCAGTTACCGTAAAACACATCTTGAGTAAAACGGCCGACACTATTATGTAAACTATACTGTTTACTCCATGCAGCCAGTCCAGCAGAAAATATACCGGTATAAAAAAAAGTGCCATGGCAATAAAAACCATGACTATGCCGTAAACAAACTGGTAGACCCGGCTGCCTTTAAATCCTGCCCGCTCAAAAAGGGCAATTACCCTGCCCATATAGGCTACCGGATGAAAAGCATTAGGCGGGTCTCCAAAAACCAAATCAATAATGAGCGCCAGCAGGAATATAAAAAGGGCTTCCAACCTAATGCCCTTTTCTGCTGGCAATACGCTTGGTCAGGGCTTCTTTTATGGCCAGGGTAACACTCCGCCCCATAAGTTCGCCCAGCAATGTATGCCCGCCCACGTAGGTTGCCTTATCACCTGTGCCGGAAACTGCCGCTATCTGGTCAGTACCAGTGCCGCTGGCTTTTAGGCCGGGGGTATAAACACTCATGACACCCAGTTCATCCAAAGCGATAGTCTTTGCCTCGGTAGCGGTTATAAAACAGGAAGCCAGAGTAGACTGCGGCAGGCTTTCACTGGTAAGAATAATAGTATTTATAGTGCCGAAGGGTTTGAACTTGCCGTTACGGTCAATACCCGAAGACTTATCCTGCCCAATGCGTAAGGCATTAGACTCCACCCCGGCAGTAGCCAGAACTGCCACCCACAAATCACCCTGTTTTTCTTCATGGAAGGCCAGATGGTCCATGGTAACCCCGGTGGATAAAACCAGCACTTTGGAAAGGGGGATGCCAATAGCACTCAGGGCTTTGGAAAAAACCTGACGGTAATAACCGTTCCAGCTTAATTTATCATTATGCAGACGCGGCCAGATAGCATCCGGCAAATAAATATTGCATACTGCCTTGACCTTGCGGTAACCCTGCCTGCCGGAAAGTGCCCGCCGTTCTTCGGGAAAAGTAACCACTAAAGCATTGGCGGGAACACCCCAGACCTCGTGCTCAATAACCTCTGCCTTTATGCCGTGAAATTCAGCAACAGTCCGTATATTTATTTTCTCAGTGGGCACCCGTGCCTCCCTTTTCACCATTTGTATTACAGCGGATATTACCCAAACGCGGCAATACTGCCGGAAGACCGCTTAAGGGATGGGTATGAACATAACTGCCGGGGCCATAAACACGGCTTATATTATCTGTAGTTATTACTTCAACCGGACTGCCATCCGCATGAATTCCATTATTATCAATGAGTATCAGCCTCTCACAATAATGAGCAGCCAGATTAAGGTCATGCAAGGCGGCGATTACGGTAATATTCCGTTCACGGCACTCAGACTTTATAAGGTCAAGTATCTCTATCTGACGGCCTATATCAAGGTTGGAAGTAGGCTCATCCAGCAAAATTGCTTCGGTTTTCTGGCACAAGGAACGGGCAATAACCACACTCTGTATCTCCCCGCCGGAAAGCTCCCCTATCTGGCGTTCAGCCAGATGCAGCACACCCGCCCTTTTCAAAGCCTCCCAGGCAATTGCAATATCTTTGTGGCTTTCATACTGAAAAGTACCCATATGTGGATTACGCCCCATTAGTACAATCTCAAAGGCAGTAAAAGCACTGGGAAGTACAGGTATCTGGGGGACAACCCCTACCATTTTTGCCAGTTCCAGACGGGGTATGGAACGTGAATTACGCCCGTTTATATAAATATTGCCCAGACGCGGTTCTATTACTCTGGCCAAAGACTTTATCAGGGTAGATTTGCCTGAACCATTCGGTCCCACTAGTCCAATCATCTCACCCGGCATGGTCTTAAAGCTGACATTCCGCAGAACATCAACCGGACCATATGCCAGGGTTACATCTCTTACTTCAAGTTCAAACATTTTTCATATACCTAAAAGAGCATTCGGGTGCGTTTTCTAAGCAAATACAGGAAAAAGGGCGCACCCACCAGTGCCGTAATAGCCCCTACTGGAATTTCATTGGGAGCAACCAGAGTACGGGAAGCGATATCAGCCATTATCATAAAGACCGCCCCCACCAGAGCCGAAAGCGGCAGCAGAAAGCGGTAGTCTGCCCCCCAGATCAGTCTCACGGCATGGGGAACAATAATACCCACAAAACCGATAATACCCACGAAAGATACCGCCGCGGCTGTTATCAGGGTAGCCGCCGTAAGGAGGATAATCTTCATCCGTTCTACATCCACTCCCAGTTCCTGAGCCTGCTCCTCACCCAGCTGGATAAGATTCAGCGAACGGGCAAACAGGAGTATAACCAGAGTGCCTATGATTACGATAGGTATTACTATCTTCACACTCTCCCAGCCGGCCATGGAAAAACTACCCATCAGCCAAAACATAACAGAGTGAATCTTGTCACCGCTAACCGTAATAAGATACGATACAATAGCCGTAAGGAATGACCCCAGCGCCACACCGGCCAGTATCAGGGTAGTCACAGTCAGGCGGTTTCCCACTCTGGCAAGCATATACACTACCCCTACCGCCCCGAAAGCCCCGGCAAAAGCAAACAATGGCGTAGTAAAAATACCTAGAACATCAAAACCAATACCAAGTATCAACCCCAATACTGCGCCTACGGCTGCACCTTGTGCCACACCGATAAGATACGGGTCTGCCAGAGGGTTTCGGAAAAGCCCCTGATAAGTAGCCCCGGCTACAGCCAAAGCCATACCCACCACCCCGGCCAGCAGAACCCTAGGTAAACGGATATCCCAAATAATGGTTTGTGTGTTTACAGCCCAGTCCGGGATAATATTTACGAAGGGAATTTTTGAAATCATGATAGATATAGTGGTAAAAAACGGCACTTCAACCGAACCGAACGATATAGCAAAAATAGCCGCCAAAAGCAGCAGTCCAAATAATCCGGCCATAGCAATAATTCGTCCCCTCCAGTGGGGGTGCATACCGCCGGGAACTGCCGGGCAGTTTTCCTTATTCAGATTTGTATTAACACCCATTCTTACCCGCAAAACTGTGGGGCAGGTGATATCACCTGCCCCACCTGAATTCATTACGCGCTAAATTCTCCAAATATTTCAGGGTGAAGCATCTTAGCCAGTTGTTCCAGAGCCTCTACTATCCGCGGGCCGGTACGGCCGATAAGGTCTGTATTGATACTATATATATTGCCGTTTATTCTGGCGTCAATATCAGCCAAACGGGGTTCATCCTGCATAAAAAGCAGCGGCGCATCAGCTCCTGAGCCCATGCCTGTACCAACCACTACCACCTGGGGGTTAGCCCCAAGCACTGTTTCCAAGCTAATGGTGGGATAAGATTCTGCAGAATCAGCAGTAATACTAACGCCTCCGGCAGCAGTAATCAAGCCGGTTATGAAGGCAGTAGAACCAACGCTCATAAGAGGTTCATGCCAAACGATATATAAAACACGCGGTTTCTGACTTTCAGACAGGTTTTTAACCTTGGATGTTACCGCATCAATACGGGTTTGCATCTCATCTACCAGTGAATTGGCTTTCTCAACCTGATTAAGGCATTTGCCGATAAGCTCAATAGATTCCAGCACCTCTTCCAGATTATCCGGAGAAATAGCTATTACGGTAAGCCCCAGCTGTTCAAGCTGCGGGATAACTGTTGATGCGTGGATATTGGATGCCAAAATAATATCAGGTCCTATGGCAGTCACCGCTTCAGCATCTACATTTGAAAAACCGCCTACTTTAGGTTTAGCTGCTGCAGCTTCTGGGTAGTTACAGTAAGTAGTTACACCCACCAGTTTATCTTCAAGACCCATGGCATAAATCGTTTCGGTATTGCTGGGGGAAAGGGATACTATGGTCTGTGGTTCAGATTTAATCTCCACAGTTCTGCCCAGTTGGTCAGTAACAGTTAAGGGATAAGTTACCTCGGTTACAACAGGATTTTCGTCATCATTATTGGTATCATCAGCAGCTTTACAGCCACCCACCAAACCCAACAATAAAACCAAACTCAGAAAAATACCGGCAACAGTAGTACCCAGACGAGCACTTTTACTGCTAAGTTTTTTATTTATATTGTCCAGCATAACTGCTCCATTCGTTTTAAATATTGAGAACCAACATATCAGGCGAAGCTACTTACTGTTACAAGTTTTTCTGCATGGCCATACCTCCTCTTACCGCGGAGAGCCTTTATAAACGAACTTTGAGGTTCTGACTTCAGGGTATTTACCCCTTACAGCAGGCGGTACTGCGCCGGAATTGCACCGAGCTTGCACCCAAAGTTCAAGGCCCTGTTAGATACATTTACAACCTACCAGACACAAAAAATACCTCTGCCTCATCGGACAAAGGTATTTAAGCCATTTAAAATGACTACCCTCCCTATTCCGCGGAGTACCCGGTAATCGGGGTTTGAGGTTCTGGCTCCCGAAGGTATCCCCTGCGGTTACAGTAGGCGGTACTGCGCCGGCTTCACACCGGTCTTGCACTCATAGTCCCCGTTGATTTATTCAACTAAATTTTAGTTTACTCCAGTATTTTTGATTAGTCAATACATCAATCACAAAAATCTAAGATATTTTCAAGGGAATATATCCAAAACTATTTGACTACAAAATAAACCCCCCGTATCCTGTTAAAGATAATGGGGGGGAATAATCAAGTCTCTTCCGTTCTACGAAGCAACTAACCGTCAGACATGCCATCAGGATCATTATTTTCCATCAAACGTTTATGCCTGGGGAAAATGCGTTCCCGATAGACGGCTTCCAGCACATCCAGCAATTTATACGGGTCTGATTCGTAGTAGACCCGGGCACCGGTTTCCTTGTCCACCATGGAAATAATCTTGTCCAGATGGTCAGCAATACCGCCGCTTCCCCGAAGTACGCCTATAACCTTACCTTCGTCATAAGCTATGGCAAACTCACCCAGAGTGCCGGACCTGCCTCCGGCAAATATCACTACGTCACAACTGCGGATATTTTCAATTTCCCTCCCCATCAGGCCGGAGCCGGTATATATAATGGCGTCGTAGCCGCGGGTGGGAGAATGATATTTTTCTACATGCTCTTCCAGATTCAGGGCCGGGGAAATGCCTACCACTACCCCGCCTTCTTCTTTAGCCCCCAGCACGGTTTCATGGGGCATACCGGGGCAGGCACCGGTAATAAGCACATGTTTACGCTTAGCTATGCACTCACCTAAACAACGCAAACTCTTTTTGGTTTCTTCAGTCATATTCCCGCCGGCTGACCCCATAACGCCTATCGTCATCTGGGGAAAAGGCGGAATGACTTTGGTTGATTTTGTCATTACTCTTGCTTCTCTCTTCTAAGGTTTAACAATATACAATTGTAAACCATTTTACCCCAATAAACAGGCTATCTCAATCAATAAAACAGCCGCAGTTTATAAAGCTGCGGCTGTTAAGACCTGTATCTTAGCTAATAAATTAGTTTTTCTTGCGGGCAACTACGGCAATTTCAGGTGAAGTTTCGCAAAAAGCCGCCCCGGCAACATCTGAAAATACACCTGTTACTTCAAACCCGTTTGCGGCTAACTCAGCCTCAAGCTCCGGGGCAGAGAAATACTTCAGCCAGTTGAAAACCTGCCACTCCTTATCCGCCTCTATAATAGAGTATTTATCTAGAACCACTTTTTCAAGCGGATATTTAAAGGTATTTACAAAGCCGAAATAATCACTGCCGGACCAGAAACCATCCATCAAACAGTGCCCATATGCGGCACTTTCTGCCCGCCCTTCGTAAGCTGAAAGAGAAAATACATCCAGCAATATCTGCCCGTTATCTTTCAGGCATTTCCGCCAGACCGAAAGAAGCCGGCAACGCTGGGCAGGGCTTAGAGCGCAGTAATCACAATAGATAAGTGTTATCAGATCAAACTTCTTCGGAGCAGCAAACTCCAGGTAGTTTTGTTCTATATAATGGATATCCAGATGATGAGCGGATGCAAATTCACGGGCGTAACCTATAGAACGGCTTGAAAAATCTATACCGGTCACATCCGCACCCGCAGCCGCCAAACGACTGGTATAAAGTCCCGGCCCGCAGCCGAAATCACAAACCAGCTTGCCATCACCCAACCTAAAATATTCTGCTATCCAGCAGGCGGATTTTTCAATAAAGATAGCTTTGCGTGATGCAGGCTCAATATCCGGGTTGAGATGGAACTCCAGCATACGGGAGGAAATATGAGGGTCATTCCAGAGTACAGATGCACTGTACTGATGATATAACTCAGGCTTATTATTTATATCTGCCAGTTTTTTAAACACAAACTTCCCCTTTATTTTAAAAAATAGAAAACCGGGCACTTAAGCCCCTGACATTCGGGAAGTATTTAGCAGATCATAATACAATATGATATAAAGAGATGATGGGATTAGTCAAGGAGTTTTAAATGAACACACTTGAAACAATATTCAGCCGCCGAAGCACACGTCACTATCAAAACGAAGGTATAAGCCCCTCAGAACTGGATACCCTTTAAGGGCAGGCATGGCCGCCCCTTCCGCCGGAAACCAGCAAGTCTGGCATTTTGTAGTTATAGATGACCGCCGCATACTTGATAAAATACCTGAAATTCACCCTTATTCCGAAATGCTAAAAGAAGCCCCCATGGCTATCATGGTATGTGCAGATGTAAGTGCCGAAACTAAAGTAGGTTACTGGATACAGGACTGTGCGGCTGCCACCCAAAACATTCTTCTGGCAGTAGAGGCGTTGGGTTTGGGTGCCTGCTGGCTAGGCCTGCACCCGCGTGAAGAACGCAAAGCGGCTGTCTCTCAGCTACTAAACATCCCTGCCGGTATAAGCCCTCTCAGCCTTATCGCCATTGGCAAAAAGGGAGAGGTGAAGCCACCGGCCGGGCGTTATTTAGAGAGCCATATACATAAAAATGGCTGGTAGCTTCAAGCCAGATTTGAAAAAGAACCCGCTAAACGTTAAAATTAAGCACATATGTCAAATACGAAGTTAGATAGTTTATGTATAAATGCCCTTCGCTTTCTTTCGATAGATGCTGTTCAGAAGGCAAATTCGGGGCATCCCGGAGCACCTATGGGTATGGCCGCTATGGCATATGCCCTGTGGCAAAAATTTCTCAAGCATAACCCGCAGGATCCCGTCTGGCCTAACCGTGACCGTTTTATACTCTCAGCTGGCCATGCCTCAGCTTTGCTTTACTCACTTCTCCACCTTGCCGGTTATGACTTGCCGCTGGATGAGCTGAAAAATTTCCGCCAGTGGGGCAGTAAAACCCCGGGGCACCCGGAATATGGCCTGACCCCCGGCGTTGAGATGACTACCGGCCCGCTTGGGCAGGGTTTTACCAGCGGTGTGGGTATGGCTATGGCCGAAGCCCATCTGGCCACCGTTTTTAACCAGCCGGATTGCAAAATAATAGACCATTATACTTACGGTATAGTCTCTGACGGAGACCTGATGGAGGGTGTGGCCTCCGAAGCAGCCTCTCTGGCCGGGCATCTGGCACTGGGTAAGCTGATTTACCTGTATGACAATAATGAAATATCTATTGAAGGTTCAACAGAGCTGGCTTTTACCGAAAATACGGCTCTGCGTTTTGAAAGTTACGGCTGGCAGGTAATTGGCCCGGTAGACGGGCTTAACCCTGAGGCAGTTTCTGCGGCTATTAAAGAAGCCCAGTCAGATTCCGCCCGCCCCAGCCTGATTATTTGTAAAACAATTATCGGTTTTGGCAGCCCGAACAAGGCCGGCAAGGCCTCTGCTCATGGCGAACCGCTGGGAACTGACGAAGTGACCAAAAGCCGCAAATCTTTAGGGTGGGATTACGAGCCTTTTGTAATACCGCCTGAAGCTCTGGCGGAATTCCGCATGGCACTGGATAAAGGCAAAACTGCCCAACAGGTCTGGCAATCCAAGCTGGACTACTATTCAAGCCATTATCCCGAAAAAGCCGACCTTTTACAGGACAGGCTTTCTGGTAAGCTGCCCGAAGACTGGGATAAAGACCTGGATAAACTTTTTGACAAGGCTATGGCCAGCCGCGAGGCTTCCGGTTTGATTATAAATACACTGGCTTCCCGCCTGCCAGCCCTTATGGGCGGTTCAGCAGACCTTAGCCCGTCTAACAAAACTGTTATCAAAGACGGCGGCGAATATGAACCGCCGCATTATGAGGGGCGGAATATCCATTTCGGAGTGCGGGAACACGCCATGGGGGCAATAGCCAACGGGCTGGCTCTCCACGGCGGGATTATACCTTATGTTGCCACTTTCCTTATATTTTATGATTACATGCGTCCGGCGGTAAGGCTGGCATCACTTATGGGGCAAAGGGTTATTTATATTTTTACCCATGACTCTATCGGTCTGGGAGAGGACGGCCCTACCCACCAGCCTATTGAACAGCTGACCGGTTTACGTTCGGTGCCCGGTCTGGTTACTATCCGCCCGGCAGATTCGTATGAAACAGCCCAGGCATGGAAAACAGCTATACTCCGCAAGGATGGCCCGACCGCTATTGCCCTCTCCCGCCAGAAACTGCCGCTTTTAGATAACTCGCAGGCAAATTCCGTAAACTTGTCTAAAGGGGCATATATACTGGCAGAGACCGATTCCCGCCCGCAGGTTGCCCTGGTAGCCAGCGGCTCAGAAGTAAGCATAGCCGTTCAGGCAGCTGAAATACTTAAAAACAAAGGTATCTCGTCAAGAGTAGTATCCTTCCCTTCGTGGCAGCTTTTTGAGGCCCAACCCCAGACCTACCGTCAGAGCATCTTGCCAGCTTCCCTGCCACGGGTAATAATAGAAGCCGGCAGCGCGCAGGGATGGTGCAAATATTTGGGCGCAAACGGTGATATTATTTCCATTGACCATTTCGGAGCATCAGCCCCGGCGCCTGTGCTTTACCAACACTTTGGGCTTACCCCGGAAAATATGGCTGAAAAGGCTTTAAAGCTTTTGGAGAATGAAGATGAGTAATATCTCTGTTGCCATCGGGGCAGACCACGGCGGTTACGGCCTGAAAATAGACCTTTTACCCTTTTTAAATCAATTGGGGGCGGAGATACTTGATTTGGGGGCATGTGCTTATAACAGTACGGATGACTATCCTGATTTTGCTTTAGCGGTTGCCCGGAAGGTTGCCTGCGGGCAGACAGACCGCGGTGTTATCATCTGCGGCAGCGGGGTGGGTGCCTGTATCACCGCTAACAAAATAAAAGGCGTAAGGGCCGGTCTCTGCCACGACGTTTATTCTGCCCACCAGGGGGTGGAGCATGATGATATGAACGTGCTTTGTTTAGGGGCAAGGGTAATAGGCATTGAAGTAGCCAAAGAGATTATTACGGCCTTTTTAAATGCCCGTTTTACCGGCGAAGAACGGCACAAACGCCGCCTTGAAAAGCTGCTTCAGGCTGAAAAAGAGGGCTAAATACCCGCTTCTTTGGCTGCATTTTTGGCCAGTTTATCCAAATACAGGTAGCTTGACTTAGGGTCAGTTTGCCGGAAGATAGCACTTCCCACGCATATATCATTTACCCCGGCCACCACAATCTCAGGTATGTTGCCCTCTTTGGCACCACCGTCCAAACCTATTTCAGTTTCGGGGAAACGGTGTCTAAACTCTTTCACCTTCAGAAGCACCTCAGGTATAAACGGCGCGCCGTAAAAACCGGGAATAACCGACATGAAAAGCACCATGTCCAGCTGGGAAACCAGATAAGCAAAATCTGAAACAGGTGTTTCTGGGTTTACCGCCAATCCTGCTTTAAAACCCAGTTCCTTTATCCTGCTGATAACATATTCGGGGCGGGTTGTTGCTTCAAAATGAAATATTACCCTGAACGCGCCGTGCTGCTTGCAGTAGATAAGATATTCTTCGGGATTAATGGTCATTAGGTGTATTTCAGAGGCAAAACGGGGCTTGTATCTGCCCAGTACTTCAGGCGGAATGCTTAGCGAAGGCACAAACTGCCCGTCCATAATATCTATCTGGGCAGAAGGAGCGAAACCTTCTGACTGTTTTATCATCATCTCAAAGGCCGCAGGGTCATCTGTCAGTATGGCCGGTACTACTTTTACGTCTTTCACTAATCTCTCTCTATTAATATTACTCTGGCAGGTGCCCCATCAACTTTACCCAGTTTTAAAGGCAGGCAGTAAAGCTCATAATCACCTTCCGGTACACCAGCAAGCTGAAGGGTTTCCAGTATAACCACTCCATGGCTTAAAAGATGCCGATGCACTCCAGCCAGACCTTCGAAGTCCTCTACCGAAAGATAATCAATGCCCAGCAGGCGTACACCTATCTCGGTCAGATAACGGGCAGCCCCGATATCTATATAAGTATAGTTCCGGTCAAAATCAGGCTTATACCAAAGAGCTTCATTATCCGTAGCCAATATAAGCCGGATTACCCCCCTTAAGTCAACCTGCTCAAGCATATCACGGGTGACAGTTTTCACCCCGCTAAAGCGCAAAACACGGACATTGCCAATAAGTATCTCAAGGGGTATCTCACCTGCCCCGTCGCCATCTTCAGAAAAATGGAGGGGTGCATCTATATGGCTGCCGTTATGTAATGTCATTGTCAGGCGACTAAGATTGCTGTGAGAACCGTTCTTGATACTGTGAAGCAGTGTTATCTCCGGGCAACCATCACCCGGCCAGCTAATCATTTCAGGGCATATTTCGGAGCTGAGGTCATAAATTTTCTTCATTCCTTTTCCTCAATTAATTGTAGGAAGGAATAAAGGCAGGTGTCAAGCAAGATTTAGATGGAGTTCCGCCATAAAAGCATGGGGTGAGGGGAATTTTCAATCAAGCCGGCTGCCACGCTTCCATAATACCATTTCTCTATTCCAGAGCGGTTATGGGTGGTAAATGAAATAAGCGAGGCATTTATATCTTCGGCGGTACTTAAAATAGTTTCAGGAATATTATCTGAAATTTCCATACGGAATTCAGTTTTAATTCCATTTGACTGCAATTCGCCGGTCAGCCGTTCCAAATAGGACTGAGCCTGCTGTTTAAGTTCTTCAAGCAGTGCCTGATAGTATTCATCCCAGCTGGGCTGAATATTGGGTGAACGGTCTGAGGGTATACATGGCGGTTGAATAACAACCAGCAATGTAAGTTTACTTTTAAAATCGTGTGCCAGAATCGATACCTGTTTCAGGCAAGTCTCTGAAAAGAGTGAACCGTCCAACGGCAGTAAGATATTTTCAAAAAGTGCCTTGTCCGGTTCATAACCTTCTTTTACCAATAATACCGGCAGTTTGGTAGATTTGATAAGCTTTTCGGATACACTACCCAGTACCATTTTCTTAATTCCGGTATATCCATGAGAAGCCATACACAACAGGTCAATACTATTATCAGTTATACATTTTAAAATAAGCGGTAGCAACTCACCGCAAAACATTTTTCCGCTAGCTTTTATGCCTTTTTCCCTTAATTCGGCAGATTTAGCATCTAAATATTTCTGTCGTTCATCAGTAATTTTAGGTTTGGGATCACATATGCTTACCAGTAACAGTTCGGTTTCAGAATCTTTGGCCATAAGTTCAGCTACCGGAAGAGTCTTTTCGGCTATTTTTGTACCATCCAGGGTTACCAGTATGCGTTTAAAATACATCTTCTGCCCTCAAAAGTTCTCAGAAGATTATACCCTATACATCTAGCCTGTGGAATATTTTTTTAAAATGTTTTTTAATATCTCAAAATAGAACGGGGGCGTACAATCAAAATCTAGAGGATAGTACTGGTTTTAGAGTCAGGTCTTTGACACTTTTTTAAGCAAAACATCAAAAGCCTCAAACCATTTCACCTTAACTTCATCTGTCCAAGCCGGATCAAAAGTGGGGAATTTACCAAGCAATACCTTATCCATATCTGCATTATCTGGAACTTTCACTGTACTATCTGGAATTAGAACATGCGAAGCAGTCCTTGGCACTATTTTACGCTGAACCTTTTTAGTACCAATTCCAGATCTTCCGGTGCGCGATTTCTTAGTAACAAAAGGCGAAATGGGAATATCAGCGTCTTCAGCCAACCCTAAAAAGAACTTGATGCACTTGCGGACCACATCATCCGCTACTTTAAAGCTATTATGGAAGAGTTCTTCCAACTGGGCATAAGTGAGAGACTCCGAGTCTGCAGACGAATTAAAAACAAATTCATACTTTTCAAGGGTTATCTGCCTAAGTATCAGAGTTCTGTCTTCTCCTCTGGCATCTACCAGGCGACGCAATTTTTCTCTGGGCATACCTTCATCGTCTGCCAAACCCAAAAAACGCAGGGCAGACATAAGCTGAGTACCGGTACTGCCAGACCATTTATCCCCCCAGAAGCTGCGGTCAAGACGGGATGGAATGGCTTCCTGTAAGCCTAAAAGAAAGTTCAAAAAGGTCCGGTATGATACATATGGGGGTAAGGGTTTTGAGCCTTTCAGATTAGCCATTTCTCCTCCGTCCAGATATTCTATTCCACAAATTCTGAAATAGCAAGAATTTTATCTGTTTTATTACATATTCCAACCACGGATTAACTGGTATTCCTAAGGACATTTTATATCATAGTTCCAAGTGTTCTAATTCCAGCTAGAATATTCCAAAATTATTTTGGACTAAATTTGACGGGTATATTTGGAACGGACTAATATGTGGCACAACTGAATCTTCAAAGGGAGGGAAAATACCTATGGGGACTGCAATTGAGTATCAGAAGCTGATGACGGAGATTGTTCATATCAATCTACCCGGTCCAGCCGAGCCTATGCCCGGCATGAGCGGCGGTGAACTTCTGCATGGATTCCTTGCTGAATTATACCGCGCACCCAGCACTGATTCAAAAGCTTTTATTGAGTCACTATCCGGTAAGTGGAATGTCCATTTTCGCCATGTCAAATAGGTAACTACCTATTATATATAGGGGGTTGCCAGGGGATAAAAAATGAGGGAGAGGCAATAAAATGAAAAGGAGACAGATAGCAGCCATAGACGTAGGTACAAGTAAAATCTGTACCGTTATGGCTGACACCGAAAACGGAGACCTGCGAATACTGGGTGTAGGGGTAGTCCCCTCCCGTGGTATGCAGAAGGGTATGGTGGTTAACCTTAATGAAGCCAAAGAAGCCATCCGTGAGTCGGTAAGCATGGCAGAGAGAACTGCCGGTTATAAACTCAAATCCGCCTTGATAGGCGTGACCGGAAAACATATCAACTCAAAAAACAACCGCGGAGTTATCAGTATAACCCGCAATGACCACCTGGTGCGTCAGAGTGACCTGCAAAGGGCTATAGATATTGCCAGCAGCATCACCATGCCCCAGGACAGAAAAGTACTTCATATCATCCCCCGCAATTATTCGGTGGATGGACAGGAAGGCGTCAGTAATCCGGTGGGCATGCATGGCTTCCGCCTGGATGTTGAAACCCATATTATTACCGCCGCTTCCAATTCAATTGAAAATTTAACCAAGTGCATCCGTGCTGCCGGCGTAGAGATTGATGACCTGGTCTTCAATCCTTTGGCCAGTGCTGAAGCAGCACTAACCGATGAAGAACGCGAAAAGGGCGTTATTCTGGCTGATATCGGTGGCGGCACTACAGATATAGCTGCTTTTAAAGGCAACAGCATCTACCACACATCGGTCCTGCCCATTGCCGGTGCACAGGTAACCCATGATATTTCTGTGGGCTTGGGCATACCCTTTGAAATGGCCGATGATATCAAACAGAGATACAGCAGTGTGGTACCCGGTGAATGTAATGACGCAAACTTTGTTGAAAGCAGACATACCTTCTCTTACCCTGACCTTTGCGAAATTGTCAGAATGCGGGTTGAGGAACTGCTTCGCCTTATTATCCTTGAGTTACCCAGCGATGATTATTCCAAGATGGTACCCTCCGGGCTGGTAATAACCGGCGGTACTGCCAACCTCCCCGGCATTGCAGAGCTTGGCAGCGAAGTACTGCGGCTCCCGGTACGGGTAGGCACTCCCCCCAATTTATTTGGCGTATCAGATATTTTAAATGACCCTGCCTGTACCAATGTTGTTGGCATGCTGCTTTGGAGTATCAATAACCGGGATGCCTCAAAAAGCCACCCCGCACCTGAAGAAAGTGCCAAAGGCGGCTTTATATCACGAATGTTTGGTAACCCAAAAAACTAACGAAAGGATAATAGTTAACAAAGGATAATAAAATGTCAAAAAAAGTATATGTACCCAGTGGCGCAAAAATTAAAGTTATCGGGTGCGGTGGTGCAGGCAGCAACGCCGTAACCCGCATGGTTCGGGATAACATCCAGGGAGTAGAGTTTATAGCCGTCAATACTGATGCCCAGCATCTGGCTATCACCGAAGCCGCTACCCGAATCCAGATTGGTGAACGCTGCACCCGCGGACTGGGTGCCGGCGGTAACCACACCATGGGCAAAGCCGCTGCCGAAGAAAGCATGAGTGAGCTCAAAGAAAACGTAATGGGCGCTGACATGGTCTTTGTGACCGCCGGTATGGGTGGCGGTACGGGCACTGGCTCAGCCCCCGTAGTTGCCAAAATAGCCAAGGAATCAGGTGCCCTGACCATTGCGGTATGCACCAAGCCTTTCTGTTTTGAAGGCGCTCACCGCATGCAAACCGCCGAAGAAGGTATAAATAATATAGTAGACAGCGTGGATACGCTTATCATTATCCCCAATGACCGCCTGCTGGACATGGTTGACCAGAAAACAGGGGTTGACGGGGCTTTTAAACTGGCTGACGAAGTTCTGTGCAACGGCGTCAAAGCTATTGCCGAAGTTATCACCGTTCCGGGTATCATCAACCTGGACTTTGCAGATGTAAAAGCCGTCATGAAAGACGCCGGCCCGGCCTGGATGTCTATCGGCAAAGGCGCCGGTCAGAACCGGGCTGCCGATGCTGCCAGAGCCGCTCTGGCCAGCCCCTTGCTGGATATAGCAGTTGATGGTGCCATGGGCGTTATTTATAACGTATGCGGCGGCGAAGACTTATCCCTTATGGAAGTAAACTCCGCAGCAGACGTTATCCGCCAAGCGGTTGACCCTGAAGCTAATATCATCTTTGGTGTAAGCACTGACCCCCGTATGGGCAAGGAAGTGCAGATAACTCTGATAGCCACCGGCTTTGCTACCAAGGAAAGCATGCTTTCCAACAATCATGAAAAAGAAATGACCCGTATGATGAAAGGGCTGCGCAGCAAAACCCAGGAAGAACTGGAAGTGCCTTCGTTTATGCGCTATCGCTCCGCTCAGCCTTCCATCCGGAAACCGGCTCCTCCCGCCCATCAGGCCCCGCCGCGTTTCTTAAGCAGATAATATTCTACATTTTTATATCTTGAAAGAGAGTGGCAGGTTGAACTCCCTCCCCTGCCACTCTCTAGACATTAAAGTCTGCAAAGCTAATGAGGGTTGACATAGATAAGGAAACGAAGATGGAACTTGATGAGTTTCTGAAACAAAGTGCCGTAGATTACACCAGCCGCCAGATAATCCTTCTTTTCAGCAAACACCCTTTTGCCCGTTTTGACCGCTCTGCCATTGCCAGCACTATAGAAGGCGGAAGCGATATATTGCCCACCCTCCAGTCACTGGTTTCAAGCGGCATAATCAAGCTCTGCCAAAAGGGCGGGGCTGAACTGTATTACCTGACCAGTGAACCTGACCTCAGGGATATGGTAACCCGCTTGGGGAATATGGAATGGAAGCAGCAACAAAATTTTTCCAGACGCAAGCTGATTGGACTGAATGTCTTTCCCCAAACCAGACCTCTGGGCACACGCTAGTTTTTTAACAGAGAAGAGGGGGTTTTATTCGTAATGAATACAGCCGGTTTAATCTGAAGCCGGCTTTTGCTTCTTTTTGCCTTTGAAAACCAAAACCGCCAGAAATACTGCCACACTGAAGAGTATAATAGTGGCTCCGGAAGCAAAGTCCAATACATATGAAAGCCACAGACCGCCCAAACAGAAGACCATCCCAAACCCTATTGAAAACAGCATCATTTTAAAAAGGTTGTCTGTAAAACGGCGGGCTACCGCTGCCGGTATAGTCAGCAAAGCAATTACCAGTATTATGCCCACTACCCGTATCAGCATTACCACTGTCAGAGCTATCAGCCCAAGCATTATTATATACAAAAAACCGGTAGGCATACCGCTTACACGGCAAAACTCTTCATCAAAAGATACCCCCAAAAATTCCTTATAGAAAAACCAGACTACCCCTATTATCAGTGCATCCAGCACCAGCATAAGGAGCAAATCTGAAGACGGTACCGTCAGGATGTTTCCGAAAAGGTAACTGAATAAATCCGGTGCATAACCGGGAGTTAAGCCGATAAAGATAACACCCAAGGCCATACCCAAAGCCCAAAGCATACCGATAATAGTATCCTCACTTATACGGCTCCTGCGGGTAAGTGTACCCATGCTAGCCGCTGCCAGCAAACTAAACACCAGTGCGCCCAACACAGGGTTAATACCCAACAGATATCCCAACCCTATTCCTCCAAAGGAAGCATGGGCAATACCGCCGCTGATAGATGCCAGTTTTTTGACCACCACATAACTGCCAATAATCCCGCAGCCTATGGCCGCCAGCAGACCAGCCCAAATAGCATTCTGGATAAAACTGTAACCCAAAGCCTCTATCATTCGTGTTCCTTTAATACCCTGTGCGGCACTTGTCCATGTGCAATAAGCTGAATCGGGCAATTGTAAGTTTCTGCCAAATCTTCAGCGGTCAATCCCTCTTCGGCATGGTGGTATGATAAATGTTTATTTAAACAAGCAATATCATCTATACAAACTGCCACCGCACTGATATCATGGGTAACCATAATAATAGTCATCTCTTTTTTCAATGATTCCAAAAGTTCATACAGCCCGGTTTGCATGGCGGCATCTACCCCGGCAGTCGGTTCATCCAGGATAAGCAGTTTCGGCTGATTAACCAACGCCCGCGCAATAAATACCCTCTTTTGCTGACCGCCTGAAAGCTGGCCAATCTGTCTGTTAGCAAACGGCAGCATACTTACTTTGTCCAGATATTCTCTGGCCAGGGCCACATCTTCCTTACGGTAACGGTGAAACAACCCGCATTTGGAATACCTGCCCATGAGTACCACTTCCAAAACACTTATGGGAAAATCACGGTCAAAAAGATGGTATTGGGAAACATAACCTATTTCCGGCCTTGCATCTTCAGGGCTCTTGCCAAGCACCTGTATAGTGCCGGAATCAGGCTGGATGAGCCTCAAAATCAGCTTCAAAAGAGTAGTTTTCCCCCCGCCATTCGGGCCTATAATCCCCAGCATCCGTCCTGCGGGCTGGGAAAAAGTAATATCTTCCAGTACCGTAAGGCCGTCAAAACCGGCACTAACTCCCCTAAACACCAGGGCTGGTGTGTCAGACATTTTTAGCTCATAACCTCTTGCATTTGCTTGTAAACAAATTCCATATTCTTTATGTAATCTTGGGCCAGCGGGTCTATCATTATCACCTGCCCGTCTATTTCAGAGGCAATTGACTCTGCACTTCGGCTGGAAAACTGGGGCGAAGCAAAAACAATACTGATATTGTTTTGTATAGCCAAATCTATTATTTCTATCATCTGCTGGGGGGTGGGTTCTTTTCCCTCTATCTCAATGGAAAGTTCTTCCAAATTATAATCTCTGGCAAAATAAACCCAAGCTGGATGAAAGACCAAAAAAGTGCGGTTGTAAAGGTTACTGAGGGCCAGGGTTATTTCGTTATCCAGCTGCCCAAGCTTTGCCAGATAAGCATCTCGGTTGGCTGCGTAATAACTCTGATTTTCAGGATCCAGACTCATCAATCCCAAAGTGATATTTTTAACCATCTGGATAGCGTTACGGGGTGAAAGCCAGATATGCGGGTCCGCCCCACCGTCTTCGGAACTACGCTCCAGGGTAATATTTACCGAGCTGTCTACAACCAGCATAGAGTTATTTAACGACAATATCTTTGAAAGCCAGTTTTGTTCAAAACCAAAATCAGAACCCAATTTCACGTACATATCTGACTGACTGATATCTACCATCTGCGAAGGAAGCGGCTGATATGTATGGGGCTCGGCTCCGGGAGGAACCATGAGCACTACTTCTGCCTTATCCCCGGCAATTTGCTGGGTAAACTCTTTAAGCGGTACTATGCTGACTGCAATTTTCAATTTATCTGCAGAAGATGATTCTTCCTGACAGCCAGCCAAAAGGAAACTGCTCAGAAGTGTAACCCCCAAAGCCACACCCAAAAATAATGTCCTGTATTTCATACCTTACCAGTCTCCTTCTGACAATTCCGGCACCGCCCTATAAACTCCAGCAAATGGGTATCAATGGCAAATCCTGTCTGCCGGGATAAATTTTCTGTAATTTCTTGAAGCCCGCAACCCTCTACATGAACAACTTGGCCGCAACCGGAACATATCAGATGATGATGGTGGGAATCTATACGTTTAAGCAGGTAACGATGACAATTTCCGGCGGTATGGAGCTCACAAATAAGGCCCAGCTCAGCAAGAAGCTGCAATGAACGGTACACAGTAGCCATACCAGTTGACGGTTTATCTGACTGTACCAATTTATGCACTTCGGCTGGACTTAGCGGCTGGTTTGCGCTGGAAAGCACCTTCAAAACGGCCTGCCTCTGGGGAGTTATCTTATATTTATTTTGGCGTATGCGGCTTTGAATAGTTGACACGTAAATCCTTCTAAATGATACCTTTTCTCAATTATAGCTTCGGCTTTTTGAAATATCAAGACATGCCAACATAATGGTCCCCAATTAAAAAGCCTCCCGAAGGAGGCTTGGACATAACCGCTATAGCAAACTTAGAGCAGGCAGTTCTCCGCTAACAGATTGTGGCGAACCATTGCCGTGTTAAGTATTTTTAACACCAACTCTGCATGGCTGATACCCAGTTTAGATACCATAATCGGCAAATCCCCGCTGACAGGGTTAAGACCGGGCAACGGGTTTACCTCCAGAAAATACGGCACGCCGTCAGGGCTTATTCTGAAATCCATACGGCACAGGTCACGACATTCCAATACTTTATACGCATCCAAGGTGGCTTTTTCAATCCGCGCCAGAGTTTCCCCGGGTAAAGCCGCCGGAACTTCATATTCCACCATCTGCCGCCAGTTGCGCTTAACCTCTATAGAGTAAACAAAATAATCAGTCTTAGTTTTAGGCACAACCCGCATTATACCCAAAACCTCGGGGAAGGTGTTGCCTATAACCCCTACTGTAATCTCTTCACCGTTTATAAATTCTTCTATTAAAACAGGCTGCTCATAGGTAGTCAGCAGATCCGCAGCCATACTCATTATCTCGTCAATACTTTCGGCACGTGAAGCAAACCTTACACCCTTGCTTGACCCCTCACAGGCGGGCTTCAAAAAAGCCGGCAATGGAAATCCCGACCAGTCTATAGCAGAAAGCTCTTCACAGTTGTTTACCAATTGCCATCTGGCAGTCTTTATACCTGCACTGGCTACCAGTTTCTTGGTGAGAGGTTTGTCCAGACAGATTGCAAGTGTCTGCGGATCTGAACCTGTGTAAGGTATATCTAACATCTCTAAAATACTGGGGATTTGAGCTTCGCGGCTGCGGTAATTACCCAACCCTTCGGAAATATTGAAAACAAGGTCAAGTTTCTGTTCCTGCACCCTGCGTAAAAATTCTTTGCCCCCGCCCAAGCGATAAACGGTATGACCCGCTGCCTTCAAGGCGGTTGTTATAGCCTCTACCGTTTCCGGTGAGTCATATTCTTCCAACGCATCATCAGGGCCGCCGGCAACCGGTTTTAATGCCTGTTTAAGATCGTATGACAGCCCTATTTGCATTTGCTTCTCCATTTATTTTGGCGGCAGTTTTCACATTGACGGTATTCACGTTATTGCCTAAAACCTTGTGACCAACTGGATTTTTAAAACGGATTATATCCCCTTTATAATTACGGATTATATATTCGTCAGCCTGTTTATCCAACACATAGTCCGGCTGGACAGTAATCTTGCCGCCACCCCCGGGCAAATCTATGACATAATTCGGTACAGCCAAACCGGAGGTATAACCACGCAAACCCTCAATAATACCCACCCCTGTTTCAATAGTGGTATGGAAATGTTCTGTCCCTTGTACGTTATCACACTGGAACAGATAATACGGACGGACCTTGCTCATCAGGAGTTTATGGCACAGAGATTTTTGAATAGCCACACTGTCATTTATGCCTTTTAAAAGCACAGACTGGTTATTAACAGGCACACCTGCTCTGACCAAACGGTCACAGGCACGGCGGGATTCTTCTGTAATTTCATTAGGGTGATTGTAATGGGTATTAAGCCAGATAGGCCCGTACTTGGAAAGCATATTACAAAGTTCATCATCTATCCGCTGGGGCAAAACGACAGGATAGCGCGTGCCTATGCGGATTATTTCCACATGGGGTACAGAACGCAAAGCCGAAAGGACACTCTCTAAACGAGATGTGGATAGAGTCAAAGGGTCACCGCCGGATATAATTACATCTCTGATAACAGGATTTTGGCGTATATAAGCCAGCATGGCATCTATCTCAGTCTGAGTGTGCACCCAACCACCATTTTTCCACTCTCTTTTACGGGTACAGTGGCGGCAAAGCACCGGACAAATATCAGTCAGTACCATAACCACTCGGTCAGGATAGCGGTGTACCAGCCCCGGCACTACCGAACTATGCTCTTCTCCCAAGGGATCAGAACAACAATGGGCATCAAAACAAAGTTCCGCTGTGTCAGGCATAAGCTGAAGTTTTACAGGATCATTAACATTATCAAAATCGATCAAACTGAGATAATACGGAGTAGCAGACAAGGGGAATACTGCAGAAACCGAATCCATATCCCGGTATTCTTCTGCAGACAAATGAAAAAACCTTGCTATTTCTGCTACAGAAGTAACACGGTTCTTGAATTGCCAGTGCCAGTCATTCCAATCCTGGTCACTTACCTTGGGGAAATATTTAAGTCTAAATTTCTTAGTTTGGTTAAGCCTACTGGGAGGCTCATCGTCTACCTTGCCACAAGTTTCAACTGCACCTGAGCCAAGAGGGTCATCCGATTGTTTGTTTTCGTTTTTTTCAGTAGTGGTCACGTTAGGCTTGAAGCCTCCTTAACAATTTATGGCGGTTACCACAGGTACACGTCAATATGAGTATTATTCTACACGAAACATAGCTACTGTCAAGGAAGCCCAAACGTAAGGCAAGAGGTGGCAAAAAATATTTTTTAGAGCTAGCGACGGTTCCGAATAGTCCACCACATAAACACTACGATAGCGATAAGCCCCGCTCCCACCCCAACAACCAAACCCAAATTCTGAACCAGTGAAACCCTGCCAAAAACACTTGCTTCAGACCAGTCCCCTGCGTTACCAGCACCATCAACCGCTTTAACACGCCAGTAGAAATTTGCAGCCTCAGAACTGTTTATATCTTCGTTATCGGTTAATATGTACTGGCTGGTTTTTATACCTTTTATCTCCAGCAATATACCGCTAAACCCGCTGTCAGAAGCTATCTGCAAAACATACTCCACACCGCTTGCATCGCTTACCCCTTCCCAGCCAAAGATAAACGGATAACTCAGCGCCTCACCTGAAGCAGGCAGTGTGATAACTGGTGCGGCCGGAGGTGTATTTTCCAACCAGATTTCACGCACAATACGGTTTTGCCCATCATCTAATATCAGGGTATGCGAAGCAGCTACGCTGGATGGGATAGTGATTTGAACTGAAAAAGTACCGCTGCTATCTGTAAATGCCTTCAGCAAAGAAATCCCGTCATACTGCAAATCTACCTGCCCATTGGGTTTAAAGCCTTTGCCGGAAATGTTCAGTTCCGTACCCACGTCCAGCAGCTTGCCCAAACCTATTTCGGGGTTAATATCCAGCCAGACGTTAGTTTTTAAACTCTGACTATTTATGTATTCCCCCTGACGCACTTCCACCAGGTAAATACCTGCAAAGCGTTCAGGAACTGTAAAACTTACCGAAAAACTTCCTGTAATATCAGCCTTAACAACACCGGGTACTACAGTCAGCGGGGTATCATTGTAATAAAAACTGACTGCAGTTAAAGGGGTAAATCCTGTGCCATTTATGTTAACAGTCTCGCCAATGGCCGCCTCAGATTTAGACAGGTCAATCCAGCTTTCAACCAAAACCAACCCGCTGCCCATGTTGTAATCCGCATCCAAAGCCTTTACAACATGCAATCCACGTCCTGATGGCGGAACAATAAAGCTGAGAGTAAACTCACCCAGTTGATTAGTCGCCCCAATGGCAACTTCCTCATCATCAAAAAACAGCTTTACATCACTCTGGCGCAAGAAATTTTGACCATAAACCGTAAGCTCTGTGCCTACTTTGATAATAGTATCAGAAAAAAACAGCTGCCCTTCCAGAGCAGCCCTGTTTACAGAGGGAGTAGCAAAAAACATTGCTACACTTATAACCAGAGTAGCTAAAAGTCTAATTATGTAGTCTTTTTTCATTTTCATGCTTTACTGATTATATCACTTACACGTGAGTAATCAACATCACCTTGATAATAGCACAAACCGGCATTTATAATGAAGTACATGAACGATATAGCAAATACCGATGTTTTCGAATGCAGGCGCTGCGGCAACTGTTGCCTTCACTTTCAGCCCCACTTGGAAATGGACGAAGCCCAAAGCATTGCCAAGCATCTGAGTCTTAGCCTTGATATTTTCAAGGAAATATACGCCGATAAACGCTGGCCGGGACACCGAACCATGCTTATACGCCATAATGAGAATGGTTGTATTTTTTTAGGACGCGGGGTAGACAACTTATCCCTGTGTACCATCCATGATTTCAAGCCGCAAGCCTGCCGTGACTATCAGCCCAGTTTCAAGCACCGCGAATGCCGCGAAGGCCTGATGTTTTAATGCCTTTTGTCATTATTTATCCGAAGTAAGGCTCTTTTTTTGTCAAAACACATGACAAATGGACATTCCTCCTGCTATACTGAAATTGGTCATACCTGAATATATCTGAGGCCTCTGCCCTGCTCCTGTAACAAAATATAGGTTAAAAAGCGTAAGGATATGGAAGATCAGTATAAATCCTGCCGCACAACTGCAGAGCAAAGTGTTTTGCCCGAAAGTGTAAACCTGACCGAGATACTTTCCTTGATAGAAAGTACCCGAAATCTGTTTTTTATATTCGAAACCTCACCCAAACCACGCTTGACTTATGTCAGTTCAAACTCATCCGCTATCAGCGGTTATTCCCCTGCCGAATACCTCTCTAACCCTGCTCTGATGAAAGATATATTTAAAGCCGCCGGTTTGAATACCGATACCCAAAAGCTCCCTCAATTTAAAACATCTTCAAGACCTATACCCTGCTATATCCCCTGCAAAAATGGCTTCCCCCTTTCGGCAGAATTATTATGTAAACTTTTCTCAGATAAACTGATTTGTGTTATACAGTGTCAATCTCAGGTTCAGCATAATCCGGATTATCCGGTTTTTCCGGATAAAACCCTGCCTGCCCTTCCTCTGGTAATGGGTTTCCAGCCTGACGGTAAACTGATATTTGCTAACCAGATATTTGAGGAAATAACCGGTTATTTTTTAAACGAAATTGCCGGTGATAACTGGAAATCCTGCGGCTTATTCAGCAGTGAAGCAGCTGACCTTATTAACCAAATGCTTCAAGACACCAAAACAGACAGCACCCAACCTGTTGAGATTAGGCTGACACTTAAGAATGGCCAAACTTGCTGGCTTTCCGTTTACAGCCGGATAATTAACCGGAATACCAGCTCGCCATATCTGCAGCTATCAGCCAGAGATATCACAATCTGCAAAAGATCTGAAAAAATATTGCTCCTGACCAGATTTGCAGTGGAACGAACCACAGATGCCATATTCTGGACCGATTCCGAGGGTAATTTTGCAGATGTAAACCAATCAGCCTGTGACTCTCTCGGCTATAAACGTGAAGACTTGCTAAAATTAAACGTAACAGATATAGACACTTTTATAACCAACCGGACTGATTGGATAAGGCACTGGGAGAAACTTAAAAATAGTACCCGTCTAAACTTTGAATCCACACACCGAAACAAACGCGGTGAAGAAATACCGGTGGAAATCAACGCTAACTATATGCAATATGACGGAGTGGAATACAATATAGCCGTAGTTAGAGATATCAGACTGCGCAAAGAGGCTGAAAAACACCTGAAATTCACCTCCTTTTCGGTCGAACATTCGGCAGATTCCATTCTGTGGGTCAACCAAAAAGGACATATAATAGCCGCAAACAAGGCCGCCTGCCAGTCACTGGGTTATACCCATACAGAAATCCGTAATTTAACAGTGAAAGATATAAATCCCGTATGTATTTCAGAAAAATGGGCAACCCTCTGGGGCAGATTAAAAAATGATATCAAATTCTCGGTAGAATCCGTCCAATTTACTAAAAGCGGCCAGCAGATACCCATTGAAGTAATGTGTAACTTTCTGGAGTTTGAGGGAGTTGATTATTGCTGCGCGGTATTAAGGGACATAACGGAACGGAAAAAAGTGGATGCCAAGTTGTTACATGCGGCAGAAGAATGGCGAATAACTTTTGATAATATATCCGATATAGTATTTCTTTTGGACAATGATTTTAATATCCTGCGGGCAAATCGTGCTTTTACAAATACCCTTAACTGCCAGCCGCAAGATATCCTGAACAAGAAATGCTACCAAGTGCTTCACCATAAAGACTGCCCCAAAGAAAGCTGCCCCAAGCTGATAGTTTCCAATACAAAAAAAACCCAACACATTAATTATTTTGAGGAAAACATTGAGAAGCATTTTCAGGAAACCATTGACCCTATTCTGAACACAGACGGGCAGTCTCTGGGAACCATACACACTATAAAAGATCTCACCGAGCATCATAAAATAGCCGCCCAGCTGATGATAACTGACCGGCTGGCTTCAGTGGGTGAAATGGCTGCCGGCCTGGCTCATGAACTTAATAACCCACTGACCAGTGTTTTAGGATTTTCAGAGCTGATTCAGGAAAAAGACCTGCCGGAAGATTTAATGCATGATGTTCAGATAATCAGTCAGGAAGCTCAGCGGGCAGCTGATATTATCCGGAACCTGCTTACCTTTGCCCGCCGCCATGAGCAAGCCAGAGACTGGGTGGATATGAATCAGGTAATCAAAAAAGTACTTGCTATCTGCAACTACGGGCAAAAAGTTAATAATATCCAGATGGTTACCAATCTGGATCCGAATCTGCCAGAGATTAAGGCAGATTATTTCCAGATGCAACAAGTACTATTGAATATAGTCATAAACGCCGAATATTTTATAACCCAAGCGCATGGGGAAGGTACGATAGTCATCACAAGCTGCAGGCTAGATAACAGTATCCGGATATCTATTGAGGATGATGGTCCGGGTATGTCTGAAAACGTCCTAAAACATATATTTGACCCTTTCTTTACCACGAAAGAAGTAGGCAAAGGTACTGGATTAGGACTGTCTATCGGGCATGGTATAATCACCCAGCATGGTGGTAAACTGTACGCAGAAAGTTCCGAAGGTAAGGGTGCTACCTTTTTTATAGAGCTTCCAATCAACCAGCCAGATTAAAAACCGGCGGATATTCTAAGGGGTACGCATGACTACAAAAAATGAAACTATTTTAACGGTAGATGACGAAGATACAATCCGCCGTTTGCTTTGCCAGAAAATAACCGGAGAAGGCTATAAATGCCTGACCGCCCCAAATGCCGCCGAGGCTATGGAAATTGTAAAAAACAATAATATCGCACTGGCAATACTGGATATAAAAATGCCTGGGATTTCCGGCATGGATATCTTGCCCGAAATCCGCATTGGTTCACCTGATACCGCCGTTATAATGGCTACTGCCATCAGCGATACAGATACCGCTATAAACTGCATGAAGCTGGGCGCTTATGATTATGTGACCAAACCTTTTAAACTGGATGCGGTGATGATGAGTATAGAGCGGGCACTGGAAAAACGCCGTCTAATACTGGACAATCGTGATTACCAGCAGCATCTGGAGTTAAAGATAAAAGACCAGGCGGAAAAAATACGCAGTTCCTTTTTTAATGCCATAACTTCTCTGGCCTATGCACTTGAGGCTAAAGACAGTTACACTATAGGTCATTCACAGCGGGTAGCTGAAACCTCGGTTTCTATTGCCAGCGCTATGGAACTGCCTGCTGCTGCCATTGAGCAGATACGTTTAGCAGGGTTGGTTCATGACATCGGCAAAATAGGTATCAGAAGTGTTTGTCTGAATAAAGCCGGCAACCTGACCGAAGAAGAATACAATCATATAAAAACCCATCCCGGCATAGGCGAACGCATACTTTCCCCCATCACCGAAGACCGTGAAATATTGAAAATAGTCCGCCACCACCATGAGCATTTTAACGGACGGGGTTATCCTGATGGGCTAAAAGGAGATGAAATACCGCTGGGAGCTAGAATAATGGCACTTGCTGACGCCTATGATGCCATGACCTCTTTAAGACCATACCGCAAGGCTATGACAGATAAAGAAGCCTGGGAAGAGCTGAAACGCTGTTCAGGTATACAGTTTGACCCGGAGATTTTAGCTGTTTTTGCCCGCATGAATAAACATACCTAACGACAGGAGCAGTTATCCAGATACTGGTCTACCAGCTTTACACCTGATTCGCAGGTGCATAAAGGCTGAGCTGCCCGGCTTCCGTCACGGTATACTGTTATCCCTTTAAGCCCTTTGTCATAGGCCATATTAAACACATTCGCCATATCCTCACGGGTAGCCTCATGGGAGAAATTTACCGTCTTGGAAACAGCATGATCAGTATACTTTTGGAAAGCTGCCTGAATACGGATATGCCATTCGGGGCGAATGCGGTGAGCAGTAACCAGCAGACGTTTAAGCCAGTCCGGTATACACTCTATATCATGCAGATGGTTTGAGGAAACCAGTTTCTCAAACAGCTCTTTTGAATGGAAACCTCCGCGTCTGGCCATTTCTTCAAAATACGGGTTTATCTCCAGCAGGTTTTCACCATCAAGTATATTCCTGACAAATACCATAGCGAAAGAAGGCTCTATGCCCGAAGATACCCCGGCTATAATGGAAAGCGTGCCGGTGGGAGCTATGCTGGTACAAGTGGCATTCCGCATGGGGCGTCCGCCCGGTACGTCATAAATACTGCCTTCATAAGCAGGGAAAGACCCTCTGACTTCGGCTAGTTTTGACGAAGCACGGTGGGAAGTTTCTTTAATAAATTCCATTATCTGGTCAGCCTGAAATATAGCCTCTTCGGAATTGTATGGTATACCCATCAAAACCAGCATATCGGCAAAACCCATAACCCCCAAGCCTACTTTGCGATTACGCAGTGTGGCTTTTTCAATTTCGGGAGTAGGAAACTTGTTTACATCTATTACGTTATCCAGAAAGCGGATAGCCATTTTAACTGTCCGCCCCAGCTTTTCATAGTCTACCACTACCCGTTCGCCATCACGCTTGAGCATACGAGGCAAAGAGATTGAACCAAGATTGCAAGATTCATATGGCAGAAGGGTTTGCTCTCCGCAACCGCTTACATGCTTGATGCGCCCTAATAATGGAGTGGGATTATCATCATTTATACGGTCTATAAATACCAAACCCGGATCACCCGTTTTCCAAGCCTGGTCCACAATACGGTCAAACACACAGGCGGCGTTTAGCCGCTGAACTACCTCACCGGTGTGCGGGTTGATAATATCGTAATCTTCACCATTTCGTACTTTGGTCATGAAGTCTCGGGTTACCACAACTGAAATATAAAAATTGGTCAGGGCATTCGGGTCACCCTTGCAGGAGATAAAATTAAGGATATCGGGATGAGTTACATCTAAAATAGCGGTGTTACACCCGCGGCGAACCCCACCCTGCCGCACATAATCTGCTGCTGCAGCAAATATATTAATTACAGAGACCGGGCCGCCGGCCACTTCGGTGAGTTCCCCAACCCTATCTCCGGCAGGACGCAGGTCGGAGAATGAAAACCCTGTACCGCCCCCGCTTTTATGAATAAGAGCTGTCTGTTTTACGGCATCAAAAATAGATTCAATGGAGTCTTCTACCGGCAAAACAAAACAGGCTGAAAGCTGCCCTACTTGCCGCCCGGCATTCAATAAGGTGGGGGAATTGGGCAGGAACTCCAGGCGGAACATAGCCTGATAAAATTCCTCTTCAATACGGCTTATATCCGCACCCGGTGCATATTTATATTCGGCAGAAGCTACTACTCTGGCTACCCTATGGAACATATCCTCAGGCGTTTCAATCACTCGTCCGTCAGCATCTTTTTTGAGATACCGCTTCTCCAATACCCTTTTGGCGGTAGTGGATAAACGTGCTGCTATCACAACTGATTGTCTGCCGGATTCTACTGTCATTTAAAAAACCTTAACTGCCTTATCACCGATTCGTTTCATATCCAACGTAAGTACCACTACATTGTTCAGGTACTTGCGGGCAACTTCGGCTGCTTCTTCCACTTCTTCCTTGTTGGCCGCCCGCCAAGGACAACCCGGAATAGGGAAGTAAGCGTCAATGCGGAAAGACATATCTTTATCTATGCTGGCTAAAAACTGGGCTACCTTTTCTATTTCGTCTTTGGCTATATAATCAGGTATGTACACCACTTCTACATGGAGTTTGCGCTCACCTAATGAAGCATGTATCTTCTTCAGATTTTCCAGCGCGGATTTATTTGAGCGGCTGGTATAATCACGATATATATCTTCGGAATACGCCTTCAGGCTGAAAATAACCTGGTCAATATCTGTAAGGTCAGGCATCCTGATACCGTTGGTTAGCAGAATATTGTAAGAGCCGTATTTTTCATGGACAGCCTTAGCCAGTTTAGGCAGCTCAGGGTCAAGCACCGCCTCCGTACCCAGAAAAACCGCATATTTTATAGTATAGCCATCTATCTTTTCCATAACCTGGTCAAACGTTAGAAATTTAGTGGGAGGGGCTTGCCTTTCACGGGTAATTATCTCAGCTACAGGATCATCCAGCAGACCAAAATCGTAAACCTCGTAATTGGTATAACAACCGCGGCATTTTAAATTACATTCAGTCCAAAAATGAAAATCCATTGAATGGTAACTTGGCTCATATGCCAGATGATAAACCTTCATTCAATCCCCCAAACATGATTAGCAAGCCTATGGAAAGGCTCGCTCTTATAAGTATAACACTGTTAAAATACCCGAACAATAATAAATTTTAGTAATCTGCCTCTTTGTTTGCTAGAATTTATTGTACCACATGTTTTTACTTTTAGCATCAGGTTTTTTGATTTTTTACTAAGCATTTCGGATATATTCTTAGATTCCCAGCAGTATCAAACCAAAATACATAGCCAACGTGAGCCCAGTTGTCCAAACCGCTACCCCTGCTGATATCCAGATAAACAGCTTCAGCTTGTCTGCGTTTAGCATCACCCCTAAAAAGGCAGCTAAGGGGGCACTGGTTAACACGGGTGACAAAAGACCCAACCCTATAATTCCGTATTTTAACCATATTTTGTACAGCCGGCCCGAATGAAGCCTTTCCTGCAAAGCCGCAATAATCTGGGCAAAGAGTGCTGACAGGCTTGCAGAGGCATCACCCGTACGGTTTTTATCCAGCCAGCGGTTTGAGCTTGCCCGTATTCTTTCTGAAAGAATAATAATAATACCTACGCCGCTTAAAGTACCGCCGCATACCAGCAGAATAACCAGAGCTGGGTGCAAACCCCAAATCAAACCAGCCGGTATGGCCAGCCAGATTTCCACCAGCGCCAGTAAAAACACACCAATCATTTGAAAAAACATCTATCTGCAAACCTGCGCTTTCAGCTATCGTTATCGGCTGAAAATTGTTTGATATACAGCCGCGGAGAGGTAGATACAACTTCCTTTAAAGCCAGCAATTCTTCTTTCAGTGTCTGTCCGCAGGCATCTGTTTCCAGATATTTCTCCAGCAGGCTTTTATCCAATTCGGAAACCTTGTCCCACAGCCCTAGCGGCACAAGCAAATCCCGCACCGCCTGATTGTTATACCCGCTACGCGAAACCTCTTTGTAGCTGAGTGAATGTTCACTGCCGTATACCCGTCCAAGCGAATTGGCACGGCAGTATTCAATAATAGACTCTTTCAGAGTATCTATTCTGGCTTCTATTTCACTTTTACGGGACTGGAGTTCCGCATATTCCTCAACCGCACGGGGTATATCTACTGCTGATGCTTCGGGTAACTGGGGCGGGGGTGCGTATTTGTGGCGATACAGCGGACAGAGATGGGCAAAATCACACGGGCAAAAACCGTTTTCACAGGCAGGGAAAATAGCTTTTTCTATTTTTTCGGCTACCTCCAGCACCAGTTGCCTGGCATCAGCAATAACCTCTTTACTACGGGCAGAACAACGCATGGCGGTGTTTGAACGAAGGTGATAAAGGCAAAGTTCCCCAACCGGCAAAAACCAAATCTGCTCTACTGCCAGCTGGTAAAGACTCAGCTGAAGGTTATTTTGAACATATTCAGCCGAAAACAGGTCTTTGTTGCTTTTGTAGTCCACAATACATAGTTCACCGGATAAGAGTTTATCTACCCTGTCAATTTTACCGGTCAGCTTAACTCCGTCCAGATTTACAGTGTACTGGTATTCCACTGCAAGTGGCATATGAAAATCAGCACTGTGGATACGGCAGAACTCCGCAAGTATCTCTTTACCTAACTGGCGGTAGTTTTCTTCTGCCTCAACAGACTCATACCCTTCAGACCGCCAGTGCAAGCGATAATATTCCAGCATCTTTTCCAAACTGGGTGGAGGAGGTACTTTTATTCTGAAAAAATGCTCCGCACAGTCATGCAAGGTAGTACCAAAGCTGAAATACCCCTTTTCCAACGGCTTTAGGCCGTCAATATAAAGAAAACGGTATTTTAAAGGACAACTCAGGTACTGGTCTATCTGACTGTAGGAAAGGGGACGCATAAATACTCCGCCTGTAAAACTGATATAATATTAAAGTACATTATAGCCTTGTTTTCAGGGTTATGGGAAGGTGCAGAACGGATTTGGAAGATATCTCTTACCTTTTAGCCCTTGCCGGCGGACTGGCCGCCTTTTTCTCCCCATGCGTACTGCCTATGATGCCTATTTATTTAGCCAGCCTGACGGGAGCCGAGATACTTGATGCTAAACCAAACTCCGCCATTTCTTATAAAACCCTGCGGCATTCAGTGGCCTTTGTAGCCGGTTTCAGCCTTATCTTTACCAGTCTTGGGGCTTTAGCCGGGCTGGGCGGGGTTATTATAAACCCCAGTGACCTCTGGGTAAGGATACTCTCAGGGGGAATGCTTATCATCTTTGGCGGGTACATGCTGCTATGCCTTCGTTTCCCGTCAATCAATTTTGAAAAGCATCTGGCCAGCCCACAAAACCTTAAAATGAGCGGTTATGCCAGGTCTTTCCTAAGCGGGGCGGTTTTCACCCTTGCCTGGACACCCTGCATCAGCCCGGTGCTGGGCAGTATACTAACTATTACATTCGGAGGAGAAAACCCGCTTTACGGCTCGGCACTGCTGGCTGTTTTTTCACTGGGCATGGGTATACCATTTATTGCATTAGGGTTGCTCCTTCAAAAAACTCTGCCTTTGATAGGTAAAATCAGCCACTATTCAGCTGCCATATACGGTGCAAGTGGCGTGATACTGATATTTATTGGTATACTGATATTTGGTAATAGAATAGGGTTTTTCAGTACCCTGCAGATTTGAAATGAAAAGTAAATTGTTAGCCCTCTGTTTTCTGCTCCTTGGCAGTCTTTGTCTGTCCGCCTGCAGCCAATCCACGCCATCTCCATCTGACAACGCTAACCAACCCGTAACAGGTATAAAGATAAACAATTTTGCACCGGATTTCTCCCTGAAAAATCTGGCTGGGCAGGAAATAAACCTGAGTGATTTCAGAGGCTCGGGGGTAATTATAAACTTCTGGAAGATAAGCTGCAGTTATTGCAAACAGGAGATGCCTTTTTTTGAAGCCGCTTATCTAAAAAACAAGACTCTCCCAGACAGCATTAAAATCCTTATGATAAATATAACAGAGAGCCAGTCACTTATAGAGCAGTTTATGGAGGATAATCACTATACCTTTCCGGTACTGCTGGATACCACTGGTGCTATCGGGCAAATCTATAATGCAAACTATATTCCCATTACCTATTTTATAAATACCGAAGGGATAATAAAGGCCATAAAGTTCGGGGCATTTTCCAGCCAGACAGATTTTGACAACCAACTGGACAAGATATACTAAAACCTAAGGAGTAACAATGACTGATATATTGAACGAAGCATCAAATATAGCCCAATGCAAAGAGTGTCCGTGGTACCGTGCTTGTACAACACCTATGCGATATACTTCTGAAGATATCCGCCGCCAGGTACAAAGCGGAGGTCCGGGTATGAATGCGCCTCAAGATGAAGCTGCCATGCAGCAGATGTTATCCATGGCTTCCGCCGCCCAAAACTCCATGCTGGAGGCCTGCCCTATTTTCATTGAACGCCTGCGGAATAACCCAAAACTGGGGCAAAAGATAAAGGAAATGATGCAGAACTGGAGTCAGGAAAGCCACTAAAAAGGCGGCTGGGCAAAATAGGTATCCGTAATATAACGGGCGGTTTCAACTACCGCTTTTTGGACTTTTTCAGTTAAACCCTGTTCCATCTCTTCGGGTATCCGTTCAGGTTTAACTGCCAGCACATCTATTTTTACTCCCCCGTCAGCATGAAGCTCTTTAAGCATATTCAGGGTGGGCATAAGGTGCAGTGAGAAGTCATTTATCTTTTCCGGAGATACCTGTTCAACCGTAAGATGCCCAATCTCACCCGCCTCCAGCCCAGTTTCCATGGCATCTACCAGTACTATAACCTTGGGTTTCACATCACTTATTATTATGTTAAATAGTAACTCTCGGATAGCTGTACCCACGTCCATAACGCAGGCAAAAGAAGGAACCCGGCTATGGGCATTTAAGTAATCTGCTACAGCCGGGCCAAAACCGTCATCACCATAAAGTATGTTTCCGCAGCCGAATACAACCACCGGCCGGGAGCAATATTCCGGTAAACAGTCCATATTTAGTTAGAGTAAGTCTGGACCAGCTGTCCGCTTGCGTCAACTATATCCAGCCTGACCGCTACTTTGCCATTAAGCTCGTGTGTAGAGCAGGACAAGCAGGGGTCATAAGCCCGTATAACCATTTCTATTTCGTCCAAAATGGTTTCATCATACTTACCACCCTTTATAAGAGTTTGGGCAGCTTGTTTTACGGACATATTTATAGCAGCATTATTAAAGACAGTGGCAACCACCAGATTGGCATCAGTAACTAAACCATTATCATCTGTAGTATAGTCATGAATAAGGGTGCCGCGGGGGGCTTCTATGCAACCCACTCCTCGGCCAGCTTTGGGAGTTACCGGTACACGAGTGTTGGTGCTCGTAATTTCGGGGTCAGAAAGAAGCTCAATAACCCTTTCAGCATTGTATAAAAGCTCTATCAAGCGTGCCCAATTGAAAAGAAGTGACTGCTGGGCAGGACGGCCGAATTTAGCGCGGAATTCTTCCAGTTCCTTTTGAGCCAAGGGCGTAGCAATACGGTCACAGACATTTATACGGGCCAAAGTGTTTACCCTCAAAATACCGGAGGGATTGTCTAAATCCATATTAAACTCACCGAGTTCCTTGGCATACGGGAATTTGGCATAACTCCAGTCTTCTACCCGCTCAATAATATGGTCAAGGTAATCCTTGGGGGAAAATTCGGTAAACTTGCCGTCAGGACGCATAAGACGAAGATTGCCGTCATATTGGTTTAAAGCACCGTTTTTATCTACAGTGCCTAAAAAGCCGGTCTTGATAACGCCAATTTCTTTAATAAGGCTTTCATATTTACTGAAAAGATTTTCTTTGGCATATGCTATGGAAAACTTGGAGAACTCCAACAGTTCTTTAGCCATTTCCATCATTTTTTCACGTTCAGTTTCCGTAAGCGGTTTTGAGAACCCTCCGGCTACAGCCGCTACAGGGTGGATATCTTTTCCCAAAAGATAATCCAGCATCTTTGATGCCAGATGACGTGAGCGTATAACCTTCTGGCCCAGTTCAGGCATCTTCTGGGCTATACCAAAAACATTGCGCATAGAGTAGTTTTCACCCGGACCCATCACAAGGTCAGCTCCAGCTAAAAAGAAGAAATGGAGGATGTGCTCTTCCAGATAAGCAGCGGCATTAGCCAGTTCACGCAGTTTGCGGCCAGCAGACGGCGGGGTAACACCGAAGACGTGGTCACAAGCCTTAGCGGAACATAGATGATGGGAAAGCGGACAAACGCCGCAGATACGCGGGGTAATACGGGGCATTTCTTCTACAGGCCGCCCTATACAAAATTTTTCAAAACCGCGCAGCTCTATAATATGCATGCGGGCATCAGATACGTTGCCGCTATTATCAAGGTTTATAACAACCTTAGCAGCACCTTCAATTCTGGTAACCGGCTGTATTGTAATCTGTTTCATATATCCTCCGAATTAACTAAAAGGGGTTATTATTTATCCTGCGGGCGGAGTCTACCCGAACCGATAAAGCGGTTTATGGTGGCCACCCGGTCAACAATCTCCTTTGGATCACGCCCGATATAACTTAACGAGCCCATTATATCAGCAGTAGGATTAGAACCTTTGCGGACAGGTCCGAAACAACCGCGGCACGGCATATAAGCCTTTATACAGCGGGGAATTTCTTCCGAAGGATCAGCACCCAAAATACGGTTGCACCCAGCTTTGGTAACCGGCCCCAGACAGAACAAGCCCTGTTCATTCAGGCAGCGCATATTATCATAGCGGCCGGGGGTAAACTGGGCATTTTGCAGAGGGCGTTTGATAGACCCGCCGGTAGATTGTTTTTCACGTATGGTGGGGCAGGTATCGCAAACACTTCTTTCGGGAAGCGCAAAAGTTTTACCCGCAAGTACTGCTGTGAGCAGTTCAACTATATGGGCTGGTGTAGGAGGACAACCGGGCAGGTGAATATCTACTGTTATTATTTCATCTACGGCATAAACACGGTCAAGCATTTTGGGGAGGGATTTGTCACCGGGAGGAGAAGCAGGATCAGTACCTTTCTCCTTACTGAAAACCTGTTTCAACATATCTTCGGTAGTAGAAAGGTTTGCCAGAGCCGGAATACCGCCGAAACAGGCACAAGTGCCAAGGGCTACGATTAGCTTGCATTTCTTGCGCATTTCCAGAGCAAGTTCCCTGTTTTCCTCATTTCGGATACCGCCTGTAATTATACCAAGATCAGCTTCTGGGATTTCGTATTTAATACCATCACCCTTCTGTCCGAGAAGTTTATGATCCATAAGAACAGGCATATGAACTATTTCCAAGTTGGGTAAAACATCCAGCAGCGGCTCACCTATATCCAGTATAGAGAGTTCACACCCTCCGCATACTGCAAACCATTCTTCAGCAACACGGACCATTTTATCCTCCTAGCCATGTCTTTTGTTTTCCCGTCACCATATATACTGGTAATACACACAAGTTACTGTATAAAATAACTGTTTATATTCTAGCACCTAAAAAACGTTTTTACCATTCAGTTCAAGTTGCATTCACTGACACATCAGCAGAGTTTACACCTGTAGTTTAACATTTGTCACCATACAGGGCAAAATCAGCCAAATCCGCTTTAATATCAAGCCAGACGCTTACACATATACCCTGCCGAAAGTTCATACCCGAGTGAACGGTAATACTCTCTGGCGCCCACACCGCTTAGTATTGCCAGTGAGCTAAGGCCGTATTCGTCATGGGCAAGCCGTTCTGCCTCGGCCACCAGCTTTCTGCCAAGACCCCGGTGCTGGGCAGACTGGTCTCCCTGTTCACCCAGTGAGAGTTCTATGCCATATACATGCAGTTCACGTACCAGTCCTATTTTACCGCCGTATTTTTTATCCGGAACAGGCAGGGATAAACAGGGTATACGCAACCTGAGCAAACCATAAAGGGTATCGGAAGAATCCTCAAAGCTAAGGAATATCTCGTTGCCCTCCGAAGCAGGATAATCAAGTCGCCTTAAGGTGGGTTCACCACTGGTTTGTCCTTTCCGCTGGCGGTGGCCGTATTCACGACAGCGTATACACCTGCACTTCTGGTGGCGGCTTTCCAGTATCTGCCGAACACCATCTCTCAGGGAGTCTTTGAGTCCCGCGCTGATAAATACCGCCGGTATATCCCGAAGAACCCGTGAGATACGCACATAAGGCGGCACCAGAGCTTTAATATCCGCAATAAGCCCGGTCATGATGTCACTTGGGTACGGTGTATATCTGCCTTCTTTCCACCACTCCTCAAGTACAGTCCCCTCCACTACCATAGTGGGATAAAGCTTAAGCCCGTCAGGGCAAAACCGGGGATCTTCAAACACCATGCGGGAAAGTGCCAGATCTTTTTCAGGGGCTGAACCGGGAAGTCCGGGCATCCAGTGGTAATGCACTTTTAGGCCGTATTCACGCAAAAGGCGGGTGGCCTCAGCCACATCCGCAACTGTATGTCCCCGTTCAACCAGTTTATAAATATCATCATCCAGCATCTGGACGCCAAGTTCCACTCTGGTAGTTCCGAAATCTATCATCCGTTGTATTTCGGTCTCACCGCAGATATCCGGGCGGGTCTCAATGCATAAGCCTACGCAGCGGTGCTGAGCAGTTTCATTTATAGTCTTAGCTTCCTCCAGACTGCCAGCCACTATCCCATTCAACGCATCATAGCAGTCTTTAATGAAACCATACTGGTAGGCGGTATCTGCTGAAAGGAAAGTACCACCCATAACTATAAGCTCAACCTTATCTGTAGGGTGACCCATATCCTGTATTATCCGCAGGCGAAGGGCAACCTGTTTGTAAGCCTGGTATTCACAGCTTTTAGCCCGCAAAACAGCCGGAGATTCAGGTGTATAGCTCTGGGGAGTGGCAGCAAAAGTAGGACAATATATGCACTTGCCGGGACACGGCAGAGGTTTGGTCATAACCGCCACCGGGGTAACGCCTGATATTGTTCGGGAAAGCTTCTTCATATATACTCTTATCTATTAAGGATAGTTAATTATAACCTAAAGCTATGAACGAACAAAATTTTACTTCCCAGTCACAGGTATTTGACCGTATAGCCGCTGGCTGGTACAGCTTTCGCCATCGTTCCATTTTCAGCCCGGAGCTTTCAGCACTGGCCGAAAAATGGCAAACAGGCAAACTCCTTAATGCCGGCTGCGGCTGCGGAGCAGATTTTATACCTTTTAAAAACAATTTTGAGCTGTATGGCATAGATTTTTCTGCCGAGATGATAGACCAAGCCGGCAAATATGCCCGTAAACACGGCTTCAAACCTAATCTGGCAGTGGCAGATATGCAAGACCTGCCTTTCAAGGATGCCGAATTTGACTGGCTGATTGCTGTGGCCAGTTTCCACCACCTGAAAGGACCGGATTCTCAACTAAAAGCCCTAAACGAATTCGGACGGGTACTGAAAGATAACGGACAAATATTCCTGACGGTCTGGAACCGTCTACAGCCCCGTTTTTGGTTTAAGGGGCGGGAAACTCTGGTGCCATGGAAAAGTCAGGACCAGATACTCATGCGCTATTACCGCCTGTATACCTGCTGGGAGATAGAGGCACTGGTTAAAAAAGCCGGTTTCAGGGTAGTCAGCTCATCCGGTGAAAAGAGCCACCGCGGACCAAAATATTTTGCCCGTAACATCTGCCTGATACTTGAGAAACAAACTTTAAAAAAATAGGACTTTAGGATATATTTGTATAAGTAATATGGTAAATAACAGCTGTGAGAGAGGCCAAAGACCTTCCATGATAATCCCCACCATAATTCTGGCGGTTGCAGCAGTGGTGGTCAGTGTTATTGCTTACAACAAAAACGGTGCTCACGTAGAGGGGTTTAAAGCCGCCTGGGATATATTTATTCAGGTATTGCCCATGATGGTACTGGCCTTTGTGATTGCCGGTATGCTCAGGGTTATCATACCCGAAGAAACCGTCAGCCAGTGGCTGGGACAGGAATCAGGTTTCAAAGGTGTACTTATCGGTACAGCTGTGGGCGGGCTAATGCCGGGCGGACCTTACAGTTGTATGCCCATTGCCGCCGGGTTGCTGGGCGGCGGTGCCGGAGCCGGTACTATGGTAGCATTCATGACGGGCTGGTCACTGCTGGCGGTGAACCGTCTTCCTCTTGAGATTGGCATGCTGGGCTGGAAGTTCGCCCTGATACGGCTGGCCGTAACCGCCCTGATGCCAATAGCCGCCGGGATGCTGGCCAATGCCCTCTTTTCAAAAGTAAACCTGCTTGAATAGTTTTTCCCTTAGGAATAAACTATTACACTGTAAACGCAAGTTGGTGAAAGGAAGTACCTGAGAGATGATGGTAAAAATCCCCTGCCCTGATTGTGGCGTAATTGGCAGTTTTTCATTAGCTGACGAAGTATATGAAGGACCTTATAAATGCTGGAAATGCCGCAAGCTTTTCAAAATACGCATTGAACGGGGTACGGTCAAGCTCTGCGAACCCATAGATGAAGCAGAATTTGAACGATTGAAATCCCTGGGGGATTTAAAACGCAAATCCCGGGGCGGAGACGAAGAGTAACTTTCCCTTTTAATAAATTTAAGAAGCCAGTTCGGCCATGCCCGGTGTGGTTTTCCACTTCCGGGTGTGGCTGTTTTTATATTCTTCCAGTTTAGACGTAAAATCAGGGCTATCAATGCTATCTAAAGTCATAATAAGGGCATCTTCGTGATTATCCAAATAGTATTTTTTCCGTATACCCTTTATGGCAAACCCATATTTCAAATACAGATTTTGAGCCACAATATTTGAAACCCTGACCTCAAGAGTCATTTCAAAGCATTTGTGTTTGATAGCTTCTTTCAAAGAGCTTATCAGAAGCAACTCGCCAAATCCTTTGCGGCGGTAGGCCTCCCGCACTGCCACGCTGACCAAATGGGCAGAGCCGGCCATTACCCATATAGCACCGTAACCAATTACCTTTGGGCAGTCTACCACCTGCTGAATAGTGCCGGTATCATGTCGGATACAATTCCTGAGTCGTTTCCAAATACTTAAAACAGGCTTTGCAGCAGTGGAGATGTCCTCATCAACCAGCACCATATAATGGGCCATGATGTTTTCCATCTCACGCTTGAAATTGGTCGCCGGCCACATTGTGGGAAAGGCTTCTTTATCAAGCTGATTTAGTTCAGGTATATCTTCGTCTTTTATAGGGCGGATTAAATAGGCCATTTAAATAAACCTCTGGCAAATAGTGTACATATATTTTAACATACCTGCCCGGATAAAAGAGTACAAAATAGCCTATTAGGCAGGCGAATCCGCCTTGCCGAATCTTTCATACTCACTATATATACACCCGCAGTACTGCTGGCGATAAAGGTCTAAGGGTTTGGTAATATGGCGGCTGTCCGAATAACGTTTTCGAAGGTCTGCATAGGCAAATTTGATCCCCGTTTCCTTAGCCGATATTTCAGCCGCACAAACTGCATCAGCATGTTTCTGGTGAGGGCTGATAAAAAGGCTTGAGGAAAAATATTCGTACCCATGCTGTGCGGCATAAGCGGCAGTCTGCCCCAGACGCATATCAAAACAGATTCGACAACGCCCATCCACATTTGCGGCTACATTTTTAAAATATTCGGCCATTTGATATGAAGGCTCTGTTATAAGCTCAAAACCCATTTCATCTGAAAGTTTCTCCATAGCCTCAAGTCTGCTTTGATGCTCAGTAAAGGGGTGAATGTTGGGGTTGTACCAGTAAACACTGACCAGAAAACCCTGTTCCTGCCAGTATTTGAAAGAGTAAGCGGTACAATGGGCACAGCAACCATGGAGAAGAAGTTTAGGTGCCATTCTCCGTCCAAAGTCCCTGCTGGGTATTTTTATCAGCCGGATAAGGTATACTCAAGTGCTGGTAAGCCAAACGGGTTGCCTGACGTCCTCTAGGTGTTCTTTCCAAAAAACCCAGTTGGAGCAGATAAGGTTCATAAACGTCCATAATCGTATCCGCTTCTTCGGAAATAGCCGCGGCAATAGTTTCAAGACCCACCGGCCCTCCCCCGAATTTATGGATAATGGTTTTTAAAACCTTGTGATCAATCTCATCCAGCCCCAATTTGTCCACTTCCAAACAGGCCAGAGATTCCGCTGCAATATCCCCGGTAATCAGCCCGTTTCCCTTTACCTGAGCATAGTCCCTCACCCGCCGAAGCAAACGGTTTGCCACTCTAGGAGTGCCGCGGGAACGGCAGGCTATCTGATGAAGACCATTTTCATCTGCTTCCACCCCCAGTATGCGGGCGGAGCGGCGGACAATATCATATATGGCTTCTTCATCATAAAAATCCAGACGGAATATAGAACCGAAACGATCACGCAAAGGTGCTGAAAGCATGGCATAGCGGGTGGTCGCCCCTATCAGGGTGAAATGTGGCAGTTTAAGCCTGAGGCTTCTGGCGCCCGGCCCTTTTCCTACCATTATGTCAAGTGCGTAGTCTTCCATAGCCGGATAAAGGACTTCCTCTACATTCCGGCTAAGGCGGTGTATTTCATCTATAAACAGGATATCAAATGGCTTCAGATTGGTCAGAATAGCTGCCAGGTCACCCTGCCTTTCAATGGCCGGGCCGGAGGTAATACGGATATTCACCCCCATCTCCAAAGCTATGATATGCGAAAGAGTGGTTTTCCCTAATCCCGGCGGCCCGTAAAGCAAAACATGATCCAGCGCCTCTCCCCTTTGCTTGGCCGCCTGTATGGCTACCCCAAGATTATCCTTGAGGCGCTTTTGACCTATAAAATCAGACAGGCAACGGGGGCGAAGGCTGGTATCCAGCTTGGCATCATCGGCGGCCAGTTTCCCGGATATAAGACGCTCTTTTTTCTCTGACATTTGAAGTATTATAGCACAAATATTCCAAAACACTCTCAATATTCGGGCGTTAGAGGGATTGTTTGACGGGTCATATGCCTTGCGGGCTGATAAAACAGGCTATATCGGGATAATAAAAAGAGGGGCATAACGCCCCTCTTTTCAAGACTATAACAACCGAAGCTTATTTAAGCCTAAAGGCAATTTTCCGGCAGACTGCTCACAGCGGGTGCAGAAGCTGCAGCGGCAATACGTTCCGCTCTTTCAACTGTAGCTTCCTTGCAGGACTTACACTGGGCAGGTATAAGCTTGCCTATGATAACATTTTCCTTAAGGCCGGACAGCTTGTCCACCTTGCCGTAAATGGCGGCATCAGTAAGGACGCGGGTAGTCTCCTGGAAGGAGGCCGCCGCTAGCCAGCTTTCGGTGCTGAGTGAGGCACGGGTGATACCCATAAGCACGGTATGGGCAGTTGCCGGTTCGCCGCCTTCGGCCAAAACCTTGGCATTGATATCCTCATAACGGAACTTGTCCACCAGTTCACCCGGAACAAGGTCTGTATCACCGGAAGAATCAATACGTACCTTGATAAGCATCTGGCGGGCAATAACCTCTATGTGCTTATCATTGATATGTACACCCTGAGAGTAGTAGACCTTCTGGACTTCTTCAACCAGATACTTCTGAACAGCATCCCTGCCCAAAATGGATAGAATATCTTGCGGGTTTATAGAGCCGTCAGTCAGCTGCTGACCGGCACGGACACTATCCCCGGTTTTAACCTTTATCTGCATGGCGGCAGGTATAGCGTATTCGCGTTCTTCATTTTCGCTGTACTTGATGGTAATCAGATTGCCATCCACTGAAACTTCACCAGCCACTCTGGCAACTACATTCTGGTCGCTCTGAACAACAGCTTTGGACTTGCCTTCCATTTCAGGCGAAGCCAGTACCATACCGGAATCCACCCACTGACCGCTTTGAACCTGAGTCTTCCAGCCGGAAGGTAATTCGTATTCATCCTGATAGACCTCATCTGAGGCTATGCGGATATGGCGGCCATTTTCATTTTCAATAACTTCTACCGCACCGTCTATCTCAGAGATTATAGACTGAACCTTGGGCGGGCGGGCTTCAAAGAGTTCTTCAACTCTGGGAAGACCGGTAGTAATATCTACGCCTACCACACCGCCGGTGTGGAAGGTGCGGAGTGTCAGCTGGGTACCGGGTTCACCGATACTCTGGGCGGCAATAATGCCTACGGCGGTATTCATGTCTACCAGACGGACACGGCCAAGGTCACGCCCGTAACAGCGGCGGCACATGCCGTGAGTAGCTTCGCAGGTAAGAGGAGAACGCACAAAGACCTCGGTAATACCAGCCTCGCCGATAGCCTTGGCCTTAGCTTCGTCAATCTCTTCATTGTTTTCCACAATAATTTCGCCGGTTTGGGGGTGAACCACATTATGAGCAGCCCAGCGGCCAAGTACACGATCAACCAGCGGTGGCAGCATACCCTTTTCTTTGGGCTCTACTATCCAGGTGCCGTTTGAAGTGCCGCAGTCTTCCTGAAGAATAATAACATCCTGTGTTACGTCTATAAGACGGCGGGTCAGATAACCTGAACCGGACGTACGCAAAGCGGTATCAGCCAGACCTTTGCGGGCACCATGAGTAGATATAAAGTACTCCAGGGCAGTCAAACCCTCACGCAGGGAAGACTTGATGGGGAAGTCGATAATACGGCCGGAAGGGTTAGTCATAAGGCCGCGCAGACCAGCCATCTGGCGTATCTGGGAAATGTTACCTTTAGCACCAGAGTTAGCCATCATGTAAACAGAACCCTGTTTGTCAAAGCCAGCCTGAATGGCGTCCGTAATGCGGTCAGTCGTTTCCATCCACGTTTCAATAATACTATTGTAACGTTCATCCTCGGTGATAAGACCGCGGGCAAACTGCCCTTCGGAGATTGCAGTCCGCTCATCAGCAGCGGCTACCAGTTTAGCTTTTTCACGCGGTACTGAAATATCACTCATGGCAATAGAAATGCCTGAACTGGTGGCGTATTTGAAACCAAGCTGTTTAATCTTGTCCAGCATGATAGCCATATCCTGGCTGGAAAGTATCTTGTAACAACGTCCGATTATCTTTTTAATGGCGGATTTGGGTATGTCCATATTCTGAAACTCTACAGCCTTGGGCAGGACATCATTGAATATAATCCGCCCGGTAGTGGTTTCCAGCATATTCCCTTTGCCGTCACGTACCTTGATAATGGCACGGAGGTCAATAATACCCATTTCGTAATAATGTTTGGCTTCTTCAAAGTCACTGAAGACTTTACCCTCACCTTTTGCGCCCGGACGGGTGGTTGTCAGGTAATAACAACCAAAGACCATATCAAGACTGGGGGAGACCACCGGCTCACCGCTGGAGGGAAGCATCATATTATGAATGGACAGCATGGTTTCACGGGCTTCTTTCACGGCCGCCTTGGAAAGAGGCACGTGGACAGCCATCTGGTCACCATCAAAGTCAGCGTTAAATGCTGAACAAACCAGCGGGTGAAGCCTGAGGGCACTGCCGTCAATGAGTACCGGCTCAAAGGCCTGGATACTAAGGCGATGCAGAGTAGGAGCACGGTTAAGCATAACCGGCCTCTCTTTGACCACCTCTTCCAAAATATCGTAAACCTCAGGGCGGGCACGCTCTACCAAACGGCGGGCACTCTTAGGGGCTAACCCGTCACGTACCAAACGGTGCATGACAAAGGGTTTAAAGAGCTCAAGTGCCATACGGCGGGGCAGACCGCACTGTGAAAGTTTGAGTGAAGGGCCTACCACAATAACCGAACGGCCTGAGTAGTCAACACGTTTACCCAGCAGATTCTGGCGGAAGCGTCCCTGTTTACCGCGAAGCAAGTCAGAAAGCGACTTGGCTTTGTGGTCACCATTTACAGCCACGCTCTTGCCGCGGCGTCCGTTATCAATCAGTGAATCCACCGCTTCCTGAAGCATACGTTTTTCGTTGCGGATAATAATCTCCGGAGCCCCGATTTCCATCAGGTGCTGGAGACGGTTATTGCGGTTAATAACCCTGCGGTAAAGGTCATTTAAGTCACTGGTGGCAAAACGGCCGCCGTCAAGCTGAACCATAGGACGCAGGTCCGGCGGCAGTACCGGCAGAACCGTCATAATCATCCACTCAGGCTTGTTGCTGGAACGGCGGAAAGCCTCTACCAGCTGAAGTTGTTTGCCAGCCTTTTTGCGGCGCTGGCCGGAAGTAGAGCGGGTTTCCTGAATAAGTTTGCTCCGCTCCTTGTCCATATCAATGTAAGAAAGCAGTTTTAACAAGGCCTCAGCACCCATAGATGCTTCAAAAACATTGCTGAAACGCTGTTTCAATTCGTAATACTGGTTTTCGGTCAGCAGATTACCTATTTGCAGGTCTTTCAGTTGGTCTATAAGCAGCTGGATATCTTCTTCCATTTGCTCACGTTCAGCTGAAAAATCACGGCGAACCTGATTAATAGCTTCAACAGTGGCATCTTCAGCTTCCATCTGGGCAACCTTGGTATCTACCTCGCTGCCCTTATCAGCCACCCGCTGGGATGAAATAACCTCAAGGTCTTTAATAGCTTTTTCACGGGCTTCATCATTTACCGCAGTGATAATGAAATGGGAATAATAAATAATCCTTTCAAGGCTACGGGTAGAAAGATTAAGCAGCAGGCCTACCCGGCTGGGAATCCCGCGGGTGAACCAGATATGGCCTACCGGACAGGCCAGTTCAATATGCCCCATCCGTTCACGCCGTACCTTGGCACGGGCAATTTCCACGCCGCACTTATCACATATAATGCCCTTGTAGCGGATACGTTTGTATTTGCCGCAAGCACACTCAAAGTCCTTAATAGGGCCAAAAATGCGCTCACAGAAAAGACCGTCCCGCTCCGGCTTTAACGTACGATAGTTTATGGTTTCAGGTTTGGTAACCTCACCATAAGACCAGCTTCGTATCTGGTCAGGGGAAGCCAGCGAAATCCGTATAGCATCAAAATCATTAACTTCGTTCATCGTTTTCGGATACCTCTTCATCATTTGATGACATTGCCAAATCTTGATCGTCAGCATCAATTACCGACATCATGGAGTCTTCTATATCCTCTGTGCCTGCATACAGGGTTTCAGGAAGTATTTCAGCAGAAATATCATCACTCCCCGGCTGGTTTCCTTCATTCAGAGAGGCTACTTTCTCGGATGGAGCAATTTTAACTTCTTCATTTATCACTTCAACTGCCAAACCCAGACTCTGCAGTTCCTTTACAAGCACCTTGAAGGATTCGGGTACACCGGGCTGGAGTACATCCTCCCCCTTTACAATAGATTCATAAGCCTTGGCTCGCCCGGCAATATCGTCTGACTTGATAGTCAGCATCTCCTGAAGGTTATGAGCTGTACCATACGCGTACATGGCCCAAACTTCCATTTCACCAAAGCGCTGGCCGCCGAACTGGGCTTTACCGCCAAGAGGCTGCTGGCTGATAAGTGAATACGGACCGGTTGCACGGGCATGTACCTTGTCTTCCACTAAGTGGATAAGTTTAAGGATGTACATATTGCCTACGGTTACCGGCTGGTCGAAGGTTTCGCCGGTGCGGCCATCACGCAGTACTGATTTACCCACAATAGGCGAAGGCAGGCGGTTTTGGCTGCTCACTTCGTAAGCTTTCTTTTCCAGTTCAGCCCCACTTAAAGCAGAGGCATCTACTCCCATATCCTTAAGCCAAAGCTTAAGGCTGACCTCCTTGGCCAGACCAGGGTGTTTTTCATCAAATATCTTCTTGCCGTCAAAGCCCTGCTGTTTTATCCACTCTATAGCCTTGGCATTATCTGCGCTGGGGCGTTTGTTTTCAGGGCTCATGTCTATTGCACCAGCCTTGGTTGAAAGCCAGGAGCGGGCTAAAGCGTCTTCAATAGCGGTATCATCCGCCCCGTCAAATACGGGGGTAGCCACTCTGAAGCCCAGCAGATGTCCTGCCCAACCCAGATGGGTTTCCAAAATCTGTCCCAGATTCATGCGTGAAGGTACGCCGATGGGATTCAAAACCACATCTACCGGGGTGCCATCAGGCAGATAAGGCATATCCTCTACTGGGGCAATTATAGAGATAACACCCTTGTTGCCATGGCGGCCAGCCAGTTTGTCACCCACTGAAACCTTGCGTTTCTGGGCAACCCAAACCTGCACCCATTTGTTCACTCTGGCAGGCAAGTCATCACCGCTGTCACGGGAGAAGACCCTTACATTTATAACCTTACCCCATTCACCATGAGGCATACGGAGTGAAGTGTCCTTAACTTCGCGGGCTTTCTCGCCGAAAATGGCCCGAAGGAGTTTTTCTTCTGCTGAAAGCTCGGTTTCACCCTTGGGGGTGATCTTACCCACCAGAATATCATCCGGGCCAACTTCAGCCCCTATGCGGATAATACCGTCTTCATCCAGTTCGCGCAGGCTTTCTTCACCTACGTTGGGAATATCACGGGTGATTTCTTCAACACCCAGTTTGGTATCACGGGCCTCAAGCTCATGCTTGGTAATATGAATAGAGGTAAAGGCGTCTTCCCTTACCAGACGTTCGCTGAGGATAATAGCATCTTCATAGTTAAAACCCTGCCAGCTCATAAAGGCCACAACACAATTTTGACCCAGAGCCAGTTCGCCGTTTTCGGTAGCAGAGCTATCAGCCAGTACCTGCCCGGCCTCTATCTTCTGTCCTTTATTTATAACGGCATGCTGATTTATACATGTACCCTGATTGGTGCGGACAAATTTCTTGAGCAGATATTCATCATGTCCGCCGTCAGCGGTGCGGATTATTATTTTCTCGCTGGTAACCGAAGTAGCTACACCGGCGCGCTTGGCAAAAATAACCTGACCGGAGTATCTGGCTGCTTCGCGTTCCATACCGGTTGCTACCATGGGAGCTTCTGCCCGAAGCAGAGGCACAGCCTGGCGTTGCATGTTGGCACCCATAAGGGCGCGGTTGGCATCGTCATGCTCAAGGAACGGAATAAGCGAAGCCGCTACGCTGAAAATCTGTTTGGGTGAAACATCCATGTAATCAATCTTTTCGGGGGGCTCTATTACATAGCGTTCAGCCAGACGGGCTTCAATCCTTTCATCAAGGAAATAACCTTTATCGTCCAAACGGGTATTAGCCTGGGCGATAATATAGCGGTCTTCTTCATCTGCAGGCATATATTTGACTTCGGCAGATACAAACGGCATAACCTGAATATCACACTCAGGCAGCTTTGAAATGAGCTTAAAGCTGTCTTCGGTAATGATAGTACCGGCAGCCGCAAGAACCTTGCCTTTTTCACTGACTTCGGTCTTCAGTTTAAGACCAACCAGTTTTTTATCACTATTTTTCAGTTTGGAATAAACCTTGCGGTAGGGAGTTTCCACAAAGCCATAGCGGTTAATCCGGCTATAAGTAGCCAGAGAACCGATAAGACCAATATTCGGGCCTTCAGGCGTCTCAATGGGGCAGATACGCCCGTAATGAGAGTAATGAACGTCACGAACGTCAAAGCCGGCTCTTTCGCGAGAAAGACCGCCGGGACCCATGGCGGACAGACGGCGTTTGTTGGTTATTTCAGCCAGAGGGTTAGTCTGGTCCATAAACTGGGAAAGCTGTGAACCACCAAAAAACTCTTTAACAGCTGAAACCACCGGACGGATATTAACCAAAGCACTGGGAGTAACCATTTCCAGATTGACAATGCTCATTCTCTCACGGGCAACTCTCTCCAAACGTACCAGACCTATGCGGAACTGGTTCTGAACAAGTTCACCCACAGTGCGGATTCTGCGGTTGCCCAAATGGTCAATATCATCCGGAGTATCCTGTCCGTTATTGACCATGATAATCCGCTGGATAATGGCTACTATGTCCTCACGGGTAAGGGCACGGTTTTCACCAACCTCACGGGCCGGCAATTCCAGACGGCGGTTAACCTTGTAACGGCCTACCTTACCCAGATCATAGTGCTGGGGGTCAAAGAACATTTCGTTAATAAGTTTGCGGGCGTTGTCCGCATTGGGCGGATCACCGGGGCGCAAACGGCTGTAAATATCAATAAGGGCACTTATTTCATCCTTTATAAGCGGATCACGGTCAATGCTGGACTGGATATAATGGCGTTCGGGGTCATTATCAATAACCTCAAACAGGTTTAAAATATCCAAATCGTCAGAATAACCTATGGCCCTCAGAAGGGTACTGACGGGAATCTTGCGACGCCCGTCAATTTTTACTGAAATAACATCCCGGTTGGAGGTTTCAAACTCCAGCCAGGCACCCCTGCTGGGAATAAGGTTAGTATGGCAGAGAGGGCGGCCGGTGGCCGGGTCATCTGAAATGGTAAAGTAAACACCCGGTGAACGCAATAGCTGGCTGACAACTACCCGCTCCGTACCGCTGGTAATAAATGTACCCAAAGCGGTCATAAGTGGGATATCCCCGAAGAACAAATCAAAGGGTTCTTTGATTTCACCGGTAGTTTTTACTATCAGCCTGGCTTTTACATATAGGGGCACAGAGTAGGTCTGGTCACGCTGGGTGCATTCGTACTCGGATAAACGGGGCTCTCTGAATTCATAGCCGATGAATTCCAGTTCCAGCCTGTTTCCCACAAAGTCTTTGATTGGAGAAATCTCCTCAATCAGTTCACGGAGACCCTCCTCCTGAAACCAGACAAAAGACTGCAGTTGCATCTCTATCAGGTTAGGTACATTGACAACCTCGGGTAATTGGGCATAAGATTTGCGGATTACACCAGTGGCGGCGTCGGCCTTAGGTAACATAGATACCATGTCTGCTCCTTATTATAATCTCAAGGGACGTCGTTGCGCTAAAAAACGAAAGCGCACAATAATGCGGCTAGAAGAAAAAATCGCTGTTTTTGGTTTGACATTTTTTTTGGAGGCATAATTTGCAAATAATAATGGTACTCCTGTAAGCACAGTTTGTCAAGCATTATACCAGTTTTTATGTAATATAAATAGTCTGTTTAACCTGAAAAAATACCAACAATGAAAATATTTTATTTACGCACCTATTTTCCTTATATATATAACAAAATTGACGTACCTATAGCCTTGTGTTAGTATAAAACAGGTTTAAAAGTTATGTTTTGGCAGGGGTTTCATATTGGGGAAAGCCCCTTTTTCTTTATCAGATACTAGAATGAAATACTTAGCAAGAGGTTGGCAACTGTATGACACTCCTTGAAGAAGAAATTATCCGCCATTCCTCAGACCAAGATACCCTTGTTACCATAGGCGTTTTTGACGGTGTCCACCTGGGGCATCAGCACCTTATAAATGAGCTTAAAAAACAGGCCAAAGAACGTAATCTGCAAAGCTGCCTTATCACCTTTAAAGACCACCCCAGCAAAGTGCTTGGACAGGATGATATTAAACTGATACTAAGTTTGGAAGAACGCAATCTGGCGCTTTCGCAAATGGGGCTCGACCAGATAATAATGCTCTCTTTCACCCCTGAAATCTCCACTGTCTCCGCCACCGACTTTGTAGGCTATCTACTGGACCACCTGCATATGAAAGGTATTGTGGTAGGTTCGGATTTTGCTTTGGGCAGAAACCGGGCTGGAGATACCACTGCTCTTAGGCGGCTTAGCCATATTATGGATTTTAGCGTTTCGGTAGTATCGCCGGTAGTTATAGAAAACCAGATAGTCAGCTCTACTGCCATCCGCCGGGCACTACTTTCCGGCAATGTCAGCAAAGCCCGCCTGATGCTGGGAAGAAACTATCACCTCCGCGGGACTGTTCAAAACGGGGCAAACCGGGGTACGAAGCTGGGCTTCCCGACCGCCAACCTTACCCTGCCCGGTTATCTGGCCTTGCCGGCAGACGGTGTTTATGCCGCCAAAGCATTTTTAGGCGAAAAAGAGTATAACGCGGTAGCAAATATAGGCTCATGCCCAACTTTCGGGCAGGAGGAACACCGCCTTGAAGTCCACCTGCTGGATTTTGCAGGTGATATAAGAGGGCAAGTACTTAAGGTGGAATTTGTAGAATTTTTACGGCCTGAAATCTGCTTCGCAGATGCCGAAGCCCTGAAAACCCAGATTTCAGCTGATATATCAAAAGCCAGAGATATACTGAGGTAATACCAGATGAACCAAGCGGAAAACCGGATAGACCAGATTTTGAAACGGGGCGTAGCCGAGGTAATTGTAGAAGAAGACTTTAAAAAACTGCTTCTTTCGGGTAAAAAGCTCCGCCTGAAAGAAGGCTTTGACCCCAGTTCGCCGGATATCCATCTGGGACACATGGTAGCCCTTAGGAAACTCCGCCAGCTTCAAGACTTGGGGCATCAGGTAGTTTTGATAGTGGGAGACTGGACCGCCCAGATTGGTGACCCTTCCGGCGCTTCTGTCACCCGCCCCATGCTTTCGGCCGAGCAGGTAAAGGCAAATGCCAAAACCTATCTGGAGCAGTTTTTCAAGATTGTAGATAAAGATAAAACCGAAGTCCGCTGGCAAAGCGAATGGTACGGTAACTTTAAACTGGAAGACGTAGTCCGCCTTTCTTCCAAATTTACCGTAGCCCAAATGCTGGCCAGAGACGATTTTGCCAAAAGATATGCCGCCGGCAAACCCATCAGCGTAACCGAACTGCTCTACCCCATGCTTCAGGCCTATGACTCTGTCATGGTGAAATCTGACGTGGAGTTCGGGGGGACAGACCAGAAGTTTAATTTGCTGGTAGGGCGCGAACTGCAGGAAATGCTGGGGCAGAAACCCCAGCAGGTGCTAATGGTACCTATACTGGTAGGCACTGACGGCGTCCACAAAATGAGCAAGAGTCTGGGCAACTATATCGGCGTAGCCGAAGAGCCCACTGAAATATTCGGCAAGTGTATGTCTATCCCGGATGAGCTGATACTCCAGTATTTTGAACTGGTGACCGACATACCCGCAACCGAAATAGCTGATTTTAAAAACCAGATGGCAAACGGTCTGATAAACCCCATGGTACTTAAAAAACGCCTTGCCCGCGAGCTGATAACTCAGCTTTACAGCACAGCTGCCGCCGAAGAGGCGGATGCCCAGTTTACCCGGGTGGTGCAGCGGGGTGAAATACCGGAAGATATGCCGGAATGCCGCCTGGAAAACGGTGAGGGCATCTGCGTGATAGATTTTATTATCAAGGCGGACCTTGCCAAGAGCAAAAGCGAAGCCCGCCGCCTGCTGGAACAGGGCGGGGTGGAAATAAATTCCGCTAAAATATCAGACCCCGGTACAACTGTAAAATGCGGTGATATAATAAAAGCCGGCAAGAGACGCTACTCCAAAGCTGTTTAGAATTTTGCTAAAAGCAATATTTTTTATATACTAAAGGTAATATTTGAAAAGGAGCCAGTATGCAAAACCTGAGAATCCCCGGACCTACCCCCTGTCCTGAAGAAGTCTTAACCGCCATGGGCCAGCAGATGATAAACCACCGCGGACCCGAAATGGCAGCTATCATGAAAGAGGTAGCTGAAAAACTGAAGTATTTCTTCCAGACAAAGAATGATGTCTTGGTGCTCACTGGCTCAGGTACTGGCGGCCTTGAGGCCGCGGCTGTCAACTTTTTATCTCCCGGTGAAACCGTACTAAGCGTTTCCATAGGTGTATTCGGCGAACGCTTTGCCAAGATTGCCTCCATTTTCGGGGCTAAGATAATTGCCCTTAATTTTGAGCACGGCAAAGCGGCTGACCCCGCTCTGGTCAAAAAGGCTCTGGCGGAACACCCCGAAATAAAAGCGGTGCTGATTACCCACAACGAAACCTCCACCGGCATTACCAATGACCTTAAATCTCTGGCATCCGTAGTAAAGGGTGCCGGCAAGCTGCTGATGGTAGATGCCATTTCCAGCCTCAGTTCCATTGACCTGCCGGTTGACGAATGGGGTTGTGACGTAGTTGTATCCGGCTCACAAAAAGGCTGGATGGTTCCCCCGGGTCTGGCTTTTATTTCTGTCAGCCCTGATGCATGGAAAGCCAATGCCGAATCCAAGATGCCCCGTTTCTACTGGGACTTGGCTAAACACAAAGCCAGTATTGAGAAAGGGCAGACACCCTGGACACCCTGCGTTTCAGTTATTGTAGCTTTGCACAAAGCTTTGATTATGATGGAAAAAGAAGGTATGCAGAATATTTTCAAACGCCACCAGAAAATTGCTGACTTTACCCGCAAGGGTGTCAAAGAGCTGGGTTTGACCCTGCTTGCCGAAGAAAAATATGCATCCAACACCGTTACTGCGGTTTTGGCTACCGAGGGGCTTGACCCCAAGAAGCTCTTAAAGGTAATGCGCGAAGAATACAACACCGTGCTGGCCGGCGGACAAGGCCCTCTGGAAGGCAAGATTTTCCGTATAGGTCATCTGGGTTGGGTAACCGAAAACGATATCAAAGTTACACTGGATAATCTTAAATTAGCCCTGCCCAAGGCAGGTTTCAGGAGTTAAAATGAAAAAAGTACTGGTAAGCGATGCACTCTCCGCAACCGGATTATCACCCCTTAAGGAGATTGCACAGGTAGATGTAAAGACCGGCCTTAAACCGGAGGAATTGGTAAATATTATCGGTGAATATGACGCCCTGCTGGTACGCAGCCAGACCCAGGTCACCGCTGATATTATCAATGCCGGTAAAAAACTGCAGGTTATCGGCCGGGCCGGAGTGGGCGTAGATAATATTGACTTAAAAGCTGCCACCGGTAACGGTATTATCGTGGTAAATGCCCCCACCGGCAACACTATCTCCGCTACCGAACATACCCTGGCCCTTATGCTGTCTATGGCCCGCCATATTCCCAGAGCCAACGCCAGCCTGAAATCCGGCCAGTGGAAACGCAATGAATTTGTAGGCTCTGAACTTAAGGGCAAAACTCTGGGCATTGTAGGTTTGGGCAATATCGGCTCTGAGATAGCCAAAAGGGCTTTAGCTTTGGAAATGCGGGTTATAGGTTATGACCCCTTTATATCTATGGAACGTGCCAAAAAACTGCAGGTAGAACTGGTACCCTTTGAAGACCTGCTGAAGCAGGCTGACTTTATCACCCTGCATGTTCCCATGACCGGCCAGACCAAGGGACTTATCGGTCCCAAGGAACTGGAAATGATGAAACCCACTGTCCGCCTTATCAATACCTCCCGCGGCGGCATCATAGACGAAGAAGCACTGGCAGCAGCCATCAAAGAAAAGCGTATCGGCGGTGCCGCTATTGACGTTTTCTCCAAAGAACCCTGCACCGAAAGCTGCCTTTTTGAGTGTGACAATATTATTGTTACCCCCCACCTGGGTGCTTCCACTGCCGAAGCTCAGGAGCTGGCTACCTCTGACGTAGTCAAACAGGTAATAGATGTATTTGAAGGCCGCCCTGCCCGCTACGCCGTAAATGCACCCTATATCTCGGCCGAAAGCCTGCCGGTAGTTGGTCCTTTCATGCCGGTTGCCCGCACAGTGGGCAGCCTGGTAAGCCAGCTGACTGACGGGCACATGAAAAATGTGACCATTAAATACTGCGGCGAACTGGCCGCTTATGACACCACCGCCCTGAAGGCCCTGGTGCTGGGCGGTATACTTGAACATATCAGCGAAGAACGGGTAAACGTGGTCAATGCTGATATCGTAGCCGCGCAGCGCGGGCTGGGTGTAACCGAACAAAAAGAAGCAGCCTGCCAGAATTTTTCCAGCCTGATTACAGTCACCATAGATACCGATAACGGTAAATCCAATACGGTTGCCGGCAGTCTGGTACGCGGTGATGTACACATTGTGAAATTGAATGATTACTGGATAGATATTGTACCTACCGGCGGTTATTTCCTGTTTGCAGACCATATAGACCGCCCCGGACTGATAGGTGCGGCCGGCAAGATTACCGGGGATGCAGATATCAACATAAGCTATATGCACCTCAGCCGCCAGAAAGCCAGGGGGCAGGCCCTGATGATACTGGCTCTGGATGAACCCCTGCCGGAAAAACAGCGCCAGCAGCTGCTGTCCCTGCAGGACGTTCAAACTGTCCAAGTTGTAAAAATCTAGTCTTTTAGAGTTTGTGGTAATATGGCAAGGCTACCGCTTAAATTGCTGGTAGCCTTGCCTATTTGAGGAATAAATGAAAATCGGTGTACTGGCCCTGCAAGGGGCATTCCGGGAACATATACATATGCTGCGCACGCTGGGAGCGGAAGCGGTGGAAGTACGCAAGGCTGAAGAACTGTCTGAACTTTCTGGGCTTATTATTCCCGGCGGTGAAAGCACCACCATAACCAAGCTCCTTTACACATTCGGCCTGGCCAAGCCTGTAAAAGATTCAGCCCGTAACGGCATGCCCGTTTGGGGTACCTGTGCCGGTATGATTTGCCTTGCCAAAGAGCTAAGCGGAGATATCTCCGGGGTAAAAACGCTTGAACTTATGGATATAACTGTCCGTCGGAATGCCTTCGGCAGGCAGGTGGACAGCTTTGAGGCAATGCTGAAGATAAAAGGGCTGGAAGGCGGGGATTTCCCTGCAGTATTTATCCGCGCTCCTTTGGTAGAAAAAACCGGCAAAGATGTTGACATACTGGCCAAGCTGCCTGATGGGATTATAGTGGCAGTAAGGGAGAATAACCTTCTGGCAACATCGTTCCACCCCGAACTCTCTGCGGATAACCGCTTTCACCGGTACTTTATCCAGATGGCCAAAGATTATAAGCCCTGATTAAAATATTTAGGTAAAATCATAAAGGGGAGGTTTTCACCTCCCCTTCTTTGTTTTATAAACCTATGTGGTTTACTTTTTAGTACTTGCCTCAGAGTCAAAACGGTAAACTACCAAGCCCGAAGGCAGCTTGGGGAAGAAGTAAGTGGATTTGCGGGGCATGCGGTCAGATACATCTGAAATAGCCTTGATAATTTCCGCCTTCATAGGATTCAGAATAAAAGCCATCTGGAATTCACCAGATTTCACCCTTGAAACCACATCATTACGGTCAAAATTGAAAGATATGCGTGGGTCCTCCACCGTCTTCAGCCCCATCAGCTCCTCAAGGATAATATGGTCAAGTACACTAACATCCAGTTTCTTATATATATCAGAATGGAAATACGGCATAAGATTACTGGCGGTCTCAACCTCACGCAGGGTCAGCAAGGTAAAATTCTCTGTGCCGCCCAAACCATACATAGCCAAGCGGATTTTACCCTCTTCTCTAAGAGCCTTATCCAGAGTATCCCAAGCACCAGGCAGTTTGGCAGGTATAGTAGTTACATCAAAGAAGGAAGCCAGTTTAGTCTTAAGGTTTGACAAGGTATTTGCATCCATACCACCCAGCAGGCGGTGTGCCGGCAAAACTACCAGACCGGGATCGGCAAAATCTACCAAGGTCATCATTACAAAATTAACCGGGTCATCAGAGGGCAGCTGAGGGTTGCCGGCCAGACGTTCACGCCTATAAGTCAAGGCACTTTCATAGCGGTGATGCCCGTCAGCTATATAGATGGGTTTCTTGTCAAACAAAGCTGTCACCTTGGCTATAGCAGAATCATCGGTGACTACCCAAAGTTCGTGGCGTTCGCCTTCAATATTCATGCTGACAGCCGGCTTGCCGCCTGTTTGGATTTCCAATACCCGGTTTATATCTTTTTCAATATCCTGATACAGCCCGTACACCGGGCTGGTATTGGCGCGGACGGCTGAAATAAGATTAATCCTATCCCTTTTAGGTTCGGAAAGTGTGCCCTCGTGGGGGCGGATAACCATCCTGTCCCATTCCTCAAGCCGCACTCTGGCAATAATTCCCCGTCTTTTATACTGTTTGCCGAACACACTGAAGTAATGGTCATGTATATATATAGCTGCCTTCTTTTCAGCAGTTATTACCCGTTCACCTATCCATTTTTCCAGTATGGCGGCGGCACGGGTATAGCGGTTGTCTACAACATTATCTTGAGGGGTAGGCTGGCTATATTCCAAACGTATATAGTTGTAAGGGCTGCGTTCTTTAAGGGCTTTTTCCTGTTCAGGGCTGATAATGTCATAAGGCGGACAGATAACATCTGCCATATCGTCCACAAACATAGGGTTGTAACGTAATCCATGAAAAGCCCGAACTTCAGCCATTTTTCTAGCTTCCTCTCACAAAATTCTGGTTTTAGTTTAACTTAGAACGGCGTCTGACGCAAGCCCCTGTCAAACGTAAGCGGTTATACTTTTGTACTTGCTCTAAACAGGGGCTGTGATATACTAATAACCTGTATGGAAGATATGTTTTCCCCCCGAACTGAAATAGAAAACCTGAGGCGTGAAATAAACCGCCATAACCAATTGTATTACGTTCAGGATAACCCTGAAATCTCTGATTCCGAATATGATGCCTTGCTCCGCCGTCTGAAAGAACTGGAAGAAGCCCACCCTGAGCTTGTTACGGCGGACTCACCCACCCAAAGAGTAGGTGCTGAGCCGCTAAAGGCCTTCGGCATTGTCAATCACCCTTATCCGCTGCTTTCTCTGGCAAATGCCTTTTCAGATACGGAACTGGAAGCCTGGTACCTGCGGGTAAAGAAACTGCTGGGGAATGCCGCTTTTCAGATAGACTGCGAACCCAAAATGGACGGGCTGGCAGTTGCACTTACCTACCGAAACAGCAAGTTTACCACCGGTGCTACCCGGGGTGACGGCTTTCAGGGCGAAAATATTACCCGAAACCTGAGAACTATCCATTCTATACCCTTAAATACCAAGGAAGGTGCCCCCCCTGTTTTTGAAATAAGGGGTGAAGTGTATCTTCCAAAAGAAGGCTTCGCCAAACTCAACCGTGAAAGGGCTGATAAAGGGCTATCCCTTTTTGCCAACCCCCGCAATGCCGCCGCCGGTTCGCTCCGCCAGCTTGACCCGTCAGTAACGGCCGAAAGACCGCTGGATATATTTATTTATGCTCTGGGGTATGCGGAAGACAGCCTGCTGCCTGACAGCCACTGGCAGATACTGGAGTACTTCAGCCGCCTGGGTTTCAGGATAAACCCGCGTAACCGTCTGGTAAACACCCTGGAAGAAGCCAAAGAATACTACCGTGAGATGGCGGAAAACCGGGATTCCCTGCCCTACGAAGCAGACGGGGTAGTCTTCAAGGTAGATTCCGTATCCCTGCAGCAAAAACTGGGGGATGCGGGACGTGAACCCCGCTGGGCTATCGCCTATAAATTTCCGGCCGAACAGGTCACTACCCTCCTTAGAAAAATAGGCATATCGGTAGGCCGTACCGGCACTTTAAACCCGTATGCCATCCTTGAACCGGTAAATGTAGGCGGGGTAGTGGTAAAACAAGCCAGTTTGCATAACGAAGATGATATCCTCCGCAAGGATATCCGTGAAGGGGATACGGTAGTAATCCAGCGGGCAGGCGAAGTAATACCTGAGGTAGTTGCCCCGGTGCCGGCTAAACGCAGCCCCGAATCAAAACCCTTCAGCATGGAGGAAACCCTGTTTAACCCCAAACTTAACCGCCCGGCCTGCCCGGTGTGCGGAGGGGAAATATACCGCCCCGCAGGCGAGGCTATGCACTACTGTGCCAACGTTTCCTGCCCCGCCCAGTTTGAACGCCAGCTGGAACACTTTGTTTCCAGAGGGGCTATGGATATCCGCGGCATCGGCGAAAGCCTGAGCGTGATACTGGCACAAGAGGGATTGGTCAAAAACGTATCAGACCTTTACTACCTAACTGCGGCTGATTTACTGAAACTGCCGCGCATGGGTGAAAAAAGTGCGGATAATATAATAAAAGCTATTGCAGACAGCAAAAGCCGCCCGCTGGACAGGGTAATATTCGGGCTGGGTATCCGCCACGTGGGGAATGAGACAGCCGCTTTGCTATCCAGCCGCTACGGGGATATATGGGCACTGGTTGGGGCAGGTCTTGATAAACTGCAAACCATACCGGATATAGGTGCCAAGATAGCCAGCAGCATAAAAGCCTATTTCAGCGAAGAAAAAAACATAGCGGTCATCCGCCGTTTGGAAACAGCCGGAGTAAAGCTTGCTTCAGACCAAAAGCCCTCACACAAACCTCTGCCGCTTTCCGGAGTGGAGTTTGTAGTCACCGGCAAACTGGAAAGTTTAAGCCGCGAAGAAGCACAGCAAAAAATCCGCTCACTTGGCGGCACGGCCAAGGACAATGTTACCAAAGCAACCCGCTATCTGGTAGTAGGTGCTGATGCCGGCTCCAAGCTGGCTAAAGCCCGCAGTATGGGGGTAAAAGAGCTGTCCGAACAGGAATTTATAAATATGCTGGAGCAATCTTGATGAAACTTATTATCGGTCTGGGAAACCCCGGCAAAGAATATTCAGGCAACCGCCATAACGTGGGTTTCCAGTGCCTGAGCCGTTTTGCCAAAGACAACCATATCAGCTTTGACAAAAAATGCTGCCTTTCCCGCACCGGTTCCGGCCGCATAAATGACGAGGAAATAGTGCTGGCCAAACCCCAGACTTATATGAACCTCTCCGGCAAAGCCGCCAGCCAGCTGCTACGCCGTTACAACCTTAAAGCCGCTGATATTATTGTGGTGCAGGATGATTTGGATTTGCCTGCGGGCAAAATACGCCTGCGGCTGGGGGGAAGTGCCGGAGGGCATAACGGCATTTCGTCTATTATTACAGACATCGGCACCAAGGAATTTATCCGCCTGAAGATAGGTATCGGCAAGCCGGATAGCCGGAATAACGGAACTGAGGTGGTAGACCATGTACTGGGCAACTTCGGCGGGGAAGAACGGGAGATTATGGACAAGGCTATTACCCGTGCTTCCGAAGCACTCACCTGCCTGCTGACCTGTGGGCTGGATACCGCCTCCAACCGTTTCAACTCTTAAATCTTTGCCCCAAATAGCACGGGGGTGTTATAATTCCCTTGCTTTTCATGGATAATAAACGTATTTTCATTGCGGTTATAGGTGCCTCCAAAGCCACGCCGGAAGAAACCCGTTTGGCAGAGGAAGTGGGCAAAGAACTTGCGCTTAGGCAGGTTACACTTGTCTGCGGGGGCATGGGCGGGGTAATGGAAGCCGCCTGCCGGGGCGCAGCCTTAAACGGGGGGCTGACCATAGGCATACTGCCGGGAAACAGCCGCGAAGAGGCAAACCCGTATGTCCAAATACCCATAATAAGCAGTATAGGCTTTGCCCGGAATGTTATGGTGGTCAAATCTGCCCAGGCGGTTATTGCGGTGGGCGGTGCTTACGGAACATTGTCTGAAATAGCCTATGCCCTCCAAAGCGGACTGCCGGTAATCACTTTAAACAGCTGGTCAATGAGCCAGAACGGCAAGGCTGACGGTGCTGTAATCAAAGCCGGAAATGCCCTTGAAGCGGTTACAATGGCTCTGGATTTAATAAACTAATACGAGTGTGAGGTAATTGTGTCTGCAGTAGTCAAGTCTATCAAGGCCAGAGAGATACTGGATTCCCGTGGCAACCCCACCGTTGAAGCGGATGTAGTTTTATCTGACGGCTCTTTCGGCCGGGCGGCTGTACCTTCGGGTGCTTCCACTGGCAGCCATGAAGCCGTGGAACTGCGTGACGGAGACAAATCCCGCTATAACGGGCTTGGCGTACAAAAGGCAGTTACTAATTTAAACACCGCCATTGCTAAGGCCATATCCGGTTTCAAAGCATCAGACCAACAGGGGCTGGATAACCTTTTGATAAAACTGGACGGCACTCCCAATAAAGCCAAGCTGGGGGCTAACGCCATGCTGGCCACTTCACTGGCAGTTGCCCATGCCGCAGCCGCATCCTGCCATATGCCTCTTTACCGTTACCTGAACAACTGTGACGAATACATCCTGCCCGTACCCATGTTCAATATATTAAACGGCGGCAAACACGCCTCAAACTCCACTGACTTTCAGGAGTTTATGGTGATGCCCACAGGTGCCAAAAGCTTTGCCGAGGCACTCCGGATGGGTACCGAGGTTTACCACAGCCTGAAAAAAGTGTTGAAAGGTATGAACCAGAATACTACTGTAGGTGATGAAGGAGGTTTTGCCCCTTCCCTACCCACCAATAAAGATGCGGTGGAAGTCATACTGCAAGCCATCGAAAAAGCCGGCTACCGCCCCGGTGAAGATATATTCATAGCCCTTGACCCGGCCTCAAGCGAACTTTATCAGGAAGGCAAATACACCCTGGCAACTGAAAATAAAACCCTCAGCAGTGCCGAAATGGTGGATTACTGGTGCGGCTGGGTGGAAAAATACCCCATAATCAGTATTGAAGACGGCCTTTTTGAAGATGACTGGGACGGCTGGAAAATGCTTACCCGGAAACTTGGCGGCAAGGTGCAGCTGGTGGGTGATGATTTTTATGTCACCAATATAAAGCGGCTGGAAAGGGGCATAAAAGAAAATGCCTCCAACTCCATACTTATTAAACTTAACCAGATAGGCACTTTGTCTGAGACTATTGCCGCTATCAAAATGGCAAATAATTCCGCCTGGACGGCAGTGGTCAGCCACCGCAGCGGAGAAACCGAAGATACTACTATTGCAGATTTGGCTGTGGCCATGAATGCCGGCCAGATAAAAACCGGCGCTCCCTGCCGCGCGGAACGCACTGCCAAATATAACCGCCTGCTCCGCATTGAAGAGGAACTGGGCGGAAAGGCCAAATACCCCGGCAAAGAGGCCTTTTTCAACTTAAAATAATTACAAAAGGATATAGAAACCCTCTGGATGCAGCCGGCAGCCGGTGAAAACCCGCCCACACTGCATCCGCAGGGTGAAGTTTTAAAGATATGCCAGATGCCATATGGGATAAAAAATTTTTCATAAAATGTGAGCTGTTTTGAAAAATAACGGGCACCCCAAATACATCGGCATTACCACCACCGTACCCATAGAAATACTGCTTTCAGCCGGTTACAGCCCGCTGGACCTGAATAATATTTTCGTTTCAGACCCCAATCCTGACAGGCTTATCCGCTTGGCTGAAAAAGACGGCTTCCCCTTAAACTGCTGTGCCTGGATAAAAGGCATTTACGGTGTCTGCCTGGATAAAGGCATAAGCGAGGTTATCTGTGTAACCAGCGGTGACTGCTCAAACACCCAGATGCTAAGGGAAGTTTTGAACCTAAAAGGTATCCGCACTATTCCCTTTGACTTCCCCACCGAACCCAACCCCGCGGAGGTAAAAGCATCTCTGTCAAAGCTGGCCATTAGGCTGGGTACTACTCTTGAGGCGGCGGAAGAATGGCGGAAAACACTTAGTCCCGCCAGAGAGCTGGCACACAGACTGGACTACCTGTGTTATGCCGAAAACAAAGTATCCGGTTTTGAAGACCACTACTGGCTGGTATCCAGTTCAGATTTTAATAGTGATTATGTAAAGTACCAAGCTGACCTTCAGAAACTTCTGAATACAGCGAAAAGCCGCACCCCTTACCCCTCAACAGAACTAAGGCTGGCATATCTGGGCGTTCCTTCGGTATTCGGGCAGGAGCTTTACCCTTACCTTGAGCAAAACGGAGCCAGAGTGGTGTTTAATGAAATTCAGAGGCAGTTCAGCCTGCCCGAAGGCGGTGCTGATATCTCCCAGTCTTACACCGCTTATACCTACCCCTACCCCATGGAATACCGCTTAAGGGATATTCAGATCCAGCTCACTGAGCGCCGCATAGACGGCATAATCCATTACACCCAAGCTTTCTGTCATCGGGCTATCGGTGATATTATATTGAGGCAAAAGCTGCCGCTTCCCATACTCACCCTGGAAGGCAACGCAGATTTTCATTTAAACCAGCATCAGAAAACCCGGCTTGAGGCCTTTTTGGATATGCTTAAGGCCAAAAAACAGATAAATCTATAATTTACTTGAAGGGGGATTATTATGGTAACCAGAATCGGCATTAACGGGTTCGGACGAATCGGGCGTATTACCCTAAGGACTATTAACCAGTACCACCGCGGCGAACTTGAAGTAGTAGCGGTAAATGACCTGGCAGACAATAAATCCAACGCCCACCTTTTAAAATGGGACTCAACCTACGGCAAATATCCCGGTACAGTTGAATCTGATGACTGCTCTATAATAGTAGATGGCAAACCCATTAAAGTTTTCAGCGAACGTGACCCCATGCAAATCCCCTGGGAGACCGCCGGGGTGGATTTGGTGATTGAATCTACCGGTTTATTTACCGATGCCGCCAAAGCCTCCGCCCACCTTCGCGGCAGTGTTAAGACTGTGGTCATTTCCGCCCCGGCCAAGGGTGAAGATATCACCGTAGTTATGGGTGTAAACGAAGAAAAATACAACTGCAATACTCACCGTATTATCTCCAATGCATCCTGCACCACCAACTGTGTCGCCCCCCTTATCAAAGTTCTCCATGATAAATTCGGTGTTAAAAAAGGCTTCATGACTACCTGCCATGCCTATACCAATGACCAGAAGATACAGGATATGTTCCATAAGGATATCCGCCGGGCCAGAGCCGCCGCGGTCAATGTTATCCCCACCACTACCGGTGCCGCTAAAGCGGTAGCTTTGGTGCTGCCCGAACTTAAAGGCAAACTGGACGGTATTTCATTCCGCATACCCTCTGCCAGCGTTTCACTGGTGGATTTTGTAGGTGAACTGGGCAGAAATGTAACCGTAGAGGAAGTAAACGCCGCTTTCAAGGAAGCCGCCCAGGGCAAGCTGGCCGGCATACTGGAATACTGCGAAGAAGAGCTGGTCAGCAGTGATTTCAAGGGCAACCCTGCCAGTTCCATCATAGATGCCCCCAGTACTATGGTGCTGGACGGCAATATGGTAAAAGTACTTTCATGGTATGACAATGAATGGGGTTACTCCACCCGCCTGGGAGATTTGATAGCTTATATTTCCAAATAGATTTTTAAACTAATAACTAGGATAGATTTAAACGTAAGTTGTTGACATGCTAAAGCTATTAGTTTAGAATTTAGCCCGATTAACGGAGGACAAAATGAAATTAATTGTAATAGGTCTTGGGCAATGCGGCAGCCGCATAGCGGATGAGTTTGCCCGTATGGATAAAAGGGCCCGCTCCCAGCGTAACGTAAGCATCTGCCCGGGAGTATTTGCCGTGAACACAGACCAAGCTGACCTTTCAGGTCTGGTTACCATCAAACCTGACCACCAACACCGCATACTTATCGGCGGGCGTAAAACCGGCGGCCATGGGGTAGGTAAAATAAATGAACTGGGTGCTGAAATTGCCAGAGCAGATGCCGACAAGGTTATAGATGCCCTGCGCACCACCAAGCGTTTTTATGATGCAGACGGTTTTCTGGTTATTGCCGGTGCGGCCGGCGGTACCGGTTCGGGTTCGGTTTCCATTATCGCCCAGCATATCAAAGAGCGCTATATGGACAAACCGGTTTATGCCCTGATAGCCCTGCCCTTTGAGCATGAGGAGAAAACCGAAGAACGCACCGTTTACAATACCGCTGTCTGCTTAAAATCCATCAGTTCGGTTGCAGATGCGGTTATACTGGTGGAAAACCAGCGTTATGTCCGCAAGGATTTTTCACTCCGCTACAACCTCTCCAAGATAAACTCCCTGATTGTTGAGCCCTTTTGGGATTTGCTGTGTGCCGGTGAAGAAAAGAATTCCAAGTACATTGGTGCCAAGACCATGGATGCCGGTGATATCATCCAGACCATTTCAGGCTGGACCGTTATCGGACACGGCAAGGCCCGCGTCCGCACTCTGACCCTGCCCTTTGATAAAACTGACCATTTCCGGATGAAGAGCGTTTCCAACTACAAGGGCATCCGGGCTATGGATGAAGCCGTAAGCGAGCTTTCCCTGAAAATTGACCCCCGTGATGCCGGACGGGCGCTGTTCCTTATTTCCGCCCCTGCTAAAGAAATAAATATGGATATCATAAAAGAACAGGGTGACTGGCTGCGTGAGATGGCTCCTAACGCCATTATCCGCAATGGCGACTATCCCCGTGAAAAAGATACCATGACCGTAACCGTTATTTTCTCTGAGCTGTCTGACCTTGAGAGGGTACGTTACTATTACAACCGCTCCACCAGCATGATGCCGGTAATCAAGCAGCGTCAGGCTGACCTGGCGGACAGGCGGCGTGACATCGATGAACTCAGTAGAGATATTCCTTCCCTGCTTGAATAACCTCTAAACCACCATGGCACTTTAACGGCTTCGGAAATTCCGAAGCCGTTTTTTATTGTCGCAGAATACCTCTTGGCAACCAAATAAGTTTTTAAATATTTACCCCATGCATTATTAATTTTTTTAATTTACATATTGACTTTTTTAATTTTTCGCCATATAATACTGACATAAGTTAAATATATACCCGGAGGTACTGGATATGGCAAAAGACTGGCAGGAACTGACCAAGCTCACTCAGGGAACAGCCGTGACGGTTGAGCGGGTCAAACTGGTATCTTCAGGCATTGCCATTGAGGGGAGCTTTGATTTACCTGCTTTGGCCAGACTCTCCGCTGAAGACCAGGTATTTGTAATGGCATTTGTAAAATGCCACGGCTCAATAAAAGACATGGAAAAGTTTTTCGGTATCAGCTACCCCACCGTTAAAAACCGCCTGCAGCGGATAGGGGCAAATTTCAGCTTTGTTGAAAACTTCCCAACCCCGCCCAAGACCAATGAAGATGATAACATACTGACAGAACTGGAAAAGGGTGGGATTTCGGTAGAAGAAGCTCTAAGGAGGTTGCAAAGATAATGTACTGGCCACCTATGCTGTTTTGGGTAGGAATACCATTCGGCAAACATAGCAGAAGTTTCCCGCTTATACTGCCGCTATTTCTGGTCTACCCCATTGTACTGGCGCTGATGATCGTATTTGCACCGTTTATGCTGCTAGCCATTTTGCTGACATGGTCAAGCGGCAAAGGCCGCTTCCTTTTACTTGTCGGCCCATATTCATACCGCTTGTGGTGTGCCCTCAGGGGTATGAATGCAGATATCCGCGACAATAAAACACGTATAAAAGTACAGTTTATATAAGGGGGAATATTAAAAATGTCTGAAAATGCTAAAAAAATACTGCAAATGCTTTCCGAAGGTAAAATAACCGTAGACCAGGCCAATAAACTGCTTGAAGCGCTGGGTAATGAAGACCCAAAACCAGCCCCGGCTGCCGCCATAACTGCCAAAGGAGTACCCAAATACCTGCGGGTAATAATAAACGGCACTGACGAAGACAGTAATGCCAAGGTCAATGTGCGCGTTCCAATGGCTCTGCTAAGAGCCGGAATCAAGCTGGCATCCATACTGCCGGCAGATGCTACCAATGAAATAGACAGCAACCTTAAGGAAAAAGGTGTCAACTTTGATTTCAAGAACCTGCGTGAAGAGGATATTGAGCCGCTTATTGAAGCTATGACTGAGATGGAGGTAGACGTGGACAGTGAAGGCAGCAAGGTAAAGGTATTTACCGAATAAATACAGCTGACACTGCATACCCGCACAAATAAATGTTTGAAATATATTCCTTGTATAACTGCGAATTGAATAAAGAATCCAGGGTGCAGGCAGAAAATTACCGTCGTCTGCACCCTACCCGCCCTGCTAAACCTGAATACCCGCTAATACTACCACAGGGTAAGCCCATAGCAAGTGCAGGCAAGCGTATTATCAGCCATCATTATTTCCCAACCCGTTCCTGATAGCAAAAACGAGTAACCCGGTTATGCCAACAAACCTGCTGAAACTTAGGCCTTTTGAATATATCAAACCCTGCAGGACAAACCGGCAGGGTTTTTTAATAACTCATAGCTAAATATCTGCCTGAAATTGCTTTGGAGAATAACATTTTTAGGGTATAATATGGCAGATATGACCTGTCAGGTATTTTACCGCAAATGGCGCCCCCAGACTCTGGCTGACCTTGTCGGCCAGGAACACGTTGCCCACACCCTGAAAAATGCCCTTTCAAGCGGGCGTATTGCTCAGGCATACCTTTTTTGCGGTCCCAGAGGCACCGGCAAAACCAGCACCGGACGGATTTTAGCCAAAGCGGTTAACTGCACCACTAACCAGGGCAAGGGCGAGCCCTGTAATACCTGCCCTATGTGTCTTTCGATTACTGAAGGCAGTTCCATGGACATAATAGAAATAGATGCTGCATCCAACACCGGGGTAGACGATATCCGCGAACTCAAAGAAAAAGTTCAGTATTCACCATCACTGGCGAACTACAAGGTTTATATCATAGATGAAGTCCATATGCTTTCCAACAGTGCCTCAAACGCACTCCTGAAAACGCTTGAAGAACCCCCGCCAAGGGTTATATTTATACTGGCCACTACAGAAATCCACAAGGTTTTACCGACTATTATGTCCCGTTGCCAGCGGTTTGATTTCCACCGGGTATCCCTTTCGGATATGACCCGCAAACTGGACAAAATAAGCAAGGCAGAGGGTATAAATATAGAACCGGAAGCCTTAAAACTGATAGCCCGTTCGGCAGGCGGCAGTTTCCGTGACGGTGAAAACCTGCTCCAGCAGATAGCCACCACTTACGGTACGGAAATAAGCCTGTCCCAGGTACAGGCGGCTCTGGGTATCAGCGGAGATGAACGCATAAAGACTTTGGCTGAAAATATTCTCAAAAAAGACATTAAAAACGGGCTAAAAACCCTTAATGCCGTAGTAGCTGACGGGCTTGATTTAAAACAGTTCCGCCGTGAACTGCTGGATTACCTGCGACAGGTTATGCTGGTAAACAGCGGAGCGGAAAGCAGTTTGGAACTTACCACAGATGAGAAAAAAGCCCTGCAAAAAGTGTCAGCCATAACCAACCTGGAGGGTATTACCAAAGCTATAAAAGCCTTCAGCCAGCTTGATTTCAGCTCAGATACGGCTTCCAGCCTGAGTTTTGAGCTGGCACTGGTAGATGCTTCGCTTAATCCGGATACTGCACCTGCTACTATACTCCCCCAGGCCGAATTACCAGCCCCTAAAGCTGAAAAACCAGCGGTATCTAATGAGCCGCCGCAGAAAGAAGCCCAAGCAGAAACCCAGGATAAAACCAAGGATGCTTCAGAACCGGCCACTGCTTCCAAGCCGCATGCCAAAGAATCTGCCCCCAAACTTACCAGAGCGGCCATACCTATTGACGAGAAACCCAAGTACACCGCTCCTGCCCCACCCAAAGAAGAAGAAAAAGTGCTTATCGGAGCCGGAGATGTAATTGAACAGCTAAAGGTCAGCTGGAAAAACATACTTGACCAGGCACCGGACAACCTCAAACGTTCAGCGGCAGTAGCTATACTCCGCAGCGCCGGTGTCCGCCCTGTCTCTATAGAAAAAAATGTGGTCACCCTGTCTTTTAAATACAAATACCACAAGGACAAAATTGAAGAACTGGAAAACCGCAAGGTTACAGCCGAAATTATTTCAAACTTCGTCGGCAAGACATGCACTCTGGTATGCATATCCGAAGCCGAAACCAACCATTTGGTAAAAGAAGCCCAAAAACTGGGTGCCCAGATTATATCAGTGGAGGAAAAATAAAGCGTGAACATGAACATGATTAAGCAAGCCATGGAGCTGAAGTCTAAGCTGGATAAAGCTCAGAAAGAACTAGCTAAAGTAGTGGTGGAGACTGAAAGCGCCAAGGGTGCTATCAAGATAAAGATGAACGGCCAGCAGAAAGTACTGTCACTCAGTATTTCACCTGAAATTATCAACCCGTCCAAACCCAAAGACCTGGAAAATGCCCTGATCAAAGCTTTCAATGATGCCTACGAAGAGACCAAAAAAGAAGGCTCAAAGCAGATGCAGGGACTGATGGGGGATGTTAAAATTCCGGGCCTGATGTAATATTTCGGCAGGAGACTTTTTTTGAAGGATACTTCTTTACCGTCTACAGCCGGTGCAGTAAACAAGCTGATAGATTCGCTGGGCAAACTCCCGGGCATAGGCCCGAAAAGCGCCCAGCGGCTGGCTTTTTACCTGATGCGGGCGCCTGAAGAACAAGTTCTGGCACTTTCTGATACTATCCGCAGTATCAAGAACCAGATAAGCCAGTGCCGTATCTGCTTTAACGTGGCTGACAGTGAGCTTTGCCCAATCTGCCAGAATACCAAACGCGAAACAAACAAGATTTGCGTGGTGGAACAGCCGCAGGATATTTTGGCACTGGAACACGTGGGCGTCTACCGAGGCTATTACCATGTACTGCATGGAGCTATTTCCCCCACCGAGGGAATAACCTCCCAGAATATACGCATAAGCGAGCTTATGAGCCGGCTGGATAACGGCCAGGTAGACGAGATTATTCTAGCAACCAACCCCACTACCGAGGGTGAGGCCACCGCCATGTACCTTTCGCGGCTGATAACCCCGCTGGGTATAAAAGTGACCAGACTGGCACGGGGATTACCCTTTGGAACAGAACTGGAATATGCTGATGATGTAACCTTAAGCCGGGCCATGGAGGGACGCCAAAATTTCTAGTTTTCCTTTCCTGACTTGAGTCCGAAAGGAGGCGGCTATGACCAGACAATCAAAAAAGTACTCCCAAAAAGCAGGTATGCTGCCCGGCTCGGTAGTATTTATAGGTGAAGGTAAGACTGAAAAAGCCAGTCTCAGTCTGCATGCCTATACCCCTGATTCCTATCAGCCGCTGCCGCTAAAAACTCTGGCTGATTGCAGCACCCAGATTAAACAGTCCAGCGGTATTATCTGGGTAAAGGTAACCGGACTTCAGGATACAGCTATGGTGGAGGAATTGGGCAAGTGCTTCAGCCTCCATCCCCTTACCCTTGAAGATGTGGTCAACACTGAGCAACGCCCCAAACTGGAAGATTACAGCACTTACCTTTTTGCGGTGATTAAAGCATTACACTGGGACTCCGGGCTTAATAAAACCCGCTCCGAGCACATCAGTCTGGTATTGGGTAAAAACTTCCTGATAAGTTTTCAGGAAAACCAGAGCGATATTTTTAAACCCATTCAAGAACATTTGAAATCTGACAATGGGCGTCTTCGCAAACTTGGGGCAGACTATCTGCTCTACTCCATACTGGATATGGTTGTAGACGGATATTTCGGCTTGATAGAGGGCTTCGGAGACTATCTGGATGAAATAGAAGAGCAGCTTTTATCCTCCCCGTCTTCCCAAACTCTCAAACAGATTTCAGAAGCTAAAAAAGAGATGCTCTTTATCCGCAAATCTATCTGGCCGGTCAGGGAGACTATTGCCTCTATTGAACGCACTGAAAACCCTCTGATAGATAAAAGCAGCCATATATATTTCCGTGATATTTATGACCACCTTATCCAGCTGATAGATACCGGAGAAACCTACCGGGATATGCTCTCCAACATGATAGACATTTATCTTTCCAGCCTTTCCAACCGCATGAATGAGGTAATGAAGGTTCTAACTATATTCGCTTCCATCTTTATACCCCTGACCTTTATCGTGGGCATATATGGCATGAATTTTGATATTCCGGAGCTCCGCCTAAGCTGGGGATATCCCGGCATACTTCTACTAATGCTAGCCGTAGCTCTACTGCTGGTCTCATTTTTCAAAAGGAAGAAGTGGCTTTAAATTGGCGGATATAGAAACCCTGAACAAATACACCGGGCTAATAAACAGCCTGAAAGCTCTGGCAAATACCGATAATGCCGCAGGTATGAGCCGTTTCGGCATATCCAATACCAATACCCTGGGAGTAAGCGTAAAAGATATCCGCCATCTGGCCAAAGAAGCCGGACATAATCACACTCTTGCCCTCTTACTCTGGGATTCAGGTATACACGAGGCCCGCATAATGGCCAGCCTGATTGCCGAAAGCCGCGAGGTAAGCCAAACAGAGATGGAAAGTTGGGTAAAGGATATAGATTCATGGGATATCTGTGACCTGTGCTGCAACAATCTATGGTCAAAAACCTCGTTTGCCTTTGAACAGGCACTCAAATGGACTTACCACCCAGAGGAATATATCAAACGGGCAGGCTTTGTTTTACTGACCACTTTGGCAGTCCATGATAAAAAAGCCCCGGACGAAAAATTTATCTCTTTCTTCCCCCGCCTGCTGACAGAAGCATCTGACGAACGCAATTATGTAAAAAAGGCGGTCAACTGGGCACTCCGTCAGATAGGTAAACGGAATCTCAGCCTAAACCAAGCTGCCATAACTCTGGGTGAAGAAATACTAGCCCAAAATACCGGAAGTGCCCGATTTATAGCTACAGATGCCCTGCGCGAATTAAAAAGCCCCCAGGTGCAAAAACGTCTGGCAATCAAACAGGAAAAACAGCCTCACAGCTAAAAACCCTGCTTATAAGTTCAAAAGACCCGAAACCGCTTTACCTTTTGAGCTTAAACATATAATATCATTCGGTAAAGACCAAATGAGCATAGTAACCCCTTTAGAAAAACCGAAAAGACAGACTTAAAATGACCAAACCCCATGATTTTAAAACCAGAGCCATAGTAGTCCGTAAAACGAAATGCGGGGAAGCCGACCGTATTCTAAGTTTGCTTACCCCGGATCTGGGGCTGATACAAGGCTTTGCCAAGAGCGTCAGGAAAACCAAAAGCAAACTCTCTGGTCATCTGGAGCTTTTATGTTATTCGGAGATCTCTTTGGCCAGGGGCAAAGCTATAGACACTATAACCGGCAGCCAGACTATCCAGAGTTTTCTGAACATCCGTAACAGCCTTCAGCTATCTGCCATGGCTTTTTACGCCTGTGAACTGGCTTATCATTTCTCACCGGAAGAATCTGCCAACCCGTCCATCTTTCAGCTTTTACTTTCCACTCTGGAAGAACTGGACAATGAATCTCAAGCGGAATTGTGTATAAAATATTTTGAGCTGCATCTATTGGAAAACAGCGGCTACAAACCGGAGCTTCGCGAATGTGCTAACTGCCACAAAAAACTGCTGGCAACCACCAATTACTACAGTTCGGAAAGCGGCGGCATAATTTGTCCGAGTTGCCGTAATACCCAAACCGGTATACCTGTTTCAGTAAATGCGGTGAAAGTGCTGCGGTATATTCAGGAAAACAATTTCGCCAGTATTTGCCGCCTGAAGGTCAACAGGGAAATACTATCAGAACTGGAGCTGGCAATACGTGCTAATATCCGCTTTGTACTTGAAAAAGAGCCCAAAGCCCTGTTCTGGTTGGATAGTATGAGACTAGCTGATATCTGCCAGGAAAACAGCCTTAATCACGGCTAAAGAAAGTCCCTTCACTGGATTCTTCAGTTTGAATATCTTTAGTAGCATCTAATTGTTTTCCGGATCGGTGACTTCTCAAACTATATATCCCTAAAGTTACCAATATAACAATAAAAACCACCTGTACGACACCCACAATAATAGGGACAATAGACTCTGATACATCCATACGTTTTATTATCCATTTTGTATTATTTGCAACTATTTACCGGAACGCCAGCAATTATAGCACTTTTATATCATATTTCAAATATTATCTGGCACATCTTTATACCATTTATCTTTTTTATACCTTCTAACAATTTTAACCAATTTATTAAATCAAACAGGCTATCTTTGCCTTAGCCGCAGTGATAGCATATAATAGCTTTGAAAATCCCAGATACAAGAGAGTAGTCTATGCCGGAAGAATATCTGAACGCTCAAAAAACGGAAAAACTGGAACGGATAAAGAACCGGGGTATAAACCCTTACCCCTCCACTTTCCATCCCAGCCATACCAGCGCACAAGCCGTAGCTTTGCTAGCGGAGCTTGAAACACAGGAAAACCCGCCTAAAGAAACCCTGAGGATTGCAGGGAGGATTATGACCCGGCGCGACATGGGCAAGATTTCCTTTATGGATATACGTGACGGCAGCGGCAAAATACAGATTTTCTGCCGTCAGAATGATATGGACGAAGCGAGTATAGAACTCCTTAAAGACCTGGATTTGGGTGATTTTATAGGCGCAGAGGGCAGCCTGATGCGTACCCGTACCGGTGAGCCCAGTCTGGCGGCTACCAGAATAACCATGCTCTCAAAATCCCTGCTGCCTTTGCCGGAGAAATGGCATGGCCTGCAGGATGTGGAAAAACGTTACCGCCAGCGTTATCTTGACCTTATTTCCAATGCGGATGCCCGTCAGACATTCCTTACCCGCAGCCGTGTTATAAGCGCCATACGCTGTTTCATGAGTGCCAAAGAATTTCTTGAAGTGGAAACACCGGTTCTCCAACCTGAAGCAGGCGGCGCACTCGCCCGCCCCTTTATTACCCATCATCAGGCTCTGGACTGTGATTTTTACATGCGCATAGCTTTGGAATTGCACCTGAAAAGGTTGATTGTTGGCGGTTTTGACCGGGTATATGAAATAGGACGGATATTCCGCAATGAGGGTGTCTCCACCCGCCATAACCCCGAATTTACTATGATGGAAAGCTATCAGGCCTATGCCGACTATAAAGATGTAATGAATTTCCTTGAGGAAATGGTCTCAAGTGTGGTCAAAGAAATAAGCGGCGGATATACTGCACCGTTCGGGGATATTACACTGGATTTTACTCCCCCGTGGCCCCGTCTGACCATGCGTGATGCCGTAAAGCAATATGCCGGTATAGATTTTTTTGATTTCCCCACCAAAGAAGCCTTGGCCGCGGAAATGACCCGCCGCAAACTGAAGGTAGACCCCGCCAAAGACTGGGGCAAACTAGTGGATGAGCTGGTAGGTGAATTTGTAGAACCCCATCTTGTTCAACCCACTTTCCTTACTGACCACCCGGTGGCCATGTCTCCACTTGCCAAACAGAAGCCGGAAGACCCCCGTCTGACAGAGCGGTTTGAAGCTATTTGTGCCAATATGGAAATTGCCAATGCCTTTTCCGAACTGAATGACCCGGTAGAGCAAAGAGCACGTTTTAAGGAACAGCTTGAAAAACGCAACCAGTCGCGCACCGAAGAGTCCGAAAGTATAGATGAAGACTTTCTGGCCGCACTGGCATACGGCATGCCGCCAACCGGCGGTCTGGGCGTGGGTATTGACCGTTTGGTTATGCTGCTGACCAACCATGACTCTATCCGCGAAGTTATTTTATTTCCTGCCCTGAAGGATAGGGAAGACACAAAAACACAGGAATAATTGATATTACTCTAGCAGAAGGAGAACTTTCATGCTTGATTTGAAATTTATAAGGGAAAATGCCGAACTGGTACGCAAGGCAGTAGCAGATCGTAATACCGATGCTCCTATAGATGAAATATTGGAACTGGATAACCGCCGCCGCCATCTTACCCAGGAACTGGATAACCTTCGTGCCAAACGCAAAATGATGGCTAAACAGCGAGATGACACTGCCATTGAAGAAGGACGGGTCTTACGAGGGCAGATAACTGAACTTGAAGCTGAACTTTCTGAAGTAGATGAAAAACTGACTGACCGTTTGCTTAGAGTGCCCAATATACCCGATGCGTCTGTGCCCGTAGGCAGAGATGAAAGCGAAAATGTAGTCCTTTATTACCACGGAGAAAAACGGAGCTTCAGCTTTACCCCCAAACCGCACTGGGAACTGGGTGAGGCACTGGATATTATAGATTTTGACCGCGGCATTAAGCTTTCCGGATCACGCTTTTATATCCTGAAGGGTGAGGGTGCCCGCCTTCAAAGAGCTCTTATTGCCTTTATGCTGGACCTACACACCCGTAAACACGATTATACCGAAATCTACCCTCCCTATATGATAAAAAGGGAGTGCCTGGTAGCTTCGGGCAATCTGCCCAAATTTGCTGATAACCTGTACCATGACGCAGAGGAAGATTACTGGTGGGTACCTACCGCAGAAGCCCCCCTGACTAATCTGCATCGTGATGAAATACTTTCTGTTGAGCAGCTGCCTATTCACTACGTAGCCTATACTGCCTGCTTCCGCCGTGAAAAAATGTCTGCCGGAAAGGACGTACGCGGAATAAAACGGCTGCACCAGTTTGACAAGGTTGAGTTGTACAAATACTGCAAGCCGGAAGACTCTTTTGATGAACTGGAAAAGATGGTGGCAGATGCTGAAGAAATAGCAGACGCACTTAAGATACCCTACCGCTTAAAACAGCTGGTCACTGCTGATATCAGCTTTGGTTCGGCTAAATCTTATGATATTGAAATGTATTCACCCGGCGTTGACGAATGGCTGGAGGTTTCATCCTGTTCCAACTGCACAGATTTTCAGGGCAGGCGGGCTAATGTCCGTTTCCGCCGCACCTCTGAAGCCAAACCTGAATTTGTCCACACTCTAAACGGCTCTGGGTTAGCCCTGCCCAGAGTTATGATATCGGTTATAGAAAACTACCAGCAGCCTGACGGCAGCATTGTTGTTCCCGAGGTACTCCGCCCCTTTATGGGAGTAGATATTATCCGCTAGGAAAAGGGTCGTTTTATTGGAACTAAAGCAGTTTAAACTGGAACGGTACTTCGCCAAATACGAGTTCTCCGCCAAACACCTTATGTCAAGCTCGGACTGCGAACCGCTGGCACTCTCCTATCTGCTGTCACTGGCAGATACAGAGTGCCGCAGCCTCTGGCAAAACCTGAAGCTTGGGTATACCTATTCAGATGGGCACCCTCTGCTTAGGAATGAAGTAGCCAAACTGTACGAGGTAACCGCCCCATCAGACATCTTAACCACTGTACCCGAAGAAGGCATTTTTATAGCTTTAAACTGCTTGCTTAAAAAAGACGACCACGTTATCTGCACCTTTCCCGGTTACCAGTCACTCTACCAACTGGCGGAAAATCTGGGCTGCGAAGTCAGCTACTGGATGCCTGAAGAAGAAAACGGCTGGAAGTTTAACCTTGATTTTCTTACCCAAAATATCCGCCCCAATACCCGCCTGATAATAACCAATTTCCCTCACAACCCTACCGGAGCAATGCCGGACAGGGAAGACTATGCACGTATACAGGAAATAATAAACAGGCATAAGCTTTGGCACTTTTCAGATGAAATGTACCGTCTGATGGAATACGCCCCCAATACCCGCCTGCCTGCCGCCTGTGACCAATCCTCAAGGGCTATAAGCTTGGGAGGGCTTTCAAAATCATTCGGCCTGCCGGGACTGCGGAGCGGCTGGCTTGCCTGCCGTGATAAAGATATGCTTTCCAAAATGGCCGGATATAAAGACTATACTACCATCTGCGGCAGTGCCACAGACGAAATACTATCCATAATAGCCCTTCGTAATAAAAATACTATCGTGTCTGATCAAATGAAGCAACTAAACCGAAATCTGAAACTCCTTGAAGGCTTCATGGATAGGCACAAGACAAATTTCAGTTGGGTGAAACCGAAAGCAGGTTCAGTCTGCTTTCCTCGCTTAAACAAAGCTACCTCCTGCATGGATTTTTGCCATCAGATTTTAGAAAAAACAGGCATCATGCTTTTACCGTCAGAGGTCTATGATTACGGGCAAAGCCATTTCCGCATCGGGTTTGGGCGGGCAAATTTCCCGGAAGTGCTGCAGGCATTTGAAAACTGTCTAACGGGTAATCCTAGCTAACAAGTACACTAGACTTTTTTGCCTCTCAATATTTATTTATTCTTATTTTTAGAATTTTAGTCTATAATATCCTGTAGATTAATTTGAGAGGGGTCTTATGGCTGTCAGCAAACATTTGTCCAAAACACAGCATTTTCCTGTTCAAAAGGTCTGCCCGAAATGTGACTGCCACAATTTCCATACCCAGCCAAGAGTGCTGGACTGGCTGTTGGGGCAATCTTTCAAGTGTGACAAATGCGGATACAAATTCAGAAAAGTAGCCACCTCCCAAATAAACGGTTTTCAAAAGATATCCGTTCACAAAACCAGCCGCTCAAAGAGATATTGATCAATAGCATGCTCAGTCTTAAAAAGATACAGCCGTACGGCAGGTGTAGGATAGCGCTAAATTCACCCCGAGTTTGAAAGGCGAACCAGAAATATGCGCAGCAGATACCCGGCATTACAGATTATAATAATAGTGTTAAAAATACTGGCGGTGCTGATAACACTGACAGGTATTGTTATTTCTATCGGCATCATGGCAGGTGCCAGTATTATCTCTTTTGATATAGCCACCAGCTTCGGGGTTTTTGCCGGCATTATGGGTATTTTAGGCTCACTGATAATCGGCGTACTTATTTTTGCATCAGCAGAGCTTATACAATGCTTTATAGATATTGAACGAAATACCCGTAAAACTGCCCATATTTTGAATTCCAAATAAAGCCCGGCTACTACCGCTATCCAAAATACCCTCTGTTTATGCAGGTCAAAGTAACCAGCTTTGACTCTGCATTTTCTAACAGGTATAATGTGCCCACATAAGCAAAAATGGTTGCAGCGTGATCAGCAGAAATTTAGTAAATGCCATTTTAACAAATCCCGTTAGCATTTGATTAGCAAATCACTGTTATGTTAACTCACTAGGCAAACCTAAAACATTCATTTTGGCTTCATTTTACGGTCATGGAGGGGTGTCCGAGCGGTCTATGGTGACGGTCTTGAAAACCGTTGTTCCCGAAAGAGAACCGTGGGTTCGAATCCCACCCCCTCCGCCATTTATTTCTAAAAGCAAACCCTGACCGGAGATATTATATTCCGAATCAGGGTTTTTATTTAAGCACATCGGCACTCTGCCAACCAAAGGTGTTTAAACCCCTTGAGCCCGCTTTTCAGACTAATTTAGTGGTCTTCAACGGTAACTCCTGTAAGTATCGGAATCCCCATTGCATTAAGCTTGTAGCCCTTTACATAGGGTTTGACCAGCATATAGTTTTTCCCAAACCAAAAACTAAAACAGGCAGCATCATTTATAAGCAATTGCTCCGCTTGGGCATAAAGCTGCATGCTTTCATGAATATCCAGAGTGGCAGCCGCCCTTGCCAGCAGGGCATCTACCTCAGGGTTAGAATAATCTCCGCTGTTATAAGATGCACCGGTCTCAAAAAGCACTGCCAGAAAATCTTGCGGATGGGGGTAATCTGCCACCCAGCCGGAATAATAGAGGTTATCTTTTTCTGTCTGGAGGTCATAAAGGAAAAGCTCCATATCTATCTGGCGGACTATCACTTCCACCCCCAGATTCTGTCTCCACTGGTCAATCACTGCTTCCAATTCCGGAGCAAGCAACCCGGCCCAGCCTGACGTTGTCAGAGTGATAGTAGGCAGGTTTTCCACACTGCCATAGGAAGATTCGGCTATCAGTTCAAGGGCACGTTCCGGATTATACTCAAGTCCGACCAGTTCCGGATTGTACCCAGGCATACCCGGCGGCAAGATACCCTCGGCCACGCTGACACTACCTTTATAACAGAGCTCTATAATACGGGCTTTATCTACCGCCATACTAAAAGCCTGCCTGATTTTAGGGTCATCAAACGGGGCTTTACTGGTTACATAGGCAAAATAGTAAAAACCAAGCTGAGGCACTACCTGTAAATCAGCTGCAAAAACGCCGTCCGGATCTGTGGCTTTAGCCAGATAATCAGCAGTGACAGCTGCCACATCTACCCCGCCCACTTCATATAAATCCATAGGTTGGCCGGACTGGAGACGGAAAATAACACTGGCAATTTTTGCCGGTGTATCATAATAATCGGGGTTTCTATTTAGTACAATATAGTTTCCCTGGGTAAGTTCGGTAAGCGTAAAAGGACCTGTACCCACCGGTTTTTTCCACCACCCGCTGCCTTGAGACACATTATTTTTGTCTACCACAAAAGCAGTCACATATGAAATTTTCGAAAGGAAGAAACTGCAGGGGGATACCAGCTTTACCCTTAACGTTAAATCATCTACCACAGTCACCCCTGAAATAGATTTTGCCTGTCCTTGTACCATTTCAGTTACACCCTGAATATCTCCCAAAAAGGTCAGCACCGTGCCTGAGGCAGTTTCAGGGCTGGCAGCCCTTTCCCATGAATATTTAAAATCTGCGGCAGTGACAACACGTCCGTTATGAAATTTCACATTCGGTTTTAAATAAAACGTATAGGTGAGCCCGTCAGGGCTTACCTCCCAACTTTCGGCAATATCCGCAACAGGAGTCAGGTCATCTCCCATTTTCAGCAAACCGCTAAATATCTGGTAAATATAGGTCACCGAAGAAATATCACTTACCTTGGCAGGGTCAAGGGTATAAGGTTCTTCTCCAATCAGGGTAAGTACATTGTCGCCTGTAGGCATAGCGGTATCTCCGGGTGCATAACCACAGCCGCTCAGTAATAAACTGAAACTGAGACAGACAGAAAAAATTGCAAACAGTATTTTTTTCATAATTATAAAAGCCCCTGTCTTTTTAAACTGGTAAAGCTTTGTCCGCCTATTATGATATGGTCAAGTACCTCTATCCCCATTATGCTGCCAGCCTCTCGCAAACGGGCAGACAGACCGATATCATCTGGAGATGGCTCGGCATCTCCGGAAGGATGGTTGTGTGCCAGTATTACAGTTGCGGCACTAGCGGATAGCGCTTCTTTGAAAACCTCGCGGGGATGAACCACACTCTCATCTAAACTGCCGGCAGATATATGCCCCACCTTGATAAGCCTGCTTTTTACATCCAGCATCAAACAGAAAAAATATTCTTTTTTCGCGTCCGATACCAGCGGGTATATTATTTGAAAAACATCTTCCGGGGTCTTGATACAGGGCTGGTATTCGCCTTTAATCCCCCCTGCCCGTTTAGCCAGTTCAAAAGCGGCCTTCAGCTGGCAGGCCTTTGCCAAACCTATTCCTTTCAGTTTTGAAAGTTCCTCCACCGAGGCAGAGGCTATACCTGACGGCCCGCCGAAATGGGCAAGCAAACGCTGAGCACTTTGCAGCACAGGCTCACCCGTCACACCCCGCCCCAAAATAACCGCCAGCAGTTCAGCAGAAGAAAGCATTCCGGCCCCAAGAGACTGAAGCCGTTCTCTGGGCCTTTCGGCAAGCGGCAAATCACGTATGCTAGGAACGAGAGACAACTCTGCTACTCCATAACCAGAAAGCAGTTATAATACTGCCACTTCCCACCAGCGTAAATAACACTACCAAACCAGGTGTCAGACTAATAGACCTGACCGGCTGGATTTCAACAGTGCCTCCTTTCAAAGCTGCCTGCCACTGGATATTTAGATCCTGTATATCAAAACCATAAACAGCCAGCAGCGCTTCATCATAACCGGCACCATGGCTGAATGTTTGCAGTAAATCTGAAAATTTTTCCGGACCGTAACCGGTAATGAGATAATTCACCAGGGTAAAACTTTCGGCATAAGCCAAATACGCATCTGCCGAATTGGCTGAAAACGGGCTGCACAGGCTTTGAACAGAAATAAGTTTATCCTGACTAATAGCCCATGTAAGATAATTTACATACACTGCTTCCAGATTGCCTTCGGCATACATGGAAATGCCTTCATTCAGCCACACAGGCAAATCCCCGTACGGGTTGGAAGTCATTTGGTTGGTTACCTGGTGAGCTAGCTCATGAGTGATAGCCCTTTTGCCCCAATCAATATCATAAGGTGCGATACCTATAGCTATCACATTGAAATCCGGATAAGCCACCCCGCCTGTCCATTCAGAAGGGAATACCATGGCACTTTGAAGGTCTGAAGAACTGGCATAAATATACAGTGTAATCTTGTCCTGCAGTTCTGCACCGGTATCTGCCGCAAGGCGCACAAGCGCTGCTTGCGCTGACTCCATAAGTTCATCTGCAAAAGACTGTTCACCGTTATACCAGTATAGTTCCAGCATACCCTCTGAAATACTCTGCCAGTCAAAACGGGCATCTGCATATACAAGTGTCTGGATGGGGCTTACAAGGATATCTCCATCCTCATTTGTTATACGGAACCAATAATTTACACGGGCACCCGGCGGCATGCCGCCGGTATAGCGCATATCCCAGGAATACGACGTGCTTACCGTAAGCGCTGGAGTAAACTTCAAGACAGATTCGCTGTATACCTCTGAAAAACTTTTGCGGTCAACAGTATAAAACAGCCGTATATCGGTAATATTGCTGGTACTGCTGGCTGTTATACTAAAGCCTATATTGCTGGGGAAAGTAACATTTACATTACTTTTATCTATAGTAATAGAGCTTTGGGCACTGGCATCAGCCGGAAACAAACCGCCCAGCAGTATTCCCAGTATAAGCCCCAGCGCCAAAAACTGTTTTTTCATTCTTCCCTTCCTATATTCTGCCGAAGATAAGCATTTATAAACCCGTCCAGTTCACCTTCCAGCACAGTTTCAGCATTACCTACCTCATAATCCGTGCGGTGATCCTTGACCATCTTATAGGGGTGAAGGACGTAACTGCGTATCTGGTTTCCCCATTCGGCAGAAATACGTTCTCCTTTAAGCTTGGCGCGTTCTTCCGCCCGCTTGGCAATCTCCACCGCCAGCAGTTTGGATGCCAGTATTCGCATGGCAATTTCACGGTTCTGATGCTGGCTGCGCTCGGTTTGGCTGGCAACTACAATCCCCGAAGGTATGTGGGTAATCCGTACTGCGGTTGAAACTTTCTGAACATTCTGCCCGCCAGGACCACTTGAACGGAACATCTCAATTTTTACATCTTCGGGTTTTATGTCAATATCCACACTGTCTTCAGCTTCGGGCATAATCTCTACCAAAGCAAATGACGTATGTCGTGCATGGTCGGCATCAAAGGGAGAAAGCCTAATGAGGCGGTGAACCCCGTGTTCGCTTTTCAGAAAACCGTAAGCGTATTCACCATCTATCTGCAGAGTTGCGCTCTTTACGCCCGCTTCCTCACCGGGGCTTTGGTCAAGTATTTCCATGCCAAACCCCTTTTTTTCAGCCCAGCGCATAAACATCCGCAGCAACATACCTGCCCAATCCTGAGATTCCACCCCGCCCGCCCCGGCATGCACCGTAAGCAGAGCATTTCGGTTATCATACTGGCCGGAAAAAGCCAAGCCTACTTCCAGGCTGTTCAGTTCGGCAGTAAGACCGCTTATTTCATGTTCTATCTCGTTATTTAAAGACGGGTCTTCATATGACAATACCGCAAGTTCAGTAAGATCGTTTACACGCCGTTCCAAACCCCGCCAAAGTTCTGAAGTGCGCTTGTTGGCAGCCAGTTTTTTCATGGCCCTTTGGGCATTTTGCTGGTCCTGCCAGAAATCAGGGCTGGCGGAGGCATTTTCCAGTTCGGTTATCTCCAGTTCTTTAGCAGAAACGTCAAAGTCGCACCATATCAGAAAGAATGCGGCCCTTAAGTTCACTTAATATATCTTGCATAATACCTCTTTTAATATAACGCTAAAAACAGTGTACGGTTAGACGGCACACCCAAATCCATATTATATAGAATACCATTTATAGGCTTATATGATAATACCGGAGAGGTTTTTTAAATCAACTCGGCAGCCGCCAGATGAGCTTGCCGTATCGGTTCAGGCAGCCGGTAACCACGGCAACACTCTACAACCCAGCTGCAAGCTTCCTCAAGGCAAATTTTGTGCCCTACGGATATAAACAAAGGGTTTACCCCCTTACGAGTGCGTACCACCCGTCCTACCAGCTGGTTGTTATGATACAAATCAGAGTGACTTCCGGCTGCCTCGGCTAAAGCGGTATATTCACCCACCAAACGGCTTTTAGCACAGCCTATTACCGGTTTATTTAAAAACAATCCCAAATGCGAAGCAATACCAAGCCGTCTGGGATGGGCCAGCCCCTGCCCGTCCATAAATACCAAATCAGGTATACTTTCCAATCCCTCAAAAGCGGATAAAAGAAGCGGCATCTCCCTGAATGATAATAAACCGGGTATATAAGGAATATGGCAATCCCCTTCGGAACGGCTTATTTCCATCAACTGCATATCAGGATAGCTAAGCACCACTACCGCCGCCCTGCCCATACCTGAAGTGCGGCTGTACCAGACATCTGCTCCGGCAACCAGATGAATATCAGAAAGAGTGCCGCAAGCAGACACTTTTTGGGCAAGTTCACGCTGGAGAACTATTGCCTGAGCGGGTGTCATATCCCAATTATGAAGTTTTTTAATTTTCACATTCATATTATATCTAATATTTTTAGATAACTACAGAGATAATTTGTATATATTTATCCTCTTTTGGGGCTAGCCAGTACCAAAGGCACATTTGACAGCTTGGCTACGATAAGTCATAATACCAGCAAAAAAGGTAAAGCGGTAAACAATCATGTTGAAAATCAGACTCACTCGTATCGGAGCCCCCAAGAAACCTTGCTACCGGATAATCGTAACTGAGGCCCGTTCGCCGCGTGATGCCACTTATACGGACATTGTCGGCACCTACAACCCCATGACTAATCCTGAAACTGTGGTCATAAACGCCGAAAAAGCCCTCTACTGGATTGGTAAAGGTGCTCAACCTACGGATACGGTTGCCCGCCTTTTGAAAAAGGCCGGCGTCGTTAATTCTAACTAAACAGAAGGAGATCCCATGAAAGAACTTGTCGAGTACATCGCCAAATCGCTAGCTGACGAGCCAAATGATGTAGTAGTGACAGAGGAACCTGAAGAAGAAGGCATCAAGCTGACTCTGAAGGTAGCCGATGTAGATAAGGGCAGGATTATCGGCAAGCAGGGCAGGATTGCTCAGGCAATGCGCACCCTCATTCGGGTCAAAGCTGCGAAAGCTGGTAAACGCGCCCGTCTTGAAATTCTTTAGTTAAATAACAAGCCAAGGTCTATCTAAGGTCAACCCCTCCCCCGGCCCGGTGCCGCGGTTCGGGTTGGCCTTATTAATATGTGAAAGAAATGGCTCAAGAAGAATACATTTTAATAGGTAAAGTACTGGGGATATGGGGAATGAACGGCGGCCTTAAAATAGGTGTGCTGACTGATTTCCCTGAACGCTTTGATATCGGAAATAAACTGCTGATAAGACGCACACCCTATACCGTCAGCCAGACAAGCTGGCAGAAAGCCCAGGCTGTTATTCACCTGAGCGAAATAACCGATATTGATGCCGCAGAGGAGCTTATCGGTGCTCCAGTGGAAATACCGTTCTCCGCCTTAAAAAAACTGCCTGAAGGTGTTTACTATGATTTCCAGCTGATAGGGCTAGAAGTTGTAGGCTTGTCGGGGGAGAAGATTGGGCAGATAAAGGAAATACTCCATATGCCATCTAATGACATATACGTAATCAGTTACGGTGCTAAAGAAGCCCTAATACCGGCGGTCAAGGATGTAGTCAAGGAGATAAACCTGCAGACCGATAAAATGATTATTGACCCCATTCCCGGTTTACTTGACTAGTTGTCAGTTTGTCAGCCCAAACAAAAAGCCCCTTGTTAAAGGGGCTTTTATCATTTGCAGAGTTGTACCGACTAGACTTGGGGGTGTTTCCGCCGTTTTTCGGCTACCTTCAGGCGTATCATAGCCCGTCGCAGTGAAGCTTCTGTTTCGGCAGCCAGCATACCAGGTTCGTATTTGTCAGCCATGCGGGCTTCAGCCCTCTTCTTGGCCTCGGCAGCTCGGGCAATATCAATTTCCTCTGCCCGTTCAGCACTATCTGCCAACACGATTACCCTGTCAGGCCGTACCTCAAGGAAACCGCCGGAAACCACCATAGAATATTCCTCAGAGCCGATTTTCGCCTTGAGTTCCCCCGCCTGCAAAGCTGTCATCAGCGGGGCATGATGAGGCAGTATGGCCATTTCACCCTCAATACCGGGGGCAACCACCACATCTACCTCTTCGGAAAATACCGACCGTTCCGCAGTAACTATGTCCAGCTTTAATTTAGCCAATTTTTTACCTGCCAGATATAATACTTAGACCGCGCTTAGCTTTTTGGCTTCGGCCACGGCATCATCAATAGTGCCTACCATATAGAAAGCCTGTTCAGGCAAACTGTCATGCTTACCCTCAAGAATTTCCTTAAACCCGCGAATAGTTTCAGCCAAAGATACATACTGACCGGGACGGCCGGTAAATACCTCTGAAACAAACATAGGTTGAGTCAGGAAACGCTGAATTCGGCGGGCACGGGCAACAGTCAGTTTGTCTTCTTCAGAAAGTTCTTCCATACCCAGGATAGCGATAACATCCTGAAGATCCTTATAGCGCTGAAGAACCTTCTGAACGTCACGGGCTACTTTATAATGTTCCTCACCCACTACCTGAGGGTCAAGTATGCGGGAATTGGAAGCCAGCGGATCTACAGCCGGATAAAGAGCCTGTTCGGCCAGTGAACGCTCAAGGGCAATCATAGCATCCAGATGACCGAAAGTGGCGACTACACCGGGATCGGTATAGTCATCTGCCGGTACGTACACAGCCTGGAATGAGGTGATTGAACCCTGTTTGGTAGAAGCAATGCGCTCCTGCAGAGCACCCATTTCAGTGGCCAGAGTGGGCTGATAACCTACAGCAGAAGGCATACGTCCTAAAAGGGCGGATACTTCCATACCAGCCAGGGTATAACGATAGATATTGTCAATAAACAGAAGCACGTCCTGTCTTTCTTCATCACGGAAATATTCGGCCATGGTAAGACCGGTAAGAGCAATACGCAGACGTACTGCGGGAAGCTCATTCATCTGACCGAATACCATGGTAGTCTTGGGAAGCACGCCTGAATCTTCCATTTCATGCCAAAGGTCATTACCTTCGCGGGAACGTTCACCTACACCGGCAAAAACTGAAAACCCTTCGTGCTCGGTAGCAATGTTACGTATAAGTTCCTGAATAAGAACGGTCTTGCCTACACCTGCACCACCTAAAGCGCCGATCTTACCGCCGCGGGCAAAGGGGGCAATCAGGTCAATAACTTTAAGACCTGTTTCCAATACCTGAGCAGAAGATTCCAGCTCGTCCATAGCGGGTGCCGAGCGGTGGATAGGCATAGTCTTTTCAGCTTTTACATCACCCCTGTTATCCAGAGGTTCACCCAGCACGTTAAAGATACGCCCCAGAGTATTCCGGCCTACCGGAACTGAAAGCGGCCTTTTGGTATCTATAACCTCGGCGCCGCGCTCCAGACCATCGGTAGGAGTAAAGGAAAGGCACTTTACGCGGTTGTTACCGACGTGTGACTGCACTTCCAGCACCATCTTGCCGTTATCACGGGGAATTTCCAATGCGTTAAACAGAGCCGGCATGGAATCTGCCGAAAACTCTACGTCAACAACCGAACCAATTACCTGTATAACCTTTCCGTTTGCCATTATATCCTCCTAGAATTAGGCCAGCGCGGCAGCTCCGCCGACGATGTCCAAAAGCTCATTAGTGATAGATTCCTGACGAGCCTTGTTGTAAACAAGTGTCAACTCTCCGATAAGTTCTTTGGCGTTATCGGTAGCGTTGCGCATAGCTACCATCCGGGCTGACTGCTCTGAGGCAATAGACTCCAGAATGGCATGATACACACTCATCTCAACAAAACGGGGTAAAAGCGAATTTAAAACAGTAGCTGATTCCGGCTCATAAATATATTCCAGATTCTGGCCGGGAGGCAATTCCAGCGGCACTACCGGCAAAAGCTGCTCAAGAACAGGCTTCTGTACGGCGGTAGTTACAAACTGAGTATAGGCAATAAAAACCTGGTCAATTTCCCCGCTCATAAAGTCATCCATAATAACTCTGGAAATGGGGAGGGTATCCAGGTAGCCGGGCCTATCCCCCAGATTTATAAACTCTGCCCGCATCTGCTGTTTGATACGGCGGATGAAATCCACACCTTTACGCCCTACAACTACGGCAGACACCGGAACTTTTTGCTCCATTATGAAAGTACCGGTCTTGCGGTTGATATTTGCAACCAAACCGCCGCACTGACCCCGGTCAGGAGTTATGTGAAGTACGGCTATCTTTTTGACCGGTCTGCGTTCAAGCAAGGGGTGCAAAACTTCACCGCTCTGGGGTAGAGCCGCTAAAGCGGCAATAACCTCGGTGATTTTTTCACTGTAAGGCCTACCAGCCAGACCGCGTTCCTGGGCCTTTTTCATTTTAGAGGCCGCAATCATTTCCATAGCCCTGGTAATCTTGGCTATATTACGGACACTGCGGATACGCCTTTTTATTATTCTTATATTAGCCATTTAACTTCCCGCCAGGTTCGAAATTTATGCTACTAAACCCTTCTTATAATCATCCAAAGCGGTCTTAAGGGCTGTCTCGGTTTCAGCAGAGATGGCATTTTCCTTGGTAATATTGTTCAGCACCGAAGCATAGTTCGCTTCGAGGAAGCGATAGAACCCGCTCTCAAAATCACGTACTTTTTCAACTTCTATACTGTCAAGATACCCGTTCAGCACGGCATACAGGATAGCAACCTGATTAGCCATGGGCAACGGCTGGTACTGACCCTGTTTGAGTACCTCGGTGATTCTTTGACCGCGCTCCAGCTGCATACGGGTAGCTTTATCAAGTTCGGAAGTACCGAACTGGGCAAAAGCAGCCAATTCACGATACTGACCCATATCCATCTTCAGTTTGCTGGCAACCTTCTTCATGGCCTTGGTCTGAGCGCTTGAACCCACGCGTGACACCGATATACCCACGTTAACCGCGGGTCGGATACCGGCGTTAAACATATCCGGTTCAAGATAAATCTGTCCATCCGTAATGGAAATAACGTTGGTAGGTACATAAGCCGAAACGTCTCCGGCCTGAGTTTCAATAATGGGCAAAGCGGTCAGCGAACCGCCGCCAAGCTTGTCATTAAGTCTGGCAGCCCGTTCCAACAAACGGCTGTGCAGGTAGAATACATCACCCGGATAAGCCTCACGGCCGGGCGGGCGACGCAGAAGGAGTGAAAGCTGGCGATAAGCCCAGGCATGCTTGGTCAGGTCATCATAAACCACCAAGGCATCTTGACCCTGTTCCATAAACTCTTCACCGATAGCGCAGCCGGCATAAGGTGCCAGATACTGCAAAGCTACTGCGTCAGAAGAGTTTGCCGCAACCACGATAGTATGCTCCATAGCACCGTACTGCTCAAGCAAAGCTACCGTACGGGCTACTTTGGAAGCCTTCTGTCCGATAGCCACATAAATACAAACCAGATCCCCGCCCTTCTGGTTAATAATGGTATCCAGAGCAATGGCGGTTTTACCGGTTGAACGGTCACCAATAATCAGCTCACGCTGACCGCGGCCGATGGGTATCATGGCATCAATAGCTTTGATACCTGTCTGAACCGGAGTGTTTACTGATTTACGGTCAACCACGTTAGGGGCGATACGCTCAAGGGGGCGGGTTGATTCAGCCTTGATAGGGCCTTTGCCGTCCAGAGGGCGGCCTAAAGGGTCTACAACGCGGCCAATCATACCTTTACCAACCGTAATTTCAGAAATACGACCGGTAGCCTTTACTTCGTCGCCTTCTTTAATATTGGAATCTTCGCCCAGAATAACAGCTGCAACGCTGTCTTCTTCAAGGTTAAGGGCAATGCCCATAACACCGCCGGGGAATTCCAAAAGTTCGTTGTACTTGGCATTGGAAAGACCATGAATACGGGCGATGCCATCGCCTACTTCGATAACCGAACCGACGCTGGTCATGCTGACCGGAGCACCGAATTCTTTTATCTGCTCTTTAATAATAGATACTATATCTTGACCACGTGCGCTCAATTACGCCACCTCCTGAGGGTTATCAAATACGTCCCTGACTGATTTCGTTTTGCAGTAAGACCAGCCTCCGACTGACAGAACCATCTATCAGTTTATCCCCGATTCTGGCTTTCAGACCAGCTATCAAGCCGGGGTCTGTTGCAGTTACTACATTTATCTTTTTCCCGGTTATCTTGCTTAACTGCTGTCTGATTATTTCAATATCCGCTTCGCTGGAAGGCTTGGCAGTGGTTACAATAGCATCCTCCACCCCTCTGGCCTCATTCAGCAAACGGTTGTACTCACCTGAAACAGCCCTCATGATACCCAGCCTGCGGGTAGCCACCAGCATATCCACCAGGTTCAGCATCAGCGGGTCTATATTACTCAGCTTGGCAAGGACCTTGTGTTTTCTGGCAGAGGCAATTTTGGGGTTGCTGAGAAACTCAGCAACCGAAGCATCCTCTGTAAGGCTGGAAAGATCCTGTAAATCTTCCTGCCACTTATCCAGAGACTTTTGCTCCTTAGCCAGTTCGTATAATGCCTGCGCATAACGCATGGCTATAGCATAAACTCTTTTGGCCACTGCTTCTCCGTTGCTCTCTTTTAATTTTTTCGCAGGTTGGTGCTATTTTCAAGCACACTGTCAATCAGCGCCTGATGCGCTTTTTTATCTAAAGATTGGTCAATAACCTTGCCGGCCGCCAAAATGGTCAGTTCGGCAAATTCCTTACGCAGCTGGTCCACTACTTCGTCCCGCTCCTGACGTATTTCAGTCCGGGCGCGGCTAAGCATAGCTTCAGCTTCAGCCCTAGCTTCTTCTATGGCTTTCTGGCGGATTTCATCACCGGTCTTCACAGCCCGTTCAATCACCAGTTGCCCCTGCTGGCTGGCTTCGCCAATCTTCTTTTTAAACTCTTCTTCCGCCCGTTGGGCCTGTTCCTTTACCTGGTCTGTCCGTTCCATGCTTTCCTTGATACGGGCAGAACGCTCGTCAAGTTTGGCCAGAATGGGTTTATAGGCAAACAGATACAGCAGACCTAAGAGTAAACCGAAGTTTACAATCTGGGCTATGAAAGAAGGTATATTTATTCCCAGTTCTGCCAGTTTTTCCACCGGTTTCCTCCTGTATTATGCCCCTTAGGCAACGAAAATAAGTACGATAGAGATAACCAGCGCAAAGATGGCGATGGACTCAGCGAAAGCCACCAAAAGGATCATGTTGGTAAAGATAGAACCCTTGGCTTCAGGATTGCGGCCGATAGCCTGCAATGCACCAAAACCCAGAATACCTACACCAATACCAGGGCCAATTGCACCCAGACCCATTGCCAAGCCAGCCGCTAAGAGTTTGATTACATCAGCTTCCACTATTGTTTTTCCTCCCTTGTTCTAATTGCATAATACTGAATTAATGATTTTCCTCCCCGTGAGGCGTAACCGCTATCAGGGAGAAGACCAGAGCCAAATTACAGAACACCAGCGCCTGTACGAAGCCTACCAGCATTTCAAGACCGTAGAAAGGTATGCCGATGATGAACGGCGCAAGGAATGTAATCATAAGTATAAGGATTTCGCCGCCTATCATATTGCCGAAAAGACGGAAGGTCAGGCTGATAATACGGACGAACTCCAGAAAGAATTCCAGTAAACCCACAAAGATAGTAATAAAGCCGTTAAATATACCGATTACCCCTTCTTTGTGACGGAAAGCGTTTATCAGGGGTTTGAAGTTGAAAAATTTGCTGAGATAATGGAAACCGCCCAGAGTTTTAATACCCCAGTACTCTACCATAATAAAGGTAATAGCGGCCAAAGCCAGCGGCAGGTTGATATCGGTATTGGCACCGCGAAGCAAGTGGGCTTCGTGGCCGTTGCCCAGCTCTATAAATATGGTATTGTAACCGGGCAGCAGGTTCATCCATGCATTTACTATGATAAAAAGGAAGATAGTAGCCACCAGAGGGAAAAACTTACGTCCGAATTTCTCACCGGCAGCATCGACACACATATTGTAAATCCAACTGAGCACCATCTCTAAAGCACCCTGAAGACGGCCGGGAATAAGTTTCATTTTTCGGGTGGCGGCAATACTCAGCCCCACCAGTACCAGAATGGTAACCCAGGCAGTAAGGATAGTGTTGGTGATTGCCACCGAGCCTATGCTGAAAATCTCAGCAGACGGAAGCTCCGGTTTGGGAGTGGTAATTTTCATCCAGTCAGGAAATCCAAGATCACCAAAGAGGGCGACACCTATAGGGCCGGACAGGAAACCGACCACTAACATTGCCAGTATAACTATCATTACTGGCCAGAATACCGCTTTGGGCATACCTAAAATCTTTTTCTTTGGCACTGTCAATTCCCTTTACCGTTGTTAGTTATCTTCGGCAGCAACCGATAAACGCCGTAAAAGGCCAGAAAAACTCCGCTTAAAAGACCGATCAGTAAGAACAGGGGTGAAAGACCTAAAGTCTCGTCCAGCCACCTGCCGCCCAGCGTCCCCAGCAATATGACAAGGGCAATGTACCAGCCCAAACCAAGATACTGAAGACCTGTACCCCATTTGTTCATTACAGCCTCAAAACGCAAAGTAGCATACCAGAATTAGTTCTTTAGGTCAAGAATGCCCGGTTGTACTAATACTTTTCAGGATTTGCGTTTGTCAAAATCTTCAAGGTCAAGGTTATCTACAAAATCACGGAAGGCGGACAGCCGCTTAATCTCTTCGTCACTGGCCTTGCGGGTTTTTTCACCCTTGCCGCCGGCGGGAGGTTCAGGCAAATCCATTTCATCCATAGCTCGTTTATCCTGTTCGCGATCCAGCATAATACTGGCTTTTTCCAGTACGCTGTCAGCCGCATATATAGGTACATTCACCCGTACCGCAAGTGCCAGAGCATCTGACGGGCGGCAATCTATTTCCATTTGCTCGCTGTCTACCTCTAATAATATCTTAGCGTAAAAAGTGTCATTTTTCAGGTCATCTACCACTATGGAGCGTACCTTTGCACCCAGCACATCTATAACTGTACCGAGGAGGTCATGGGTCAAAGGGCGGGGAACTGCCACCCCCTGCAGCTTAACTGCAATAGCCTCAGCCTCAGCTGTACCAATCCAAATAGGCAGATAACGGTCAGAGGTCTTTTCCTTAAGCAAAACTACCCTCTGATAATTCATCAGGCTAACCCTTATGCTGTCTATCGTCATTTCTATCATATTATTATCTGCCTCCTAAGTTTGCCTGACGGCGTACCATGAATTCTACCCCCAAAGAAATGGAGTGTCAATTTGCGTACCTATCTATAACAATCTATGACCTCTGACAGTATTGTAGACATATTAGCCCAAATCCTTAATACTCTACATCCCTCTAAGCTATCTTAATATTTCTCAAGCAAAACTTTGCAAAGATGGGTGAGTTTATGGAATAATACATAGCTCCAGAATAATGATTTTAAATGTCTGGGTGTGCTATCATAAACTACCTGAACCGTCATAGATGAAGGAGATCTACTAATGCAAAAAGGTCATGAGGCTATTGTCTGGTTTAACGAAGTTACGAAGAACGATATCCCTCTGGTCGGCGGTAAAGGCGCTAATTTAGGCGAAATGACCGGCGCCGGTATCCCTGTACCTCCCGGTTATATCGTAACAGCCAATGCCTATTTTGACTTCATAAACAGCTCAAACCTTCGCCCGTCCATCAGCAAGGCTCTTGAGTCACTGGATATCAATGATTCCAAACAACTTGCAGTTGTTGCTAACATCGTAAAGGAAATGATTCTCTCCACCCCCCTGCCTGCCGAACTTGCCACCCAGATTAAGGTTGCATATGAGAAAATGGGGCAAGGCTTGGTAGCAGTACGGTCATCAGCTACGGCTGAGGATTTGCCGGAAGCGTCTTTTGCCGGCCAGCAAAGCACCTACCTTAATATAGAGGGCGGTGACGAAGTTGTTAAGGCTGTTCAGAAATGCTGGGCTTCTTTGTTTGAGGCCAGAGCTATTTACTACAGGGTACAGCAAAACTTTGACCACCTGCAGGTTGGCATCGCCGTACCGGTACAAAAAATGGTACAATCACAGGCTTCCGGTGTCTGCTTCACTATTGAACCCATCACTTCAGACCCCACTAAAATAGTAATTGAAGCCATATACGGTCTGGGAGAAGGTCTGGTGTCAGGGGAAATTACACCGGACCTTTATATTATAGATAAAGAAGGGCCGTCGGTTCTTTCAAGGACTATCAGCCATCAGGAAAGGCGGCTGGTACGCAAAAACGGCAATTCAGCTTCAGGCGCCGAAGATGAATCCGGCAACAATTACTGGCAACCGGTACCTTCAGCCAAGCAGGAACAGCAAAAGATTACCGAAGACGATATTATTACACTGGCCAAACTGGCCATGCTTATTGAGAAGCACTACAGCGGCCCTCAGGATATTGAATGGGCAAAAGAAGAAAACGAAATTTACATTGTCCAGTCCCGCCCTGTTACCGCACTGAAAGATGCCAGTGAACTGGAACCCGAGATTGAAGCACCCATTCTGCTGCAGGGTGCGGCCGCTTCACCCGGTCTGGCTACCGGCGAAGTCAAAGTGCTTCAAGATCCCTCCGAAATAGATCTGGTAAATCAGGGGGATATTCTGGTAGCCGAAATGACCACCCCGGACTTTGTACCAGCCATGAAACGGGCCGCTGCCATTGTAACCAACCGCGGCGGACGCACCTCCCACGCTGCCATTGTCAGCCGTGAACTGGGTATCCCCTGCGTGGTAGGTACCGGTGAAGCCACCAAACTGCTTAAGAACGGCCAGATGATTACCGTTGACGGTACTCACGGCAAGGTTTATAACGGTAAGGTAACCCGCAACGTAAAAACCAGCAGCATAGCTTCTATAGTACGTGAAGCTATCCGCACCAAAACCCGCGTTTATGTAAACTTAGCCCAGCCTGAACTGGCTGATAAAGTAGCAGCCCGCAATGTAGATGGAGTAGGTCTGCTGAGAGCTGAATTTATATTCAGCCAGATAGGCAAACACCCCCGCTACATGATAGAAATGGGTCAGCAGGAAGAATATATCCAGCAGGTATACGAAGGTGTTTTGTCCTTCGCCAAAGCGTTCCATCCCCGACCGGTAGTCTACCGCACCAATGACTTTAAGACTAACGAATACCGTGATCTGCTGGGCGGCGATAAATATGAAGGCCAGGAAGAAAACCCCATGCTGGGGTACCGCGGTGTTTCCCGCTATATTAAAGATATTGAAGTATTCAAGATGGAAATCGAAGCCATCAAGCGGGTACGCAAGGACTATCCGAATGTCTACGTTATGCTTCCCTTTGTCCGTACCGTAGATGAGCTGAAAAAAGTAAAACAGATACTTGAAGATGAGGGGCTGAAAAGAGGGCCTGATTTCAAACTCTGGATGATGGTGGAAGTACCCTCCAATATCTTCCTGATTGACAAGTTTATTGATGCCGGTATAGATGGCATTTCCATAGGTTCAAATGACCTCACCCAGCTGATACTTGGTGTTGACCGTGACAGCGAAATGCTGCGCGAAACCTTTGACGAACGCAATGAAGCAGTTTTGGTAGCCCTGGAAAAAGCCGTTACCACCGCTGCCCGCCGCGGTATTACCGCCTCCATCTGCGGACAGGCACCTTCGGTTTACCCTGAACTGACTGAAAAGTTGGTCTCCTGGGGCATAACCTCGGTTTCTGTCAGTCCTGACATGATAGGCACTACCCGCGAGATTATTGCCAAGGCAGAGGCCAAATTAAAGATTAAATGATTAGCGAGCTTCGCATAAGGGAGCGCATTGAAGCAAGAGAGGAGAACCTCTCCCCTTACGCGGTTAAAAGCCGCCTTTCCCGTGGCAGGCAAAAAGCAGAAGATCCGGACCCGGTTCGCACCTGTTTCCAGCGTGACCGGGACCGGATTATACATTCCAAGGCCTTTCGCCGCTTAAAGCATAAAACCCAGGTCTTCATTGCCCCTTTGGGTGACCACTTTGTGACCCGCCTTACTCATACGCTGGAGGTTACCCAGATAGCCCGGACTATTGCCCGGGCGCTCAACCTTAACGAAGACCTGACCGAAGCCATTTGCCTGGGACATGATCTGGGACATACCCCTTTTGGACATGCCGGCGAAGAGGTTTTAAACGAGCTTTATCCTAAAGGTTTTCACCATAACGAACAGAGCCTTCGGGTGGTGGACCTGCTGGAAAAAAACGGGCATGGCCTTAACCTAAGCTTTGAAGTACGTGACGGCATACTCAACCACTCTAAGTCACGCTCAAACATACTCGGGGAAGTGCATAACAAGGCCGCAACTTTTGAAGGGCAGATTTGCCGGATTGCAGATGCGGTTGCCTATATAAACCATGACATCCTGGACTCTATCCGGGCAGGCATTATCAAAGCAAATGACCTGCCGCTGGGTGCGGTTTCGGTGCTGGGCAACAGCCATTCCCAGCGGATAAACACCATGGTGTGTGATATTATAAAAAGTTCGTGGTCATGCACAGGGCTGATTCCCGGTGCGGAGCCGGAAGTTACCATGAGCAACAAGGTGCTGAGTGCCAGCAATACCCTTCGGGATTTCCTGTTTGAACAGGTATATCAGAGCAAAGACCGTAAGGCCGAACATGAAAGGGAAATAGTCCGTTTATTATACAAATATCTGGTAGACCATCAGGATTTGCTGCCCATGGAATATATAGCCCTGTCTGATAAACCTGAACAGAGGGTTGTTGATTATATTGCGGGTATGACAGACCTATTCGCCCTGAGGCTAGCTAAAGAACTTAATCTGGCTGAATAATATGAACGACGCTGTAGAAGAAATAAAGCAAAAACTGGATATTGTGAGCTTTATCGGCCAGTATACCAAACTGACCAAAGCAGGCCGCACTATGCGCGGAATCTGCCCTTTTCACAGCGAAAAACACGGCTCTTTCTTCGTTTATCCCGAAGCCCAAAACTGGCACTGTTTCGGAGCCTGCAATACCGGCGGGGATATTTTTGCTTTCGTAATGAAAAAAGAAGGGCTGGATTTTAAAGGGGCACTGGAACTGCTGGCTGAAAAAGCGGGCGTAAGCTTGCCCAGCCATATAAACCCGCAAATCAGAGACCAGCGTGAGCGCCTGTATGAAATAAATTTGGCAGCCGCCCAATATTACCATAACCTGCTTTTAAACAGCCCCCAGGCCGAAAATGCCCGCAGTTACCTTAAATCACGCGGGCTAAATGACCAATCTATGGCAGACTTTCAACTGGGATACGCCCTGCCTGAATGGCAGGGGCTTTATGATTATCTTAAAGAACGCAGTTATACAGATGAAGAACTGCTGAAAGCTGGTGTAATAGTCCGCTCTGACGAGGGGCGGATTCATGACCGCTTCCGCAATAATATTATTTACCCCATTGCCAACTACAAAGGGCAGATAGCCGGTTTCGGGGCGCGGGTGATGGATAACTCACAGCCCAAATACCGCAATTCCCCCCAGACAGACCTTTTTGATAAAAGCAGCCTGCTGTACGGTTTGCATCTGGCTTCTGCCAGCATACGGGAAAAGAACCAGGCCATTATAGTGGAAGGCTATATGGATGCCATCATGTCCCACCAAGGCGGTTTTACCAACACGGTGGCCTGTATGGGCACTGCCCTGACTGACCGCCAGATAGCTTTAATAAAACGCCAGACCAAAAATCTGGTATTGGGACTGGATGCGGATTCGGCCGGTGAGGAAGCCACCCTGAGGGCTATAGATTATGAGAACCAGATAGAGTCAGAAATACGGGTAGCCGTACCAGAAGGCGGCAAAGACCCTGATGAAATTATCCGCCATGCACCCCAGACCTGGCAGGAAATACTGGATAATGCCCGCCCCCTGCTGGACTATATATTTAAACACAGCCAGAAAGGTCTGGATCTGAGTTCCGCCGCAGGCAAAGCCGGGCTGACTGACCGCCTGCTGCCCATAATATCCAAAATGGAAGACGGAGTACGCCAGTCCCACTACCTGGGCAAGCTGGCTGAAATAGTAAGCACCAGCCAGAACCGTATACTGGAACGGATGAAAAAACTGAAAAATGAAACCCGTATTACCAAAGCTATAGAAAAAGAAACCACATCAACAGCTGTTTCAGCAGCCAAAAACCCGGCTCTGGAGGAATATGCCCTTAGCCTGCTTTTCACCTCAGCAGAGCTTACCCGTTTTGCCGGTAAACTGCACCCTGAATATCTTGAAATACCCCAGTACCGGGAATTGCTGACTGTTTATAATCAATCTGCCGAAAAAGATACCCTGCGGGCGGGTCTTGATGAAAACCTGCGGGAATATTATGACAACTTGATGAATAAAAATGCGGCAAATGATAATATAGAGGATAAGTTTTGCGACCTATGCCTGAGGCTGAGAGAAAGATACCTCAGGAACTTGGCGGTAAAACTGAACCAAGCCTTGAGTGAAATCAACCAGCCGGAAACAGCTGAATACCAGGCGCTGAATGACCAGTGTGTAAAGGTCAACGAAGAATTGCGCAGTGTATTCAGCCTTAAAGACAGACGAAACCAGAAACAGAGGAGACAATAAATGCCAGCTGAGAAAGATAAGAAGGAATTTAGCCCTGACGATATCGATGATGATAAAGATGTGGAACAGGGGCTGGCTGATATCCATGACGAACAGGATGCCGAAGCAGAAAGTGACAAACTGGTAGAGCCTGACCTCAAAGATATAGCCGATACCGACATACCGGCCGAACTAACCGAAGAAGAACTGGCGGCCGAAGCGGATATGATGCCGGACACAGATGAAGAAATCGGCCCGCTTAATATTGACCTTGAAATACCCCTTGAGCAGGTTGATACCCAGGGTATCGTAGATGACCCGGTACGCATGTATCTGCATGAAATCGGCAGGGTACCTTTGCTTTCCGCCGAAGACGAAAAAACCCTGGCTAAGAAAATGGAAGAAGGCAAACGCATACGTGAAATCCGTCAGGAGTGCCTTGAAAAACGCGGACGCTACCCCTCGGCTGCGGAATCTTTCCTGTGCATGCTGAGAGAGCTTGCCCAAGCTACCGAGGTGCTTTTCCAACTGGGGCAGGAACTAAAGGTGGATACTTCTGCCAGTCTGAAAACTATTATCCACAACCCCAAGCTAAGGGCGGCTATTGACCATGAGATTGACCAGCAGCTTACCAAAAATATCTCCGATAATACCGGCAAGAGCATGGCGGAGATTGAGCAGGCATTTATCAATCTGGCTATAAACAGCTCCCTTCTGCCCAAGGTTGTGCTGGATGCCATACCTGAAAAAATGACCATACCGGAAATATCAGACCATACCAACGACCCTGCCTTTATAAGTCACTTGGAACGGCATGAGGCCAGCCTGAAATATTATCTGGATAACCTTGAGATAGATGCCAAACGAGCTGAACGTCACCTTATTCAGGCTAACCTTCGCCTGGTTGTCAGCGTAGCAAAAAAACACATCGGCAGAGGCATGCCCCTGCTTGACCTAATACAGGAAGGCAATATCGGCCTTATACGGGCAGTGGAAAAATTTGATTTCCACCGCGGCTTCAAGTTTTCCACTTACGCCACATGGTGGATACGTCAGGCAATTACCCGGGCTATTGCAGACCAGGCCAGGACTATTCGCATACCTGTCCATATGGTGGAAACCATCAACAAGCTGCTGTCCATAAGCCGGCAGCTGTCACAGAAGCTGGGGCGTGAACCTACCCCAGATGAGATAGCCCTTGAAATGGATTTGCCGCCTGAAAAGGTACGTGAAATTGCCAAGGTGTCCCAGCTGCCGGTTTCGCTGGAATCCCCTATAGGCGAAGAGGAAGATAGTCATCTGGGAGACTTTATTGAAGACCAGAACGCTCTGGCTCCGCCGGATGCCGCTTCGCGCCAGCTGCTAAAGGAGCAGATAGATACAGTACTGGGCAGCCTGACTCCGCGTGAACGCCGGGTACTTCAGCTCCGCTTTGGTCTGGAAGACGGCCGAAGCCGTACACTGGAAGAAGTGGGCAAAGAATTTAATGTAACACGTGAACGCATCCGCCAAATAGAAGCCAAGGCTCTGCGGAAACTCCGCCACCCCAGCCGCAGCCGCAAACTGAAAGATTACCTGGAATAATAAGCTTGCTTATTGATAACTAAAGACAACCCCTGCCCCAAACGGCAGGGGTTTTTTATTCCGTTTGGCTGGCAGCTCTATATCTCAAATACTTTAATACACATTAAGCTATGAAAATAGCTTTATATTCCCCTTTTTATGCTAAAATATAGGCAGTAAAACTGGAGAGCATTATGATTCCTGTCAAACTCAGAATAAAAAACTTTATGTGCTACCGCGGCGAAATTCCGCCTTTTTCTTTTAACGGGGTGCATACCGCCTGCATCTGCGGCCAGAACGGGGCCGGCAAATCTGCTTTGATAGACGCCATTACCTGGGCACTCTGGGGAAAAAGCCGGGCTAAAAGTGATGATGATGTAGTGTCTCTAAACGAACAGGAAACTGAAGTCAGCCTAGATTTTGAGATTTCGGGTGAACTTTATCAGGTTATCCGCCAACGCCAACGCCCCAAAAAGACCGGAGCAAACGGGCAAAGCCTTTTAAGCTTGTTTGCCATAAAGGATGGGAAACCCCTGAATATCACCGGGGATACCCTGACCCAAACAGAGAAAAAGATAATTTCCATACTGCATATGGACTATGACACCTTTATAAACAGTGCTTTTCTGCGGCAAGGGCATGCCAACCAGTTTACCCAGCAGCCCCCCGGCAAACGCAAGGAAGTACTCTCTAATATACTGGGGTTAGAAATATATGACCAGCTGGAAGACCTGGCCAGACAGGCCGTACGCGAGGCAGAGGCTAAAAAACTGCTTATAGAGCAGAGTATTGCAGACGGCCAAGAAGGGCTGAAATCCAGACCGGAACTGGAAGAAGCTTTAAAAAATACCCGCCTGAGCCTGACAGACGGTGAGGAGAAACTGAAAACCCATATTGCCAAGCTGGAAATCCTCAGGCATAAAAAACATGCCTTTGATGCCAAACAAAGTGCCTGCCTCCAGATAGAAAAAGACCTGCGGGACATATCAAAAGACCAGTCACTTTGGGCACAAAATCAACAGGATATAAAACAGCGTATCAGCATGTTTGAATCACTCTCTGCCCGAAAGGATGAAATCCTTAAAGGTTTTCAGGAATACACCGCCTGCCAAAGTCTGTATGAAAAACACAATCGCGTACTGGCGAAACTAAGACAGTTGGAAAGTTCCAAAAAACCCTTTGAAGATGCCGTCTATAAAGAGGAAAACAGCCTGAAAAACACCCTGACTAAATATCAGGAACATCTCAAAATGCGGCAGGAAACCGCCCAAACCCTGAGCAGGCTGGAACAAGAAAAAAAACAGTCAGACCTGATGCACCTGGAACTGGAAAATGAAGAGACTGTCTTAAAAATCAAGCAAACCAAGCTGGCAGAGATGCAAGGAAGTTTAGCCGGACTAGAGACCGAGTATGCCGGTACGGCCAGAGAAATAAGCTCTCTGGAAGAAAAACTAAAACTGCTTATCGAAGCAAGTGAAAGCCGCTGCAACTGCCCCCTGTGCGAAACCGAGCTGGGGCAAGACAAACTCAAATTGGTATTCGGCAAATATCGGACAGAACAAGATGCTAATGGAAAACAGCAAAGCAGCCTGAAACTAAAGCTTGAGCAGCTAAGGCTGGATATCCAGACTTTAACTGCCCAAATTGAAACTGAAACCAAACGCTTAAACCAAAAACGCAGGCAGTATGAGGGACAGCTGAGCGTACTGGAAAAAGGGATTGCAGACGCCAAAGATGCCGGAACCAAAGCGGCAAAAGGCAGAGAGCTGATTTCGGATATTGAGAAGCAGCTGAACGAACGCAGTTATGCCGTTTCCGAGCAAGCCAGGCTGGCAGTAATTGAAAAAGAGATACTGGAACTGAATTTTGATAATGCCGAATACACCCAAAACCAGCAAACTTTGGCCGGCCTGACCCACTTTGAGGAACAAAAACGCAAACTGGACGAGGCACAAAGCCGCCTGCCGATAGAAAGAGATAGCTTGGAAAAAACGACTTCGGCACTGGCAGAACTCACCGCCCGCCATGATACTAAACTGAGTGAACAGCAAACCCTGCAAAGAGAACTGACTGAACTGCCCGCACTGGAGCAGGAGCTGGAAACCGCCGAAGCCGGATACAAGTTACTCAGCCAAACACAGGATACCTTGAGGCAACAACTGGGTTCGCTCAACCAGAAAGAAGAGCAGTTGAATGAACTGGAAAAAAAGCTGAAAAAACAGGAGCAGGATAAAGAGCAAACCGCCAAAGAAATATACTACTTTGGTAAACTGGCCAGAGCTTTCGGCAAGAAAGACGGAATCCAGACCATGCTGATTGAAGACACCCTGCCGGAACTGGAAAGCGGGGCAGACCTGCTGCTGTCACGGATGACTGACGGGCGTATGCACCTTAGTATAGAAACCCAGCGCTCAACCAAAAAGGGAGACCAGACCGAGACGCTGGATATAAATATCTCGGATGAGCTGGGCACCCGCAACTACGAAACATTCAGCGGGGGTGAGGCTTTCAGGATAGATTTTGCGGTCAGGATTGCCCTGTCACGCCTGCTGGCAAACCGTCTGGGCGCACCTTTGCGGACGCTGATTATTGATGAAGGGTTCGGCACACAGGACTCAACCGGTATTGAACGCCTGAAAGAGGCTATAAACTCCATTCAGGATGAGTTTGACAAGATACTGGTCATAACCCATATAGATGACCTGAAAGATTCTTTCCCCACCCGCATTGAGATAGATAAAACCCCGTCAGGCTCAGCTATACGCTTAAACTAAACATCCCGCAGGATAAAAACGTCATCTATATCTGCGTGCAGGGCTTTGGCTACTTTGTGAGCCAGAATAAGCGAAGGATTGTAAGTACCCTTTTCAAGGTAAAGCATAGTCTGGCGGCTGACACCCACCGTCTCAGCCAGCTCAGCCTGAGTAAGATTGTATCTTGCCCGCAGTTCCTTAATACGGGTACGCAGTATCATCAGAAGTTTCCCCTTGCTCTTTCTGCCCGTTAGCATAAAGTACTTATGTTAGAATTATATTACGTATGCGGGACAAAATGCAAAAGGTTAAAGTGTTTGCTGAAAATATTTAAAGCCCTAAATCAGAGGCAACAGCTTGCATAGCACCCAGAGAGATACGGATAAACTCATCCAGTTCCAAACCCAAAGCGGAACAGGCGGCTATCTGTTCCCGGTTTGCACCGGCGGCAAAAGACTTTTCCTTAAAGCGTTTGGCTACACTTTTAGCTTCCACACAGGCCAGCTTTTTATCCGGCCTGACTAACGCAGCGGCTGTAATAAGCCCAGTTATAGGGTCAGCGCAGAACAAAGCTTTTTCCATACGGCTTTCAGGAAGTATGCCATGAGCCGAATTGTGCACCAGAATAGCCCTGCGAATAGTGTCATTTGCGCCTAAAACCGCGGCAATCTCGGCACTGCGTTTACTGTGAAGTGACATATCGTCTTTTACTTCATCCAGATCTATGTCATGTATAAGCCCTGCCATAGCCCATTCGTCTTCGTTTTCACCGAAATATACGGCCAAACTTTTCATCACGGCCTCAACCGCCAGCATATGTTTGACCAGATTTTTATTTTCTATCCGTTTTTCCACTTCAGCTAAAGCAAGCTGCCTGTCCATATTTATCTCTCCGCTGATTAGTCTTCACAAATTTGCCACTGCCGCCTGACAGCAGACCGTAATTTCTTAAGCCGGTTTAATTTTCGGCAAAACCCGCCTCAGGTATTTACCTGTCACAGAAGCTTTGTTTAAGGCAATCTCCTCAGGAATGCCCTCAGCCACAATCTGCCCGCCTTTTACGCCCGCACCCGGCCCCAGGTCTATAATCCAGTCGGCATTTTTAATAACGTCCAGCTGGTGTTCAATCACAACCACCGTATTGCCGCTGTCCACCAGCCGCTGGAGCACCCGCAAAAGCGCCGCCACATCTTCAAAAGAAAGCCCGGTGGTAGGTTCGTCCAATATGTATAAAGTCCGCCCGGTAGCCCGCTTGGAAAGCTCGGTTGCCAGCTTGATGCGCTGGGCTTCACCCCCGGATAAGGTGGGTGCCGGCTGGCCGATGCGGATATATCCCAAACCCACGTCCTGCAATGTTTGGAGCTTGGAACTAATTTTGGGGAAATTTTCAAAAAATTCCAGTGCCCTGTCCACCGTCATATCCAGCACATCGGCAATGGTCTTGTCTTTAAATTTTATCTCCAGCACTTCACGGTTATAACGCGCCCCGTGACAGACCTCACAGGGCACAGTCACATCCGGCAGGAACTGCATTTCTATCTGGATATAACCCTCACCACCGCAGGTCTCGCAGCGACCGCCTTTTATGTTAAATGAAAACCGCCCCGGTCCGTAGCCTTTCACTTTGGCTTCAGGCACAGAGGCAAACAGTTCCCTTATATGGGTAAATGCCCCGGTATAGGTGGCCGGATTTGAACGGGGTGTCCGCCCGATGGGTGACTGGTTAATCTCTATTATTTTATCAATATGTTCCGTGCCGGTTATAGCATCCGCTCCGCCCGCCCGGTCTTTTGCCCCGTAAAATACCTGCGCCAGATGTTTAAAAAGTATATCGGTAACCAGTGTGGATTTGCCGCTGCCAGATACGCCGCTGACACAGACCAGCTTGCCCAGAGGAATATGCACATCTATATTCTTCAGATTATTTTGGCGCGCACCCTGTATTATTATTTCCTGTCCATTACCATTACGCCGTTTTTCGGGAACAGGAATGACCTTAGCACCCGAAAGATATTGACCAGTTAGCGAAGCCGGGTTTTGCATTATTTCGGTAATATTACCGGTAGCCACTACCCGCCCGCCGTGTTCACCTGCCCCCGGCCCCATATCTATAATATAGTCCGCCGCCCGCATCACGGATTCATCATGCTCCACTACCAGTATGGTATTGCCCAAATCACGCAGTTTTTGCAGGGTTTCCACCAGACGGGTATCATCTGCGGGGTGCAAGCCTATAGTAGGTTCATCACAAACATACAGCACCCCCATCAGCCCTGAGCCTATCTGGGATGCCAGGCGTATCCGCTGAGCTTCACCGCCGGAAAGCGTGCCGGCAATACGGTCTACAGTCAGGTATTCCAAACCTACATTGTTTAAAAAACCCAAACGTGAACGTATCTCTTTGAGTATCTGGGCGGCAATAAGCTGTTCGCGTTTGTTAAATATGGTATTCTTGCCAGCCAGTTCATTTGCCCATTTAAGCTGCTCATCTACAGACATGGCCGCAACATCAGCAATATTAAGCTCGCCTATTTTTACTGACAAGGCTTCCTTGCGAAGCCTTTTACCGCCGCAGGCCTGGCACGGGCTGGCCAGCATGTATTTTTCAATGCTTTCCCTTACCCCCTGAGATTCGCTGTCACGATAAAGCCTATCCAGACGGGGTATAATCCCCTCAAAGCCGCTGGTATATTCCCGTACCCGTCCGTAACGGTTGCGGTATTTATGAATATCACCGCCCTCACCATAAAGCAGTACCTGCATCTGGGCGGGAGTAAAAGTAGAGACAGGTTTATTAACCGAAAAACCCGCCCGGCGGGCTAAATCTTCCACCTGCCCGAAATACCAGTTTTGAGTTTGATATGGGCTGATAGCCCCGTCAGCCAGAGACAAGCTCTTGTCCGGTATGATCAAATCAGGGTCAAGCTCCATCTTGGCACCAAGTCCCATACAAGTTGGACAGGCACCGTGGGGGGTATTAAAGCTGAAAGTCCGGGGTTCTATCTCACCCAGACTTACCCCGCAGTCCGTGCAGGAAAATTTTTCTGAAAAAAGCATATCCTGCCCGTCTACCACAGATATTATTACCAGCCCGCCGCCCAGTTTCAGGGCAGTTTCAACCGAATCTGCAATCCGCCCCTGCCCACCTGCCTGACCAACCACCAACCGGTCTACTACGGCTTCTATATCATGTTTTTTATTTTTATCCAGCTCTATTTCTTCAGACAAATCTCTAATCTGCCTGTCTACCCTCACTCTGGCGTAACCTGACTTACGCAGGTCTTTAAACATCTGGACATACTCGCCCTTGCGTCCCCGCACCAGAGGCCCCAGAATAAGTATTTTTGTACCCTCCGCAAGTGTTTGAACAGCATCTGTTATCTGCTCTACACTCTGGGCGGAAATCTCCTTGCCGCACTCAGGGCAGTGGGGGTGACCGGTACGGGCAAACAACAAACGCAAATAATCATATATTTCAGTTACCGTACCCACGGTAGAACGGGGGTTGTGGCTGACGCCCTTCTGGTCAATGGCTATAGCCGGAGAAAGCCCCTCTATATGGTCTACATCCGGTTTTTCCATCCTGCCCAGAAACTGGCGGGCATATGATGAAAGAGACTCCATATAACGGCGCTGACCTTCGGCATAAACGGTATCAAAAGCCAGTGAACTCTTACCTGACCCCGAAAGCCCGGTCACAACCACCAGCTTGTCACGGGGAATCTGGACATCTATATTTTTGAGGTTGTGTTCGCGGGCACCTTTTATCTTTATATATTCCTGAGCCACAGGTATGGTCTCCTGTTCATTTATTTGTAAGGGCAAATCAAAACATGTGTTCTAATATTTTACACCATAATGCTTAACAAGCCAAGACCAAACCCATACCAAAGCCATAACACTACTTTGCCTGACTTTCAGAAAGGATTTCCTCCTTCCATTGATCACACAAAACAGGAAAGTAAATGGTATTTCGAGCTGGTTTGGGATATAATCAGGCCAATGTCAGATAACAATCTTGCCAATATCAAAAGTGCCGTTATTAAAATGATTGACACTGAAAAGGGCAGTTTGGAAGAGCTGTCTCTTAAGCTGCATGCCAACCCTGAGCTGGGCTATCAGGAATATAAAGCTGTAGAATGGTTGTGCGAATACCTGTCCAGACACAACTTCAGCATTGAAAAAAATTTAGGCGGCCTCAAGACTGCCTTTAAAGCCACCTTTGGTCAGGGCAAACCGGTAGTAGGTTTTCTGGCTGAGTATGACGCCCTGCCCCAGCTGGGTCATGCCTGCGGCCATAACCTTATTGCCACCTCGGCAGCAGGTGCAGTCATAGCCGCCCGTATGGCCGCCAAACTTTACGGAGGAACGGTGTGTCTTATCGGCACTCCGGCTGAAGAACTTAGCGGCGGGAAAATACAGATGGTAGAAAAGGGTATATTTAAAGAACTGAATGCGGCGCTTATAGCCCACCCCGGCAATGATGATATTGCCACCACTCAGGCACTTGCCTGTGTTACCCTGAATGTAGAGTATTTCGGTAAAGAATCCCATGCCGCCGCTCACCCTGATAAAGGCATAAACGCACTTGATGCCATAGTGCTGGCCTATACCAGCCTCAATTCACTTCGCCAGCACATAGAGCCGGGTGCCCGTATTCACGGCATTATTACCGACGGGGGCAAAGCGGCTAATATCGTACCGGGACATTCCGCCGGCACTTTCCTGATACGCTCCCAGACTATGCCCTACCTTAAAGAGCTGATGGATAGGGTGCTGGACTGCTTTAAATCTGCCGCTCAGGCTACCGGTGCCCGTTTGGAATACCGCTTTGATAAATCCATATATGCCCCCATGAATAACAACATAACACTGGCAAATTTATATGTAACAAACATGGATATGCTGGGCCGCAAGACTTTGCTCGAAGACCCTGAGATGAATTTTGGAAGTACTGACATGGGCAACGTCAGTCAAATTGTACCCAGCCTGCATGGGTATTACTCCATCACCCGTAAAGAAGTTTCCGGCCATACCGAAGAATTTGCTTCTGCCGCCTGTTCGTCAAAGGGTATTAAAGGTGCTCTGGATGCCGCCAAGGCTATGGCTATGACCGCAGCTGATTTACTCGGCAACCCAGCCAATCTGGATAAAGTACGAACAGAATTTCAAAAATCTACCCGGCCATCCGCCTGACACTTCCGGCCACAGGTTATTTAGATGAACATTTTTCTGGGCATTGACAGCGGTTCCGTATCTACCAAAATAATATGCCTGTCACCGTCTGCCGAACTGGCAGACTGGATATATCTGCCTACAGCCGGAGACCCGCTAAGTACACTGCGGACGGGGCTGAGACAATTACAACACCGTTTGCCGGAAGATACCAGCGTATTGGGAGTGGCCGTAACCGGCAGTGCCCGTGAGCTGGTAGCCGAAGCAGTGGGTGCAGATATGGTCAAAAACGAAATCAGCTCACAAGCCAAAGCGGCTGCCCACCTGATACCCGAAGTGAAAACGGTGATAGAGATTGGCGGGCAGGACAGCAAACTTATCCTGCTGGAAAACGGGTTTGTATCTGATTTTGCCATGAATACTGTCTGTGCCGCCGGCACCGGCAGCTTTCTGGAACACCAATCCCGCAGGCTTAACCTTTCACTGGAGGAAATGGGGAAACTGGCTCATTTCAGCCAAAACCCTATTGAACTTAAAGGACACTGCACGGTATTTGTAGAATCAGATATGATTCACTTTCAGCAAACCGGCAGCAGCCGTCCCGATATTGTTTACGGTTTATGTAAAGCTCTTGTCAGAAATTATCTGAATGACCTGGGGCTGCACAAGGAAATCCGCCAGCCGGTGGTTTTTCAGGGTGGGGTTGCCCGGAACCCGGCTATGAAAAAAGCCTTTGAAGAAGAACTGGGTTTTTCACTGATAGTCCCGCCCCGGCCGGAAATAACCGGGGCTTTGGGTGCGGCTTTGCTGCTTTGTCAGGAAAGAGAGACAGATAGTCCAGCCAAGCCCACCAACTTTCGGGGGTTTGAAACCCCTTTTCTCCGGGAGAAAGTATAGTCCCGGTTTTATTAAGATGAATTTTCAAAGAGGATATAGATGATAATAGCGGTAGATGTAGACGGGGGTGACTACGCCCCGAAGGAAATTATCAAAGGTGCACTTAAGGCTGCCCAGGAGTACAAGATTGGGCTTATCCTACTGGGCAAAAAAGAGGTTATTCACGTCCATGCGGGACACTACCTGAAGAAATACCCTATAGAAATAGTCCATTGCCCTCAAACAATTACCTTTAACGAACATGCGGTGGAAGCAATCAAGGGCAAACCTAAGTCAGCTATCGTAATAGGCACTTCCCTGGTCAAACAGGGCAAGGCAGATGCCTTCATCTCTGCCGGTAACACCGGTGCGGTGCTGGCTGCCGCTTTTTTTATTCTGGGCAAAATAGACGGGGTTGAACGCCCGGCACTGGGTGCCATTATCACCACCCGCCCCCATATCCCATCTTTGCTGATAGATGCCGGGGCAAATGCAGAGTGCCGCCCCAACCATCTGGATGAGTTCGCCCACCTGGGCAATATTTATGCCAAGCAGGTGCTGGGACTTGAAAAACCCCGAATCGGGCTGCTGAATAACGGCGAAGAAGAGGCCAAGGGTACCAAGCTAACACTGGAAACCCATCAGTTACTCAAGAAAAGCCAGCTGAATTTTATCGGCAATATAGAGGGGCATGATATCTCCCTTAATAAAGCGGATGTGATTGTAACAGATGGCTTTACCGGAAACGTTGTGCTCAAAACGTTGGAAGGGCTGGGGGATGCGCTGCTTAAGCTGCGGAAAGTAGGCCATGCCATTGACAGTGCCGCCCACCTGCGGGGCAGGGCTTTGCTGGCTGACGTGGGCTTGGGTTCTATGGTAAAAGGCATGGATTTTGAAGAATGCGGCGGTGCCTGCCTGCTGGGGGTAAAAGGAACAGTTATTGTTGCCCACGGCCGAAGCCATGCCAGAGCTATCAAAAATGCTATCGGTCTGGCTAAACGCACTGCCGAAAAAGGGGTGGATAAGCTGATTGCCGAAGATGTACGCTTGCGCACCCTAACAGCTACGGAAGGAGAACAAAACCATGTCACCACTCCTGTATGACGTAATAATTATAGGCGGAGGCCCGGCCGGGCTGACTGCCGCCCTGTATACCGGCAGGGCAAAATTGAAGACACTGGTTATTGAACGCGCATTTATTGGCGGGCAGATAACCCGTTCGGAAAAAGTGGATAACTACCCCGGTTTTCCGGAGGGTATCACCGGCTTTGACCTGACCCAGCAGATGCAAATACAGGCCGAAAAATACGGGGCGGAGATAACTTCGGCAGAGGTAACTGCCCTTAATAAAGCCAAAGACAGCTTTGAAATTAGCACCGAAGCGGGCAAACTAAGCGGGCGTTGTATTATTATCTGCGGCGGAACCGAACGCAATAAGCTGGGCGTTCCCGGTGAAGAGGAGTTTTCAGGACGGGGTGTTTCCTACTGTGCCACCTGTGATGCCCCTTTTTACAATGACAAGGTTGTTGCAGCAGTAGGCGGGGGAAACATGGCAATTTACGAAGCCCTGCACCTGTCCGAGTTTGCAAAAAAAGTTTACCTGATTCATCGCCGGCAAGGTTTCCGGGCAGATGCGGTATTAATAGATAAAGCAAAGAGCAAGGGCAATATTGAAATGGTGCTGGATACGGTAATCACTGCCATAAACGGCAAAGACAGTATTCAGTCACTCTCATTAAATAACCTTAAAACCCAAAAAACATCTGACCTGCCGGTAAACGGGCTTTTTGTAGCCGTGGGCTTACAGCCGAATACCGCCTACCTGAAGGGGGTGGTGGATATGGATAAAAACGGCAGTATACTGGTAAATGACCAGATGGAAACATCAGTAAGCGGCATACTCTGTGCCGGGGATATCCGAAGCGGCTCAATCAGGCAGGTTATATCCGCCGCCGGAGATGGGGCAGTTGCCGCCCTTTCCGCCAAACGCTATCTTGACCGATAAATTATATTATTTAAGAGTACAAAACCGGTACGCTTTTCCAGTATAATAGTAAATTAAAAAGGGGTTGGCATGAAGGTTGCTTTTCTGAAAGATGTACCCGGCAGAGGGAAAACCGGGGATGTAAAAGAAGTAAATGACGGCTATGCCCGTAACTATCTTATACCCAACAAACTGGCTATGCCGGCTTCTGCCTCGGTAACCAGCGAAATAGCAGCCAAACAGGCGGCTGAAGACCGCCGCAAAGCTAAAGCCGAAGCTGAAATGGCGCAGTTAGCCAAAGAGCTTGACGGCACTAATGTAAGCATCAAGGCCAAGACCGGTGCAAAAGATAAACTTTACGGCCAAATAACTACCACTGTAATTGCCGCTGAGATTGAAAAACAAACCGGCAAAGCCATAGACAAACGCAAACTGGAGATGGCCGAACCCCTCCGCCAGCTGGGCAACTACGAAGTAGTTATCCGTTTTAATAAAGATTTATCATCTAAAATAAACCTGATAATCACCGCTGAGGAGAACACTTAGTTGCTTGATGCCAAAATGCCCCCTTATGATGTAGATGCCGAGGAATCGGTAAGCGGCTCTCTGCTGATAGACGGGCAGGCTATTTTTGATATTATACCCATCTTAAAGCCGCAGGACTTCTTCACCGAACCCAACCGCCTTATCTTTGAAGCCTGCATGTCCCTTTACGGGCGGAGTGAAGCCATCAATCAGGTTACCGTAGCCCAGGAACTGGAACGGCTGGGCAAGCTGGAAAGATGCGGCGGGTCAGCTTACCTGAGCCATGTGGTTACGGTAGTCCCTACCTCACTGGATATTGAACACTATGCCCGCATAGTTTACCGTCTTTCGGTTATGCGGCAGCTTATTGATGCGGGGCAAAAAATAAGCGAACTGGGTTTCAAGGCTGACCCTGACGTTTCGGATTCACTCGGCAAAGCCGAAGACCTGCTATTCCGCCTTCGCCATGAACGCTCCAGTCTGGGCTTTACCCATATTAAAAATATTCTGGATAAGTATTTTGAACCTGTACCCATACCCGGCAGCGAGGGCTATCAGGCAATACCCCATGTACTTACCGGGCTGACCGGCATGGATACTTTCTTAGGCGGGCTGCAGCGTTCAGACCTTATTATTATGGCGGGACGCCCCTCTATGGGAAAAACCTCGCTGGCTCTGAATATTGCCCGGAATGCGGCTGTAGAACAAAGGGCTTGCACAGCCATATTCAGCCTGGAAATGTCCCGCGAATCTCTGGTGCAGCGTTTGCTTTCCAACGAAGCCGCGGTAAATTCACGTTCCATCCGCCTGAATGAAAGCAACCCTGAAGAAGAACGTAAAATAATGGATGCCATCGGCGTACTTTCTGAAGCGCCCATTTTTATAGATGACTCACCCCAGATAAGGGTAGCCGAAATACGGAGCAAAGCCCTGCGGCTGCGCTACGAACAAAATATAGACCTTATTATTGTGGATTACCTTCAGCTTATTCAGGGTGAAGGTAACACCAAAGAAAACCGGGTACAGGAAATAAGCTATATCTCACGTTCACTGAAAGGTATTGCCCGCGAACTGAATGTGCCGGTTATAGCCATTTCCCAGCTTTCCCGTGCCCCGGAATTCCGCTCGTCCCATCAACCACAGCTTTCAGATTTGCGTGAATCAGGCTCTATTGAACAGGACGCGGATATAGTGGTTTTCATATACCGAGACGAGTTTTATTACAAGGAAGAGGAATGGGCTAACCTCCACCCGGACCAGGAATACCCGCGCGAAATTGCGGATATTATTATAGCTAAACACCGTAACGGTCCTATCGGTACTGTAAAGTGCCGCTTCCGCCATGACCTGACCCGCTTTGAAAATCTGGGGTCAAGCACGGAGCCCAGCTTCTTATGAGTAATCCTCCCGCCCTCCCTGCCAGACAGGAGTTTACCCCCGTATCCCGTTATTTTATCCACCGGGTAGCTCCCCAGATAGAAGACATTAGCGAACTGAAGGTAAGCCTGGCGGTATTCAGCCTTATTCAGGTAAAAAAAGGATACCCCAGATACACCACACTGGCAGAGCTTGCAGCCGAAGAAACCCTGATAAAAGCACTGGGCAAAACCAGGGACGAAAGCCTGCAATCACTGAATAAAGCCCTGGGCATGGCCGTAAAACGGGGAACCCTGCTGGGACTGGAAGTAAAAAGCGGCAAACACCACCACCAGCTTTATTTCATAAATGCCGAATCAGAAGCGGCAGTGGTGGAAAAGATAAAAAATGGCAGTCTGGTTTTGCCCTGTTTAAAAGATGTCACAGCCGAAGTAATAAGTGGCCAAGCCGAACAGCCAAATATATTTAAACTTTACGAACAGAATATAGGCATGCTGACCCCCATGCTGGCAGACAACCTGAAAGAGGCGGAAAAACTCTACCCCGAAGAATGGATTGCCGAAGCCATAAAAGAGGCGGTCAGCCTGAATAAACGCAACTGGCGTTATATAGAACGAATACTGGAAAATTGGTCAAGTCAGGGAAAAAGCAGTGGAACACATAAAGGACATACTGGGGAAACAGATAAATATAAAGGGCAGCTCTTCGACCACCTCGTCCAAAGGTAAGGTGGACAAAGCGGCCGAGGCAAACACATGCCCGTTATGTAAAGGGGCAAAATTCGTGTACCCTGTTTCCGCCGAAGGGGTAACGGATTTTAGCCGGGTAATCCCCTGCCAGTGCACCCAGTCCGAATCCGGTGCGGACAGGGAAAAACGGCTGCTTACCTATAGCTGTCTGGGAGGTCTGCAAAAATACACCTTTGAAAAACTGAATTCGCTGGGTAAAACTGATGACCCGCACAGTCAGAATACATTTAAGCAAGCCTACGAGGCCGCCATGGATTATGCTTTCAACCCCTCCGGCTGGCTGGTTTTCACCGGACCAAGCGGTACAGGCAAAACCCATCTAGCAGCTGCTATTGCCAATAAACGCCTTTCCATGGGGCAGCCGGTTCTTTATAAAAGAGCATCTGAACTGATAGATGACCTGAAAAAATCTTTTGAGCCTGACAGCGAGTCCGGTTACAGTCAGAGCTTTGATATCCTCAAAAACGCACCCCTGCTGATAATAGACGACCTTACCGTTCAGAGCGGTTCGGACTGGTCAAAAGAAAAACTTGACCAGTTGCTTACTTACCGTTTCAGTCAGGAACTGCCCACTATTATTACCCTGTCTACACCTATAAACGAGCTTGATTCCCGTATCCAGAGCCGTCTGCTGGATAAATCTGTATCCAGAATATATCCGGTTGCCTCAAACCCGGAAGACACCCTGGAATACCGCTGGGATAATGCTCTGGCGCTTCAAAAGAAAATGACCTTTGAAAATTATGACCACAAGCGTGCAAACTTGACTGCGGAACAACGCCAAAATATAGATGCCGCTTACAATCTGGCTCTGGAATTTTCCAGAAACCCTGAAAGCTGGCTGGTGTTTCAAGGTGAAACCGGCTGCGGTAAAACCCATCTGGCATCAGCTATTGTCAATGAACGTTACCGTCAAGGCAAACCCGCTATGTTTGTGGTCGTACCCGAATTTTTAGACCACCTGCGTTCAACCTTCAGCCCTGAGAGTAAAACCTCTTACGACCAGATGTTTGATGCGGTTAAAAACGCCAAACTGCTGGTACTGGATGATTTCGGCGAACAATCAAGCACTCCCTGGGCTCAGGAAAAACTATATCAGGTAATAAATTACCGTTATAACCGCCGACTGGCTACGGTGATTACCACCAGATGTCAGTTGAGTGAGATAGAGATAGCCATAAGCTCACGCTTCGTTGACCCACAGATAAGCATGGTGTTTAACATCACCGCCCCTAATTTCCGCTGTGACAGCACCGGCCAGCAAAAACAACGCCCGGTATCCCGTATGAACAGGACTACCCGCCCCCAACGCTAAGCGAACAAACTTGCCCAGTTATGAGATTTTGTTTAGAATAAACTTAATCTTTCAAGGGAAAGCGGTGTTTGATGGACAACCATCAGGTACTGGTCTTAAACCAAGACTATCAGCCACTAAACGTATGCCACGTACGGAGGGCTGTTTTGCTTATTTACCAGAGCAAAGCTGAAATGTTGGAAAACGGGTCAGGTTTCTGGCACTCTGAAAAAGACCGTTTTGCCTTGCCATCAGTTATACGCCTCTCCTGCCTCATAAAACACCCGCCCCTCCGCCCCAAGTTAAACAGAGCCGAAATATTCAGCCGTGATAAACACACTTGCCAGTACTGCGGACGCAGAGACCTTGAGTTGACTATAGACCATGTTAATCCCAAGCATCAGGGGGGACCCCATGTTTGGGAAAATGTGGTAACCGCCTGTCTGCACTGTAACCGCCATAAAGCCGGCCGCACCCCCGAACAAGCCCATATGAAGCTTATGAGTGCTCCGGGAGTACCCCAGTACAGATACGGTTATTCACTGCCCAGATCAAACGGCAGTATACGCCATGAATGGCGTCCTTACCTTGGGCTTGAAGACGAACCCAAATTAGCGGTGTAGCGAGGCATCAGGGCGGCGGCCTTCTTTGTCAGGGCGGATATCCTTTAAAGCCACCTCGGCATTAGCTCCGCTTTCCAGCAAGACAAATACCATTTCTTCCAAAGGATTACCCCCAACTACTTCGCCTTTACCCACCGGAGTGACTACTTTCAGCCCGTCCTTAGGCATCTTAGCCTTGGCGGCTTTGTAGGTTTCATATTCATAATCAAGGCAACAAAGAAGCCTGCCGCAAACACCCGAAATCTTCTGGGGATTAAGCGGCAGATTTTGCTCTTTAGCCATTTTTATAGACACCGGGTCAAACTCACTCAGGAAACTGCAGCAACAAAGTTCACGTCCGCACCTGCCGTAACCACCCACCATCTTAGCCTCATCCCGCGGACCAATCTGCCGAAGCTCTACCCTGACTCTCAGCTTGCGTGAAATTTCCCTGACCAGTTCACGGAAATCCACCCTGTCTTCGGCGGAAAAATATATGGTTACGTGGTTTTCATCCAGGCTGTATTCCGCCCGTATAAGTTTCATGGGCAAATTCAGCCTGTCTACCAATTCCACACATTCCGCGACTGCACTCTGGTTTTTCTCTTCCAGCTGGCGTTCCCGGGCCATATCTTCAGCAGTAGCCAAACGGATAACAGGCTTCAGCGGCTGTTCCAGACTGCTCTCCTCTACCTGTGAAAGAGAGGCAACCACCCAGCCCAGTTCTTCGCCACGGCTGGTTTCCACCACTACGCAATCATACGGGTAAAGTTCAAAACCGGCCGGGTCAAAATAATATATCTTGCCGGCCTGTTTATAGCGTATCTTGACAATATTGACCATCTTTATAGTCCTTCCTTTACCAAGGGTAAACTAAGCATAAGCACCTCCAGACACAGTCTGGGATTGGCATTCGCCCGCAGCTGGATTTGGGCCTTAAGTATATTATCTATACCCGCACGTATATCCACAAGCCCAAGCCCGCCACAGGCCTGATATAGTATATCTTTATAATCAATATTAGTCATGTTTTGGCTGGCATCAGCCTTCAGCAGAAGCATATCCCTAAATACGGCTAGCCACATATCCAGTACAGCTTCAGCCGCCATACGGTTTTGAGCAAACAGATTTGAGATATCAGAAGCATAATCAAAACGTTCTTCTTCGTCCTGCCCCAGTACCAATATAATCTTTTCTAAATTAGCTTTACGTTCTTCCAAAATTTCAGGGTTTGACGCTGCTTCCATCGCCCAGCCTATTCTGCCGTGGCTCAGGTGAGACAGAAGCTCGGCTTTTTCTTCAGCCAAACCCTGTTCAAGCAAAGCATCCCGGATAAGGTTTATCTCAACGTATCTTAACTCCAGAATCTGGCAACGCGAAATTACAGTGGGCAGCAAAAGTGATTTATCAGCGGTCAGCAAAATAAATATATTCTGGGAACCGGGCTCTTCCAGTGTCTTTAGAAGGCGATTTGAAGATTCCTGTGAAAGTTTTTCTGCATGGTGAATAATAAAAACCTTATACTTTCCCTCAAACGGAGGCAAACTGGCGGCATGCTGGATATCCTCTACCTGTTTAACACCTATTTCAGCTTTGGCCTTGCCGTCAGAGGCATCTTCGGCCGAAAGCAACTCCAGATGGATAATATCAGGGTGATTGCCAGATAAAATACGCTCGCAAACCAAACATTCCTGACACGGGGGCTGTGATGCCTGACAATTAAGTGCCTGAGCAAAAGTTAGAGCCATCCGCTGTTTACCTACCCCTGACGGGCCGTAAAATACGTAAGCATGGCACAGTTTATCCTGACCGAGGCTGTTACCCAGAAAGGAGACGACCTTGTCCTGACCTATTATCCGCCACATATAAGAAACCCGGCTTAGACCGAATCCAGATGGCTAAGGTCTTCCACAGTTTCACGCCGCCGTATCAGGCGGTCTTCACCATTTTTCAGCATTACTACCGCCGGGCGCTGATAGCCGTTGTAATTGCTGGACATAGGTAAACAGTAAGCCCCGCAGCAGGGCACTGCCAGTATATCACCTGTCTTGAGGACAGGCAGCTCAATATCGGTTATAAGTATATCACCGGATTCGCAAAACTTGCCGGCTATAGTTACCTTTTGCTTTTCAGCAGATTGTACATTGTTTGCCACCACAGCTTCGTACTTTGCCTCATACAAAGCCGGGCGGATATTATCCCCCATGCCCCCGTCCACCGAGGCATACAGACGAATGCCGGGGATATCTTTGATAACCCCTACCGTATACAATGCAACCCCTGCCTGAGCGATGATAGCCCGTCCCGGTTCAATATTCAGGCTTGGAGGGGCCAGTTTCAAACTATGACATTTAGCTACAATCTTAGCACCGATAGCCTCTGCATAAACCGATACCGCAGGTGCAGGCTTGTCTACTTCGTACTGAACACCATAGCCGCCGCCGATATCCAGTTCTTCTATGTCAAAGCCATAACGTTCCTGAACCTGAGCGGCAAAATCCAATACCAAATCTATGGCATCAAGGAAGGGCTGAGTTTCAAATATCTGGGAACCGATATGGAAATGAAACCCTACCAGATTTAAGCTGGCCTGAGCCATAGCCAGACCTACCGCTTCAGCTGCCTGGAACAGAGGAAAACCAAACTTCGAATCCAGCTTGCCGGTAGTAATATGGTGGTGAGTGTGGGCATCAACTCCGGGGGTAAGCCTGAGGAGTATATCCGGTATGTGCCCGCTTTCATCCGCCAATTTTGAAAGCAATTTGATTTCATCAAAACTATCTACTACAATCCGCCCTACATGCAGCCGGAGTGCCAGCCGAAGTTCCTCGGCAGATTTGTTATTTCCATGGAAATAAACCATATCCATAGGAAAACCGGCATTATTGGCTATGGAAAGCTCTCCGCCTGAAACCACATCCAGACTCATACCTTCTTCGGCCAATATTTTCAATAAAACCGGATGTAAAAAGGCTTTCGAAGCGTAACTGACAGAACTGTCAGCATAGCGGCGTGAAAATTCCCGCTTGAAATCTCGGCAATTCTGGCGGATGGTAGACTCGTCAAAGATATAAAGCGGCGTGCCATGCTTGGCACAAAGCCCGGTAACATCCGCTCCGCCAATAACCAGGCGGTTATTTTTTACTTCAGCGTTTTTGGGGAATACTTGTATTCTTGGTTCCATAATTGCTTATCATACCAGTGGTTACACAACTGCGTCAATGAATATTGCCATGAAAATATGCTAAAGATTGGCTGAATTTGCTTTAACTTATTTTATTGGTCTAGAATGGAATGCGAAATACTACCCTGGAGTACCAAATGATAAAAGGTGTTTTCTTTGACCTGTATAATACCCTGATAGGCTACCAGCCCAGCCGTGAAGAGATGACTCAAAAGCTGCTTTCGGAGATGGGCTACACGATAATAGAAAATGACCTCTACCTGCCTATGAACAAAGCGGACGAATATTTTTACCAGCAAAATGCCCAAAGCCCTATAAGCCTGCGGGAAAAAGTAGAACAGATGGCAGTTTGGAGCCACTATTACCGGATTATTCTTGAGGCAATAGACATTGAGGCGTCACCCGAGCTGATAACCAACCTGATTGGCCGCTGGAAAAATCTGAAATGGGAAATGACTCTCTACCAGGATGTAATACCCTGCCTGAAGAACCTGAAAAACCGAAACCTGAAAATAGGGCTGATTTCAAACGCAGATAAAGATATGTCCGAACTCTTCAATAAGACCGGACTGGATGCCTATCTGGAAACAGTAGTAATATCTCAGAATGTAGGTGTAACCAAACCCAATCCCATTATTTTTCAGGCAGCTTTGGAAAAAAGCGGCCTTGCCGCCAAAGAGGTACTATACATAGGTGACCAGTATCAGGTAGATTATATAGGAGCGATGAATGTCGGGCTGAATCCCATTCTGCTTGACCGGCGTAACTGCTATATTGATTTAAGTGATTGCCGCAGGATAACCGGCCTGGATGAACTGGAGTATTGCATAGACAATACGTAAAGGAGGCGGATATGCTTCTGGGTAGTAGCGCTTTTGCCTGTGGAGAGTATATTCCCCGCCGTTTTTCCGGTTTGGGCGGCAATATTTCACCACCCCTCCACTGGATGAAACTACCGCAGGGCACCAACAGCCTGGCCCTAATACTGGAAGACCCGGACGCTTCCAAAGCCTTTACCCACTGGCTTATCTACAATATCCCTTCCAATCGTAACAGCCTGCCCGAAGCTGTTCCCACTGAACCCAACCTGCCGGATGGTATCCGTCAGGGATTAAACAGTGCCGGCGAAATAGGTTATACAGGTCCTTATCCCCCACCCAACCGGGTGCACCACTATCATTTCCGCCTGTTTGCACTGGATACCGCACTTAAACTGAAAGCCGGCTGTCACCAAACAGACCTCTTAAGAGCTATGGAAGGGCATATCATTGACCAGACAGACCTTACCGGGCTGTTTGTAATCTGAATAAGACTATTCGACAGTGACACTCTTAGCCAGATTCCGGGGAGTATCAATGGAACAGCCCAACTCACAGGCTACGTAATATGCCAGTAGCTGCAGTACTACAGTAAAAAGTATGGGACTAAACAGACGGCTGAAAGACGGCAGGCTTATTACCCTATCTGCTAACTGGCCAAGCTGTTCGTCTCCAGCTTCACCGATAACAATCAGGGGGGCACGGCGCACTTTTATTTCCCTCAGCCCGGTCAGCATAGCTTCGTAGGTTTGGTCATGGCTTACCAATGCCAGCACAGGTGTTTCCGGAGAAAGCAATGCAAACGGTCCGTGTTTAAGTTCCCCTGCCGCATAACCCTCCGCATGAATATACGAAATCTCCTTGAGTTTCAAAGCACCCTCAAGGGCTATGGGATAGTTAATCCCCCGCCCTATAAAAAAGACGCTATTAGCTTTGGCTATTTCTAAAGCAGCCTCTTTAATGTTTTGCTGGCTACCAAATACTCTTTGAACAACACTGGGCAAAAGACGCATAGTGCTTAGATAATCCTGATAACGCGGGTTTGCAGCAGAGGCACAGGCAAAACACAAAAAATACAGAACTGTCAGCTGGGCAACAAAGCTCTTAGTAGCCGCCACCCCTATCTCCGGCCCTGCCTGAGTATATATAGTATGATCTGCCAAACGGGCAGCCGTACTGCCGGCTACATTTGTTATGGCTACCACCATACAGCCGGCTTGCTTTAAGCGGCGCATCGCCCGTAAAACATCTGCTGTTTCACCTGACTGGCTGAGCACCACGGCCAGTTTGCAGGGAGGTAAACGATGCATATAGTTGAACTCTGAAGCCACCTCCAGCCGGACTGGTATGTTCAGATGCTCTTCCACCAGATAACGGACAGTCAGTGCTGCATGATAGGAACTGCCGCAGGCTAAAAAAAGGATACCTGTTTTGCGGCTCTGCTCCAGTAATGGAGACTTATTAAAAGATTCCGGTAAGGGCATATTTATCAGAGTATTTTGAATAACCCGCGGTTGTTCGTGTATTTCCTTTAGCATATAGTGGCTGTAGCCACCCTTCTGTGATTCATCCTGAGTCCAGTTTATTTTTTCCACCGGAGGCACAATGTACTCACCATTCCGGCGTATTTTGAGATTATCAGGGTTTATAATGCCGATATCACCCTCATCCAGATATATAACCCTGTTGGTATACCCCAAAATGGCAGGTACATCTGAAGCAACCAGATATTCTCCGTCACCTACCCCTATAACCAAAGGACTATCCTGCCGCACCGCCACCAAGGTATTTTCCCCTGAACGCATAACCACCAGAGCATATGAACCCTCTATTTCCTTCACTGCCTGACGGACGGCTTCTTCCAAGTTTCCTTTGTCGTACTCCTCTATCAAATGAGCAATAAGCTCGGTATCAGTATCCGAAACTATCTTATGGCCATTAGCCTCAAGCCGTTTTAAGAGTTGTGAATAGTTGTTTATAACCCCGTTGTGCACCAAACAAATTTTGCCGGTGCAGTCTGTATGTGGATGGGCATTTATTTGGGTTGGCTCACCGCAGGTGGCCCAGCGGGTATGCCCCAGACCGGCTGTACCCTCAAACCGGGGGGCATTTTGAAGTATGTTATGGACTTTGCCTGCATCTTTAAAAAGCCTTATCTCAGGCGAGTTTACGGCTATACCGCAGGAATCATACCCCCGGTATTCCAAACGGCACAAACAATCATATAAAACCGCCTGCGCCTGGCGTTTACCGGTGTAGCCCACTATACCGCACATCTATACCACCAAACTGCCGTCAGGTATACTGCCCGAAAGCGTTTTTAAAGGGGCTATGCGGCTGGAATTGCCCACCACCGTACCGCTTTGCGACACGACAGAGTTACCCACGATACAGCCTTCACCCATCATGGTGCCGACTTTTATTTTATGCAATTCATCATTTATGCGGGTCTCTACCTCGGAGGAAGGGGCATTGAACTGGCCGTGAAGCACGCAGCCGCGGTCTATCACCGAATCTTCAATAACCGAAGCTACCCCGATACTGTTGCCGCTGTAAATAAGGCTGTTTTTTATCTGGCAGAAAGGGGCTACCGTTACATTATCTGCAATGCTGGAGTAAGGGTAAATACAAACACTCGGGCCAATATCACACCCCTCACCTATTATAACCGGACCGGTAATATATGAATTTGAACGGATAACCGTATTTTTGCCAATCAGTACCGGCCCTTTTATTACCACACCGCTTTCAATAGTGCCGGCTACCCCCGGCTTAAGCTCGGCCGATACTGCCGCATTAAGTGAAAGCATATCCCACGGGTAGACTATATCCAGCCAAAGTCCATGGCTTTCTGCTACCTGTATATCCAATTTGTCTTTTATCATGGACTGCAAAACCACCGGAATATCCAGATGCTCGCCGATATAATCAAAAACTTTCATTGAGAAAGAGTAAATGCCGGTATTTATAAAACTGCTTTTGGCTATACTGGGTTTTTCCTCTATGGAAGTTAACAAGCCACCCGAAGAAGTTATCACCCCGTATCGTCTGGGGTCTTCGCCGTTTACAGCTTTTACCATAACCGCCTGCGGCGGTTGTTTTGCAAACTCACTTATGGTAGAAGGCTTGATAAGCTGGTCTCCGTTCAGAACCAGAAAATCCCCTTTGATTTTATCTTTTGCCTGTTTAAGAGCATGGGCTGTGCCCAACTGGTTTGGTTGGTGAACATAGGTTATCTGCACCCCCAAATGCCCGCCCTGACCAAAATAATCAAATATACGCTCACGCTGGTAACCTACTACCAAAATAATATCCCGGATACCATTTCGGGCGAGGGATTCAATAACATACTCAAGCAGGGGTTTGCCCGCAATAGACAGCATCACTTTTGACTTACTTGCGGTAAAAGGCCGCAGGCGTTGTCCCTCACCGGCTGCCAGTATAACTGCCTGTTTCATATTTCACTCCCCGCCTTAGCCGATATATGAGTTTGGCTCAATAAGCCCGCTCACAACCGCACCGGGCCCTATGCGGCTGCCTGAGCCTACAAGAACGCCCGGATTAAGACTTACATTAATACCGGTCTCAACCCCATCTCCCAAAACCGCACCCAGCTTGCGGCGGCGGGTATTGACACCCCCAGCTGAAATATCCGCACCATCAAAACGCAGATTAGCCAGCTTGGTTCCGGCACCCAGATTACAGTTTTGTCCGATTACACTATCCCCCACATAATTAAGGTGGGGTATTTTAGTATTATCCATAATAATAGAGTTTTTTATCTCAACCGAAGCACCAACCCGGCAATTATCCCCTATGGAAGTAGACGGGCGGATATAACAATTCGGACCTATATCACAGTTTTTACCTATTATCACCGGCCCTTCTATATACGCACCCGAACGGATAAGGCTACCTTCGCCTATTTCCACCGCCCCCTTGATAACCGCATTTTCCTCTACCTTGCCGCAAATACGTTGGCTAAGGCTTTTAAGCATGGAAGCATTCAGGTCAAGCAAATCCCACGGGTAGCTGACGTCCTGCCAGTAAGTAAGCGGGTGGTAACCCACCGCTAGGCCTCTGTCAATAAGCAGCTGGATAGATGAGGTTATTTCATATTCGCCCCGCGGTGACAGCGGAGTATCGTCTATGGCTTTAAATATCGGCGGGGTAAACAGGTACAAACCGGCATTTGCCAGATTGGTAGGCGGATTTGCGGACTTTTCATGGATACGTTTTACACGTCTGCCGTCTGTTTCAAGCACACCAAGGCGGCTGGGGTCTGATGCTTCAAAAACACCCAGTGTAGTTTTGGCAGATGCCGCTAGAGCGGCGATATCTGCTGATTTTGCCAGTATATCTCCGTTCATAACCAGAAATTCAGCCTGAAGCTGGTCTTCAAGCTGCTTTAAGGCATGGGCGGTACCCAGCTGGCGGTTCTGCTGGCAATAGCTGATTTTCAGCCCCCATTTGGCACCGTCTGCAAAATACAAACGCACCTGCTCATCACGGTAACCCACCACCAGTATAAACTCCGTGATACCGGCAGCGCTGACCTCCAGTAATAGGTGCTCCAAAATAGGCTTGCCCGCAATGGGCAGCATAACTTTGGGACGGGTAAATGTCAGCGGGCGCATGCGGCTGCCTTCGCCTGCCGCCAATATGACTGCCTTCATTTTATTTCTCCCGGGAAAGGCTCTTTAAGCACTTAAGGCCTGTTTGGTAAATGGTTTCACATTGTTCAGGGGTTTTGGCTTCAGCCGTCAAACGGATTTTAGGCTCTGTACCCGAAGGGCGGATAAGCAACCAGCCATCTTTCAGATTAAGCTTAATCCCGTCCAGCAGGCTGGAGGAAAGAGGATTCAGGCACTGGAGTGATTCCTCAACCAAGGCCAGATTCAAACCACTGCCAGCCACACTCCCCCGTTTCATGGAATATTCCGGGATATCCGAAGTAAGCTCCGCAAGAGGCTGGCGGGCAACCAGATTTAACAATCTGGCAGCGGCATAAATACCGTCAGGGCAAAGAGAACTCTCAGGGAAAACCCAGGCACCGCAGGGCTCACCCCCGAAGTTACCCTGCCGTTTAAGTTCCTCGGAAACATAGTTATCACCTACAGCTGTACGGATAACCTTAAATCCCATCTCGTCTACTACCATAGAAGCATCCAGAGTGGTAACCACCTTGTCTGCCCTGGCAGCTCTGGCAAAAAGTACCAGCATTTTATCACCGGAAATAAAGTTGCCGTGTTTATCTACCGCCACCATCCGGTCGGCATCACCGTCATGGGCAATGCCCAAATCAGCATCACTTTCTTTGACAGTCTGAATTAGTCCTGTAAGATTTTCAGCCAGAGGTTCAGGCGGGTGAGGGAAAAAACCGTGGGTAGTATCATTCAGGGAAATCACCCTGCTGCCCATACGCTGAAGCAACCAAGGGGTTATAACGGATGCCGCCCCGCCGCCGCAATCCACCACTACCTTAAGGCGGCATTTGTCCGGCAGGTAACCGAGGATATGTTCCATGTGTTTTTCAACTGTACAAGGGAAAGCATTTATCTGGCCGAAATTATCCCACTTTATTGAAGGGGAACGGCTTGATTCAACGTCTTTGGTTATTTCCTGTTGCTGCAGATAACTGAAAGCCGAGCCGTCAGGATTCAGAAACTTGATGCCATTGTATTCAGCTGTATTATGTGAAGCAGTCACCATCAACCCGGCATCAAAGTCTCTGGCCATAAAGGCCAGAGTAGGTGTCGGCACCAGCCCCACATCAAGCACATCTGCCCCGGCGGAAATCAAAGCCCCGCTAAGTATGCGCTTGATAGCCGGTGTGGAAGTACGGCTGTCACCGGCCAACACCACCCTGCGGTAGCGTTTTCCTACAGAAAACCCCACTTTAAGAGCTGTTTCCATCAAACGGTCATCTACCAAACGGCGGATGCCGGAAGTTCCGAATAATCCCATACGGCTAAATCCTAGCCCTTTTACCCATCATTAGTCAATGCCCATCCAGCTATCAAGGCTGAAAACTGAACAATAAATTGACAAGCCAACTGCCCCAGTTTAAACTTAGATTAGAATACTCTCTCTAAAGGTGACCACCTTGACTGAACTCAGAAATATTGCCCACGAGCTTTCCCAACAGCTTTATCACTACCGGGCAGACTATCTGGAAATCCACCTGGAAGAAAGCACAAGCAGCTATATCTCTTACAGGGGACAAAATCTGGATACTGCCGGGCGCGGCAGTGACCTGGGCGGCAACGTTCGGGCGCTGGTAAACGGCGGCTGGGGTTTTGTAAGTTTTAACAGTCTGGATGATATCCGTAAACGGATAGACCAGGCAATCCACCAGGCTGCATTGGCCGGTTCTGCCCAGAGCCAGTTTGCATCTGCCCCTTCGGTTACCTATGCCCAGCCGGACGAGCTGTCTCAAAGTTCGGTGGAACGCCCGCTTGAAGATAAAAAACGGGTGCTGGACGAATATAAAGACCTTATCTGGCAGACCAAAGGCATAAAAACATCATTTATCCGCTTTTCAGACGGCTACCGCCGCCGCTTTTATGTAAACTCCCGCGGGAGTGTCATAGAGCAGTCACGCGCGGATATAAATTTCAACGCCACTGCCATTGCTTCGGCAGACGGCGAACTCCAACAGTCAAATATCTCCGTAGGCAGCCGAGGCAATTACAGCGCCATAACCGGGCTTCACTCCCAGATAAAAGACATGACCGAACATGCAGTAAAACTGCTCTCCGCCCAGAAGGTAAAAGGCGGCGAATACACCGTAATACTTGACCCCATACTGGCGGGGGTATTTGTCCACGAGGCTTTCGGACACCTCTCCGAAGCTGACCACATATATGAAAACCCCCAGATGCGCGAAATAATGGTGCTGGGTAAAAAATTCGGCCCAAAAATACTAAATATAGTAGACAACCCCACCATGCCTGACCTTCGGGGCAGCTATAAATACGACGACGAAGGTGTAGCCGCTACTAAAAATTACCTTATCCGTGAGGGCAAACTTAGCGGCCGCCTCCATTCACGGGAGACTGCCGCCAAGTTAAATGAACCCCTTTCCGGTAATGCCAGAGCCATATCTTACCGCTATGCCCCTATTGTACGTATGAGTAATACCTATATAGAACCCGGCACATCTACTCTGGAAGGAATGCTGGACGGGGTAAAAGAAGGTATTTATGTAAAGAACTGGTACGGCGGAACTACCAGTATGGAAATGTTTACCTTCTCCTCCGGAGAAGCTTATATGATAAGGGACGGCAAGATAGCCGAAGCTCTGCGGCCGGTGGTTTTGTCAGGAAATGTATTTGATACCCTGCACAATATAGATATGATAGGCAACGATCTGGATATGAATCAGGGCGGCGGCTGCGGCAAGAGCGGCCAGTCTCCTCTGCCGGTTTCAAACGGTTCACCCCATATCCGTATTCAGAAATGTCTGGTAGGTGGTGCCTGATATGCTTGAAAAAATACTTGAGCAAGCTAAAAAAGTGGCTGAACAGGCCGAATGTTTTATGGTGGAATCCGAATCTGCCCCAATTCATTTTGAAGCTAATCAGCTGAAAAATATTGAGTCCAAACAAAGCCTTAGCCTGGCTTTGCGGATTATCAAGGACGGTAAAATCGGTTATGCCGCCAGCTCCAACCCGGCTAACTGGCTGAAACTGGCGGATATGGCAGTAGAAACAGCCGCATACGGCCAAACAGCCCATTTCCAGTTCCCTGCCGCCCAAATCTGCCCTGAGATTAAAATATTTGACCCTGAGACAGAGGCGGTAAGTTTGGAGGAAATGGTAAAGCTGGGCAAAGATATGATAACCGGGCTGCTTGAAATAAACCCTGACTTGGTCTGCAGTGCCAGCCTTTCCAAAAGCACCCTGAATATACGCCTCTTGAATACCAGCGGAGCAGATATCAGCTATAAAAAAAGCAATTTCTCCATGGGGCTGGAAGGCACTCTAGTACGTGGCACAGATATGCTTTTTGTGGGTGACGGGCTTAGCTCCTGCCGTCCTATACGCTCCGGCAGCGAAGTAGTAAATCTGGTTGGCAAGCAGCTTGAACGCGCCCGCCAGAATGTAACTTTACAAAGCAGGGAAATGCCTGTTATTTTTACCCCCCACGGGGTAGGTAGCACCATTATCCCAGCCTTGTCTGCCGCACTCAACGGCAAACTGGTACAGGAAAAGGCATCTCCCCTGGCCGGCAAACTGGGTGAGCAAATGTTTGACCCTGCCCTTAATCTGGTTGATGACCCTACCCAGAGTTTCAGCCCGAATTCACGCCCCTTTGATGATGAAGGCACCGCCAGCCAGATAACACCCATGGTGGAAAACGGGATTATTAAAAACTTCATTTATGACCTACGCACCGCCGCTTTGGCCAAAGCCAAAAGCACCGGAAACGCCGAAAGGCATGGCGGACAGCCTGCGCCCGGTTTCAGCGCCCTGATGATAAAACCCGGCACAGTTTCATTTGAAGAAATGGTTTCAGGTATAAAAGAAGGCCTGATAGTGGAATTTATGATGGGTGCCGAACAGGGCAATGTATTGGGCGGTGATTTCTCAGGAAATGTACTGCTGGGTTATAAAATAGAAAACGGACAGATTACCGGGCGGGTAAAAGACACTATGCTCTCCGGCAATATTTATAATGCCCTTAAAACTATAAACGCCATCGGCAGTGACGGACGCTGGCTGGACGGTGAGCTTTTCACCCCATCCATGTATTTCCCGAAGCTGTCTGTAGCTACCAAATAAGAGAGACAGATATATGGACAAAAAATACAAGCTGAATTCCAGACCCAAGCTCAAATCACCCTGCCTGCTGGCGGCCTGGCCGGGCATAAGCAATGTCGCCCTTATTGTAGCTACCTATCTGGCACGCAAACTGGAGTTTAAGGAACTGGCCGAGATAGATTCCCCCAGTTTCTTTGACCCTATAGGCGTACTGGTAAAAGACGGTGTAGTTGAAGAACCCCAATTCCCCCAAAACCGCTTTTACTACCTGAAAAATAAACAGGATAACGATATTATCCTGTTTATAGGTGAAGACCAACCTTCTACTAAGAGTTACGAACTGGCTAATTTGATTCTGGACGTAGGTCAGCGTTTCGGCGTTAAAAGAATTTATACTTTCGCCGCCGCCCTGACCCGCATCCACCACAGCGAACAACCGCGGGCATGGGCAGTGGGTACTAACACCCAAGTAGCCAATGAACTGGTGGAGCGGGGGCTTAGCGGCAGCGGCAACCTCCAGATTTCCGGTCTGAATGGTCTGCTGCTGGGTGTGGCAAAAGAACGGAATATGGATGGGGTATGCCTGCTGGGCGAAGTCCCCAGCTATGCTTCCCGCCTGCAAAATCCCATGGCAGCTTTGGTGATTGTCCAGATTTTGTCCAAACTGCTCCATCTGGAAGTTGATATCACTGAACTGGAACAGATTGCATCTGACGCCAAGCAGCATGTATCACAGATTGCAGCTGAGGCTATGGAGGATTATATAGACTACTTTACCGAACCTATTTGGGAAAGCGGTGAAGACGACGATGACCTTGATAATGACGAAGATGATGACAATGAGGAAGCGAGTAACAACTGATGAGCCAGAATAACACGGAAATTACTGAACTTTTTGAAAGGCTGACAGATGAAAACACCAGCCTGAAACATACAGACCTGGCCCTGTTGTCCGACCTTAACAATCAGGAGGTAGCCGCCTTCAAAGATTTCTGGATTCGCATGAGCCCTGAAAGACGGCTTGATATAGTCAGCCGTTTGGTTGAACTGGCCGAAGATGATGTTTCTCTGGATTTTGAAAGCATCTTTATCCGAACTATGCATGACCCGAATGCAGAAGTGCGTGCAAAATCAATCGACGGCCTTTGGGAATGCAACCGCCCTTCACTGATTGACCATTTGCTGTCTTTATCAAACGAAGACCCGTCTATGGAAGTCCGCATAGCCGCAACAGCCTCTCTGGGGCGCTACAGCCTTATGGGTGAATTCGGCCAGCTGCCGGAAAAAACCAGTCAAACACTGCAAACCAGTTTGCTAACTATTTTCAGAAATACCGAACTGCCGGTGGAACTAAGACGCAGGGCACTGGAATCAGTATCCCCTTTCGGACAACCGCAAGTAATTATGGCAATTTCCCAAGCCTATAACAACCCTGAACACCTGCTCAAAATAGGTGCGGTCTATGCCATGGGACAAAATGCCAGTGACCAGTGGGAGTCTGTAATAACATCTGAACTGAATAATGATAATAACGACCTTCGTTATGAAGCGGCAGTTGCCGCCGGAGAACTTGGACTGGAGAGTTTCGTCCCTAAATTGGTTTCTTTGATTGAAGACCCCGATATAGAAGTCCAGTTGGCATCAATACAGGCGCTGGCTAAAATAGGCGGCAAGGACGCTAAAAAAGGTCTGACTGAAAATCTGGAGAGTACCTCCAGTCAGGCTGTCCGCGATATGATAACCACCGCACTGGCAGATATAGAGGCAGATGAATCTGCTGCCGGTATGCCAGCCATTTCACCAGAGGAGTAATCTGTGATACACGCTCAGGGAAAGCTGACCCGGCTGAGAGACAAACGTCTGGAAGATGCCTCGCTGGATTATATCTGGCAGACTGACCCGGAGCTTAGCCGCCTGGATGCGGCAGAGCCTCTGACTATCCCCTTCAGAACCTTCCTGGGTGAATATATATTCGTACTGGAAAATTCTTTATCCCTGCGGGTGCAATTCGGCATTGAAACCCTCCGGGGGGAATATATTGGCTACTGCGCCTGTTACAACTGGGACAGAGCCGCCGGAGAAGCGGAAGCAGGCATAATGATAGGTCAAAAAGAATACTGGGGCAAAGGTTACGGCAGTGACGCTCTGGGGCTGATGGTTGGATATGTGTTTGAAAACACCAGCCTAAAAAGACTTTACCTGAAAACCCTATCTGATAATACCCGTGCCCAGTGTGCCTTTAAAAAATGCGGCTTTAAACCTTTCGGGGAAAGAGAATCAGGCCAGCACCGGTTTATAATGATGGAACTTTTAAAAGCAAACTGGTTGAAAAACAAAGACCTGCTGGCTGAAGAACACCAGTCTAATAAAGTATAACAGCCGCCGCGGTAACGGTTTTATCCCCGGCAGTATCTTCCGCCCAGAGTTTCAGGCTCAAGGTTTTGCTTTCCGAAGTATCTGCCTTTGAGGATACCACACCTTTCAGAAAAAGGGGTTCCCCCAAAGGCATCATCTTTTTATAACTGACAGACAGTTTGGCAAGCCTGCCAGAGGGGCAGGCAAAGCGGGATGCCAGCTTACCCAGCATAGCCCCCACCAATTGCCCCGGCACTACCACTCCGTTCAAACCCCTTTTCAAAGCTATGTCTTTATCATAATGAATGGGATTATAGTCCCCCGAAGCCCCCGCCCAGATAACCAGGTCACAGCTGCTAAGGGCAAGCATCTGGCAGGTTATTTCCTGCCCTTCGGTTATATTTTCAAAAACACTGGTCATGCCGAATACACTATAGCCAGCTGGCAAACCCTGGCTAGCAGCTCCCCTTTGTTATTTGATACCTGCATTTCAAAATTAAGGAATGACGAAAGCCCCATTTTGCCCGGACGTTCCCGTAAACTTAGCAAACTGGTCTCCACCACCACTTCCTGCCCTATTTCAAGGGGTTTTAAGCTTTCCAGCTCACTTGAGCCATGAAGGACAGTAATATTATCCGCCGAGATAGCTTCCAGCATCTGCCCAAAACCCAAAGTGAGTGCCAATGAAGGTGGTGCTTCGGCCTGCCAGTTCTCCACATCATCACCGGTAGCTCTGCAAAAACGCTCAACCATACCCCGCTCAATGACCAGCCTAAGAGGCAGTAGTTTTAAACCGGGATTCGCTCGTAAGTCTTCCAAAGTGTATTTGGTATTCAGCATTTGGCCAAGCTTATAATACAACCCTGCATTTTGTCAAAATAATGCCCGCCTTATGTTATAATAGGCCATTATTTGAGATGGGAGGCATATAAATGGCTGCCACTTCAAAAGCACCGCCGGAAATACCGGCTATTGAAACCCTGGATTTAAGCCGCTCATACGGGCAACTTCTGGCAGTGGACAAGCTAAACCTGAATATCCGCAAGGGTGAACTGTTTGCCCTGCTAGGCCCCAATGGGGCAGGCAAAAGCACCACCATAAATATGCTCTGTTGCCTGCTGAAACCCACCTCCGGCACAGCCCGGATAATGGGCTTTGATATAAATACCCAAAGCTACCAGGTTAAATCTACTATCGGCAGTTCGCCTCAGGAAACCGCCATTTCGGACCACCTTACCCCGGTGGAAAATCTGGAACTATTCGGAAGGCTGAACCGGGTAGACCCCGTAAAACTAAAGGAATGGATACCCCGTTTTCTGGAGATAATGGGGTTGGAAGACCGGGCAAAAAGCCAGGTGCATACTTTTTCCGGCGGCATGAAACGCCGCCTGAGCATAATGATGGCACTTATCCACAACCCGGATGTAGTCTTTTTAGATGAACCCACCCTGGGCTTAGACCCCCAGGTACGCCACGCCATGTGGGAATATATAAAATCTATGAAGGGGCAGAAAACTATACTCCTTACCACCCACTATATGGAGGAAGCAGACCAGCTGGCAGACCGCATAGGCATTATGGATCAGGGCAAGATAGTAGCACTTGGAACACCGGTGGAGTTGAAACAAAGCCTAATAAAAGAACCCACCATGAAGATACAGGCCTTTAATATTTCCCAGAAAATAGTAGCCGATCTAAAAACTTTCTACCCTAAAGTGGAATTCTCAGGCGGAACACTTTCAGTTTCGGCAGAACACCTGGAGTTTAACGAGATTGTAAACCGGCTGCAAAATGCAGGGGCAGTTATCCGCTCTGCCCAGATAAAAGACCCCAGCCTAGAAGATGTCTACCTGAAACTAACCGGAAAGGAGCTGCGGCAATGAGATTTTGGGAACTGGGTATCCGCGCCCTCAAGGAAACCTACCGTGACCCCATGGCTCTTGGTTTCCTGCTGGGTTTTCCCCTTATGTTCATGCTTCTTTTCGGTTTTGCTTTCTCCGGCGAAGGCAGTGCCAGCTACCAGATTGGATTAGTGGATAAAGACCAAACACCCGTTTCAATTGCATTTGCAGATGAAGCCCTGTCAGAAGTACCTAGCTATGAAATTATTTATATAACCACCCCTGACGAAGCCCTGACCAAACTGAAACAGTCTGACATACGGGCATATGTAATAATCCCGGCCGGCTTCGGGGAAGAAGTAAACAAACTCTGGGCGGGTGAAAATGGCAATATATATCTGGATGTGACCTATGATGAAAGTGATATACAGGCCGCCGGTGAAATCCTTTCACAACTGAATGCAGTTTGCCGCGCCTTTGCCAAAATAGAAATACCCCTGAGCATAAATGCCCAGCCGGTAAATATTGAAAACAAGATAACCAACATAGATTTTATCTCTCCCGGCATTATTGTATTCGGGCTGCTCATACTTATACCCACCTCAGCCAGAATAATAGTACGGGATAAAGAAAAAGGCTTTATGCCAAGAATGCTGACCACACCCAGCCGTTCCATGGACTTTATACTGGGGTATTCGCTTAGCATGACCCTTATCTGTATAATCCAGATAATATTTTTTATGCTGCTGGGCTATCTGTTCGGTATGGATATAACGGGGAATATAGCTTTGGCTTTCCTGATATTCTTCCTCACCGGGCTATCCAGTATAGGCGTAGGCATGGTGATTGCCGGTTTTTCCAAGAGTGAAAACCAGTCAGAATCTATCAGCTGGTTTTTCTCCATGCCGCTGGCCATAATATCCGGCACCTGGTTTTCTATTCAGTTTATGCCGGACGTACTCAAATGGTTGGGCTATGCATTCCCCTACTCCCATGCCATTGAGGCATCACGTCTGGTAATATTACGGGGGGCAGATTTTTCGGCCGTAAGCGGTGAAGTAGGCATACTGGCCATCTGGACAGTAGCTATCTTCGCCCTGGGGACAATAATATTCGGAAGGACTATGCGCAGCTGATATGAAAGCAATTGAGTGGCGGGATAACCGCCTGATAATACTTGACCAAACCCTATTGCCCTTGGAAGAAAAATACCTTGAACTAAATGACTACCATGCCGTCGCCGAGGCCATCAAGACCCTTAGGATAAGAGGCGCACCCTCTATAGGCGTAGCCGCCGCTTACGGCATAGCTCTGGGGGCACTGGGCATAGAAACCCAATATTGCAGTGAGTTTCTGCCCCTTTACCAGCAGGTATCAGCAGAGATTGCCTCCACCCGCCCTACCGCTAAAAACCTGTTTATGGCGGCAGAACGCATGGACCATGTGGTAGCTTCGGGGACAGATGTTTCACAGGTAAAAATATCTCTGGTAGAAGAAGCGGTAAAAATCCATCATGAAGAAGAAGAGGCCAGCCGCAAAATATCCGCCTTCGGGGCGGAGCTGATACAACCCGGTTGGACAGTGCTCACCCACTGCAACGCAGGCCCTCTGGCAACGGCCGGTTACGGCACGGCTCTGGGGGTGATTCTAGCCGCCCATCAGCAGGGCAAAAATATTTCCGCCTTTGCCACCGAAACCCGCCCCCTTCTTCAAGGATCACGCCTAACCGCACTGGAATTGAAAGAAGCCGGTGTACCATTTAAACTGATTACCGACAGTATGGCCGGACACTTTATGCAAAAAGGGGTAATCAACGCGGTGGTAGTGGGGGCAGACCGTATTGCCAAAAACGGAGACACCGCCAACAAGATAGGCACTTACTCTCTGGCAGTGCTGGCGCTGGCTCACGGCATACCCTTTTACGTAGCCGCACCCAGCTCCACCTTTGATAAATCCATTGAATCAGGCCGGGATATAGTTATAGAAGAGCGCAAACCTGAGGAAATAACCCAAATAAGGGGGCAACGCATAGCCCCGGAAAACATAGCGGTAGCCAACCCCGCTTTTGACGTAACTCCAGCTAACCTCATAACCGCTTTTATAACTGAAAACGGGATAATACGACGGGGCGGTTAAAAATTAGTCGCATCTGCCATACTACCCTAGGCAGACTAACTGCCCAAAGACACATAAAACCTGAGGAGGTCTTTAAATGGTAAACTACGCTAAAATAGGTGTTATCGGGGGGACAGGCCTGTATGATATTGAGGGACTGACCGATATCCGCGAACACGCCCTTGATACCCCATTCGGCAAGCCTTCAGATACCATAGTTACCGGCAATTTGGACGGAGTGGGAGTGGCTTTTCTGCCCAGACACGGGCGGGGACACCGCATACTCCCCTCGGAAATCCCCTCCCGCGCCAATATATATGCCCTGAAAAGTTTGGGAGTGGAGCATATTATCGCCATAAATTCAGTAGGCAGTTTTAAAAAAGAGGTCAAACCGGGGCATCTTTTAATACCTGACCAGCTGATAGACCGCACCAGCCAGCGCACCAATACATTTTTCGGCAAAGGAATTGTAGCCCATATAGCGTTCTCCCAGCCCTTCTGCCCGGATTTACGCAAACTCCTGTATGAATGCGCCAAAGAGGCGGGTGCCGATGTGCATAACGGCGGCACTTATGTAGTTATGGAGGGGCCTGCCTTTTCCACCCGAGCCGAAAGCCGCCTTCACAAAAGCTGGGGGGCAGATGTTATCGGCATGACCGCCCTGCCCGAAGCAAAACTGGCAAGAGAAGCTGAAATCTGTTACGCTATTATCGCCTGTGCCACCGACTACGATGCCTGGCATGAGGAAGAAGAAGCCGTAACGGTAGACAAAGTGATTGCCACCCTGCGCGGCAATATAAACCTTTCAAAAAATATAATAAAACTGGCCGTGGGGCGTATTGGAGAAGCCCGGAACTGCGAATGCAGCACCGCCCTTTCCAACGCTATCATGACTTCCCCTGAGACAGTGCCGAATACCCGTAAGCGTGAGTTAGCTTTGATAATTGATAAATACATGCCCGCAGCGAGTGAAAATGACTAAAACTGATTTTCATTTTCTGCCTACCATGATAGGCAGTATGCCCCATACAGACCCGAAGGCGGCGGTGGATATTATTACCCATTACCTTCAGGATATACCCGTTTGGCCGCAGCTACCCCGCAGAAGCTGCCTTGAAGGCATGTCCGCCCAGTTCAGCCAGGGGCTGCCGGGGGTAAAAATAAACCAGGACAAGGTGTGGATTGAACCAACCCCCAGTTTTGAGAGCGAACTGGAAAGCCTTTACCAAGCCTATCTGGATAATGATTTTAACAAGTTTCCCATAGGGGCGGAGTACGCCGCCGGGCTTTATGAGCTTGCTTCCCGCAATCTTTCCCCCTTGCTGGTAAAAGGGCATATCACCGGCCCGCTGACCTACTGCATGTCTATCAAAGACCCTTCAGGAAAAGATATCCTGTATGATGAAGTCCTTTCAGATGCGGCTACCAAACTCCTTAAGCTGAAGGCATCCTGGCAGGAACATTTCCTGAGCAATATCTACCGGAATACCATTATCTTTGTGGACGAACCAGCCATGAGCGCCTACGGGTCAGCCTATCTGCCTCTCTCCCGTGAGCAGGTTACAGCCATGTTTGACGAGGTTTTTTCAGGCATATCCGGCCTGAAAGGAGTGCACTGCTGCGGCAATACAGACTGGTCTATCCTGATGGATACCAGCGTGGATATTATAAATTTTGACACTTATGCCTATGCAGATTCGCTGTCTATATATACTGATGAACTCAAAGCCTTCATAAAAAGGGGCGGAGCGGTTGCCTGGGGGATTGTACCCACAGACGAAAAAGCATTAAAAGAAGAAACTGCTGCTAGTTTGAAAGACCGTTTGGAAGCGGCCATGTCCCACTTTGACAGCCGCGGCCTGCCCTTTGCCGAGCTTGCCCGCCACTCACTTATCACCCCTGCCTGCGGTCTGGGCTTAAAAAGCCCCGAAGCGGCAGAACGGGCTCCCCTACTGCTGGCTGAACTTTCCGCCCTGCTTAGAAGGAAACACGGAACAGTATGAACTGCGCAACTGAACTTAATAAAGTAAACTGCAACTGTACATATGAACCCTGTGAAAGGAAAGGCAAGTGCTGCCGCTGTATCTCGTACCATCTGGCCATGGATGAACTGCCCGCCTGCGCTTTTCCGAATAATATTGAAAAAACACATGACCGTTCATTCAAATGCTTTGCCCGAATGGTCAGCAAGGAAAGCTGATGTCTGATTTGCCCTTGTATGCCCAGGCTATGCTGAGGCCTGACTTTTACCCTGAGCCTACCAGCAAAGTGGAGCTGGTGCAAACCCAGATGTCTTTTGTTTTCCTGACTGACCATTTTGCATATAAAACCAAAAAAGCGGTTAATCTGGGATATCTGGACTACTCCGAACTGTCAGAACGCAAAGCCCTGTCTGAAAAAGAGCTGGTCCTAAACCGCCGTTTGTGTGACTATGCCTACCTTGAGGTTTTGCCTGTTACTAAAAATGAGGGGGGTTATTTGCTGGGTGGATGTGGGGAGGTGGTGGAATATACCCTGAAAATGCGAAGATTACCCGAAGACCGCATGTTGATAAATCTGCTGTCAACCGGCGGTGTCAGCAGCGGAATGCTGGAAAAACTGGCTGAAAAACTGGCCGTTTTCCATCAAACCGCCAGAACCAATGCCGAAGTCCAGAAATACGGCAACCTTGAGGCTATTAAATACAATACCGAAGAAAACTTTGAACAGACCGGCAGTAAAGTTGGCCTTACCGTAAGCCCCGGAGAATACGCCCGTATCAGTTCTTTTACCCGCAGTTTTATCTCTGATAACCAAGCCCTTTTTAACGCACGGGTAAACGGGGGCAAAATACGGGACTGCCACGGAGATTTGCACGCCGCCCATATCTGCTTTATGGACAATATCTGCATATATGACTGTATAGAGTTCAATGACCGCTTCAGATACGGGGATGTAGCTTCCGAAGTGGCTTTTTTGGCTATGGATTTAGACCATTACGGCAGGGCTGACCTTTCCCGCCTCTTTGTAAACAGTTATATCCAAAAAAGCAACGATACCGACCTTTATAAACTGCTCCGCTTTTACAAATGCTACCGGGCTTATATCCGGGGTAAAGTGGAAGGCTTTAAGCTGGATGACCCGTATATCTCCGAGGCTGAAAAAGCCAAATACGTCCAAAAATCCAAAAATTATTACCATCTTGCAGATTTCTATGCCAAACCCAATCCCACCCTCTTTATAACAACAGGGTTTTGCGGCTGCGGCAAGAGTACTCTTGCCCAAAGTCTGGCTGAGGTATCCGGTTCGGTAGTTATTTCTTCGGATATTGTCCGCAAGGGACTATCAAATATAGATTGCCATCAGCACTGTTTTGAAGACGCTGACCAGGGCATATATTCGCCTGAGATGACTAAGAAAACCTATCAGGCCATGTTTGACCAGGCCGGTGATGCCCTGAAGGAAGGCTACTCAGTTATACTTGATGCCACTTTCTTAAAAGAAGACCAGCGAAAGCAGGCTGAAGAGTGCGCCAGCCAGAATAATGCCAAATTTGTGGTACTGGAAGTCAAACTTTCACCTGAGCTGGCTAAAAAGAGGCTTGAGGAGCGTCTGGACAAACAGAGCGTCTCTGACGGGCGCTGGGAAGTGTATTTGAAGCAAATTAAGTCATTTGAGCCTCTGGCTGTTCAACCAAATCGTGTTATAATTGATAGTTCCAAACCAACGGATAAACAACTTTCAGACATACTGGAGTTTTTTAAATCCAATCAAGGAGAATGAATTCGTAATGCCAAATTTTGATGTCAAGGATATGTCTCTGGCCGCGCTGGGCAAAAAACGCATAGACTGGGCTGGCCGTGAGATGAAGACCCTGTCCCTTATCAAAGAACGTTTTGAGCAAGAAAAACCCTTTAAGGGCATACGCATAGCGGCCTGTTTGCATATTACTACCGAAACCGCTAACCTGGGGCTGGTGCTAAAGGCAGGCGGTGCTGACCTGACCCTGTGTGCCTCCAACCCCCTTTCCACCCAGGACGAAACTGCCGCCGCTCTGGTAGAACACGGTATAAATACCTTTGCCATACACGGTGAAGACAACGAAAGTTACTACCGCCATATAGCCGCCGCTCTAGATGCCAAACCCCAGCTGACCGTAGATGACGGGGCTGATTTGGTGGCTACCCTGCACAGCCAGAGAACCGAACTTTTGTCCGGCATACTTGGCGGTACGGAGGAAACCACCACCGGTGTTATCCGCCTGCGGGCTTTGGCTGAAAGCGGCAAGCTCTGCTACCCCATCATTGCGGTAAATGACGCCAAGACTAAATACATGTTTGACAACCGCTACGGCACTGGCCAGAGCACACTGGACGGTATTACCCGGGCTACTAACTTCCTCTGGGCATCCAAGACTGTGGTAGTGGTGGGTTATGGCTGGTGCGGGCATGGAGTTGCCATGCGTGCCAAAGGCTTGGGCGCGCATATAATAGTTACCGAAGTTGACCCGGTGAAAGCTCTGGAAGCTGTGATGGACGGCTTCAGTGTAATGCCTATGGCAGAAGCTGCCAAACTGGGTGATATTTTTATAACCGTTACCGGAGACAAGCACGTTATAGACAAAGACCATTTCAAGGTTATGAAAGACGGCGCAACCCTGGCCAACAGCGGCCACTTCAACAGCGAAATAAATATCCCTGCTTTGGAATCCCTTGCCTGCGGCAAAGAAACTATCCGCCCCTCCGTTGAGGAATACAAAATGAAGGACGGACGGCGGATTTATCTGCTGGGTGAAGGACGCCTGATAAATCTGGCGGCTGCCGAAGGCCACCCTGCCGCCGTAATGGATATGAGCTTTGCCAATCAGGCTCTTTCACTGGAATACCTGGTAAAAAACCACACCAGGCTGGAAAAGAAGGTCTATGCCGTACCCGAAGAAATTGACCGGGCAGTAGCGGCAACCAAGCTTTCCTCTTTGAACGTAAGTATAGATACCCTTACCGAAGAGCAAATAAAATACCTGTCCAGCTGGCAGGAAGGAACTTAAGGAGAAACGATGTCTCAGACTTTTGGGAATTCTTCAAAATATCTTTTTACCTCGGAATCAGTTACCGAAGGCCACCCGGACAAGATTTGCGACCAGATTTCTGACGCAGTTCTGGACGCTATCATAGCCAAAGACCCTACTGCTCATGTTGCCTGTGAAACCGCCGTAACCAACGGTTTGGTAGTAGTAATGGGTGAAATCACCACCAGTTGCTACGTGGAAATACCCGAACTGGTCAGGGGAGTCATAAAAGATATAGGCTACACCAAACCCGAATATGGTTTTGATGACCGTACCTGCGGCGTACTTACCTCTATAAACCGCCAGTCTCCTGACATAGCTCTGGGAGTTAATAAATCTCAGGAAGCCAAGAGCGGGAAAGTAGATGAGTTGGATTTGACCGGCGCAGGTGACCAGGGCATGATGTTTGGTTATGCCTGCACCGAAACCCCTGAATATATGCCCCTACCCATTTCTTTAGCCCACCGCCTGAGCAAGCGTTTGTCTGAAGTACGCAAAAACGGCACGCTGGCCTACCTGCGTCCTGACGGCAAAAGCCAGGTAACAGTGGAATACCACAACGGAGAGGCCAAAAGGATAAGCAGCGTGGTTATCGGTGCTCAGCATGACCCGGACATAACTACCGAAAAAATTCAATCTGATATTATCAGGGAGGTTATCAAACCTATCATCCCCGCCGACCTGCTGGACACAAATACCGAGTATTATGTAAACGCAACCGGCCGCTTTGTGGTGGGTGGTCCGGTTTCAGATACCGGCTTTACCGGGCGCAAAATTCTGGTGGACACTTACGGCGGCTTTGCCCGTCACGGCGGCGGTGCTTTTTCCGGTAAAGACCCCACCAAGGTAGACCGTTCCGCCTGCTACATGGCCAGATATATTGCCAAAAATCTGGTGGCCGCCGGACTGGCAGACAGACTGGAAATTCAGGTAGCTTATGTTATCGGTGTTGCCCACCCGTTGTCAGTCTCCATTGAAACCTTCAACACCGCCCGCATGAGCCATGAAGATATCTTGTCTATTATCCAGAAGCACTTTGATTTGCGGCCGGAAGCTATTATCCGTAATCTGGGACTTCGCCGCCCTATCTACCGCCAGACTGCCGCCTATGGCCATCTGGGACGCCCGGAACTGGATCTGCCGTGGGAGCGGCTGGATAAAGTAGATGCCATAAAGGCAACTATGGAATCCCTAAGCGTATCCAAGTAAAAAATATTACTACCGACAGGAAGGTGTGCTTATGATTAAGACTTTATTGCTGGCCTTCTTTGGGGCAATTGTACTTGAACTGGCAGTAATAATGCTGGCTACCATAATGGGGCTGGCAGGACTTACTTTCGTTATTATGGTACTCTTCCTGCCGGTAGTGCTTATTCTGGGTTCTATCATCTTTATGTTAAGCAAATTCTTCAAGGGGGACAGCCAAAATAACAAGCCAAATTAAGTTCGGTACCGATGGCTGGCGCGGCATTATTGCCAGAGACTTCACCTTTGAAAATGTCTCTGTCTGTTCCCAAGCCACTGCCGCATACCTGAAAAATACCCGTCCCGATAACCTTTCGCTGGTAATCGGATATGATACCCGCTTCGCCTCAGCGGATTTTGCCCGTTCGGTTGCCGAAGTTATGGCGGCAAACGGCATCAAGGCCTATTTTAGTTCACGCCCCACACCTACGCCGGTAATCAGCCACGGGGTGGTAAACCTGAAAACAGCTGGCGCAGTAATAATTACCGCCAGCCATAACCCCGCTATTTGGAATGGTTTCAAGGTTAAATCAGCTGACGGTGCCAGTGCCCCTATCCACATGATAAACGCCATTGAGGCAGAGATAGCTAAACTGGAGAATAACCCTTCGGTATCCCGTCTGGATTTTGATACGGCAGTTTCCCGCGGGCTTATTGAATTGACAGACCTTACCCCCGCTTATTTTGAACAAATAAATACACTGGTAGATACTGAAAAACTGCGGGAGGCCGGTTTCAATATAGCCATAGATTCTATGTATGGTGCCGGCATAGGTTATTTCAAGCAACTGCTTGAGGGCGGCTGCAACCGCCTGAATGAAATAAACGCCGAACCCAACCCCAATTTCCCTGATATGCTCCAACCCGAACCTATTGCCCCCAATCTGAGCAAGCTGATGAGACTGGTCAAGGATATACGTTCAGATGTAGGACTGGCTACCGACGGAGATTCTGACCGTCTGGGTGTAGTAGATGAAATGGGAAACTTTCTTAACCAGCTTCAGGTCTTTTCCCTATTGGCACTCTATATGCTGGAAGTAAAAGGACTGCGCGGACCACTGGTTAAAACAATTACCAATTCCAGCATGATAGACAAACTGGGTGAGCTTTATGATGTACCAGTATTTGAGACTAAAGTGGGCTTCAAATATGTCTCCCCTGTCATGATAGAGCAAAATGCCCTTATCGGCGGAGAAGAAAGCGGCGGCTACGGCTTTGCCGGGCACGTGCCTGAACGTGATGCCATACTGGCAGGAGCTTATTTTCTGGATTTTATGATTACCACCGGTAAATCGCCCTCAGCCATGCTTGAATATTTGTATTCCAAGGTTGGGCCTCATTATTACAACAGGGTTGACTATACCTTTGACGAAGCCCGCCGCAAAGAAATAATAAAACATCTGGCAGACCAAAAACCGGATAATCTCAGTGAAACCAAAGTGATTTCTACAGACAACCTGGACGGTTTCCGCTACAAGCTTGAAGACGGCAGCTGGCTGCTTATCCGCTTTTCCGGTACTGAGCCACTGCTGCGGATATATGCCGAAAGCCCAAGCCAGGATAAGACCGCCGCATTGCTTGAAAACGGCCGCAGACTTTCCGGTATCTAAAATATTGTCTTAGGGATATACCAGATGGATATTATCAATCTTGATGACCCAAATATTTATGAAAAGCTTGACCCTCACCATATGCTGGACGAGCTTAAACGCATGCCTTCACTCTGCAAACAGGCATGGGAAACTGCTGAAGCTTTAAACCTGCCTGAAGATTACCGCACCGTCAAACAGGTGGTAATATTGGGTATGGGTACTTCGGGAGTAGGTGCCCAATTGGCAGAGCGAATGCTGCGTGATGAATGTAAAATACCCATCTATCTGCATCAAGACTATTTGCTGCCGGCATACGTATCCGCGGACACACTGGTTATTGCTTCCAGCAGTTCCGGTTCAACCGAAGAGGTAGTATCCTGCTTCCATCAGGCAGTTAATCGCCATGCCAAACTGCTGGTTTTAACCACTGGCGGACAGCTCAAGGAAATGACCGCTACTCATAATATACCGGGGCTGATTTATGACTATACTTACCGTCCCAGTACCGCTATTGCTTACGGAGTATTGCCTGTTTTAAGTATCCTCCATAAACTGGGCTTTATACCCAATAAATCTACCGAAGTGAGTGAAAGCCTGATAGTCCTTTCCCAAATTGCGGAAAGATTATCAGAAAAATATCAAACTCTCAACAACCCTGCTAAGCAGCTGGCCACCAAACTGGAAGGACGGGCGGTTATGGCATTTGGCTCAGGGATAACATTCCCGACAGCCCGCCGCTTTAAAACCCAGCTGAACGAGAACGCCAAGTGCTTTTCATTTGCCGAAGAAATACCAGAAATGAACCATAACTCCGTAGTGGGCTACCAACTGCCCCAAAGTTCAGCCCGTTATTGGGCGGCGGTTATGTTCAAAACCACCTACCTATCTAAACGCATTCACCAGCGCATGAGAATTACTACTGATATGCTTCATCAGGCCAAAATCCCCGTTTTCAGCATCGACGGTTATGGTTTCAGTCCCCTTTGCCAGGTATTAAGCCTGATACTTCAGGGAGATTTTGTGAGCCTGTATCTGGCTTTCCTAACAGGAGTAGACCCCTATCCGATAGACGCTGTTGACTACTTCAAACGTAAATTAGCCGAAAGCTAATTTTTATGAATCAAGTTTGAACATGCCCGACCAACCGCTAGATAACCGGCCAAAAGACACAGGACGGATTTTGGAGTATTTTAAAGCCATCATATAACTCCATGGCTTTTATATATAATATGACTGCCCAGCGGGGATTCTACCGCCCCATTTTGTTTTTCCCCATAATGTAACACCTTAAATTACTCCCGAATGACTCCAGTACAACTGGTAATTATCTGGTCTACTTCCCGAACCCCGAACCAAGTTATCCTGTGGTATAATGTCTAAATTAATTTCCTGGAGTTATTCATGAAAACCAGCCTTTTTTACCTTGGGTTTGGGATAATAATGATAGGTATAGGTATATTTACCTACCTGCAGCCAACTGATATTGATAGTCTGTCTTTTTCTCAAACAGTTCTCGGTATACTTTCAGTAGCCATGGGTTTGCTGACAGCTATCATAGGGATAGTACGTTATTTCAGAGATGAACGCGGAAACTGAATAATCTCTTTTAATCAATAAAAAGGCCGAAACTTAAAAGTTTCGGCCTTTGTCTTTTTTATGTAAGATAATCTTAACGTTTAGTATACTGGGGAGCCTTGCGGGCACGTTTCAAACCGGGCTTCTTGCGTTCTTTAGTCCGATCATCACGGGTAAGAAGACCATTACTCTTAAGAGTAGCACGCAGTTTATCATCAGTCTTTTCAAGGGCACGGGCAATGCCATGAGCGATAGCCCCGCTCTGACCGGTAACACCGCCGCCAAGAACCTTTACAACAGCATTAAACTTACCCATGGTATCAGTAACCATCATAGGGTTCAAAATAACATTACGCTCCTGGATGCGGGTAAACCGCTCTTCAATGGGCTTGCCATCAATTACTATAACTCCATTGCCGCTTGTCAGTTTTACAGTGGCAACTGCAGTCTTACGCCGGCCAACACCAATAAAATATGTATTCTTCTCTACCATTATTATCTCCCGTTAAGACTCCTTGCTTACTTCGCCGGTCTGAGAGGCATGGGGGTGTTCCGCACCTTCATAGACCTTTAATTTAGCCAAAATCTGGGCACCCAAAGTATTGCGGGGAATCATGCCTTTCACGGCATGTTCAATCACAAACAAAGGCTTAGTTTTCAGAAGGTCACCCAGTTTTTCCTGACGGAAACCGCCGGGAAAGCCGGAATGGCGATAATAAATCTTCTGGTCCAGCTTGTTGCCGGTAACCGTGATCTTCTTTGCATTTACAATAACCACGTAGTCACCGCAATCAAGATTGCGGCAGAACATGGGTTTGTGCTTACCCATGAGATATTTAGCTGCTTCAGCAGCTACTTCACCCAGCACACGGCCGGAAGCGTCTATTACGTGCCAATCCCGTTTTATGTCACTAGCTTTAACTGTGTAAGTGTTCATCTTAACTCCCAAAAGGTTCTCTATAGTTTACCCGAACGAGGCTCAGTCCACAAGCCGGCGCTGCCGGCCCCGCCAGTCCGGGGGTTTTAGCCTCAAATAATGCCCCAAACTCGCTCATACTCAAAATCCCGCGTCCCAGTTCCACCAGCGTTCCGATAGTATTTCTCACCTGGTGAGTAAGAAAGGAATTGGCCTCTATCCTGAATACCAGCCTATCCTCTGCAATATCTAACCGGGTCCAGTTAATCCTGCGAACGGTTTTCTTTATCTCCGGCCCCAGACTGGAGGCAAAAGCGATAAAGTCATGCTCCCCTTCAAGCATTTTAAAAGCCTGTTCCATAAGCTTTGTATCAAGCTTGTAAGGCACCTGCCAGGCTTGAAGTCTGGCAAGCGGCGAGCGGGTTTTGCTATTTAATATATGGTAAGAGTACTCACGGCTAATAGCCCGGCGTCTCACATCAAAGTTTTCCGCTACGAAGTAGACTTCTTTTACGGCTATGTCCGTCGGCAGGTAATAATTCAACCCGCCTTTAATTTTTTCCAGCCCAAGTGAAGATTCCGAGAGGTAACTGACCACCTGATACGCCGCGTGTACCCCGGCATCAGTCCTTCCGGAACCGCTCACTCTGGTTTTTTCACTTGTTAATTTTTGGATAGCTGTTTCCAGCTCTCCCTGTATCGTGGCCCCTTTGTCCTGAATCTGAAAACCTGAATACCTGGTGCCCTCGTATTCAATTACCATTAATACCCTGGGTGAGATAATACCCCTCCCAAAAGCTATTTGATAAGTTCCAGCTTAACCATCTCCGCACCGTCACCCTGGCGGGGACCCAGCTTGGTTATGCGTGTATAACCACCCGGACGCTCAGCATACCGTTTTGACAGGTCTTCAAAAACCTTGTCAACAATACCGGGTATATATACAAAAGCCAAAGCCCGGCGGCGTGAAGCAAGAGTACCCTTTTTGCCGAGGGTAATCATCTTTTCAGCCATGCTACGTATTTCCTTTGCCCTAGGTTCAGAGATGGTTATTTCTTCATAATTCAAAAGATCCGTTACCAGATTGCGGTAAAGTGCCATCCTCTGGCCAGTGGGTCTATCAAATTTTCTACCTGATACGTTGTGTCTCATATTTCCTCACCTTATGTGCAAGTACAAGTTTTAGGCTTCGTCTATGCCTTTGTTTTTCTTCTTAGTGTTTTCAGCATCTTCAAACAGTTCATCTTCGGGGTTCAAGGACAGACCTATAGTCTTGAGCCTATCCTCAAGCTCGGTCAGAGATTTAAGACCAAAATTCCGAAGAGTAAGCAACTCTTTAGTTCCCCTGTTTATAACCTCACCCACAGTGGTTATACCTGCGTGCCGCAAACAATTAACAGCCCTGACGGACAAATCCAGCTGTTCAATAGGCATGTTATATTTTTCTTCGGGTATAGCATATTTAACCGGCTCGCTTGCCTCTACTTCAGCCACTACCTTGCTGTGGCTAACCAAAGCCGCAAACTGTTTCACCAGAATGTCTGCTGAGCGGCTGACCGCAGTAGCAGGTTCTACTGTACCGTCAGTCCAGACCTCAAGCACCAACCGTTCAAGGCTGGTTTCGCGGCCTACATGCATAGGCTCGGTGGTAAAGTTCACCTTGCGGATGGGAGTAAAAATGGCATCTACCGGAATAGTCCCTATGGGAGTATTTTCGGTACTTTCAGGAGGACGATAGCCTCGGCCAAGTTCCACCTCAAGTTCCACATTTAATACTGCATCATCCGAATCAAGGGTAAGCAGGTACAGCTCCGGATTTACTACCGCAAAATCATTTGAGGGCTCAATATCAGCTGCCGTAACTACTTTAGAACCGGAAGCTCTTAGGTACAAAATACCCTCAAGCCCTGAAAGGCTCTCAACCCTTATATTTTTAAGGTTCAGCAAAAAATCAAGTGTATCTTCTTTGGCCTTGGGCAGAGCACTGAACTCATGCTGGATACCATCTATCCGGACACGGGTAATGGCAACCCCGTCCAGATAGCTAAGAAGTATACGGCGCAGTGAATTACCCATAGTAGTCCCGAAACCTTTTTCCAAAGGTTCTACCACAAAGCGTCCGTACTTGCCGTCGCTCTCGGTGCAACTAATTGTGGGTATAGCTAGATCAGACACGAAATACCTCCTTATACTAGTTACCTGGAGTAGTACTCAACTACGGTCTGAGCATCGAATCTAGCGTCTATATCACCGGCAGCGGGCAAACTAATGACCTTGCCGGAAAGGGTTTTTCGATCCAAGCTTAACCAACCAGGAATTGCCTTGGCTTCAATATTTTCAGCTAAAGTTTTGAAATATGCAGTAGCCTTGCTGGTCTCACGTACAGTTATCACCTGACCCTCTTTAATCAGATAAGAAGGAATGTCAGTTTTCTGTCCGTTTACCAGTATATGTCCATGCATAACAATCTGTCTGGCCTGAGCACGTGAAGTACCGAAGCCCAAGCGGAACAAAACGTTATCCAGACGGCGTTCCAAAAGAATCATCATATTATCACCGGTAACACCGGGCTGCGCGTTGGCCAAGCCGAAGAATCGGCGGAACTGACGCTCCGTCATACCATAGCTCCAGCGTATGCTCTGTTTCTGCCGGAGCTGCTGACCACGGTCAGACAGACGGCGGGGTCTGCCCAGTTGAGGGCCGGGGGCTTTGGGGCGTTTTTCAAACACACATTTGGTAACGCACTTATCGCCCTTTAAGAACAATTTATCGCCGCTGCGGCGGCACATTCTGCAAACTGCACCTGTTTCTCTAGACATATTCTACCTCTATACCCTCCTTCTCTTGGGAGGACGGCAACCATTATGCGGAATGGGAGTGACGTCCCGTATTGCGGTCACATTGATACCTGAAGCCTGAAGAGAGCGGATAGCAGCTTCACGGCCGCTTCCCGGTCCCTTAACCAGTACCTCAACCTGCCTGAGACCGCTTTCAGCAGCCTTGCGGGCAGCAGCCTGAGCGGCCATCTGGGCAGCATAGGGAGTACCCTTGCGTGAACCCTTGAAACCTGCAGTACCGCAGCTGGCCCAGGCAATAACATTGCCCTGAAGGTCAGTCAGAGTGACGATAGTATTATTAAAGGTAGCCTGTACAAAGGCTTTACCTACAGGTATTACTTTCTTCTCTTTTTTCTTGGCACCGGCACGTTTTCTAACTGCCATTATATCCTCCTACGCTACTTAGCGTTTATTTCTTAGTTGCACCGCGTTTTTGTCCACGCCCTGCCACAGTCTTGCGCGGGCCACGACGAGTACGAGCATTAGTCTTGGTGCGCTGGCCACGTACCGGCAAATTGTGCTTATGGCGAATACCACGGTAACAGCCAATATCAATAAGCCGCTTGATATTGAGGGTGATTTCTTTACGAAGATCCCCTTCTACCCGATACTCTTTATCTATAATTTCCCTAAGGCGGTTGATTTCCTCATCGGTCAGTTTATTAACCCGAATCGCTTTATCCACACCCGCCTGAGCAAGTACTTTCTCACTGCGAGCAGGGCCGATACCGAAAATATACTGCAACGAGAAATAAACCTGCTTGTTATCGGGTATATCTGTACCCGCTATGCGAACCATAATGCCTCCTTAACCCTGCCTCTGTTTATGTTTGGGGTTGGTGCAAATATTTCTAACCACCCCGCTACGTTTCACTATTTTGCACTTTTCGCACATTGTCTTTACCGAAGCTCTAACCTTCATTTACTGTTCTCCTGTATCCTTCCCAAACCTATGACTTGAATCGGTATGTAACCCGGCCGCGGGTCAAATCATAGGGAGATAACTCCACCAGTACTCTGTCACCGGGCAAAATCCTTATGTAATGTACCCTCATCTTGCCCGAAATATGGGCCAGGACTTCATGCCCGTTTGAAAGCTGAACGCGAAAAGCGGCACTGGGCAAAGCCTCCAGCACTGTCGCTTCAACTTCTATTGCATCTTTCTTAGGCATAAATCCCCGCTATTCTTCTATCACGGTGAGTATTTCCGGCTCACCATCGGTAATGGCAACTGTATGCTCAAAATGAGCCGACAAACTGCCATCCGCAGTATACACTGTCCAGCAGTCTGAAGCTACTTTTGTCTTTTCAGTGCCAATGTTTAACATTGGTTCTATAGCCAATGTCATACCCTTTTTTAATTCCGGGCCTTTACCCCGGCGGCCAAAGTTCGGTATTTGGGGGTCTTCATGCATATCCCGGCCAATACCATGTCCGGTATATTCCCTGACTACCCCATACCCTCTGCCTTGGGCATATTCCTCCACAACCGCACCTATATCGCCCAGATGCCCGCCTGCCCTGGCTTGAGCAATCCCGGCCACCAGTGCAGCCTGAGTAGCGGATATAAGCCGCAGGGCAGCAGGTGATATTGCACCCACTCCGATTGTTACGGCCATATCTGCCTGGAATCCTTCTAATATGTTGCCTATATCCAGCGATATTATATCGCCTTCTTTTAATACCCGTCCGCCGGGTATGCCGTGAACAATTTCATCGTTAACAGACGCACAAAGGCTGGCCGGGAAGCCCTGGTAACCTTTGAACGACGGGATAGTCCCCCGTCCTAACAGTTCCCTTTCGGCTATCTCGTCCAACTCCCGGGTAGTTATCCCCGGCCTGACGTTCTTCTTAACTTCTTCTAAAGCAGCAGCCAGTATATGACCGGCCCGCCTCATTACAGCAATCTCTTTTTCAGTTTTAAGTATTATGGCCATAAACCGGTTATTTACCGCACTTTATAGCTGATATAATACGTTTGGTAACCTCTGATATTTCAGCCATACCGTCAATCTCACTAAGTTTACCCTTTAAGCGATAGTACTCAATGAGCGGCGCTGTTTTGCTAAAGTACACTTTGAGCCTTTCTTTTACGGTTTCCGCTGTATCATCAGGGCGCTGATATAGCTTACCCTGACAGCGGCTGCATTTCCCCTCGGTTACTTCCGCACAGCCACACTGGTATGGTGACTGACAGCTTCGGCAAACCCAGCGGCCGCTTAGACGCCGGACCAGCTCATCTTCCGGCACATTTATATATATTACTCTTCCGATTCCCTGCCCCTGCTTGACCAGCGCTTCATCCAGTGCTTCGGCCTGACGCAGACTTCTAGGAAATCCGTCCAGAATAATTCCGGTAACATCTTTTAAACTTGCAAGGTGCTTCAGGACTACACTAATAGTAATCTCATCCGGTACCAACTCGCCCCGTTCCATATAGGACTTAACGGTATCACCCAGCTCATCACCACACTCTATAGCCTTGCGAAACAAATCGCCGGTAGCCATATGCGCCAGCTTAAGCTCTTTAGCGACTACTTCACCTTGCGTGCCTTTGCCCGAACCCGGAGCGCCAAGGAAAATAATATTATACACTATTCTTGCCTACTTAATAAAGCCCTCGTAACGCCGCATTACAAGCTGCGCTTCGAGCTGTTTCATAGTATCCAGAGCTACACCGACCACAATCAGCATACCGAAGCTGGATAGCTGAATAACCTGTATGCCGGTAACCTCACGGGCAATGAAAGGCATAATAGCTACAAACCCCAGGAACAGTGCACCAGCCCAGGTAATCCGCCCGATAACCCCGCTAAGATATTGGTCAGTCATTTTGCCGGGACGAATGCCAGGTACAAAACCGCCCTGCCTCTGAAGAGTGCCGGGTATATCCTGCTGTTCAAAGGTTACCATAGTATAGAAGAAGGCGAAGATTATAGTCATAAAGAAGTAAAGACCCCAGTATACCAACCCCCCGGGCATGGAAGCGCCGGAATTGAAAATATTATAGATGGTATTCCAGAAGTTGGGGTCTTCGGTTGAGCCTGCCATGAAATAGCTGGCCACCAAGCCAGGCAGCATTACCAATGCGGATGCAAATATCAGGGGTATCATACCGGCTGAATTGACCCGCAAGGGTATATGGCTCTCACCGCCGCGGCGGTACATCTTGCCACTGCGGATAACAGTCTGGGCATACTGAACAGGTATCCGTCGGTGTGCCTCAGTAAAGATAACTATCAAAACTGTAGTTAAAAGAGCCATGAAGGCATATACCGCCAAACCGGCGAACTGATCCGAGGCCATCAGACCACGCCCAATCATATCCGGCAGACCGGCCACGATGCCGGCAAATATTATCAGTGAAATACCGTTGCCTATACCATAACTGGTAATCTGTTCACCCAACCAAACCATAAACATGGTGCCGGCCACAATGGATAAAACTATGGCGACTGCCGCCAAAGGTTCGGTCTGAGCTACCGCCCCTTCTCTTTGGAGAAGAAGCAACTGGCTGTAACCGGCTAAGGCCGCTGTCGGCACTGCCAGCCAGTGAGTAATAGTATTGATTTTATTGCGCCCTGCTTCTCCCTCTTTTGAAAGGGCGGTAAGTTTGGGGATAACGGGCGTAAGCAAAGTCATGATGATAGATGCGGTAATGTAGGGATAAACACCCAGAGCCGCCACACTGAAGTACCGCATAGCACCGCCGGAAAACAAATCCAGCATACCCAAAGCACCGTTCTGATCGAACAAATCCTGAAGGGCAGCTGAATCAACACCAGGAAGCGGCACATGAGCGATAAAACGTGCCGCAACCAATATTCCCAAAGTAATTAGCAACCGACGCCTTAAATCAGGCAAGCTGAAAGCGTCAATCATCGCCTGCAAGAGGCGTGGTCTACTCGATTTCTGCCGCATAATCTATTTCCTGTACCTTACCGCCAGCAGCTTCAATCTGAGCTTTGGCTGCCTGCGAAAATTTATGGGCGCTTACTTCCAGAGCCCGGTCAACATGCCCGGCTGAAAGTATTTTTACCGGCTTTATGAAATTTCTTATCAAGCCTGCCGCCAGCATGGTCTCAGGAGTGACCTCGGTGCCAGCTTCAAATATGTTCAGTTGTTCAATATTTACCACTGTATATTTAATCCTGAAGGGATTAAAGAAACCGCGCTTCCGGGGCAGACGCAGATATATGGGCAACTGACCGCCTTCAAAACCAGGGCGTGTAGCGCCACCGGAACGGGCTTTTTGGCCCTTCATGCCACGCCCCGAATAGTTACCCCGTCCGGCATCACCGCGGCCTACCCGCTTGCGGTCTTTTCTTGAACCGGGGGCTGGAGAAAGTTCATTCAATCTCACTTAGGTCACCTCTTCCAGAACAACAAGATGCCTTACCTTCAGTATCATGCCGCGTATAGCAGCAGAATCATCCTGTATAACACTCTGATTTAATTTTTTGAGACCAAGAGCCTTGATAGTGGCCGCCTGGTCAAATTTATAACCGATAGTACTTTTTACCCAGGTAATCTTAATCTTAGCCACCAGCAGCCTCCTCTTTCAAAGAAGAGCGCCGTTTGGTAACTGTGGTTTTGGGATCCCGCATAGCAGTCAACCCGCCTAAAGTAGCCTTGGCAACGTTAGCCTTGTTACCACAACCCATAGACTTGGTCAGAATATCCTTGATACCGGTGGATTCCAACACTGCCCGAACACTACCGCCTGCGATAATGCCGGTACCGGGAGCAGCCGGCTTCAGTAAAACCTGGGCGGCGCCATATTTAAATACAATTTCATGGGGAACAGTCGTCCCATTCAGAAGTATACGTGAAAGATTACGTTTGGCGTTGGCACTGGCTTTTGATATAGCCGAAGGAACTTCCTTAGCCTTACCCACACCGATACCCACATGATTTTTACCGTCTCCGGTTACCACCAAAGCCGCAAAACCCATGCGCTTACCGCCCTTAACCACCTTGGTTACACGGTTAATAAATATAAGCTTGTCATTCAGTTCAAGCTCAGAAGGATCGATTCTTTCTACCTTAGCTAACACGTCTTTTCCGTCCTCCTTAGAATTTCAGGCCGCCGGAGCGGGCAGCCTCAGCCAAAGCTTTGACCCGGCCATGATATTTATAACCGCCGCGATCAAAAACCACTTCCGAGATGCCTGCTTCAAGAGACCGTTTCGCAATCAAATTGCCTATTACAACTGCCTGTTCGGTTTTTGTTTTACCGTCCAGCTCAGCCTTCAGCTCGGCATCCTTGGTGGAGGCCTGAACAAGGGTTGAACCACAGTTATCATTAATTACCTGAGTGTAGATATTTTCAATACTCCGGAAAACGCATAATCTGGGCCGGGATTCTGTACCGCTGACCTTCTTGCGTAACCGTTCGTGCCGTACAATTCGCGCTTCTCTGGCATTTACTTTAGCCATTACTTAGCACCCTTTCCGATAGCCTTGCCGGGCTTGATGCGTACATATTCGCCGGCATATCTGATACCTTTGCCCATGTAATGATCAGGCTTTCTGACAGACCTGATTTCAGCAGCCATCTGGCCCACTTCTTCTTTATTTATACCGGATACCTTGACTTTGGTGGTACCGTCTACGCTCAAAGTGATGCCCGACGGAGGAGCTACTGTAACAGTGTGCGAATAACCCACCTTCAGGACGATATTGTTGCCGTCTTTATCTACACGCATACCAACGCCCGTTATCTCAAGGTTCTTGTCAAAGCCGTCTTTGACACCCACTATCATATTATCCAAAAGGGTACGGCTAAGACCAAAGAAAGACCTGGCGGCCTTGTCTGTGCCTACCGGAGCGACTACCAAATGATCACCCTCGCGGGTAATGGTCACTTCCGGTCTAAAAGTCCTGCTAAGAGTACCCTTGGGTCCTTTAACAGTTACATCGTTCCCTTTTATATCCACCGTTACACCGGGTGGAACCTTTATCGGCATTTTACCTATTCTAGACATATCAAAACCTCTAGTTTACCAGACTTTGCAAAGCAGCTCGCCACCGAGCCCCTGGCGCCAGGCCTGTGAACCGGTCATAACACCCTTTGAGGTGGAGACAATTGCAATACCCAAACCGCCGTAAACACGGGGGATTTCGCCCCGCTGTACATAAACCCGAAGACCGGGCTTGCTGATTCGTTCCAGCCCGCTGACAAAGGAAGCACCACCTTCATCATAGCGAAGAACTATTTTCAGCTGACGTTTGGGCTTTGCGCCAATTACTTCATAACCGGCAATAAAGCCTTCTTGTTTCATGACCTTGGCAAGGTACTGTTTCATCCGGGAAGCCGGCATGATTACTACCTCGTGTCTGGCCATTACGCCATTTCGTATTCTTGTTAACATATCTGCAATCGGATCAGAGATCATCGTAAACCCCCGTTATTAAACCTCAATTATACCCTACCAACTGGACTTTCGGACACCGGGTATCTGCCCCTGTAATGCCAGCTCGCGGAAACAGATGCGGCACAAACCAAACCTGTTAATATAGCCCCTGGGACGACCACACCGGCTACAACGGTTATGGTGCTGCACCTTGAACTTGGATGCGCGCTGGGATTGAACAATTTTAGATGTTTTAGCCATAGTCTCCTCTAATCCTTACTGAAAGGCATGCCCAAGAGTTCCAGGAGCTTCTTGCCTTCTTCAGGTGTGTTGGCAGTAGTTACAATACAAACTTCAAGACCTCGCGGTTTTTCAATCTTATTAAAATCAATTTCAGGGAAAACCGAATGGTCTTTAAAACCTAAAGTATAGTTGCCGTGTTCGTCAAAAGCGGTATTTGAAACACCCTGAAAATCACGCACACGGGGTAGAGTAATAAAAAATAACTTATTAAGGAAATCATACATTCTCTGGCCGCGCAGGGTAACTTTTAAACCAATGGGCATACCGGCTCTCAGCTTAAAGTTAGCCACAGAACGCTTGGCACGGGTGATTACCGGGTGCTGGCCGGCTATAGCTACAATGTCTGCTTCCGCAGTTTCCAGTGCCTTGGAGTTGGACACAGCCTCACCGACACCGGTATTTATAACCACTTTTACCAGCTTGGGTACCTGCATAATATTTTCGTACTTGAAAGTCTTCTGAAGTTCAGGTACGGCGTTAGTGTAACGTTCCTCTACCTTAAGCATTAGTCAATTACCTCATTGCAGGATTTGCAGTAGCGTACACTTTTACCGTCCGCCAGTTCCCGACTTCCAATACGAGCCGGTTTGTTGCATTTACTGCAAAGCAACATCAAATTTGAAACATGTAAAGGAGCTTCACGTTCAATAATCCCGGCCTGTTTGGCCTGACCCTTGGCACGTGAATGCCGCTTTATCATGTTCACGCCTTCCACCAACACCCTGTCGGTGCGGGGAAAGGCATAACGAACCTTACCGGTTTTACCCTTGTCCTTACCGGCAATTACCAGCACGTTATCGTTTTTCTTCAGTCTCATCTAAGTACCTCTACAATACCTCAGGCGCCAGCGACAAAATCTTGGTGAATTTTTTATCACGAAGCTCGCGGGCCACCGGGCCAAAAATACGGGTGCCTTTGGGCTCCATCTTGTCATTCAGAATAACTGCAGCGTTATCATCAAACTTTATATAAGAGCCATCCGGACGGGCATAAGGTTTGGTAATACGTACCACAACGGCCTTTACCACAGTACCGGATTTAGCCTGGGCATCAGGGCTGGATTTCTTTACCGCAGCTACTATAACATCACCAACTTTGGCCTGTATCTTGCGGCTACCGCCCAAAACGTTGATGCACATTATTTTCTTAGCGCCGGTATTATCTGCTACGTTTAACCTGGTATACTGCTGAACCATCTCTTCTCTCCAGAACTATGCTTCCTGAGCCGCAACAATGTGGCCCTTGGTGATTATTTTGCTGAGCCGCCAGTATTTCCCCTTGGAGATGGGGCGGCATTCAACTATTTCAATCATATCACCAATTTTAGCTTCGTTTTTTTCATCATGAACCAGATATTTCATAGTCCGGCGATAAGTCTTTTTGTAAAGGGGATGGCGCTTGGCAACATCAATACCCACTACAATGGTTTTTTCCATCTTATCGCTGATCACATGACCGATTCGGGTTTTATTTTTTTCCATATCAGTCCTACCTTATCTGCAGTTCGCGCTCACGCATTACGGTTAGAATGCGGGCAATATCATTTTTTACCCTGGGAAGCTCTCGGTGATTCACTAACTGCCTGGTAGAAAGCTTCAGTCTAAGCTCAAAAAGTTCCTTATGGGCATCTTCAAGCTTTTTCTTTATTTCAGTATCGGAAAGGCCGCGAATATCACTTATATTCATATTATTCAGCCTCCTCTACTTCAGTTTCTTCCGCAACTACGGGTATATCACGAGCCACAAACCGGGTCTTTACCGGCATCTTATAAGACGCAAGCCGCATAGCCTCTTTGGCAGCTTCGGGGGTTACCCCGCCGATTTCAAACATAATCCTGCCGCGTCTTACTACCGCTACCCATTCTTCCGGAGCACCTTTACCGCCACCCTGACGGGTTTCAGCCGGTTTCTTGGTAATGGGTTTGTCAGGGAAAATCCGTATCCATACCTGCCCGCCGCGGCGGATATAACGGGTGATTGCCCGGCGTGTAGCCTCTATCTGGCGGGCGGTAATCCAGCCGGCCTCAAGAGACTGCAAAGCGAATTCACCAAAAGCAACTGTGTTGCCTTTATGGGCAGCCCCGTCACGACGCCCGCGCTGTACCTTTCTAAACTTAACACGCTTGGGTTGGAGCATATTATTCCTCTTCCTTGGTTATGTTCTCAGCCTTTTTGGCTGCGCGCCTCGGTTTTTCTTCAGCGGGAGCCTCGGCTTCGGCCTTTTTTGCAACCCGTTTGGGTTTGGCCACAGTATCAGCAACCTTAGTTTCGGAAACAGCGGCAGCAGGAGCATCAGCCATAACAGCAGCCATTTCCGTTACTTCGGGTTCAGATTTTTCTTTTGCTTCGGGCAGGATATCACCACGGTATACCCATACCTTTATGCCTATATCTCCAAGAGCGGTGTGAGCCCTGGTGCAGCCGTAATCAATGTCAGCCCGAAGAGTATGTAACGGAACACGCCCTTCGTGCATTACCTCACGCCGGGCAATCTCCACGCCGCCCAAACGTCCTGAGGCACATACTTTAATACCCTTGGCACCAGCCTGCATACTGCGGAAGATAGCCTGCTTCATGGCGCGCCGGTAAGCAACACGGCGTTCAATCTGCTCTGCCACACTCCGGGCAACCAGGAAGGCGTCAAGCTCAGCCTGAGATATTTCAACAATATTCAGCTGTACCTTTTTGCCGATAAGCTCCTCAAGGAAATGGCGCATTTCATCAACACGCTGACCACCCCGTCCGATAACAATACCCGGCCGGGCTGTCCGGACAGAAACAGTCACCTTGTTGGACTGGCGCTCAATATCTACCTGAGAAATAGCGGCATCTACATACTTCTTGGCAATAGCCTTGCGAAGCTTAAGGTCTTCGGTGAGGCATTCGGCAAAACCCTTATCACTGGCATGCCATTTAGCACTCCAGTCTTTAATAATGCCAAGTCTAAACCCGATTGGATGAACTTTGCGTCCCATTAACCCTCCTAGTCAGCCACGACAACAGTTATATGGCTGGAGCGCTTTAGTATCGGCGAAACCCGGCCTCTGGCCTGAGGACGCATCCGCTTAAGCATTCGCGCTTCATCTGCATAAATCTGTGATATTTTTAAGTCAGCCGGATTCATCTGGAAATTATTTTCCGCATTAGCCGCGGCTGATTTTATAACCTTGGATACAACCTTGGCCGTAGGCGAGGTCATAAAGCGAAGCATGGTAATAGCTTCACTTACTTTCTTGCCGCGAACCATATCAACGCACAGCCTTACCTTAAGCGCTGAATATCCGGTGTCCTTTACTATTGCTTTTACTTCCATTTTATAACCTACCCTACCCGGTTAACTTCACTATTTTACCTGAGATACTTTTTCCGCCTTAGCATGACCGCGGAAATTTCTGGTGGTGGTAAATTCGCCCAGCTTATGACCGACCATGTTTTCAGTAATGTAGATAGGTACGTGGCGTCTGCCGTCATGTACACCTACATTCAAACCGACCATTAGCGGGGTAATGGTTGACCAGCGAGCCCAGGTCTTGATGATGGACTTCTGGTTGGTAGCACTAGCTACCTCTACTTTTTTCATAAGTTTAGGGCAAAGAGCCGGCCCTTTTTTAACAGAACGTGACATTATTCTTTACCCCCTCCGCTTCACGATAAGTTTATCAGAGTATTTAGCCTTGCGGGTACGATAACCCAGAGCCGGTTTACCCCAAGGAGTTTTCGGCCCGGTCATACCGATAGGACAGCGGCATTCACCACCGCCGTGAGGATGGTTGTTAGGTGACATGGCAGAACCTCTGACAGTCGGTCTCCAACCCATATGGCGGTTGCGTCCCGCTTTACCTATTTCAAGAGTACCATGCTCTATATTGCCAATCTGGCCTACGGTTGCGGAGCAATCACTCCGCACCTTGCGCATTTCACCGGAAGGCAAACGCACCAGAGCATAATCACCCTCTTTAGCCATCAGCTGAGCGGCAGCACCGGCACTGCGTACCATTATGCCACCACGGCCTTTGATAAGCTCAATATTATGGATAAATGTACCGGTGGGTATGGCACTGAGGGGCAAAGCGTTGCCGCTTTTGGGCTCAGCATTCTCACCCGCCATAATTACGTCCCCAACCTTCAAATCTGAAGGGGCTAAAATATAGCGTTTCTCACCGTCAGTATAGAAGACCAGAGCTATGCGGGCAGTCCTGTTAGGATCATACTCTATAGCCGCTACTCTGCCGGGTACATCCAGTTTATTACGTTTGAAATCTATAACGCGAATCTGTGTTTTGCTACCACCACCCCTATGGCGAACGGTTACGCGCCCCTGATTATTTCGGCCGGAATCATTCTTAACCGAAACCAGAAGAGCTCTCTCCGGCCGGCTCTTAGTGATTTCCTCAAAGGAGGCAACACTGTGATGCCGGCGACCCGGGGAAGTAGGGCGATATATCTTTATTGCCACTTTATATCAACCACCCTTTCCTTGACTAAACACCCTCAAATAGAGTTATTTTATCACCCTCTTTGAGAGTGATGATGGCTTTACGCAACCCGGCGGTTTGGACCAGATTGCGCCCCATCCGTTTTTGCTTACCCGGTATGTGAAGCATATTTACATCTTCAACCGTTACATTAAAGGCCTGTTCCACCGCCAGCTTTACCATACGCTTGTTGGCCCCTTTGGCTATTTCAAAAGCGTACTTGTTCTGCATAGCATGAACACTGTTCTTTTCAGATATTAACGGCCGGCGCAATACTTCGTATAAATTCATTGTTCCTTCTCCTTAGCCTGAGCGCTGACCCCAGAGTTCTTCAACCTGACGTACTGCTTCCTCAGTCATGACCAGCTGCTTGTTTTTGAGCATATCAGATATGTTCAAAAGGTTAGCCGGAGTGGTCTTGACTGCCGGTATATTGCGGGCAGACTTGATAAAATTGGTATCAGGATTATCCACCGCTATAAGAGTGGGAGAGATTACCTGAAGAGCCGCAAGTATCTTTGCCATATCTCTGGTTTTGGGTTCTTCAAAGCTAAGTTGGTCAATAACCTTCAGTTCGCCGCTTTCAAGCTTGAAGGACAGCACACACCTGATGGCCTGACGGCGCATCTTCTTGGGAAGATCCTTGCTGAAATCTCTGGGGCGGGGACCAAAGGCCACGCCGCCATGCCGCCTGACGGGTGAACGGTTGGTACCCATACGGGCATTACCGGTACCCTTCTGGCGATATATCTTGCGGCTTGAACCCTGCACTTCACCTCTGGTCTTGGTGGACTGAGTACCCTGTCGGGCATTCGCCTGCTGGGCTACAAAGGCCTGATGAACCAGAGCTTCGTTGAAGGGTACGCCAAAGACGTCTTCGCTGATGCTGATATTCTTAATGATTTCTCCGGATGCGTTATAAACAGGAATTTCCACGTTTATTTACCCGTTTTCTTAATTAATATTATTGTATTCTTGCCGCCGGGAATAGCGCCCTTTACCATAAGCAGATTTTTTTCTGCATCAGTTTTGAGCACAACCAGATTGCGGATAGTCACCGCATCATTCCCCATGTGGCCTGCCATGCGCTTGCCCTTATAAATACGGCCGGGAGTGGTGGTGGAGCTGATGGAACCCGGAGCCCGGTGACGGTCAGACTGACCGTGGGTCTTGGGACCACCGGCAAAATGCCAGCGTTTAACTACACCGGCAAAACCACGCCCTCTGGAGACGCCGCTGGCGTCTATCTTCTCGCCGTCCTTAAAGTCACTGACCGTAATCTGGTCACCGACATTAACCGCCGCAATATCATCCACATCTACTTCGCGCAGCACTTTGAATTCACCGAATCCTCTGCACTGCCCTTTGACAGCTGAAGTGATATGCTTGGCCTTGCCGTAACCCAGCTGAACAGCTTCATAGCCGTCCTGTTTTTCGGTCTTGACCTGGACCACTACACACGGACCAGCTTCTACCAGAGTGACCGGCTGAGCCTTGCCGTCCTCCTGGAATATCTGGGTCATACCGATTTTTTTACCGATAATACCTTGAATCATATTCGTTCCTAAAGTTTAATATCTATACTTACGCCAGCCGGGAGGTTCAGGTTGGTCAGGGCATCAATGGTCTTGGACGTAGTTTCCACTATATCTATCAGACGCTTGTGAGTCCTGATTTCAAACTGCTCCTGTGAATCCTTATCAATAAAGGATGAGCGTATGACACTGTAACGCTGGATACGGGTAGGCAAAGGAACCGGCCCAGATATAGTAGCCCCTGTCCGTTCCAGAGCCTCTACAATCTGCAATGCAGACTGGTCGAGAATCTTGTGGTCAAAGCCCTTTAGTTTTATCCTGATTTTTTGTTTAGTCATACAATATCACCCTAACCAGTATACTTATTTCTTGCCGGCGGCTTCAACGACCTGATTGGCCAATTCACCCGGCATTTCACGGTAAGATTCGAACTCCATGGAAAAGGTCGCCCGTCCCTTGGTTACTGACCGAAGGTCAGTAGTGTAACCGAAGCTCTCAGCTAAAGGCACTGTACCGATAATAACCGTAGTTTCGGGATTGGGCTCAACGGACATAATCTGGCCGCGGCGTGAGTTTAAGTCGCCGATAACATCACCCATATACTCTTCTGGAGTAACTGCCTCAAGTTTCATAATAGGCTCAAGCAGTATCGGCTTTGCTTTGGCAACAGCCGCTTTGATAGCCATAGACCCGGCCATTTTAAAAGCATTTTCATTAGAGTCTACATCGTGATAGCTGCCATCAACAGCGGTTACTTTTACGTCAACCATGGGGTAACCGGCGTATACACCTGTTTCAAGTGTTTCCCTGATACCGGCTTCAGCCGCCATCAGGAAGTTGCGGGGTACAGCGCCGCCCTTAACGTTATCAACAAATTCATAACCAGCACCGCGTTCGCGGGGTTCAACTTCAATGGTAACATCGCCATATTGACCGCGGCCGCCGGACTGGCGAACAAATTTGCCCTGCGCTTTAGCATGAGCAGTAATGGCCTCTCGGTAAGCTACCCGCGGTTTGCCCACGCCGGCATTAACCTTGAACTCAGACAGCAAACGGCTGACCAGTACGTCCAGGTGAAGTTCACCCATACCATATATAACTGTCTGACCTGTTTCGTCATCGAACTTAACTTTGAAAGTAGGATCTTCTTCAGCCAGTTTCTGCAGACCTTCAGTCATCTTATCCTGGTCGGAGCGAGTCTTGGGTTCGATGGCCAAATTAATAACCGGCTCAGGAAACTTGATGCTCTCAAGCAAAATAGGTGCATTCTGGTCACACAGAGTATCACCGGTAAAGGTATTGCGAAGACCCAAACTGGCCACGATTTCACCTGCATCAGCATATTCAATTTCCTCACGGTCATTGGCATGCATGCGGATAAGACGGCCTATGCGTTCGCGTTCGCCGCGGGTACTGTTATACACGCCGGAACCGGCAGAAACATTCCCGGAATAAATCCGGAAATACACCAAACGTCCCACAAAGGGGTCAGAAACAATCTTAAAAGCAAGCGCGGAAAAGGGCTCCGTGTCACTGGTATGGCGTTCCATCGGCTCACCGGTTTTAGGAGCAGTCCCTTTTATGGCAGGGATATCCAAAGGTGAGGGCAGATAGTCACAGACTGCATCTAACAGTCTTTTTACGCCCTTGTTGCGAAGCGAAGTACCGCAGAATATAGGAATGGCTTTGTTGGCCAAGCATACACGGCGGATAGCGGCTTTGAGCTTTTCTACCGGCAGTTCTTCACCGGCCAAATAGGCTTCCATAACTTCGTCATCTTCTTCGGCCAGACGTTCTATCATTGTATTGCGGAATTTTACTGCCCGTTCTTTGTCAGCATCGGGCAAATCAAATGTCTCAGCGGGTTCTTCAGGGCTGTTATCCATGCCATAGCACTGAAAGTCAAGCAAATCACAATTGCCGCGAAAAGTTTCAGCACAACCAATAGGTATCTGAAGAGGCAAGCATTTAGCCTTGAGGCGCTGGGTAATCATACCCAAAGTACGTTCGTAGTTGGCACCGGTGCGATCCATTTTATTAATAAAACAGATGCGGGGTACACCGTAGCGGCTGGCCTGACGCCAGACAGTTTCAGACTGGGCTTCAACACCGGCTACGCCGTCAAACACCACTACACCGCCGTCAAGCACCCGCAGACTGCGCTCTACTTCTACCGTAAAGTCAACATGTCCGGGAGTATCAATAACATTAAGGTGATGCCCGTTCCAATAAGCGGAAGTGGCGGCAGAAGTAATGGTAATACCCCTGGCCTTTTCCTGCTCCATCCAGTCCATTACAGTAGTACCATCATCAATATTGCCGATTTTATGGGTACGCTTGGTAAGATAAAGGATACGCTCAGTAGTAGTCGTCTTTCCGGCGTCTATGTGAGCAATGATACCTATATTCCGAACCCTCTCCAGAGGGTATTTCCTGTCGCTCATATTATCTAAAATCTGGCTAACCCGTCAGGGCTATCCAATTCCCCCTATTTTCTCTCTACCACCTGTAATGGGCGAAAGCACGGTTGGCTTCGGCCATCTTGTGGGTCTCTTCCCTTTTCTTAACAGCAGCACCCTGCTCGCGTGAGGCTTCCAACATCTCAGCCGCCAGCCGCTCAGCCATGGACTTGCCGGTCCGCTTGCGGGCAGCCTTGATAATCCAGCGCATAGCCATAGTCTGGGCGCGGTCAGGGCGAACCTCAATAGGCACCTGATAAGTAGCACCGCCTACACGACGGGGTTTAACCTCAATAAAAGGAGTGGCATTTTTGAGACCCTGCTCAAACACAGCCAAACCTTCTTTATTTTCCTGTTTACCCATTATGTCAATTGCATCATAAACAATCCTCTGGGCGGTAGCCTTCTGGCCGTGCATCATAAGCTTGTTTATAAAATTAGAAAGCATCAGGCTGTTATACCTGGAATCCGGGGCAACTGCTCTTTTAAATTTTCGTGCTCTTCTAGGCATATCTTATCTCCGGTTATTTCTTCTTGGCAGGAGCGGCTTTGCCCTTTTTGGCGCCGTATCTGCTGCGGCCCTGCTGCCGATTTGCCACACCGGCGGTATCAAGAGTACCGCGGATGATGTGATAGCGAACACCCGGTAAGTCAGGGACGCGGCCGCCACGTATCAGAACCACAGAGTGCTCCTGAAGATTATGGCCTTCACCGGGGATATATGCAGTAACTTCCATATGGTTGCTCAGCCTTACTCTGGCAATCTTGCGCAAAGCCGAATTCGGCTTTTTGGGGGTAGTAGTCTTTACCTGGGTGCAGACGCCCCTCTTCTGGGGGGAACCGTCACCGAAGGCTACCTTGTTGCGCAGAGAATTGAAACTGTAATGCAGCGCAGGTGCTTTGTACTTCTTGGCCGCACTTGAGCGCCCTTTTCTTACTAGCTGATTAACCGTTGGCATAATGTACCTTCCTGTTAACAATTGCTGTTTTAATAAATTTCCCGTTTTCAATCAATAAGGATGAGCCAGGCCCATCCTTAAAACCCATAAGGCGACCATAACGGATATGGTCAAACCTGAAATCTAACCACAAACAGAAAGTTAGTCTAGCACAGCAATATATGGATGTCAACTCCACCCATCACTGAAAACCCGCTGGTTTAAAGCTGGGGGATATCCCCCGTCTGCCTCAGGGCACTTATCCGCTGCCCGACCGATAACAACCACCAGGGAAAAAGACCCCATATAATAGCACTAAATAGTTTTCTTGACAAACCCTTTTCAGCTATGCTATTGTCATTCAGCTATGTTAAACGTTAAATCCTTTAAGAACTATTATTACTTTACCAAGGCAAGTTTGCTTGGGAGATAACGTTTTACTAAAAAATCAATAATCACCAGTTAGTAAGTTAGAAATCCTCCCAGGCAACGGGAGGATTTTTGATTTATACGGGTATAAAAAGCAAAGGAGAAAGCAAACAATGATTATCATGAAAAAAGATGCCACCCCGGAAGAACTAGAAAACGTAATTGCCGAGGTTCGCCGCTGCGGTCTCAAGACCGACATCTCAAAGGGAGAGTTCCGGACTATTATCGGCCTGATAGGAGATGAAAAATCAATCCCGTTTGCTTACTTTTCCAGCTTGCCCGGCGTCAAGGAAGCCCGTATGGTAGAAACCCCGTACAAGCTTATCAGCCGCGAATACTCAAACTTGTGGCAGGCTGAGGGGTTGACCCGTGAAATAAAAGTAAAAAATATAACTATCGGCGGGGACGAGCCTGTCTTCATTGCCGGACCTTGCGCGGTAGAAAGTAAAGAAGCCCTGATGAAGATAGCCGAAGGGGCAAAGATGGCTGGTGCCCAGATACTAAGAGGCGGCGTTTACAAACCCCGCTCATCTGTCCATTCTTTCCAGGGGCTGGGCTCTGCCGGCAAGGATGAAGCCACCGAAGCCCTGTCATGGCTGAAAGAAGCCGGTGAACGCTTTGAGATGGCGGTAATGACCGAGATACGGGGTGAATCCCAGGCGGATTTGGTTGCCGAATATGTAGATATACTCCAGGTGGGTTCACGCAATATGTATGACCAGGACCTGCTGGCAACAGTGGCCAGAAAAGGCAAACCGGTTATGTACAAACGCCACTTCGGGGCCAGCATGGAGGAATTCCTTTCCTTTGCAGAATATATAGCCGCAGAGGGCAATAAGGATATAATATTATGCGAAAGAGGCATAGTGCCGGTGGGAAAAGGTAAAAGCTTCACCCGTTACAATCTGGATTTGGCAGCCGTGCCGGTAGCCTTAAAGGAAACCTATTTGCCCATTATGGTTGACCCCAGCCATGCCACCGGGCGGCGTGACCTGATATACAGCATGAGCTGTGCTGCCATGGCTGCCGGGGCTAACGGGCTGATGGTTGAAGTGCATACCAACCCGGCAGAGGCTTTGGTAGATGCTTCACAGATGATTACTCCGCCGGAACTGAAAGAGCTTATAACTACTTGCCGCCAGATAAACAAACTGGTGAAAAAACACTAATATATATAAGGAAAGAACCTTGAAAAGTATAGGGCTTAATCTAAGCGGGCGTGAATACAAAATACTCATAGGAAGTGACTTGCTGTCTGAAACAGCCAGCCTTCTGAAGGATGACTTACCCTGTGACAGAGTAATAGTCATAACCAATATAGATATAAACAGGCTTTACGGCAAAAAGCTGAAAAAACACCTTGAGGCAAATGGCATTGAAAGCCTGTTTCTGGAACTGCCTGAGGGCGAAATACATAAATCACTGGATATGGCCGCCCGCATCTATCCCCAGCTGATAAACCACTTTGCCGAAAGAAATACTCCCATACTGGCTTTAGGCGGCGGGGTAATAGGCGATTTGAGCGGATTTGTGGCCGCTACCTACCAGCGGGGCGTCCCTCTTATCCATCTGCCTACCAGCCTGCTGTCACAGGTAGATTCCAGCATCGGCGGCAAGGTAGCGGTAAACCATAGCGGTATCAAAAATATTGTGGGCAGTTTTTATCAGCCGAAGCTGGTTATTTCAGATATAAGCTGTCTTAAAACCCTGCCTGAAAAAGAATTTGCCTGCGGCATGGCGGAAATAATAAAGAGTGCCGCTATTGGCAGCAGCGAACTGTTCAAGCAGCTTGAGACAAATACCCAGGCTATCAAAGACCGCTCTCCGGAGATAATGGAAGATATAATAAGCCAAACTGCGGCTATCAAAGCCGGCATTGTCTGTCAGGATGAAACTGACCGCGGCATCAGAAACATACTTAACTTCGGGCATACCCTGGGGCATGCTTTGGAAAGCACTTCTTCTTTCAGCCAAAGCCACGGAGCAGCGGTAGCTATAGGCATGTGCTTTGCCTCAAGACTCTCGGTAAAACTGGGTTTATGTGAAAATGAGACTGTTTTACGGCTGGAAAAACTGCTAACTGATTTCGGTCTGCCCACCAAACCCCAAGATATAGACCCCGAAAAAATTATAGATGCCATGCACCATGATAAAAAGGTATCCGACGGACGTATACGTTTCATACTTTTAAAAAGGCCGGGAGAACCTTTGATAGCTGAAAATATTTTAAGGGAAGATGTCATTTCCATACTGGAGGAGATGAAATGAAAACCCCATCCGTCTGTTGCGTAATCACCCGGCTGCCGGAGGCCGAAAGCCTGAAAAAAAGCGAAGGTACGGCCTTTTATGAACTAAGGCTGGACCTTCTGGGTGAAAGCTGGCAGGAAACAGCAGCAATGCTTAATAAACCATTTATAGCCACCTGCCGCAGGGCTGCCGAAGGGGGCAGTTTTAGCGGCAGCGAAGAAGAGCGGATAAGCAGACTTGAAAAAGCCGCCGCAGCGGGTGCATTTATGCTGGATATTGAATATTCCAGCCCCAACCTTGGGGAAATACTTAAGCGGCTCAGGCCGCAGGCGAAGTGTTTGTTATCCCATCATAATTTTACTGACACTCCTTCCGCCGCTGAACTCAAAACTCTTGTAAAGGACATGCTCACCTATCCGGCGGATATATATAAGGTAATTACCACTGCCGCCTCAATAAATGATAATATTAAGCTGCTTAATTTGATAAAGGAGATGCCGGATAAGGAAATTGTCGCTTTTGCCATGGGGGAACCGGGCATTCTGAGCCGTATACTCTGTCCGCTGGCCGGAAGCCCTTTTACCTACGCCAGCCTGAATGACGGCAATAAGTCTGCATCAGGTCAGATGACCCTGGCTCAAATGATAGAAATCTACCGGTCTGTAAATTATGAAAACCATACCTGATGCATTATTCGGGATTATTGGTTACCCGGTAAGTCACTCCATATCGCCGGCTATGCAAAATGCAGCCTTCAAATACTGCAAACTGAATTACTTGTATTTGACTGTCGCTGCCAAACCGGAAGACCTGCAAAACGTAATTGCCAGCATGCGGCCTTTAAATATACGCGGTCTGAATGTAACCATACCCCACAAAATAGAGGTTATCAAATATATAGATGTACTTGACCCCGCTGCCAAAAAGATTGGAGCGGTAAACACCATTGTAAATGAAAACGGTGTGCTCAAAGGTTACAATACTGACTTTGGCGGTTTTGTGCGTTTACTTGAACACAACCGTATTGCCCCGGCCAAACACCGCTTTGCCTTGCTGGGTGCGGGAGGCAGTGCCCATGCCATTGCACTGGCTATTTGCACACTGGGCGGACGCCTGACTGTACTTGCCCGCCAGGAGGAAAAAGCCAAGGACTTGGCTAGTAAAATGTGCCTGCGTTTTAATGGCAAGGCTCAGGGATTGGAACTGAATGATACCAATCTGGAAGAAGTTCTAGCCGAAACTGATATTATCGTAAACTGCACACCTGTGGGTATGGGAAATCTGGCCGGACAAAGCCTTGTCCCCGCCCGTTTCCTGCGTCCTGACCTGACAGTTATAGACGCTATTTACAACCCGTGTAAAACCTGCCTGTTGAAAGAGGCTGAAAATAAAGGCGCCAAGATAATAAACGGGCTGGAAATGCTGGTCTGGCAGGGTGCTATGTCATTTGAAATCTGGACAAGCCAAAAAGCCCCTTTCCGGGTGATGATGAAAGAAGCAGAGCTGGCTTTAGATGAAAACGAAAAATAACATCGCCCTGATAGGCTTTATGGGTGCGGGTAAAACCAGTGTCTCAAAGCTGCTTTCTGAAAAGCTGGGTAAAACACTGGTCAGCACAGATACTTGCATAGAAACCTGCGAAGGTTTAAGCATAAGCAGCATATTCAAAGAAAAAGGTGAAGAATACTTTCGCCAGATGGAAAGCCGAGTATTGGAAGACGTCTGCCGGCAACCAAACCAGATTATTGACTGCGGCGGCGGTATAGTTACCCGACCCCAAAACCTGAGTGTTATGCGATTAAACTGTCTGGTAATCTACCTGGAAAGCCATCCCGAAGATCTGGAGGCCCGCTTGAAAAACCATACTAACCGCCCTTTATACAATGCCGAGCGTTCGGATAAAATGATAAAACTACTTGAAAGCCGGCAGCCTCTATACAAAGATGCGGCCGATATTATAGTCTCCACCCACAACAAGTTATGCCATGAAGTCTGTGAAGAAATAGAAAACAGATTGAGGAAATATGAAAATACATCTGGCTAAAAGCTTACCCGGCGGGGAAATCGCCGTCCCTTCCTCAAAAAGCTATACCATACGCGGTTTGGTTGCAGCTGCCCAGGCAAACGGCCAAAGCCATATAATAAGCCCGCTGATTGCAGATGATACGCTGGCTACCAGACAGGTGCTTTCAGGGCTGGGTATAGATATAAACACCAAGACTGAAGATGGAAGCTGGCAGATTACTGGCAATACCTTCAAAAAACCTGAAGGCAACCTCTTCTGCCGCGAATCTGCCGCTACCCTGCGTTTTATGTCAGCCGTGTGTGCCAGACTGCCATTTGAATGCCACCTGCTGGCTGGGCATTCCCTTATGAGACGCCCCATGCTGCCCCTTATTCAAGCCCTGCACCAGCTTGGCATAGAAATAGAAACCCGCGGCAATACTACCGTAATCAAGGGCGGTGAGATAACCCGTTCAAAGGTTAGCCTGCCGGGAAATATAAGCTCTCAATATGTTTCAGCACTTATGCTTATGGCGCCTGCCTGCAAAAACGGGCTGGAAATTCATCTGGCTACACCGCCGGCTTCATTGCCGTATTTAAAAATGACTAAACAAACACTGGAAAGCTTTGGTATCAAGGTCTTTTCTTCTATAAACTGGCAGGAAATAAGTATCCCGCCCCAGCCATACCTGCCCGCCAGATACCGGGTAGAAGGAGATTGGTCTTCAGCCTCAAGCTTTCTGGCACTGGGGGCTATTGCAGCCCCGGTATTTGTATCCAACCTGGATACGGACAGCTTTCAGGCTGACCGCATAATGATAAAATACCTCACCGAGATGGGGGCAGAAGCAGAAAGCGGCCAAAACTGGATAAAGGTAAGCCCCAAACCCCTTTCAGCTATAAACGCAGACCTTACCCACTCCATTGACTTGCTGCCTGCACTGGCAGTAGCGGCCGCCTGTGCCAAAGGACAAAGTATTTTAAGCGGAGTCCGTCAAGCGCGTATCAAAGAGTCCAACCGTATCCGGGCGGTAAGCCAGGGGCTTGTTGCTATGGGCATAAATGTTACCGAAGAAGATGACCGCCTGATTATTGACGGCGGATATCCCAAAGGCACAGAGATTGACAGCTTCGGAGACCACCGTATTGCCATGGCTTTCGGTGTACTGGGTGCGGTTGTGGGAGAAACCCATATTTCAGATGCTGAGTGCGTATCCAAAACCTACCCCGGTTTCTGGGAGCAACTGGAAAGCCTCGGCGGAAAGGTAATAAAAGATGTCTAACAGTCTGGGAAAACTGTTTCAGATTACCAGTTTCGGCGAAAGCCATGGAGACTGCGTAGGAGTAGTAATTGATGGCGTTCCGGCCGGTCTGGCCATAAATGTCGATGAAATCCAGGTGGAAGTAGACAAACGCAAATCCAGGGCAAAAGCGCATGCCACGCCGCGCCGTGAAGATGACCGGATAGAAATATTTTCCGGCATATTCAACAATTTCACCACCGGCGCACCCATTTGTCTGGTCATCTGGAATAGAAATATAGACTCGAGCGAATATGAACGCACCCGCAGTAAAATCAGACCGGGACATGCGGATTTTACCGGCTTTGTGAAATACGGCGGTTTCAATGATTTTCGCGGCGGAGGACGTTTCTCCGGGCGGATTACCGCCGGACATGTTATGGCAGGCGCTATTGCCCGTAAACTTATTTCAACTATCGGCATTGAGGTGATTGGATATACCGCCGAACTGGGAGGAATAGTAGCCAAATTGCCTAAAACCAAAGACCTCCGCCAGAACATCTCCGAAAGTGATGTAAACTGCCCTGATCTTGCGGCCAGTAAACAAATGCTGGCACTTATCCAGCAAGCCGCTGAGGAGGGTGACAGTCTGGGCGGGGTGGTAGAGTGCTTAGGGTTTAATCTGCCGGTTGGTCTGGGAGAGCCGGTGTTTGATACTCTGGAAGGTGAACTGGCCAAAGCTATGTTTGCCATTCCGGCCGTAAAAGGGGTTGAATTCGGGGCGGGCTTTGAAGCTTCACGCCTGCGCGGTTCAAAAAACAACGACCCTTTTAGTATTCAGGCTAACCACATACGCACAACCAGCAACAACTGCGGCGGTGTACTGGGCGGAATCTCAGACGGCATGCCGCTTCAGTTCAGAGTGGCCGTAAAACCCACTCCATCAATATCTTTATCCCAACCTACCGTAAATATTGATACCATGACCAACACCAGTCTGGAAATACGCGGCCGTCATGATACCTGCATCGTACCCAGAGCAGTTTCCGTAGTGGAAGCTATGACCTGTATAGTCCTGGCTGATCTGGCACTGAGAGCCGGAATGATACCGAGGGTAATAAAACAATGAACCTTTCAGACCTGCGCAAACAGATAGATGAGCTGGATACCGAGTTGGTAAAGCTGATGGCAAAGCGGCTTGAAGTATCCGACCAGATAGGCAAAGTCAAAGAAGAAACCAATTCTCCTGTTCAGGACCTTTCACGCGAATCAGAGGTTTTAAACAGAGTTCAGTCACTAGCCCAATCTCTGGGCCTTGATCCGCAGGATATCGAATCCCTGTACCAGGAAATCCTGTTTATATCCAAGAAACAGCAGCGGTTCACCGTAGCCTTTCAGGGAGCAGCCGGTGCTTACAGCGAAGAAACCGCCCTGAAAATATTCGGTCCAAACACTCTCACCCTACCCTGCGATCAGCTGGATGCCACATTTGAGGCGGTGGAAAAGGGAATGGCCCGCTTTGCGGTAGTGCCGGTGGAAAACTCACTTGAGGGCTCTATTTCCCGCACCTATGATCTGCTGCTTGATTCCAACCTTATGGTTGCCGCCGAACATGAGCTTAGGGTTTCCCACTGCCTGATAGCCAACCCCGAAACCACTCTGGAAGGGGTAAAAACCATTTATTCCCACCCCCAGGCACTGGGGCAATGCCAGTCATTTTTAAAACACCTGCGGGCAGAACTGATACCGGCCTACGATACCGCCGGCAGCGTCAAAATGATTAAAGAAAAACACCTTTTAGACGGGGCGGCCATCGCCTCCGAAAGAGCGGCCGTAATTTATAATATGAAAGTGCTGGAACGGGAAATAGAGGATAATATAAAAAACTACACCCGTTTCTTCGTCTTGGCCAAGCAGGATTCCGCACCTAGCGACAATGATAAAACTTCAGTGGTTTTCGCCGTTAAACATCAGGCCGGGGCGCTGTATGACTTTATAAAGGAACTGGCCTCTAGAAAAATAAATATGACCAAGCTGGAATCCCGTCCTACCCGCCTTAAACCCTGGGAGTATAACTTTTACCTGGATATAGAAGGCCACCGCCAGGACGAAAACATTAAACAGGCGCTGGCAAAAGCCGAAGACCATGTTATATTTATGAAAGTGCTTGGGTCTTACCCCAAAATGAAAAAACGAATATGAAAATAGGCATACTGGGCGGCAGCGGCAAGATGGGACAGTGGTTCGGCCGCTTCCTTACGGAAAACGGACATCAGGTTTGGCTTTGGGGGCGAAACCCCTCCAAACTTACACCCGTAGCCAGCCGCTTAGGCTCTCAGGTGATTACCCAGCCTGACCAACTGACCGAAATGGACTGCCTTGTGATATCCGTACCTATTGACGCATTTGAAGACACCCTGAAGGAAATTGTCCCGTTTACCAAACGGGAGCAGCTGGTTTTTGACTTGTGTTCGGTAAAAGAACGCCCGGTGGAGATGATGCACCAATATTTGCCGCATTGCCGGATACTGGGTACTCACCCCGTATTCGGGCCGGGGGCAAAATCACTTAAGGGTTATAACTTTATCCTTACACCTACCACCGAAGCAGAAACTGCACTTGCCGAAAAGGTTAAAACCTGGCTGGAAAAACATGAAAGCACTGTCAGCCTGACCAGCCCGGAAGAGCATGACCGGCTGATGTCAGTAGTGCTGGGGCTGGCTCACTTTATAGCTATAGTGTCAGCTGATACCCTGCTGGGGCAAAATCTGCCCGGTATAGCCGGTGCCGGCGGTACCACCTTCCGCCTGCTGGATACCCTTACCAAGAGCGTTTTAACCGAAGACCCTAATCTGTATGCCTCACTGCAGGTGAATATGCCAAAGCTGCCCAAACTGGAAGCCGACTTCATAAAGAGAGCAACCCAGTGGGCTGAACTGGTAAAAAACGGGGACAAGGCCGGGTTTGCCCACCGTATGCAAACCCTTAAGGATAACCTTGCCCGTACAGAACCCAGTTTTGAAAAAGCCTATCAGGATATGTATCATCTAAAACAGCCTTGATAAATTCAATTCCTGCAGAATATAATTTGAACTTTCAGTATTTTGTGGTATTCTATATACTTAGTATTTGATTTTGAACCTGCGGGAGCATTATGAGAATTGGCCCTATAGAAATACTCTTGATAGGCGGCTTGATAGCTGTTGTCTGGGCGGTCAGCAAATTCGGCAAGCTGGGCAAAAAGTCAGATACCACTGAAGATGCCAAACCCAAACCTGTCCGGGTTGCCCCCAAAGCACCTCCCCGCAGCCATGTATCATACCGCTTGCAGTACTTGGGTATTATTGTTATGTTCGGCGGTCTCCTTCTAGGCGGTGTCAGCTTCCTGCTGGTGAAACAGCTGGCATCCGGGATTGTCTGGGGTGCAGCCATTGCCTGTATAGGTCTTTTGCTGTTGTTTTTCTCCAGGCGCCGGTAAATTTTCCTCCGTTTGACACCCGCATTTCGGGTTGTTACACTCATTTTGTCTTTATTTAAGGATTTTCTGTTATGTACAAAAAGATTGGTATTATATATCACCCTTTAAATCCGGCTGCCTGTGACCTGGCTGTCAAGCTGGCCGCCAAGCTGGACTCACTGGGAATTGAAAACTGGTCTGACTCTGCCTGGCAGGCAGACAAGCTGGCTACCAAAATACAAAATACCCAGCTTATTCTGACTACCGGCGGTGACGGCACTATTTTACGTACCGCCCATGCCGTTTTGCCCCTTGAAATACCCATTTTAAGTATAAACCTGGGCAAAGTGGGCTTTATGACCGAGCTTTCACCTGAAGATGCCATCTCGGGGCTGGAAAAGGTACTGGCCGGTAACGGATGGATAGATGAACGCAGTCTGCTGGAAGCCGAATATTTACCCCATAACTCCACCCCCAGCCGTCAATTCTTCATTATGAATGATGCTGTGGTTGCCCGCGGGCAGATTGCCCGGGTTATCTGCGTTTCAGTAGATATAAACTCACAGCCCTTTACTACCTACAAAGCTGACGGGGCTATTGTTTCCACCGCCACCGGCAGCACCGGCTATTCGTATGCCGCCGGAGGGCCTGTCCTCCAGCCAAACTCAGCTGATATTATACTCACGCCTATTCTCCCTCATTTGGGACGGGGTTACAGTCTGGTGCTGCCTTCTGACCGCACCATAGATTTAAAGGTAAACACATGGCACGAAGCCACCCTGAGCATAGACGGCTTTATCAATATGCCGGTATCAAGCGGAGACACTTTGCGTCTCAGGCGAAGTGCAAAAAAGGTGAAATTCATAAGGCTGAGGCCGGATAATTATTTTTATAAAGAGCTTGATACCAAACTGAAAGGCAATAATGAAAGTGTATATGATAGATAAAGCCACCATTAAAGATGCCACCACTATTCACAAGCTGGTAAACAATTTTGCCGACCATGGCCAGATGCTGGCCCGCTCTCTGGCTGAAATATATGAAAACCTTCGGGATTTTTATGTAATCCGGGGTGATAGCGGTGAGGTAATTGCCTGTGCTGCCCTGCATATTAGCTGGGCAGATCTGGCAGAGGTAAAATCTCTGGCTGTTTCCGAAGAACGCCACCGTCAGGGTCTGGGTGAAATGGTGGTCAAAGCCTGTCTGGAAGATGCCAAAGCCCTCCAGATACCCACCGTTTTCTGTCTGACCTATAAACCGGCTTTCTTTGCAAAATGCGGTTTCCACGAGGTGGAGAAAAATGCTTTACCCCACAAAATATGGGGGGAATGCTACCGGTGCCCCAAATTCCCCAACTGTGATGAAACTGCTATGATGCTATCCCTAACCGAAGCAAATCCCACCTAAACTCAGGAGACCTGTAACATGGTAGAAAAGATACTTTCAAGCCAGTATATATACTGCGGCAACCTGATTAAAGTCCGCAAAGCGGCGGTGGAATTGCCTTCGGGCAAAGTTGCCCCGCGTGAGCTGGTGGAACATAACCCCTGCGTGGTAGTAATAGCAGAAGATGCGGACGGTAAACTGCTGATGGTAAAACAGTATCGTCTGGCCGCTTCCCAAGATATGCTGGAACTAGTGGCCGGCAGTATGGATAGCGGTGAAACACCTGAGGAAAGCACCCGCCGTGAACTGAGGGAGGAAGCCGGTTTCAAACCCAATTCCGTCAGGCGGCTGGGGGGGTTCTATTCATCACCGGGCTTTCTGACCGAGTATCTGCACGTTCTGGTGGCAAGAGACCTTGAGTATGCACCCCTGATTGCCGAAGATACCGAAGATATAGAAGTCTTCCGCTATACCCCGGCAGAAGTAAAATCCATGATTGCAAACGGGCAGATAACAGACTCAAAGACACTGGCAGGACTGATGCTGTATTTCAGCCAAAGCCCTGTCTAACCCAGCTGCCCGCCAAGCTGGCGGCCGCCTAAAAGGTGCAAATGAAGGTGATTAACTACCTGCCCGCCTTCACGCCCGCTGTTAATCACCAGCCGGTAACCGCTTTCGGCGATATCCATCTCACGGGCAAGCTTGCCGGCCAGTAAAATCATTTTACCCGCCAGTTCGGTATCAGCTTCGTCCAGCTCGGTCAGATTGGCAATATGCCTGCGGGGGATAATAAGTATGTGCACCGGTGACTGGGGATTTATGTCTTTGAAAGCCACCAAATCTTCATCTTTGTATACTATCTGGGCAGGTATCTCCCCTTTGACAATCTGGCAAAATATACAACTCATATCAGGCCTCCTTAGCCGTGCGGTAAATGGACTGACCAAGAGTAAAAGCGTTGTTCCCCTGAGAGTCAATAGCCACTATAGCCGGAAAATCCTCCACCTTTAGCGCCAGTATAGCTTCAGCTCCAAGTTCAGGGTAAGCCACCATGCGGCTTTCTTTGATACACTGAGAGAGGAGTGCCCCCGCCCCGCCTATAGATATAAAATAAACAGCCTTTTTACTTACAATAGCCCGGCTGACCTCAGCCGAACGGTTGCCCTTGCCGATAATAGCCAATAATCCGGCATCCAGCAGTTCCGGGGTATAGCGGTCCATCCGGCTACTGGTAGTAGGGCCGGCTGAACCTATAACCTCACCCGGTTTGGCAGGCGAAGGGCCCATGTAGTAAACAGTCTGGCCTTTAAGGTCAAAAGGAAGCGGTTTGCCCTGATTAAGGGCTTCCACCAGCCTTTTATGGGCGGCATCCCGGGCAGCATATATGACACCGGATATCAGTACCCTGTATCCGGCCTGCAATTTTTCCAATTCAGATTGGTCAAAAGGGGAATTCAGCTTTATACCAGATATCATAGCACCACCTCACCATGGCGGGCACTATGGCACTGCAGGTTTACCGCTACCGGCAAACTGGCAATATGGGTGGGTACGGCTTCTGCCATCACTCCCAGAGCCGTAACCCTGCCGCCTAAGCCAAGCGGGCCTATACCCAAGCCATTTACCCGTTTCAGCACCTCGGCTTCCAGAGCCGCCACCTCAGCCTCAGAGTTGGGTACACCCAGCGGCCGAAGCAAAGCCTTTTTAGCCATAAACATGGCCCTTTCGGCAGTTGCCCCTACCCCCAACCCTATAATAATAGGCGGACAGGGACTGCCGCCGGCATTTTCCACTGTTTCCAGCACCGCCTCTATCACCCCTTCACGCCCTACCCCGGGCTTAAGCATGAAAAGGCGGCTCATATTCTCCGCCCCGCTTCCTTTTGCCATGAAACTGAGTTTCAGGCGGTCACCGGGAACTATTTCGGTATGAATAACCGCCGGAGTATTGTCTTGGGTATTTGCACGTGCGGAAAACGGCTGAGCGACAATGGATTTCCTGAGGTAAGCCTGCTCGTACCCCTGCCTGACACCCAGATTTATAGCATCCGTAAGGCTACCATTTATATGCACGTCCTGCCCTGCTTCGGCAAAGACAATGGCCGTACCGGTATCCTGGCAGAGGGGTATTTTTTTCTCCCCCGCAATACGGGCATTTTCAAGCAAACTCAGAAGTATATCCCGCCCGGCAGGAGACACCTCAGCTTCATATGCTTTATGTAAAGCTGTTAAAATGTCATCACCCAAGCTGGTGCTGGTTTGGATAATAAGCTCCGAGAGAGCCTCACTTATTTGGGATGAATCTATCTCCCGCACTTATTTGCCCTCTAGATACTCGCTGGCCTTTACAAACAGGTCTCCGGCCTGTTTCATTTTGAAGGCACCCTCTTTACCTTCTTCGCGATTTTGTTCGGTAAGGAGCTTCACGTAATGACCACAAGCCTGCTGATAAAAATGCATAGCCTTTTTATATGAATCCCGGGCGTTTTTAACATTGTCAGCTTCGGGTTCGGGCAGGGTATCAAATCTTTCTAAAGCGGGAAGCAGGGTTTCTTCCGCTTCCTTCAAAGCGGCAACTTTCTCTTCCAGATTGCCGTTTATGACCACATCTTCAAGCTTGTAAACCGTATCATCCAGCTCGGTTTTGAGCTTTAAAAAAGCATCCAGAAATTCTTTATCATTACTCACTGCATTGTCTCCTTTAACCCTATTTAAGCGAAAGTGCGGCTATCTGTCCCTTTACCACTTCGGCAGAAGCCAACAGGCTGGCATTTTCCATCTTATCTAACGGCAAGGTGATAATTTCCTGTATGCCGCCTTTGCCCAGCTTTACCGGCACGCCCAGCACAATATTTTTCAGGCCGTATTCGCCATCCAGCACCGCGGCACAATTCATAACCTTTCCGCTGCCCGTAAAAATAGCCTCCACCATGGCAGCTACTGAAGCAGACGGGGCATAAAAAGCGCTGCCGGTTTTAAGGAAAGCCACTATCTCGGCACCGCCGTTAACTGCCCGTTTGGCCAGTTCATCTGCTTTTTCAGCCGAAACCAGTTCGGACAGGGGTTTGCCGTTCACCAGTGTAAAACGGGGCATGACCACCATGCTGCCGCCGTGTTCGCCCATTACGCAGGGTGTAACAGCCGAAGGTTTTACCCCAAGCTCACGGGCTACAAAGGTAGCCAGACGCCCTCCGTCCAGCACGCCGGAAAGACCCACCACCCGTTTCCGGGACAGGCCTGAAAGTTTCCAGGCCAGATAGGTCATGGTATCCACCGGGTTGGAAACAACTACCAGAGTGGCTTCGGGGGAGTATTTAAGGCAGTTTGAAACCACATCGGTCATAATCTTCTGGTTTATAGCCAGCAGTTCCTCACGGGTCATGCCCGGTTTGCGGGCAATACCGGCGGTTATCACCACTATTTCAGAGCCGGCTGTTTCGGCATAATCATTGCTGCCGGTAATGGTATGGCTGAAACCAAGTATATTGGCAGACTGGGAAATATCCAGAGCCTTACCCTGGGGAATACCCTCCACCACGTCCAGCATGATCACGTCTGCAAAGTCTTTTTCTATAAGGCGCTGGGCAAGTGTTGCACCCACATTGCCGGCACCTATGACACTAATTTTGGGCATTTATTTTCTTCCTCACCTGTTATCACTTCAGGCAGCTAAGCCTGAGGGTACAATACCCATAAGACTACCCGCACTTTTATTTCATTTTGGCTATTATGGCGTCTGCCACCTGCGAAGTGCCTACCGCCGCCGCCTGTTTGTCAGGTGAAAGCATATCATAGGTAACACTCTTGCCTTCGGCAATAACAGCCGCAATAGCATTTTCCAGCTTGTCAGCGGCCTTTTCCTCTTTCAGATAGCGAAGCATCAGCACCCCGGAAAGCATCATGGCCATGGGGTTTACTTTATTCATCCCCTTGTACTTGGGGGCAGAGCCATGGGTAGGCTCAAACAGGGCGTACTCATCACCGATATTAGCACCCGGGGCAACCCCCAGGCCGCCCACCAGCCCGGCACACAAATCAGACAGAATGTCCCCGTACAAATTTGGGCAGACCAGGATATCAAACTGGGAGGGGTTCTTAACCAGCTGCATAGTCATATTGTCTACAATACGGTCTTCAAACTCTATCTCAGGGTATTCCTCGGCCACCTTGCGGCCTATAGCCAGGAAAAGCCCGTCAGAGTATTTCATGATATTGGCCTTGTGGACAGCCGTAACCATTTTGCGGTTGTTTTCTTTGGCATATTTAAAAGCCCAGCGGAATATGCGTTCGGTGCCGAACACGCTGATAGGCTTTATGCTGATACCCGAATCCGCCCGTATTTCAACCTTTTTATTCTCTTTAATAAACTCTATAAGCCTTAGGGCTTCGGGGCTGCCCTTTTCAAACTCAATACCGGCATACAGGTCTTCCATATTTTCACGCACGATAACAATATCCACATTGTCATAGCGGGAGGGAACACCGGGATAGGTCTTGCAGGGGCGCAGGCAGGTATAAAGATTTAGAGCCTTACGCATACCCACATTTACACTTCTGAACCCTGAGCCGACCGGGGTAGTCACCGGCCCTTTAATGGCAACCTTGTTTTTACGAATGGACTCAAGAACCATATCCGGCAGAGGCGTGCCATATTCGGCTACCACATCCGCACCGGCATTTACTATCTCCCAGTTAAACTTTACACCGGTAGCTTCCAGTACCCGGCGGGTTGCCTCAGATATTTCAGGGCCAATCCCGTCACCGGGTATAAGGGTTACGTTATGAGACATCAGAATAAAACTCCTTAAACTTCGTTAAGCTTGAAATCACCGTATTTCTTTATATAGGGCATAACACCGCCCTCATCAAGTATCTTCAGCATGGCGGGGGGTATCTTGCCAAATGTCAGCTCTGCCCCGTTAGTACGGTCATATATTTTGCCGCCCTTAAGGTCTACTTCCAGTTCATCCCCTTCGGCAATTTTATCGGTATCACATATAAGTACGGGCAGACCCAGATTTATGGCGTTGCGGAAGAAAATGCGGGCTACCGACTTTGCCAGTACCGCACTTACCCCGGACATTTTAATAATCAGCGGGGCGTGTTCACGCGAAGAACCCAAGCCGAAGTTGTTGCCGGCTACCACAAAATCACCCGGTTTTACCCTTTGGGCGAAAGTGGGGTCTGCATCTTCCAGCACGTGCTTGGCCAGTTCCGGCAGATTGCTCCGCAGGTGCACCAGACGGCCGGGTGCAATATGGTCAGTGGATATGCTATCACCAAACTTAAAAGCTTTGCCCTTAAGCATTACATTACCTCTCTGGGGTCTGAAATTTCACCCTTGATGGCTGATGCCGCAGCCGTTGCCGCACTTGCCAGATAAATAAACCCTTCGGGGTTGCCCATCCGTCCTTTGAAATTGCGGTTGGCGGTGGAAAGACAGACTTCCCCGTCTCCCAAAACACCCTGATGGACACCCAGACAGGCACCGCAGCCGGGCGGCATAACATTCGCCCCGGCCTGCACCAGTATTTCTATATATCCCAGGCGGATAGCTTCCAGATACACTTTCTGAGAAGCAGGCGTGACTATCAGGCGGGTTTGGGGATGGTGCCTATGGTTCTTAAATATAGCCGCTGCCACCGCCAAATCATCCAGACGCCCCCCGGTACAAGTGCCGATAAACACCTGGTCAAGCTTGGTACCTTTAAGCTCACGGGCAGTAGCAGTATTGTCAACAGTGTGGGGTTTGGATACGGTGGGTTCAAGGGCGGTTGCGTCTATTTCTATCACCCTTTCGTACACTGCATCTGCATCAGCTGCCAAAGGCTGGTAGTCAGCCTCACGCCCTACCGAACGCAGGTATTCAAGTGTTTGGCGGTCAGAAGGGAAAAGACCTACTTTAGCCCCGGCCTCAACCGCCATATTGGCGATAGTCAACCTTTCAGCTGTCGTCATATTATTAACCACATTACCGGAAAACTCCAGAGCTTTATAGGTAGCCCCGTCCGCCCCGATAAGCCCGATAAGATGCAAAATAAGATCTTTGGCATAAATTCCGTGTTTAAACCGCCCGTTAACTACTACTTTAATAGTCTCCGGCACCCGGAACCATGTCTTGCCCAGGGCAAAGGCCACCGCAATATCAGATGAACCCATACCGGTGGAAAAAGCGCCCAAACCGCCGGCGGTAACCGTATGGGAATCTGCCCCGACAATCACATCACCCGGTCTGGCCAGCTTTTCGGCTACCAGCTGGTGACAGACACCCTCGCCTACATCAAAAATGAGCGCCCCGGTATCCCGGGCAAACTTGCGGAGCAGGATATGGTCTGTTGAAAGCTGTCTTTGGGGGCTGGGTGCGGCATGGTCCAGAAAAAGGGCTGTCCGTGACGGATTAGCCAGTTTGGTAAAGCCGTTGTCCCAAAATTCCCTGACAGTCAGAGGGCCGGTGGTATCCTGAACAAAGGCCAGGTCCACCTTGGAGACTACTATGTCTCCGGCGCTGGCATCACTGCCAGACTTCAGGCTGAGTATTTTTTCTGCTAGTGTTTTCCCCATGTTTTGTTTATGCAACCTTCCTTTACAAAGGTATATTCCCGTGTTTCTTAGGCGGATTTGCCAGCACCTTGTTTTCCAGAGAGCGCAGGGCTTTTATTATTTTGCTCCTGGTATCCGCCGGGTCAATTACGTCGTCTATATATCCCAGCTGAGCCGCCTGATAGGGGTTGGCAAAGTGTTCCCGGTATTCGTCAAGCAATTTCTGGCGGGTTTCGTCCGGGTTTGCAGACTCGGTAATAGCCTTACGGGATATAATATTTACCGCCCCTTCCGCCCCCATGACCGCCACTTCACTGGCCGGCCAGGCATAGTTTATATCACCCCTGAGGTGCTTACTGCTCATAACAATATACGCACCCCCGTAAGCCTTGCGGGTGATAACCGTTATCTTGGGCACAGTTGCTTCCGCATAAGCATAAATCAGCTTGGCACCGTGCTTGATAATACCGCTGTGCTCCTGGTCTGTACCCGGCATAAAACCCGGCACGTCTACAAAACTGACCAGCGGTATCTCAAAGGCATCACAAAAGCGGATAAACCGGGCTGCTTTGAGTGATGCGTTTATGTCTATAACACCGGCCATATGCGAGGGCTGCTGGGCGACAATACCCGCAGGCTGCCCGCCCATACGCACAAAGCCGACTATTATATTCTGGGCAAAATGCTTGTGAACCTCAAAAAATTCTTTCTCGTCAGCTACTTCGGTAATAACTTTTTTCATATCGTAAGCCCGTTTGGGATTATCCGGTATTATATCCCTGAGGTCACGGGTTTTGCGTTCTTCATTATCCTTATTTTTGCCGCGGGGAGGTTTGTTGCGGTTACTCTGGGGTAGGAAACCCATCAGCTCCCTTATCTGTTCAAAACACTCCTTTTCATTTTCGCACAGGAAATGGGCTACCCCGCTTTTCTTAGCGTGGATTTCCGCTCCCCCCAGTGCCTCATGGCTGATATCTTCCCCCGTTACCGCTTTGATAACATCCGGCCCGGTAATATACATCTGGCTTATGCCCTTAACCGCAAAGATAAAGTCTGTCAGAGCCGGAGCATAAACCGCACCTCCGGCACTTGGGCCCACCACTACCGATATCTGGGGAATAACCCCGCTGGCAATTGTATTGCGGAGAAGTATATCCCCCACCCCGCTCAGACTGGCGACGCCCTCCTGTATACGGGCACCGCCTGAGTCATTTATAGCAATCAGAGGCGCACCCGCCCTGATAGCCATATCTATAACCTGGGCTACTTTCTGGCCTACCACTTCGGAGATAGAGCCGCCCAAAACAGTAAAATCCTGGGAGTAGGCAAAAACCAGCCGCCCGTTTACCAGACCGCTGCCGGTTACCACCGCATCTCCCGCGTTCCGCTGTTTTTCCAGCCCAAAATCACGGCAGCGGTGGGCGGCAAAAGCTCCCAGTTCGTTAAATGTTCCTTTGTCAAAGAGCAATTCTATACGTTCACGGGCAGTTAACTTGCCCCGTTTATGCTGAGCATCTATCTTGGCTTCTCCGCCGCCCATTTCCGCCTGTTTTTTAAGGCGGTTCAGGTTGTCAAGTTGATCCTGTACAGCCACACACTTCCTCCACCCAAAACTCTCGTAATGATAACACAGCCCATTACCAAGGGCAACTGAACTCACGTTTGTATTGTACGTAGATACAGGTGCAAACTGCCCTTAAGTACATCTGCATATGCCGTAAGTATTAGTACTTATTTTTACCAAATTCGTTGCTAATCAAGATTTATTTGAGATATACTTTTTATCAAGGGTAATCCATGCCAGCCAAGTAAATCTTGCGGAGGTGCATTATGGACAAGCCCGTAAACAAGGCATACACCCCCGTACTCTCCCTGTACGAAGCAAAAAGAGAAAACCTTATCCCCATTCTGCTGGCTTTCCAGCGCAAGTTTTCTTACCTTTCCCGTGACATGATGCAATCGATATCTGTTTACGTAGGCGTACCCGAAAGCTCTGTTTACAATATAGCCACTTTTTACAGCCAGTTCAGGCTTGAACCACCGGGGATTCACAAGGTGCATGTTTGCCGGGGAACAGCCTGCCACGTAATGGGGGCGGAAAGACTGCTTAGGAATATTGAAAAACGGTTGGGCATCAAAGCCGGCGAGACCACTCCTGATAATGAGATAAGTCTGGATACTATCAACTGCGCCGGTATCTGCGGGCTGGCACCTACCCTGGAGGTAGACGGCAAACTTTATACCCGCCTTGACGGCAGCAGCTTAAACCGCATACTGGGCAAAAAGAAAAGATAACCCTCGCCAAGTGCGCTGACAGCCGTTATAATAAAGCCGTTATGCTTTATACAGGTACGGATATTATTGAAATCCGCCGCATCAAAGCGGCCCAAGCCCGCTGGGGAGAACGTTTTTTGAACCGCATATTCACCCCGGCTGAACTGTCTTTATGTAAAGACCGCCTGCCTTCACTGGCAGCCCGTTTTGCGGCTAAAGAAGCAGTCATAAAAGCCCTCAGCCTGCCTAAAAACCAAAGCTACTCAGAGATAGAAACCCTGAATCTGCCTGACGGACAGCCGTCAATAAATCTGTACGGGCAGGCACTGGCCAAAGCTGGTCTTCTTGGTATCAAGCAGCTGTCTGTCAGTCTATCCCACTGCCGCGAATACGCCATTGCAATGGTAGTTGCCCAAGACTGAAAAACCCACACCTTCCGCCTGACAAATTTTGCTTTTTACATTTTCCCCAAACACTTTATCCCAAATTGTAAAAAGTGCTAGAATGGTAGCAGCTAGACAACAGGAGAGATAATATATGTCCGGACATTCCAAGTGGGCTACTATAAAACATGCAAAAGGTGCGGCTGATGCCAAACGAGGCCAGCTGTTTACCAAACTCTCACGCGAAATCATCTTCGCCGCCAAACAGGGCGGCCCCAGCCCCGAAGGAAATGCCCGCCTCCGCCTGGCTATACAAAAAGCCAAAGACAACCGCATGCCTTCAGACAATATTGAACGGGCTATCAAAAAAGGTTCCGGGGAACTGGAAGGAACAACTGTCATTGAGATGGTTTTGGAAGGTTATGGACCAGGAGGCGTTGCCGTACTGGTGAACGGTATGAGTGACAACCGCAACCGCACCGTTTCAGATGTCCGTCACATGTTCTCAAGAAGCGGCGGCAGTTTAGCTGAATCCGGGGCGGTATCCTGGATATTTGAGGCTAAAGGGGTCATCGGAGTGGAAACGGTGGGGCTTGATACCGATGACCTTTCCTTAAAAGCCATCGATATGGGAGCGGAAGACGTAAACGTAGAAGAAAACTACATGGAGATATATACTGCCATGCCGGATATGGAAAAAGTCCGCCAGCAGCTGGAAGCCCAAGGCGTTACTGTAGATTCAGCCGAAATAAACATGATACCCAAAAATACTGTTAAACTGGACGAAGAAACCTCCCTACAGGTTTTAAAGCTGCTGGACAAGCTGGAGGAACTGGATGATGTCCAGACTGTTTCTTCCAACGCAGATTTTGACCCCGAAGTAGTGGAGAAATACCACTCTCAGGCTTAGTTTATGAGAATATTGGGAATAGACCCCGGCACAATAGTAGTGGGATACGGCGTTATTGAGGCCGCAGATGATGAGCTGTCACTGATAGGTTTTTCCAGCCTTACCCCCCCTGCCAGCGCACCCGTACCTCAGCGTTTGGCGTATATATATAAAGGACTGGTGGAAGTGATTGAACTATACCAGCCGGACGAAGTAGCGGTGGAAAGCCCGTTTGCAGATAAAAATATTAAGAGCGCTCTTGCCATTGGCAAAGCTCAGGCTGTAGCCCTGCTTGCGGCCGCCAACCACAGTCTGTCAGTTACCGAATACAGCCCCGCCTGTATAAAAAGCCGGGTAAGCGGTTCAGGCAATGCCTCCAAAGAACAGATACAGGAAATGGTGCGCCTGCTGTTAAATCTGGCTGAAATACCCCAGCCCAATGATGCCGCTGATGCCCTGGCAGTAGCTATCTGCCACCACAGCCACAGGGCTTTTGCAAATATAACATCACAGGGAGACTGAAATGATTTCAAGTCTGAGCGGTATTCTGGAAGCCAGCGGCAAAGACTGGGCGGTAATAAATGTATCCGGAGTGGGTTTCCGCACCTATATGCCGGCTTCCTCGCCTGCCCTTATCGGCGAACTTGGGCAGAGAGTACGGGTATTTACCCACCTCCATGTCCGCGAAGACGCCCTGAACTTGTTTGGTTTCGGCACAGCCGAAGAGCTCTCCCTGTTTGAAACCCTTATAGACGTAAGCGGCATAGGCCCCAAACTGGGTTTAGCCATGCTTTCCGCCATGAATGCCGAAGCTCTGGCTTCCGCCATTATAAGCGGCAATACAGAGCTTCTTTCCACTATACCGGGTATAGGTAAAAAGACCGCCAGCCGTATTGTGCTGGAACTTAAAGACAAGATAGCTAAAAGCTGGGAGGCAGGTATCCTCAGCCAGGTTACCGAAGCCAATTCGGATATTTTAGCCACCCTGACCGCGCTGGGATACTCCGCAGGCGAAGCCGCCAAAGCTATTGCCAGTCTGGAAGATATCACAGGCCTGCCGCTGGAAGAACGGATAAAACTGGCGCTTAATTATTTCAACAATAAGTGACCTCCCCGGATTGCCCCCGCTCATCCAAATGTTTATAATTTTAATATGCCTGATTTCAAAATAGTTTCGGATTTCGCGCTTACCGGTGACCAGCCCCAGGCGGTGGAAAAACTCTCTGAGGGGCTGGTACACGGGCTTACAGACCAGACCCTGCTGGGGGTTACCGGCTCCGGTAAAACTTTTACCATGGCAAATGTAATTGCCAGAGTAAACCGTCCCACCCTGATAATCAGCCACAATAAAACTCTGGCTGCCCAGCTTTACTCCGAAATGAAAGAGTTCCTGCCCGAAAATTCGGTTGAATACTTTGTAAGTTATTATGATTATTACCAGCCCGAAGCTTATGTCCCCCAAAAGGACATGTATATTGAAAAAGACGCTGACATAAACGAGGAAATTGATAAACTCCGCCATGCGGCCACCCGCGCCCTGTTTGAACGGCAGGATGTGGTTATAGTAGCCTCGGTTTCCTGCATTTACGGTTTGGGTGAACCCGAAGAATACCGCAGTTTCGTACTCCCTTTGAAAAAAGGACAGTCCCTGAGGCGTGACCTTATACTGCGGCGGCTGGTGGATATGCAGTATGAGCGGAATGACATAGATTTCTTCCGCGGCAAGTTCCGCCTGCGGGGAGATACCCTTGAAATCCAGCCTGCCTACGAAGAACTGGCTCTCAGGGTGGAGTTTTTCGGTGATGAGATAGAACGGATAGTCGGCCTTGACCCGGTAAGCGGCGAACTGCTGGCTGACATAGATGAGATAAATATCTACCCCGCCAAGCACTTTGTAACCTCAGCCGAAAAAATGGCCGAAGCTATAAAGGGTATTCAGGCCGAGCTTGAAGACCGCCTGAAGGAACTGGAAGCCGAGGGCAAAATGCTGGAAGCCGCCCGCCTGAAGCAGCGCACCAATTATGACCTTGAAATGATGCAACAGGCAGGGTATTGCTCCGGGGTGGAAAACTATTCCCGCCACCTGGCAGGACGGAAAGCAGGCAGCGCCCCCTGGACACTGCTGGATTACTTTCCGGAAGACTTTCTGCTGATAGTTGATGAGTCCCATATGAGCCTGCCCCAGATACGGGGTATGTATGCCGGAGATGCCGCCCGCAAGAAAACCCTGGTGGACTACGGCTTCCGCCTGCCCTCAGCTATGGATAACCGCCCTTTAAGCTTTGATGAATTTAAAGCCAGAGTCAAACAGGCTATTTACGTATCAGCCACACCCGGCCCGTATGAAAAAGAACACTCCCAGCAGGTAGTTGAGCAACTGGTACGCCCCACCGGGCTGCTTGAACCGGTTATAACCGTAAAACCCACCGGCGGCCAGATAGATGACCTGCTGGAAGAAGTAAAAAAACGGGTAGATAAAAAAGAACGGGTGCTTATCACTACCCTTACTAAAAAAATGTCTGAAAAACTGGCTGATTATCTGGTGGAAATGGGAATAAAAACCCATTATCTGCATTCGGAAGTAGACACGCTGGAACGGGTGGAAATCCTGCGTGATTTGCGGCTGGGAGTTTATGACGTTATAGTTGGCATAAACCTGCTCCGCGAAGGGCTTGACCTGCCAGAAGTCAGCCTGGTGGCCATACTGGATGCCGACAAAGAGGGTTATCTGCGGAGTGAACAGGCCCTTATCCAGACTATGGGACGGGCCGCCCGCCACGTGGACGGGCAGGTTATCATGTATGCAGATAAAATCACCGGGTCTATGCAGCGGGCTATGGACGAAATCAGCCGCCGCCGCAAAATACAGGAAGACTATAACCGCCTGCACAATATTACCCCGCAGGGTATCCGCAAGGCTATCAAGGATATAAATGAACGTATCCGCTCAGTCACCGCCGAAGTCAGCGGCCCCGAATTCAGGCCTGCCCCCACTCTCAGGGAAGACATTGTCCGTTTGATAAAAGAACTGGAAAGCCAGATGAAAAAAGCGGCCAAAAATCTGGAATTTGAACGGGCTGCCCTTATCCGTGACAGGGTGGTGGAACTGCGGGCGGCACTTGAAACAGACCCCGTAAATAAAAATGAAAGAACCAAGTAAAAACCCCTTAACCCGTCAGGAACGGCGCGAAGAAAAGCTGGAAAGCCGCCGCCGCAAGATGACCCAGCACGGCAAAGGTCTGGCCAGAGTTTACAAAGACGCTGTTGAAAAAAAGACTAAATAAAAGCCCTGATTTAAATCAGGGCTTTTATAATACAGAGTAAGCTGTTTATTTAATACTCATCTTTAGGCACTTCGGCTTTGCCGTCATCACCCTCAATAGCTTCCCGCAGTTCATCTGCCAAACGGGCGGCTCTGGGGTAACCGATATGCATCTTCCTTTGTAAAAACGAGGCTGAAATAATATTGTTATGCTCTGATATAAGTGCCATAGCCTCATCAAACAAAGGGTCTTTGCTTTTGCTCTTTTGGGCAGGCGGCGGCGCGGTAATCTCCTCAACCTTCAAAGCTTCAGATGGAGAAATATCTTTCTGGTTGGTCCAGAAATATATCAGGCGTTCACTCTCGGCATCCGAAACATAACAGCCCTGCAGGCGTTTGGGTTTGGCTGCCTCGGTGGGCATATAAAGCATATCGCCCCGCCCCAGCAGTTTTTCCGCCCCCACCATATCCAGAATAGTCCGCGAGTCTACCTGAGAGGTAACCGCAAAACTGATACGGGTGGGGAAGTTAGCCTTGATAAGCCCGGTGATAACATCTACTGACGGGCGCTGGGTGGCCACCACCAGGTGAATACCCACTGCTCTGGCCATCTGGGCCAAACGACAGAGGATATGTTCAACCTCATCAAAACCGGCCATCATCAGGTCAGCCAGCTCATCTATTATCAGCACAATAAACGCCATCCGGTCAGAACCCATGCGGGTCTTGTTGTAACCCTCGATATTACGCGAACCGGCGGCGGCCAGTGTCTGATAGCGGCGGTCCATTTCGGCCGCCAGCCAGCGCAGGGCGGAAAGGGCTTTTTCCACGTCTACAATCACCGGGGTAGCCAGATGGGGCAAGCCGTTAAAGGGGGTCAGCTCCACCCGTTTGGGGTCTATCATAATAAACTTTACGCTGGAAGGCGTATTGTTAAGCAGCATACAGCAGATAATAGAGTTTAAACAAACTGTCTTACCCGAACCGGTAGCACCGGCAATAAGCAGATGGGGCATCTTGGTAAGGTCTCCCGAAACAGCCTCACCGCCTGCACCTTTACCCAAAGCCAGGGCCAGGGGTGAACGGGCCAGTATCTTCTGAAAAGTATTGGTCTCCATGACGCTCCGCATAGATACCACCCCGAATGAAGTGTTGGGCACTTCTATACCCACTATGGATTTACCCGGCACCGGGGCTTCAATGCGTAAACTAGGAGCAGCCAGAGCCAGAGCCAGGTCGTTTGCCAGAGAGGCAATCCGGTCAACCTTGACCCTTGTCTTGGAAACCTCCACCTGGCGGGAAACAGTCTCCCCGTCTTTGTCACGCTCTTTAACTTCTTTAAACTTGCGGTCCCAGCCCGGTTCAACCCCGAATTGGGTAACGGTAGGACCGGCATTTATCTGGATAACCTTGCCCTCCACCCCGTAGCTGGCCAGGGCTTCTTCAATAGCCCGTGCCCGCTGCAGATTATCCGCTTCCGAAAAACCTATTTCGGTAGTTTTATCCAGCATTTCTATAGGCGGCAGTTTCCAGCCGTCCACCTCGGCTATCCCCTCAGCCTCACCATATTTTTTCCAGACTTCGGAAGCTATCTGCTTGCGGTCTGCATCAGTGCGCTCATCAGCCGGTTTAGGTTCTTTAGCGGCAGCCTCCGGCGGCATATTGGGAAGCTCGGTCTGGGGAGTACTTTTAGCCGCCAGCGGGTTTTTTACTTCTACTACCCGTGATTCAGCTTTGCCGAAAGACGGCAGCTTTATAGAGGGCAGTTCTATCTTAGGGGCAGCTTTTTCAGGCAGAGGTCTGCGTGCCTCTTCACCCATATCAATACGGTCTTCATCACCGCCGAATACAGGGCGGCTGACTACCGTACGGTCAAGGCGGGCCACTTCGGGCATATTAGAGCGGCGGGAGGGGCTGAAAATGCCCCTGAAAAGCCCGCTGAGGCTTCGCCAGACTGCACCCGGAGCTATAAGGATAACCCCCAGTACAATCAGAGCCAGCACCCGCATAAACCCGTTTATATCAGCGTTACCGCCAAGTATGCTTAGACCTATATCACCGCCGGCATCCATCATACCCAGCATTCCCCAGGCCGCCAGAATCAGCACTACCCCGCCCAGCCATTTGTTCCAGAGATTTAAGCGGTAACGGTGAGCCCATTCGGACATCTGGTCAAACCTGAGAGCCACAATAGCTATAATAATACCCAAAAGAATAAGCAGCAGCCCCCAGCCGAACAACCCGGCCGTACCGCTGCCGAAATTGGCAAAAAAGTCCATTACGCCTTCCCACTGCCAGACCACAAAGGCCATAGCCGAAGCTATCAGCATAACCCAAAGCCAGGAAGCCCCACCTTTGACCGGGGTATTTGAAAAAGCCTTCTTAGCAGCGGGTTTTTTAGCCTTGCTGCGTACCGGAGCGGTTTTTTTAGACGGACGGGCAGTTACCTTAGCCGCAGATTTAGCTCTGGGCCGGGCATTCCGCAGGGTTTCTCTAGGGTCTTCTTTTTTAGGCATATCAACCTCATTTACAAACCTACACTTTTACCATAACCGGAATAACCATAGGACGCCGTTTAGTCTGCTCGTAGTAAAACTTATTCAGCGTTTCTTTGACGTCATTATACATAGCCCCTTCGGGAATGTCTTTACCGTCATGGTCAAGCAGCTTGATTATAAGGTCACGGCTGGCATCCAGCATGGCTTTAGATTCATCAGGGTCAACAAAACCTCTGGAAACAATATCCGGCCTGCCTACCAGCATACCGGTTTGCTTGTTGATAGCTACAATCGCCACCACAATACCATCCTGCGAAAGCATACGGCGGTTGCGGAGTACCACCCCACCCACATCACCCACGCTAAGACCGTCTACATAAACATTGCCGGAGGGAACTTTGCCGGTAATACGGCCGGACTTGGTATTAAGCTCCAGTATATCCCCGTCTTCCATAATAAAAGTATTTTCCGGGGCAACACCCATAGTCCGGGCAAGCTCCGCATGCATGGTTAAGTGGCGGTATTCGCCGTGTACAGGCACAAAATACTTGGGCTTGACCAGATTAAGCACCAGCTTCAGTTCTTCCTGGCTGGCATGCCCGTGTACATGCACTTTGGCTATGCGGTCATAAAATACCTTAGCTCCCTGGCGGAACAGGCTGTCTATAGTGCGGCTCACCAGTGACTCATTGCCGGGTATGGGCGAGGCCGAAATAATTACGGTATCACCTTTCATTATATGGACATGGCGGAAATCACGGTTGGCTATCCGCACCAGTGCGGAAGTAGGTTCACCCTGAGAACCGGTAGTCATCAAAACCACTTTTTCCGGAGGCACACGCTGAAGCTGGTCTATATTGCAGACCAGACCTTCGGGCACTTTAAGGTAACCCAAATCAGCCGCCATTTTATGAATCTCAGTCATACTGCGGCCGGCAAAAAAGAGCTTCCGCCCGTATTTGGCAGCGGCATCAATAACCTGCTGCTGGCGGGAAATAAGCGAAGCAAAGGTGGTCACCAGTACCCGCCCTGTAGCCGCCCCGATAATACGGTCAATATTTTCGCCCACCACAGTTTCCGAGGGGGTATAACCCGGCAGCTCCACATGGGTGGAGTCTGACATCAAAAGCAGTACTCCACGCGAGCCCAGCATAGCCAGACGTGACAGATTGGTGGGCTTGCCGTCTACCGGCGTATAGTCCAGTTTGAAATCCCCGCTGTGGACTACCGCCCCGATAGGCGTCTGAATAACCAGCCCCACAGAGTCCGGCAGACTGTGGCAGACCGGATAAAAGTCCACTTTGAGTTTACCCAGCTTGAAAGTGCCGTCAGACGGGATAACATTTATCTTGGTCTGGTGCAGCAGCTTGGCCTCTTTCAGCTTTACTGAAATAAGCCCTTGGGTAAGTTTGGTGCAATAAATAGGTACATTTATCTGGGGGAGTATATAAGGTAATGCCCCTATATGATCTTCATGACCATGGGTAATTACAATGCCCCGCACTTTTTCGCGGTTTTCCAGCACGTATGAAATGTCAGGTATAACCAAATCTATACCCAGCATTTCTTCTTCCGGGAACATCAGCCCGCAGTCTATGAGGATAATATCCTCCCCATATTCTACAGACATCATATTCTTGCCTATCTCACCCAGGCCACCCAGAGGTACAATCTTCAGTTTAGGTTTTGCCATACTTCGTTAGAACAGGTCTAACTGCCGGGCAGGAGGCTCTTTGGGAACTGAAAGTGCCTCAGCATGTTCCAGCTCTGCAACTAACCCCGGTATCCGGAGCATATCCTGCTCAATCTCCTTACGTAAGCCCCCCTGATGCAGAGCTGCGGCCGGGTGGTACATAGGATAATAAATTATCCCGTCCCGTCTCATCGGCTGACCATGAATCTTACTTATGGTAATACCGGTGAAATACCTGGCCATAGAATACCTGCCCAGAGTGACTATTATTTTTGGTTTTATTATTTCTATCTGGCGGTCCAGAAAATTGCGACAGGCAGAAATCTCGTCCGGCAAGGGGTCACGATTGCCCGGCGGACGGTCTTTAACTACATTGGTAATATACACATCTTCCCGTGTAAGACCTATAGAGTGGATAAGCTCCGTAAGGAATTTGCCGGCTGCACCTACAAAAGGACGCCCCTGCTGGTCTTCGTTAAAGCCGGGGGCTTCGCCAATAAACATAATCTTGGCATCGGCATTCCCTTCGCCGGGGACAGAACGGGTGCGGGTGGTATGAAGGTTACAACGTACACAGCGGGTTATTTCCGAATATACGCCCTTGAGTAATTCTTCTTTATCGTGCATTATATTATTTATCTGACATCTAGCTGCCTAATAGGGTTATGATAACACTGTCAATATGTCAAGTCAATTTGATATAATATCCCTTGCGTTGTAGACTTACGCTGATTGTTTTTTTACACCTGAAAGGAGAGCCATGAGCTTTTTAAAGACCTCGGACCCGGCAGTTTATAATGCCATAATGCAGGAAACCACCCGCCTGAAAGAAACAATTGACCTCATTGCTTCGGAAAACTATACCAGCAAAGCTGTTTTAGAAGCTCAGGGTTCAGTTTTCACCAATAAATACGCCGAAGGTTATCCCGGTAAAAGATACTACGCCGGATGTGAATATGCAGATGCCGTAGAAGAGCTGGCTATAGACAGGGCCAAGACCCTGTTCCATGCCGAACATGCCAACGTCCAGCCCCATTCCGGGGCTCAGGCTAACATGGCTGCCTATTTCGCCATGGTAAAACCCGGTGATACCATAATGGGTCTTACCCTTTCCCATGGCGGACATCTGACTCATGGTTCAAAGGTTAACTTCACCGGCAAACTTTACCATGTAATTGAGTACGGGTTGAATGCCGAAACCGAACGGATTGATTACGATAATCTGGAAAAACTGGCTATGGAGCATCGTCCCCGCATGATTGTGACCGGTGCCTCAGCCTATCCCCGCATACTGGATTTTGAACGTTTCAGGGCTATCTGTGACAAAGTGGACGCCAAGCTGATGGTGGATATAGCCCATATTGCCGGTCTGGTAGCCGCCGGGCTTCATCCCTCACCTGTGCCATACGCCGATGTAGTTACCTCTACCAGCCATAAAACCCTGCGCGGCCCGCGGGGCGGCTTTATCCTGTGCAAAGAACAATACGCCAAAGCCATTGACCAGGCTGTATTCCCTGTCATGCAGGGCGGCCCCCTTATGCAGGTAGTTGCCGCCAAAGCGGTAGCTTTTCAGGAAGCTATGCAGCCCGGTTTTGTTACTTACCAGAAAAAGACTCTTGAAAATACCCAGGTAATGGCTGAGGAACTACGCAAGCTGGGCTTACGCCTGGTCTCAGACGGAACTGACAACCACCTGGTGCTGGTAGATCTTAGCCCCATAGGGGTAAACGGTTACGATGCTCAGCTGGCACTGCGCAGAGCCGGTATTGTAATAAACCGTAATACCGTACCTTTTGCCGAAAATCAGACTGCCAACGTACCTGCAGGCATACGTCTGGGCTGCCCGGCGGCAACCAGCCGCGGGTTTGGGCCAGCTGAAATCCGCCAGACTGTAAGCTGGATTGGCAAGGTACTTAAAAACATAGGCAATGAAGATGTAGAAAAACAGGTGCTGGCTGAGGTAGTTCACCTTTGCCGCAAATTCCCTGTACCCGGTATAGACGCATAAAAAGGGGGAACGGACGTGTTGGTTAACGGCAATTTGACAGAAGAACTGAAAATCTTCACCGGCAACGCAAATCCTGATCTGGCCAAAGCGGTAGCAGACTACCTGAAGGTTCAGATGGGCAAATGCGAAGTTTTCCAGTTTTCAAACGAAAACATATTCGTCAGAATACAGGAAAGTGTCCGCCAGAAAGATGTCTACGTTATCCAGCCCACCTGCTCACCCGTCAACCAAAGCATAATGGAACTGCTTATTATGATGGATGCCCTTAAACGGGCTTCATCAGAGAGAATTACGGCGGTTTTGCCTTATTACGGCTACGGCCGCACTGACAAAAAAGACCAGCCGCGGGTGCCCATTACCGCCCGCCTTATTGCTGACCTTTTAACCACCGCCGGTGCCAGCCGTATACTCACCGTAGACCTGCATGCCCCCCAGATACAGGGCTTTTTTGATATGCCGGTAGACGAACTGACTGCTGAAAACCTGCTGGCGAACTATTTCAAGAAGAAGAAAATAGAAGACTTGGTAGTAGTAGCCACCGACGTGGGCATTTCTAAAAAAGCCCGTGATTTTGCCGCCAAACTGGATGCCCCTTTGGCCATTATAGAAAAACGGCGGATGGGCAATAACGATATAACCCGCACTATAAATATCATCGGCGATGTAGAGGGCAAAAACGCCCTGACTTTTGATGATGAAATAGATACCGCCGGTTCACTGGTAGGCAACGTAAATATACTTATAAACAAAGGGGTAAAGGAAGTATATTCCTGCGCCACTCACCCGGTGCTTTCCGGTCCGGCTATCCAGCGCATTGCGGCCTCCCCCATAAAGGAACTGGTGGTAACTGACTCAATACCTCTTACTCCCCCCAAGAAAATAGATAAAATAACTGTTCTTTCCATCGCACCTCTCATCGGTGAGGCTATTTACCGGATACATACCGGTAATTCCATCGGCGAGATGTACGATCAGATGCAAATGGAGTAAACCATGTTTAAATTCTTTTCCGGCTTCGGAGACTCAAACGAGAAGGAGATCCGGGCACTTGAACCGCTGGTAGACAAAATAAACCAGCTTGAAAGTTCTTTCACCGCCCTCAGTGACGAAGCCCTAAAGGCCAAGACTGACGAATTTAAGGAACGCCTGAAGGATACCTTTGAAACCACCGCTGCAGGCATCCGGAAAGATATTGCCAACACTGCTGCCGAACTTGTTGAAGCCCAGAAAACGGCTGACAACAGCAAACAAAGCCGCCTCAAGGCTAAGCTTGAGTCTTTAAACAAAGACCTTTCCGTTAAAGAAAATGCCGCTCTTAACGCAATTCTGCCCGAAGCCTTTGCTGCTGTCAGGGAAGCCTCCCGCCGCAATATAGGCCTCAGGCACTATGACGTTCAGCTTATCGGCGGTATGGTGCTTCACCACGGCAAGATAGCCGAGATGCGCACCGGTGAAGGTAAGACCCTGGTAGCCACTCTGCCCCTTTACCTTAATTCCCTGCTGGGAAAGGGTGTCCACCTGGTAACAGTTAACGACTATCTGGCCAGACGTGACGCTTACTGGATGGGGCCGGTCTACCATGCATTGGGGGTCAGCGTTTCCAGTATTTACCCTATGCAAACTCCTACCGAAGAACTGCCTTCGCGGCTGTTTGACCCGGCTTATACCTCAGAAACACCCAATGACCCATGGGCGCATTTCCGCCCTGTCTCACGGCAGGAAGCCTATAAAGCAGATATTACCTATGGCACTTCTACCGAATTCGGCTTTGATTATTTGCGGGATAATCTGCGGCCGGACCTTGCCCAGTGCGTCCAGCGGGAAATGAACTATGCCATAGTAGACGAAATTGACAACCTGCTTATAGACGAAGCCCGCACACCTCTTATTATCTCCGCCCCGGATACCGAGGCAGGTAAACTGTACGAGGTCTTTGCCCGGCTGGCTCCCCGTTTGGCGGCAGGGAAAGACTACGAGATAAACGAAAAAGACCGCAATGCCGAACTGACCGAAGACGGCTGGGCAAATGTGGAAAAACTGCTTTCACGCGAAGGAGTTATGAAGGGCAGCAGCTTATATGACCCCCAGAATGCCCCCCTTATCCGCCATCTGCGGAATGCCCTCTCCGCCAAGGAGTTTTATAAGAAAGACCACCAGTATGTAGTCAAGGAAAATGAAGTTATCATAATTGATGAATTCACCGGCCGCATGATGCTGGGAAGACGTTATTCCGAGGGCTTGCACCAGGCTATTGAAGCCAAAGAACACGTAAAAATCCAGCAGGAAAGCAAGACCTATGCCACCGTGACCATCCAGAATCTGTTCCGCATGTACCGTAAACTCTGCGGCATGACAGGTACGGCGGCTACCGAGGCAGAGGAATTTTCCAAGATTTATAAACTGGAAGTAGTTATTATCCCCACCAACAAACCCGCCATCCGCGAAGATTACGGTGACCAGATATATAAAGACCAGTCCGCCAAATTCAAAGCAGTGGTCAATGAAATAAACGAAATGCGGAACCTGGGACGCCCGGTGCTGGTAGGTACAGTTTCCATTGAAAACTCTGAAATGCTTTCAAATATGCTAAAAAGGCAGGGTATTGAGCACAAGGTACTTAATGCCAAACAGCATGAAAAAGAGGCTCAGGTGGTAGCCGAGGCAGGCAAACCCGGTGCGGTAACCGTAGCTACAAACATGGCCGGACGCGGTGTGGATATACTGCTGGGCGGCAAAGAACCGTCTAAAGATGATGACAAAGCCTATAGACAGTGGCAGGCCCATCACCAGCAGGTGCTGGAAGCCGGCGGCTTACACGTAATAGGTACAGAACGCCACGAATCCAGACGGATTGATAACCAGCTTAGAGGACGCTCAGGCCGCCAGGGAGACCCCGGTTCTTCCCGTTTCTACGTAGCACTGGATGATGATATCATGCGCCGTTTCGGGAGTGAACGCATACAGGGCATTATGGAATGGGCCGGCATGGACGAAAACACCCCCATAGAAAACGGGCTGGTCAGCCGTACTCTGGAAAACGCCCAGAAACGGGTGGAGGGTTACCATTTTGACGTGCGCAAACACCTGGTGGAATATGATGATGTAGTTAACAAGCACCGCGAGGTTATCTATGCGGAACGTCGCAAGATACTCTCCGGAGCAGACCTGAAATCAAACATACTGGATATGATTCGGGAAGAGATAATGACCCAGACTGCCGAACATACCCAGGGATATGACTCTTCCGAATGGAATCTGGAAGGGTTAGTCACCCATATAGGCGGTATTTTTGCCCTGCCCGCAGAAATAAATGCAGAGGCACTGGCAAAACTTTCCAGGGAGGAAATAACCGAACTCCTCACCCGTACCGCCGAAGAGCTCTATCAGAAAAAGGAAGATGAAACCGGGGCAGGCTCAATGAGGCTGCTTGAACGGATTATTATGCTCCACACCCTTGATTCTCTGTGGGTGGAACACCTAACTATTATGGAAAACTTAAGACGGGAAATAGGGCTTCAGGCTTTTGCCCAGCGTGACCCGCTGATAGCTTATAAGAACGAAGGGCATGTACGTTTTCAGGAATTGCTGGAAACTATCAAACATGATGTTGTTCACAATATTTACCGGGTTGGAATCCAGATTCAGCACCAAACTGAATCTGCCACCGCCAAGGCTGCCTCCCGCCCGGTGCAGCAGCAAAAACCCCTGCCGGCCGCACCCGCCGCCGCTATACCCGGTGTTTCCGCCAAAGCCGCTACCCAACCGGCCGCACCTGCTGCTAAAGAAGTAGGCCGGAATGACCCCTGTCCCTGCGGCAGCGGCAAAAAATACAAAAAATGCTGCGGCAAATAAACACTTGGCAAACGGATAAATCAGTTGACTGAAATATTAAACGGACAAACCCCGGAACTGGTTATTGCCCGCCTCAGGGCAGCCATAGAAAAAGGGCAGACATGGTATCCGGCTATGCTGGAAGCAGCCGCCTCCTGGCCGCTGGAAAGTGAAGAATATGCCGGGCGGCACTACCAGTACCTGATTGGCGGTGAAGCACTTGACCTGATACTTCTGTTTGAACGCTTCAGCCGCGAACTGGAAGACCTGATACCTGCTCAGGAAAGGGATAACCTTCTTTTCAAGGGGATTGCACCTCAGGAACTCACGTCTGACGAACTTATGGCATTTCTGGGGGAAGTGCGTTACCGCCAGTACCTGAACTATTTTTACGGTATCACGGTAGAAGAAGCGCTGTTGGTAGTTACCCAGAGTGAAGTCCGCAAAGAACACCGCTCACTGGGGGTACGCAGGGAAGGTACAGTTATAGACGAGGCCTTTGTCCAGTTGTATGAACGCACCCATGACGAAATGCTGGATCAGTTCCGCCGCGAAAAACGTTATTCCAAAACCAGTACCATAAAAATCCATCAGCTCAAAGAGTTCACCTACTGGTTATTTAAATACCGTCTGCTTCACAGCGAAAAAGCCAGAGTCGCTTCCGACACCAATAAGTCCCTCAATTATCTTAAAAAATATGCCCGGCGGCTTCAGCAAAAATCGGGCTAAGCCGGCCATTTCGGGCATTTCATCAAATGATGTATTGCTATAGTCCCAAAGATATAATACAATCATTTAACAGTACTAATTCCCCACTTACGGAGGCTTAACATGGCAAAAACCAAAGTCCTGATAGCTGATGATCATGCAGTCCTTAGAGAGGGTATGAGCCGATTGTTAAGCCAGGAAAAAGACATTGAAGTAGTCGGCGAAGCCGGAGACGGGCAGGAAGCCGTTGATATGGTAGCTCAGTTCAAACCGGACGTAGTCCTTATGGACATAGTCATGCCCAGACTGACCGGTGTGGAAGCAACCAAACTTATAAAGAAAAATAACCCGTCTACCTGTATCCTAATACTTACGGCATATAGCGATATCCGCTATATACTCGGTTTGCTTGAAGCCGGAGCCAGCGGTTACCTGCTGAAAAGCGCCAAAAGCGATGAAATTGTAGGGGCTATCAGGGCTATAAAAGCCGGCGAATCCGTACTGGATTCTATTGCAACCCGAAAACTGCTGGAACGGGTGGTAAATGTGAGCAAGGAATCTGACGAAGATAAAGTCCGCGGCCAGCTTTCCCCGCGGGAAGTCGAAATACTCCAACTGGCATCAAAGGGTCTGAGCAACCGCGAAATCGCCGATAAGTTGACCCTTTCCATGCGGACAGTAAAAGCCCACCTTTCAAATATATTTAATAAAATGCGCTGCAGCTGCCGCACTGAAGCTATTGTCAAAGGCTTCCGCGAAGGTTATGTAATGCTTGAAGATGTACCTCAAGGGATAGAAGGCTATGACCGAAACACGCTTTAAACCGCCGGCACTCTGCCACCGCTGTTTATTTGAAAATGCCTCCGATGCTATCTGGTTTTATGACCGGAAGGGGCATATTGTATACGCCAACCGGGCATCAGCCGACCTGACAGGCTATACCCGAACCGAGCTTAAACAGAAAAACCTGAAAGACCTGCTGACTACTGCCTCCGAGTATGACCAGATAATGGATATGAATGCCCGTATGGCAGCCGGCGCAGAAGTAAAAATGCCTTACGAACAAAAAATCCGCCGGCATGACGGTTCAGTAGCGGTACTGCGTATGGCAACTACTCTAGTAAAATCAGCTGACGAAGTACTTGGTTTTCAAAATATAGCCCGGGATATCACCGAAGAACTTCGCCGTCAGCAAAACATGAAGTCATTCGTTCAGGATGTAATACGGGCACAGGAAGCTGAACGCAAACGTATTTCACGTGAACTCCATGACGAAGTAGCCCCCCTGCTCTTGCTGCTGATGCAAAAGATAGACAATTTGGGTAAGCAGTCTGAACGTGACATTGCAGATTGCAAACCCCAGCTTGATGCCCTGCGAAGCCAGTCTGAAGAGGCCCTTGAAAGCCTGCGGCGTATAGCCCAGGACCTGCGGCCGCGTATACTGGATGATTTAGGCTTGATACCCGCCTTGGAATGGCTGACCGAGAAACTGGCACAGGACGGGCAGATACATACTGAGTCAAATATAAAAGGACGTGAAGTAGAGCTGACAGCCGAAATCCAGCTGCTTATTTTCCGCATCGCTCAGGAAGCCTTTAATAATATCCGCAAACACTCACTGGCCACCTGGGTACGGCTGGAACTGGAATTCAAACCCAAAGCCATTTTACTGACTATCCAGGACAACGGCAAAGGGTTTAACCTTTCGGAACAGACTGACAATCTGGCTCAAAACGGCAAACTAGGCCTGGCAGGTATGCACGAACGTGCCCAGCTGATTGGCGGGCATATACACATACTTACTCACCCCGGACAGGGAACTACCGTGATTGCCGAAGTGCCTACTATCAACCCTGATGCCAAGCAAGCTTCCTAAGCCGCTTTCAGGCGGCTTACTTTCTCAATATAACCTTCAAGCTTGATACGTTCTTTGTCTACCACCGCCTGGGGTGCTTTGGCCAGGAACTGCGCATCTTGTAGCCTGGCGGAAAGCCGTTCTATCTGGCTTTCCAACTCAGCAATTTCAGCTTTTACCCGTTTGGCCTCTGCCTCAAGGTCTACCATAGTAGACATGGGCACCACCACTTCAATTCCGTTAAGCACCAGAACCACCTCAGTGGCAGTAGACGCACCGCTATAGTGGCAGGGCAGGATATTCACCGGGCGGGAGCGGGAAAGGGTTTCTACCGCCCCTAAGTAGTTACTGAGAACCTCTGCCATATCTCCGGCATATATATTGGCCTGTATGTAGCGGGAAATCTCCACGTTATGTTCCGCCCGCAGATTACGGAGGGAGCGGACTATTTCAACCAGACTGCCCATAACACTTTCGGTCTGCTCATCAAAACAAGCCTTGTCCGCTTGCGGGAAAGGAGCAACGATAATATCCATTTCGCAGAGTAATTTCGGCAGGTACGGTCTCAAATAGCTCCAGAGCTCTTCGGTAATAAACGGCATGTAGGGGTGAAGCAACCGCAAAATGGTGGAAAGCACCTTAACCAGCACCGGACGGGGGGAAACGGATGCTTCATCACGCAGCCGTACTTTGGCAAGCTCAATATACCAGTCACAAAATTCACCCCAGACAAAATCCTGTAAAATCCTCTGGGCTTCACCAAACTGAAACTCCTCCATCAGACGGGTTACGTCTGCCGTAACCCTGTTCATACGGCTGAATATCCAGCGGTCTTCAAGGGGCAATTCGGCCTCCGGCAAGAGTTCTTTCCCTTCACCCAAATTCATAATGACAAAACGGCTGGCATTCCAGAGTTTGTTGGCAAAGTTACGGGCGGCCTCAAGCTTGGTCTGCCCCAGTTTTGAGTCATTCCCGGGGGAAGTGCCGAAAGTTACCGCAAACCGCAGGGCATCTGTTCCGTACTGGTCAATAACCTTAAGCGGGTCTATCACATTCCCCTTGGTTTTGCTCATTTTTTCGCCCTTATCATCCCGTATCAAGCCATGCAGATAAACGGTGCGGAAAGGGACTTCTTTCATGTCCTCTATACCCATGACAATCATCCGGGCTACCCAGAAAAAGATAATGTCATAGGCGGTTTCCAGAACCGAGCCTGGATAAAAACGTTTTAAATCTTCGGTTTGGTCAGGCCAGCCCAAAGTAGAGTGCGGCCATAAACCTGAAGAAAACCATGTATCCAGCACATCCGGGTCTTGTTCCAACTTGGTACCGCCGCATTTGGGGCAAGCAGTCGGGTCTTCCTTGGAAACTATCATCTCACCGCAGGGGCAGTACCAGACGGGTATACGGTGACCCCACCAAAGCTGGCGGGAAATACACCAGTCACGGATATTTTCCATCCAGTTCTGGTAAACTTTGGTAAATCTTTCGGGCAGTATCTGGATACGCCCGCTGTTTACCGCCTCCAGAGCCGGTTTAGCCAAAGGTTCCATCTTAACAAACCATTGTTTGCTGACCATAGGTTCAATAACCGCGCTGCAGCGCTGGCAATGCCCCACCGAATGGATATAATCCTCTATCTTAAGCAGCAGACCCAGTGACTTCATCTCCGAGATCACGTACTCACGGCAGGCTTTGGCTGTCATTCCGCTGCAGGGGCCGGCATTTTCATTCATGGTAGTATCACGGTTCTGAATGGTAATCATGGGCAGGCTATGGCGAAGCCCCATTTCAAAGTCATTGGGGTCATGGGCAGGCGTAACCTTGACCGCACCCGTACCGAACGCCATATCTACTGCTTCGTCAGCAATAATAGGTATGCGGCGGTTCATAATGGGCAAAAGGACATTCTTACCTACCATACCTGTATATCTAACATCGTCCGGGTGAACGGCAACAGCCGTATCCCCCAGCATGGTTTCAGGCCGAGTGGTCGCCACGGTGACAAACCCACTTCCGTCTTCCAGAGGGTAACGCAAGTGCCAGATATGCCCGGCTAAATCTTTATGGTCTACCTCAAGGTCTGAAACAGCGGTAGCACAGCGGGGACACCAGTTGATTATCCGCTCTCCCCGGTAGATTAATCCTTTTTCGTAAAGATTGGTGAATATCTCACGCACCGCTTTAACTGGTCCTTCATCCAGAGTAAAGGTCTCCCTGTCCCAGTCACACGAAGCACCCAGACGCATATGCTGGTGGCGGATTCTCTCACGGCAGGGATTAACCCATTCCCACATTTTCTCCAAGAAAAGTTCCCGTCCCAGCTCTTGGCGGGTTTTGCCCTGTTTGGCTAGTTCACGTTCCACTACTACCTGAGCGGCAATACCGGCATGGTCCGCACCCGGCAGCCATAAAGCCGGTTCACCCAACATGCGGTGCCAGCGGATCATAATATCTTCCAATGTGGCTGTCAGAGCATGACCAAGGTGGAGTTCCCCGGTAACATTGGGCGGTGGCATGATTATAACAAACGGTTTTTTATCTGAATCAGGGTTTGGCTTAAAATAACCTTTCCCCATCCAGTACTGATACCATTTTTTCTCAACCTCGGCGGCTTCATAAGCTTTAGCCATTTCAGGTAAATCGGAACACTGAGCCATATCAATTAACCTCACAAACTGCGGCCGGGTAAACACCCCGCATCTGACTTGAACTATATAATCTTATTTTGAGCGTATTAAATCAAATTTTAAAGTAAAGCTGAAAGTTCATCAAGAAGTCTCATGGCCGCTTCCTTTTTGGACATAAGCGGCATTTCCTCTATCCGCCCGCTTTTAAAGAAAAGGGTCAGGCGGGTAGTGTCAGAACCAAAGGTGCTGTCCGGCTGGCTGATATCGTTAGCCGCAATAATATCCAGATTTTTGTCAGCCATTTTTTTAACGGCATTTATCATAAGGTCACGGCTTTCAGCCGCAAAACCCACCTTAACAAAATCACCCTGCAAAGCAGTCAAAATATCAGGGTTGGCTACCAGATGCAAATCGAGCCCCCCATCCCCTTTTTTAATCTTGTCCGCCGCCGGTTTTTCCGGGCGGTAATCTGCCACAGCAGCTGTCATAATTAGGGCATCTGCCCCTTTGACCGCTTCTCTGAGAGAGATAAACATTTCCATAGCGGTTTCTGCATACTTTATGTCAACTCCAAAAGGGGCAGGTTTATCAACAGTCCCTGAAATCAGCCTTACGCTGGCACCCCTTCTGACAGCTTCCTCTGCCAGAGCATAGCCCATTTTACCGGAACTGCGGTTACCCAGATAACGCACCGGGTCAACCGGTTCACGGGTGCCCCCTGCGCTGATAACCAGTTTTTTCCCGGCCAAAGGTCCGCTTTTACCCAAAACCTGGGTAACTGAGCCCAATACCTTATCCAGCGAAGCCAGCCTGCCCTGCCCAGTTTTCCCCGAAGCCAGCCGGCCGTATTCCGATTCTACAAATACAAAACCCCGTTCCTTGAGCTTTGATATATTCTGCTGGGTAACAGGATTGGAATACATATTGTCATTCATAGCCGGAGCTATTATGACAGGTGATTTACAAGCCAGAATAGTAGCCGAAAGCATATCATTTGCCATGCCGCAGGCAAGCTTGGCAATGATATTAGCGGTAGCCGGAGCTACCAGAATAATATCCGCTTCCTCTGCCAGTGAGACATGCTCTACACTGTATTCGGAATTCATATCCCACATACTGGTTACCACCGGCTGGTGGCTAAGCGTCCGAATGGTAAGGGGAGATATGAAATGGCAGGCATCTTCGGTCATAACCGCTTTGACTGTATACCCTTCGCCAACCAGTTTGGAGGTGATATCCGCCGCTTTATAGGCAGAAATACTGCCTGTTATCCCCAAAACTATTGTTTGTTTCTTTTTCATATCCGTTTGCACTCCCACGGCAAATACCCCTTATTAGATGTCCCGAACACAAGGGAAGCTGTTGCCGTACCATCTATTTCATTTTTGCAAAATAAAAGCCCTTAAACCTGATTCATCTGGTAAATAAGCCTGAGCCCCTGAAGAGTAAGGTCAGGACGTACTATGTCAAACATACGGCTGCCTTCGGCTATAAGTGAGGCGTATCCGCCGGTAGCAATCACCCTGGTTTTCTGCCCCAACTCAGCTTGAATCCGTCTGACCAGTTCTTCCACTAGCCCGATATAACCGAAATATACCCCTGACTGCATAGCCGAAACAGTATTAGAACCGATAGCTCTAGCGGGGTGGATTATTTCAATCTTAGGCAGTTTTGATGTCCTCTCTACAATGGCTTGAGCCGAGGTGGCAATACCCGGTGCAATCGCCCCGCCTATATATTCCCCGCTCTCCGAAAGTGTATCAAAGGTAGTGGCCGTACCCATATCCACTATTATGCATGCCCCAGGGTAAAGCACTCTGGCGGCAGCGGCATTTACTATGCGGTCAGCCCCAACTTCACGGGGATTATCCATTCGTATCTTAACCCCGCTCTTTATGCCCGCACCCACTACCAGAGGAACAGCCTTGAAATAAGTTTTAAATACCTCTTCAAAAGTAGTGGTAAGGGGCGGCACAACACTGCACATGATTACCCTATTTAGTTCTTCGGGGCGTATACCGGCGTGCTGCAGCAGGCCTAAAAGCAGACTGGCATATTCGTCAGCCATACGCTGAGCAACCGAACCCAGATGCCAATTTGCCAGCAGTTTTTCGCCCTCAAATATACCTATATTTACACTGGTATTGCCGATATCTACGGCAACAAGTCGTTCAGCAGCAGTTTGTTTATTCATAATCTAGCCTTGTTTCAATTCTTTTATAATCACAGGCAATTTTAACAGTAAATCCGAAGCCAGTACACCGGCATCACCCATCTCATTCCGCAGTGCTTCCGCAGCAGCAGAGTGCAGGTTAACACTTAAACCCGCCGCCTCAAAAAGATTCAACCCCTGCCCGAGAAGACCGCTTATTATTCCGGCAAGTACATCACCCGTACCGGCCGAGGCCAACACAGGGTTAGCCGCCGGATTACACAGGGTTTCACCCTGCGGTGATGAAATAATTGTCCCGGCACCCTTCAGAATAATTGTCTTGCCCCACTTGCGGGCAGATTCACGGCAAATACCGAAACGGTCAGACTGAACAGATTCGGCAGTAGTCTTAGTAAGCCTTCCCATTTCACCCGGGTGAGGGGTGAGTATAGCATCAAATTTATATTCAAGCCACCAGTCCGGTATAGCGGCGAGTATATTTAAAGCATCGGCATCTATGACAACCTTTATCCCTGCGGGCAGATTGGAAAGCACTTCGCTAACCAGTCTGGCAGAATATGCGCTCTGCCCAAGGCCCGGCCCTATGAGAAGTACGTCATATTTACCCAGTTCACTCAGGATAAGACGTGAAGCAGAGCTATCGGGAATGCCGCAAGATACTTCAGGCAACGGCAGGTAGATAGCTTCTGGTATTTTGGCGGACACTACCCCGGTTAAACTTTGCGGCAGCGCCAAATTAACTAAGCCCGCACCGATGCGCATGGCGGCGCTTCCGGCCAGCATAGCAGCCCCAATATAGCGTTCACTTCCCGCCACAATCATCACCCGGCCGAAACTGCCCTTGTTGGCATGAGCAGAACGAACAGGCAAAATACCCCTTACCCAATCTTTTTCAATCAAATGGGTATGGATATCAGATGTCAGTCCGGGCGGTATGCCGATATCCACCACCGAAACCACCCCGCTTAACTCCAGCCCGCAGTGGGTAAAAAGACCCTGCTTAGCAATGCCCAGTGAAAGGGTAAAATCTGCTTTCAGGCAAGCCGCATCCGCCTGCCCTGTATCGGCATTCAAACCAGAAGGTAAATCTACGGCCAGCACCTGCATTTCTGGTCTGGTACTTTTGACAGCGGCAGCCATTTGCAGGGCTTGCTTGTATATACCTTCCAAAGGACGGTTTGCGCCTGTACCCAGCAAAGCATCTATCACAATATCGGCATCTGCCAGGCGTTCTTCCAGTTTTGTTAAATCCGTAAATATATTTTCAGGGAGTTTTAAACCATCTGAAATAGTTTTATTTTTCTGGGTGTCCCTGAAGGGCTTAAATATGCTTACATCCTCGCCCCAGCTCTGCAGATAACGTCCGGCAACCAGTCCGTCACCTCCGTTATTGCCCGCACCCGCAAGTATCAGCACACGGGAGCCATTTTTCTGTTCCAGCAGATGGCGGGTAAACACCGCCACCGCCCTGCCGGCATTTTCCATCAGGGTTTCGGTGCTAATGCCCCGTTTCTGACAGTCATCTTCTATTTGCCTCATCCGTATGCTTGTGGTTATTTCCATTTTCTACCGGCTTTCGCAAAGGCTAAGACGAGTTTATCAGCAAGAGGTGTTATTATCAACACCCACTCTTCTTAATAATTCCTGCATGGCTTGCCAGTGGCTTCCCTTCCAGAAAACCCGTCCGCAGTGGTGGCACTCTTTGAACTCAGTCTGATTCTGGTAAACGTATGGAGGCACTCTCTCTGACAGAGTGTCTTTCATAACAGGATAAAGCGGGTAATTGCACTCTATGCAGCGGCTGAAAGGGCAAATAAATGAACGAAACACCATATCCGATAAAAGCTGCCGGAGTTGGTCTTCTGCCACTTCAGTTTTAAAAAGCGTGACCTTCAAACTACCCTTTTTGACCAGCCGCCTTTCCGCAAGCAGGTGGTCACGGGTAAGTATTATCCGCCCCTCATTTAGAGCTTCAGAAACAAGCTGCTTATCGGGCCCGCTGCCAAAACGGCGGGTGTCAAAACCCAGCATTCTCAGGTAAACAGCCAGCTTGCCCACATTCTGGTCAACCAGAAATCGCGGAGACTCAGAGGCAGCAAACATACCTACTCTCCCAGCCGGAGTTTCAGCCCCTCACTGGCCATATCTATATCGGTATGCAGTCTTTCAGCAACTGCCTGTATTTCAGTCTTAATTTCAGCTTCAAATAAAGGTGTGGTGTGAATAGTAACTATCCGTGGCAGATACCCTTTTATCTCCCGAAGAAGTCTGAGCTCCGTCTCCAGCAGTGCAGGGGACAGGTGTTTAGAGCTTAAAGCCAACTCGGTAAGTTTATTCGGCATGGTCAGCTCGATAATAAGCAGCTCAGGGCTAATCTGCTTCCAAACATCCCCTAAGCCAGCTCCTGTATCCGAGGTATAGAAAAACGAATGGCCGCCTGCGTCCTTTACCAGAAAACCGGTGGTATCTCTGGAATGGGGTACAGACAAAGGCAGTATTTGGTAGTTTTCACAGCTGAATTCCAGACCGGGGGTTATTTCATGAAAGCGCAAGGCCGGGGCAGATGGAGGGCGGGTGAAAAAATCAGGGTAGAAACCGCCGGAAAAAGGCGGTTTGGTAACCACTTCCTGAACCGCCTCACTGCCGTAAATATCCACACTTTTCAGCCCGTAAGCCAAATTCATAGCCAAGAGCGGCACATCTTTTATGTGGTCATAATGGGCATGGCTCAGTATAACCGCCTTAAGATTATATAATTCTTCCAGTGTCAGGCTTGAAGTAATGGCACCGGCATCCAGCACCACCCCGCCGGAGAGCATAAGGCAACTTGGGCGGGTGGTCTTGGTTTCGCAGTTGTGAGCGCCTAAAAATACTATTTCCACTTTTGTACCTGAACCGCTGTCTAGAGCCTGAAAGGGCTGAAATTGGTAGCTGTATCAAAGTGGTCGCTGTTTTCAGCTTTTTTCAGATAATTTACCAGCTTGTAAGTCAGAGGTGTAGCCGCCGCTTCAATAAGCACTTTTGAACCCCAGTGGTAGAGTATCATAAGCGGCACAAATGCCGGCGTACCCAGAAAAGCCACCAGAATAAATATGGAAGTATCCAGCCCCTGTCCCGCCAGAGTAGAGCCGATAGTACGCAGCCATAAGTAACGCCCCTTGGTGCGCAGCTTCAGCTTGGCCATGATGAATGAGTTTACAAACTCACCTACCAGATACCCCATGAAAGATGCCAGCAAAATCCGCGGAGTATAACCGAGTATAGTCTCATAGGCTGCCTGCCCTTCCCAGAAAGGCGCACCCGGCAATACCTGACCCAGTACCACAAAAACCACAAAAATAAGGTTGCAGATAAATCCCAGCCAGATAATCCGCCTTGCCCAATGGAAACCGTAAACCTCGGTCAGAACATCTCCGAAGATATAGCTGAACGGAAAGACTATCACCGCCGCCGGTAAAAACACATCTCCCAGTGCAATAATTTTCACCGCTATAAGATTAGCGGTGATAAGGCAGGTAATATATAAACCACTGACAATAAGCAGACGGCTGGAAACATTCATAACAATTTTTCTCCGGCAGAATTAGATAAGGCGGACACGGCGGAACATGTACAGCATTAAACTTACGATAATAGCTGTTATAACCGCCACAAAATAAATGGCATTCTCCGAGTTTTGAAAAGGCAGGGGGATATTCATGCCGAAGATGCTGGCTACCATGGTAAACGGCAGTAAAATCGTAGCCACAATGGTCAAAATACGCATAGCACGGTTAGTCCGGTGGGAAGACATGGAGTCAAAGGTGGAGCTTAGGCCTTCTATAACCTCTTTAGTTTCATCCAGAGTATCCCACACTTTGTCCATGTGGTCTGTCATATCTCCAAAATAAACAGACATATCCTGATTTATAAATTTTCTGAGCTTGTTTTCCAGACAGCCGATAACAGCCCTCATCGGCCAGATAATCCGGCGGGTGGCAATGATATCCCGTCTGAGCAGGGCAATATCTTTAACAATATTAAGGTCACTGTTGGAACCTGCAAAAATGTCATCTTCCACTTCTTCCAGGTTGTCCAGCAGCTTTACGGTAATAGGCAGACAATAGTCTACCAACCTGTCAACAATACGGTACATTAAAAAGCCTGAGCCGTGGTTGAAATATTCGGGGCGGGCATCTTCTTCCAGCTCCATTTCGCGGTAAAGCTTGACCAGCGGTTTCAGATTGCCAGTATGCAGTGTAATAAGATAATTTTCCCCGATAAATACCGAAAGCTGGGCCGGCACGGTAGTTCGCAATTCTTTATTGTAAAACGGGAAATGAAGCACAAAGAAAAGATAATCTTTGTATTCGTCAATCTTGGGGCGCTGGCGGCGTGACAGTACATCATCAAGGTCAAGGGGATGGAAAGGATAATTAGCCGCCAGATATTCGGTATCAACCCCCTGGGGATTTTCAATATTTATCCAGGTAAGGTTACCGAAAGTAATGGATTCTATATTTGAAGTATTATTTTTAACTTGAGTCAGCGCCATGGTACGCCCCCAAAGTTTATTCTCAATGCAGCTATTTTAGCATAAAACGCTAAAACAACACCAAAATCTAACACTTTTTAACCCTTTTTAAAAGCCCTATACCTTTCCAGCTTGCATACTTTCCGAATTTTAGCCGCAAATACCCTTGGATACCTTTACCGGTGTTTCATGCCGCACTATAATCCCGTATATGGGGAGATTTGACAAACCCTCCTTGCAGATTTTACAATACGTCTTTAGTGGCAGCGTAGCTCAGTGGCAGAGCAGGGGACTCATAAGCCCTTGGTCGGTAGTTCAAATCTACCCGCTGCCACCAATTATTTTCTCCCCGTATTTACTGCAATTCTGCCAGTTAACAGCCATATTCTTTTTATACTCTTTTATTCCGGCATCCGGACTGATATTTTCATCTTGGTATATTTCCGCCATCACATATTGCAGCCATTTTTCTTAATCCTCATATATCGTTCAAGCTTCTGTGTTTTTTAAAAACCCGCCCCAGTGCCTGATTGTATCTAAATTTGACTTTTTTTATATTTTATAAGAAACTATAAACATTATAAAATTTGCTTCTGCATTACAGCTGCTAAATGTATGCACTCACCACGCCCAAGGAGGTCAGGTGGGCTAAGGCGGGTACATTCCCCGGGGATTTTCCGGAATATACCAAACTATTATTGTAATTATAGGAGGGAGATTTATATGACAATCAAGATTGTTACAGACAGCACCGCAGATATACCCCCTCAACTGGCAAAATCTCTGGGAATAACCATCGTCCCCCTTTATGTACGCTTCGGCGAAAAAGCCTTGAAAGACGGTGTGGAAATAACTCAGGACCAGTTCTTCGAAAAACTCCAGACCGAATCTATCCATCCCAATACTTCGCAACCCTCCCCTCAGGATTTTATAGATGTATACCAGAAACTGGCACCCGACTGTGACGGCATTGTCTCCATACATATTTCTTCCAAGCTTTCCGGCACATACGACTCCGCTATTCAGGCAAGAAAACTGCTGGGCAATGATGCCCCCCCTATAGAGGTTATAGATTCCCGTTCGGTTTCCATGGGCTTGGGATTACTAGGTTTGCTAGGTGCAGAAGCGGCGTCTTCCGGCAAGAACGTGAAGGAAGTAGCCGATACAGTACGCAGTGCAGTAGAAAAAGTCCAGATGATGGGCTTCTTTGATACGCTTAAATATCTGGCACTGGGCGGGCGTATAGGTAAATCCAAAGCCTTACTGGGGTCCTTACTTTCGGTGAAACCGGTATTGGTTGTGGGCCAAGGCGAGCTTTTGCCTGCCGGACAAGTACGAAGCCGAAGCAAAGGCATGGAAAAGCTTACTGAATTTACAGCCGGGGTGAAAAACCTTGCCGCTTTATCTGTAGTTTATACAACCACCCCTGATGAGGCAGTTGCCATGGCAGACCGCCTGGCAGAGTTTTTCCCGCGTAAACAGATAGTAATATCCAGATTGGGAGCCGCTCTGGGCGTACATGCCGGCCCCGGTACTCTTTTCGTAGCTACCCGCTCAAAATAGCCGCTGGCAAAACTTAATAATAAATGCCCGGCTGGGAAGTTTTCAGCTATAAATAACCTCCGGCCGGGCATTATTTTTCAACACAAACCCTAAAAAACATGGACACATGGCCCTAAATATTGTAGACTTTCTTCGCAATCTTTTTAATCTGCATCTTTTTGTAAGGCTTTAATTTAGCTTTAATAAATCTAGGAGGAAAGATGAAGCGCTTAAGTACTATCCTTATGTCCCTGCTCCTGTCCAGCGCATTGCTGTTTTCTGGCTGCCAAAGCTCTAATGATGACACCGACAATACTGATAACAGCACCACAAAAATACAGGTTACTGTAGTAACCGATGCCACTTGGGCTCCTTTTGAGTATGTTAATGAACAGACTCATGCGATAGAGGGTTTTGATATAGACCTGATGAAAGCTATTGCCGAAAAGGCCAATCTGGAAGTCACCTTCCAAAACGTAGCCTGGGACGCTTTGCTGGCAGGTATGGCTACCGGTCAGTATAAAGTAGCTATTTCCTCAATCACCATTCTCCCTGACCGTCTCGAAAAATGGCTCTTTTCAGACCCCTATTTCAATGCCGGCCAGATGGTCTGCGTACAGAAAAACAACACCACTATCCTGAGCCATAACGACCTCACCGGTAAAAAGGTTGCAGCCCAGACCGGAACCACCGGATTTATAGAAGCTCAGAAAATAGAGGGCGCTACTGTTAAATCGTATGATGAAATCGGCCTGGCTTTCCAGGACCTTATGAATGGCCAGATTGACGCCGTTATCTGTGATACCCCCGTTGCCATAGATTATGTAAATGCCAACCCTGACAAAATCAAGAAAGTGGGCACTGCTTTCACTGACGAATACTACGGCATCTCAGTAGCTAAAGGCCAAACAGAGATTCTGGCCAGGATCAACCAAGGTCTGGCAGCCGTCATAGCCGACGGCACCTTTGACCAACTGGTAGCTAAGTGGAATTTAAATCCGTAATCAGGTAAAAAATAGAGAGGGGGCTTTAAAAGCCCCCTCTCTTGTATGAGGAAATGGTAGAAGACAAAATTAAGCCGCCTGAAAAAATAAACCTGATACCGGGGGCTGAACCCTCAAACCGGATGGATCCCTGGTGGTGGTTGGTAGCCGGGGTTTTTGCTCTGGCCGGCGGTCTTATGCTGTTTAAACCTGATCCCTTTCTGGATATCTTCAAGTATGTCTGGGTAGGTATCGGCATAACAGTTCTGGTGGCAGTTGTATCCTATTTCCTGATGCTTATTTTCGGTTTATTCGGCGCTTTAGGGCGTTTATCCAAAAACACCATCCTGCGCGGACTGGCTACATTTTATGTTGAAATAGTACGCGGTATTCCCCTGCTGGTGCAGCTTATCTGGTGGTACTTCGCCTTCCCTGTCATAATCCAGAGTATAGGACAAGGTCTTAATTTCGGCCCTATGATGAATTATCAGGCAAACCCCATTGTTATGGCTATCTGGGGTATGACCTTCTGCTACGGCGCATATATGAGCGAAATCTACAGGGCAGGTATCCAGAGTATACCCAAAGGACAAATGGAAGCTGCCCGCAGCCTTGGCATGAGTCATACTCAAGCAATGAGATTTGTAATACTGCCTCAGGCACTGAGAGTAGTCCTGCCACCCATGGGCAACGAATTTATTTCACTTCTTAAGGACACTTCACTGGTATCCACCGTAGCCGTAGCTGACATGGTAAGGCTGGGGCGGGAATTTACCGCCACCAATTTCAACCCTATTGAAGTATGGAGTATGATTGCCCTGCTCTACCTGATACTTACGCTCCTATCCAGCCGTCTGATAAACTACATAGAAAAGAAAACTGCATTTTCAAGATAATGAATAAAAAACACACTTCTGCTGAAAAACCCATTATCAAGATCGAAAACGTCCAAAAGCATTTTGGGCGGGTTCAGGCTCTGCGCGGAGTCAGCCTTGATGTTAACCGGGGCGAAGTAGTGGTGATTATCGGTCCTTCCGGTTCGGGCAAATCTACCCTGCTGAGATGCATAAACCGGCTGGAAGAATATGATTCCGGTAGAATAACCGTAGACGGCATTACCCTTGACAGCACTGAAAATATCAATCATGTCCGCCGTGAGGTAGGCATGGTTTTTCAATCATTCAACCTCTTTGCCCACCTGAAAGTCATTGATAATATCACTCTTGCCCAGTGCCAGGTGAGAAAACGCACCAAAGAGGAAGCGGCTGAAATTGCGGCAGACCTGCTTAAAAAGGTGGGTATACCGGACAAGGCTCATGCCTTCCCCGTTCAGCTTTCAGGCGGACAGCAACAGCGGGTAGCTATAGCCAGAGCCTTAGCCATGAACCCCCAGATAATGCTCTTTGATGAACCGACTTCCGCACTTGACCCCGAGATGATAAAAGAAGTGCTGGATGTGATGACTGCTCTGGCCAAAGAGGGCATGACAATGGTAGTTGTATCTCACGAAATGGGCTTTGCCAGAGCGGCGGCTGACAGAGTAATATTCATGGACGAAGGACTGATAGTGGAAAGCGCTTCACCGGATGAGTTCTTTACTAACCCCAAACATGAAAGAACCAAACTCTTTCTGTCTAAAATCCTGCATAACTCTTAGCTACAAAATAATACAAACCCATACTCACAAGGAAACCCTTAAAGCATGAGTCTGTATCTAATTTTCCCTGGATAAAAAGAGGAACTATTCGCTTTCTTTTGTTTTAGCGTAACAGTCCTTGCAATAAACCGGGCGGCCCTCAGTAGGCTCAAAAGGAACAGTGGTCTGAACGCCACACGCGGCACACACCACTTCATATGTCCTTCTTTCGCCACCTTCAGCCCTGTTTTCAGAGCGGCGAGCGGAACGACATGCGGGACAGCGTTTGGGTTCATTTTTTAAACCGCGGGAAGCATAAAATTCCTGCTCACCGGCGGTAAAAATGAACTCATTGCCACAATCACGACAGACCAAAGTTTTGTCCTGTGCCATGACTGCACCTCCTTGATATAAATTGCTTTGTTTCCAGCGCAGTCTTTGGACACAGATTCCCAATTAACCGCCTCGGAACCAAGCTAGCTTTAATACGTATACAATAAATAATAGCGCAGTGTCAAGTGCTTTTTTATGTTAACGCCAAAATAAATTTGCCGAAGCGCCTGTATTGTGTTAAATTCACTTAAATAATATGCGGGAGAAACGCCAATGTCGGCTCTAGCCAAAGAAGAAATACTCCGCCTCATAAAGTCCGCTAAACCACTTCTGGAAGGTTACCCTGATCTGGAAAACCAGCTCCAGCCAAACGGATTTGATTTGAGCTTGAAACAGGTACGCAGTTTGGAAGGCGAAGGGGTATTGCCCACGGACAATGCCCGCCGTAAACTGCCCTCAAATAACCCGCTTGAGTTTGACTGTAATAACCAGATAAAGCTAATGCCAGGTATTTATTCCGTAGTCTACAACGAGATAGTCAACATACCCAAAGATGTTATGGCGCTGGCCACTCCCCGCTCGTCACTTTTACGCAGCGGGTGTACTGTCAACACCGCTGTATGGGATGCCGGCTATTCCGGCCGAAGTGAGTCTTTGCTGGTAGTCTATAATCCAGCAGGGCTGATACTGGAACGGAATACCCGCCTGATTCAGCTGGTATTTTTCAAGCTGAATGCCGAAACCGGCGGCTACTGCGGCATTTATCAGAACGAAAATAAAAGCTAGAATAAACAGAGAACAAGACAGATAGTCCCCGGTTTTTAGTGAAAGAGAAAAACCGCAGGGGTAAATTTAGAAAACCATGGTGAGTGCTTGAGGTAAGACCTCAAAGGTTGCCGGGGTGTTACCTAAAAGCTCCCCATCTGCCTGAAGATACAGCTCCTCTTCAGAACTAATACTCACAAAACGGGCGTGTTCGGTTTTCACTTTGGGGTGTGTTATATGAGTACCCTTGTAGATTTTGGGGAAAGTTTGCAGGATTTCCAGTTTGTTTACGTCACCCAAGGTTATTACATCGAAACGGCTGTCGGTAATAAGGGCGGATGGGGCTATCTTCATACCGCCGCCAAAATAACTGCCGTTGGCTACAATCACACTTAAAACACGGCGGGTATAGTTATACTTATCCAGCCCTATATCTATAGTCTTATTGCGGTATCCAAGCAGAGTCTTAGCCAGAGCCATTACAAAAGGAATAGTTCCACCCAGAGCTTTGGGCATATGTTCGGTTGCGGCTGCCACTTCGGCATCAAACCCTACCCCTGCCCCGTTTACAAAGAAGCGGCTGACCTGACGGCCCTCTTTTTGAAATGTTACCAGACCGGCATCAACCAGAGTGTGCTTGGAGCTAAGCAAGTGCTGGCAGGAATGCAGATAATTACCGTCAAGACCCAGCGAACGTACAAAATCATTGCCGGTGCCGGTATCCACCACTCCCATCAGGGTTTTTTGGTCATGGCTGGCGGTAAGAATACCGTTAACTACTTCGTTAATAGTGCCGTCACCGCCCACTGCTACCAGATAGGGGTAGCCATTTAAAGCGGCATTACGGGCAATCTCAATAGCATGCCCTTGGCTTTCGGTATACTGGAAATCATAAGAAAAGCCCATATCACGCATAAGCCTGCTGATATGCGGCCATTTTTGTTCGGTGGACTTTGCCCCCGCCACCGGGTTAACTATTACTTTTGCTACCAAATATTTTAACTCACATTGGTATATATTAATTGTAACACTGCGATAAAGGTTTTACTATTCCGAAATTTTGACCATTTTTTATACTTTTTAGTCCAGATATTCCACTATGCCGGGGGGACGGTCTTTGATAACTACCTCTATCCCCGCCTGTTTGAACATATCTATAAATGAATCATCTGCGTATTTACCATAGCTTACGTAGCGTTTGATACGGGCATTAGTCAGCATTTTAGCACACAGCACACAGGGAGTATGGGTGGCATACACTGTTGCCCCTTCCAGACTGGTGCCGTGCAAAGCCGCCTGGATAATAACATTCTGTTCGGCATGGACTGCCCGGCAAATCTCATGCCGGGTACCAGATGGTATGCCGTTCTGATTACGCAGGCAGCCCAGTTCCAGACAGTCTGTCAGACCGGCCGGCGCACCGTTATAACCGGTGGAGAGAATATGTTTATCCTTTACAGCTACCGCCCCGACATGATGACGGACACAGGTAGAACGTTCGGCAACCACCGCCGCTATTTTAAGAAAGTATTCGTCTGCATTCGGGCGGCTCATTCGTCTGCCCGCAGTTCAAGGCTAAGCTTCTTTACCTGTTTTTCCATATCTTTCAAATCCAGTTCATTAAGAAGCGTAATATCCGCCATGACAATCGGCCCGGCTTTGTTTATATTTTCTATCTCGGAGTAATCACGGGAAACGGCATTATCATAGTTCAACGGGCGGTCTGCCCTTTCACACAAACGGGAGTAACGGGTAGCGGGGGCAGAAGAAATAGCGACCACAACAAGTTGTTCTTTATAGTAGCTTTTTAGAAACTTGTACTCCTCCCACGAATACAGCCCGTCTACCACCACGTTGTCTTTCTTCAGGTTTTCATCAATACGGCTAAGGTTCAGCACCGCATAAGCCTCCATGCCGTACTGCTTGCGGAGTGATTCCCGCACCTTGCGTTCGTTCTCTTCGTTCAGGGGCAGCCCAAGCTCCCGAAGTTTCTCATCAGTGATATCTCCGAAACGTATCCTTATAAAACCGTTTTTACTGAACATACGCGAGGCTTCGGTCTTACCCGCCCCCGGCATGCCCACCAGGGCAATTACCTTCATCTCCCGCTCCTTTGTATATTATCCAAAAACCCCAGACTATTTAAAGGGTTATTCCATAACCCGGCGTTTCATGCTGAACAGGGTAGCTATATAAAAGGCGGCTGACACCCCGATAACCGCCAGCAACGAGATTACCACATTTACCCCCGCAAAGTCACCACTGACCGCCCCCCGTATAAGGCTGACCGCCGGGGTAAGAGGCACAATATTTGAAATAACCTGAACCGTCTCCGGAAAGCTGGAGACCGGGAAAAAAGCCCCGCTGAAAAAAGTCATCGGGCCGATAAACAGGGTAAAATAATAATTAAAACTGTAAACAGAGGGGACTATAGAAGCAAAGAAAACACCCATACTGGCAAACATGATGCCTTCCAGCACCGCAAAAACAGGTGCCAGCAGAGCCAGCGGCGAATGGATAACACCAAACAGGGCCGCCACCAGCAGGATAATGCAAGCTGTTATGATGGAGCGGGTAGCTCCCCACAAAACTTCCCCGGTTACCACGTCACTTATATTCATAGGGGTAGCCAGTATGGAGTCATAGGTTTTTCGGAAGTCCATGCGGAAAAAGACGTTATAGGTACACTCAAAGGTAGCGCTGGTCATGGCATAGCTGGCAATAACACCCGGTATGATAAATTCCATATAAGGCTGGCCGTTTATATCCCCTATAAATGACCCGAAGCCGAAACCAAGTGCTACCAGAAGCACTACCGGTTCAATAACAAACCCCGGCGCAATAGACCAGAACAAACGGATAAAGACGTTGTAGTTCCGAAGCCACATATAAAAAGCACGGTAAGTAGGCCAGTTCATTCCACCAGCCCCTTTCCGGTCAGACGTAAAAATACATCTTCCAGAGTGCCTATCCGCTGCCACACATTCCAGCCAAATGCCTTAAGTTCGTCAAGCAAGTTATCTTTGCCACAGCGGAATACCTGTATAATCAGTCCGGAATCTTCAAAATCCAGCCCGCGCCGCATACACTCAGCTGTTATCGCTTCGTGCTCGCCCTGACGCACCTCTATCTCTATAAGGCACTGGCCTACATGCCTGTCCACCAGCCCTTTGGGAGTGTCCATATCCAGCACTTTGCCCTGATGCATTATGGCTATCCGGTCACACAGCACTGCCGCTTCGTCCATATTCTGGGTGGTAAGCAACTGAGTTATGCCGCAGGCTTTAAATTCCTTCAGTTTCTGCCAGACAAGATACTTGGACTGGGGGTCAAGGCCAACTGAAGGTTCGTCCAGGATAATAATGCTGGGGTTATTCATAAGCCCTCTGGCCAGCAGCAAACGCCGCCGCATACCACCCGAAAGGGCCTTCACCTCGGAATTAGCCTTTTGTTCCAATTTAAAAAGATGCAGTATCTCAGAGGCTCTTCGACGGGCATCAGCCGGTTTTATGTCAAAAAAACGGGCAAAAGTAACCAGATTTTCGGTTACCGAAAGTTCAGAATCCAGATTGTCCAGCTGGGGTATCACCCCAAACATAGCCTTTATCTGCCTGAGATGATGGGCAAGGTCAAGCCCCATCACCTCCACTGTACCCGAATCTGATGGAGCAAGTGAAGTCAGTATACGCACCAGAGTGGTTTTGCCAGCTCCATTTGGTCCTAAAAGCCCAAAACACTCACCCTGCTTTATTTCCAGACTCAATCCGTCCAGAGCGGTGCAGTCTTTGTATTTTTTGACTAGGTTAGAAACCTTTATAGCATAAGTATTCATAAAATTACTTAAAATGATACCAGTAACTGCCCATCTCGGCAATAAAATCAGACAGAAAGCTGTGCTATAATTGGCTTTAAATGAATGCGGAAAAGCTAAGAAGTTTTTTAAAAAACCGCTTGCCGCCGGAAATAAACCGGCTCATTCTGCATGCGGCTGAACGGGCAGCCAGTCAAAACCTGTACCTTTACCTGGCGGGAGGTATGGTAAGGGACTTTCTGCTGGACAAAACCCCGAAAGATGCAGATCTGGTTCTGACCGCAAACGCTATCTTGTTCGGGCAAAAACTTTTTGAGAAAACTCCATACAAAGTCACCCTGCACCACCGCTTTAATAACCTTTCGGCAGATATAAACGGATTCAAGCTGGATATTACATCCGCCCGAAGCGAAATTTACCCTGTACCGGGTAAACTGCCGGAAGTGCTTGAAGGCGATATTAGGGCAGATTTATTTCGCCGCGACTTTAAAATAAATGCTATGGCCATAAGCCTGAGCCCTCAAGATTTCGGCCACCTTGCAGACCCCTACAACGGGCTTACAGACCTGAAACAGGGCAAACTTAGCGTACTCCACCCGAAGAGCTTCCAAGATGACCCCAGCCGCATCTGGAGGGCTTTGCGTTATTCGGAGCGCCTTGGTTTTAGTATTTCAGGTGATACCTTGCCCCTGCTTCTGCGTGATGCACACCTGATACCTCTGATAGGTGCTGACAGATTATGGTACGAGATTGAATGTGTTTTTAAGGAAGCCAAACCGGAAAATATACTGCTTAAGGCAGAAGAAACGGGTGTTTTGAGAAACAGCCTGCCGTTTGCAAAGGCTGACAAATGGCTGGCAGACAAATTCACCGAGGCCAGAGAAATATATGGAGAAAACGTGTCTCCTGAAATATACCTTTGCCTGCTCACTGCACGCATGGACAGCCCTCAGGCAGACTCCTTGATAACCCGCCTGCATCTTGGCAAACACCTATCCGCCTGCCTGAAGGATTGCCAGTATCTGGCAGAACATCGGGAGGAACTGGATATGGCCGCACTTAGCCCCAGCCGTCTGTACAGTCTGCTGGCAAAGTGTACGAAAGAAGCATTTCAGGCATTTTATGTTTCTGCAGACAACCCGCTGGTCAGAAAAAACCTGTTGCTTTTCCACGAAAGACTGTCCGCCGTAAAACCGTATTTAAAAGGGGCTGATCTAATTGCACTGGGATTTGCACCCGGCCCTAATATTAAAACTATACTTGCCGAACTGCTGAATCTCAAACTGGACGGCAAGGTTTCCAGCCGGATAGATGAAATAGATTATGTAAAACGGAGACTGGCCGATGACCAAACATAATCCCATGAAAAGTGTTCATGACCTGCTGACTTTTGGTTTTGACAGCCCGTCACGCAAGTTTGTCAGCTGGTTTATTATCAGCCTTATCTGTTTAAACGTACTGGCAGTCATACTTGGTTCGGTAGACAGTATTGCACGGGATTATCATACCCTTCTTCACAGCTTTGAGATATTTTCAGTAGCGATATTCAGCCTGGAATATATTTTGCGGGTGTGGAGCTGTACTGTCGAGCCTAAATATTCCCACTCTTTTAGCGGACGGATACGCTTTGCGGTTTCTCCTCTGGCACTGATGGATTTGCTCTCTATACTGCCCTTCTACCTGCCATTCCTTATACACATAGATTTGCGTTTCCTGAGATCCCTGCGGCTTTTAAGGTTATTCCGTTTGGGGCACTTAAAACGCTTTAACGAAACTTCACGCATGATTCTAAACGTACTCCGCGAACGCAAAGAAGCCCTGATAATATCTTTTGCCATTATCCTGCTGCTCATTATCGTCACTTCCAGCCTTATGTACTTTGTGGAAAACCCCGCCCAGCCGGATGTTTTCAAAAATATACCCGATGCTATGTGGTGGTCTGTTATGACCATGACTACCGTGGGTTACGGCGATATTTACCCCATTACCTCATTGGGAAAATTTCTAGCCAGTATTATATCCATACTCGGACTGGCTACTTTTGCTTTACCAACCGCCATTTTGTCTGCCGGACTGCTGGAAGAATTCCGCAAGAAAAAGGAAACACATGAACATGCCTGTCCCGTATGCGGTCAGAATATGCCAAAATACTGAACCTTAAAACTAATCTTTAAAATAATATCTTCACAGGCGTTATGGGTATATACTGGTTTGAAAAAAAAAACGGAGCTGACATTGCAAATAAAAAAAGACCTGGCGCTAACCAATAAACTCCTGTCACAAGGCATGGTTTCCACCCGTGACCCTGAAACTGGTTTTAGATATATACTTTGTGCTACCTGCCCTAAGGATGGCGGAGACGGAACCTTATCCCGTATTGACCGCAAGGATAACGTAGTAGAGAGAGTGCTTTTCTGCTGCACCACCTGCGGGAAAGAGTTTGCAGCCAAACCGGAAGACATTTTTCTTACTTAGACTCGGCAGAATGATATTAAAAATTAAAAGGGGGGAAGTAATATTACTTCCCCCTCTGTTTTATGGAACAATTCGGCTAGACAGCCCTAAAGCTAGAGGCAGGAGCACCACATATAGGACAGCGGGCAGGAGCCGTACCCAGTACGGTATTACCGCAAACCTGGCACACATAATAAACCTGGTCAGGAGCTTTGATGCCGGATTTTACTTCTTTCAGGGCTGCCTCAAACAAACCATGGTGGATTTTTTCTACCTTGTTGGCGTGATTAAAGCTGAGCAAAGCTGAGGAATTTCCTTCGGCTTCGGCTTCTTTTATGAAAGCAGGATACATACTGTTAAATTCGTAACTTTCTCCTTCAACTGCCGCTTCCAGATTGGCAGCTGTAGCACCCACCCCTTTTAAAACATTAAGATGGTTTCGGGCGTGCACGGTTTCAGCCTCAGCTGCAGCCCTGAATAAACGTGCCACATGGGCAAAACCCTCTTTTTCAGCCTTATCGGCAAAAAACAGGTATTTTCTGTTTGCCTGGCTCTCACCGGCAAAAGCGGCTTTCAAATTTTCGGAACTGGACATTAAACACCTCCCTGATATTTGCGTTACCCCTATATGATACCCCCAAGGGATTTATCAATCCAGCGGCCCCAAGGTCGATACCAAGTAGGCCTGATGCCCTTTTTGGCACAGGTTATGATATATTTTTTCAGCCGTATTTCTATCTTTAAGCAGGGTAAACAGGGTCGGGCCTGCTCCGGCCAAAGATATCTGGTATGCCCCTGCTTCCAAAAACTGCCAGCGGTATTTAACCAGTTCGGGGAAAAGGGTAAAAGCTACTTTCTCAAAAACGTTGAAACAAAGGCTGGGGCTAAGCTTGCCATGACAAATATCTTCCAGCAGTTTATCACCTATTTCACCGCTGGTAAAGCTGTCCGGGTGCAGATTGCGATAGAGAACGGCAGTCTTATCCGGCGGCATTGAAATTGGCGGAACCAGCAAAACCGCCCACATCTGGTTAAGGGTAGGCAGAGGAGTTACCGTTTCTCCCCGTCCTTCCATCATAGCCGTACCACCCATTATGAAAAAGGGGACATCAGAACCAAGTTCTGCACCTATTTCCATCAGCCGCCAGCAGGGATAACCGCATCCCCAGACCTTGTTAAGCCCTTTCAAAACAGCCGCCGCACAAGAGCTGTCTCCACCCAGTCCGGAAACCAGAGGAATGCGTTTGGCTATTTTGAGGTTCACCCCGCTGCTTTGCCCGCATCTTTCACTAAACAATGTCACTGCTTTCGAAACTAGGCTATGTTCGGGCTGCCAGTCCGGGCTGTCTGAGCTTATCTGTACCATTTTAGCGGGGCTGAAAGACAGGCGGTCACACAAACTCAGAGACTGAACAATGCTTCGCAACTCATGATAACCGTCATTTCTGCGGTAGAGTACTTCCAGACTAAGGTTGACTTTGGCAGGAGCCAGCAGTGTCAGCATGGGTTCACCGTATATTCCAGGCATAACCCTTTCCATTCCTCCATGCTTAAGGTCTCTGCCCGGCGGGCAGGGTCTATGCCAGACCTTTCCAGTAGTAACAGTATATCCTGTTTGGATATGCCCAGCCCTTGGGCAAGTGCATTAAGAAGTGTTTTGCGGCGGGTGCCGAAACCGGCTCGGGCCAGTTTAAAAAAATCAACCGCAGACACCCCGTCCATAATTGTTGTTTGCGGAATAACCACCTTTACAATAGCCGAATCCACCTCCGGCGAGGGGTAAAAAGCCCCAGCCGGAACAGTAGCCACCAACGCAGGGTTGCCGTAAAACCGCACACTCAGGGTTAGAAGACCCATGTCCCCTGTTTTGGCGACCATGTTTTTGGCCACTTCTTTCTGCACCATGACCACCATCAGTTCAGGCTTTATTTCTGCTTCCAGAAACTGGCGAAGTACAGCCGAGGTTATGTAATAAGGGAGATTGGCTACCAGCTTGTAAGGAATATTTTGTCCCAGTATTTCCTCAGGGCTGATTTTTAGTATATCTGAATGGATAATCTTGAAATTGGGATATGCCTTGAATTTTTCGGTCAAAGCGTTTACCAGTTTGTCATCCAGCTCTACAGCTATGACCTGCCCGGCTCTTTCAAGGAGTTCTTCTGTAAGCACCCCAAGCCCGGGCCCCACTTCTATAACCGTATCCGTCGGTTTCAAATCTGCAGCCAGAAGGATTTTATTCAGCACGCCCTGACTTATTAAAAAATGCTGCCCCAACCCTTTGCGGGCTTTCAGGGTATAACCCTCCATCATCTCCTTGGCCTGAGCCATAAGTGAAGGTACACCGGCAGCTAACAGAGGCGCATCTTTTTCCATGTACCCCTATTATAAAGATTTAACGCCCTTTGCTCAATCGTGCTGATAAAAACGGGGGTAATTTAGCTTTTTGCATCTTTTTTTGGGTAGCAGAAATGTTATAAGGCACCCTGTAAAGGCAAAAAGTGCGAGATTCGTCATTGTAAATACCGTAACTGGCCTGTGGATTGCCATCCCGCGGCTGACCAACACTGCCGGGGTTTATTATCAGGCTTGTCTGGCGAAGTGGTTGCATACTGCCTGCCATCAGGGGAATACCGCGGCAAATTCCATTTTGACCGGGAGTAAATACATAAGGCATATGGGTATGCCCAACAAGACAATACGGGGTATTCATAAGGCTGAAATTCTCAGCTGCAATCTGTGGAGTAGTGATATAATCCCATTCGGGACGCTTTAGACTGCCATGCACCAAAGTAAAATCACCATCAGAGGTCACTTTCGGTAAACAGGCAAGATAATCAATCATATCCGAGGATAACTGATTTCTAGTCCAAACGAGACAACGGGCGGCTTCCAATTCAAATAACGAATGGTTTATTTTGCCGGCTACTGCCAAGTCATGGTTGCCGGCTACTGCCATATGCTTGCGATTTCTCAGTATTTCCAAACAGGCCATGGGGTCAGGACCGTAATTTACAATATCTCCCAAACACCAGATTTCGGCAGCTTCCCGTTTATATGCATCTTCCAGAACGGCATTTAAAGCCTCCAGATTTGCATGTATGTCCGCTATAACCGCATAACGCATACCTAATGATACCATAAGGGTGTAATTTGTTAAGTGGGGAACTGTCCGCTTTTGGCAGTATCTGTTATAGAAAAATAAAACAGGCCTTTTAAGAAGGCCTGTTTGTAATATATATCTAACCTCTAATTGTTTAAGCGGGCTTTCGAGCCCGAACAAAAACAAATACCCCCCTGACAGCTTCCAGTTCCTCCACCTCAAAACCGGCTTCAGTCAAAAGCTTGCGCCATTCCTCTAGCGTATGCACCCACATAATATTATGTTCAACAGGATAACGGTATATAGTATTGACTATCAGAGAATAAAACTTGTTTTTGGGCTGGTAAATGTCATAAACAGCCACCTTGCCGCCAGGCTTCAAGGTACGGAAACACTCCGCCAATACCTTGCCGAAGAGCTTGAATTCATGGCTGGCACTGGAGCAATAAATACGCTCAAACTCACCATTTTCAAACGGCAGATGATAGGCATTTCCCCGTACCAGAGTTTTGTTGGGGCGTTTGGTGCGGTCATTAAGGGCCATCATCTGGACAGACTGGTCTAAACCTACAATCCGCTTCGCTTCTATCTTGTTAGCAATATACCCGGTACCAGTGCAAAGATCAAGGACACTGAAAGACGAGGTATCTTCGTTAAGCATTCTGTCACGGGCACTTTCAAATGTACCCAGCATAAACATACGGGTTAAAAATTCGTATACCGGAGCAACTTTTTCAAAAAAACTGGGGGCTACCATTATGTCAACATCCCTATGGCCACCGTAGCAGTTGTGACCGAATATATTATGACCATCAATTTATTGGCCATGGCTACCTTTATGGGGTCATTATAATAACGATGAGCAATCCTGACGGCCATAACAGCCAGAGGAATACCACCTAAAGATACAGCGGAAAGAGGCGGCATTATCCCGTTGAAAACCAGCGCCAGTATATAAGCATATAGGACTAGCAATGAAATAAAAAACAGATTCTTGGCATTTTTTGGCCCTAAGCGGTAAGTCAAGTTACGTTTGCCGGCTGCCCGGTCTTCCAGATAATCAGGTATCTCATTTATAAGTATCATTGCCCACATACACAAACCCGGTATAACACCTATCAGCAGTATATCCGAACTAACCATACCGGTATGAACAAAATACCCCCAGGCGGTCAGCACCGGCCCGTAACCGATAAGCATCATAAGTTCGCCCAGACCGTGGTAAGCAAGCCGCAAAGGTTTAGCAGAGTACAGTATGGAAATAGCTGCACCTATAATGGCAATCCACATAACTCCCCAGCCCATATCCAGCGCCATATAAATGGCACACAGCAGGGCGAAGAAATACAGAGAGAAGATAACCAAAAGCGACTGGCGGGGTTTTATAATCCCGCAGGTGAATACCCCGCTCCCTCCGGAGAAGGGGTTTTTAGCATCTATAGGTTTGCAATCAGTACCGTAAACATAATCAAGAGTATCGTTAAACATGGTAAGGCCAATCTGGACAGCAGCAGCGGCTGAAAAAGCCACGACAAAATTGGCAATATCAAACGTACCCTCGGAAAAAGCCAAAGCGCCGGCTATTACCACCGGCATTACACCCTGGGGCAGGAACTTGAGACGGGCGGCCTGTATCCAGTCCTGAAAATCCGGCCGTTCGCTAGTAAGCGCTTTCAAGAACTTTCTTTAAAACCTCTTCAGAAACCTTGGTACCTATTTTACCATTTTCCTTGTGGAAGCGGGTAAAATCCTCAAGCAAAAAGAAGTCTGTACGGGCAGTACGGCGTTTGTTATCATAGCGAAGGGCTTCCATCACCCCTTCTAGAGGAACATCCGCCGGAATACGAGTGGGCAAACCCAGCTTCTTGAAAATACGCTCTATTTTAGCGGCCAGTTCGGGCTTCATATAACCCATTTCACAGGAAAGGGCGGCCTCAGCCACCATACCTATAGCAATAGACTCACCATGCAAAAGCTGGCCGTTTTTAATAATCTCCACCGCATGGCCTATGGTATGTCCAAGCTCCAGCTGGGGGTCAAGCTTACCCTCAAACGGGTCAATCTTAAGCAGCTCCAGCTTAAGCTCTATGGTGTGGCGGGAGATGTAATCTATAACTTTCGGCGAATAATCACCGGCATGTTCTTCTATATAGTCAAAAAAGGAGGACTCCTGACACAAGCCGTGTTTCACAGATTCGGCCAAACCGGCCCGTATCTGGCGTTCGGGCAAAGTCCGGAGAAAATCAAAATCTATAAAGACAAACTCCGGGGCATAATACTGGCCGAACAGGTTTTTACCCATTTTGTAGTTAACAGCCTGTTTCTGGCCAATGGCACTGTCTATCTGAGCAACCATGGTGGTAGGAATATGGAAAAAGCGCAGACCGCGGAAAAGGAGTGCGGCGGTCAGGCCGCCCAGATTACCCACTACCCCGCCCCCCAGGCAGACGATAACGCTAGATTTGGTAGCCCTAAGGTCAAGGATTTTTGAGCCTATGTCTTCCAGAGTAGACAGAGTTTTTGAGGCTTCACCGGCAGGGAAAGCCAACAGGTGGGTTTCGGTCACCCCGGAAAGCAAATCTTTGATTTTATCCTTCAGGATATTTTCAAGATTGGAATCGGTAATAATAAAAAATTTGTCCGCATTCAGTTCACGTGCATATTCCGGCAGACTATTCAGTATATCGTTGCCTATATATACGTGACGGGTACGGTTATTCCCAATGTCATAAGCCAGTGTATCCACTTTACCCATGTCTAATTCTCCGGCTTATAGGCAACAGTCAGTGTACCCATACCGCCACTCTGATAGTGGGATTTGATATTTATAAAACCCTGATTTTGGAGTATAGCCATTATTTCCGCGTTACTAGGCATGGCCAACACCGAATTTGCCAGATAACGGGCAGACTTTTTTTCTGTACCAATTATCCGAGCCATAATGGGCATCAGATTCTTCAAGGCAAACAGGTAAATACCACGGAAAGGCTGTTTTTCGGGTTTGGTCATATCCTGTAAAACCAGCAGACCGCCCGGTTTAAGTGCTTTGAAGATATTAGAGGCAGCCAGATTTTTGTTGGCAAAATTGCGGAAGGCAAAGCAAGTGCCGATAACATCGTATTTGGCATCACCGTAGGGTATTTCGGCATCACCCACCCAGAATTTCACGTTGCGGTCCGGATAATTCTTCTTGAGACGTCCCTTGGCTACTTCCACCATTTCGGGGGTGATATCAAAGGCGTCTATATCCACATTTTTCATGTAGCGCAAAGTATTAAAGGTAACAAAACCCGTACCGCACGCAAGGTCCAGCATTTTTACCTGCGGCATATTGCGGGTATAGGTCAGTATCTCCAAAACCATCTCTTTGCCCCAGCGGCGATGAATACCCAAACCCATAATATCATCATGCAGGTCATAATGTTTGGCCTGAAAACCAAATAACTGAAGCATATAACGTTTGCGGGCCTGAGCCTCTTCAGACTCAAAACCGGGGTCTTTCACATTCACATCTACACTGCTCATTTTATTCTGATTTCTCCGGTTTATAGCCCCAGATTACGCAGGCAATACCCAGCGACAAGCTCTTATACTGGCATTTTTCAAAGCCTTTGCTTTCCATTAGTTTTACAATTTGCCCGTTAGTGGGCATCATCATAGCAGATTTATAAAGCCAGCGGGCAGCCGATTTTTCGGTACCCAAAATACTGGTAAACAAAGGCAAAATATATTTCATATAGAATATATACAGTCCGCGCATGGGGTGGTGTTCAGGTTTGGTAAGGTCCTGAATAATAAAGAGACCGCCCGGTTTCAAGGCACGGAAAACATTCTCGGTAGCCAGCCCTTTGTTGGCAAAGTTGCGATAAGCGAAACTGGTGGTTATCAAATTGTATTTCTCTTCGCCAAAGGGAACTTCGGCATCACCCTGCCAGAACTTTATACTCCGCCCTTTGAAATACTTTTCGTAACGCTCCTTGGCAACCGCCAGCATATCGGGGCTGATATCAAAGGAGTCTATATCAATGTTTTCGAAGTTCCGGGCCGTATTGAAGGTAACAAAGCCGGTGCCGCAAGCCAAATCAAGCATTTTGGTACTGGTGCGGCCTTTCACAAACTTACCGACAATCTTAAGAACAGTCCGCATCCAAAAACGGTGGGCATAAAGCCCGAAGACATCATCGTGGAAATCATAGTTTTTCGCTTGAACTACGAACAAGTCAACCATGTACTGTTTACGTTTATGCGCCTCTTCAGAGTCAAATCCGGGATCCTGGATAGGCGCTTCGGCCAAACTACTCATCAGCTATCACCTTTTGAAGCATTTATTTAAACATATACCGTATCTGAAGTCATTGAAACGGAGAGTTAGCAATGACAAAACTCAGCTTTTTTGAGTAAGTGCCAAATAAAAACGCCATATTGATGGCGATTTCAAAGACCAATCATATTCCTCAATGTATTAATTGTCAAGGTTGACCCCATTCGCAACTCATACGTAAGCCAAATCTGAAAAACCACCCCCTGAATTTTACAAAATGACTATTTTCAGCACTGCAGGCACCGCATGAAAAATGGTATAATCTTTGCATTATGAAGGTTTCTGACATAGGCGAATGCCAGCTGATAGACAAGCTGAACAATCTTTTACACCAAAAGTCTGCTGTAAACACCCCTGCCCGTGAAAACTTAATAATTGATATTGGTGATGATGCCGCTGTTTTTCTGCCGCAGGGATATCAGCTGGTCACCGTGGACAGCCTGATTGAAAACGTACATTTCAACCGCAACATGCTTTGCTGGGCAGATTTGGGTTACAAAGCCATGGCAATAAATATGAGCGATATTGCCGCCATGGGGGGAGTCCCTCAATATGCCATAGTTAATATTGACCTGCCGCCGGATACGCTCGTTTCCAGCGTGACAGACTGCTATAACGCCATGTACAGTCTGGCTGAAAAATACCAGATTGCTATAATAGCCGGTGATACCAACCAGTCATCCATAATAAACCTGGCTGTCACTTTGCTGGGTTCGGTGGAAAACCCGAACCGCCTGCTTACCAGAAATGCTGCTCAGGCAGGGCAGAAAATAGCTGTTACCGGTTATCTGGGCAGTGCTGCTGCCGGTTTGGATATGCTGCTAAACCAAACAAAAGTCCCTGACGAAAGTCGTGAGATATTTTACCGCTCCTTTTACCGCCCTGAACCGCGGATAAATGAAGCCAGGTTGCTGGTTAAAGAGGGCGTCCGTTGCTGTATAGATATTAGTGATGGGCTGGTGATTGACCTTGGGCATGTACTCAGGCAGAGCCGGGTAAGTGCCAGAATTGATCTTGGTAAGCTGCCCCTCCACCCCAGCCTGCGTCTTTGCTACCCCCTTCAAGCCCAAAACATGGCCCTTTACGGGGGTGAAGATTACGAACTGTTGTTTACCGCCTCTGCCGAGGTGATAGAGCAAATTTCGGTGCAGAGTCCTATACCGGTTACTGTCATAGGTGAGATTATTCCGGGTAAACCGGAGGAATTAAGATTAATGGATAAAGATGGGAGGGCCCTTCAGCCGGGAAAGAACGGCTGGGAGCATTTTAAGAAACCAAAATGAATCAACTTGAACTGGTGAGTCACAGTACCCAGCAAACCCAGGATCTGGGAAAGATAATAGGCGAACTGGCATCAGCCGGGGATATTATCTTCCTGGTGGGAAACCTTGGAGCAGGCAAAACTAACCTGACCCAGGGACTGGCAAAGGGACTGGATATTACCGAAAATGCCTTGAGCCCTTCGTTTGTGCTCGTGCGTGAGATGTACGGACGTTTACCTTTGTATCACATAGATTTATACCGTCTGGACCTGAGCGAAGAGATAGAAGAACTGGGTCTGGATGACTATTTGTACGGCAGCGGAGTAACTGTGGTAGAGTGGGCTGATAAAGCCGACGAACTGCTGCCTTCAGAAAACCTGCGGATAGAAATAGCCTATCTTGATGATGATAAACGTGAGCTGACCCTATATGCCTGGGGTATCCGCTATGAAGAGCTGTTAAATGAGATTTCACAGAGGGTAAAGGATGCCGGTTTTAATAGCCATTGATACTGCCACCCCGGATACCGGGGTGGCTATCCTTAAAGATAATGAAATAGTTGCCCAGTACAACTGGCTCAGTCACCAGAACCAGACGGTAGAGCTGTTGCCCCGTTTGGAGTGGCTGCTTGAGTCAGCCGGGCTAAGCCTTAAAGATGCCTCCGCCATTGCGGTTTCCATAGGGCCGGGCAGTTTTAACGGCTTAAGAGTAGGCCTGAGCACTGCCAAAAGCCTGGCTTTTGCTCTGGATATCCCCTTGTGCGGTATCGGCACACTGGAGCTGGCCGCCTACCCCTATCTGGCAAGCGGCCTTAAAGTATGGGCGCTCTTACCTTCGGGTCAGCAGGAATATGCCGCAGCAGTTTACCAAAAGGACGGAGATGGCTTAAAAGAAGTGGCTAAACCCTATATCACCAATCTGGCTGATTTGGCCGCTGAAGTCAGTGAACCCTGTGTTATCTGCGGGCCGATAAGCCAAACCAGCCAAGCCGAACTTAAGACCCTGCTTGGAGATAAAAAAACAGTATTTGCCCCGGCTGATATACGCCCCTCAAGGGCAGCCTCGCTGGCAAGGCTGGCTAAAAAGAGGATTGAAGACGGCCTGACTGACAGCCCTGCCGGTTTGCAGCCGCTTTACCTGCGCCGCCCCCAGATATCCCCCCGCAAACACCGCACCGGCCTGCCGCTCTCCCAAAACAAAGCCGTTATCTGGGATATGGACGGGGTAATTGCAGATTCCGCCCCCTTTCATATGCGGGCATGGCAGACTACTTTTGCGGAGATAGGTTATACTTTTTCCGAAGCAGATTTTTACCGTACCTTCGGCCTGCGGAATGACATGATAATTTACTCGGTGCTGGGTGAAAAATCAGACGCGGATACCATCCACACTCTGGCTGACCGCAAGGAACACCTTTTCCGTGAATACGCCGGACAGGAGATAAAGCTATTTCCCGGTGTGATAGAACTTTTAAAATCCCTGAAAGCAGCCGGTTACCGCATGGCTATTGCATCTTCGGCACCGCTGGCCAATATCAAGCTGGTTATGACCAAACTGGGTATAGGGGACTACTTCCTGGCTACAGTCAGCGAAAAAGATGTCACCAAGGGCAAGCCCAACCCCCAGGTATTCTTACTCTCGGCCGCCAGACTGTGCGCCAGCCCGGAAGAGTGCCTGGTAATAGAAGACGCACCCGCCGGAGTGGAAGCCGCCAAGAAAGCCGGTATGAAATGCATAGCTGTTACTAACAGCCAGCAACCCCAAGCCCTGAGCGAAGCTGATATGATAGTTGACACCCTGGGCAAGATTAGTGTAGAAGATATAGCCGGTTTTATAGGTTTGGCCGGCGCTAAATAAAGGAGAAATATGGAAAGAACACTTTTACTGGTTAAGCCTGACGGCGTTAACCGCGGCCTGTCCGGCGAAATACTGGGCAGAATGGAAAAACTGGGGCTGAAAATGATTGGCCTGCGGATGCTCCAGATGGACGCCGTTTTAGCTGACAAGCACTATGCCCCCCACCGGGAACGCCCCTTTTTCAAGGATTTGGTCACTTACATCACCTCAGGCCCTATTGTAGCCGCTGTTTTTGAGGGCGAAAATGCCGTTGAGAAAATGCGCAAGGCTATGGGTGCCACTGACCCTGCCAAATCTGAAAAGGGTACGGTACGGGGAGATTTGGGTATAAATATAGAGCAGAATACTGTCCACGGCTCAGACTCGGCTGAAAACGCCAAACATGAAATAAGCCTGTTTTTCAGCGAAAGCGAACTGGTAAACTACGACCGCCGTTAGTTACTGCACGGCAACTAGTTTGGGGGCATTCTCCCAGAGACGGTCAAGCTTATAGTAAGAGCGTATTTCAGGGGTGAATATGTGGGCAATCACCCCGCCGAAATCAAGCAGTATCCAGCCTGAATCCGCGTCACCTTCACGGTGACGCGGCCCTATTTTAAGGGGTTTAAAGGTCTTTTCAACCGTATCCGCAATAGCCGAAAGCTGGCGACCGGAAGCGCCGCTCATCAGCACGAAATAATCACAGTAACTAACCAGCTCCCTGACATCCAGAAGGACTATATCTTCAGCCTGTTTCTCACTGGCTATACTTACCATCTGCCGGGCAATATCTATTGATTCCAAGTGCACCCTCCCCAAAAATCTGTTTTTAGTATAGCATACAACCCGCTGCGGGCTGTAATAAGGCTAAAACAGGCCTGAGGTTTTTTAAATGCCGAACACATCTGATATACTTATACCCTATGGCAGGTTTACTTTTCGGCACCGCCGGCATTCCCTATTCCACCCCCAAACACACCACCCAGAACGGTATCCACCGGGTGGCGGAACTGGGGCTGGACGGCATGGAAATAGAGTTTGTCCGCGGGGTATACATGAAAGCCCCGGATACTAACCCGGTACGCATACTTTCAGAGCTTCTCCGCATAAAGCTGTCTGCCCATGCCCCATACTACCTGAACTTTAATGCAGTTGAAGAAAACAAGGTCAAAATGAGCCAGCACCTTCTGTACCAGTCCGCCAAAATGGCATCACTCTGCGGGGCGGGGTCTCTGGTATTCCACCCCGGTTTTTACCTGACAGATTCTCCTTCTGCTGCCTACGAAGCCATACGGGATAATATCCGCCCGGTGGCTGAACGTCTTCAGGAAGAGGGCTTTCAGATAAGTCTCCGCCCCGAAGTAAGCGGCAAAGTCACCCAGTTCGGAGACCTAAAGGAGACTATGGCACTTTGCAGCGAGATACCCGGCCTGCTGCCGACCATAGACTTTTCCCATTATCATGCCCGCACCGGCAAATTCAACTCCTACTCCGAGTTTAGTTTTATGTTAAATACCATGGCAGATTATCTGGGTGAAAAAACACTTAAAAATATGCACATTCATATTTCGGGTATAGACTACTCACCCCGTGGGGAAAAACAGCACCTGAATCTGGCAGAGTCAGATTTCAACTATAAGGAGCTGTTACTTTGCCTGCGCGACACAGGCTGTGCCGGGCTGGTAATCTGTGAGAGCCCAAACATTGAGGAAGATGCCCTGCTCCTGAAAGAGACATACTTCTCGCTGGCGTAAAGACGCCAAAATCCTTATATGCTATAATTTACTTAATATGTCCCATACTACATGAAATTTTGAGGTACCAAATGAATTCAAATTGGAAACGCAGCACCATTATGTATGTCGTGATGCTGGTGGCTATCATAGCAATCTTTTCGTTTCTGGTGCCGAACGCCCAGAAACCGGAGGAAGTGCCCCTGAGCCAGATTATAACCCTGTCTCAGGAACACAAGATTGCCGAAATAACGGTTGACAGCGAAAACATAGAAGTAACCACTACTGACGGCACAAAACTTACCACCGTAAAGGAATACATAGCCAGCATTTACGAAATTGAGGGGTTAGACCTGACTGATGTAAAGGTAAATATCCAGCCGGCGGGCGGACTGGACTGGGGCACTATGATTCTTACCTATCTGCCCTTCCTAATATTCGGCGGTCTGCTTATCTTTATCTTCACCCAGGCAAGAGGCGCCAACAACCAGGCAGTCTCTTTCGGCCGTTCAAAAGCCAAGCTCTTTAATATGGATAAACCCACCATCACCTTTGCCAACGTGGCCGGGGTAGATGAAGCCAAACAGGAAGTGGGCGAAGTAGTAGAGTTCTTAAAATCCCGTGAAAAGTTTCAGGCGCTGGGTGCCCGCATTCCCAAAGGTATTTTGCTGATAGGCCCTCCCGGTACGGGAAAAACTTTGCTGGCCAAGGCTATTGCCGGTGAAGCCGGCGTTCCCTTCTTTTCTATAAGCGGCTCCGAGTTTGTTGAAATGTTTGTGGGTGTGGGCGCTTCCAGAGTGCGTGATTTGTTTGACCAGGCTAAAAAGAATGCCCCCTGCATTATCTTTATAGACGAAATAGATGCTGTCGGACGCCAGCGCGGTGCCGGACTGGGCGGCGGGCATGACGAACGCGAACAGACCCTTAACCAGATACTGGTGGAAATGGATGGGTTTGATACCGATACCAGCGTAATAGTTATTGCGGCTACCAACCGCCCTGATATCCTTGACCCAGCCCTGCTCCGCCCGGGCCGTTTTGACCGTAGAGTGGTGCTGGACAAACCCGATATAACAGGGCGTGAAGCTATACTGAAAATTCATGCCAAGGGCAAACCTCTGGCAGATACGGTTAATCTGGAAAATCTGGCTAAGCAAACAGTCGGCTTTTCGGGTGCGGATCTGGCAAACCTGCTTAACGAAGCCGCCATACTGGCTGCCCGCAAGAACCGCAAAGTAGTTGAAACCGAAGACCTTGAGGAGTCAATTGACAGAGTTATTGCCGGACCGGAACGCAAAAGCCGCCGCATAAGCACTCAGGAAAAAGAGGTCACCGCCTACCACGAAACCGGACACGGCCTCGTGCTTCGGCTGGTACAGGGTGCTGACCCTGTCCATAAAATATCCATTGTAGCCAGAGGCATGACACTGGGGCATACCCGCCAGCTGCCAAATGAAGACCGTTACCTGATGACCCGCTCCCAGTTCAAGGCCATGATGGCCGGGCTACTGGCCGGGTATGTTGCGGAGGAGCTGACCTTTAAAGAACTTTCCACCGGTGCTTCAGATGACCTTCGCCGGGCTACCGATATTGCCCACAAGATGGTCACCAGCTACGGCATGAGTGACAAACTGGGACCGCGCACCTTTGGCAACAAAGAGGAAATGGTCTTTTTGGGACGAGAGATATCCGAACAGAAGGACTATGGCGAAAAAGTGGCCGATATGATTGACGAAGAAGTGCGCGGGCTGATTGAAGAAGCCCATCAAAAGGCCAAAACCATACTCACCGAAAACAAAAACCGTCTGCAGTTTATTGCCGAAAAATTAGTTGAAAAAGAGACTCTGGAAGGAGTTGATTTGGAAAACCTGTTCGTAGGTGAACTCCCCATATCCGAATCTGCCTAAACCCATACCGGATTAATCAAAAAGCCACCTTCTTAAAGGTGGCTTTTTTGTATTAAAAAATACTCTATTTTATCAGGCAAAAATACCTTCCAGCCAATCCCAGATTTCACTCAAATGGGTAAGGACAAAGACAATCACAATGAGAGCCAGAATACTTCCCAGACAACCCATAAGTTTCATCTTATATCTCCTTGTCAGTTTTTACGTTCAACTATAAACTCTGCCAGCTGGTAGAGAGATTCGCGGGCAGCTGTTTTGGGAAGCTTTGACAAGTCTTTGCAGGCCAAATCAGCATAGCGTTTAGCCTCTTTGTAGCTAAGGTCTATAATATCTGATGAATTTATCATCTCCACTGCTTTGGCAACATGAGCGGAACGATCTGTTGCACCCAGCATATCCTTGATGGGGTTACTTTCCGGATAACGGTCCATCAGGAGGAGTGCCGGCAGGGTAACTGTGCCGTTATTCAAGTCTGAACCTATGGGTTTGCCCATATCTTTTGCATTACCCACAAAATCCAGTATATCATCTACTATCTGGAAACTTAAACCCAGATTATAGCCGTAAGAACGCATTATTTCTTCGTCAGCCGTCGAAGCATCTGCCAGTATAGCCCCGCCCTTGGTGGCCATTACAAAAAGAGCGGCTGTCTTGCCGGATATCCTCTCCAGATAATTCTCATAGCTCTGGTCAGGGTTAAAACTGGCATAAGCCTGCTTCAGCTCACCGGAGGCTATTATCTGCAAAGTCTGGGCAAACAGAGTAACTATACGCATATTACCGGTGTCAGCTGCTGTTTCGGCAGCATGGGCAAAAAGGAAATCACCTAAAAGTATAGCCTTTTCCAGCCCCCATACGGAATTGACAGTGCGGCGGCTGCGGCGGGTATCAGCCTTGTCAATGGCATCATCATGCACCAGGGTTGCTATATGCAGCATTTCAGAAGAAGTGGCCAAAGGCAACACTCTTTTTATGCCGGCACCGAAGCACATGGCAGACAGCATGGAAAGGGCCGGCCTAAGTACCTTGCCCCCTACCAGAATATAATCCAGCATTTCCGCCATTTCGGGAAAAGACTGCTTCCGTCTTTCGGATACCAGTTTAAATTCGTCCTCAACCCCTTTGAGTCCTTCATTTATAGGTGCGTAGATAGAGCTAAGTTTCAACAAGACCTTGCCTCCTGGTAAATACTAAAGCCCCATGCGGGCGGCTTCTTCTTCGACAACCGAATCTTCCAGTTTCTTAAAAAGCGGCTCCGGCGGTATCATTTCCTGCCCGGCTACCGGCATTTTAAGCACCCAGCCGTCTTTTTCTATTTCAGAGCCGAAACCCAGGTAAGTACTGAGCCTGCTTGAGCTTTCCGGCAAAAACGGGTAAAAAGCCACCCGAAGCCCGGAAAGAGCCGCCATGGCCACGTATAAACTGCGGGCAGCGGCAGCTTTGTCCACCTTTATTTCTTTCCAGGGGGCTTTTTCATCCAGATAGCGGTTTGCCTCCTGGGCCAGTGACATAGCCAGTTTAATAGCCTCACGGAAATTACAGCCGTGCAAGGCTTTGTCTGTTTCAGACAGCATGGCGCTGGTTTTCTCAATGAGGTTCAGGGAACGTTCGTCCAGCTCACCGTATTCGGGTACTTTGTTGTCAAAGTTACGGCAGACCATCGTCAAAACCCGCTGGGCCAGATTGCCGTAAGTGGCTACCAATTCGTCATTATTGCGGCGGACAAATTCCCTCCAGGAGAAATCCATATCAGAGCTTTCAGGCATATTGGCCGAAAGCAGGTAACGCAGGGTATCCACACTGTAGCGTGAAAGAACATCATCCACCCAGATAGCCTTATTGCGGCTCTTGGAAAACTTCTGGGCTTCTATAGTGAGATATTCATTTGAAGGTACATCATACGGCAAATTAAGTCCGCCTTTACCCATCAGCATAGCCGGCCAGATAATGGTATGGAACGGAATATTGTCTTTGCCTATAAAATAATAGCTTTTAGTATCTCCGCCCCAGTATTTCTGCCACTCACCCGGCTGGCCTTTAGCCACCGCCCACTCTATACTGGCAGACAGATAGCCTATTACCGCTTCAAACCAGACATACAGCCGTTTGCCCTCATAACCCGGAAGCGGCAGCGGCACACCCCAGTCCAAATCACGGGTAATAGCCCGGTCTTTGAGGCCTTCTTTTAAATAACGCAGAGTAAAATTTAATACATTGGTCCGCCAGTGGGTTTTGTTCTCCACCCAGCGGAGCAGTTCTTCTTCAAATGCCGAAAGTTTCAGGAAAAAGTGCTCGGTTTCCTTAAACTCGGGGGGATTGCCGCAGTTTTTGCAGCGAAAATTCAATAATTCAGCCGCATTTAAGGGTTTGCCGCAGTTGTCACACTGGTCCCCGCGGGCACCTTCATATTTGCAGTGGGGGCAAGTCCCCTCCACATAGCGGTCAGGTAAAAAACGGTTGCAGCGGGGGCAAAACGGCTGGCAAACCGTATCTTTATAAATATAACCCTTTTCATACAGGCTGAGGAACATCTCCTGAGCGGTGCGGGCATGGTTAGCGGTTGCAGTTGAGGTATAGCAATCCCAGCTTATGCCCAGCTTCGGCCACGAAGCCATAAACAGCCGGTGATAACGCTCTGCCACTTCGGCAGCAGTAATACCCTCCTGCTCCGCCCTTATGGTAATAGGAGTGCCATGCATATCCGAACCGGATACCATAAGCACTTCATCCCCGCGGGTGCGGTGGTAACGGGCAAAAATATCTGCCGGCAGATAAGCGCCGGCAACATGCCCCAGATGCAACTGGCTGTTGGCGTAAGGCCAAGCCACACCTATAAATATTCGTTCGCTCATTTATATCCTCAGGGCAGAAAGGTTAGAATTCTCTCGCCTTTTTCTTCTTTGTAGCTGGCATACCCTTTCTTCAGGGCGCATTCCACACAGTAATGAACGGTAGTACCTTTGTCTACTTCTTTACCGTCTTCTTCGTCTACAGCCAAATAACGCTCAGGATAGGGAATATTATTGTTGCAGCCAGTGCAAACCACATCTCCCAGTGAAATACATCCTCTCCTCATGAAACACCTCGCAAATTTTACCTATTATAAGGTTTTGTTAATTTTAAGCCAAGCCCGGTAGATTTCTTTTTTGGGCAGACCGCTTTTTTGGCTTACCAGAGCCACCGCTTCTTTAGCCGGTTTGCCCTGTTTTTTGAGTATGCTAAGTTCCTTTATTATATCATCCGTCAGCTCCGGCTGAGATACGGGCGGTTTACAACCCTCCACCACCAGCACAAATTCACCCCTCGGCTGGTCAAAATGACTGATAGCCTGGCTGATACTGCCCCTGAATATTTCTTCATATATTTTGGTAAGCTCACGGCAGAGGGCTATCTCACGGTCTCCCAGTATTTCTTTTATGTCAAGCAAGCAACCACGCAAACGGTGGGGCGCTTCCAGTATAACAATACTTACACCAAGTGATGCCGCTTCCGAAAGGGCTTTCCGGCGTTCAGTTTTCTGGCGGGGCAGAAACCCCAAATAGCTGAAATTGGCGGAGTCCAGCCCGGATACCGCTACCGCTGTTATCACGGCTGAAGCCCCCGGCACAGGCACAACCTTTATACCGTTTTCATGGGCGGCTTTGATAAGTTCGTAGCCGGGGTCTGAAATACCGGGCATACCGGCATCTGAAACCAAAGCCACATCCCCCTCCCTCAGCACCTCCAGAATATAATCCAGCTTTGACAGGCGGTTATGCTCAAAGTAACTGGTCAGGGGGGTCTTTATATTATGGGCGGAAAGCAGTTTACGGGTATGGCGGGTATCCTCCGCCGCAATCAGCTTTACCTCTGAAAGCACACGCAGTGCCCGGAGAGTTATATCCTCCAGATTGCCGATAGGGGTCGCCACCACATATAAAGCCATAACCTTATTATTGTAGCAGAATAAGCCTAAAGGCTAAACTGGCAGCTGAAAACCCGCCGGAAAATACTGCCCCTTAAATCTGCCCTGACTTCTCTCTACTTTTTAACCTCCTTCAGGGTTATAATAGAAACAAACATCTTGCCTTGACTTGGCTTTGCCGGCTCTGATATAGTTCATGTTTAATAGTAAGGAGAGCTGAGATGACAGTACCAGAATTTAAAACCCTCAGGCGTACCTACGGCTTTGACGAGGTAGCCATTGTCCCCGGCGGGTTAACAGTTAACCCCGAACAGGTAGAAGTTGATTTTAAAATCGGCAATATTAACTTCGCCATTCCTTTTATCGCCTCGGCCATGGACGCCGTAACCAATGTGGATACCGCGGTTGCCATGAGCAAAATGGGTGGTTTATCTGTTTTGCATCTGGAGGGTATTTATACCCGTTATGAAAACCCCCAGGAAATTCTTGACCAGATTATATCTAAACCCATTGACGAAGTAACTGCCTTCATGCAGAAGATTTATACTGCCGAACCTATTAAAGAACACCTGATTACCAAGCGGGTAAGCGAAATAAAAGCCAAAGGCGGCGTCTGTGCCGTCTCCCTGATGCCTGCTAATGCCAAAAAACTGGCTCCCGTAGCAGTTGAAGCCGGAGCGGATATTATATCTGTTGCTTCCACTGTCACTTCAGCCCGCCATGTCTCCAAGAGCAGCCACGGGCTTATCTTTGAAGAATTTGTAAAGATGATTAAAGTCCCGGTACTGGTTGGCAACTGCGTCAGCTATCAGGCTTGCCTTGAGCTTATGCGTACCGGTGTTCACGGAGTAATAATCGGGGTTGGTCCGGGTGCTGCCTGCACCTCACGCGAGGTTTTAGGTATCGGCGTTCCCCAGATAACCGCCAGTATGGACTGCGCCGCTGCTCGTGAAACATATTATAAAGAAACCGGCCGTTATGTGCCTATTATTACCGACGGCGGCTTTAAAAAGGGCGGCGATGTCTGCAAGGCTATCTGTGCCGGTGCTGATGCCGTCATGCTGGGGTCACCGTTTGCCAAGGCTGCCGAAGCTCCCGGACGGGGTTATCACTGGGGTATGTCTCATCCCCACCCCTCCCTGCCCAGAGGTACCCGCATCAAAGTGGGCACTACCGGCAGTCTGGAGCAAATACTGTTTGGCCCCACTTCCGTTACTGACGGTACTCAAAACCTGGTTGGTGCGCTTAAAACATCCATGGGTGTCTGCGGCGCTTCCAACATACGCGAAATGCAGCAGGTTGAAATGGTTATTGCACCGGCTATTACCACCGAGGGTAAAAGCTACCAGCTCTCCAAGTGCCAATAAAGTATTTTGTATAAAATATAAAACAAAAAGCCGGTTTAAACCGGCTTTTTTATTGGCTGAAATTCACAGCCCTAAAACAGAGGCCTTTAATTAATCATCTTCATCTGGTTCTTCGGGCTCTTCAGGGGCAACTGATTCGGACGTAGGCATTTTCAGAGATGGCACAATGGCACTCATATGCCCGCGTTTGCGTTTAGCCGCCCATTCCGCCCCGTCTATCAGCGTACGCAGTTCTTTCAAACCTGCGTTTCCGCTTACCAATACCCCGTCTATACCCAAAGCCCAGAGTGACTGGAGCTCCGAAAGCGTGATATTTGAACTTACCCTTACCAGAAATGGTTTTGACAATATATCCACAAAACGCTGGTAGAGCATAATCTTCCGCCAGCTAAGAGCGGCTGTATCTGCCTGCTCACCCACGATAACCGCCCCTACAGACAGACAGTCCGCCGCCCTTATCATAAAATCAGTCAGGTTGTTTTCAAGCATAATTATTTTGCCGGTCTTTTCAAGAGCCGTCAGGGGTGATACCTCAGCATCCGGGCTGAAAACTACAAAATCCGCACCGGCCTTGGCCATTTTTTCGGCATCAGCTGCTTTATCACCCAGCGCTACACCCCAGATTGTATCGCCCAGCATATCTGCAGTCTCTTTCAGTTTCTTGGCACTAGCTTTGCCGGCGGAAACAATCACTACGTCCGCCCCGCCAAATGTTTCTTTATCCGTCAGGTCTTCTATACCCAGTTCCGCCGCGAGCAGCATTTTAGGCTGGGGAACAGAGGCAACCGCGTTAAAACCCATAGGGCGTACATAGCCCTTGGATACATTTTTAAGCTTGTCGATAAATTTGCTCATTATCGCTTCGTACCTCGTCATAAATAAATGGAGCCAGCGAGAGGATTCGAACCTCCGACCGGCGGTTTACGAAACCGCTGCTCTACCTCTGAGCCACGCTGGCGCAGGCAATAGTATAGCATAACGGATATTTCCGTCACTACCGACAGCAGTTCCGCAGAATTCTTTAAACCCAGATACTAAACACTGATAAGAAGTTTACCGTCAGCCTGGCTGGTAAGCAACCGCCGTAGTTCATGCTTATGCTGGGCAGGTCCGGAAAGAACCTTGCCATTATAATCAAAAGTAGAGTGGTTTACACTGCAGCAGCGGAGTCTGGATTCACCCTCCACGGGGTCAATTTTGCGTCCGCCATGGGGACAGGCATTTTCATAAGCATAAAGATTGTTATCCTGCCCGCGCACTACCAGCACCGGTTTGGCAAGCCCCTTGCCCGCCATATAACCAGCCCCGCCCTTTTCAGATAGTGCCGGAGCTTTTGCCAAATCAAGGGTAATCTGGCTATCCATCAAACTCCAAACATCATCAGCTAACGGTGCGGTATCACATTTACCCATTATAGCTTTGAAAATATTCACCAAATCCTCCCTGTTTTCACTTTAAAAATTCCTCGTTTGATTACAAAAGTATAGCACAAAGACAGTACCATATTAACAGACAGATGCTGTAATAATATGCAATTATGTTTGCCCCAAAGGAGCATAAATAGTAGAATATAGCCGAATAGGACAGGGCGGAAGAGCCCTCAGGGGAGATTAGATATGGAAACCGGTACTTTTAAAGTAAAATCTGGCCTGGCCCAAATGCTAAAAGGCGGGGTGATTATGGATGTAACCACCCCCGAACAGGCTAAAATAGCGGAAGAAGCAGGCGCCTGCGCCGTTATGGCTTTAGAGCGCGTACCTTCGGATATAAGGGCGGCCGGCGGCGTTGCCCGCATGGCAGACCCCACTATTATCGAGCAGATTATGAAAGTAGTCAGCATACCTGTTATGGCCAAATGCCGTATTGGTCATTTCGTAGAAGCCCAGATACTGGAATCCATGGGGGTTGACTACATTGATGAGTCCGAGGTACTTACCCCGGCTGATGAAAATTTCCACGTCTGGAAACATGATTTTAAAGTCCCCTTCGTTTGCGGCTGCCGTGATTTGGGCGAGGCCTTAAGGCGGATTGGCGAAGGCGCAGCTATGATACGCACCAAGGGTGAGGCCGGCACCGGCAACATTGTGGAAGCAGTGCGCCACATGCGTTCCGTTATGGGCTCTGTCAGGCGTGTACAATCCATGTCTGCTGACGAACTTTCCGCCTATGCTAAAGAGATAAATGCACCCCTGGAACTGGTGATTGAACTTCACAAAACAGGTAAACTGCCGGTAGTAAACTTTGCCGCCGGCGGAGTAGCTACCCCGGCTGATGCAGCCCTTATGATGCAGCTGGGGGCGGACGGGGTATTTGTAGGTTCGGGTATATTCAAATCATCAAACCCCGCAGCTATGGCCAAAGCCGTAGTAAAGGCAGTAACCCACTATAAAGATGCCAAAGTACTGGCCGAAATATCCAAAGGGCTGGGTGATGCCATGCCTGGTCTGGATATAAAACAGATAGAACCCGACAAGCTGATTTCCCAAAGGGGCTGGTAAAAAGTGCATAGAATAGAAGTCTCCCTGAAACCGGAGTGGCCAGATCCCAGAGGTAACGGTGTTTGCCGTGATATACAAGACCTTGGTATTACCTCAGTTGCCGAAGTACGGGTAATAGACGTTTTCTGGCTGGAGGGACAGCTTTCAGACAGTGAAGTCATGACCATTTCTGAGGAGCTTCTTTCAGATAAAATAATCCAGACCTTTAAATATGACGCTGACTGCCCGCAGGCGGAAGCTGACGGCTTTTCGGCTATAGAAGTTACCTATAACGCCGGGGTAACCGACCCGGTTCAGGAAACTATACTCAAAGCCATTTCTGATTTGGGTATAAAGGGCGTAACTGCCGCCAGAACAGCTAAACGCTACCTGCTTAAGGGGGAGATTTCGGCTGATGAACTGAAAACCATCGGCAATAAACTGCTTATAAATCCCATCGTCCAGCACGTGGTTAAGAGCGGTTCAAACCCCTTCCCCCCTAACCCGCAGTATACTTTTAAACTGAGGAAAATTGACCTGCTGGCCGAAAAGCTGAAAGACAACATGGCCTCGCTGGGCAAGGAGTTCAGCCTGAGCCATCAAGAACTTTCGGCTATTTATGAACATTACCTGAAATTGGGGCGGGCACCCACTGATGCCGAACTGGAAACCCTGGCCCAGACATGGAGCGAGCACTGCTGCCATAAAACCTTTAAAGCCACCCTGGATTATGACGGCCAGATTATAAATAACCTGCTGAAGCAGACTATAGCCAAAGCCACCGCTGAGCTTAATAAACCCTGGTGCTTATCTGTTTTTGTAGATAACTCCGGCGTGATAGAGTTTGATGACAACTGGGGAGTCTGCTTTAAGGCTGAAACCCATAATCACCCGTCAGCGGTTGAGCCATACGGCGGTGCTGCCACCGGCATTGGCGGGGTAATCCGTGACATACTGGGCACGGGACTTGCCGCCAAACCCATTGCCAACACAGATGTATTCTGTTTCGGCCAGCCTGATCTACCCGAAAATAAACTCCCCCCGGGAGTACTACATCCCCGCCGCGTTTTCAAAGGAGTGCGCTCCGGCGTGGCAGATTACGGCAACCGTATGGGCATACCCACGGTTAACGGGGCTGTCATTTTTGATGAACGCTATACCGCAAACCCGCTGGTTTACTGCGGTACTATAGGCCTTATACCCAAAAAATATGCCCTGCCGGGCAAGCAGTCTGCAGGTGATTTGGTGGTGCTGATTGGCGGGCGTACCGGGCGTGACGGCATACACGGTGTGACCTTTGCCTCCGGAGAACTGAATGACCGCTCTACCGAGCTGTCTTTTACCGCCGTCCAGATAGGCAACCCCATTGTGGAAAAGCGCATGCTGGATACCCTGCTTACCGCCCGTGACCGTGAGCTATTTGTACGCATTACAGACTGCGGCGGCGGGGGTTTAAGCTCTGCCATAGGTGAAATGGCCGAATCTACTGGGGTAAAAGTTTATCTGGATAAAGTACCCTTGAAGTACTCCGGCCTGACTTACTCTGAAATATGGATATCCGAAAGCCAGGAACGGATGCTGCTGGCAGTTAAAAAAGAAAAACTGGGTGAGATTATGTCACTCTTTGAAAGCGAAGGGGTAGAAGCATCGGTCATAGGCGAATTCAGCAGTGACCGCCGCCTCAAGCTTTTTTACGAAGACAATCCGGTGGCTGATTTGCAGATGGACTTCCTGCATCACGGGCGGCCGCAACTGGAGTTAAGTGCCACCCGCCATAAACACCACCACCCCGAAGCTAATTTTGACTGCCCGAAAGATATTGAAACCGAGCTTAAAAATATACTTTCCCATTGGAATGTGTGCAGCCGGGAGTGGATAATCCGCCAGTATGACCATGAAGTTCAGGGCGGAAGTGTCCTTAAGGCCATGGCTGGGGCTGAAAATGACGGGCCGGGTGATGCCGCCGTTATCCGCCCGGTGCTTGGCTCAAAGAAAGCGGTAGTGATATCAAACGGCATTAACCCCAGCTATGCTGACGTAGATGCCTATAATATGGCCGCATCCGCTATAGACGAAGCCCTAAGGCAGATTATTGCGGTAGGCGGCAACCTTGATAGGGTAGCCCTGCTGGATAACTTCAGCTGGGGCAACGCCAGCCGTCCTGAAAGCCTGGGGGATTTGGTGCGCGCCTGTCAGGCCTGCCATGACCTTTCCCTGGTCTTTGAAACCCCCTTTATTTCGGGCAAAGACAGCCTGAATAACGAATTCCGTTATGAAGATAAACTGATTACCATTCCCCACACTCTGCTTATTTCCGCCATAGGGGTAATGGAAGACGGTGATAAGGCCGTCAGTATGGATTTTAAAAAATCCGGAAACCTTATTTATATTGTGGGGAAAACCGCCGAAGAACTGGGCGGCTCCCATTACTTCAAAAACCATGGATTCATAGGTAACCGTGCTCCTGCTGTAAATGCAAAACGAGCCAAAGAAAATATGCAGGCCCTTTCTTCCGCTACCGCCAAAGGGCTGGTAGCTGCCTGCCATGACCTATCCGAAGGCGGGCTGGGAATTGCGGCGGCTGAAATGGCCTTTAGCGGCAAACTGGGTGCAAACATACGTCTGGCAGATGTACCTCTTTCTGAAAAGATAGCGCGGGAAGATTATATACTCTTTTCAGAGTCTAACAGCCGTTTTCTGGCAGAAGTATCCCCCGAACATAAGGCCGAATTTGAAAAGCTGATGCAGGCGAGTGACTTCGGGCTGATTGGAGAGGTTACTGCTGAAAACCGGTTGTACATAACCGGGTGTAACGGCACTGATATTCTTTTGAACACTCCGGTTAGCGAACTGAAAGAGGCCTGGCAAAGGCCAATGCGCTGGTAGGTAGAAATGAGTAAAGTAAAAACCCTGATACTCCGCACACCCGGTACTAACTGCGATACTGAAACATCTTATGCCTTTGAGCTGGCCGGTTCCGAGACAGAGATGGTACATATAAACGAACTTCTGGCAAAGCCTTCTCGCTTAGCCGAATTTCAGATAATGGCTTTTCCCGGCGGCTTCGGTTATGGTGATGACCTAGGGGCGGGACGGGTACTGGCTAATGAAGTGCGCCTGAAACTGGGTGAAAAAATAAACCGTTTTCACGAAAGCGGCGGGCTTATTATAGGTATCTGCAACGGCTTTCAGGCACTGGTCAAGACCGGTATACTGCCGGGCCCCATGAAAGACGGGCAGAAAATAACCCTGACAGACAACAACTCAGGCCGTTTTGAGTGCCGCTGGACATACCTTTCGGTAAATCCTTTTTCCACCTGCGTGTTCACCCAGGGTATAGACCGCCTGTATCTGCCGGTAGCCCACGGCGAAGGCAAACTGCTGGGAAACCCTGAAGTAATAAACAAGCTGAATTCGGTGGTTTACTATACCGACAAAGCCGGCAAACGCAACGCCCCCTACCCGGCTAATCCAGCCGGCACCCTGATGGATATTGCCGGCATAGCAGACGAAAGCGGGCGGATATTTGCCCTCATGCCCCATCCTGAGCGTTTTGTCCGGGGCAGCCAGCACCCGCGCTGGCCGGCGGAAGGTTTGAAAAAAGAAGGCGACGGGCTGAAAATATTTACCAATGCCGTAAAGTGGGTACGCCAAGTCTAAAGCCGCAAAATATAGCCGTTTTATTTATTTTTTGTAATAAATACATTACATCAGGCACAGCTTTTAAATGCCTGATTAGCGAAAGCGGTGTTGCTGGCTAATTAGGCTTGTGTTATACTTCTGTGTTATCATCATGTAAATATAGCTATTAAATGGTTTTTTAACTAACTAGGAGGGGATAGAGCTTGCCAACTACAAACATCAAAGAGCTTCTGGAAGCCGGGGCGCATTTTGGTCACCAGACCAGCCGCTGGCATCCGCGGATGAAGAAATATATCTTCACCAAACGCAACGGTATTCACATTATTGACCTTGAAAAGACCGTAGTCATGCTGGACAAAGCCTGCAATTACATTAATCAGGTTGTCAGTGAAGGCGGTAAGGTTCTTTTTGTCGGTACCAAAAAACAGGCCCAGGAAATTTTGGCTGAAGAAGCCAAGAGATGCGGCATGTATTTTATCAATCAGCGCTGGACAGGTGGTATTTTAACCAATTTCCACTCCATTCAGTCACGGATTGATTATCTGGTACGGCTGGAAGACCAGCAGGCCAGGGGTGATTTTAACCGTCTGCCCAAGAAAGAAGCTCAGAAACTGGCTGAGGAAATTGCCCGTCTGAACCGCACTATGGGCGGCTTCAAAGAGATGACCCGCCTGCCGGATGTAATCTTTGTGGTAGACCCCACTAAAGAAAAGATTGCTATGGCCGAAGCCAAACGGATGGGTGTCCCGCTGGTGGCTATGGTTGATACCAACTGCAATCCTGACGAAGTTGACTATCCTATTCCTTCTAACGATGACGCTATGCGAGCTATCAAACTCATCTGCTCCAAAATGGCTGATTCCGTTATCGAAGCCCAGAACGCCCTGAAGGTGACCGAAGTTGAAACCACCGGCGAAGCTCAGGCTGAAACTGCCGGTTAAATAATAAACACTGGAGTTAATAAATTGGCTATCAATGCTGAACAGATAAAGGAACTCCGCGAGAAATGCGGCGCAGGCGTTATGGAATGCCGCAACGCTCTGATGGATTCAAATGGCAATGTTGAAAAAGCCCAGGAGATTCTCCGGGAGAAAGGCCTGGTAAAAGCCGCCAAGAAGGCTGAACGTGAAACTGTCCAGGGTATTGTGGAATCATATATCCACACCCAGGGACGGATTGGTGCGCTGGTTGAGCTTAACTGCGAAACTGACTTTGTTGCCCGCACTGATGCCTTTAAGGAACTGGCCCACAATCTGGCCATGCAGGTTGCGGCCATGTGTCCGCTTTACCTGTCTGAAGAAGACCGCCCGGCTGACTGTGAAGTTGAAGCCGAAAACGCCTGCCTGCTGCTTCAGCCTTACATCAAAGACCCCTCCAAAACCATCAACGGTCTCATTATTGAAACTGTTGCCAAGGTTGGAGAGAATATCCGCCTGAAGCGGTTTGCCCGATTTGAGCTTGGAGGCTAGTACCGGTATTTTTTATGGCTGAAATAAAATATAAACGTATCCTGTTAAAACTCAGTGGAGAGGCTTTCAAAGGAGCCACGGGATACGGTATTGATATCCCTACCGTAAGAAGCATTGCCCAGGAGATTAAGCATATCTGTCTTATGGGTGTTGAAGTGGCTATTGTGGTAGGGGGAGGCAATATTTGGCGGGGGGCAACCGCTGCCAAAGAAGGCATTGACCGGGTTTCAGCCGATTATGCTGGTATGCTGGCCACTATTATAAACGCCCTTACCCTGCAGGACGCCTTGGAACGTGAGGGTATCGTAACCCGCACCCAATCTGCCTTGGCTGTCCAGCAGGTAGCCGAGCCGTATATCCGAAGGCGGGCTATACGGCATCTGGAAAAAGGGCGGGTAGTTATCTTTGCCGGAGGCACCGGCAACCCCTATATGACCACCGACACCGCCGCCGCTTTACGTGCCATAGAAATAGAAGCCAGTGTGCTTCTTATGGCTAAAAATAAGGTGGACGGCGTTTATACCGCTGACCCTAAAAAACACCCCGAAGCTACCTTGTTCCAGCACCTTACTCATATGGAAGCTATAAACAAGCGCCTCCAGGTTATGGATGCAACGGCCCTTTCACTTTGTCTGGATAATAAATTGCCGATTATTGTGTTTGACCTTCAGTCCTCCGAAAGCCTGGTTAGCGCCATTTCCGGTCAGCCGATAGGTACATTAATATCCAGCGAGGCTTAGTATGATAAACGAAATTTTACAAAAATCTGAAAAAAAGATGGCTGCTTCACTTGATGTGCTCTCGCAGGAACTCTCCGGCATACGCACCGGGCGTTCGTCACCGGCTCTGGTTGAGCATATCAGAGTAGAGTACGCAGGCGTACCCACCCCTATCAATCATCTGGCCGGCATCTCTGCCCCTGACCCCCGTTATATTACTATCCAGCCATGGGACAAGAGCTGCCTTTCAGCTATTGAAAAAGCTATTATGAAATCTGATTTGGGCCTTATGCCCAACAACGACGGCAATATTATCCGCCTGAATATTCCTCCCCTGTCTGAAGAACGCCGCCAGGAAATGATTAAAATGGTTAATAAGCGGCTGGAAGAAGACAAAATAGCTATGAGAAACGTCCGCCGTGATGCTATGGATGAAATGAAGAAACTGGAAAAAGCCAAGGAAATCTCTCAGGATGACCTGAAACGCGGCTCTGACCAGCTTCAGAAGATTACGGACAGCTTTATTGCCAAAGCCGACAAGCTGGGTGCTGATAAAGAAACTGAATTAAAGCAAGTTTAGCCTTTCATTCCCCGGCAAACTCAAGGATAGTCCGGCAACCCCCTGTTGCGGTAGAGGTTTTTATCTTGGACACAACAGTTACAATAAATAATACCCCTCCAAACCACATCGCAATAATAATGGACGGAAACGGCCGCTGGGCAGAACGCCGCGGCCTTAGCCGCATAGACGGACATAAAGCCGGTCTTGAAAATGCCAGACTGGTTATCCGCCACTTGAACTCACTGGGGATCAAATATGTCACCCTATACAGCTTTTCCACCGAGAACTGGAAACGCCCCGATGCTGAAATAAAAGGACTTTTCGGGCTGGTAAATGACGTTATGTCATCTTATATTCCGGAGCTGGTGGAAAATAATGTCCGCTTACGGCATCTGGGGCATCTGGATAAACTGCCCGCAATACTCAGGCATAAACTGGAGGGTGTGCTCTCAGCCACCAGCCAAAATACCGGCCTGACACTCTGTCTGGCATTTGACTACGGCGGGCGTGATGAAATCATTCAGGCGGTAAAAGGTCTGGTTAAAGACGGAATAGCTGTTGATAAAATAACCAAAGATGTATTTGCCCGCTACCTGTACACCGCAGACATTCCGGAAGCTGATTTAGTTATCCGCACCGGCGGCGAAATACGGCTTTCCAATTTTCTCATTTGGCAATCTGCCTACAGCGAGCTGTATTTTTCAGAAGTAATGTGGCCGGATTTCGGCGAAAAAGAAATTGATAAAGCTATCTCTGCCTTTAATCAGCGACAGAGACGTTTCGGTGGTTTGTAAATCATGCTTAAAAAACGAGTTTTAAGCGGCTGCCTGCTGGCCATTATTGCCTTAGCAGTTATCTGGATTGACCAGCCTATAGCCTGGCTTACGCTGGCTATGGCAGTGGTAGTGGCCCTGGCTTTAAATGAATTTTACAATGCCGTTACCGTATACCTTAAGTCCCAGCCATTCAAGGCGCTGGGTATCTTCTGGGGTATGCTTATCGTAATCAGCCCTCACCTGCAGATAGAAGGCATTTTGCCATTTCTGCTGGGCTCTTTCAGCCTGACCTCACTCATATACCTGCTGACACTTAAAGACCGCACAGACGCCTTTCCCCGCTGGGCTTGGACACTATCCGGGGTAATCTATATCGGTCTGCTCTCCAGTTTCTGGGTAGCTCTGCGCGAACTGCCTATGGGACGTGAATGGGTGCTCTGGACGCTGATACTCACTTCCGCCACTGATACCATGGCCTTTTTCATTGGCAGCCGTTTCGGCAAGCAAAAAATGGCACCTTCCATTAGCCCCAACAAAAGCTGGCAAGGGGCTATAGGCGGGGCGGTGTTCAGCATTATAGTAGCTCCGATCTTTGCTGACTTGCTGGGACTACCTATAAGTATGTTTATATCCATGCTGATAGGTCTTTTGGTCAGCGTAGCCGGACAAACCGGTGATATTGCTGAATCCCTGTTTAAGCGCAATATGCACTGCAAGGATTCCGGGAATCTGATACCCGGACACGGCGGAATAATGGACCGCCTGGACAGCCTGCTTTTTACCGGTATAGTGGTATACTACTACGTAATATGGTTCATTCAATAAAGAAAATCGTCATACTGGGGTCTACCGGTTCTATCGGCCGCCAGACTCTGGAAGTTATCCGCTCGTTGCCAGACCGATTTAAGGTGCTGGGGCTGGCCGGCGGCTCAAACATAAACCTGCTGAAAGAACAGGCGAGCGAATTCCGCCCTGAATACATCTACTGCCAAAACTGCCATGATACTAATGCCTGTACCGCCCGTTTTATCCCCATGGAGGAAATGGCCTCCCTGCCTGAAGCAGACGTAATAGTAGTGGCCGCACCCGGCAGTACCGGTTTACAGCCGGTGCTTGCCGCCGCCAGAGCCGGCAAGGTAATAGCTTTGGCCAACAAGGAATCCCTCGTTTCCGCCGGAGAGATAGTAACCGCCACCGCACGGGAAAACAAAGCTAAAATACTGCCGGTAGACAGTGAACACAGCGCTATCTGGCAGTGTTTATCAGGCGAGGTCACGCCCCCCGCCCGGATTATCCTGACCGCCTCAGGCGGGCCTTTCCGTTCCTTAACTAAAGACGAAATAGATAAAGTCACCCCCGAACAGGCACTCAGGCATCCCTCGTGGAAAATGGGGGTTAAGGTTACCATAGACTCAGCCAGCCTAATGAACAAAGGACTGGAGATAATAGAAGCCCGCTGGCTGTTCGATATGCCAGTACGGAATATTCAGGTGGTTATCCACCCGCAGAGCATTATCCACTCTATGGTGGAGTTTGCAGACGGAAGCCTTAAAGCCCAGCTGTCACGGCCGGATATGCGTTTCCCCATTCAGTATGCTCTAACCTACCCGGAAAGAATGACCAATCACACCCTACCCCGCCTTAACTGGGCAGAAGTGGGCAAGCTGGACTTTGAAATGCCAGACATGACCAGATTCCCCTGCTTAGGTTTGGCTATATCCGCCGGAGAAGAGGGGAAAACGTATCCGGCAGCACTGTGCGCCGCAGACGAAGTGGCTGTTGAGATGTTCCTGAAGGGACAAATAAGCTTCGGGCAGATACCCGAACTGATAGCCAAAGTACTGGATGCCCATCAGGCTGTTGCCAGCCCGTCTCTGGATGATATTCTGGCCGCAGATGCCTGGGCACGCCGCAAAGTAACCGAACTGGCAGGTAAATTATAAATGCTGTTAACCATTGTTTCTTTTCTGATTATATTTTCCATAGTAGTTATCTCCCATGAGCTTGGCCATTTCTTTTCCGCCAAAGCTATAGGGGTAAAGGTGGAGGAATTCGGCTTTGGCTATCCGCCTAAAGTATTCGGCCGCAAATTCGGGCAAACTGAGTACAGCCTTAACTGGCTGCCGCTGGGCGGTTTTGTAAAAGTAGAGGATAACCCCGTAAATAATAAAGGCCTTTCCTCAAAAAGTGCCGGTAAGCGTCTGCTCTTTTTCAGTGCCGGAGCTTTGGTAAACGCTGTTTTACCCATTGTCCTGTTTGCCTTTGCCCTGATGGTGCCGCATGACGTGCTGGTGGGTAGGGTAAACGTGGAAGAAGTAGTGCCGGATTCACCTGCCGCTTTAGCCGGGCTGGTAGCGGGTGATACTATTTTGAGTGTAAACGGCACTGAAATAAGAAACACCTCCGAATTTTCCCGTATTTCCCAGCTGAATCTGGGGCAAACCATAGAAATAACCATACTCCATGCTGACCAGACCCAAAGTACTGTCAGTTTGTCTCCCCGCTGGCAGCCGCCGGCCGGTGAAGGCCCGGTGGGTATTTCACTGCAAACTCTGGACTACCAGATAATAAGCGAAAGCGAGTCTGTTCTGGATTCCATTCCCCTGTCTATACAGCAAAATTTTGAAACCCTGGTGCTTTTTAAAAACTCCATACTGGGCCTTATCATGGGCAGTGTACCCTTTGACGTGGTGGGGCCGGTGGGTCTTGCCCAGATGACTGGGGATGTGGCACGTGCCGGGATTGGCCCTCTGCTGGAGTTTACAGCGTTTCTCAGCCTGAATCTGGCTATTATCAATTTGCTGCCCCTGCCCGCCCTTGACGGCGGACGGATATTGTTTGTATTTATTGAGTGGATACGGGGCGGCAGACGCATCTCTCCCAGAGTGGAAAACCTTATCCATATGACCGGGTTTTTCCTGCTGATAGGGCTTATGCTGGCGGTAACCTTTCAGGATATTATACGCATTATCCAAGGCTAGTTTCTGATATACTCTCTATGAAGAGGCTTTTAAAATATGATTATGCGGCGTAAAAGTACTGAAATACGGCTGGGTAATGTGACTATAGGGGGGAATGCCCCGGTATCAGTCCAGTCCATGACCAAAACAGATACCCGCAATATCCCGGCTACAATTTCCCAGATAAAAGAGCTGGAAGAATGCGGCTGTGAAATAATCCGGCTGGCTATACCGGATATGGAAGCCGCCACTGCCCTGAAATCTATCCGCAAAGAAGTCAGAATACCTATTGTGGCGGATATTCATTTTGATTATCGCCTGGCACTGGCAGCACTCTCAGCCGGGGCAGACGGCCTCAGGCTTAATCCCGGCAATATCGGTGACCCGGAACGGGTTAAAGCGGTGGTCAGGGCGGCAAAAGAACGGGAAATCCCAATCCGTATCGGGGTAAACGCCGGCAGCCTGCCCAAAGACCTGCCCCCAGAGCTCACCACTGCCCAAAAGATGGTCAAAGCCGCCATGGGTCACATAAAGATACTGGAAGCCCTGGATTTCAGCCTGATTAAGGTTTCACTGAAGGCTTTTGACGTGCCTACCACTGTTGAAGCCTACCGCCAGATAGCCCCTCTTATACCATACCCGCTTCACGTGGGCATTACCGAAACAGGCACCCCCAAAACCGGTCTGGTGCGGAGTGCGGTGGGCATAGGCAACCTGCTTTATATGGGCATCGGGGATACTATCCGTGTTTCCCTGACCTCCCCACCCCAGGAAGAAGTATTTGCCGCTTATGAAATACTGAAAAGCCTGAACCTAAGGCAGCGCGGCCCGGTGCTGGTCAGCTGCCCCACCTGCTCCCGGACCGAAGTGGATATTGTGGGTATTGCCGCCAGGGTACAGGAAGCCTTGAACAAAGTAGACAAACCTATACGGGTGGCCGTAATGGGCTGTGCCGTAAACGGCCCCGGCGAAGCCAAAGAGGCTGATTTGGGCATAGCCTGCGGCAAAGGACAGGGGCTGCTATTCCGCAAGGGTGAAAAGATAGCCTCCTTTCCCGAAGATGAACTGGTAAATGCCCTGCTGCGGGAAATAGCTTCTCTGTAGTTTATACGCCCCCGCTTTCAGGCTTCTTTGGCAGATGATTTTAGGGTATAATCCTTCTTGGCAAGCCGTTATTTACAAGGAGCTTTTAATATGCGTTATTCCAGGTTATTTGGCAAGACCCAGCGTGAAATCCCGTCAGATGCCGAAACTATAAGCCACCAGCTGCTGCTGCGTTCGGGTATGATAGCCCAGCTGACCGCCGGAGTGTATTCGTTTATGCCTCTGGCCTGGCGGTCTATACAGAAAATTGAAAACATTATCCGGCAGGAAATGAATAAATCAGGCTGTCAGGAACTGGCCATGCCGGTACTTCAGCCAGTGGAAATATGGCAGCAAAGCGGACGCGAAGCCCCCTTCGGGCAGACCCTTTTCCATTTGAAAGACCGCAAAGACCGTAATCTGGTGCTTGGCCCTACCCACGAGGAGGTCATAACCGACCTTGCCAGCCGCTATATCCAGAGTTACCGTGACCTGCCCCAGCGGCTTTACCAGATACAGACCAAATTCCGTGATGAGCCACGCCCCCGCGGCGGATTGATACGGGTACGCGAATTTATTATGAAAGATATGTATAGTTTTGATGCCAGCCCCGAAGGGTTGGACGAAAGCTACCAGACCATGAAACAGGCCTATGAAAGCGTATACCGCCGCTGTGGTCTGGAATCTATGGTAATAGATGCAGACAGCGGAGCTATAGGCGGAAAGGCCTCACACGAATTTATGATTGTGGCCGAAAGCGGCGAAGACAGTATCATCTACTGCCCGAAGTGCAATTATGCCGCCAATGCCGAAAAAGCAGTGTTCAAAAAGAAAACCCTGCCCAAAGAACCCCCGAAAGACTTAGAAGAAGTAGCCACCCCCGGCCAGAAGACTATTTCAGAGGTAGCCGCTTTTCTTTCGCTCAAACCGGAAAATACCCTCAAAGCAGTCTTTTACATGGCAGACGGAAAGTTTGTGATGGCGGTTATACGGGGAGATTTGGATATAAACGAAATAAAGCTGAAAAATCTGCTGAAGTGCAATGATTTGCGTCTTGCGGAAGACAGCGAAGTAAAAGCCGCCGGGATAGCAGCCGGATTTGCATCACCCGTGGGGCTGAAAAATAGCCTGATAGTGGCTGATGACTCTGCTGAAAACGGCTCTAACTTTGTAGCCGGGGCTAACAAAGACGGCTTTCACCTGAAAAACGTCAACTTCGGGCGGGATTTCAAGGCAGATAAAATGGCGGATATTGCCCTGGCGGCCGAAGGTGCTGCCTGCCCCTTCTGTGACGGCACTTTTGCCTCCAAACGGGGGGTGGAAGTGGGGCATATTTTTAAACTGGGAACATTCCTTTCAGAACGTTTCGGGGCAAACTTCACAGATGCCGAGGGCATCAGCCACCCGATAATAATGGGGTGCTACGGCATGGGGGTAGGACGATTGCTGGCCGCCGCCATAGAGCAAAACCATGACGAAAAAGGCATTATCTGGCCGATGCCTATTGCCCCGTATCAGGTATATATCTGCGGGCTTTTCCTGGATAAACCGGCAGTCAGCCAGGCGGCTGAAAAGATGTATGCCGAACTGGAAGCCCAAGGGGTGGAAGTACTGTTTGATGACCGCGAACTTACAGCCGGGGTCAAATTTAACGATGCAGACCTCTTAGGTATCCCTCTGAGGCTGACTATAAGCCCCCGCAATCTGGATAAAGGCGGGGTGGAACTCAAGCTCCGCCGGAACAAAGAATCCGAGCTGGTTCCGCTGGATAATGTAGTGGAGAAGGTAATCGCCACCATCAAATCCGAGAGCAACCTATAGCCGGCTTTTACCATCAGGAATTTGGGCAAAAGATAAAAATTTAAGGGGCTTAAAAGCCCCTTTTTTTATTTCTCTTTTTTCTTGTCTTTAAGTGCATCCAGATATCTCTGGTGAGACTCCCAGTAAGTCTTAATGGCTGACTCCCGGTCCTCCCAGCCTTCTACGCCCGTTTTCTTTGATTCCAGCTCTTTATAGATATTAAAGAAATGGAATATTTCCTTCAGCAGATGGGGCGGGACATCCGAAAGGTCACGGATAAAGTTAAAGTGCGGGTCTCCGATAGGCACGCAGAGCAGCTTTGCGTCAGGGCCTTTTTCATCATACATTTTAAAAAGACCTACCGGCTTGGTTTCTATCATGCAGCCGGGGAAAGTAGGTTCCCAAACTAAAACCAAGGCATCAAGGGGATCACCGTCTTCGGCCAAAGTATCTACGATAAAACCGTAATCACTGGGATAATGAACAGCCGAGAAAAGCATGCGGTCAAACTTGATTATCTTGCGTTCTTTATCATATTCATATTTATTTCGGCTACCCTTGGGTATTTCTATCATAACCGTCAGGGTAATATCCGGGGTACTTGCCAGTTTCAATCTTTTCAGTTTAGGGCATTTTGACTCGCCACAACCCACTATCGTCTTAAAGTCAGAGTTTATGGCTTCAACTTCTTTTTTAATTTTCTTTGAACTATCGCTTAACATTTTTCCTCCGTACTTATAATACCTTATTCAGGCTTAAAAAACCAAAAGGGGCTTTTTAAAAAGCCCCTTTTAATATACAGACAAACACCCTCAGGAACGCAAAACTGCTCCGGTTTCAGTATTCAGCCGTCTAAGTATCTGGCTCATTACCCCATCCACTTCCGCATCTTTCAGCGTGTGGGTATCTGACTGGAAGACAAGATGGTAAGCCAGTGATTTTTTATTTTCAGCTACCTGTTTACCCTGGTACATATCGAACAGTTCTACATTTTTTACCAGATCGTATTCGGAAATTATATTAATAACCTGCAGATTGGTAATGCTTCTGTCAATCACCAAAGCCAAATCACGTTCAACTGCCGGAAAACGATTGATCGGGCTGAATTTGCGGCGAGCCGTGGCCCTGGTAACAAGCTTTGACAGGTTAATTTCAAACATATATACCGGTTCTGTTAAGTCAAATTTATCCGTAATCTGGGGATTCACCTGCCCCAGTACACCCACCGGCATATCGCCAACCCGAACGCTTGCCTGATACCCGCGGGTTAAACCCGGTTCGTCAGATATAACAAAATCAGCCGAAAGTCCCAAACGGCTAATTATTGCTTCCACAATGCCTTTAACATCAAAAAAATCAAAGTTGGAGGTATTTCTCTGCCACCATGATTCAGATGAACTGCCCGCTAAAACGGCACACAGCATTTCGGGTTCTTCCTGTTTATTATTCTCTTTCGGCAGATATACACGCCCAAGCTCGTAAAGCCTGAGGCCATCTTTTTCAAAACGGCGGTTTGCCGCTAAAGAAGCATACAGGCTGGGACGCAAACTAGTGCGCATAACCTCCTGCTCACTGCTCATGGGGTTGCTGATAGCCAGACATTCGGACTCAGCCTCTGAAGAAACACGCGAAAGCATTTCGCGGCTGGTGAATGAGTATGAAATGAGCTCCTGAAAACCGTACCCCGAAAGTATCTGCCTTAGAAAACGTTTCATTCCGGGCAGGGGGGGAATTTCTATTTTGGGAATAGCCTTATCAAGAGACAGGCTGGGTATTGTATCATAGCCGGCTATTCTGGCTACTTCTTCAATCATATCAATATCGGTTTCGATGTCCATCCGCCAGTATCCCGGATAAATGCGCACCTTGTCATCAGTTGAGCCATAACCGAATTCTTCCATACCGGGGATATATTCGGGTATCCAGACAAAGCCCAGCCTTTTGGCTATTTTATGAGTATCAGGCTGTTCTCTATCATATCCCAATACCTGATTAATCTTTGACAGTGAAAGCACAATGCTCTTCTTCTCTTTATTAACCGGCATAACATCTATAAATCCCGAAGCCGCCTGTCCGCCAGCTATTTCCAGTATTAGCTGAGTGGCACGTTTCAGGGCAATAGGCGCAAGTTCAAAGCTAAGCCCCTTTTCAAAACGGGCGGAAGCCTCACTCTGAAGTTTTAAAACTCTGGCGGTACGGCGAATACTTTGTTTGTCAAAGGTGGCCGACTCCAGCAGTATATTTACAGTCTTTTCAGTTACCTCGGTATTTTCACCGCCCATTACCCCGGCCAGGGCAATTATCCTGTCCGGTTCGGTAATAAGGAGCATATCCGGGCTGAGTTTGCGTTCAACCCCGTCCAGAGTGGTTAAAACCTCACCCTCCGCTGCGGGGCGGACGATAATGTGTTTTGACTTAATCTGGTCATAATCAAAGGAGTGCAGGGGCTGGTCGAATTCCAGCATAACGTAATTGGTAGCATCTACCACGTTGTTTATAGGGCGCATACCGCAGGCAATCAGCCGCTCTTTAAGCCAGTCCGGTGATTCGCCGATTTTTATTCCCTCTATCAGGCTGGCGGTATAACGGGTGCAGAGTTTAGTGTTTTTTATCTCTATATTTATTTTGTCTTTGATATCCTTGCCGGTTGCTTTAAAATCCGGCGTGCTGATAGAAGGCAAACGGTCTATCAGAGCACCCAGCTCTCTGGCCACACCGGTTACACACATCAAATCACCCCGGTTAGGTGTAAGCTCAAGGTCAAGTATTATCTCACCCAGATATTCGCTGGCAAGCATACCCACCGGAGCATCCGTCGGCAGTATTAAAATACCCTCATGTTCGTCAGACAGTCCCAATTCCCTTTCGGAACAAACCATTCCGCAGGATTCCACCCCCCGCAAAACAGCCGGCTTAAGTACCATTTCTTTGCCGTTGTGGCCATCTATCAGGACTGCACCGGTACGGGCAAAAACGACCTTGTCACCGGCTTTGCAGTTAGGTGCGCCGGTAACCACTGTTTCCTGCCCCTGCCCCCAATCCACCTTAACCAGTACCAGACGGTCAGCATTGGGGTGACGGTTTACTTCCATTATCTGGCCTACATATACGTTCGGCCATTTATCTTTGTGGGAATTCAGCACTGTCACCTCAGTACCAGCCATAGTCATCCGTTCGGCCAGCTCGGCCGGCGGCATATCTGTGGGAAGATATTCTTTAAGCCACTTCAAAGGTATTTTCATATTAAAACTGCCTCAAGAATCTAGTATCGTTAGAGTAGAACAGACGGATATCATCAATCCCGTATCTCAGCATGGGCAATCTTTCCAGCCCCATGCCAAAGGCAAAACCGGTATATTTTTCCGAATCTATACCTACCCTCTCCAGCACCCTGGGGTGTACCATGCCCGCCCCCAGTATTTCCAACCAGCCGGAGCCATGGCAGACGCTGCATTCTTTTTTGCCCCCGCAGGTACAGCTTACCGCTACCTCCACACCCGGCTCTACAAAGGGGAAATAGTCACAGCGGAAACGCACCTTGCGGTTAGCCCCGAAAAAGCGGCGGCAAAACTCCATCAAAGTGCCTTTTAAGTGAGCCATGGAAATGCCTTCATCCACCACCAGCCCTTCCACCTGGGTAAACATGGGAATATGGGTGGCATCAGTAGCTTCATACCTGTAAACCTTGCCCGGAACTACTATCCGTATGGGAGGTTTGTTTTTCTCCATATAGCGCACCTGCATGGGAGAGGTATGGGTGCGAAGCAAAGTATCCAGCCTGCCGTCTTCATTAGGCCGGTCTATCCAGAAGGTCTGCATATTTTCTCTGGCAGGGTGGTCTTCCGGAATATTAAGAGCCTCAAAATTATGATAGTCATCTTCTATTTCTGGTCCTTCCAGTACGGAAAAACCCAAAGTAGCGAAAATACTGGTAACCTCATTGGTAACCTGGGTCAAGGGGTGTATCCGGCCGATAGGCCAGGGTCTGCCGGGCAAAGTAATATCCAGCCCCTCACTGCGGCTGGCAAACTGTTTTTCTTTAGATAGCTGCTCTTTCTCTGAAAAAGCAGCTTCGAGCGCAGTCTTGGCTTCATTGGCTGCTGCTCCGGCCGCTTTGCGTTCTTCTATAGGCAAACTGGCCAGATTTCGGAGTGCCCCGGTCAGCAGGCTTTTCTTGCCCAGATACCGGACACGCCACGCTTCAAGGTCTTTAAGTTCCGTTATGGCTTCCAGTTCGGCAAGGGCACTTCGGGTAATTTCGGTGATATTCTTAATTTCTTCCATAGCCCAGCTTCACATCAAAATTTTTATAAAAATTATATGCTATTAGCTTTGAATGGTCAACACAAACTAACATTATGTCAGCTTCGCCTTCATCTTGCCGTTCGTCTTCAGACTATTTAAGCTTCCCCATGCAGAAAACCCAACGCCCAGCTTATAGCTTCATCACCGATCAGCTCCAGCTCTATATCCGGGGTAATACCCTGCCCTTCTATCATCCGTCCGTTGGGTGTATACCAGCGGCCTATAGTCAGATAAATACCCGTGTTATCAGTCACATCAAAAGTACGGTTTACACTGCCCTTGCCATAAGTAGTCTTGCCCGCAATAGTTGCCCGTCCATAGTCCTGCAAAGCACCTGAAAGAGCTTCCGAGCCGCTGGCGCTGTACTGATCTACCAAAACTACCATGGGCAAGCTGGTAGTCACTACCTTGGGAATTATGTTGTATTCTTCAGAGTTTCCGGCATTGTCCACTGTGGTTAAAACCACTCCGCTGTTTACAAAGCGGCTGGCTACGTTTATAACCGAGCTTACTAAACCGCCGGGATTACCCCGTAAATCCAGCACAATACCTGCGGCACTGCCCAGATTTTTAAGCACCTGCTCCAGTTCCTCATCTGTTCTTTCGCTGAAACGGCTGATACGTATATATGCTATATCACCCATCATTTCGGAGGTAACGCTGGAAATCAGTATTTCATCACGGGTGACTTCAAACAGCAGCGGCTGGTCAGAGGAGCTTCTTTCCACCAGCAGGGTTAACGAAGTCCCCTTTTCTCCTCTTACCAGCGGGGACAGGTCTGCCAAACTGAACCCGGCCACTGACTGCCCGTCAACCTCCCGTAAAATATCTCCGGCCTGTATACCAGCCAAAGCTGCCGGTGAACCCTCGTAAGGAATCAGGATAATCACCCCGTCTTCTATCTGAACAGTAGCACCTATGCCTACATAACGCCCGTCATCATACTCCATACTGGCCTGATAATCTTCGGCATTCAGATAAACGGAATGAGGGTCATTAAGTTCATCCATCATGCCCTTTATAGCTGCTTCAGCCAGAGCCGCCTGGTCAATAATATCCGGCTCTACATATTCGGTAGTGATAATCTGCCAGGCAGTGACAATACTGGATAAGTTCTCATCACTGTTCAAAACGGCTGTTCCGCCGCTTAGATAACCCAATGCAAAAGAACTGAGCAAACCGACCATGGCCAAAATAGTACCCAGCAATACTTTTATTCTTAAAGTCATAGACGTCTCCCTGTAAAATATCCTGTGCTAATCATAAAACAAAAAGCACGGAAGTACTACTTCCGTGCCTGCGGATAACGCTTGATATAAAGTGCCGCTAAGAGCACTTCTGGTTTGATTTATATTGGTCTACCAACGCCAGAGTATTGTCCAGATTTGCCAAATCCAGCGGGATACCTAGATTATTCAGTTCGTAATACCCCATTCCGCGGTAAAGCCTCCTTCCAGCTACCCGGCACATCTCATCATAAAGTTCAGGCCATTCCTGCCCGCAGCGGCGGTGACAGAAACTGACAAAATCCAGAGCAGAAACATTCAGGTCTTCCATAACTGCACACATTATAACCCAGCACCACCTAGAAAGCAGCAAACCGCCTGAGGAGGGTTGCCGGGGATAATTTATAACCAGTCAAACCCCTTGGCTAACCTCAATAATGGCTGATATCTTTGTATTTTGAGCCTCTTAAGCCTTGAAAGCCAGCCTGTTTGAAGCCTTAAGAGCAGCTGATTTTATTACTAAAGAAAACCATTTAGCGGCAGCCAAAATCTGGATAAACTGATATTGATTGCTATATTTGTCTTTTTATCGTACATTTATATATATTTCCAAATAAACAGGCCCTACCCTGCTGATTACTGCTCAAGACAAAAAGAACCCCCGGCTGAAAGTACGGGTTTGGGTCTTGCCGTCGCTGCTGGGGTTATCTATGTTAGGCGGCATATCTTTGCCTATCCAGCAGGCAAACCTGAGCAGCTATCTGGACGATATCAGCCCGGCTGATATTATTATTCCGTTACATGTGCATCTCTGTGAAGAAGGCATGGACCGGACTATTGCGGGCTTAGACATACTGCTGGCCGCCAGCTTTGTATGCGGTATATTTTACCTGCATCTGAGCCACGCCTATTATGTAAACCTGTACCTTATCACCCCCAGATACAGATCCAGACGGGCATTTCCAGGATTTTTGATACCCGTGGTAAATGTGGTATTTCCGCTGCTGTTTACTGCCGAAACATGGCAGCTAAGCAAACTGCCACCCGAAGCCCAAAATAACCTGCCTGAATATAAAATAAATTTGCTGCCTAAAATCTGGTGGATACTCTGTCTACTGGCAGTTACCTTCTTTATTTTACCCCAGGTATTATCTCTTTTACTGCCTGACTCCGCTCCGGCCAGAGAATACGTAGCCAACCTGTTTACGGCAATGACGGTAATGGCTGCAAGCGAAAGCAGCCTTTTGCTATTTTCCTATCTAAACACCCGGCTTAAATATACCAGCTGAATCCGGCCTGGATAGTCTTTAAATAACAAAACCACCCCTTAAAAAGGAGTGGTTTACTAATAAGATTTAAGCCAAGCAGACCTGTAAGCCGAGTTCTGTACCCTTACCCGAAGGCAAGGGCGATGACCATCTATCTAGACCAGCTGTTACCAGCTGGTTCATGCGGCCAACCCGGGAACAGGCCAGACTGCCTTAAGTTCCCCTATTTGGCCTTGCTCCGGACGGGGTTTACCCGGCCAGCCGGTCACCCGGACTGCCGGTGAGCTCTTACCTCACCATTTCGCCCTTACCTGTTTGCACAGGCGGTATGTTTCTGTTGCACTTTCCGTAGGGTCGCCCCTCCTGGGTGTTACCCAGCATCCTGTCTGGAGGAGCTCGGACTTTCCTCCCGCCATAAAAGCGGGCAGCCATCCGGTCTGCTTGGCAAGCTTAGTATAGCAGAGATATACCCCACCCGCACAAACAGATTCTATGCAAATAACAAGGGGGAGTTACTCCCTTAGTTTGAGCTAATTCTTAATTCCCACCGTCAAGTGCCTTGTTTGCCAGAGCATCCGCCTCGGAGTTTTGGGCGCGGGGTATATACTTTATGTGGTAGCTCTCAAACCGCCCCAGCAAGGAAACCGCCTTGCTGAATAAGGGTTTAAGCCCCTCATTCTTCATGCGGTATTCACCTTTTATCTGTTTTACCAGAAGCTCGGAGTCCGAACGTATTTCCAGTTCCTTTGCGCCCAGAGAAAAGGCCTTTTCCAGCCCGGCCAATAGGGCCTGATATTCGGCCTGATTGTTGGTGGTATTGCCGATAGCCTTGGATATACAGGCAACCAGATTATATTTTTCGTCTTTGAGGGTTACTCCAATGGAAGCCGGGCCGGGATTACCCCTTGATGCCCCGTCTGTGTTTATAATGATTTTGCTAATCTTTCAGATACCTTTCTTTCAGTCCAAATATAATATTCGCTGGCAGCCGCTGCACTGCACCAGAGTACCGGCTCTAGCACGTTGAATCCAAGCAGCCGTAAGTTTCAAACCGCAGCCGCGGCAATTTCCTTGTTCCACTTTTGAAACGGCTCTGCCCTTGCTTTTACGCAGAGTTTGGAAAAGAGCTAAATCTGACTGGTCAAAACGGGTAAGGAATTCATGCAGTTCGTTTTTGAGCTTTTCTATCTCGGAAAGGGTCAGTTCAAGAGCTTGGGTATTTTGGGTCTGGCTTTGCTGCCAGAGAGCGCGGACAGCAACCAGATTTTCCATTATCTGATTGCAATTTGTCTGCAGTTCTTCAAGCCTATCCATACCCTCAAGTGCCTGGTCATCTACCTGAGTACGTTTTGCCTCCAAGCTTTCCTGTTCTCTACTAAGATTGGAAAGCTCTTTAGGATTGTTGATACGCCCTGAATAGAGGTTTTTCTTAACTTCGTTTATTTTGGCATCCAAATCAGCAGACTGGCTTTCAAGTTCACGCAAGGCAGCCTGCTGTTCTTTCAGGAGAGCGGCCGCTTCAGCCAAAACATTTTCAGCCTGCTTGAGGGCGGAATCATCCTGCAGGATTGCCCGTAATTTGGAAGCCTGCATTAGGTGAGACTCCAAATCCAGCTCCAGTTCTTGCAATTGAAAAAGCTCTTTTGCTAGTTGCATACTTGCCCACTATTGTAAGTCCTGTATAGCACTTTGGCAATAACTATCTAAGGAGTGACAGATAATTATAGCCGATATTAGAACATTTGTGCTATTATTTCACCACTATGACACAAGAGTTTGTTGAAAGAAAAAAAGGCGCTCCCTACGGCAACCAGAATGCCCGCAAACACGGCTTCTATTCACGTGTACTGGATACCGATGAACTGGAGGACTATGAGCAGGCCACCCTGGCGGAAGGCATTGACGAAGAAATTGCCCTGCTGCGGGTAAAAATAAAATCTATCCTCCGCCATGACCCTGATAACTTAAAACTGCTCATGCAGGCCGTTACCACCTTGTCACGCCTGCTTTCCGCCCGTTACAATATCAGCCGGCAGGACAAGGGCGGGTTAAGGGAAGCTATTTTCAATGTCCTCAGGGATGTAGCGGTACCGCTGGGCATTATAAAGGCAACCTTTGATAAATAGACTTCGCCCCTACCAGCAGGATATTGCCAGGGCAGTATTGCAGAGTATATTTAACCGGCAGGGACAAACCTTCAGCGTGGAAATAGCCCGGCAGGGCGGAAAAAATGAACTTTCGTCCCAACTGGAACTTTTGCTGCTGACTCTTTTCATGTTTGAGCCCAAAAATCTGGTTAAATGCGCCCCTACCTTCAAACCTCAGTTGAATATCTCCATGATGAGACTGAAAGACCGCCTGAACGAGGCCGGTTTTGGAGACATATACCAGACCGAGGGCGGGTATATTATCAGGCTTAATCAGGCCAGAGCGGTTTTTCTTTCTGCCGAACCTAGTGCCAATGTGGTGGGCAATACCGCCCACCTGCTGCTTGAGGTAGACGAAGCCCAGGACGTAAACCAGGAAAAATACAGCAAGGAATTTAAACCCATGGGTGCCACCACCAATGTTACCACTGTTCTTTACGGCACTACCTGGGACAACACCAGCCTGCTTGAAGAAATAAAAAGGCAGAATATAGAAAAAGAACAAAAAGACGGGCTTAAACGGCATTTCCGTTATGACTGGGAAGAAGTTGCCGCCCACAACCCGGCTTATCTGGCATATGCCCTGTCTGAAAAAGACCGGCTGGGAGAAAATCACCCCCTGTTCCTCACCCAGTACCGCTTGCTTCCGGTAAGCGGCGGCGGGGGCATGTTCAGCAGCGAACAGCTTGATTTGCTTAAAGGCCGCCACCCCTGCCAAATCTACCCCGAAAATGGCAAGGTATATGTAGCCGGGCTGGACCTAGCAGGTGAAGATGGACAAATAGATGGTGATTTGCCTGCAACTGTAAACCTGCGGCGGGACTCAAGCGTGCTTACCATTGCAGAGCTGGATTATACATTTGCCAAAGAGCGCTGTAATCTGCCTCAACTAAAGCTGGTCTGCCACTATAGCTGGCAGGGAGCGCGCCATGCCTTGCTTTATGAAAAACTGGTGGAACTGCTGGGCAAGGTCTGGAAATGCCGCAAAGTGGCAGTAGATGCCACCGGGTTGGGACAGCCGGTAGCTTCCTTCCTGAGGGAATCCCTGGGCAGCCGTATTCTGCCGTTTGTTTTCCAGTCGTCTTCAAAATCACGGCTGGGCTTTAATTTGCTTTCGGCTGTAAATTCAGGCAGGTTGAAGATGTATGCATCCAATGGCAGTGCCGAATATGCCCTGTTCTGGCAGGAAATGGAGCTAGCACGGGCAGACTACCGCCAAAGCCAGCAGATGAATTTTTACGTAGAAACCACCCGCGGGCACGATGACTACCTGATGAGTCTGGCGCTCTGCCTGGAGGCAGCCGAAGCCTATTCCCCCAGAAGTGCCAAAGGCTCAAACTGATATCACCCTGCCATCCGCTCTTACCCGATAAATATAAAAGGTGCAAGCCGGGGAAATGGCTTGCACCTTTATTGCACATACTAAAGCTAGACTATACCTGCCCCGGTTATAAATACACCGCTATCACCAGAATATCTTTGGTATTATGGTCATCAAGAAACCAGACCCCCAAGTTCCGCCCGGCCAGCATTTCAACCGAAGGGATATTTTTAGCAACCTTCACCTCTTCCAACATAGACTTATAATCACCCGCCAGCTGGATAGAAGCGGTATAAGCTGCAGAATTAAAACCTTTGAGTACTGCCCGTTTAATCTCCATTTATATCTCCTTATACCCTACCCAAACTTAATTCCTGCCGGTATATACCTTTGCCCGGCTCGTAAACCATACGGATGCCGTTTATACGGCGGACAAACGTTTCCAAACCACTTTCCAACTGATTTATATTTACCACATCAAAAAGCTGCTGCCCGCAATTCATAGGCACAACTATCTGCCCCATTTGCTGTTTTAAAACCGCCTTTCTGAAACAGCTGTCCAGTCTCTCTTCTGCCTGGGCCAAAGTATTTATATTCCGGTCATAGAGCCTTAGAGTCAGGTCATGATTCTGGTAAATCTCATCCCAAAGAAACCCTTGCACCATAAACAGATGGGAAGAAGAGTCCATCCCTTCCAGCACCACTCTATTTACTTCAGTAAAAGTATCTGCGTAAATCCCGCTATATACCGGATGATTAAACCCGTAACTGTAAACCGGACTATCTGCTTCCTGCGGATAAAGTGAATAAACACAGTGCCCCTGTAGAAACACCAAATCAGGCACAAAACTAAGCAGTTTACCCAAAAGTCCAAACCCGTCATCACCCACATGTATAGTAAAATCAGGGTAGAAATTATCCAGCTGGGCGGATGCACTCAGCACGTCCATGCGGATACCCGCTTTGCTTAAGACATACCCCATTATCCCTCTGACCGAAAGCTGGGAAGAGCTGCGGTTCCAGCGCATCTGGTTGGTTGCCCGCCACCTTTTCAAACGGCAAAAAGAGTCTTCAGCCCATATCAGCAGGCTGGACTTGCCTTCTGAAATACGTCTTTCCAGACTCTGGATAATATATAACTGCCCCGGACCGTGTTCAGCCCCATTTACGGTTTCATAACCAGGGGCGAATTCAATTTCACTGCCAGGTGAGAGCATATCCAGTTCGCCGCTGCCAGCTGAGTTATAACGGCCGCTTGAATTATCCAGCTCTGCCGCCAAACTCCCTTTCAGGCTGCCGCAAATAGATTCCAACTTCAGTATATCCGCCCCTATTTCCAGGCTGTTCTGGGCAATTTTGGCACGGTAAATACGGTTTACTCCCGCCAGATATACGTATTGACCGTCATGTTCCATCGCGAAGCCAAATTCGCTGTTCATGCTGGTAGGCACGCTTTCACACCAGATGTTATCGCTAAAACTGTTATCCACTACCAGATGGCTCAGAAATGCCCGTTTATCTGCCACATTTCCGGTATAATTTTCCAGATAACACACCCTAAATACATCCGGACAGTCCATAGAGACCGCACTGTAGCTGTAAAGCCCTCCGGCCGGGGCAGATGCAAATTCGTACAGGGAAGACCAGATCCCAACTCCGAAATCAGCCCCGTCACCCAAACTCAAACTCCAAACCTTGGAGCAACCCGAGGTATCATTACCCGAAACTACCAGCCGCCAGTCACCATCATACACCGCGCTCACTCCTGAGAGTGCACCCGTAGATTTATCCCACTGCTGGCGCGACTGCCAGTTGCCATTCACCCGTTTTTTATAACACAGCGTATTAAACTCAATATAAAATACCACCATATCCCCGCTGGGCTTAAAGGCTATGGATAACCCGTAAACCTGTGAGTTATTACTGGTGCCTATCTTTACCGGGGCTAACCAGGTCTGGCCGTTATTTGTACTTTCAAAGATAAATATATTGCGATAATAATCTATGGCCACCACGTAAACTTTGCTGCCAAAGCTAGCCACATCCGCCCGGCTGAAAAAATATGAACCGCTATATGTCCACTGCCCAAAATCAGCCCCAGGCCCCGGCTGGGCAACCCGCTGAAAATAGAGCTTGTAGTTATCCGGGTTATCTCCCAGACGGATACGTATCATAGCCCCGTCTTCGGCTATGGCTATGGAGTGATAACCTTCAGCCTGGGTACCGGCATATATTTCCTCCCACCTGAGCTTGGACGCACCGCCCAAACGGTTTCGGACCGTCAGTTTTATATTGGGAGAGGCACAGCCTGATTGCTGGGCGGATAAAAGTGACGGACTCAGCGGATACATTTAATCCCCCTTCTGGTCAGGTATATAATCTTTCCCCCAGAAAAGATGCCCTGCAATATACCCGAAAGTAAAATTCAGTAAATACCACAAAACACTGTGCCAGAGCCAATGCCCCAGAAATGCCCCGCCGGCAACCAGTGCCAGAATACAAAGCCCTTCGTATTTATGCCATAAGTCCCTCAGGATATAAGTCCAGGGGCGGCCGCCGATACGGCTCCATAATTCACGGTACAAATTCATATCTATCTTCCTCCTTCATCCTGTTTATCTTATACAATCTGCCCGCCTAAGCAGCGGGCGTAAAAAAACTGCTCACCCTGACTTTATTTTGGCTGCAAAGCCGCTTAAGTTCATTTCTGAAATACGCCAGTCTCTCCCTCCCTATAGCTTCAAAAACCTTGGGCGTATCTGTACCCCCGCTGTTTACCCTGTTTACGCAGAAAACTGCCCATTCCAGGCTGGCAAACCCTTCCGCCCCGATAGCTACCAAATCCTCCAGATAAGACGGCAAACTGGTGTTTTCTGCGGTCATGGTATGGGCAGCAGAGTAATACAGCCGTATATAGCCCGCTTCGGGCAAAACCTCATCCAGCAGCTTCAGTTTGTCCGCCCGGCAATCAAAACGGTGGAAAACCGGCGGGTAGCTGTCTATGGGGTACTCTACCGCCTGCAAGCGGATAAATCCCTCAAGGGTACTTAAGGTGAATTCCCTGTCTCCGTCCGTTACCGGTATCAGGCACTCGGTTTCAAAGGGGACACTCCGCGAAAGTTCCTCCAGGGCATGTCCTATGTGGCGGTCCAGTTCGGCATCTGTCCAGCGCCGGTTAGCCTCATCTTCGTCATGTAAATCACGGCGTACCAGAGTACGCATTTCAACCAGATTCATATTTACCTCCATAATAAAAGCGGGGGAAGGCCAAAATTAACCCCGCCCCCCGCTCTGCTAAAAACTATTAGTCCGTTACCCCGATAAGGGCAGCCGCCTTGACCGCGCTGAAAAGGGCCAGCGAGCAATACCATTTAACCCGGGTACGGCTGGCATCCTTGTCTTCCAGTGAACCCAAAGCCTCCACCTGAATAAAGCCGGGGCTGCTCAGGCCGCAAAGACCGCCTTCGCCAAACTGCACGGCATAAATGGCGGAACAGCCGCCGCCTGAAGTAGCCGTTTCCAGCCCTTCGGCAACTACATGGGTATCTAAAATCCAGTCACTTACCCCTATAGGTATACCGTCCCAAAACTGGATAAAGTTACCCCATTTATCCCGGTCAGTCTCCAGCATACCGCCGCCAGCCCGCAAAAGGGCATTCAGCTTGCGGCGGCTGCGGCGGCTCATCAGGAGCATATCAGGCTTGCCGCCCTTTACCGCATCCACCAGTTCGTCCAGTTTGGCCAGGGTCAGACTGGCACCCGAAGCCCCGGCGGCCACCACCTGAGCACTGGCCGAAGCAGGATTAATCAGCTTCCTTAAGCCGTCAAACTGCTTTGAGCTTAGCGCCGAATCACCGTAAATAAACACCTCTTCAAACTTATCCTTAAGGGCTTTGGCCTTCAGCTCAATAATGGCCGTTTCCAAATCCTGAACATTGCTTCTGGTAGTCTTCAGGAAATTGTCCACATCCGCATCACCGCCCATAATCTTCAGCTGGGCAGTTTTCTGCTCAAAGGTGGGGGTAGATTCATCCCAGGTGTCACCGGTATCGTAAAAGCTGATATCCGGCAGGGTTTTCTCCTGGTTATAGGTCAGCCCGTTACCCATCACCTCTACAAAGGGCATAACCGCCAAAACAGGAGACTCCCTGACGATAGTCTCTATAACCCCCTGCTTGAGAATATCATTTGAAAGCTTGGAAGCCTCGGTTAATGAAATTGCCATATTTAATTAGTTCCTCCTACTGCATATTTTATTTTTTCCCGGGCAGAAAGTGACGAAAAATCCGGTTTCTGCCGGGATGCCTGACCCAGCGGCACTCTGGCAAGCACCGCCTCTTTTTCAAGGCTTTGCTTGACCCTGGCCACCAGTTTGCGGGAAAGCTCTAAAGATCGGTTTATCTCCTCTACCGTTTGCCCGCTGATAAGCTCAGGTATCACCTCCGGGTTTTGTTCAACCATCAGCCTGCGGTAGCTTTCCACCGCCAGCCTCAGTTCGGTCTCCAGTTGGGTTACCCGCTCACAGGCTTCACGGCTGCTCTCTAAAAGTTCTTCCGCCCGGCTCTGGCTTAGGGCCAGCCGTTCCCTAAGGCTATCCATGCTTTCGGCTGAATCCTCCTGGGCAACTGCCTCTATTTCAGAAGCTAAGCCTTCCGTTGCTTTTTCAGTTGTCTTCACCTGCACTCCTTTCTTTTTCATTCTTATTCTTCAAGCGCAGCTCTCTCACTCTGGCGCTGTTTTCCATTTTTCAGGCTGCTGTCACGGTTCATCTCCAGTATCTGGCGGCGTTCCTGGCACCAGCGCTCAAACTCCGCCTCAGGGTCTTTTACCCCCAGCTCATTCATAGCCTTGCGGCGGGAATGAATACCGCTTTGAACCATAGTTTGTTCATTATCCACCACTACCGAAAGGTCTCTGGGCAGTACCGGGCTGAAACTGATACTGGGGTCTACTTTGCCAAAATCCTGCCCGCGGTATTTCTCAAGCAGCCGGAGTATCATGGCACTCCGTTTGCGGTAAGCCACACTTCTTATCAGGCGTTTCCGCCAAACCCTCTGAAGCAAGGGCTGAAGCTCTATCTCCAGAGCTATACCCGAAAGGTCACGCCCGCTGCCCCCGAAAGCGGCTCTGGGTGCTTCGGCAATATCATGCAAAGTGCGGTAAAGCAAATCCACATAGTTAATATGAAGCCCCACACCCCCGCCCTGAAGCAGGTCTAAAAGGTAAGCGCGGGTATCTTCGGGCAGATTCCAGACCGCCCCCGGCCGCACCGCAATATCCTCAGACTGTTCCACATTTTCAAGCACCGCAATCGGGTTACCCGAAAGTTCCAGAATACGGGAAAGCTGGCTTAAGGCGCGGTTAAGCTCACGCTGGGGTTCCATAATCTCATCCAGATCAGACACCCCCCAGAAACGCTTGGGTTCACGCAGATTAGGGTAAATAACAAACGGGATAAAGCCGTAAGGATTAGGTTTGCTCTCAAGCAGCTTTTCATCCTGCCACAGTTCAAAGGTTTCTTCTGTCCAGACCTCTGTCAGGAATGACTGCCTGGACGGAAGCTCCAGCCCGTAGCTCACCTCCGCTTCTTCGCTGTTTAAGGCATAACGGGAAGCCACCCGGTAGATGCGGGACATATCATCCGGTGACCACCAGGCGTAAATGCCCTGTATATCAGGCGCACTTACCCTCACCCTGCCCGAAGATGCATCCCAGATAACCTTGAAACAGCCGTCTCCCAGCACCGCGCAATCTATCTCAGTCTCAAGGTCCAGCTGTTCCAGATTATTCTGCTGGTAAACTTCGTTAAGCATAGAGCGGGCAGTCACCGCTTTCTCGATATCTTCTTCATTCAAAGCTTCCGCCCCAAAGTTAATTCCGCTCATCAGATATGAGCACAGCTTGTCCACTACCACTCTGGCATAGTTGAAGGTCAGCTGCTTTTCATTTCGGGACGGGCGGCCATCCCACTGTTTACCCTGATAAAAATCCAGCAGATTTACATACCTTTTTAATCTGTCCAAATCACGGCTTTTCAGTTCATTCGGGTTAAAAATCTGTACCATTACTATTTTCTAAAACCTCCGTTTTTCTATTTATATTTACCCCGGCCAGACTCTTCTTAAGCACCCTCTGGATAGTACGGATACTAAGGCGAAACCTGTCTGCCAGTTCCCTCTCGTCCTGCCCGCCCTGAAACAGGCTTACTATTTCCTTATCCCTTTGCCTTTTCAACCATCTCTGGCGGCCGCGCGGCTGGTCAAAGACACACACCGGCAGAGGACAGTCCAAACAGGTTTTTGAAAACTCACAACCCTGGTCAGGGTAAGAGGTAAGTTCAGGCAGCAAATCCGTTTCTTCCGTTTTCAAATCATTGTCTAATAGCGTCATCTCTCCAATCCTTTTCAGCAAAATCTGTGCTTAGCGTGGTTAAATTTAGCACATATGTTCTAATATCTTCAAGACCTTTTTGTCGTTTTAATAAATAGATATAATCAGCTTGCAAATTATTTGAATAGGAGGGCTTCTGTGGTATAATTGCCCCAAGTTTAGAGGGTATGTTATTTTCAAATAAGGAGGCTTGAAAGAACTCAGATAATGAAACACAAATTTTTACTTCGCGTATTAGGGGTGTTTTCCACCCTGGCCTTGTTGATTGCGGCCTTACCGCTTGCTCCGGTTTCGGCAGCCACTCTCACTCTCTCCCCCACTTCCGGCCCGGCCGGTTCACTGGTAAGCGTTACAGGTCATTCCTCAACCCTTACATCAGGTAATGTGATGATTCTCTTTAATTCTGTGAGCGTTGGGACAGCCACTATAGACAGCAGTGGCAATATCTATGGCACATTCACAGTTCCGACTAATCTCACTCGTGGTAACTACACCGTAAGTTTCTATTTCCCTGGGGGGGACAGTGCCGCATCTCAAACATTTACCATTACCCCCAGCATAACTCTTGCCAGCGGCACCGGTTATGTGGGTGACAGTGTAGCCGTAACCGGCAGCGGGTTTACCCCCAGCACCACCGTGAGTTTCTACCTGTCCGGCAGCACCACTCCCTTTGCCACCACCTCTTCAAGCAGCACCGGCACAATCTCCACCACTATTACCATCCCGGCTGCCAAAAAGGGCACTCTGAGCATAACTGCTAATGACGGCGGCGCAACCGGCAGTGCACCGGTTAACTTCATTGTTAATCCCAAGATAACCCTTTCATCTGCTAATCCCGGTGTAGGTGACACTATAACCGTAACCGGCACCGGTTTTTACGACGGAGCTGTTCAGATAGCTATAGACTCAGGTACTGCTGTTAATGCCGGCGTATCCGTAGGTTCAAACGGAAGTTTCACCGCCACTTACGAAATACCCGCACTCACCCGCGGTTCGCACACCCTGAAAGTTAATGATGCCTGGAACAACAATGCTCAAGTCACCTTTGATATAGCCCAGAAAATCACCTTAACTCCCACCTCCGGCAATGTGGGCACCAGCGTTACCGTAAAGGGCAGCGGTTTTAACACCACCGGCACCATTACCCTGACCTACTTCGGTCAGAGCGTTACCGTAACCCTGTCTAGCGGTACTTTTACCACCACCTTTGTAATACCCGGTGTTCAGGCGGGGGCTTACACTATCTCCGCCACTGATGGCAGTGTTACTTCCACCGCCACCCTGACAGTTACAACCAATATCACCATGTCCCCCACCAACAATGCATCCACCCCCGGAAACGTGGGACAGGAAATTACCATAACAGGTTCGGGGCTTAAGGCCAATGATACCGTACTGGTTACCTTTGACAGTGCCCAAATTACTGTAACTCCCAGTCCCGTGGTTGATTCCAACGGGGATTTCAGCCTGAAATTCAAAATCCCCGCCGCCACTGCCGGACCTCACACCATTACCGTTATCTCCGGCACTACCAGTAAGACCTTCACTTTCTTTGTTGAAGGCACTGCTCCAGCCACTCCCGCCCCTCTTACCCCAGAAATGGGGCTTAAAGCTAAACAACCCGTTGTTTTTGACTGGGAAGATGTAACTGATCCCAGCGGTGTTACCTATGTACTGGAAATTGCCGCTGACCAGAACTTTACCACTATCCTTTATCAGATAAAGGATCTCACCGAATCCACCTACACCATGACCGATGCTCAAAAACTGGAGAGCGTTTCTTCAGACAGCCCCTACTGGTGGAGAGTCAAAGCTGTTGACGGTGCTGGAAACTCAAGTGCATATACCGGCGCCGGCAATTTCACCGTCGGCTTCAGCTTGGACCTTCCCGCTTGGGCTACCTATGTCCTGATAGGTATCGGTGGTCTCTTGCTGCTGGCTTTGGGCTTCTGGCTCGGCCGCCGCAACGCTGACTACTAAATAATCCCTGACTTAAGCATTTGTATTAGAAGCCCTCTCCTTTCAGGGAGAGGGCTTCTTCTTTGCCTCAGTATTTTCCAAATCCGCATAGCTTGAACATCTTGACTTAAACACTCCATCCAAGTACAATGATTCTCCAGGTCATTTTTTTCAAAGTGAGGGGGTGATATACAAATGGCAGACGTTAGACCCGAAAATAACGAGAGCTTTGAGAGCATGCTCAAACGTTTTAACCGCAAGGTACAGCAGGACGGCATACTTTCCGAAGCACGTCGCCGAACTCGCTTTGAACGCCCCCCGACCCGCCGCAAGCGTAAGGACGCCGCAAAAAGGCGTTTGGCAATAAAAGCCGCCAGAAAGGCCACCTAAAATGCCGAATTTGAAAGAAAAGCTGGGCGAAGAGGTCAAGCTTTCTCTGCGACAAGGCGAGAAACTGAAGTGTAATGTTCTCCGGATGCTGGTTTCAGCCATCAGTTATGCTGAAATAGCCAAGCAGAAAACCTTTACAGATGAGGAAATCATCGGCGTAATAGCCAAGGAGATAAAGCAAAGGCGTGAAAGCATAGAGGCATACAAGCAGGCAAAACGGCCTGAGCTGGTTGAAAAAGAACAGCAGGAAATGGAAATACTCCAATCCTATATGCCGGAACAGATGGATGAAGCCGAACTAACCCTGATTATTAAAAAGGTAATTTCGGAAACAGGTGCCAGCACCCCTCAGGACAAGGGGAAAGTAATGGGCAAGCTAATGCCGCTGGTAAAAGGCAAAGCGGACGGCCAGATGGTAAATGCCGTAGTAACCGCACTTCTGAATAATTAAACTTAATACCCTCTAAACTAAAAAGGGAGACCTAAGGTCTCCCTTTTATATTTCCTTAAACGCCGCTTTATACTCAGTTTCCAGTTTTTGTCTCTGTTTCGGGTTTTCCAGCATATACCAGGGCAGTTTATCTGCCAAATCAAACCTTGTTTTAGCCAAAGATGGGCTGTCCACCTCAAGTGACTTAGCTGCCCGCTTCCAGCAGGCCAGAGAGTCACCCCCCGCAGCCGCCAGCAGTTTTGAAAGACTAACATCACCCCGGGAAAGCACCGCCTGTATCTGGGACATTTCCGGGCTTTCAGCCCGAACCTCTATCCCCTGCCCTTCCAGACGGAGACGTATTATATCCAACCGCCTTTTTACCAGCACTGCATCTTCCATACCCAGCCACTGAAAAGGGGTGGAAGGTTTGGGTACAAAGGGGGCAATATTCAGGCTTAATCTTACTCCCCGCCCCGCAGCAGACATAACCTGCTGGGCTTTTTCAGCCAGGTTTATCATTTCTTCTATATCTTCGTCAGTCTCACCCGGCAGCCCCAGCATAAAATAAAACTTCAACTGGCGGAAACCTTGTTCTGCAACCAAAGCAGCTGCCCGCATTATGTCATCTTCGGTTATCCCTTTGCGGATAATCCTCCGCAGCCTTTCAGAACCGGCCTCCGGTGCCATAGCCAGACTGGAAACGCCCGAAAGTGCCAGTTCGGTAAGCATTTTTTCAGACAACGGCTTTATCCGAAGTGAACTTATGCTTAAACCGACACCCATACCCCGCAAACGGGAAATCAACTCCGTCACCTGAGGGTGATCACTCACTACCGGCCCTACCAAACCTATCCTCTTACGCTCAAGCATACCTTCTTCAGCCTGTTTCAAAAGTAACTCCAAAGGGTGGTAACGCAAAGGACAAAACACTCCCGCCACCAGACAAAACCGGCACTGATGTCCGCAGCCGCGTTCTACTTCCATCAGGTACATCTCTCCCAGTTCGGTTGCCTTGCTGAAAACTGCCGTTCCTACCCCTTGAGTAAGTTCAGCTGGAAATACTCTTTCCACCGGTTTCTCCGGAGGTAGAGACGGCACATATAAACCGGATATTCTTGCCAGACGTTCCAGAACCAGTCTTTTAGGTTCACCTGCCATTTCGGCAAGCACAGGCAACAACTCAGGCAGAATAGCCTCGGCCTCACCTATGCAAAACACATCAAAAAAATCAGCTGCCGGTGCCGGGTTAGACATTACACAGGCACCCCCGCCGATAACCAGCGGAAAAGTCTCGTCCCTTTCACGTGCATAGAGCGGCATACCGCAATCAGCCAGCATGGAGGGGATATTCAGAAAATCCAATTCGTAGGAAAGGGTAAACAAAATAGATACATAATCAGTAAACGGGCGGCGTGATTCCACACTTAAGGTCGGGCGGCCTTTGGCGGCACCGCCTTCCCAGAAAAACCTCTCCGCCAGATATTGAGGATAGTTATTTATCAAACGGTAAAGGGTATGAAGCCCCAAATTTGACATACCCACATAGTAAGAGTTGGGATAAGCAACTGCCAGAGGTAATCTGCCACCCCAATCCTTTATAACAACTCCGCTTTCACCGGCTACCCTCTCTGAGGAGGCATAAGAAACCCGGGTGCGTGAAAGTTCTTTACGATTCTTGAGGCGGTCTTTGCGTGCCATAGTTGTTTCTTTGCTGTTTCCAGCAGTTACGCAGCAGACGCCCGTCCACAGCGATAATTTTGTCTGCTACTTTACGAAGCTCCATAGAGGTTCTTTCCTTGCCGAAAAGTGCTACCTCCACATTTTTGCCATTATCCTTAACTGCCTGAAGGGCACTCACAAAATCACTGTCGCCTGCCACCAGTATAGCCGTATCAAAGTTATTCTTGAATCCGTGGCTCAGCATATCAGTAGACAACAGCACATCAACCCCTTTTTCATACGGAGGAGTAGAAGGCCACCCGGAATATACCAGCCTACCCAGCCGGAGCTCCATATAAGATATCTTTTCCAAACTGGTAAAAAACTTCCTCTGGTCATTAAAACGTTCCGGTTCTTCCTTACGGCCTACCTCAGCATTATAATAGTAAATACGCACCAGCCGCCTACGTCCGGCAATTTTAGAGCAAAAACAACCAAAATCTATGTCTGTTCTTTGAAAATGAGATTTGAGATAGTGATACATATTGCTGCCATCTATAAATATCATCACCCTTTCAAGCGTATCCGTCATCAATCACCACCCACATACAGACTTGATTCTATAATATATTATTTAAGATAAAAAAACACCTATCCTGTTTTTAAGGCAGGAGAGGTGTTTTAATACCAAAACTAACTAGGATACAGCTAAGCCAGCAGACCAGCCACAGTGATTATCATAAGATACATAAATCCAGCGGCAACCAGTACCAGAGCCAGCATATCCTTAATATTTTCCATTTTATATCCTCCATTATTTTTTAGCATTTAGTATAACCACAACCAGGGCAGATAAAGCACCCCTCCTGATAGACCAAAATGCTGCCGCATTCGGGGCACTGCCCGGCTATATTCCTTATCAGAGCGTTTGCACTTACAGTTTTTGCCGAACCTGCCACCGGCTTGGTATAACCGTCTACATGTTTTTCCAGCACACTGGCAATAGCATCGGCACAGCTTAACACAGCTTTACTTTCATCCCAGGCAATAGACGGGCAACGGATACCTCTAAGCTGTTTTACTACCGAAGCCACTTCCATACCTGAGCGCAGTGCCAGCGAAATAAGCCGGCAGGTAGATTCCAGCTGGGCAGAGGCACAGCCTCCCGCTTTGCCCAGTGAGGAAAATACCTCACAAATTCCATGCTCGTCAGAGTTTACAGTAACGTAAATATATCCGCAACCCGTCGTGACCCTTTCGGTAATACCCTGGGTTACTTTGGAACGTTTGCGCGGTGCCAAATTGGGGTTAACAACCGCCGCCGGGGTCTCAATTTTATTTTCAGCCTTGCCGGTAGACATAGGCTGGTCTTCACGGCTGCCGTCACGGTAGATGGTAATGCCTTTAAGGTTACTGTCATGAGCCATCTTGTAAACCTCGGCTACGTCACCCTCAACCGCCTCACGTGAGAAGTTTACTGTCTTGGACACAGCGTTATCAGTGCACTTCTGAAAGGCCGCCTGAATACGCACATGCCACTCCGGCACAATCTGGTGGGCAGTTACAAACAATTCTTTGGCTTCGGCCGGCACATCAGCTTCGTCCAGATGAGCCCCTTCCGCCAAAGATTTAATGAGCTCCTCGGAATAATACCCGCCTTCTTTAGCCGCCCGCTCAAAATACGGGTTAACCTCTATCATCTTGGTACCGTCCAGTATATTGCGGGTGAAGCACAGGGCAAAATGGGGTTCAATACCCGAAGAACAGCCGGCTATAATAGACAAAGTACCGGTGGGTGCAATGGTTGTGCAGGAAGCATTCCGCATGGGGCGGCCGCTCTTTTCATAAATACTCCCGCGGTAAGCCGGGAACACCCCCCTCTCCACCGCCAGCTCCGAAGAGAACTTGTGGGCTTCCTCATTTACAAAGCACATTATCTCCTCTGCCAGCTTGATAGAGTTTTCCGAATTGTAAGGTATGCCCAGTTCCAAAAGCATATCCGCAAAACCCATTACCCCCAGACCAATCTTGCGGTTTTTCTTGGTCATCTCCTCAATCTGGGGCAGGGGAAATTTATTAACATCAATAACATTATCCAGGAAACGGACAGCACTCTTTACAACCCGGCTGAGCTTTTTATAATCAACCACCGCTTGGCCGCCGCTTACGGTCACCATGCGGGACAGGTTTATAGACCCCAGATTGCATGACTCATAAGGCAGCAGAGGCTGTTCACCGCAGGGATTGGTGCTTTCAATCCGCCCCAGCTGGGGAGTGGGATTATAAGCATTTATGCGGTCTATAAACACAATACCGGGGTCACCCGTCTTCCAGGCCATGTGGACAATCTTGTTAAACACCTCGGTAGCATTCAGCCGGGAAACCACCTCGCCGTTGTGGGGATTAAGCAAATCATAATCAACCCCGTCTTTAACCGCCTGCATAAATTTATCAGTAATAGCCACCGACAAATTAAAGTTAGTCAGCACCCCGGCCTTATCTTTGGCATGGATAAATTTCATGATGTCCGGGTGGTCAATACTCAAGATAGCCATATTGGCGCCCCGTCTGGTGCCGCCCTGCTTGATAACATCAGTTGCCACGTCAAAGGCACGCATGAAGGATACAGGCCCGCTGGCCACCCCTCCGGTAGTGCCCACCCGGTCCTGTTCGGGACGCAGGCGGGAAAACGAAAAGCCGGTGCCGCCGCCGCTTTTATGTATCATAGCGGTATGCTTTACGGCATCAAAAATAGACTCAATGGAATCATCTACCGGCAGCACGAAACAGGCCGAAAGCTGACCCAATTCACGCCCGGCATTCATAAGGGTGGGGGAATTGGGCAAAAACTCCAGCCGGGTCATAATATTATAAAACTCATCCTCGCGGCTTCTTACGTCTGCCTTGGGGTTATAAATAAGCTCCCCCATGGCAATAGTGCGGGCAACCCTGCGGAACATATCTTCCACTGTTTCAGAGGGTTTCCCCTGCTTGTCTTTTTTCAGATAGCGGCGTTCCAGCACGCACATGGCATTATCTGTAAGCTTCAGCCCCTCAGTTTTGGCATCAGCCTTAATTTCAGATTTAACTTGTACTTTTACCGGCATAGGTTCTTCCTCCTTGGCTTGGATATTAATTTGGGTCTGTTTGTCCTTGTTGCCTTCCTCCAGCACCTCTTTGACCATTAAATCTATTTCGTCATCGGTGGCCAGTACCGCAGGGGCTTTTAAATCACTGGGCAGCAAATCTTCCATACCAGGTAAACCTACCGGTTTTTCCAGCTTCTTTATAAGCTGGCTGATAAGTGTTTCTATCTGGGTTCTGTCGGAAATACCCATTGAGGCTGCGGCTACAAACATAGCGCGGGCCACGCGGTTGCGATTAACCGGAGTTGGTTTCTTACCGCTTACGTGATTTACCATGTCATCTCCTCTGATATCTGGTCTTGGGGGAAATCTTATCTTCAGGCAACAGGCTAAGCTGCCCTTTATGTATGCCCTCGTCCTGTCCGTTTACCAAATTATCCACTACTTTTTTAAGCTGGGTAATATCGGTAAACTCACGATAAACACTGGCAAAACGCACATAGGCAATATTATCCAGTGCCTTAAGCTTTTCCATAACCATATCCCCCAAAAGGGTACTGGGTATTTCGGCCTTGCCCATATTGTAAATTTCAGCTTCTATATCACCAGCTATTTTATCCACCGCTCCGGCTGGCAAGGGGCGTTTTTCACAAGCACGTCTGAGACCGCTCAGCAATTTTTCTTTGTTAAACTCTTCACGGCGCTGATCTTTCTTAACTACAAAAAGACCGGCCGGCTGAAAACGTTCATAAGTAGTAAAGCGCTGCCCGCAAACCACACATTCACGTCTTCGGCGGACCCCGTCATCTACATCTCTGGAATCTATCACCTTGGAATCAGGGTGACTGCAATAAGGACAATCCACTACGCCCTCCAACACTGTATATTGTGTTGCGCAGATAGATTAACACAAGGGATAGTGGTAGTCAATACGTATATAGTCCTATTTTTTACAAAGAAACAGGGCTGCAGTTTATAAACTGCAGCCCTGCTATATTATCTATACCAGACTTACCAGGAAATCCTGGAAGAGGGCTTGTTAGAGCGGGTATCCACCGGCGGTGCAACCGGGCGAGCCCGATTGAATAACGGTCTCCGCAGGAAGGAAGGTACATCCAGCTCGTCTTCGGTCTTGATACCTTTCAGCTGGCGGGTAATGGCATCATCACCCTCTTCTTCGGCCATACCAATCTTGGAAACAAAACCGGTAGCAATCAGGGTTATCTTTACATTTGAACCCATGGATGAGTCTGAAGCCACACCGAAAATGATGTTGGCGTCAGGATCAACTGCCTACTTAATAACATCCGCTGCTTCGTTAACTTCCATAAGGCTCAGGTCAGGACCGCCCACTATATTGAAAAGAACACCCTTGGAGCCGGTGATGGAAACATCCAGCAAGGGGCTGGCCAGAGCGCTCTTGGCAGCATCTGAAGCCCTGTTTTTGCCGGAACCATAACCGATAGACATCCAGGCCGGGCCGGCATCCCGCATAACGGCACGCACATCAGCAAAGTCCAGGTTGATCAAACCAGGAACGGTGATTACCTCGGAAATAGCCTGTACGCCATGGCGCAGTACATCATCAGCCATTTTGAAGGCAGCATCAACGCCGGTCTTCTGGTCGCACAAATCCAGCAAACGGTCATTAGGGATAATAATCAGGGTATCTACCTTGCCCAGCAGGCGATTAATGCCTTCTTTGGCGGTAGAGGCACGGTGAGCACCTTCAAAAGTGAAGGGCTTGGTAACAACGGCAATAGTCAAAGCGCCGCTTTTCTTGGACTCTTCGGCTACAATGGGAGCAGAACCTGTGCCGGTACCGCCGCCCATGCCGGCAGTTACAAAGACCATATCCGCCCCGTTAACTATCTCACGGATTTCATCACGGCTCTCTTCGGCCGCCTTCTGACCCATGTTATGGTCGCCGCCGGCACCCAAACCGCGGGTAACTCTTTCGCCTATCTGGAGGCGGATAGGAGCTTCAGTGATAGCCAAAGCCTGGGCATCAGTGTTGATAGCAATAAATTCAACGCCCTGTATTTCTTCACGGACCATGCGGGTAACAGCATTGCAACCGCCGCCGCCACAGCCGAATACTTTAATTCTGGCGGGATTGGGAACGAAACTTGTTTTAGCCATTTTTATATTCTCCTTATATCACTCTAAATATTTACTTTACCTAATTAGTCCCGAACAGACCGGCAAAACCCTTGAGCAAGTTACGCATTCGGCCGAAGAAGCCGAGATTATCCAGCCAGGATTTTTTGACCGGCTGGTGTTTGGCACCCCAGATGAGAAGGCCTACACCGGTGGCATAAGCCGGGTCATGAAGTGAATCTATAATGCCGTATACTTTGTCAGGGTTTCCTACCCTTACCGGTATGCGCAGAATATCCCGTCCCAGAGTTTCCATACCCGCCAGATTAGAGCTGCCGCCGGTAAGTACCAGCCCTGCCGGTACCAGGCTGTCATAATCAGAGTTCGGTATTTCCAGCATAATAAGGCGGAGAACTTCCTCAACCCGGGCGCGGATGATGTCACAAAGGTCCTGATAAGAAACGCCATGGCCATCTTCACAGATAGGGCTGGGAGATTCCATTTTAGTTTCATATACGGGCAGGACGCTGCCGTAGCGTTTCTTCATTTCCTCGGCAACATCAAAAGGAAGGCCCAGGCCAATAGCCACATCACGTGTCAGCTGATAACCAGCCACCGGGATAATAGCTGTGTGCCAGATACTACCATCTTTGAAGACGCAGATATCAGTGGTGCCGCCGCCGATATCGGCCAGGATAACACCCACCTGCTTTTCGTCATCAGTCAGTACAGCTTCACTGGAAGCAATAGGTTCAAGTACCAGGTCATCAATATCAATGCCCAGCCCCCGAATGCATTTTACCAGATTCTGTACCGAGGTAGCGGCCGCAGTAATAATATGTGTTTCCACATCCAGCCTGAAACCATGCATACCTACCGGGTTTTTTACCCCGGATTGGCCATCTACTGCATAGGTTCTGGGAATAACGTGGAGCAGTTTGCGGTCATTGGGGACGCTGATATTCTGAGCGGTAGCCATAACCCGCTTCAGGTCATCACTTCTTACCAGGCGGTCATTCCTGGTAATAGCCACCACACCCCTGTTGTTCATAGAGGCCACGTGGCGTCCGGTTACGCCTACATAGGCGGACTCAACCTTGTATCCGGAAGCCTGCTCCGCCTTACGGATAGACTCCCTGATGGACTCCCGTGCGTCATTGATGTTTACTACCAGACCTTTATGTAAACCCTGCGAAGGACCTATGCCAACACCAACTACGTTGACACCGCCCACAGGATTTACTTCGGCAATTATGGTACAGATCTTGGTAGTGCCGACATCAATCGCTGTAACGATTCTGTTTTTCATATATCTCCCTCCATTTGCAAAACCGTGTATCTCAAAAATCCCTTACGGGAACATTAGTCCTTTCCGCACATCAGCTGCCTCCCCTCTGGACCACCCCCTTATGTTTAGCCTGTCCGTGCCGAACAGAACCAGTTTCGCTGACATGATGAACTAATTCATCTGCCCGGCTGGAAAAAAAACGCCCATCACCGGGTTCTATAATCCGTTCCGCTACCCGCATCTTGGCGCTCCGGCTGCGCGGGTTTCGGGATATTTCTTCATCCGACGGAGTAATCACCCGGCGGTTTATTATTCTCAGCGAAGGCTGGTGATCACAAACACACTGGGGTATATCATCCGGGCAGATACAGCCCTTGGCTTCTTTCTGAAAATATTGTTTTACAATGCGGTCCTCAAGCGAATGGTAGCTTATCACTACCAGCCGCCCGCCATGTCCCAAAAGGCTCTGAGCCTGCGCAAGGGCGCTCTCAAGGTGCGAAAGCTCCTCGTTTACCGCTATCCGCAAAGCCTGGAAAGTCCGGGTGGCAGGATGAATCCGCCCGTGACGCCCCCCAACCGCTTTTTCAATAACAGACGCCAATTCGGTAGTTGTTTTAAACGGCCTTTTCTCTAAAATAGCCCGGGCAATCCGCCGGCTGAAAGGCTCTTCACCGTACTTCCAAATCAAATCTGAAAGCTCTGCAAGGTCATAAGTATTAACGATATCCGCCGCCGAGAGTTCCTGACCGGGTGAAAAACGCATATCCAGAGGAGCTTCAGTTTGAAAACTGAACCCGGATTCCTCTCTGTCAAGCTGCATGGAGGAAAGACCTAAATCAAACAAAATGCCATGCACCGGCATATATTCGTACCGCTGGCATATATCTTTCAAATTTGCAAAGTTATCATTTACCAGTAAAACCGAACTGCCGAAACCTTTCAGGCGCGCAGCAGCCAAAGCTATAGCCTTGGGATCTGCATCTATAGACAAAAGCTGTCCGCCAGGGTAACTGTGCTCCAAAATAGCCTCGGAGTGACCACCTGCCCCCAAAGTGCAGTCCACATAACGGCCGCCGGGTATAACCCCCAACCCCTGTATAGACTCTTCCAGCATAACCGGTATGTGAGGATACTCAGTCACTTCTGTTTAATTCCCCTCAAGCGTTTCTATTATCTGCCATGCCTGCTCCTGGCTGGCCTTCTTTTCAGATTCCCAGGTCTCTTTATCCCAAATTTCTAAATAATTGTTGACACCTGCCACAATAACCTCTATATTAACCCCAGCATAGTTTTTCAAGGGTGCAGGCAGGGTTAGACGTCCTTGGGCATCCAGATTAACATCGAAAGCCAAAGCGAAAAGAGCCCTGTTTAAGCGGCGCATCTTGCTGGGAGCAACTGTAGTACTCTTCAGGCTTTCAGCCAGTTTTTTCCATTCGCACAGGGGGTAAGCGTAAATGCATTTCTCACCGGTGCCGGGTGCAAGTATCAAGCCGTCCTTCAGGCTGGGCCTGATGGCGGGAGGCAAAGGGAAACGCCCCTTTTCGTCCAGCTTGTACTCAAATTCTCCAAAAAACATCTTCTTAGATACTCTCTCCCCTACTTACCACATTACCCCACTTTTTCCCATTCTATAAGCGAACACCCCTATTGTCAAGCCTTTAAAAATATATTTTTGTATACCTTTTTGGCTTTTGGGTCTGGCCAAAAGGGTATGCTAAAATAGAACAGCGTCAAGGGGTAAAAATAGGAGAGAAAAGCTTGAAAATAGATGTATTAACCCTTTTTCCGGAGATGTTTCAGTCCCCTTTTGAAGAGAGTATTTTCAAGCGGGCGGCAGACAAAAATCTGGTAAGGTTAGAAATACATAACTTCAGGGATTTCAGCCATGACAAGCACCATGCGGTAGATGATTCCCCCTACGGAGGCGGTGCCGGCATGCTGCTTAAGCCCGAACCTTTGTTTGCGGCAGTAGAGGCGGTCATGGAAAAAGATCCTACCCCTGCCCCGGTAATTCTCCTTTCCCCGCAGGGACGCATTTTTAACCAGTCTGTCGCCCGCGAACTGGCAGGCAACCAGCGGCTGATTATAATCTGCGGCCATTACGAAGGCTTTGACGAGCGGGTGCGGGAACATCTGGCCACAGACGAAATAAGCATAGGTGATTTTGTGCTGACCGGCGGGGAACTGGCCGCCATGGTAGTTATAGATACGGTTTCCCGCCTGATACCCGGCGTACTTGGTTCAGAAGACTCCTCAGAAGAAGACTCCCACTCAAACGGCCTGCTGGAACACCCCCACTACACCCGTCCCCCGGTATTCAGGGACTGGGGTATACCGGAGGTACTTCTTTCAGGCAATCATGCCCGGATAGACCGCTGGCGTCGTAAAGAATCTCTGCGGCGTACTTTGAAAAGACGCCCGGATATGCTTGAAAAAATAACCCTCTCCAAAACAGACCGCAAGCTGATGGACGAAATACTGGCCGAAGAAAACCCCAAAGATTAAAACCCGGTATTATATATAAGGTATGCAAACACCCCGCATCCCCTCTGCCAAACCCGCGCACTTGATTATGAATTGGGTTTGTGTTTTAATATTCCGTTGATATTTAAAGGAGTTTTTACCGCCATGGAAGAGACTATGAATAATCAGGAAACCCCTGAAACCAATGAAGAAGAAACCGCAGCTGAAGAAACAGTTGCTGTAGAAAATACCGCAGAGGGAAAAGTTCTGCCGAGTTTCGGCCCCGGTGATACCATAAAAGTACACGCCCGCATTAAAGAAGGCGACAAAGAACGTATTCAGATGTTTCAGGGTGTAGTCCTTAAAATAAAACAGGCCGCTGACGGCGGCAATTTCACCGTTCGACGCATAAGCTACGGCGTAGGTGTTGAACGCACCTTCCCCTTCCTCTCACCCAACGTTACCAAGGTTGAGATTATGAAGAAGGGTAAAGTACGCCGTGCCCGCCTGTTCTACCTGCGCAAGCTTTCCGGGAAAGCTGCCCGCATCAAAGAAGTTAAACAAACACCCTCTTAAGCTCTCTTAGGGGGTATATGGATTGGCTTTTGCCGAACTGGCCGTAAACACTCCGGTACTTAGACCGGGCAGTTTTTCCTACTCCATACCATTGGGGTTAGAAATAAAACCCGGCCAGGCGGTCTGGGCTCCTTTCGGACCTAAAATAGTTCAGGGCATAGTCCTTGAAATAACTGACCAGCCGGCATTCGGGCAAACACGTGAAATCTGCGGCGTTATCTCTGATACGCCGCTTCTTTCTTTTCACCAGCTGAAGTTAGCCAAGTGGATAAGCCAAAACTATTTATGCAGTATTTACGAAGCAGTAGCTCTCATGCTGCCGCCGTCTTTTGAACGCCAAAGCCTTGCCTATATCAGCCTGGAGACCACCCCGCCAGCTACAACAAAAAACCCGTCTGAAACCCTAAGCCCAAATATGCAAAAAATATTTGACCGGCTAAAAGCCGGAGATGTTACTCCCCAGAGTGAACTGGAAAAAATATTCGGCAAGAAAACCACCCAAAACGCCCTAATCAAACTTATAAATCAGGGGCTGGTAAAACGCACCTACCGGATAAGCCCTGCAAGGGTACAAACCAAATTTGAAAAACACTTCCGCCTGAGCGGGCAGGCATTGGCATTTATTAAAAACCAGAATCTCCCTAAGTTATCCCCCCGCCAGACAGATATTTTTGAGTGCCTGCGGAAAAATCCGCTAGGCATTGCCAAGAGCCAGCTGAACCTGCTCTTTAAAAATAATTCGGCCGTCTTAAAGGCTCTTGAACAAAAGGGGCTGGTAAGTACCGAAGAACATCAGGTATTCCGCCAGCCCATAGATTACAGTCAAATAACCCCCATGCTTCACCTTGAGCTAAGCCCTCCTCAGGCAAAGTGTTTGCAGGCCATCACCCATTCCCTGAATACCCTGCCTGAAAATGACCCGAATCCCCGAACATTTTTACTTCATGGCATAACCGGCAGCGGTAAAACCGAAATATATCTGCAGTCACTGGCTGAAACCCTGCGTCTGGGCAGAAAGGGTATTGTACTGGTACCCGAAATATCCCTTACCCCCCAAACTATTGCCCGTTTTGCAGGGCGTTTCCCCGGCAAAATAGCCGTGCTGCACAGCCGCCTCAGTCCGGGTGAACAGTTTGACGAATGGCAAAGGATAAAAAACGGTCAGGCAGATATCGTAATCGGCCCCAGAAGCGCCCTTTTTGCCCCTCTGGACAAACCCGGCATTATCATCATAGACGAAGAGCATGAATGGACATATAAACAGCAGGACCCGCAGCCACGTTATCATACCCGCACCGTTGCTAATAAAATGGCTGAAGAGTACGGTGCTGTAGTGGTACTTGGCAGTGCCACTCCGGATATTGACAGCTATTTCAAAGCCAAACACGGCATTTACCAGCTTCTGGAACTGCCCGAACGCCTGACCCCCTATAGAGGCGCTTCCCTGCCAAAAACCGAGCTGGTAGATATGCGCACCGAACTCTCCGAGGGCAACCGCAGCATTTTTTCCCGCAACCTGCACGCCTCCATTGAAAAAGTACTGGCAAACCATGAGCAGGCCATTTTATTCATAAACCGCCGGGGCGGTGCCAGTTTTATCCAGTGCCGTGATTGCGGTTATGTAGCCATGTGCAAAAGCTGTGATGCTCCGCTCACATATCACCCAGACCAGGAAAATCTGGTCTGTCATCAGTGCGGCAGGCAATACTCCAACCCTCTTACCTGCCCAAAATGCAGCAGCCGCAGGATTAAATACCTTGGTATAGGCACCCAGAAACTGGAGGAAGAAACAAGACTGGCTTTTCCACAGGCAAGACTGCTGCGTTGGGATAGTGACGTAACCAGAGGCAAAAATAAACACCAGCAGATAATGGATACGTTCAGCCGCCATCAGGCAGATATACTTATCGGCACCCAGATGGTAGCCAAAGGGCTTGACCTGCCTGCAGTTACTCTGGTAGGAGTAATAAACGCGGATATCAGCCTGAACTTGCCTGATTTCAGGGCAGGCGAACGCACGTTCCAGCTGCTGGCACAGGTAGCCGGACGGGCAGGCCGGGGTATATCAGGAGGGAAAGTGATTATCCAGACCTATACGCCCGAAAACTACGCCATTCAGGCAGCAGTTTGCCATGATTATCAGGGTTTTTATGCCAAGGAGATAACCTACCGCCGGGAACTGAATAACCCTCCTTTCCGGAAATTAGCCTGCATTGTTTTCAGCCATTTAAACCATGACTTTTGCCGGCAACAGGCTGAAGTTATGGCTGAAACCCTCCGGGAAAAAGCTGATGCAGGCGGTTCAGGCAGTCTGGAAATTTTAGGGCCGGCTCCCGCTTTCATCCAACGTCTGCGGGGACGCTATAGGTACCAACTAATACTGCGCTCACCAAACCCGGCAGATTTCCTTCGGAATATCAGTTTTGGACAGGGCTGGAGTATTGACCTTGACCCATATGGCTTGTGCTAAACCATTTAAGTACTATAGTCATAATACAAAGCACTATTTTTATTCAGAATAGACCTGAAATATAATACTAATCTATATTCCATTTGTATAATTCAAGCTTCCCAATAACACATATTTTGACACTTGCTTTTGGGTGGTATACATTGTACAAAGCTCATAAATTGACATCTGGCATATGAGTTAGCGTTATCGTATAATACTATTGTATCTTTATCATATTCAGTCCTTACCCGAATTATATCTAAGGCAGGAAGATCATGAGTAAAGCCACATCATCAAATGGCTGGGCAGACCTTGGAGAGATAATCCGTCAGCAAAGGGTAAAAATACCGCTTACCCTGCAAGAATTGGCCGCCAAGACCAACGTCTCTCCTTCCCACCTGGGGCGTATTGAGCGCGGCGAACGATTTCCGTCTGCCAGAATACTCAAAAGAATTGCTCATCCCTTGGGTTTTGAAGAAGATGAATTATTCACTCTGGCCGGATATCTTACCCCCCAGAAGGACAGCATCTCGGAGATAGAAGCGGAATATACCTCTACCCCCAGACAACTTGACCCTTATGTAGCTAAAGTGCTGGCACAAGAGCCCATTGAGCTGCAAAGAGCGGTTATTGCTATTCTGGCCATGCTGAAAAGCATATCCAAATCCATGACCTAGCAAGTAAATATTACTTACCTTCAGATGCCGCCTTGTCTGGCAGCAGGAATATAGGTGTGTTCTGAACGTTTGTAACCCGAAGCTATCCAAACGTAATTTTCTTGATATTGAAGATACGTTCGGAGTATAGTTTAGTAGATTTTTGGGTGAAGGCCGTGACGAATAAAAACCTGCTGCTCCGTATTGATAAAAAAACCGCCGCCCTGCTTGAAGACCTCCGCCGTTTATTTTCAGAAGAAGCTAGCGAAGTCTATCTGGTAGGCGGTTTTTTGCGTAATCTGGTACTTAAAAAACCCACTGCCGATATTGACCTGTGCATCACTGGCAGCGGACAAGCCGCTTCTGCCAAAATCTCCGGTTATTTCAAAGCCACTCAGGTGGTGCTGGATGCCGAAAATGACGTCTTTAGAGTAATCCTGCCCGCTTTTCAGCTGGATATCTCCGGCACAGCAGATATCACTGCCAACCTCACCCGGCGTGATTTCAAACTTAACGCCATGGCCGCACCCTTGTCTGCTGTACATCAGGGCAGCCTGCCGGTACAGGCCATAATTGACCCCACGCAGGGGCTGCCGGATATTGAAAACCGGGTTATACGGGTAACCTCAGCAGATATATTCAGTGCTGACCCTATTAGGCTGCTAAGGGCTATCCGCTTATCAGCCGAACTTGGCTTTGCACTTGACGGGCAAACCCAAAGCCTTATCGCCGCCCACGCCGCCCTTATATCAACCGTTGCCGGCGAAAGGGTTCGGGAAGAACTGCTGAAACTCCTTGAAACCAGCCAGCCGGGCATCTGGGAAAAGTGCCTTGAGCTGGGGCTGCTGCTAAACATATTTCCAGAGCTTACTCCCTGCTACCGCCACCCTCAGCCCTATGAACACACCTGGGATGTGCTGGAACACTCCATAAAAACCATTTATGCACTTGATGCCATACTGGGCAGGTCTGTCTGGCCTTACCAGAACCCTGAAATCATCACCGAAATCTACCGTGAAAGCGGCTTCGAAAAATATTTTGCCGGGAAAATAAGCGGCACTTCCAGTATCCGCACCTTAACCAAACTGGCCGCCCTGCTGCACGATATCGCCAAACCCCAGACACACAGCACCGACCCGGACGGGCGGATACGTTTTACCGGACACCCGCTGGAAGGCAGCCGCTTAAGCAGTCAAATACTCACCCGCCTGCGTTTTTCAAAAAAGGAAATTTTACTAGTAGAAAAAATGGTCTGCTACCACCTGCGCCCGGTGCAAATGAATCCTGATGGCCAGCTGCCTTCTCCAAAAGCTGTTTACCGCTATTTCCGTGACCTTTCGGAAGCTGCCGCCGCCACCCTTTACCTGAGTCTGGCAGACCATTTGGCAACAGACGGGCCGAATTTGATGGTGGCAAATTGGCAAGAACATGTTAATATAGTAGCGCACATTTTATCAGAGCAGAAAAAACAGCAGACCAGACTTACTCCGAAACGTCTGGTAACCGGTACCGACCTGATAGAACATTTTTCGCTCAGGCCAGGCCCCCGGATAAGAACCCTGCTTGGTGAAATTGCCGAGGCCCAGGCGGCCGGTGAAATAAAAAACCGCCAGGAGGCCTTTAAATTTATCAGCCAAAGGCTTGGGAGCAAGCCTGAAAATAATCTAAATTAGCTTGGGGAGAATTATGCGAAGGAAAAACGGGCTCGTGTTTTTGGCCATACTGGCCGCCATGATCCTTGCCTTCACTATAGTGCTGCCGACAGACAAGGGCGCACTTCTGGGCAAGGGAATCCTGTTCGGTCTGGACTTAAAGGGAGGCCTGCACATGGTATATCAGGCTGACCTGTCCAACGTAGACGAAAGCAATATTGATGGGGTAATGGACGGAGTGGTTGAAGTTATCTCCAACCGCATAAATCCATTAGGTGTAACCGAAGCATCAATCCAGCGCCAGGGAGATGACCGTATAGTGGTTGAACTGCCGGGGCTGGATATTACAGACGAACAAAAAGCCCGTATCGGCCGTACCGCCCTGCTGGAATTTGGCGAACTGGCGGCTGACGGTGAAGACTATAAATGGGAAAACAGTCTGGGCAAATGGAAACCGGCCACCGCCACTATTGACGGAGTTGAGTACGCCCTGACCAGTGCCTACTTTAAAGACAGCACTTATGTAAACCGTGACCAGTACGGCAATATACTGCTGGTATTTGAATGGGATGACATCGGCGCCCAGTTATCCAAAGAAATTACCACCCGTCTCCTGAACCAGCAGTTGGGTATTTTTGAAGGTGACGAAGCCCTTTCCGGTGATAACGGAATACCGATTGCACCTGTTATTAACAACGTTATTGAAACCAGCGGCGTTATAGAAGGCTTAAGCTACAACGAAGCAGAAATGCTTTCCAACCAGCTGAACGCAGGCCGTCTGCCAGTACCACTTGAACCGATATACGAGCAAACCGTTTCACCTACCTTAGGTCAAAACTTTGTGGACCTGGCAGTAAAAGCCGGCCTGGTAGGCATAATTCTGGTTATGATATTTATGATAGCTTTTTACCGTTTGCCCGGTCTTCTTGCCAGTATCGCTCTGGTTTTCTACGGAGTTATCGTACTAGCTCTCTTCAAGCTGGTACCTGTTACTCTTACTTTGGCGGGTATCGGCGGTTTCATAGTATCGGCAGGTATGGCGGTAGATGCCAATATCCTTATATTTGCCCGTTTGAAAGAGGAGCTGCTGACTGGCAAGACACTGGGGGCGGCGGTAGAAGCCGGATTCTCCCGTGCCTGGTCTGCCATCTGGGACTCCAACGTTACCACCTTTATTGCCTGCGGCATTCTGTTCTGGGTGGGCGGTACTATTGCAGCCGGTGCACCGGTTAAAGGCTTCGCCGTAACCCTGTTTTTAGGTGTAGCCGTCAGCATGTTCACCGCCATTTTTGTTACCCGCACATTGCTCAGGCTTTTTGTAGGTACTAAAACAGGCAAAAAGCTTGCTCTATTCACAACCCAGACAAGAGGCAAAAATGAATAAAATAATACAGCACAGACCCCTGTTTATATTTATATCTGCCCTGATAATATTGGCCGGTTTGGCCTCGCTGCTGATATTCGGGCTGAAACCCGGCATAGACTTTTCCAGCGGATCAATACTGACCGTCAAATTTGACCAGACCATCAGTATTGATGAACTAACTCAGGAGCTTAGAAGTCTGGGACATAGTGAAGCTATTGTTCAGATAACCGGTGACGGAGACTATCTTATCCGCACCACCGAACTTGATGTCAGCCAGAAAGTCTCCTTGGAAACTTCATTAGAGGAAACATTCGGCAACCTGACCGAACGCGGTTTTGAAAATGTAGACCCCCTGATTGCCAAACAAACCACCCAAATGGCCCTGATAGCTGTCGGGGCGGCGCTGGTAGGCATTCTGCTGTATGTCACCTGGGCCTTCCGCCGTATGCCCAAACCCTTCCATTACGGCACCTGCGCAGTCATCGCCCTTTTCCATGACGCACTGGTGGTGCTGGGCATTTTCGCCCTACTGGCCGGTATATTCGGCTGGGAAATAAACCTTATGTTTGTTATCGGCATTATGGCCGTTATCGGTTACAGTATCAACAACACTGTGGTAGTCTTTGACCGCATACGGGAAAACCAGCTCAAAGGCATTCACCCCAGCTTTGAGGTGATAGTAAACCAGAGTATTATGGAAACTATAGTCCGTTCCATCAATTCCAGCTTTACAGTCATTATTACCGTGGTAGCCCTTATGCTTTTCCTAGGTGCATCCATCCAGAACCTTAGTATCGTAATGCTTATCGGCCTTATTGCCGGTACTTATGATTCTCTTTTTGTCGCCCCTTCCCTGCTGGTTACCTGGGAAAACGGTGACTGGGGCAAATTATTAAAACCCTTTAAAAAGCTTAACTGAACGATGCAAGGAAAGATAATGGCTACTAGAAAAACCAGAGCGGCTTCATTTTCGATAGCTTCCAACTCAACGCTTATAGTTATGAAGACAGTGGTCGGTTTTATTACCGGCTCCGTGAGCATTTTGGCAGAGGCTATTCACAGTACTCTTGACCTGGTAGCCGCAGTTATTGCTTTTTTTGGGGTCAGGGCCTCTGACAAGCCGGCAGATATTAACCATCCTTATGGACATGGCAAATGGGAAAATGTAAGCGGCACAGTAGAGGCCGTGCTTATCTTTATAGCCGCTATATGGATTATTTACGAAGCAGTAAACAGACTTATAGAAGGCTCTGCCCCGGAAATGCTGGAATGGGGTGTGGTAATCATGGGAATATCCGTAATTGCCAACACTCTGGTTTCGCGCTATCTGAAAAAGATAGCCCACGAGACTGATTCAGTTGCTCTGGAGGCAGATGCCGCCCACCTTACCACCGACGTAATCACCTCAGCCGGAGTACTTCTGGGTCTTATACTGGTAAAACTGACCGGTTGGAGCATACTTGACCCCATCGTAGCCTTGCTGGTGGCACTGCTCATCATCAAAGCCGCCTGGGATATCCTCAACAAATCTTTCGGAGCACTGGTGGATGCCCGCCTGCCTAAAGAAGAGTTAGATGCTATCACCTCACTGATAAATGAACATACCTCAAAGCTGGTAGAGTTTCATAACCTGCGTACCCGCAAAGCCGGCAGTTACCGTTATGTAGACCTGCATCTGGTTATGCCCAAAACGCTTTCGGTGGAAAAATCTCACGCCATATGTGACCATTTGGAAAAAGACCTGAAAGATAAACTAAAAATAGACTACGTAACTATACACGTAGAACCATGCACCGAGGAAAACTGCCCGGAATGCCAGATGAGCTGTAAGAAACGTCCGTCAGATTTAGCTAATCCCGCAAATACTCCGTAACTCCAGAATCAGCCCACTGATATCAGGCTTATCCGCAGCCCCTTCGGGGGCTTTGGTATTTGGAGGAGGTATGGCTTCATTTAACAAGACTGAGAGGGTAGCCCCCACTCCTTCTGCCAGACCCAGATAATGGTAGCCGCCCTCCAGACTGAAGACCATTTTTCCCCCGCAGACCTCATCTGCCGTCTTTTTCAGGGCACGGGTTATACCGGCAAAACCCTGCTGTGAAAGGCACATCTCACCCATATCATCAGCAAAATGGGCATCATAACCGGCACATACCAGTATCAGCTCAGGTGATATTTTCTGAAGGTACGGGCAAATCAGCTGGTCAAATACTTTCTGGTAATGGCTGTCCCCGCAGCCGGCAGGCAGGGGGATATTTAAAATATTCTGGAAAGGGCCGTCTTCACGGCTGTCCCCCGTAAAGGGGAAATGGTGAATCTGGTGGGTGGAAATATAGGTCACCCGCGGGTCATTCAGGCAGACATGCTGAATGCCATTGCCATGGTGAACATCAAAATCCACCACAGCCACCCGCTTGAGTTTATGTTTATTCAGAGCATGTAAAGCTCCCAAAGCCACATTATTAAAAACACAGAAACCCATGGAAGCCTCTGGCAAGGCATGATGACCAGGCGGGCGGCACAGCACAAAGACACTCTCCAGTTCACCTGAAAGCACCTTATCCACCCCCTCAAGCACCCCGCCCACCGCGTACAGGGCTGTTTCGTAGCTATCCACCGAAATCACCGTATCCTGGTCCAGCCAGCCGCCGCCGCTGAAACCCACTTCCTCCACCCGGCTGATATACTTGCGGGTATGAAAACCCTCCAGTTCACCCAAACCCACCCGTTTCGGCTCAACATGTACCAGACGGTCTTTCAGCCCATGCGTATTTATGTATTCCATAATCGCCAGCAGGCGGTCAGGGTTTTCCACATGGGTACCCGTTTCGTGGTTCAAATATATATGGTTATAAACCAGCCCCACTGCCATTAAAATACCTTCTCCGTATTAAGATACTGCTAAAGCCACAGCTTCAGCCCGGAAACAATGAAATAAACTCCGAAAGCCGCAAGCAACAACCCGCAGCCTGTAAAAACTATCTCCCGCACCCTGCTCCCCCACAGGCGGTGGGTGCGGTACACAATAAACGAAACCAGGCAAAGCCAGGCTAAATCCACCAGCCAGTGGGTAGCCGCCAAAGCTCCCAGCCCCCCAAGCCCGTAGTCCGATACCTTCATAACCAGCATCGCCCCTACAGTTGCCCACCAGACCAGAAAAAACGGGTTCAGGGCGCTCATGGCCGCACCTGACACCACTGTATTATATTTAAAATTAGCCTTATCCTGAGCGGCTTCACGGCGGGCTTTTATCATACCCAGCCCCATGTAAATAATCATAATTCCGCCTGCCAGACTGAGCAGTATCTGCACCCAGACAAGCTCAAAAAAACCGGCAAAACCGAAATAAATAAGCAGAATAATAGGCAGTTCCACCAGCACATGCCCCAGCACAATCTGGGCACCTGCCCAAGGGGTATGGTAACTCCGTGAAAGAGTCAGAGCAAACATGGGGCCGGGCATCAGCACACCTGAAAAAGATATAACCGTAACACTAAGCAGAGTGGCTAACATAAAATCCATTATAACACTTCTCCCGTTAGGGGCAAAAACCCGGACGCACCCCGGCATAAATGCCATTTGTTGCTTGTGGGAATACATATCTTGTTTTATACTGAAGCAAATGCAGAAACAAGGAGACAAACGGTATTGTCTTTAAACTTGGACAAAACCGCCCTTCAGATACAGAGCATGGTCTCAGACTTAAAAGGCCGTGACCTGGAACACCAAAAACACCTTGAGGCCGGTCTGAACGGCATGAAACGCACTCCGGCTGAATACCAGCATTTGCTGGATAAGGCCGAACGCAGCAAGACCACTTTTCTTTTGGCACACCCGGAAGAAATACCGGATGCCACCCACCCGCCGCCTGCCTTGCCCCAAAGTTACCGCATACTGGCCACAGACGGCTCACAAATAGACGTAGACCGCCACCAGCTTAGCCGCTGTTACCTGATAAATATCGGCAGGGTGCTGCTGGAATACGGCCAATCCCCGTCTGCCGCTCTGGAAAGCCTGCCCGCTCTGTATGCCCGCCCCGAAGATATGGTAATTTCCTGCGGCAGCAAAGAAGTAGCCGTGGAAGGCACTCTGCTGGGAATAAAAAGAAGCGTAGAAGAAACCCGCCATCTGTCTGAAATGGCAGATGCCGCCTCCCCCAATCTGCCCACTTTGGCTTTGGCAGACGGCACTTTGATACTCTGGTCACTCCTTTCCAAAGAGTTTCCCGAATACGTGGTTGAAGACCTGCTGGTAAACGGTTACCTGAAATATCTGGGCAAAATACAAAACCTGAACACCAAAGACAGACAGGTGGCTTTAGCCAGCTATATCAGCTACCCCGGAAGCACAGACGTAGTCAATACCCTCCGCCTGCTTTACTGCCCGTACGAACCGGCAGACTGCACCAGCCGGTGTGACCAGCTGCCAAACGGCAAACGCCCTTGTGACATACTCTCAGGCATCACGGACAGCATGCTGTTTGAGCGCATACTGAAACCGGGTGAACGTTCTGCCCTGTTTGCCAGCTCATCTTCCATACTGGAAAAATATTACGGGGAACACAGGGTCTATTTTTACTACTTGAAAACCATTGAAGAAATAGCCCGGGTGGAACTGCCCGGCTGGACTGCCCGCTCTGAAGAGCTGTTAAGCTTAAGCCACTGCCTGATACTGGAACAATGCCGCTTGGGGCATGGCTATCCCGTCTCCCTTTCCGAAGCCCACGAACAGGCAGTAGTCAGCGGTCAGGACAGGCGTATTTTCAACCAGCTGGTAGAAGAAATGCTGACCGCAAGCAAGATAAACCCCAGCAGTTCCGCCAAAAGCCTTAGCAAGAAAACCCGCTGGGTATAGTTTATGTAAACTAACACCGCCAGTCTGTTTAACAGATTTAAATACACCATTAACCGCAGGGGGTAAAAAATTGGAAAACCTAAATACAAACCGTATCGGCGAGGTTATAGATACCAGCACCACTGACTTTACCGCCCAGTCTTACCAGCTATATAACACACCTGCTCTGGGGGCGCTGGTAAAAACCGGCGAAGGCGAAAATACCATTTATGCCGCCGTCTATCATGCCACCACCTCATCCATAGAGCCGGGCAGGAAGCCCATTGCCCGCGGACAGGACGCCGCAAACGAAGAAGATATATATGCCCAAAGCCCCCAGCTAAGCAAACTCCTACGGAGTGAATTTTCCTGCCTGATACTGGGTTACCGGGGACAGGGACAAATCTGCCACTGCCTGCCGCCCCGCCCTGCCCATATCCACAGTTTTGCCGAAACTTGCACCCCCCAAGAAACCGCCGAATTCAGCCGTTCGTTCGGCTTTTTAAACATACTGGTAAACTCCGAACTGCCCGTACCGGCAGACGAAGTCACCGCCGCCTGCCTGCGTCAGCTTGCCGCCGCCGCACCTGACAAACAGGCCTTTTTAGTAAAAGCAGGCAAAGAGCTGGCCAGAATTCTGCCCGGCCAATACCAGCGGCTTAAAGTAATCCTGGAGAGGATACAGCTATGACAAGCGAAAACAAACTGGGTATTGTAATAGGGGGTTCACTCTCCGGCGGAATAGATGTCCGCCTGGATGGCGAAGCTCTGGTGGAAGACATGGCGGTTGGCCGTTATGTAACTGTACAGGGCAAAACCAAACGTTTTCTGGGTATGATAACCGATGTTTCTCTGGGAGTAACTGACCAGCGTCTTACTCTTACACCCCCGGCCGCAGACGAAAAATTTCTGGCTGAAATACTCAGCGGTACAGCCGCTTACGGAGACCTCAAGGTGATACCCTATCTGGTACTGGGAAATGACGAAAAAAGCCTTCTGGACGGCCCTCAACCGGTCAAGACCATACCCAGCCACTATGCCCCGGTAGATATTGCCTCCAACGAAGATATAGAAATGGTCTTTGGCAAGGAAGATGCCTCCCATTTTTACGTGGGCAACCCGCTGGATATGGAAACCCGCCTCTGCCTGAACCTGCCCGAACTGGTCAAACGTTCAAACGGCATCTTCGGTAAAAGCGGCACCGGCAAAACCTTCCTCACCCGCACCCTGCTGGTGGGTATGCTCCAGAAAGGGTCTTGCGTAAATTTGGTGTTTGATATGCACTCCGAATACGGCTGGGAAGGAACCAGTGAGAAAAAACACAAAGTCAAAGCCTTAAAACAGCTCTTTCCGGACAGGGTAGCCGTATTTACTTTGGACGGGGAAAGCTCCCGCAAACGCAAAGTCAGCGTGGACTTTGAGGTAAAGATAGGCTATGACGAAATAGAACCGGAAGATATCAGCCTGCTCCGCCAAACCCTGAACCTGACCGAACAGGCAGTAGAAGCCGTTTACCAGTTGCGCAAACACTTCAAGAAGAACTGGATAAAAGAAGCCAATAATATCGGTGATGAAGAAGATGATAAAAAACTGCTGGACAGTTTAAGTATCCATGAAAGCACCTTCCAAAACCTGAAACGGGGCTTAAACACTCTTACCCGACTGCCCTTTATCGTGGAAAACGCCCCGGTCAAAGCGGTAGACCGGGTGCTTGAGTACTTAAACCGGAATATAAATGTAGTACTGGAATTCGGGCGGTATACAGATATCACCGCCTACATACTGGTGGCCAATCTGCTCACCCGCCGCATATATACCAGCTACCGTGACCGCATGGAACAGGCCATGGCCGAAGACGCCGCCAAACCCACCCCGCTGGTTATCACCATAGAGGAAGCCCACAAATTTTTGAACCCGGAAGTTGCTTCCCGCACCATCTTCGGCACTATCGCCCGTGAAATGCGCAAGTACAATGTCACCCTGCTTATTATAGACCAACGCCCTTCGGGCATAGATACAGAGGTTATGTCTCAGCTGGGCACTAAAATAACCGCCCTGCTGGACAATGAAAAAGATATAGACGCCGTACTCTCAGGAATCTCCGGCAAAAACGAACTCAAAGGCGTACTGGCCAAACTGGCTTCACGCCAGCAGGCAATTATATTCGGTGCGGCCGTACCCATGCCGGTAGCCTTTGTCCCCCGTGAGTATGACCAGTCTATTTACAACGAAGTCAGCCGTAAAAAAGTCAGCACCGAAGAGATAGAGGAACTTTTCTAGATATATGCCGAATATATTTGAGGCCACAACCGGACAAGGGTTCAAACAAGCGATTTTAGAAAGCCAGAGCCTCAGACTGCGGATAATTCAAGCCGCCGATGCTTACACCGCGTTCAACCTGATAAAAGACCCTGAAATAATCCGATATCTGGTGTGGGACGGCCCCAAAACCATAAATGAACTCCGCCTGGCATACCAGGAGGAAACATCTGATTTTGAAACAGGACGCCGCTACTCTTTTGCCATTGAAAGAGTGGATAAACCCGGCCTGATAGGCAGTCTGGCTTTCAGACTTATCGGCTATAAAGAGCAGGCGCTTATCGGATACTGGCTGGGACGCAAATATTGGACCAAAGGTTATATGACCGAAGCCGTACGTTTAAGTATCCATTTTGCTTTTAAGCATCTTAACGCAGAGCGTGTTTTCGGCGGTATTTTTAAGGGGAACGAACCATCACGCCGCACTCTGGAGAAAAACGGCTTCCAGCTTGACGGAACATTGCGGAGAGATATACTGGTCAGGGGGACATGGATAGATGTCTGGTTTATGTCCCTGCTAAGACAGGAATGGGAAGAAAACCCTGAGCGTTATACCCCCCAATCTGAGGAGGTTATTCATGCCCAAATCCAAACTGCCTAAAATCGGCATTGCTCTGGGCGGAGGTGCCGCCAGAGGTATTATTCATATCGGTGTGCTTGAAGTACTTGAAAAAGAAGGCGTCCCGCTGGATTTAGTCACAGGAACCAGCATGGGTGCTATTATAGGTGCATTATATGCCAGCGGTCACAAGCCGCAGGAAATGAAAGAAATCGTAAGTAACCTGAGCTGGAAACAACTTATGCCTCTTTTTGACCTGGCAGCGCCCAGAGCCGGCTTTTTATCATCCCGAAAGATAAAAAGCTATCTCAAAGAGCTTATCGGAGACGTCACCTTTTCTGAACTTAAGAAGCCCTTTGCCTGCGTGGCTGCAGACGTTAAAACCGGACAAGAAGTACTCTTTAATGAAGGGCCTGTCATTGACGGGGTAATTGCCAGCATGTCTTTGCCTATAATATTCCGCCCAGTAAAAAACAAAAACCGTTTTCTGGTAGATGGAGGTATTATCACCCCTATTCCGGCTCGGGTGGTACGAAACATGGGAGCGGATTTTGTAATTGCGGTAAATGCTATTTACCACCATGATTATATAAAACCGAACAAAGATTCCGAACCATCCATCTTTGATACAGCCTTCCAGATAGTTAACATCATGTCAATACATATGGCTCAGGAAAATCTTCAGGCAGCCGATATTGCTATTGAACCTGACCTTTCCGGAATAGGACCGGGTGATTTTCTGAAAGCGCCGGAAATCGTCCTCCGCGGAGAACTGGGAGCAACTGATGCCATACCCCATTTAAAACATCTGCTGCTTCAAAAATACAACTATTCCCCGCCGATTTAACACTTTCACTTAAACTTGGTATAATGGTGCTCCGTGGGGCTGTAGCTTAGTCGGGAGAGCGCCTCCTTTGCAAGGAGGAGGTCAGGGGTTCGAATCCCCTCAGCTCCACCAAAGGTATCAATATGGTTTAATCTAGATGTGGCATACCCGTTAAGAAAACCGCAAGTGTAATGAATACAGGGCAGTAACTACGCAATTGCTGCCCTGTATTTTGTTTTATCAGACCACCAAATTTACGTCAGGGTGCCATGAACATGAAGTAGCCGTTATTCTCGGCATTGTTCATCATATCCAGTACATCCTTGGCAATGAGCAGCTCATTCTGAGTCCAGGTGCTCATTCCAGCATCTACTGCCGCCAGTACCTGTGCTACAGTAAGACTGGATGCCCCAAAAAGGGCCTCCGCACCGGCAAATTTACTCAGATACACTGTTGCACCCGGCCTCATAGCCGCATCAAGTGTACCGCAGGTTTCTGAATCACCATCGGTAGCACCTATGTATGACTCAACACTCAGCCAGGCAGCCAAAAGCTGCTTTTGCACCAAAATGCGAGCCTTATCTTGAGTCATTTTACCTTTTTGGTCAGCTGACAATAACAGGATATTTATCTGCTCTGCGGTTAAGGTGCTGAAATAGGCGGAATCCGCGTTTACTCGGTTAACAATATCCGTAATACAGCCGATTGACCAGTGGTTATCCCAGTTTCCCCAATAGCCGATAGTACGCGGCTGCCACTGGAAAATAGTCACCGTCCAATCATCGGTATCCCTGTCAGTTGCACCAGTGGCATCAGTACCGATTGCAGTAGCTATATTGGTAAAGAATAATTCCGTAATACCTTCACAAACAATCAGGTCAGAACCGATGAATGTCCATATTTCACCCGGTTCCAGATACCCGTTGCCGTTAGTATCACCGCCGGTAAATAACAACCCAGCAATTTGGTCATCGGTCAGATCAACATCCAGCGAACAGTTGCCGATATTTGTCAGGGTATAGGTATAATCGGCATCCAGTTGCTCAAAATAACCTGCATTAGCCGGTCCGGTCTTATCCACCTCTATATTCGGCGTATGCAGTATAGGAACACTAAAGATATCTTCGTCAGTAACTTTAGTGGTATCCCAATATCCCTCAGCCGTTGCGGTATTATCTACCGGCCCGGCAGTAAACCATGGTACCAGATAGCTGCCGGTAAATATCCATATCTCAGTCAAGTCCAGCAGGCCATCAATATTTTCATCACCGCTCTGGTAGGTAACAGGAGAGACCAGATTATCAACTACAGCCACAGATGAAAGCGGCACATTGCCGGTATTGGTAACAGTATAGGTATAATCTATGGTTGTGTTTTCAGTAGCGGAAACGGGTAAACCCGCTTTCTCTACATGGATACCCGGGTCGGCTACAAATTCTTCATAGCCCACATCTAGTTTAAAGATTAATGCTCCCGGATTATATTGATAATATGGGCTAAGTCTGAGGGCGGGAGACGGGCTGTTGCCGTCGTCTGACCAGAAATATTCATTTGCCGCCAGAATTGTAATGGTATTTTCACCAGTTACCAGCATGGTATCCGGCACCGCAATATGCCCTACCGCCTGCCACCCGGTTGTAGCCACATAGGATTCATGCAGGTTAGTCAGCTCCCATCCAGCTACTTTGGCAGTAGACGAGCGTGCCAGAAAAACGCCGTTAATAAATACTTCCCAGCAGTTGTCTGCCGCTATATGCAAAGTACCTGCCTGGGGTGTGCCGTCAAGGGTAAAGTGCTGCTCAAATACCACTACCCGTCCATTGGTATAAGCGGCGGCATCATACAGAGGGTTGCTGACATCATAACTGCTTGGGCCTTCAGCTCTCTGGGTTTCCCATATCCAGTCAGCCCCGGGATTGGTAGATTGAAAATACAGGCCGGTCCCGGTATCCCATACTGAACCCAAAATATCAGGCGGTTCGGTCACATAGCCGGTAGGATATGGTTTAGGTTCCTGAGCAAGCACAGCACTGAGAGGTGAAGTGCTTAGGTCAACGTATACCGATCCCCCTCCGGCTTTATTGTATACGCCTACTATTTCAGTTGAAGTGCCGCTGCTGATAGAGACATTCACTATTGCCGCACTGACGGGTACAGAGGAAAACAATCCCAAGCTTACCAGAATTGAAAGTGAAAGCAATATCGATAGTGCTCTTCTCATAATATGCTCTCCCTCCTTTAAATTGCTGTCCAGATACTCCCTGCAACCTCACTCATCCACTACACCTCCTTTTGGAATCCGCAAAATTCCCAAAAATAAAACCGACCCCTAAAGGGCCGGTTTCACTATTAGCTCCCCGCTATCCGAGTGAACCAAATATGGGTAGCGGCTCAACGCTTCCCTTAATTTTGCTGACTCCACTACCATTATTGGCCTGTAATAGATGCAAAGTCAATATAACTAATACTATATTTTAATTACTATACTTTATCACTGTTATATCCTGCCAAATCCTTTGCCCATAGCCCTTGTTAATGATTTAACCGGATACCATATACACTTATAATACCCGGGTTGGTATAGTACAGCTTAGGTATAAAAGCAGTTAACTGCATAAGCAGAATCTTCAGGGCAAATTCAAACAGAATACCTGCTGGCACAAACCAAATATTTTGCCGTTTTATTATCTTTTGTGTACTTGTTAATACATATCGCCGAGTTTATAATGTTTACAATAAAAATATAAAGGCGAAAAACATGTATTGTTCCAACTGCGGCAAACAAGTAGATGAAAGCGTATCCTTTTGCCCTGCCTGCGGCAACCAAATCCACACCGGTAAAATGACCGCGGCGGAATACCCTGAACGCAAATCCCGAATTGCAGCCGGTTTGCTGGGGGTGTTTCTGGGAAGTATCGGCGTACACAGATTCTATCTGGGTTTCGTGGGTATAGGTATAGCCCAAATCATTGTCAGCATTGTTACCTTGGGTATAGGCTCTATCTGGGGCTTTATTGAAGGTATTCTTATACTTACCGGTTCATTTGAGAAGGATGCCAAGGGTATACCCCTGAGAGATTGATACATACACAAATTTTACGGCTATATAACAAACCGAATTAATTTACCACATACGGTATAGCCGCTCTTTATACAGAAAGGAAGTGCCATGCCCAAGATATGACCGATGGAATTAATAATAATTATCATGCTCATAGCGATCCCCGCAACCCTTATATGGGTGCTGATAAAATTATTTAACAAGCTGGATAAAAAACATGCTGGAAATCGGCCGCTGGGTATAACTGAAATAAACAAAGGGGTTCAGTATTGCACCCGGTGCGGACAGAAACTGGCAGCAGATGCCGAGTTTTGCCCGGTTTGCGGTACAAAGAAACTGTGCAATCCTGAAAAACCCTAAGAGGGTTGGAATTATGGTCAGGCTGATTTTGGGTATATTGCTGGGGTTCTGGGGATTGCCCCTGCTTGTTTTTTCAGCCCAAAACCTCATCAACTGTCTGAATGAGAACGAGTCAAAAGCAGCCTTGATGTTTTTCTTTGCCACCGGACTTCCATCTCTGATTATGCTTTTAGGGTCATTTCTGCTTATAAGAAACTACACTAAAAATCCGACAAAACCTGCTCCTTTAGCGAAATCCTGTTCCCCGCATACAGGTTTATCAAGTACAAACGGGCGGTACTGTACCAAATGCGGTAGTGAATTGGCAGCAGAGGCAGTATTCTGCCCGAACTGCGGGCAGAAAATATCTGTCGGATAAGCTGTCTCTGCCGTTATATATTCACAAGCATTACCCATTTTACCTAGTGCGGTGTGAACCCGCCTCACACCCCTATCAAACGGATATACTTGAGAATCAATCACTCACTCCGCCAAAAGTTAAGTCCGGCCTTTGGTGTATAATAAGCTAAACCTGAACTACCCCGGATGACAAATATTAGAGAGGCTTCTTTAAAAATGCCCCATAAAACAACCCTGATTATTGGCGGGGGTGCTGCCGGCATGACAGCCGCCATCAGCAAAGCCCGCCGTGGTGAACCGGTAATTATCCTTGAAAAAACTGCCCAGCTAGGCAAAAAAATACTTGCCAGCGGCAATGGACGCTGCAATCTGCTTAACGAACAGCTGGATTCCAGCTTTTATAACCCCGAAGCCAGACCTTTGGTAAATTCCGTTTTCAGCCGCTTCGGGCGGAACGAGATACTAAATTTCTTTTCGGAACTGGGGCTTCACTATTATTCACAGGACGGCCGCATCTTTCCATTTACCAACCAGGCTGCTTCGGTACTGAAAGTACTGGAAATGGAAATACAGCGTCTGGGGGTAAAAGTGGAGTACGGCTTTGACTGCCTGTCTATCCGCAAAACTCAAAACGGGTTCAGCCTGCAAGCGGCAGATGGCAGACAGCAGACAGGGCCAAGCCTTATCCTGACCGGGGGAGGCTGCACCTACCCGTCTTTCGGTTCGGACGGAAGCGGCTATAAACTGGCAGCTTCACTGGGACATCATATTATCAAACCTGTACCCAGTACCGTACCCTTGGTAGTCAAAGACCCCCTCTGCCACCTGCTGCAGGGGCAGCGCATAATTGCCCAGGCTCAAAGCCGTATCAGGGACAAAGCTGGCACCCCGGTTGACGGTGAATTGCTCTTTACCAAATACGGCCTGTCAGGCAGCCTGATACTGGACATAAGCCAGGAGATTTCACTGGCCATAAACCGTTTAAACATAAAAGATGTCTCCCTTGAAATAGACCTGATACCATTCATGGAACAAAAACAGCTGGAAACAGAGCTTTTAAAGCGCCGGAAAACGGGCTTAAGCCCGGAGGAAATGCTGACCGGCATACTTCCCAACAAGCTCTGTATGGCATTTAAACAGCTGTTTGAAAAAGACAACCCCGCCAAAGCCGCTGCCAAACTAAAAAACTGGCGGTTTGAGGTTTCTGGTACCCACGGCTGGAATGAGGCCGAATTTACCGCCGGCGGCATAGACACCGGGGAGATAGACATCCAAACACTAGAATCAAAGCTGGTCAAGGGGCTGTATCTGGCGGGTGAGGTGCTGGACGTAAACGGGGTACGCGGCGGCTATAATCTGGGCTGGGCCTGGGCTTCAGGCTACATAGCCGGTTTAAATTAAAAATCTATTGACTTATTTATTACCCGCATTTATCATTATGTCCTATATAGTCATACAGTTTACTATAAGGGTAAACGGGAAAGGCAGAAACAGATGAAATCCGGCAAATTTTTGGCTACCCTACTCAGCCTGCTCATGCTGTTCTCACTGGCTTTGGGCGGCTGTTCAAGCGCTACTGATGACACTGACTCACCAGACACCAATAACAATAATCCCCCTGCATCTGAAACCCCCACCACCCCTACCGGCTCACAGCTGATTGCTTCCATACTGGCAGCTTCTCCCAATATAACCAGCTTTGATATGACCAGCATGATTGACATGACTATGCAGGTCTCCGGTATGAATATCAAAACAGTTATGACCGCAAATGGCAAAGAAGACCTTGGCAACAAGAGAGCTTACCTAACAAGCAGCGTAATTATGTCCGGGGATTTGGCAAGCACTATGGAATTGGAGACCTATATGATTGGCAGTCTCCAGTATTTCAGGATTACCAATAGTGACCAGGACACCGGCATGCAGCTTAATACCTGGTATAAAATGCTGATAGATGCCCAGATGCAAAGCCAAACTTGGGATTCCCAATCCCAGCAAAATGACTATCTATTCTCCAAATCAACCATTACCATAGACGGGTCTGAAACAATAAACGGAGTAAGCTGCTGGAAAGTGACCATCACCCCTGATCTGGCAGAACTTATAAAATACCTGAACGAACAGCAAGCTATTGAAGACTCTTCAGCCATAACCAACCCCGCTGACAGCCTGAAAAATATAAAAATGACTGCCTGGGTTGCCAAAGATACTTCATTTGTAATAAAGATGAATATGACCATGGATATAATCACAGAAGCCCAGACTATGTCTCTTGTTATGTCTACTACTATTACTAATATTAACCAGCCGGTCACTATTACCCTGCCACCTGATGCGGTTAACGCCATTCAGTTAGGCTAAATTTTCTGAAACCTTTCGGCAGGTAAAACCAAGGGGGAGGCTTTAAAACCTTCCCCTATTTTTGTGTCAGAAAATGCCTCCTTTGGCGGCGGGGGTTTCTTACTGTATAATGGCGATTGTACAAAACTAAGATGCTAAATATCCAAAATCTTTCCAAATCCTTCGGGGTACGCAGCCTTTACACCGGCGTAAACCTGAATATAGGGGCAAGAGACCGTCTGGCTCTGCTTGGGCCAAACGGCAGCGGCAAGACCACCCTTTTTGAAATGATTGCCGGCAGGCTGGAAGCTGACGAAGGTAAAATTATCCTCCGCCGCGGCACTACGGTGGGTTATCTGGAACAGGATATCAAGCCCAGCTCCAAACAGCCCCTTCTTAAAGCTGTCTCCAGTGCCTCTGACCGCCTTAGCTCCCTTTCGCACAAAATTTCCCTGCTTCAGGGGGAACTGGCCGAGGAAAAAGACGACTCTGAAAATAACCGCCTTCTGAGCGAACTGGGGGAGCTTCAGCACTCATTTGAGGCTCTGGGTGGTTATAATGCCGAACAGGAAGCCAAGCTGATACTGGCCGGGCTGGGTTTCAAACCAGCAGATTTTGACCGCCCCCTGCATGAGTTTTCCGGCGGCTGGCTGATGCGGGCTGAACTGGCCAAACTCCTTTTCCTCAGCCCGGATATACTCATACTGGACGAACCTACCAATCACCTTGACTTAGAGTCCACCCGCTGGTTTGAAAGCTACCTAAAGCAGTATAGCGGCTCGGTGCTCTTTACCAGCCATGACCGGGCATTTTTAAACTCCATCGCTACCAAGATACTGTCACTGGAAGACCAAAAAGCCCGCCTTTATTCCGGTAATTATGACAGCTACCTGCGGGAACGTGAACTCCGCCTGAACCAGCTGGAAAGCCAGGCCCGCCGCCAGCAGGAACTTATTGATAAAGAAACCAAGTTTATAGAGCGCTTCCGTTACAAAGCCACCAAAGCCAGCCAGGTGCAAAGCCGGATAAAAAAGCTGGATAAGCTGTCTGCAGTAGCTATCCCCCGCCAGACCAAAAAAATACACTTTAATTTCCCCGAACCAGAACGCAGCGGGCATGATGTTATAAAACTAAGAAACCTCACCAAGTCTTACGGTGACCTGGTTATCTACCAGGGGCTGGAACTGGTGCTTGCCCGGGGTGACAAGGCCGCTCTGGTAGGCCCTAACGGTGCCGGCAAAACCACCCTCCTTAAGATACTGGCCGGGATTATGCCGTTTGATTCGGGTTACCGTAATTTGGGAGCAAACGTAAATACCGCCTATTTTGCCCAGTATTATGTAGAGTCGCTAAGCCCTGCCAATAACCTGATAGAGGAGTTGGAAACTATTTTACCGGATGCCCCCGAACAGCAGCTGCGGGGTATGCTGGGGGCATTTCTCTTCAGCGGGGATGATGTAAAAAAGAGGATATCGGTGCTGTCCGGGGGTGAAAAAACCCGCTTGGCCATTGCCAAAATGCTGCTTAAGCCCGCCAATCTGGTACTAATGGACGAACCAACCAATCATCTGGACATACCCGCCCGCGAAATACTGGCAGACGCCCTTCAGGCATACAAAGGCACTCTGTGTTTTATCACCCATGACCGTACCCTTATCCGCGAAGTAGCTAACAAGATTATTGAAGTACGTAACGGCAAAATCAGGGTTTTTGAAGGCGATTATGATGCCTATCTGGAATTTGCCGCCGCCAACCCTTTTGAAGGGGAAGTGTCTAAAAACCCTGCACCGGTTATTTCTCACCACCCCTCCCCCGTTCCGGCCACACTTTCCCAGAAACAGCGCAAAACTCTGGAAGGGCAGATAAGAAACCAGCATTATAAAGAAACCGGGGCTTTGAAGAAGGAAATATCCGACACAGAGGCTGAAATAACAAATCTGGAACAACGCAAACAGGAACTGGAAATCCTGCTTGCCGACCCTGATTTATACCGCAGCGGCCAAAAAGCGGCCGATACATCAGCGGAATATAAAAACTGCAAGGAGCAGCTGGTCACTCTGGGTGATAAATGGCTAAGGCTCTGCCAGCAGAACGATACCCTCAAACAGAAACTGGAAGATGCCCTGAAGGCACTGGATAATTAGCCTAAGATAGCCAGTATAACCACCGCCAGATGAAACGCCCAGCCCAAGAGTATAAGGGCATGGAATATCTCATGGAAGCCGAATACTCCCGGCACCGGGTTTGGTTTTTTAATACCGTAAATAACCGCCCCTATGCTGTAGGCCAAACCGCCGCAAGCAATCAGCCAGAACACCAGAGGCGGCATATTCAGCCAGAACTCTCTTAAAGGGAAAACCGCCATCCAGCCCATACCCAGATAGGTTACCGGTGAGAGCCAGCGGGGCGCATTCAGGAAAAATACCTTCTGGAAGACACCTATAAGCACAAAAGCCCAGGTGGCAATAAGCATACCCAGCCGCCAGCCCCCGTCCAGATAGATATAAGCCATGGGGGTATAAGTACCGGCTATCATTATAAATATGGCTATATGGTCAAGCTTGCGCCAGACATTTATTTCATTTTCCTGTTTTTTCAGGGCGTGGTAAATAGTACTGAAAGAAAACAGGCTGATAACAGCCAGCGCATAAATGACTGAGACCGCCATGATATCCCAGTTCCCCCAGCTAAGTATGACCAGCACTATCAGTGCCAGCACACCCCCCACCGCCCCTGCCAGATGAGAAAATGAAGAAAAGCGCTCCGCCTTGCGTATATTTATATCGGTCCTCCTGAAAGAAACTACAATTATAAACCTTTGGGCTGGAATGGTCTACGGGCATTTTTATCCTATGCTATCCTTTTTAACCCTTGTGCGTTTTAATACTTGCAGACAAAACAAGGAGCTACAAGCATGAAAACCAAACTTGCGCTTTCGCTGCTGGCCGTAGTCAGTTTATTCACCTTTACCGCCTGTGCGGGCGGTGTTTCGGCTGAAGAACTGAAATCTGACAAAGACCGGATCTTAAGTCCGAATGTCAGCCAGCAAAGTTTAAACACCCAAGTCCAAGCCAATAATGATTTAGCCTTTAAACTGTACCGCTACCTGAAAGGCACCGTGGAAGGCAACTTCTTTTACTCCCCGTTCAGCATTTCCATTGCTCTGGCCATGACCTATGCCGGGGCAGATACCGCCACCAAAACCGAAATGCAAAACACCCTTAATTACCTGCTGCCGGATGCTGATTTGCATGCCTTTTTTAACTTTATTGACCAGGAACTGAATAAAAGAGAGGCTCAGGCCAAGGAAGCAGATGAAGGCACTTTTGAACTCAAGCTGGTAAATGCCATCTGGGGGCAGAAAGACTACACCTTCCTGTCAGATTTTCTGGATACACTGGCCCAGAATTACGGGGCAGGTCTTAGTGTGCTGGACTTTGCCGCTAATTCCGAAGAAGCCCGCAAGGTCATAAATGACTGGGTATCAGACGCAACCAAAGACAAAATCAAAGACCTTATCCCGGCTGACGGCATAGATGCAACCACCCGTCTGGTGCTGACCAATGCTATCTACTTTAATGCCGCCTGGGCAGCACCCTTTGATGAAGAAAATACTCAAAGCGGCCTTTTCTACCTGCAAAACGGTACCAGCGTAAATGTGCAGATGCTGCGCCAGATTGAAAACCACGGCTATTACAGCGGAGATGATTTTCAGGCTGTAGAGCTGGCTTATGCCGGAAACGGGCTCTCAATGGTAATTATCCTGCCGGATGAAGGCAAATTTGCCGAAGTGGAAGATGCCCTTTCCGGACAGATGCTGGCAAAGATACTTTCTTCTATCAAGTCCAACCAGATAAACCTGTCCCTGCCCAAGTTCAGCTTTGAATCAAAGTTTACCCTTAAAGACGCTTTGTCTTCCCTGGGTATGCCCACTGCCTTTGGCAGCCAGGCAGATTTCTCCAAGATGGACGGCGGATATAACCTTATGATAGGTGATGTATTTCACAAGTCATTTATATCTGTAAGCGAAGACGGCACTGAAGCGGCCGCGGCAACAGCCGTAAGTATGAACCTGACTTCCGCCCCAACCGAACTTGTTACCCTGTCTATTGACCGGGCTTTTATCTTCTGTATAGTAGATATGGCTACCGGCACTACCCTCTTTACCGGACGGGTAATAGACCCCACCGCCTGAAATAATACACGTCTGTAAGAAAAAGAGCGGACACCTTTCAGGGGTGTCCGCTTTCATATTTAATGCCCCAAAAATCCGGCTTATTTAGTCTGTTTCTTCAGGCATTTGTACCAGATATTCATGCTTTTCAGGCCGCCGTTTATCTGGGTATTATTCTTAAGCCGGCCGGCAAACTCATACCCCTGTCTGGCAAAGCTTATATTCATACCGTAAGACTCTGCCACCGCAGACGTATAGCTTACCCCGAAACCTTTTTGTTTCATTTCGGTTTCCATAGTATGCAGCAAGATACCCGCCAGCTTGCGGCGGCGGTAATCCGGCAGGGTGGCAAAATCTGTCAGTTCCACATGGCCTTCCAGCGGATATTGCTCAGCCGAAGCCAGCGCCGCCAGTTTCTGCCCGTGCCAGATACCATAATAGGTTATACTCTCGGTCATGGTGCGGCTGATATATTCCGGTTCGTAAATGGGAAACGGATATGAGGCAAATACAGTGGAAAACACCTCAGCCATAGCCGCAGTATCGTCAGCAGTGCATTTGCGAAGGGTGTATCCCTTAGGCAGTTTAAACGAAAGTGCCTTACCGGCTTTGAAATGGGCCACCTTCAGCACATCTTCCAGCAATTCGGCATTTTCCTCTGTTTTCCTGCCCTCATCTATAAATTTGCCCATAAAATAACCGGCTTTAGTCCCGCCGTAAAAACAGGGGATAACCGCTTCAGTTTCGAAACCATCTGCCTCAAACAGGGTTTTAACATCACCGGGTACTTTGGCAAACAGCTTGGTATAGCCGTTTTCAGTGGCCAGTGCCTGCATTTCAGGCAGCAGGGTAGTCGTTTCCTCGGCAGCCAGCCTCATCAGATAAATACGGTCACTGTTTTTACCGTGCTGAATCAGAGACGTACCCAGGGTGACTATCTGGTCATAGCCGCTCTTGCGGCGGTTCATCCGGTCACACTCGGTGGGAACTAAATAATCTGTATCCTCGTGATTAGACAGCAAACGGGCAATGCCCACCAGTGACCCTTCGGCCGCACCGTTTAAATCAAGCTCAAGGTTACAGGCCGAACAGTCCTGACCGCACTTGGGCGGGTGATAATCTTCCGGCTGGTAATAGGCGGTTATAATCCCTTCGTAATTACGCAATATAACCTTGCTGGAAGACTGGGATATCAGGTAATTCGGCATAATGGGTATCTTGCCGCCGCCGTTGGGGGCATCTATTACATATGTAGGCACAGCGAAACCACTGGTGTGCCCGATAAGATTTTCAATAATCTCTATCCCCTTGCCTATGGAAGTGCGGAAATGGGAAAGTCCCTGTGCCGGGTCACACTGATACAGGTAATAAGGCCTCACCCTGTTTTCCACCAGCTTGTGCACCAGAGCCTTCATAACCCGCGGGCAGTCATTTACTTTGGCCAGAAGGACGGTCTGATTACCCAGCGGGATACCGGCATCCGCCAGCAGGCGAAGCGCCCGGATAGAGGTAGCAGTAATCTCTCTGGGGTGGTTGAAGTGGGTATTTACCCAGACAGGGTGGTATTTTTTAATAATTTTTACCAGATGGGGGGTAATCCGCTGGGGCAGTACCACCGGCACCCGCGTGCCAATGCGTATTACCTGAACATGGGGTATGGCCTTCAGCTCAGACAGCAGCCACTCAAGCATACTGCCTGAAAGCAGCAGGGGGTCACCCCCGGATAACAGCACATCCCGCACCTGGGGGGTATTTTTAATATATTCCAAGCCCTTTACCAGGTCATCACGGGACAGGGTCTTGTCAACATCCCCCACTTTACGTTTGCGGGTACAGTGGCGGCAGTACATGGCACAGCGGTTTGAGACATGAAACAGCACCCGGTCAGGATAGCGGTGGGTAATGCCGGGGGCGGGGCTATCCACATCTTCAGCCAAAGGGTCTTCCTTGTCATGGCAGCTGAAATTAAGCTCGGCTGCACTGGGTACAGACTGAATAAAAACCGGGTCATTTTCAAAATTTTTAGGGTCAATCAGGGAAAAGTAATACGGGGTAATACTCATGGGGAAATTGCGGATAGTATCTTCCAGACTGCGGCGTTTCTCAGCTGAAAATTTTACCCCCAGCAGTTTTTCAACGGTGGCCAAGTCCTTAATAGTATGGGAAACATGCCATTTCCAGTTCCCCCACTCTTCCTCACTGTAGTCAGAGCTTATCTTGTGGGCCATCAGGCGGTAATCATGCTCCGGCAAAGAGGTCTGAGGCATCTTTTCTTCAATATGTGTTAAAACCATGTTAATCCTTCCTTTGTGCGGGATACACCCCAACCCAAAAGCTGAATTAAGAAAACACGGCTGGACGAGCTGACAGCTTGAATAAAGAGGTTTGAAACTACGCTAAGACTAGCAAATACCCGGAATGACACAAAACAACTGAGAAGGAAACAACCGGAAGATTAAAAACAGCGGAAAGGGCCGGGGATAAAACCCGTTTTACAACGGGTCACCAAGACTATATTTAAGTATATTTTCTCACTTTGGAGTGACAAATACCTCCTCGTGTCCTTGATATCAAGTGTATTGTACCTCTATTATACCCCCGCAGTCAAGCTACAGAGGTATAATAGAGAGATACTGATTTGTTTTAAGTAAATACAGCTTATTTTTTGACCATAACTTGCCATAAATTGCTGTAGTTTAGTTTAGTTACTTGTAACTTCTTCTATTTAGTTTACCGGAAAACCGCCCCTAAAGTTTCAGATTCAAAAGTGCTGCCTCAGCGGCTACCGGAGCATCAGAGCGGGGGGAGTTGCTTTCCAAAGCCTTTATAACTCCGGAAATATTGCTCTTAAGCTCCTTATCCCTCAGCCCTGTAAGCACATGGTGAGCTTCTTCCCTTAGGAAAGGGGAACGGGCATCTGACAAACTAAGCGCCCGCAGAAGCGGCTTTACCCCCTCTTTACCTATCTTTATCAGACCCAAAGATGCCAGCCAACGTATATCAGATACTTCGTGGGAGAGAAGCTTTACCAAAGCACCGGCAGAAGAGGCATCCCCGATACGGCTGAGAGCCTTAACACTTTCCCACAACGCTTCACCCTTATTCTCATCCAGCTTTGCTACCAGATACGGCACGCTTGCTTTACCCAAATCTTCGAGTGCCAGACGGGCGGACTGGCGTACCAGCCCATTCGGGTCTTTTAAAAGCTCTAGCTGCTGCACAATAAACTTGGTATCTGTCATCTGCTTTATCCTCCTTTTTTGAGTCTAATCCAAAACAGGCATAAGGTCTATTAGTAACGATACGTAATAACACCCGCAGAAAAATATTGACACAAATAAAAGTACAGGCTATTCTGAAGCCAAGTGGCAAAGAAACTGAAAGGTAAACACCATGCCCCGACCATATAAATGCCGCCGCATAAGTGAAATACCCAAAGTAGCTTATTACAAACCTGCCGGCATACCTCTGAGTATGCTTGAGGAAAACCAGCTGTCCACTGAAGAAGCTGAGGCCCTGCGGCTGAAAGACCTGCTGGGACTTGAACAGACCGAGGCTGCCCAGCAGATGAATATTTCCAGGCCCACTTTCCAGCGGATGCTCTACTCCGCCAGATACAAAGTAGCCGACGCCCTGCTAAATGGCAAGGCACTACGGATAGAGGGAGGGGTTTTTGAGATAGATGCCCGCCCCTGCTGTCAGAGGCAAACACCCACTTGCCAGCCAGACCCGCCGAAAGAACCCTAAAAATGGGATATGCTGTTTAGTTCGGCGATTTCGGCTGTGGTCAGCTTTATATCCAAAGCCTTCAGGTTTTCCCGTGCCTGCACCGGAGTACTGGCCCCAGCTAAAGCGAAAACAGTGTCACCCTGCCCGTAAATTACCCATGCCAAAGCCACCTGAGCTATATCCACATGGTATCTGACAGCTATTTCCGAAAGCTTGGCTATAACCGGCATACTCTTTTCCAACCCGCGGCGGATAGCTTTGCGGCGGATAAAAGGCACCTGCTCCAAATACTCCGGATTGCGCTGGTATTTACCGGAGAGAATGCCCATACCCAGCGGAGAATAAGCAATCAGACTGATACCCAGTTCGCGGGCGGTCTCTAGCACCCCGTTTGTCTCAATCTGCCGGTCCAGCAGATTATACTTGACCTGATTTGAAGCCAGTGACAGCCCGTGTTTGTTTAAACGTTTCTGGGCAATACGCATCTGAGAAGCATTAAAGTTGCTGACGCCTATAGCCCGTATCCGGCCTTCTTTATACAAAGCGGCCATGTTATCCATCTGGGTATCAATGGAGGCAAAAAGCCCCGGGAAATGCACCTGATACAAATCTACCTTATACGGGCTTAGAAAACCCTCACGTATGGGCAAAAGGGTCTTCAAAGAAGAGGCCGAGCGCATGGTAGGCTGCCATTTGGTAGCTATAAAACATTCCCCCGGCCGGACACCCGCCTGCTTCAAAGCTTCGGCCAGAGACTCTTCGCTTTGCCCCATGCCATAAGCTTCGGCGGTATCAAACCAGTTTATGCCGCCGGTAAGTGAATTAAGCACAATCTCATTTACTTTAGTTTGGTTTAGCATACCCCAGACACCGATAGCCGCCCCCTTGCCGCGGGAAAACTGCCAGCCACCCAAACCTATGGGGCTGAGCCCTATGCCTGTTTTGCCAAGTTCACGATAAGACCACTTTTTATCTAAAATATCGTTCATATATCCGGCCGCTCCCGATAATTTTTTTACTGCAGAAAATACACCTAAATGTTAGCTTTCAACATTACTAAAGGCAAGCCTCACAATCCCTTTCTAGACACCTTAGTATCATCTAGAGGGGAAACCGCTAACACCCGCATAAAGACGCTATTCCGGTAATCTGCCCGGCCACGAGGGGCATAAACAGTCCGTGCCGCAAAAACCTTATGCGATTTTTGGTATTAAACGAAAACATCACTCGAGCTATTCAATTTGGCAGACAAACCAGCTCATTCTGGCGGATAAAACTCTGCATAAGGGGATTTAAAAACGGGTTTTTCAGCTGGCTCTCATAAGCACTCATGGCTGCTATTTTTTGCTCCAATTGGGCTTCAGAAAGGTCAAAGCGAAGCCAATTCTGGTCTTCATTTACCAGTGTAAGCGGCGGCAGCAGATACAAGTTCTGGTTAAAAATCCGCGGCTGAGGGAATAATATCCGGTAATGCACCAGATATTCATACCTCTGTATACCGGGAATAGTTTTAAGATACTGACCGACTGCTCTGCTTACAGCCGCATGGTCAGCATGGGCATCCTTGTGGTGGGGATAAAACACGATATCCGGCTGAAAACTGTTTATCAAATTCCCAAATGAAGCAGCCAGACTGTTAAGTGATAATGAATTCAAACTGCCATCTTTAAAACCCAGAAACACCAGATTATCTTCGCTAACCCCCAAAAGATGGCAGGCGTGTTCAAATTCCGCATAGCGGGTCTCCCGAGGAGTATATTTGCTGCCGTCAGTAACCAGTACAATTTCTACCTCCGCACCAGCCTGACAAGCACTGGCAATATATCCGCCCAGCGCAATAGTCTCATCATCCGGGTGGGGGGAAAATACAAGTATCCGTTCTCCCGCCTGTGGTAACGGCAGACAGTCAAGGAGTTTGATATATTGCTGACCAAGTACTTCCGGCACAGCCCAGAAGAAAAAGGATACCCCGGCCAGACAGATAACTATCAGGCTAAAAAGTAGGCCTATCCTGTTCTTTTTAATGGGGCCCATCTGTATCAGTTTAGAAAATATATCCGCCAAGTACAAGTGGCAATATCCGTCACCCTGCCGAATGCCTTGATAAACTAATTAGACAACTTATAGCCTTTTGGCATTTTTTTTGCTATTATATGTCTTGTAGTCTGTCTATTGTCATTAGTTTGGAGACTTTGTGGCATATATTTTTAACAAAACCCACCCTGATACTTCTGCTGGTATGCAAACGGGCGTTTTGAAACCGTACCGTTTTCTGGAAAAAATCCGCTCTCCCCTGTATATAAATGCCATATTCCTGATGATAGCCGGCGGAACTGGGGCAGTCCTTAGCTTTGTCTTCTGGATACTGGCCGCCCATTTTTTTACCCCTGAATCTGTCGGTCTGGCCGGGGCAGTTATCTCCGCCATGTCTCTGCTGGGTACTATTTCTCATCTGGGGCTGGGGTTTGGGATTATCCGCTTTTTACCCCAAAACATCTATCCGCCTAAAAGTATTATAAATTCTTCCATCAGCCTGACATTTGTAGTATCAGTGCTAGCAGGATGTATTTTTCTGCTGGGACTAGGCATATGGTCACCGGAACTTATCTTTTTACGCCAAAGCCCACTCCTGGCTGTTTCTTTTCTGGCATTTACCGCTGCTACCGCCCTTAATTCTATTGCAGATGACAGTCTGATAGCCCACCGCCATTCTGGTTACTCTACCCTGCGGGTAGTAACAGCCAGCGGACTGCGGCTGATTCTGGTGGTAATTCTGGCTGGTATTTCCCCTGAAAACGGTATTACCTCGGCCTGGGGCATAGCCCTGATAGCCGCCTTATTCATGGCAGTTTTCGGCTTTATACCTAAAGTTTTAAAAGGTTTCCGCCCCGGTTTTGAACTCTGCTCTCCTTATCTCAGATCCAGCTTCGGCTTCTCACTGGGCAACAATCTGTCACAGTTTTTAGGTTCTGCACCTGCCCTGCTCCTACCCTTGCTGGTACTGGGTATATTGGGAGCGGAATCCAATGCCTATTTTTACATAGGCTGGAGTACCGCAGCCGCCCTGACCACCATACCCGCCTCCATTTCCACATCCCTGTTCAGTGAAGGGTCTCATGATGAAAAGGGCTTAGCGTTACACATTCATAAAAGCCTGAAACTAAGTCTGGGGCTTATCATACCGCTGGTGATTATATTGTTTCTGCTGGCAGACAAAATTTTACTTTTTTTCGGGCAGGAATACGCCCTTTCATCTGCCGGTCTGCTCCGGATAATGATAATCGGGCTCATACCTCAGTCTTTAAACGTAATTTATATGGGCATCCTGAAAGTAAAAAAACATCTGAAACAGCTTATCCTGCTCAACTGCCTGATTGCCGGGCTGAGCCTGATATTAAGTTTCGGGCTTATCCCTGTAATGGGTATAAACGGGGCGGGGCTGGCCTGGGTGATTGCTCAATCTTTTTGTGCCGTATATGTCAGCCTCAGTCTGTTTTCAGGCAGGAGTATTCCCAGGGAATGAATACATCAAATCTACCTAACAGTATTCTCTTGACCTTGCGGCAGAAACTCTGTTGCGGTTGCGGTATCTGTCAGGCAGTATGCCCCACCGGTGCTGTAACAATGCGAATTGAACCTGACAAAGGCATTTACCTGCCAAGACTGGATACCCACCTCTGTCAAAACTGCGGCAAATGCCTGAAGGTCTGCCCCGGTACCGGTATAGATTTAGACAGCTATTCAGAGGTGCTTTTCGGCGGGGAATCACCCAATTTAACGCAAAATAGCTATACCGCTTTCAGTAGCGACAGCACGCAACGTAATCTATCCACTTCGGGAGGTGTGGCTACCGCTCTGCTGGTTTATGCTTTGGAAACAGGGCTGATAGACGGGGCACTGGTAAGCAGAAATCTACCATCTTCACCCCTTATCCCTGCCAGTTTTGTTGCCCGTACTTTAGATGAACTGAAACAGGCGGCCGGCTCTAAATACTGTCCGGTTGCCGCTGATACAGCCATATCCGAAATAACCGCCCAACCGGGGCGTTACGCAGTAGTAGGTTTACCCTGCCATATTCAAGCCATCCGCAAAGCAGAAAGCCAGAACCCGGTGCTTAAGCAGCGTATAGCCATCCATCTGGGTATAATCTGCTCAAGCACTATGAGTTTTAAGGGGACAGAATATATACTGAAACGGCAGGGCATAAACAAAGAGTCCTTAACCAGCTTCCACTACCGTACCAATGGCTGGCCGGGGAATATGCAGCTGGAATTAGCTTGCGGAAACAGGCTGACCCTGCCTTTAAAAGACTACCACCCTTATCACGGGCACGGGTTTTTTACCCCGCACCGCTGTCTGATGTGCAATGACCAGCTGAACGAACTGGCGGATATTTCTCTGGGAGATGCCTGGCTGAAAGAGCTTGAAAATGACCATGAGGGCACTTCAGCGGTGATTGTGCGGGGCAATACCGGACAGGAGTTTTACAGAGAAGCAGTCAGATACGGGTATATCAAATCTCAGTCTCTTTCCAACAAACGGGTGATGGAATGGCGAAACAAACGTCAGGATTACGCCACCAAAAAATATATCCTGTCTATGCTGGGCTGGAAACTACCGGAATACCCCAGCCCTTGCCCGCCTGCCCGTAAGACAGCCTACCTGTATACTATTGAGCAGGTGATAAACTACTACCTCGGGAAGACTAATGCTCCTCTGATTATAGAGCCGGCTAAACATATCTGGGTGTGGCTGACCCGCATAGCAGACAGGCTTATCAGGAAACAGGCTTCCCGCGACTGATTATCTCCGCCACCTTATGCCCGTACAAAGATGCCCTCCGGTTTATTACTTCCAGCCGTTCTTTTATCCGGTTACTTATCCCAGAGCGGTTGGCAGCCATATAGGATAGCTTCTGTTTAAGCTCATTTTGGATATCAAGCGGATTTGGCATCTTAATATCTACCAGATAGTCAGACTGCCCCAAATAGCTGCCCAAAAGTTTCCAATATTTCTCCTGATAGCCTAAAGTCAGGGTGGGAATAGCCTGTGACAAAGCGGCAATGCTGGCATGCATACGGCAGCTTATAAAAATATCACACTCCCCCACCAGTCCTTTAATGGTTTCGGAAGGATAATCACCATTAAACACATGCACCCCGCTTTTGTGCTGCATACGGTTATAAACCTCACGGCATACCCGGCTGTCATCAGGGTGAACATGGGGGATAAGATAAATACCAGCATCAAGCATACCGGCGGCAAAATCCGCCAATCCTGCTATCAAATTAAGGTATATTCCGGGTTTGTCACCTGCCGAATCAGCAAATACATCCCTCAGTTCCATCTGAAACAAGCTGGGTGAAATGCCTATAACCAACCGTTTATCCTGAACTAATTCCTCAAAGGCAAACACCTCTTTAATAACCTGCGGCGATGCAGGCGGCATGAGAAAGGCCATATCCGCTCCCAGATAAAGCCCCTCAGGCTTAAGCCCCAGTTTAAGTAAATACTCATAGCTTTGCTCATCCCTCAAAGCTACCAGCTTTGCTTTTGAGAGTATATACCTGCCCAGAAAGCGGCTGAAAGGACTGTTAAAAGGACCGATATCCACCGGAGCAGTCAGAAGCGGACAGCCAAAAGCCCGCAAGCCTGCCCAGCTCTTGAGTAAATTCAGACAGACACAGACAAACCCGTAATCAGTCTCGTTTAAACAATCCACATTTATATGCAGAAGGGCATTGTAACGGCGATAGGGGTTTTTAGCCGGCCGCAGCTTATAGTAAACGGCCTTAAGCAGGCTCTTTGGAATAAGCACCAGATAGCTGAAAATATTCAGCGTTTCAGAGTCGCCTTTAGCCCAGGGATGAGGAATCAGCTTTATACTTTTGCTTTCAAGATAGGAGTACCTCTTTGGAGTAAAACTGAAATACTCAAGTGTAAGTCCCGGCAGGCTCTCACCCAGACAGTTATCCAGACCGCGGACAATTGCCTGAAATCCGCGGCTTTCAAAATCTGCATTGGAAAGCACCAGTATACGGGGTGGAAGTTTAGCCTGATTTTCTTTCACAACCAACCTCCTTGAGGCAAACCATACCCGAAGCTATACGGTCAGGAAAGAAATAGGCCAGCGGGCTGAAAACTACCCCCATCACCAGCCAGAAAACCCAGTAGACCGAGGCAAGTGCCGGCGAATGTTTTAAAAGATAAGGCCACCATGGCCTTTCCAAACGCAGGCGGTTGCCTCTAACCAGATAACCCATTCCCCTAAGTTCAGAAGGCAAATACCCGCACTGGTGGGCAGAGCCATCTTCAGGGTTTTTACCCTCTACTTTAGAATAACCCACCGGTGTACTTAAAATAACCTTTTTGCGGGCTATTCTCTCCAGCCGCAAAATAAGATTGAGCCCGTCATCTTTAGGCAAATGCTCGATAAGTTCCAGACAAATAACCGTATCATAACTTCGGTCAGCCAGATTGAGCTTAAGTATATCCTGACAGAAATACTGCCGGTGGCTGGATTTGCTTTTGGCATCTGCTATAAGCACGGGGTTGATATCTATCCCGCAGGTATCAAAAGATTGGCGGCGATTTAAAAAAAGCATGGCAGACCCGCTTCCGCACCCTATATCCAGCACACTCTCCCCATTATTCCCAAGCCAGCGGCTGACCGTACTCAGGCGGGACAGCGGTATATACCCGCCGTAGCGGTGACTAAGATCTAAAAGTTTTCCCACAAATAACCTGCTCATGCCTCCTCCCTGTAAATACCCTCCAAACAATTGCAGATAAATCCCCAGTCAAATCTCCCTTTAATTAAGGCCCTTCCATTAGCCCCCATGGCAAAACGTTTGGCCGGGGACTGTAAAAGTTCCAGAATCCGCCTTGCCAATTCTGTCTCATCGGCGGCTTTAACCAGAAAACCGTTTACCCCATCCACCACCTGTTCACGTATACCGGATATATCAGAGGCAACAACCGCACAGCCGGAAGCCATTGCCTGAAGCACCACTGCCGGTGAAGATTCTGCCAGAGAAGGCAGAACAAATATATCTGCCGAAGCAAATACCATTTGCAGCTCATCCTGCGGCAAACTGCCGGTCAGGGCAACAAAATCAGCAAGGTTATATTCGGCTATCAGGTTAGAGACTTTCTGGGGATACCCGGCATGCTCCAGCGCATCCAGTCCGTGTTCAGCCATAGGCCCTGCCAGCAGAAAAAAACACCCGCGGAAACCGGCTTTGTTTACCACCAAATCAGCCGCCTGTACCAGATACTCTACCCCTTTATACGGCACTATCCGTCCTACAAAAAGCACCATCAGCCGGTCATCTATGCCGTATTTACTCCGTACAGAACTGCTTCTAGATGCAGGGTCAAAAGCCGCAGTATCCACCCCGCATGGGAGTAGCCTGAGCCTACCTGTTGCCGCCCGTTCCCGTTCAAGTATGCTTTTAATCTGGGCAGACTGGGTAATAACCCTGTGAACACGCTTCATAATAAATATATCCAGTTTACGGCTTAAACAGTCTTTAAAGCTGCCCTTTTGCATAACCCAAACAGGCGAATGCACAGTGTAAACCATCTTTTTACGCTCTGTAGGTAAAACCAGCACTAGTATCAGCCCTACCAGAGTGCGATGAATATGGATAACTTCAAAGCTATTATTCTTTATAAATCTGCAAGCTCTAAGGCTGAAACTCAGCAGGTTCAATACCGAAACAATATTGACAAGCCACAAACTGGAAAAACGGGGGGCAATCAAGCGGTGAAAACGGAGTATTTCTACCCCTTGCATCCGCTCACTCAGCATATCAGACTTGGAAACCCGTATATCAAATATAGCTACCCTGTTGCCCCTGGCCGCCAGACCGCGGGCAGATTCAAATACATATTTTTCAATACCCCCATAACCTGTTGGGGGGATTTTCAGACTGCCGCTGCCCAGATGAAGTATATTCATCAGATACCGCACTTCCAGCAAGGACGGGGCGGACGGTCAGGTGGAGGATTGAAGACAAGCTCAGCCAGCCCGCACACCATACCCCAGCTCTGAAATACAAGAGCCAAAATATGCAGCGAGACCGGACGGAATTTAAAATGCCCCAATGAATATGCCAAACCGTATACCGCAGGAAAAGGCGGCCAGAAACGCAGAATAAGCAAACCATTTTTCCATGCCAGCCGAGAACGCCCCTTGCCATACCAGATATACTGGCGAACCACATTTTTAAAAGTGGTACGATGGTGATGTTTGACCTGTACCGCCGAAACACCGAAAACACACCCGCCGCCTAATGCACGGCGGTTAAAATCCACATCATCTCCCGGACTTATAAATGAGTCAAAGCCGTACCTAATCACTACTTCACGGCTGACCAGACCTGCCCCAAACCAGATCCCAGCCGGATTGGGACGGCAGGACAGAAAATCTGTAGCCGCTCTCTCCCAAAAATTACCCTGCCCTGCCCCTTCGGTTCGGGCATATATACCGTCCAGTTTGGCTTCCTTCAAACCAGCAAACATCCGCTCAAGGGCATCAGGAGGTAGTTCCACATCAGCATCTACAAACATTATGTAATCTTGACTGGCTATTTCAGAGCCTATCTGGTGAGCAAAGCTGGTTCCCCTGCCCTGGTCACTCAGAATATGCCGGGCAAAATCTACCGCCAGTGCAATCGTTTTATCAGTGGAATTTCCATCCACCAGTATTATCTCAAACGGATTATTCCTGCAGATGCTTTTCAGACAGGCGCTGATAGTTCTTTCAGCATTTCTGGCACACACTACTACAGACAGCGGCAAGCAGTCTTCCATTTAGTTTGCCCCCTGGTTAAAGTAAATACTCATTTCCCCGTTCTGGTAGATAAGCCCGTACTTAGCAGAACCTTCAAGCTCAGCTTCCAGAGCAGACACATAGCGGTTATCCCCGTTGTAATACACCCAGTCCACATCCGTACTCCTGCCCATTTGCAGGTACTGGGGGTAACGCCCGGTATACCCTTGGCTGACCAGTAAACCATCCTGCCAATCCAGCTTCTTAAGTGATAAATTCAAATAGTCAGGTTTTATATAGCTGATACCCCCGCTTACATAACCCCGCAAGGTATAATTTTCCAGATATTGCCAGGCAGCCACATCAAAACGGCTGACCATATCTGATACTGCGCCGTAATGGGCCAGCAGATGCCCGGGAATAGCGACCAGTAAGGCCGCCACCATTACCAGGGTAGTCAGGCGGTTACGCAGCAGTTTGGCCGCAAAATAGGCAATAGGCACCAGTGAAAACAGAAATGCCCGCGTCCAGAATTCAGAGCCGTAAAGCATGCTGCATAAAATCACCATAGCCACTCCCTCCAGCGCGAGGAGAGAAAAGTCAAAACGGTGGCGGTACTTAAGTGACAAAAGCACCCCCAAAACCGCCAGTCCGGCAAAAAGCCCTGAGAAAATAAACCGCACCCGTGAAATTTCCAGAAAAGCCGCCCCAGCATCTTCCCCGCCGCCGGAGGAAGAAAACCGGAGAAGATTTTCAAGCTCAAAAGCCCGGTTAACAAATTCCGGCAGCTGCGAATCAAACTGGGTGGCCGCACCGTAAATAGTCCAGCAACCCACCAGAACCCCTGCCAGAACTCCCAGATTAAACCCCTTTATCAGGCGGCTTAAAATTAACGCTCCTAAACACAGTAAAGCTACAACCGAGCTTAACAAATGAGTTACCGTAAGTGCCGCAAGCATCAAAATAATAACCACCCGGTGAGAGACAGCGTTACCCCTTGAAGCGGTAAAACCGGGGCTGGTAATAAGGGCTAAAAGGCAAATCAAAAAGAAAACCCCTACCCCTTGCGGAACAAAATAAATCTGGGCTACCCAGTTTGCCAGATAAAATACCCAGATAGCCGCGAAACGGTGATTGGGGTTGGGGATAATATTCTTAAATAAACAGTACAGAGGGATAAGTATTAGAATCTGCATAAGAAACGGCCCGTAAAAGGCCAGAAAATCCAGGCAGGAAGCACCCGTAACAGCTGACAGACTGTAATCCAGTACAAAAAAACCCGGCCAGTTGTGAAATGTGTATTCTGACGGGTCTATGCCGCCGGTCTGACTGATAAACTGGGTATTGGGATAATAAATACCGTATGTCCATTGAGCGGAAACCGGACTAGACTGCATAATAACCGGGCTGAGCCAAAGCATAGCCAGCATTATAAAGGTGTAAAACCACAGCAGTTTAGTACTTGCGGTACGCATCTTCCAGAGCAAGGCCGACCCAAGGCATAAGGAACCCAAAGCGGAGATAAACAAAAGCATGGGCGATTTGAGCATATTCTCTATATCCGGGTTAAAACTATTTGCTGAAAGGCTTAAACCCCACAGCACCAGTGCCAATACGCAAAACATCTTTGAAGAGGTAAGCAAGGCGGACTCGTATTTCACCGCTTCAACCTGAAATTAAAATAGCCGTCCAGCCATGCCAGCTGGGCCAGCGGCAGATACCATAAATGCAATGGATTACGGTATTTGACTGCCAGATATAAAGCCATTAGAGGGGAAGCAAAACGGGATAACACACATATTACCCTTTTGGTAATACCGGTATGGCACATATCCAGATAAGCGGCATCACCCCGCCCCCAATTGGCACGCTGACGCCACAGAGCAGGCAAACTCTGCGGAGGCGAATGCCCCACCCGCCCGTTATTTGCCCAAACTGCTTTATAACCGGCTTGTACCGCCCGTCTTGACAGAATAATATCCCCAGGATAAGCCAGTTTCGGATATAAATAATACAAATACAGTTCAGGGGAAAAACCGCCGGTTTCTTCCAGACACTTGCGACTGGCTATAAAACACGGACCGCTGGTATACACCGAACCGAAACCCACCACCCGATGATACCAACGCCCAAAAGGCGAAGAGCGGGCCTGCGGCAGAAGACGGTTACGGTGATAATCCCACCACTGACCGGCACATCTGCCCAAATGGCTTCCGTCCGGGCTGAATGAATACACACCCACCAACCCCACCTTTGGGTCTGCAAACATATTAAGAGCACCCGTCAGGCTGTTTGTTTCCAGATAGGCATCGCTATCCAAAAAGAGGACATACTCGCCGGAACATATCTCAAAGCCGTACTGGTAACCGAAGTAAACCCCTTTACCGGGTTCATAATATATCCTCACCGGATAATCCCCGGCTATACGGCAGGTAGCGTCTGTACTGTATGCATCCACTATTATAATTTCGCGTATCAGGCTGCTGCAGTAAGCAGGCATCAGCGAATCAAGACATGCCTTTATGGTAGAGGCACTGTTTCGAGTACATATCACTACCGAAAGACTCATTATTTTTTCCAAAACCAATACCCGATCTAAATAGTCTCTTTTTCTATGCGAACTTTTACCATACAGGAAAAGATATGTCCCAGACTCAAATGCACATCTTCTACCTGACCATAATCACAGCTGGAAAGGACTATGCAGCGGTCACAGGCTTCCAGTAATTTCCCTCCGCCAAATCCGGTTAACCCAACCGTAGAAGCACCGCACTCATTGGCATATTCTACTGCCCGCACCACATTAGCCGAATTACCCGAACAGCTTATAGCTATCAGCACGTCTCCCGGCTCTATCTGGCCGATAAGCTGCTCCGTAAAGATAGACTCATAATTAACATCATTAGCCAAAGAAGTAATGAAGGCCACATTGTCCGCCAGACTACAGGTACGCAGACGGGGTTTACCCCGAAGAGATGTGCCTATACGCAGGTCACGTGCCATATGCGAAGCAGTAGAGGCACTCCCCCCGTTGCCCACGATAAATATCTGGCGGCGGCGGGTATAAGCCTGATAAATCAGTTCAGCTACCCCGCAGATATCCTGAGCGCTCAGTTCCTCCAGGCAGTGGCTCAGACCACCCAGATATTGGCGTAGCAGGCAATCCATGTCACTTTTAGGTTTGGAAGTGGCTGTTTGAGGTTTATTTTCCTTAAGATTAGTGATACTTGGTTTGCTGATAATCATAATTTACCTCCGTTTAGTATCCTGACTTTATAAAACATAAATAATCTTGCTACCCTCAGGTTCAAACTCAAAATCCACCTGCGGCAAATCTGAAAGCGCCCGGCGTACGGAATCATGGCTCTTGGGCGGGGCACAGACCAGCAAAAAGCCGCCGCCACCCGCTCCCAAAAGCTTGCCCCCGTAAGCACCGGCACTTAATGCAGACTGGTAACACTGGTCTATATACGGGTTTGAAATACCGCTGCTTAGATTCTTCTTGGCCAGCCAGCCTTTATGTAAAATATTCCCCATGTCCTCCGGCAGAGCATGGTCAAGAAGGCACTCCCGGCAAGAAGCGGCCAGTTTGGTAAGGCAGGTTAAATTCTTAAAATTAGCCGGGCGGGTGGTATTAGACTGCTGTTCAGCCAGAATACTGCCTGCCTGACGGCAAGAACCGGTATAGAAAAGGAGCAGGCTTTTATTTAAGTTTGCTTTAAGCTCCGCCTTAAGCGGCAGGGGTGAAACCCCCACGTATTCATCTGCCTCAAAGCGGAAATGGCACATTCCCCCATAGGCGGCAATATACTGGTCCTGCTTGCCGATAGGCTCTTTCAGGCAGTCTATCTCTATCCGGCAGGCCTGTCTGGCCAGTTCTTCAGCCGAAAGGAGTCTACCCTGATAAGCATAAAGGGCATTTAACAGACCGACCGTAAAAGTGCTGGACGAACCCAGCCCGGTACCGGCAGGTATATCCGCTATAGAGACAATCTCTATCCCCCCGCTTATACCGGTAAGTTTCAAAGCCTCCCTGACAATGGGATGGCATATTTCATCAACCGTATTTACTATTTCGGTGGACGAGTAACTGACCCGGATAGTGCTGTCAAAACGTTTGTTGACCGTAATATACATGTATTTATTTATGGCGGTGCTTACCACCTCACCGGCTTTAAGGGAATAAAAAGCCTTAAGGTCTGTGCCGCCCCCCGCAAAGCTTATCCGGAATGGTGTACGGCTGATAATCATACCGGCTGGTTCTCCAGATAGTTGCAAAAGGTATATATGCCCTCCACCGTACCCACATCATAGAAGCACTGATTTACCGGATAAGCCAGCATCCGTCGATTGTGTGCCAGCACCGGCAGTATAGTCCTCTCCAGCGAATAAGGTTTATCCTTTTCCAGTGTGGCAAACAGGCTTTTCCTGAGGATAATCGCCCCTGCATTTACAAATTTCAGTTCCGGCAGGTGGCTGTCTTTTTCATAACAGCTGACCAGCATATCATCGTCCAGCGCCACGTCATTACGGGCATTTATCCGCCCGTTTCTGTTATCGTACACTGCCATAAGGGCGTCCTGTCCGCTTTGCATATACTCCTGCCATGCATGGCTGTAGTCCATATCCAGGTAGGTATCCCCGTTTATAACAAAAAACTCTTCGTCCAGATACTCTTCAGCTTTTTTCAGAGCCCCGGCCGTGCCCAGCAATTTTTCGGTTTCCTGGCTGTAGGCCAATTTAAGACCGTATCCATCTCCCTGCCCGAAACAATCTTTTACCATCTCACCCAGATGCCCTATGCACAACACCACCCTGTCAAACCCCTGTGATTTCAGCAATCGAAACTGGTGGTACAAGAAAGGACGCCCGGCCATGGGCAAAAGACACTTGGGAATGTTTTCAGTTATGGGTCTTAGTCTGGTAGCCAAACCGCCGCAAAGTATTACCGCCTGCATAGTCAGATCTCCTTCAGAGTTTCTTTGATTGCCAGTTTGACGGCTTGAAGTGAAGTAAACTGAGGTTTAAAGCCCAAAGTGCGGATGCGGCTGATATCAAAGCGTACCTGAGGAGCATCACCCTGCCAGCCGCGCTCACCGGTACCATAGCTGAAGCAGACATTTTGAAGCCCCATTTCCGAGGCCACCAGACAAGCAATATCCCTGACTGCCACCGAATCAAACGTGCCCAGATTATACAAACCCAAAGCTTTGGTTGATTTTTCAAACCCCAGCAAAATACCGGCAACACAGTCACTGACATGCAGATACGGCTTGCTCTGGTTTCCGTCTCCCAGTACTGAAAGAGCGGAGGGGTTTTGCCGTAAGCGGCTGATAAAATCATATACCACCCCGCTGCGCCGTCTGCTGCCTACAATATTGGCAAAACGGAACATAGTAGCCTTAAGCCCGTACAGGTGGCTGTAAGCACTTATCAGCCCCTCACCTGCCAGTTTGCTGGCACCATACAGGGAAATGGGCAAAAGCGGGCCGTAATCTTCATCCAGTACTGTCAGGCCGCTCTCCCCGTAAACAGCCGCACTGGAAGCAAACACCAGCCTATCCACCCCGTTTTTACGGATAGATTCAAGCAGGTTGTGAGTAGCCAGAGTATTATTCTCAAGGTCTATACCGGTATCGCTGGCACTATTCTGAACATTAGCATGGGCTGCCAGATGAAATACCGCATCACAACCTTTTACAGCCGAATCCAGCAAACTGGTATCGGAAAGGTTTCCGTTTATTATCTTCAGTTTATCCCCGCTGGCATATTTAAGGTTTTCAAGTGAACCGTTTGAAAGATTATCCAGCACTCTTACCCCAAAACCCTGCTCAAGCAGAGCATCTGCCAGATGGCTGCCGATAAAACCGCAGCCGCCGGTAACCAGTACTTCAGGCATTTACCGCCTCCTTGACTGCTATAAATTTAGACGAGACAGTCCCTCGTAAATATCCCCAACCGGCAGAACCCAAAATATTCATAGTAGTTAATATAGTTAAGACAGACTGGCGGGGTTTCAGGGGCAGGTTTAACAGGCTGAGGGGAAGAAGACGAAGAAAAATCCGTTTTAGCAGTTTCCGTTCTTCAATCAAGACTCCTTCATGCTTAGTATCTTCACTTAGCCTGTATTTAAAGACCGCCTTGGTATACCCCTCCCAATAAGCCCTTTTGGCAATAAACCCTGGCTTCAGCCGGTAACGATATACCCGGTGCATAACTTTTACTTCGGGTGCATAAAGGATATTCAGGCCGCTTTGCCGGCAGATACGCAGGCAAAATTCGGTATCCTCACCCACCAGTTCTGACTTGCCCTGTCTACCCCCGCCCTTAGCGCCCAGTTCGGTATCAAAACCCTGCCCGCTATCAAAGGCATCCCGGCGGAAAGCCATATTGGTACCCCAAGCATTTCTGATATAACCGCGGCTGCGGGGAAGACAGGGCATGGTGCTTATAACCCAGTTGAACTCAGCCGGAAACCAGCTGAGTCCGGGGCGTTCCCACCAGGGCAAGGCCGGGCCGGTAAGACCTATAATTTTTTTATCCTCGGTAAAACAGCGGGCTATGCAAGCCAGCCACTCCGGTGAAGCAGCCGCGTCATCATCTATAAAGGCTATTATTTCCCCCTGTGACTTCTCCACCCCCAGGTTGCGGGCACTGGCCAGCCCCGGCAGGCCATCATTGAAAAACAGCTTGAAATTGCGGCTGTGGGGGTGCTGGGAAAGACAGCGGTTCAGACAGGAAAAAAGCTGGCTGGATTTTTCTATAACCAATATCACTTCAAAGTTTGTATATGCCTGGGATTTAAGGCTATCTATGAGTGCCAACAGGTCGGAATAACGCTCCATGCTGTAAGCTGAAACCACTACCGAAATAAACGGTTCAGCCATGGACACTCTCCCTCAGTATAGTCCGCAAAATACGGGCACCGTCATGAAAACTGCGGAGTTTGCCAGCCCCTTCCATCCTTTTTGCTTCGTAGCTGGGCACTTCCTTTACTTTCAGACCCTTGCGGGTGGCCCGTATATACATCTCTGTATCTATCTCAAACCCGTCACTCTTTAAACACAAGCTTCCCAATATCTGGCGGCGGAAGGCATGGTAACCATAAACCAGGTCGGTGTAACGGCAGCCGCACACCAGATTAGCCATTTTGGTAAAGATAAAGTTACCTAAACGGCGGAAAAGCGGCATATCCGAAGTGCCGCCGCCCCGGCAGAAACGCGAACCTTTGACCATCTGATAACCATCAAACAAAGGTTCTATGTAGCGGGGAAGCTCTTCAGGTGCCAATGACCCGTCTGCATCCAGAGTAACCACTATATCCCCGCAAGCAGCTTCAAAACCCACCCTCATAGCATTACCTTTACCCCGACCGGGCTGGTTAATAACCTTTATTTCCGGCCATAGCCTCAGGGCATTTTCAACAGTCCGGTCAGTAGATTTACCGTCTACCAAAATAACCTCGCTAATACCGGGGACACGCAGCAAGCGGGGCAAAACACAGCAAATATTATGCTCTTCGTTAAGGGTGGGTATAATTACCGAAACGGCTGCTTCACCCGCAGCATCTGCCAGTATCCAATCTACTGCGGCAGTAAAATCACCAGCCAGAAAAGAGGGGCGGCTGTCAGGAGTAACATCTGATTTAAAATAATCTGTTTCTGGGGGGGCATAAGGCACCAGCACTGCTTTGCAGCCTGTTCGGTTTGCTGCCTGCATATCTATCAGCCGGTCACCTATAAAATATGAGAGATTGTTATTGATGCCATGTTTTTCAACTGCCCTTTCAATAAGACCTGTTGACGGTTTACGGCAGGTGCAACCCTCTGAAGGATGATGAGGGCAATAAAAAATATCATCCAGATGAGCACCGAAACAATCCAATTCTTCTCTTAACTTGTTATGAATTTCGCCTAAAGTCTCTTCAGAAAAATAACCCCTGGCAACCCCGGACTGGTTTGTAATCAAAATGACCAGATAGCCCTGGTCATTTAATCTTTTAATAGCTTTACCCGCCCCGTTCAGCAAACGTATTTTTCTGGGGGAATTGCAATACGGCACATCCTCTACAATTGTGCCGTCCCGGTCAATAAATACAGCCTTTTGGTTCATTTATACCCTGTTTTTCGCTTATTGTCACTATGATAAGCCCGTATCTTGCCATTTGTCAATAGTTTTTGCCATATTATTACACATTGTCATGGTCATTTGGCATATTTGGCAATCCGTAGTCACCTCAGCCGCTATATAAAAATGTTTTGACGAACAGGCGGGAGTAGCTTACACTAGATTTCGGATATTCCAGAGCATAATATGATAAAAATCTGTCTGATAGGTGATTTCAAGGTTTGCCCTGACCGCAGTATATATAAAATGGCGGCCCAGCTGGCTGATTTTCTTTCCAAAGAAAAGGATATATCGCTTCTACTCTGCCACAAGGAACACTTTACCCGCCCCAGAAGCCTGAACCGCATCCGCCGTTTCCAGCCGGATATAATTCACCTGCTGGGTAAACCGGATTCGGCTGAACTTTTCCGCCTGCAACTGGCCAAACTGTCCGCTCCGCGAGCTAAAACAGTCATTTCCGCCCAACAGCCAGCCAAGACCCGTACCGTAAAAAACATGCTTTCGTATATAAAACCGGATCTGGCAATCTGCTTATCCCAAAAATGTGCCGCTTTTTTCAAAGAGTCCGGAATAGAGACTGTCATTTTACCGAACGGGGTGGATATGACTGTTTTTCAGCCGGTTTCACCTGAAATCAAAGCTGAGCTTCGCCGCCAGTATTGCCTGCCCCAAAACAAACTGCTTCTGCTTCACGTAGGGCCGATACGGTCAGGGCGGGGAGTGGACCTGCTAAGACGTATGCAAAACCCGGATACACAGGTAATAATGGCCGTTTCAAATCCGGGTATTTTTAACCGCACCCTGCTGGAAAATCTGAGAAAAAGCGGCTGCATGATTCTGACCAGTTTCCGCCCCAATATTGCTGACTGGTACGCTCTGGCAGACTGTTACATATACCCCATGCTCTTGGAAGAAGATACCAACCACCAGATTTTTTCCAGCGAAATGCCCCTTTCAGTACTGGAAGCTATGTCCACCAATCTGCCAGTTATAACTACCCCATTCGGTGCTCTGCCTGAAGTATTCACTGAAGGAGAGGGATTGTACTATGCAAAAGATGATTTTGAATTTCTAAAAGCCTTTCAGGCTCATATAAAAAACCCGCCGCCTAATACCCGGCCCAAGGTATCCGCCTGCAATTGGCCTCTGGTAATAACCAGCCTCAAAGAGATATATGCAAAGCTTTTGGCCTGAGCAAAAACCGCTTTAGTCCGTACTGAAGACAAGTTTAAGAGGCTGGGAGAATACCGGGGTGTCACCCGAATAAAGCCAAATTTCCAGTAACTGGTTATCACCCGGTTCAATCGGGGCAAAATAGAGCTCAAGTGAATTAACAACACTCGCAGGCACGTCTATAAAACCGTCAAATTCTGTGCCATCGCCAAAGGAAAACTTGTGCAGATGGCCGTTAAGTAGAGCTTCCACCCTATAAACTATGTCAAACTGGCCGCTATTGGAGATGACCAGCTTCAGGCAGGCAGAAACAGCCTCTACCGCAGGCCGGTTGCCATACTGCACTTCAGTCACCTGCCCGTTATCCAGAAAAAACATACTTGGAAAGTTTTCGGCAGTATCATCTATACCCAGCATATAAAACTGAGTAAACTCCGCCGGCGAATAAACTTGTACCAGTTGTTTTACGGCAAATCCGCCCACTCCCAGCAGGCAAACTGCCAGAAGCATATTCAAGAAAACCTGGGAGGTATTTCCGGAGACCTGTTTTTTAGTGTCAGGCGGGATTAGTATCAGACCGGGTCTTTCGTCAGGCGGCAAACGTTGCCTTCTGCCAATGGCCGCAAGACAAAATATAAGGCTTAAACTGCAAAGAGTACACAGAACACTCTCCTGCCCCAGCCCAACCGTATAGTTTAAAACCAGCCCTGCCAGCATGGAGACTGATAGACTGAGTGCCAGACTAACCATAAGCCGTGAGGAGCGGCTGAGGCTAAGCTTAGAGGGGTACAGGACTGATGCCAGGGCATAACCCGGCACTATCAGGACCAGCGGCAGGCCAAATAACAGCCGCAAAGGCAGTACCCAGCCACCGTTAAAGGCCAGCACCCCTAACCCTATAAACAGTATCAGCAGATAAAAATCATAACGGCGTAAAAAATTCATCCCAAAAGACCAGCCTCATATACTCACTGCCAGACACTATGATAGCCCAAGTGGCACTCTCAGGCAAGCCTTATGGACTTTTGGGTTTTAATGTATAAACAGCTCAAACCGCTCTTTGCCAGCCCTGCAAATGGGGCATTCGTCCGGTGCTTCGTCACGCCCGCACAAGTAACCGCATACCCGGCAACGCCAGACAGGGTAAGTCAGCCCGAAAGATGTTTCGACAGATTTTGCCTTCGACGCAGGATTGGGCAGATGGCGGCGTTCAGGTACAGGCTGAGGCTGTTTTTCCCCCTTTGCAATCCGGCTGTTTACATACAGGGCACAGTAGCAGCTGCCGAATTCACTTAAGTCTGCATCACGGTAATCACACGGACAAAGAATATCCCTATCCGCCTCTTTGTCGCCTTCTGCCAGACGACAGGGACAAGAAGGATAACCATAACGCCTGCGGTTAGCAAGCAAACCTTCCGCAAGCATCTTTACAAAATCACCGTTTGGATTAAGGTGGTAACCAGAAGCCTCAGCCTCACGCTTGAGACGTGCCTGCAAAACTACTGCATCTTCAGCCGGTTTAGGTATTTTCGGGCTCATGCTTTCAGCACCTCCCTTATTTCAGCCTCTTTATAACCTATAATCACTTTGTTTCCCCGGATAACCATAGTAGGAAATGAACTGGACGGATTAAGTGCGGCCAAAGCTTTTAAGGCTTTTGCCCGTTCATCTCCCGTAAGCAAATCCACATATTCAAATTCATAAGCTACCCCCAGTTCAGCCAGAAGCTGGCGGGTTAAACGGCACCAGCCGCAAGTGCTTAGAGCATAGAGCTTAATCTCCCCGGCGTTCCTACCCGTTATCTTTTCCATATATGGCAAAGCCCTCCCTTTCATACTGATACTGCGATTATAATAAAAACCGGCCGCTCAAAGCGGCGGCTATCCCTTTGGCGGTGAGTCATTATGTCTGGATAAGAATATATTACTACTAGATTAAATGAAGTAAAACAGAGTTGCAAAGGGTCAAGTAACTATAACTATGTATTTATCTAAGCGGATTTGCCTTCAAAGCAGTAAAACCCGCCCGGTTCTCCTTCGGACAGATGATACATTGCATACACTTCACAGCTGCCGCAGATACAGGGTTTAGTGCGGTTAACCCCTTTGCAGAGGGATTTTCCGCTGACGCAATACGCCTTGGGGATTTTTTGAGGGTTTAGAGGAATTTCATTGAGGCTGCTTTTCAGTACTGACATCTGGTCACGAACGCATTCACTCTGGTTCTGTACGGGGCACTTGTGGCAGACGCACTTGTTTATAGTATCCTGATTAAAAGGCATTTGTATGCTCATTACGTTCCTCCCGGCAGCACTGGGGACAATATGTGCGGAAAATTTCCGTCTCAGAAACCCCATGGAAATGGCACCGGATATTTATTATGCGTTTTATCAGTTTACGGCGATATTAGTAAGTGTACGTATTTATTACAAAAGTATTTAGGCATTTTGCTGCCTGAAAAGGCCATCAACGGACTTGCGGAAATATGTATATACTTTTAAGACAAGAGACGCTAAGTGACTTAAAAAATAAAACCTAGTGCTGCGGGTTTTGGCGGTACCATTTCAAGGCCTTTGCTTCCAGGTCCTTCACAAACCCGGACTTACCGCCAATATAAGCATCTATATCCAGAGGAAACTTTTCCGCCAGACTTTTTTTAAGGGAAGAATATTCCGCTGCTGCCTCCGGATGCACGCGCAGATAATCACGGAAAGCAAGATGCCTTTTTATATCAGGGGAAGATATCCCGAATATATGCACCTGGGCAAGCCGCATTTCGGCAGTACCTCTAACCAGAAAACGCCTGCCCGGAATGCCGTATTCGCCGAAATACAGATATCCTGCCTGCTCAAAGGTTTTCTGAAGCAGGTCCACTGCTAAAATATCCCTGACCACCGGCATAATATCAATAATGGGTTTGGCACTAAGCCCGGGTATGGCTGTTGAACCTATATGATGTATCTCAAGCAAATTATCTGAGAGCAGCTTTCTTAACCTTTCGGCTTCGGCTTCATACTGCGTTATCCAACGTGGGTTGTATTTCTCTACTATCACCCGTCTGACCATTTATACTCAAGCCCCCGCCGCTGATTCACCTGCCAGATAGCCGGTGGAAAAAGCCGCCTGAAGGTTATAACCGCCGGTATCCGCATCTATATCCATAACCTCTCCGCAGAAATAAAGCCCACTTATCAGTTTAGACTCCATAGTCCGCGGATTTATCTCCTTCAGGTCTACCCCGCCGGCAGTCACCACCGCCGCACTTAAAGGCAGAGTGGAAGTAATATTGAACCGCAGGCATTTCAGGTTTGCCAAGATAACTTCGCGTTCAGCCGCCGTTATCTGGCCGCCGCATTTGAACGGGTCTATGCCGGTCAAGTCTACAAACGGCCTTATCATCTTCTGGGGCAAAAGCTCTGAGAGCAGGTTTTGAAAACTGCGTTTGCCGAAAGTATCAAAGTCCCGCTGGAGGCGAAGACGCAGTTTATCCAGTGAAAGTGCCGGTTTTAAATCTATGGCCACACTCACCGCCCCTTGCTCCAGTGCCTCGGCAACCGGCAGCCCCATCAGCATGGTCAAAGGCCCGCCCAGCCCGAAGTGGGTAATCATAAGCTCACCCATGCGGCTTTCAATCACCGCTTTGGGCGGTTTTTTGCCCGCAATACCCCGCCCCCAGTCCTGCAGGGTCAGATCCGCAGGTATTTTATCCGCTTCACAGCGGTAGGCCGTCAGGCGGATATTTTTCAGGGCCACCCCCTGCATGCTCTTTGCCAAATCTATCTCTTTCACCACCAGAGGCACCAGAGCCGGACGTAGTTTCACTACAGTATGCCCCAGCGCTTCCGCCAAACGGAAACCGTCTCCCGAAGAGCCGGTACCGGGATAGGACGCACCCCCGGTGGCAATCACCGCCGCATCCGCCCTGAAGGTCTCCTTTTCGGTTTTGACCCCCACTACCCGCCCCTCGCTTACCAGTATCTGGCTGACCTTCTGCCCGCTTACCAAAGCCGCACCGGAGGCATATTCAGTTAAAGCCGCCACCACGTCATGAGCTTTATCCGAAACAGGGAAAAGCCGCCCGCCCCGTTCGGTTTTGGTTTCCACCCCATAATGTGCCAGCAAATCTACCAGCTCCTGACGGAAAAAACGGCTGAAGGCGCTGTATAAAAACCGCCCGTTAGGACCGAAAGCGGTGATAAATTCGGCAATATCCCGGCTGTTGGAAATATTGCACCTGCCCTGCCCCGAAATAAGCATTTTCTTGCCCGGCTGTTCGGTCTTTTCCAGCAGGATTACTTTGCCGCCGCACTCAGCCGCCCGGCCTGCCGCCATAAGCCCGCCCGCCCCCGCACCTATTACCACAATCTCTTTAGCTGTCATTAAAAAACCACCGACCACTTACGGCCAGCCTTTCTATTTATATATAGCACATTTTCAAGTCTGCTTCATTTTACCCAATTCCTGCCCAATATAGAAATAGCCCCAAAAAGCCGCCCCAAACTTGAAAGCACCGGCAGTACGGGGTAATATAATCTGATATTTCAGATAGGAAAACAGAAATGGCCGAAAAATATAATCCGCAGGAAACAGAAAAAAAGTGGCAGGATAAATGGGCGGCAGACCGCCTTTACCACGCCGGTGAAGACAGCCCCAAACCCAAATGGTACTCCCTTACCATGTTCCCTTATACTTCTGGCAACCTCCATATAGGCCACTGGTATGCCGAAGTCCCGGCAGACTGTTTTGCCAGATACAAACGCTTAAACGGCTTTAATGTAATGCGCCCGGTGGGTTTTGACTCTTTCGGCCTGCCGGCGGAAAACGCCGCCATCAAACACCATATTCACCCCCGTATCTGGACGCTAAACAATGTGGAAAATATGCGCCGCCAGCTTAAAACTATCGGTGCTATGTTTGACTGGGACAGAGAGGTTATAACCTGCCTGCCCGAATACTACAAGTGGACTCAGTGGTTCTTCTTAAAGCTGTATGAAGCCGGGCTGGCTTACCGCGCCAAAGCTCCGGTAAACTGGTGTCCCAGTTGTCAGGCGGTGCTGGCCAACGAACAGGTGGTAGACGGCACCTGCTGGAGATGTGAAACCCCCACCACCCGCCGTGACCTTGAACAGTGGTTTTTCCGCATTACCAACTATGCTGATGAACTTAAAGACCATGACGGCCTGGACTGGCCGGAAAAAATAACCGCTATGCAGAGAAACTGGGTGGGCAAAAGCTACGGGGCGGAAGTATCCTTTTCCCTGGACTGCCCGGCTACGCCCGAACATGAGATAAAGGTCTTTACCACCCGCCCTGACACTATTTACGGGGTGACCTTTATGGTACTGGCACCCGAACACCCTCTGGTTGAAAAGATTACCACCCCCGAAAACAAAGCGGCGGTGGATGAATATATAAAGAAATCCCGCGCCTGCACCGAGATTGAGCGCCTTTCCACCGAAAGGGAAAAGGACGGCGTTTTTACCGGCGCATACGTAACCAACCGGGTAAACGGCCATAAAGTACCCGTCTGGATTGGTGATTATGTTCTCCAGAGTTACGGCACCGGGGCGGTTATGGGCGTGCCCGCCCATGACGAGCGTGATTTTGTCTTTGCCCAAAAATACCATTTGCCGGTTATAACTGTAATTGCCCCACCGGATTATGACGGCCAGCCCCTTGAAGCCGCTTATATAAATGAAGGGGTTATGCAGAATTCCGGCCCGTTTAACGGCCTGCCCAATACCGAAGGCAAAGAAAAGGTATGCGACTATCTGGCGGAACACGGCTGGGGTAAAAAAACCGTAAACTACAAACTGCGTGACTGGCTTATTTCCCGCCAGCGTTACTGGGGCGCCCCCATACCCATGGTCTACTGCGAAAAGTGCGGCATTGTACCCGTACCCGAAAAAGACCTGCCGGTGCTTCTGCCGGAAGATGTAGAGTTCCGCATCGGGGGCGAATCCCCCCTGAAATATAATGAAGGCTTTGTAAATACCACCTGCCCGGTCTGCGGGGGTAAGGCTAAACGCGAAACAGATACCATGGATACTTTCATGTGTTCTTCGTGGTATTTCCTGCGTTATACCAGCCCCGGTTATGACAAAGGGCCGTTTGACCCGGAAAAACTGCGGTACTGGATGCCGGTAGACCTTTATACCGGCGGTGCCGAACACGCCGTTATGCACCTTTTTTATTCCCGTTTCTTCACCAAAGCCCTGCGGGATATGGGCATAATAGACTTCGGCGAACCTTTTAAAAAGCTTTTTAATCAGGGCATTATCGTCAGCAACCACCAGAAAATGAGCAAATCAAAGGGAAATGTAGTTACCCCGGATAATTTGGTGGCAGAGGTAGGCACAGACGCCGTCAGGGCTTACCTGATGTTTGTGGGCCCGTGGGATCAGGGCGGGGAATGGAATGATTCCGGCCTTTCGGGCATGAGCCGCTGGCTGAACCGGGTCTGGAATTTGTTTACAGAGGAATACACCCCAAACACCGCCTCGGCTGAAGCGGAACGCGAACTTAAGCGCACCCTCCACCAGACTATCAAAAAAATAACTATGGATATTGAACGGTTGCGTTTCAATACGGTAGTGGCCGCCCTGATGGAACTTTCAAACAGCCTGGCCAAGTTTAAAGAGGCTGCCGCCATTTCGGCAGAAAGCTGGCAAAACAGCCTTAAAACTTTTGCCCTTATGCTTGCCCCGGTTGCCCCCCATATTGCCGAGGAACTCTGGACAAATCTAGGCGTGGAATATTCCATTCACAACCAGAGCTGGCCTAAGTGGGACGAAGAACTGGCCAAAGACGAAGTAATTACCCTGATTATCCAGGTAAACGGCAAACTCCGCGAAAGGCTGGAAATGCCGGCCGGTATCTCGGAGGACGAAGCTAAGGAAACTGCCTTAAACAGCGCCAGAGTCAAGCCCCATCTTCAGGGCAAAACCCCGGCGTCTGTCATATATGTACCCGGCAAATTAGTAAATATTGTGGTGAAATAATATGAAAATAGCATTTATCGGCGGGGGGAATATGGGCGAGGCCATTTTGGGTGCCCTTATCCGGAAAAATATCTGCCCGCCGCAGGATATTACCGTAAGTGAGATTAAAGCCGAACGCCGCGCTTTCCTTGAAAACACCTATGGCATAAAGACCACCGCCGCAAATCCGGAAGCCATAAAAAACGCCGAAGTAGTTCTGCTGGCTATAAAACCCCAGAACCTGGCCGAACTGAGCGCCGGACTGAAAGGCAAACTGGCAGAGACACAGATGGTGATATCCATTATTGCCGGGGCAACTCTAAGTAAACTGTCCGGCGGGCTTGAGCACAAAGCCGTAGTACGGGTTATGCCCAATACCCCGGCTATGATAGGCATGGGCATGAGCATCTGGACTGCCCTGCCGGCGGTAAACCCCACCCAGAAAGAACAAGCTAAAAGCATACTTTCCGCCATGGGCAAGGAAATATACACAGACAAAGAAAATATGCTGGATGCGGCTACCGCCATCTCAGGTTCAGGCCCGGCTTATTTCTTCCTGTTTATGGAAAGTTTAGAAAAAGCAGCCCTGGAAATGGGTTTTACCCCTGAGGAAGCCTCTATACTGGTATCCCAGACAGCCGCCGGTTCGGCTGTTTATGCCGGGAAATCCGGCCTGCCGCTAGCCCAGCTCCGCAAAAACGTAACCTCTCCCGGCGGCACTACCGCCGAAGCTATAAAGGTATTTGAGGAAGCAGGACTGGAAACAACCGTAATTAAGGCTGCAAAAGCGGCTTTTGACCGTTCGGTAGAGCTGGGTAAGGGTTAAGCTGCCCTTAGTTCAAGACCTGTTTAAATACAGCTGGCAAATCCCGGCCAATCCGGCTATTGCGTTTATCCCTGCGGATATGCTTTAATCAAAGCCATGAACTGGTTAGATATAGTTTTACTGATAGCACTGGGCGCTCAAACCGTAAGCGGCTTTTTTACCGGCCTAATACGCAATTTCCTGCATCTGGTGGGGCTGATAATAGGTATTATACTGGCAGGCCGCTTCTACCCTACAGTTGCCGAATGGCTCAGTTTTATATCCAGCCCGGAGTGGGCAAATATAATCGCTTTCCTGCTGGTACTTATGGCTATCTGGGTAACAACCACCATCATTGCCAAGCTGCTTGATACCATAATAAAGCCGACTTTCCTTAACTGGGTAAATCGGCTGGGGGGTGCAATATTCGGTTTGCTGGTGTCCAGCATTTTTACTGCCGCCCTGCTGGCCATCTGGGTTAAGTTCTTTGGCTCCGCTTCGGTCATTACCGATTCTGCCGTAGCCCAGATACTTCTTGACAAGTTTCCGCTGATTCTGTCGCTTTTACCGGATGAGTTCGGAGTAATCCGCGACTTTTTCAACTAAAGCAAATACAAAACCTTCACACTAAACCGCCGTAACCCAGATGGCTCTTAAGGCATTTACTGTTTTATTTAAAACAATCTATCCAGATCGCCTTAAAATTTTTTATTTTTACTTGGGGCTTTCGCCGGGGTGCAGTTTCTGCCATTTTGCCAGCAACTCTTCGTGAGATTCATTGCAGCATTTCACACAGGAGTCTACCGGGCAGATTTCAACGCACTGAGGGGTTTCAAAAGCACCCACGCACTCAGAACACTTTTCAGGATCAATAATGTAAATAGTCTCGCCTTCCGAAATAGCCTTGTTGGGGCATTCCGGTTCACAAGCTCCACAACTGATACAGTCATCTGTTATCTTGAACGACATAAATTCCTTCTACCTCCAAAATCTGTCTTAAGCAAAACTTCTTCTGGCGATACACCCTCCTGTAAAATAATTAATTGATTATACCACACTAGGCAGGCGCTAACTTGATTTTTAAAGCTGCTGCCACATGTTCCGATATTAGCCCGCTTGAGTCCCCGCCCAGCATCACTATTTCCTTTATAAGGGAGGCACTGAGATACTGGTACTGAGGCTCAGAGAAAAGACAACAAAGCTCAATCCCCTCATCAAGGCGGCGGTTCATAACATACATTTCCATCTCACGCTCAAAATCAGCCCCAACCCTGAGACCGCGGATTATAAGCGAAGCACCCGTCTTACGGGCGAAACTGACCATAAGACCACGGAAAGAGCACACCTCTACATTGGGAATGTCTTTAACGGATTGTTTGATGAAATCTACCCTCTCGACGGCAGTAAAAAGCCCCGGTTTGGCAGGGTTATCAAAGACAGCAATAATCAGCCGGTCACAAAAGCCAGAGGCGCGCCTGGCGACGCTCAAATGGCCGAGGGTTACCGGGTCAAACCGGCCCGGGTAAATGGCTATCAAAACTGCTATCCTTTCTGTATATAGCGATAAGGCTATCCCCATGGCGATGTTCTTTTAACATCTTAAGCTGCCCATAACGTTCGGCAAGGGTTAGATGGGCAGAATGGGTCACCGCCATGACTGTGCTTTCACCGATAAGCCCTGAATTCCCCAGCTTCTCCAGTACCTCGCCAATCTGCTGGTTGCGGTACGGCGGGTCTGCCAGTATTACGTCATATTGTTTTTTCAGGAAGGCTATTGCCTTGGGCACATCCAAACAATAAACGTGAGCCTGGCTTGCACAGCCAATGGTTTCCAAATTTTGTTTTATTATATCACAACAACAGCGCTCGTGCTCAACAAAATCTACATGCCCTGCCCCGCGGGAAAGTGCCTCCAGACCCAGAGAGCCGCTGCCGGAATAAATATCCAGCACCTCGCTCCAGTCTTCAGCAATTGCCTCCAGCATGGACATCATAGCTCCTCTGACCAACTCGGTAGCCGGACGAGTGGCTTTCCGCTGGGGCACGATAATGTTTTTACCTTTGGCATCTCCGGCAATAATTCTCATGCTTTAAAAAATAGCGGAATATAAACTCCAAATCAAGTTAAAAAGGGTGTAAATCCTGTTCCGGGCAGATATTCCGGCAAAAACGCTGACTTTGAAAACATCTGCAGCATAATCCGGCCTGACAGGCTTAGGACTATGCCGGTTATCCAAAGAAATTTGAAACTTTTTTAAATATCTTCCATCATTTTCAGCCTGAATGCAGGTGATTTTCAGAGTTTTCCCAGCTAAAAAAAACAATCTCAAAATATTTATTCCAGACTAAATCCCGGCACTAGTACTTTGGATATAAGTTATTCGTGATTTTAACTTGCGTTTAAACAACTACTTGGTATATCATATTAACAAATTGTGTCTCCAGAGCCTTTAGTAAGGAGGTAGTGATGAGGTCTCAGTTTAGTAGGCGAGATTTCCTCAAGATCAGCGGAGGGACCGCGGGTCTCTTTGCCACAGCTGGTCTTTTCCGTGGACCCATCAAGGGTGTTGAGCCCAAGATGGTTGACACGCGCCCCCGGTGGGTAAAAGAAACCACCACCATTTGTCCCTTTGACGCCAGCGGTTGCGGATTTATCTGCTATACCGATTCGGCCGGCAACCTCACCAATATGGAAGGTGATCCTGATAATCCAGTAAATCGGGGAAGTGCCTGCTCCAAAGGTGCTTCGCTGATTCAACTTCACAATAATAAACACCGTTTGGAAAAGGTGCTTTACCGTGCCGCCGGTGCGAATGATTGGGAAGAAAAAAGCTGGGATTGGGCAATTGGTGAAATTGCCAAAAAGGTAAAAACCAGCCGCAACAACGGGTTTGTGGCTAAAAATGCTGCAGGCAAGACTGTCAACCGCACCGAGGCAATAGCCTCCCTGGGCGGAGCTACTCTGGACAACGAAGAATGTTATCTGCTGTCCAAGATGCTTCGCGCCCTGGGCATTGTCTACCTGGACAGCCAGGCCAGACTGAGCACCGCTTCCGGAATGGAAGCTCTGGCTGCTTCGTTCGGACAAAACGCCATGAACAACAGCTGGACCGATGTTTCAAATGCCAACGTTATTTTGGACATGGGCGGTAACCCTGCTGAAAACTACCCTGCCTGTTTCTCCCATCTGGGTGAAGCCATGGGCAAAGGGGCAGAGCTTATCAGCGTTGACTGCCGCCTGACCCGGACTGCGGCCAAGGCCGGCACATTCGTTGCCGCCCGCTCCGGTTCGGAGATTGCCTTTACCGGCGGTCTTATCAAGTATGTCATTGCTGACATTGAAGCCCACCCCGCAAATTACAACCTGACTTATATTACCGAGTACACCACTGCCGGCATGGTAGTAAATTCCAACTTCAAGGGCCCGGCCGATTTGGGCGGTATGTTTACCGGTTACAACTCCGCCAGCCATTCTTACGACCAGTCAAACTGGAGTTTTGCCAAAGCCAGCAACGGTGAGCCGGTAATAGACAAAACCCTGACCAACCCCAATTGTGTCTTCCAGCTTTTGAAGAAGCAATATGCCCGTTATACCCCGGAAATGGTGGCCGCAACCTGTGGCTGCTCTCAGGCTGATTTTGCAAAGGTCTGTGCCTCTTTTGCCGCAACCGGCAAAGCAGACAAGGCCGGCGCTATTATCTACGCCATGAGCTCCACCCAACACACTTCCGGCGCTCAGACAGTCCGGGCTTATGCCATACTTCAAATGCTGCTGGGCAATATCGGCGTATCCGGCGGCGGTTTATTCGCCCTGGGCGGCGAATCTAACGTACAGGGTGCTGCTGACAACGGTGTTTCCTGGAACAAACTGCCCGGTTATTTATCTGCCCCCACCGAAGATGACACCAATTTTGCTGCTTTTGCCGCTAAATCCAGCGAGCAGAACGCAGCCAGCCTTTTGAAGGCCTGGTACGGCTCTAATGCCTCCAGCTCAAATGGCTTTGGTTTCAGCTTCCTGCCCAAGACAGATTTAAATACCAATTATTCTTACGTAAACGCTATCAAGCAGATGGCTGCCGGCAAGATAAAGGGCGCTTTTGCCTGGGGTGCAAACCCGGTGGTTGAAAGTTCTGCTGCCGGTCAGGCTATTCAGGCTTTGGCCAAACTGGACTGGCTGGTAGTGACAGACATGTTTGAATCTGAAACTGCTGCTTTCTGGAAGAAAGAAGGCATCAGTTCACAGACCGAGGTCTTCCTGCTGCCCGCTGCCTGCTCTTACGAAAAAGAAGGCAGTGTAACCAATGCCGACCGCTGGGTACAGTGGCGAAACAAGGCCGTAAATGCCGTCGGTGAAGCCAAATCCGAGCTTGAGATTATCAGCTCACTGCTCAGCCGCCTTCAGTCCCTTTATCAGGGTGAAAGCGCTCTGAATGCAGAGGCTATTACCAAACTCAGCTGGACTTACAGCACCAATCCCTCTGCGGCTGACGTAGCCAAAGAGATGAACGGTTATCAAGTATCCTCCATGCAGCAGATTGACAGCCCTGAAGACCTGAAGTCAGATGGAACTGTTGCCTGCGGCAATAATCTTTATATCGGCAGCTTTACAGATAGCGGCAACAAGATGGCACGGCGTGAACAGACCGGTGCTTTCCATGCCGGCTGGGCCTGGAGCTGGCCGATGAATGTACGTATCCTGAACAACCGCGCTTCAGTTGACCTGAGCGGCCAGCCCTTCAATGCGGCTAAACCTGTTGTCAGCTGGAACGGTATGGGCTGGACCGGTGACGCAGTTGACGGTAAAGTAGGCCCGGTTAATCAGAGCGGTGAACTACCCTTCAAAGGCACAAGCGGTAATACCGCCCAGCTCTTTGCCGCTATGGTTGACGGCCCTATGCCCGAACATTATGAACCATGGGAAAGCCCGGTGGACAATGCTCTGTCCGGCACCCAGAATAACCCGACTGCTATGGTCTTCGAGGGCGACACTAAGGGCAGTGCCGGTGAATATCCGGTTATCTGTACCACCATTCGCACCGTAGAGCATAGTCTGGGCGGCCAGTTAACCCGCAATATGCCTTTCCTGGTGGAACTTGCCCCGGCCGCTTATGTGGAAATATCCGAACAGCTGGCCAGCGAAAAGGGTATCAAAGCCGGTGATATTGTAAAACTCACCTCAGCCAGAGGCAGCGTATCAGTAGCTGCGGCTGTCACCAAACGACTTAAACCCTTCAGCATTGGCGGCAAAACTGTTCATCAGGTAGCTATCCCCTATCACTGGGGCTTTATGGGAATTGCACAGGGTGACAGTGCCAACACACTTGCCCCGAACACCGCAGACTCCAACTCATCCACCCCTGAGTTCAAGGCGTTCCTGGTCAAGGTTGAAAAAGAAGCCGACGGTACCGTACCTACCATTACCGGACGCTACACGGTACTTGAGGACTAAGCCATGAAGTATCTGAATGCTAAATTAAACGGCGAACTCGCATATACGGAAGGGATTTCTCCTTCCAGGAAGGGAGGGCTTTAGAGCATGTTCAGTGCCATCAAGGGCTGGGTAAACAAGCTCGAACAGACCGGCAACCCCAACGTGCCTTTATTCGGCAAATGGGGACTCCTCCAGATTATCCTTGGTCTGGGTGCCTTAACCGTGGCCGGGTTGAAACTGGCTTATGGTCTGGGTCCCATCACCAACCTTTCAGATAACTGGCCCTGGGGTCTTTGGGTTGCCTTTGACGTAGGCGCATATATCGCCTCGGCGGCCGGTGGTTTTACCATGGCTGCCATTGTATACATATTCGGTTTTGAGAAATTCCGCCCCCTGGTACGGCCGGCTATTCTCATTGGTGCATTGTGTTACACCATCGGCGCTATCGGCATCATGATTGATCTTGCCCGCTCCATACGGATTGTTCATCCTATCTGGATGTGGAACCATGAGTCCATCATGTTTGAAGTAGGCTGGTGCGTTATGATGTACCTGACCGTACTCTATCTCGAATTCTCCAACAATATTTTTGAACGTATTGGCTGGAAGAAGCTGGGTAACCTGCAGCATGCCTTTATTATCCCGCTGGTTATCTTCGGCATTATGCTCTCCTTCCTCCACCAGTCTTCACTGGGTGCCCTGTTCCTGATTAACCCGGCTCAGCAGCCCCTCTGGCACGGCCCGCTGATGGGTCACCTGTTCCTGGTATCCGCCATGGCTCTGGGTTTGTCAGTTCTCACTTACTTCTCCATTATACTGTCACGCTCCTGGAAGATGACTCTGCGTATGGATATACTTTCCAAACTGGGGCTGGTTATCGCCTGGATTCTGCTGGTTTATCTGGCAGCCCGCGGCGTTGACTACGCTATCACCGGAAACCTGGCCGCCGGCCTTAACGGTGACTGGTATACCGTACTCTGGGTAGCTGAAGTAGGTATCGGCATGTTGCTGCCCATGATACTGCTCTTCATAAAGAAGGTCCGCACTTCACGCACCGGCCTTCTCTGGGCAACCGGTTTGATAATTATGGGTGTGGTCTTAAACCGCATAAATACCCTGGTTATCTCTCAGGCTCCCAACCGCGAAGGCAGTTATTTCCCGCACATACTGGAATTCGTCTTCACCTTCGGTCTTATTGCCGGGGCTATGTATGTATTCCGCCTGTGTGCCAAATACCTGCCGCTTTATTCTGACCACATGAAGGGGCTTACCCCCGAACAGGTCAAGAAAGCACCTGAGGTTATACCGGCAAACTAAATGAATACTAATCGGCTGGAGCGTATCAATTCGGAAATTGAAAGATACAGGGCCGCTCAGCCGGAACTGGAAACCATACTTGCCCTGTACCAGAAGGTTTTTGCAATTCAGGAGTCGGCTTCCTCGCAAGAGGAGCCGGCTCCCCTTATTTCAGAGGAAGATGCCATAGCCAAGCTGGCATCCGGCGAATATATACTGAAAGGTATTCCGCTTAGCCCCCCGGCCGAACTTTTTCACCAGACAGGCCTTAAACTGGGACAGGCCTTTACCCAAACAGCCGGAGAGAAATTCCCCGCTCCAGCCCTGCTTAAGCTGATAGAAAGCCATCCTGAAGGATTATCCGGCTTTATTTCCGCCATACTCGCGGATAATCTGGACTATCTGGCTGAATTTGCCCAAAAAACCAGCTTCAATCCCGAAACGCTGCTCTTCTTTGTGACCAATTTGGTTTCTCCTTTTTTAGCGGCCCAAGCCAAATACTATCAACCGCAGGTAGATCTGCTAGGCTGGGATAAAAATACTTGCCCCTTCTGCGGCTCAAGCCCCCGCTACTCCCGGCTGGATAAGGACAACGGTGCCCGCCGCCTGTTCTGCTCACTCTGCCACATCCAATGGAATTACCGCCGGATAAAATGCGCCTATTGTTCCAATGCCAATGCCGAAAAGCTCCGTCATTTCTACTCTGCAGTGTTCCCTTACCAGCGGGTGGATGTTTGCGAGAAGTGCAAATCATATATCAAGACCACTGATGAACGGCGGCTGGGACGCGAGTGTCTGCCTGAAGTTGAAGACGCTGTTTCCATCCATCTGGATAACATCGCCCAGAACGAGGGCTACCAGCCCGGCTAGAACCCCTTTTAAGCCCCCTTCCCTGCCCTGCCAATACGGAATGTCTAAATCCCCCAAAGCGCATAGTTATGCCATTTTAATAAGGCGAAATTTACTGGAAAAGCACACAGGGGAAGATAATACCGAAAAAAGAAAGGGGGCTTCCGCCCCCCGTTATTTACTTATTTCCCCTCATCTACCGGACACTCCGGGTGAGGCACTTCAACCGGCTTTATTTCCTTAGGCGGCCTGAGGAGTGACGCCGCAATTGATATCGCCAGTATAACCGCCACCACACTTAAGGAAAGCGCCACTGGCAGATGAACAAAATCACTTATCAGCATTTTTATACCCAGGAAAGACAGTATGGCCGCCAAACCATAATGCAAATAATGCAGTTTCTGAATTACCCCTGAAAGTGCCATATACATAGCCCTCAGCCCCATCACGGCAAAGATGTTAGACGTAAAGACAATAAACGGGTCTAAAGTAATGGCCATAACCGCAGGTATGGAATCTATAGCAAAAACCAAATCCATAGCCTCTATTGTAACCAGCACCAGAATCAAGGGGGTAGCCAGTTTTCTGCCGTTTTCTTTTATAAAGAAATGGTCACCATGGAGTTTGTTGGTCATGGGCAAAATACGGCAGACAAAATTTACCAGAGGATTTTTATCAGGGTGTATCTCTTTATTCTGGTCTTTCACCATACGTATACCGGTATAAATCAGGAAAGCCCCGAATATATACAGCACCCAGCTGAGGTTTTCGATAAGGGTAATGCCTGCAGCTATAAAAACCGCCCGCATAATAATAGCCCCCAGAATACCCCAGAACAGAACCTTGTGCTGATACTCCCTTTTGATACAGAAATAAGAGAATATCATGATGAATACAAACAGGTTATCAACCGAAAGGGACAACTCAATAATATACCCGCTTATATAATTAAGCCCTATTTCATTGCCCAAACTGAAATACACAAGCCCGCCGAATATCAGGGCCAGTAAAATCCAGACACCACTCCAGATAAGAGCTTCTTTAGTCTTTACTTCATGGGCGCGGCGGTGAAAAACACCCAAATCCAGCGCCAGCATACAAAGCACCATTACAGCAAATATTACCCACAAAACAGTCAAAGACAAGGCAATACTCCTTTAAACCAAATACCGTTACTCCAAAAGAAATTACGAAATGAAGAACCTGTGTCTATATACCATCTTAATCAGGCTAATATAACACCCGCCATAAGACCCGTCAAATACCTTAAAAAGCTGAAGGGGAGCGCTTTTGACGCTCCCCTTTTCAGTTCTAGTAAGTTTCGTTATTCTCTGAAACGGGTTTCCTTGACCGTTTAAAGAAGGGAGATTTCCCCACTTTATTCCCCGGACGGGCAGGGCGATCTGCAAAAGAAACCTTGCCGTTAAACCGGGCAGGACGCCTGCCTGAAGGCTGTTCGTGATTTTCAAAATCAGCCGGGTTATGCTCACGGGGAGCAAACCCGGTTTCCTTTTTGAAAGCAGGACGCACTTGTTCGGAAATAGGAAAGCTATTCTCTTTTCTATAAGAGGGACGGTCATTAAACCGGGCTTCAGGTCTGGGTGCCGGCGCAGGGCTATCCTCAAAAGAAGACTGCCTCTGTATACGGGGTGCTAAGTTACCCTCCCTGCGGAAACGGGGAGCAGAATTTGAGGGGCGGCCCGGTCTGAAACCTGCATTATAGGGTCTGGCAGGGCTTAGCGGCATCTCAGCCGGGATATCCGTTTGCAAAGCCTCATTTACAGACATTTCAGGGCGATTGTAACCGCCACTTGAATAACCGCGGCGGGGGGCAAAATCCCTGCGTTGTGACTGGTGTTGTCCATCATTGCGGGTAGTCGCATAATCAAACCCGTCAACCCGAAGACGCTGAATAGGGCTGCTTAAGAGCCTTTGAATATCCCTTACCATATCGCCATCACGTCCGGTTACCAAACTGAGGGCCTGACCGGTGCGGTCAAAACGCCCTGTCCGCCCGATACGGTGAGTATAATCTTCAGGAGTATCCGGCATATCGTAGTTTATCACATGGGAAATATGGTCAATATCCAAGCCTCTGGCGGCAATATCAGTAGCTACCAGAATTTTGAAATTTCCGCGGCGGAATCCTTCCATAACGGCATGACGGCGGTTCTGGGAAAGATTACCCTGAAGCGAAGCGGTAGTAAAACCGGCTTTAGATATTTCGTCAGCCAGATTTTCTGCCCCGTACTTGGTTCGGGCAAATATCAGGACAGACTTAGTTTCTACTGTTTTCAGTATTTCAATCAGCAAAGGGGTTTTCTGGTGGCTTTTCACCGGATAAACGCTATGGCTGACACTGCTTGCCGGAGCTTGAGTCCCAACCTGTATAGTCACCGGATTGGTTTGACTTTCCTGAGTAAGCTTACGGACCTCCGGCGGCATAGTTGCCGAAAATAAAAGAGTTTGATGAGGCTGAACCAGGCATTTTAAAATGCTCTGGATATCCGGCTGGAAACCCATATCAAACATGCGGTCAGCTTCGTCTATAATCAGGGTTTCAACCCCGCAAACATCAATAGTACCCCGCCATATATGGTCCAGAAGCCTGCCGGGACAAGCAACCACTACATCCACCCCGCTCCTTAAGCGGCGGATTTGCTGGTCCATATTTACACCGCCGTAAATGGAGCACTCCCGAATACGGGCGCGCTGACCAAGTGAACGGAAACTATCGGAAATCTGGCAAGCCAGTTCCCGGGTCGGTGCAATAACAAGGGTGCGTACCCGTCCCCTGGGAGTGGAAAGCATTTTCTGAATAATGGGCAGAGCATAAGCAGCGGTTTTACCTGTACCTGTTTGAGCCAGACCAATAACATCATGCCCTTCCATAATGGGGGGAATAGCCTGAGCCTGAATAGGAGTGGGCTCTTTATAGCCGCAGGCTCTTACTCCAGCCATAACAGCCGGAGCAAAATTGAAAGATTCGAAAGACATACAACTCCTGTTGAGTGCTTGGCACTCATATTTTCTTCTGCCAGCAGTCAGACAACCGCTAATTTCTAACTGTTGTCCAGATAGGAAATCTCATGTCCCATCATTACCCTACCCTGTTATAAGGGTAGAATGCAGAAGATAGGAGTGCAAGTAATTACCTGGGGGTAGATACGCCGGTCCTTCTAGAAGGACGGTTGAAAAGCTACCCAGCCCTGGGATTTTTCCCTGCCCGGGCCAGGCCTATGTGAAACTGGGGCCAAACCCGAATTACTGTATTTTCTTATCTGTGTTGCCCTGCTTATGCAGTCCACTAAGGATATAACAATCTGGTTTTTATGTCAAATTTACCCCAACTAACACTCAAATAGGATTAGCCTTTACCTGCCAAATACAAAAAGAAAGGCAGAAGACCATACGGCCCCCTGCCTTTCTTTACTTAGCACTTACTAAGTGGTTTAAATGCCTGATTTGCGGTTACGCCGCCAGATAAGCTGCCAGGTTATACCCAGCACCAGCAAAGCCAGCAAGCCGAATATCAGACCGGAACTGCGGGCGGCACTGGCCACCGATTCTTCGTTAAATGTATTAACAAAGACGATACCGCTGCCAGCCAGCAAAACAAACAAAGCCATCATCAGGTAATCTACCCAGATAAGTTTTATATTATGTTCCTTGGCGGCATGCCACAGCCAACTGCCAAATATACCGACAAGCAAGCCGAACAAAAAGATAATTGCTGTCATATCTCCAACTCCTTTTTAAAGTACCTTGATATTCAGAGAGACCCCGTGTCTATCTCCAGGGAGCCCATTCACCGGTTGCATGCCCTTCAGGATAGCGGTTATAGAAGAAGTCATCCAGCTTAACCAGGAACGGGGCAAAGGCCGGGTTCTGGCCTACCATACGCCCTATTTCGTGAATCAGGGTGTCAGGTTTAGACCAGGGGCAGACGCTCTGGCACTTGGAACAGCCATAAGCCAACCTCTGGGACAAACATTTTTTGCCATCCTGGAACCAGCGGATAGACTTGACTACCGTATCCACTTCGCTGGGTTCGTCATCCATGGAAATAGCACTGGCAGGACAATTGTCAGCACACTTCTTGCAGACCTTGCAGAATTCCTGAAGGCCAAAATCTATGGGTTTATCCGGAACCAGCGGCAAGTTGGTAAAGACTTCCATTATTCTCATCTGGGCGCCCCAGGGTGAAATCACCAGGCCACTCCTGCCCAGTTCACCCAGACCGGCTTTGACCGCAAAGGGGGTATCCATAATATCAGTATCGCTAAAGATATTGGCCTTAGCATCATGTCCCAGTGAGCGGATTATGGATTCCAGATAATGGGGAGCAAAGTCCGATTGGGAACAGGCTATTTTAGCACTGGCCTCAACCAGAGGTCCGGTCATGGCACTTAGAGTATCGGTATCACATTTGTCAGCCATGACAATGCAGTATTTGTAGGGATACGGCCAGGGTATTTCACGGCCTTCATCTACATAATTTGCATGTCCGGTGGTATAAGTACCCTTGGTTCTGCCAACGCTGTAGAAGAAAGGTTTCATATCTTCAGTTACTTCGCAGATACCCACCTGCTCACAGCCAAACCAGCGGCAGATTTTCTTTATGCGGGCTGTCATTTCTTCGGGAGAAAGCTCAACCTTAGTGGCGGCTATAGGTGCCTGCTGATACCGGCCCGGCTCAAGGGTAATATGCCACCTGTCCATAGCAATCTGGAAAGCATTACTCCAGGTATAATCAGCCGCTTCCAAAGGGGTAATTTCAGCTGCGTGTTTCTTTTTTTCCTGAACAGCCGCAAACAGCACCGGTCCCCAGTCTCCGGGTTCACCTGACCAGTCACCGGTTGAACCGCGCCTGACTATCTGGGAAAAACCATGTTCGCGGGCATCAAGTCTTTGAGTAGGGGCAATAACTCTGGTAGTACCTATATAGCCGTCCTTGTTTTCAATCCTTTTGTAAAAACTTTCCGGCAGGTCCCGGGTAAGGGAGGCACTTCCCATTTCATCCATAGCTTTGATACTCGGATTAACCAGTTCCTCAGCGGATACGGTTGAAGCTGTTGCCATGATAGTGGCAACGGTGGCAGCAGATGCAATACCCGCACCTTTTACAAAATCACGGCGGTTTATTTTTCCATCCATGTCCTGACCCTTTTGTTTACCTTTCTATATAAGATTTAATTGCAGAATAGGCCCCAGGCAGATTGTGCGCGTCGCCCTTGTCCTAAAGTGGTGTTAAATGCATGGTATTACATCACGTATCTAACACTCAATAACTAGTGGATACTAATCAGTAATACCCTGTATCAGTTCTGTTACACCCTACCTAAACGTGCGGGGGTGCATTGTATTACCAGATTAATAGATATAAAATGGGAATATGGCATATCAGAATTTACTGTCAGAAAGCAGTATGATTACCAGAACCCAATCCGCTGAACTTGAAAAAGCCATTCGCGCTGTTCTCCCTTCGGAAACTGCGAAGCTGATTGATCTGGCTGAACAGATGTTTGACAACTACAAACAGGGCTTGATTCAGCATAACGAGGCCAGGAATCTTATCGGCATAATCCAAAATAAAGCCGACAACGCTCAGATAATAGACCGTGATTGCGCTCCTGTAGCCATATTCAGCCCTGCATCCTATATCCCGCCGGGTATTACCCTGCTGAAAGCCTATCTTAAACTGAACGGATTCAGGCCGCTGGTACTGGAGCTTGACGAACACAACATCCGGCAGATGGCCGGGCAGATTTATCCAAAGGCTGTTGTCAGCCTGACCCTTTTTCACCATATTGATAAACTGGCGAAACTGCAATCCTGTTTCAAAGACGCCGGGCTGAGTGTCATAGCAGGGGGCGTACCCTTTATCTACCAGCACCAGAACAAAGACAGGCTCTCTTTTTGTTATTTCCCGGAATCACTCCGGGAGCTTATCTGCAAACTTAGCGAGGATTTACCAAATGAAGACTGAAAATAACAAGGTTGGAATAGTCACCTGCGTGAGCATGAGTAACTTCGTGAAAAACTGGGCTCAGCACAGGAATCTGGACGTGCGTATTTACCCCATAACCAACTCCTGCTTCTACAGCGTAAAAATAGAGATGCTATCCTATTATATTGAACGGGCAATCCTGGAAAACGGATACTGCATTTTAAACTACGGTATGTGCAATGAATCTATCACCGAGCTTAAAAACCACTATGCCGGCAGGTTATCCGTAGTAGAGCTGGACAATTGTTACGAAGCAGCCATAGGCACAGCTATCTACCAGGAACGGATAGAACAGGGGCATATCTTCCGCAATCCTACCACTATGACCTGCTGGCAGAATATGCCCACCTTGGAGGTTATGCAACCGGTTGAAACGGGTCTCTACCCTGCCCCCATAACCTTTATTCTGGAAAATGGCGAAGAAGAAAAAGCCACCAGTTATGTAAATAAACTTAAAAGTGTTACCGCTCTTGACTACTCGGTGGAGGTACTTAACCCCCAGCCCCACTTTTTAGAAGATAAACTTGACCAGGCTTATGCCAAGATACAGCTTGCCAGTTATGAAGAAGACGAAACCTCCCGCCAGCTGATTTTCCCGTTCTCTTTCCACAACTCAGATGAATACCTGTATATTCTGGACAAACATGACAAAATAATATTCAGCCCCTATGTTGCTCTGGCAACTCCCAACCAGATATGCCAAAGGCTGCTGCAGCTTATTGTAAACCGCCAAGCAGATATCAATTTTCAGGTAAAAGATTTTGATTCCCTGCTAAAACACCGAGGGTTGTATCTGGATAAATGCAAACGCTTTGCTAACCGTTCGTCCTTGACCACCGAATATGAAATTATCCAGAATAATAAATCCACCTGGATAAAAGAAACCCTGTGGGTGTCTTATGACGATAATTGCTCTATATCCAATATCTGCGGGCGGATGGAAGATATCACCGAGGTGAAAATCTCTGAAAAATCCATAGCTGAAAGCTATACTAAAGAATGCCTGCTGAGGCAGGCCCTGCAGGACGAAACCAAGAAAAGGCAGGCCCACCTTAAGGCTCTGGTACATGAAATAAGAACCCCCCTCACCCCTCTGCTTGCTGCCAGTGACGCATTGGTAAATGTCTCTGAGAAAGGCACTGAACTTTATAATCTGGCCAGCAGTATCCGCGAAGGAGCAGAAACCTTGAACAGCCGAATTCACGATTTGATTGAACTTGAGCGCGGTAAAATAGGCATGCTGAAACTGAAAATGGCTAACTACTCCATTGAGGATATCCTGGACGAACTGCAAATGCGTTATACGCCCATCTTTCAAAAACAGCATAAACACCTTACCTTTTGTGATGAAACACCTGAGGCTTATATATATTGTGACAAGGAACGCCTGCTGCAGATACTGACCAACCTGATAGACAACGCCTTAAAGTATACCAAGGCAGAGGACAGCGTATCAGTTGCCGCCCGGGTAGAAAAAGGATTTTTGCGTTTCAGGGTAACTGACAGCGGCGCGGGCGTATCCGCCTGCATGATTCCCGACCTTTTTACCGAATACGGCAAACTCAGCGGCGGGAATAACCTCAGCGGTCTGGGACTAGGACTGCCTATTGCCAAACTTTATGTTGAGGCCCATGGAGGCAGTATTATCTATAATCCGGCAAAACCCAAAGGCAGTGAATTCTCTTTTACCATACCGGTTAAAGGTCTGTCTCAAAAAGAAAATCATGCTTCAGGATAGCGAATGAACATTCTACTAGTTGAGGACAATGATGCCGCCGCTTCAACCATAAGCTCTATTTTAAGGCTGTCTTATCATGACGCCAAAATCACCATCTGCCATACCGGCTATGAAGCATTGGAAAGCATAAACTCCGACAAAGCAGACCTGATACTGCTGGATTTGGGGCTGCCGGATATGAACGGGCTGAAAGTTCTGGATGAGATACGCCCCATCACCGGTGCACCCATTATTGTGGTCACAGCCTGTGAAGACGAAGAAAATGTATTAAAAGCTCTGGAACAAGGGGCTGACGAATACATTATCAAACCGTTCCGCCACCTCGAATTTCTGGCCAGAGTCAAAAAAGCCCTATCCAAAAATACCAGCCAAAACACGGCTATAATCAAATGCGGTGACCTTACCATAGATTGCGCCAAACACGAACTTACTTTCCGAAATGACAAGGCACTACTGACCAGAGTGGAAACCATGATTATGAGCCTGCTGCTGCAGAAAAATGGACAGATAGTAGACTACCGTGACATATCGGATACACTGTGGGGACATGCCTACCCAGGTTCAGATGAAAGTATACGGGTTTATGTATCCCGTTTGCGTATCAAGATAGAAAAAAACCTTAAGACCGGTTGCATTATTAAAAACGAAGCCGGGATAGGATACCGGTTGTCTTTTACCGAATAACTTCCGAAGGGCTGAGCTGTCACCCTTGCTCAGCCAAAAATCTGCTCTTTAACCGGTTCTTTCCACACGTTCATATACCAGTAAACAGGGAAGACAATTACATTTACCAGTATGAGCAGAACTATCCACAGCCCCTTTTGATTCGAAGCAACCAAGCTGTTTCTGGTGGCATCTATTATGTATAGAACCAGAATTGCTATCCCAACGGCATAGCTGGCAATCCCACATGTATAAAATAATCCCTCGTTATTCAAGAAAACACGGGCTATACCACCTATCACACCTAACACAAAAGGTAATAATCCGCCCACCAGCAGCATTATTTTAAAACCCGCAGATTTTCCTTCAAAAAGGCCTCGCTGCACTTTGACTGGTTCTTCAGTAACAGCCGCAACAGATTCTTTGGAATTTTTATATATGTGGAAATACCAGTAGAAAGGGAAAACTGCAAAATGACCAGCAATCAATAAAAACACCCAAAAAGCCCTTTGGTTCTTTGCTACCGTCTTATTATGAAATACGTCTCTTATTAGTATCACCCAAGTCAAAACAAAAATAACGATTGGGAAAAACACTAACGCTTGGTATAGTGTTTCAGATAAATTTCTGATGGTAATATATGGTTCACTGCCTACACCTGTAAAGACATAGAGAATTGGATATATGCTCAAGAAAAATATCATCATTTTATAAACAGGTAATTTTCTTCTAGTTTTCATATCTAATCTCATTCAAGTTCTTATTTTGGCCTTGGTATTTTGTAGTTAAATGTATTCCGCATCTATCCCTGTTCATTATTAGCCAGCTGTGTCTTCAACCACTTCGCCCAGTTCTTATTGGATGGATAATCTATTATAAATATTAAGCTGCACATAAAATATAGAAATAATGAGTGTACAAGCGAAGTCTCGACAAAAGAGTAAATAAAACCCATAAGAGTAACACACAGGTATATCAGGCACTTATTAATATACATATCAAGGATTGGTTTTTTCGAAGGGTCATTTGAAGCTCTGGGTTTAATGTAATAGCTTACGGATAATAATGCTATTCCGCCAATATATAGAAGAATAAACAGTATGTCATTAAACCAGCCTTTTACATTCAGTGAAGGATTTTCTAATACACAAAGCAGGATAATATTTGTGATTATAATAACCGCAGCAACAAAAACAAATATTTTGGCGGTATTTTTCGCTCTGTTACGCATCAATCACTCCGCATTTAAAATCATTAAGGTATAAACGAAAATATAAGACCCACGATACCTGCCGCAATAAGCATATATACAGAAGCTCTATCAGTTATTTTTCCCTGATTCAGTTCCTTTTTACGAAATATCAGAAAATATAAACCATACAATATTACAATAATACTCACCCAAAATAGAGATGATAATTGCATATATAAGTTCTCCGCATTAAACTATTAAGGAATTTTGCGTAATCTATCCACAGTCGTAATAATAAATATGCAAGCAAGTATAATATCGCCAATACCTGACATTGGAATCCTTTTTGAGTATAGTATGGTATTAATTACTTATATTTACACAATAATAGTTTACTCTGCATTTGGCACACTTTAAACCATTTAGACCAAAAAATGGCAGGAAATACTGGCAGCTGTCTACATAAATATTGCCGATAAAAGCACTTCGCCCAAATTCCTGATGTATTGATATTATTCTGACTGACTAAAATCGACCAGTTGAAAAAGTTTAGTGCCAAATTAGTGCCACCAATAAAAACAGCCCTCATGAAACTAAATCATGAGGGCTGTTTTACGTTTAAAAAATGGTGGGCAGTAGTGTACAATACACAGAACTAAGACGTTTGAGCTCACGTTCAGTTTATGAAAAAATGGAATAAGATACGAACGTCTTTTTGGCCTAGTTGAGATTGTAATTCTTTGTGTTCGTAGCATCGGTATCAAGAGCCTAGATTCCCTTATACTCTTTTCCTTTCCATGATTCTCCCGTTTCCCAATTAATTACTGTGTAACCTAATTTGGCTAGCATATCCGGAAAAACATGGTGGTCGGGTTCAGTAGTGATATTGCCAAACAAATGAGGATTGTCCTTTATCAGCGTCTGGATAACCTGCTGCCACGAGTAAGTGATGGTTGCTGAAGCCACTTGCCCGGATAACACGAACGCCAGTTCCCCGTTTTCCATAGACACGGTAAATGATATCTCCTTGTCACGTCCTTGACCACGCTGAAAAAAAAGAAGCAGCGGACGCGCCAACGAAACTTGTCGGGAGGTAAAAGTAACGCTGATGACTTTCCAGCCGACGTCCATCCATGCCCTCGCCTGTGGGTGTGATTCTGTATTTGCCCACCATGCGCGGTGCTGATATGCTGAAGCTGGCAAGAAAAATCCCAGTATCCGTTCAATCTCCTGAAACGTCAGGTCTACCGATACCCCGGCATGCTTTATAAGATAGCCGCCTAAAGTGCTGTATTTCCCCATATTCACCTATTTCAGAACTAGCATTTCGCCATCTTCCAACTGACGTACCGGAGTATCAGGGAACAGGTCTTGATAGTCCTGCGGGTAGAAGGTGTGGATGGGAATCAGGCACCCCGGTTTCATTGCTTCTACAAATCGCTTAAGGTCTTGCTTCGTGGCATGGCCGCTAGTATGCACTCTCTCCAATTGAATTTTTCGCTGGCGCAGTTTTTCTTCCAGGCCACTCTTTTCCAGATAACCTTCCCACATTGAATATATCGCTTTCACACCTGAAGCATTATCGATATAATCAAGAATTTTCGTAAAATCGTAATTATCTCTGGTTATCATCACAATATTATTTCTATCTCGATTCACATTTACTTTTTCGATTTTGTTTCTATTGCACTTATATAGGAAACTTAGGCATCCATTATCCACCAGAGTTTTGGCATGATATTTGAAGTATATTACCCGGATATCCTCCCAAAAATATTGAGGGAGTCTCTTTGATATGTATTTTAGACTATCCAGAATATAGGCAGTATATAGGTCTATTACAATCGTCTGGCCCGTGTGTTTAGCAGCTTTGTAAATAGATACAATCCGGTCGATATTCTGAGAAGAGCAAAATACAAAAGCAATATTCTGTTTATTCTTGAACGTGCTTTCGAGTTTATGTTCAACTGACTCTTCATCTGGATAGGGACCCTCTACTCTTCCTAGCATAGAACCTTCAAGCAAGAGGTAGTCTATATCTTTTATGGGATGATTAATCATGTATTCAAAGAGTCTTCGCTTTCGGCCACTACCACGGAAATCACCTGAATAAAATATCTTTTTGTCTTTACCTTCAATAAGGAAAGCCACAGCATCAAAAGCCGAGTGGTCAACCAACCTTGGAGCAACAGTAAAATCTCCGATAGTTAAGGATTTTCGCTTTTCAAAGACCATTGGTTTTTGTATGTTGGCTTTCGTGGGAATAAAAAGATCGGATGCGTTTATTAACACTTGAGCGCCTTCAGTCATATAGACAGGAATCTCAGGGTTAATATACCGCAATAGACCATAATGATCTTGGTGCGAGTGCGACAGCAGGACGGCATCAACAGCCTTGTCCTCGCCGGCATACAGACCTGGCACATTCGGCAATAGACGCCCATCTACAAGTTCTGGTATGCTTTTATCCTCAAGTTCACAACTGTCAAATGGTTCGCCCCGCACATCTACCAGCGGCATACCGAGGTCAATAACTACCCTCGTGTTCTCCGTGGATAGTTCAACGCAGTTACCCCCGATTTCCTTGGTTCCACGATGGATGGTTAATAGCATTACTTTCGGTCCTTACCCAAAGCAACCGGGGAATATACCTCGCCAACCGGATGGAACGAGAAAGATATCTGTCCATTCCAGTCAGGGACATCGCTTTCAATGACGGTTATACTTCGCTTGCGACACTCCTTCAAGATATCCGGAGATGGCTCACCAACGGCGCACGGCCACACTATCATTTTCCCGATGCATGAACAATCTACTCTTCTCTCTACGCAGGCTTCCAGAATGGCTTGTATCTGGGGTTTGAACTCGGCCACCTTTTGGGCATAAGTGTCCAGCTGTTCAATTAGGCGGGTCAATTGACGGTCAGGTTTCAGTTCCACCAGCACAGGGCAGGCGCTACCGCCGCGCACTCCCACCGCGACAATATCCGTGCGGCCTTCGCCTCCGAACGAGACTTCATCAACAGCAAAAAGCAGTTTTTCATAAACATCGATCAAACCCAGATATGGCTTGAGATTCAAATCATCGTTGATAGCCTGTTTGATCAACCATGCCTGGGCTACTCTTTCCGGGGTGGGTCTGGTTCTATCCGACCTGGAAGGTCTATACTTTTCAACATGGTCGTATGCCTTCTGAATATGCTTCACCGGCGATGGACTGATGCCCATCAGGGGTGTGTTGTGGCTAACGGATACGGTCCGAAAACCATTACCCCCGACACGCACATAGCAGTCGGGTGGTAAATGAACTTTATATTCACTCCGCGCTTGGGCGAATCTAACCATTTCTTCTAGGTCACACCTCGTATCGTCCGAATCTTTATGCGTCATTTTTTATTTTCTCCATCTCCTCGAGTGATTATAGCATGCCGATATTATTCTGTTACACTTTTTACTTCACGAATATTGTACCGGCGGGAACAAGGGGAAATATCGGCTATAATATTTTGTGAATGGAGATGGGGACGATGAAAAAGAACATTAATTTGGAACTCGGCAAATATTTTCTTGAAGAACACTGTTATGATTTGGCTATCAATGCTTTAAGTAAAGCTATTTCGCTGGATCCAAATAACGCACAACTATATGACTTCCGTGGGATCGCTTATACTAGTAATCTTGAACATGAAGAAGCTATTGACGATTTTAATACAGCGATCAAAATTGATAACCAGCTAGCTGCTGCCTATAATAACCGGGCGCTGTCCTTTTGGGCTTTAGATAAGATTGAAGAGGCATTAGATGATATCAACAAGGCTATTGATTTGGATCCCGATGTTGCGGTATTCTTCGCAAATCGTGGTCTTATCCAACATGAAAAGGGCAACTATCAGGAAGCCATATTCGATTATAGTTTAGCTATGATATTGGGTTTTATTGACATAGCTGCCTATAATGGCAGAGGTGAAGCTTTCGCTGCCCTAGGTGAATTTGATAAAGCACTGGGTGATTTCAATCAGGCATTAGCTTTAAATCCCAATGACATTTTTGCCTTTGCTAATTATGCCTTGGTTAGCAGATTAATTGTAAAGAGAACGGATGAATCGGTATTGGACTCGAACTAAAATCAGGCTCAAACTGAAAAGGATTTTTGGATAGAGGGGCAAGAATGAACTATTATTGAGGCTATTTATGGAATGGTGGGCGGTACTGTACAATACGCAGAACCAAAACCTTCGAGTTGATCGTCAATCTAAAAAGTTAATATCAATATAATGGCTCATGAGTTGGCATCAGTCTTTCAATAAAGCCTTGAAAGCAGCGATATCCATAGGGTTGTTTTCAGATTGGGACCTCCACTGGTGCATTAGATTTTTCCAAGCAGGAGTGTCTTTTAGCTCAATGAATACCTTTCGGGGAAGATGTCCTTTTAAATCATTAAGATCGTAACAAACAAGTTGATGCCCATACTCCCTATTGCCGGGAGAGACATGGTCAATAGCTGCATATAAGGGATGGCATCCCTTCTTGTTTACATTGGGGTTTCCATAAGCTTTATCGAATATCATAAGTGCACCGGATAAGGCGCAACGTCCTTTCTGTTTGATGATAAGCCTATGTAAATCAGAAGGATTTAATCCTTGCTTCCTTCGCTTTGCCCATGCACTTTGAGCATCAGTTAAATTACAGATTTCACTCATTTAATTTTAATCACTTCTTTTTTGTTGTTTGTTTGCATAATCTCATGCCCTGTTCAATCATTTTGCCAAGCTTCAAGAAGCTAATTTTGTATTCCTCTGATCCTGTTCCGAGCATGCGCCTAAGGTCATCGAAGAAATCATAAACAAGTGAGCGCCAGGACAAGGTGCTAGAGTTGAGGCCTTGCTGTACAAGCATCGTAGCAATGAGCAACGAATTTGATAAGACGACACGATGTTCCGGGAAATCTGGAACCGGTTCTAATTTCGTAATTGTGTAGAAATCCTGCTGTCCATCGTTCGCCATTGGGTGTATATGAGAAGACGCAAAATCATAACCGAATCGGTATAAAAAGCCCATATCCAAGCCCTTTGCAGCATCTTCGGCTTTGGGTCGTCTCCAAATAGGGGGATTTTTCTGAATCGCACTGGCTCTTACCTTCTGCTCCGGTGTAATTTCAAAGAACTTGCTATTTAAGGCACCGCTGAATTCCGGATCGCTACGTACCCGGTTAACAGCTTTAAATTGTTCAAAAAATGACCATGCTTCAAAGACCTCAAATTCATCACTTTGTTGTAGTTGCCACAGGTGAAATAAACGATCTATTAGACAACGATGTATAATCCAACAGTCCTGATAAGCATGCAAATCCCAGAGAGTGAATACGGATCGAGTCATCATGTCTGATCTGGCGATAAAGTTACGAATAATAATATCTCTAGTGTTAGCATTTTCTCGCGCAAACTCAAATAGTATAAGACCTGATATAGCATGAAAGGCAGATAAGCAGTCTCTATAGGTTTCAACCGGCAGATAATCGTCGATGTTAAATTTAGGCATTGCCCCTCCAAACAATAGTCGGGTATTATTCTTCAGTCGGTTTTAATTTCCCGGGTTAGAGCTGATGTATTGACCAATGGCTGTGTGTGAATACCAAATAATAGATACCTAAATCGTGTGTTCCCTTTTACATACTCATGTTTATCGACGTTCAAGTATTCGTGCCATTTACATTCGTAAGTATGTCTAAGATTAATCGGTGTCTCTCTCTTTCTAATAGTGCCCTTCCCTGCATTTAATCCCCAATTTAGTGTTCCTGAAATCTTCCTACCTTCGGTTATCCTAAATTCATCGCATACCGTAGATTCATTTCTTGATGGGCTCCAGTAAGAGCTATCGTTGGTAAGGAATATAGCGTAACCTAACGAATTTGGTTTATCGGTGAGATATCTCTCAAGCCGTTGGACATCTTTTAAGAAATCGTACCGGCCTTGATCTTGCGCTCCTTGGTTTTTCAACAGGAATAATTCCCCATCAATAGGTGCAAAAAACGGTGCAGTCTTGTACTTTATTTCGATAGCAATTTCTCTTTTACCATTGAACAGCAAGATGTCTAAATCCTCATCTTTTTCTTGCTCTGGAGATATTGGGTATTCTAGTCGAGTTTTTAAGTTACTATTTTCTAGGTGAAACTGCCATGCAAGAGAATGTTGGAAATCTGCCTCCGAGTGAAACACCGGGCGTAATCGGCTAAGTTTATCCATTATTTGTTCTATCATTGTCATTCTCTAACTCCCCGAATGTAGTATGAGAGGCAATTACGTTTTAACTATCTAGTAAAAAGGCTTTTATTTCGGCCATGCCAGTAGTATAATGCAATCACTAATGTTAATACAAGGATATTAGCTTATGATAACTAACGGGACCGACAGGCAAGATTTTGCAAGTCAAATCACCGATATACTAGAAAAAGAACCAGGACTCAGTATAAAGGAATTGGCTGTTAGATTGAAGACCAACCGGCAGTACATGGCCGGAGTTCTAAAAGTGTTAGAAGAACGAGAAGATGTATATTGTCGTAAGGTCGGTCCAGCTCGTATTTACTTCAATAACCCCAAAGATAAAGTAAAAAGAAACCGAAATAAATAAACTATTTAGAATCTATATTTTAGGAGGCAAAGGTTGAAGACTTATCATATTTTTATAAGTCATTCGTGGTCTTACTCTGATGCCTATGAAAAACTAAAGAAATTATTAGACAATTATCCATCCTTTTTTTACATTGATTATTCGATACCTCAGGATGATCCTGTGCATACATCTGGAACTGACAGAGAGCTATACGAGGCAATCCTTAATAAAATGCGCCCCTGCAATGCGATATTGATAATGGCGGGAGTATATTCCACTTACAGCAAGTGGATTAACAAAGAAATCCAAGCAGCCAAAAAGGGGTTTTTGAATCCTAAGCCAATGGTTGGGGTGAAACCTTGGGCACAAACAAATGTATCATCAGTCGTTTCTGAAAATGTCGATGTTCTAGTAGGTTGGAACACTGAGTCAATTATTAACGCCATAAAAGAATTGTCGATCTAAGAGATCAAGGTACTGAATGGAGGGAAAGACATGGAGCGTCCCATATGTTTTGTCTTGATGCCGTTCGGCAAGAAACGTAATGGTTCACGACACATGATTGATTTTGACGCAGTTTATAACAATTTGATAGCGCCTGCAATAAATGAAGCAGAATTACAGCCCTTACGTGCTGACGAGGAGTTAGTTGGTGGAATAATACACAAACCAATGTTTGAGCGTCTTATTTTGTGTGAGTATGCGGTTGCCGACCTAACAACGGCAAACGCTAATGTTTTTTATGAGCTAGGTGTACGTCACGGATTAAGGCCATGGAGCACGGTATTGATTTTTGCAGAAGGCAGTCGGCTCCCTTTTGATGTAGCTCCAGTTCGAGGATTACCTTATCAACTAAAAGATGGGCAACCATCTAACGTCGATGAGAATAAGCGGCAGCTTGTGACACGATTACACGAAGCGAGAGGTGCTCGTGCGGATAGTCCTGTGTTCCAGTTAGTATCCGATTTAAATCCTCCTGACATAAGCCGCTTAAAAACTGATGTTTTTCGTGATAGTGTTGACTATTCGGTCAAAATGAAAAATAAACTTGCTGTAGCCAGAAAACAAGGCAAAAAAGAAGTCCAGAATATTGAAAAAGATATTGGTTTGATTAGCAATGTTGAGGCAGGTATCGTAGTAGATTTGTTTCTGTCATATAGAGCGGTGGAAGATTGGGAAAGCATGATCTCACTAGTCGAAAAAATGTCACCCCCGCTTGCCGCAACCGTAATGATTCGTGAACAATTGGCCCTTGCATTGAACAGAGCAGGGAAAGATGAAAATGCACAGAATATCCTAGAAGCTTTGTTAACCGAACGAGGTCCTAGTAGCGAAACATACGGGCTATTAGGCCGGATTTACAAAGACCGATGGGAAAAAGCCGTTAAAGATGGTAATAACCTGGTAGCAAAAGGATTATTAGATAAAGCGATTGATGCTTACCATCAAGGTTTTGAAGCAGATTGGCGTGATGCATATCCGGGGATAAATGCAGTAACTCTTATGGAGATTCGCGAACCTCCAGACGATCGCAGATTTCAACTGTTGCCAGTTGTGCAATATTCAGTCGAAAGACGGATTGCCCAAGGAAAGCCAGACTATTGGGATTATGCTACGCGTATGGAATTAGCTATATTAAGTGATAATCAAGAAGGGGCAACGAAGTCCTTATGTGATGCTTTGGCATCCGTTCGTGAAATTTGGGAGCCAAAAACAACAGCACGTAATGTAGGACTAATTAGAGAAGCTCGTGAGCGAAGAGGTGAAATCCAGCCTTGGCTTAAAGAAATAGAAGAAAGTCTCATTAAATGTGCCGAGAAAAAGTAGATTGAATTGGGTATTCGTCACTGTAAGACTAAGGGGTGGTAGGTAATCGAGGACTTAAATTATGGTGGAAAGTGAAAACTTGGATACAAACAAAAAGTTAGGCCTTGACTTCAGAAAGTCAGCCTTAACTGTGAGTGGGGTTTCACTACCTCTCCCCTGTTTTTTCCCATCGATTTCATCTGTAAAAACTAATCTAAATTTATTGGAATATCTTAGAGTCCTGAGCGCAGTAAGACACCCGTTATTTTTGCTTTCGGCTTACGATTTGCACAATAGTAGTAAACGAGAAACCAAGATTGTTAAAAATATTCTCAAAGAGTCAGTTCAATCCGGGATAGCAGTGCTGATAGACAGCGGAAATTATGAGAGCTATTGGATTAGGGATCCTTCTTGGAGGAGGCAAAAATATTGGTCGTGTTTAAAATCTTGCGATTATGGTTTAGCTTTTCATTTCGATAAAAGGATCCAATCCATCCGAAATAGGACGGTAAATGATCTAGCGGATGAAATAGAAAATGGTGTTGTTAAAGACCAGTCTAAAGCCAGCAAGGGTACGGTGATACCAATTATTCATGCACAAAGTGAGAGATTGCCAGAAGTCTCTGCCATCGTGGCTAAAAGGCTCAATCCAATGATGGTAGCCGTACCCGAAAGGGAATTGGGGGACGGTATAATCGCACGAGCAATTACCATTGCCAAAATAAGGAAAACTTTAAATGAACAGGGCTTATATTACCCTCTCCATTTGTTAGGTACGGGTAATCCTTTATCAATCTTGCTATATTCTATGTTCGGTGCGGACAGTTTTGATGGTCTTGAATGGTGTCAAACAACCGTAAATTACGAGAACGCCCTACTCTATCATTTCCATCAGCGAGATTTGTTTGGCAAGCAAGGGGAATTCGATTCTCTTGACATACCGTACACTCAAATAACCCTGGCTCATAATTTGAGGTTCTATAGGGTCTGGATGAGTACCATACAGGATTGCCTCAGTTCAGGGAAAATGGATGATTTAGTGCAGCGATATTTTAAACAGGAAATACTAGTAATTCTTAAGGAAAGAATGGCGAAGGTGTAATATGGTGGATAAATTAGTTTCCCAACAACTTGAACGTACCGCTCTGAAAGTTTATCAAGCTATCGATAAGAATAAACAGGGGAAGGATATCCAGGAAAGTGAAGAGTGTTTATGGTACGAGCTGGTTTCATGCATCCTCGGTAGTAAGGTCCCATTCGAACAAGCCCAATCAGCTACAAATCACCTGATCAATAATAATTTATTAGATATAAACGATTGCCGTCAGGATGGATTACAATTTGAGGGCCGTATAGTTGAATCTTTAACTCAACCGATACCATTGGTCGTTGGTGCATCCAATAGCTATTTCAAATATCGATATCCTAGATTAAGAGCCAGCCATATTAGAAGAAGCGCTGAATCCATTTATGCTGATAATTGCTCTATTAAGTGGATTTTGAACTCTACACGAGATCCGAGTGAAATGCGTATTAAAATCATGCAATCTTCAGTTGGGATCGGGCCCAAACAATCAAGTTTATTTTTACGTAATATAGGATTCACAGACAGACTAGCAATTTTAGATGTTCATGTTCTGCGCTATATGTTTTTAGTAGGCATAATCAACGTTAAAACGCAAGCTGTTTCTACTCTTACTAAATATCAAGAAATCGAAGGATATTTGCGGTCATACGCTAACAAATTAGGCACCAACCTTGCGTATTTTGATACTGCGATTTGGGTCACAATGAGAGTTTTCCAGCGAGAGGTAGTGTTATGAGTATGGTTACTCTTGTTTCAGGTGGTTTAGATTCAACGTTGATGTCCATATTGGCCAAAGAGGAAGGAATCACACTTTTTCCGTTGTTTATTGATTATGGACAACTTTGCATTGAGCGTGAGTGGGAAGCATGTATTTATGTTCATAAACAATTCGGTTTACCTTCACCGATAAGAATGGATCTCGCTGGTTATGGCAAAACAATACCATCCGGTCTTACGAGTAAATCCCTACGAGTTAATGAAGATGCTTTTTTGCCTGGGCGGAATTTATTATTTTTATTAGCAGCTTGTTCCTATGCATATTCTAAGAATGCAAATGCGGTTGCTATAGGATTACTTTCAGAAGAAACTCACATATTCCCTGACCAAACTAAAGATTTTGTTGAAAAAGCCCAAAGCACAATAAATGTAGCCTTAGAGCGTGATATCCGAATAATTACTCCCCTTATGAATTTGAATAAGCACGACGTATTAGCTATGGCGAAAAAGAAGGGAATCGAGGGGACTTATTCTTGCCATTCGGGCACTCTACCTACTTGCGGATCATGTATCGCTTGCAGGCAATATATTGACTGAGTTACCAAGGAGGATATAAAGATGGGAGGCTCTAGTGGTAGAAGCCGCAATCTTGGGAATGATGAATTAAGAGCGTTGGAAGAGGTGGCTAAAACCTCGATAAGGGAGGGAGCACAGCCACAAAAACGGAATGTATTTATCAGCTTTGTAGAAGAAGATTTGAATGAAGTAAACCTTCTACGCGGACAGGCGAAGAATGATAACTCAAATCTGGAGTTTAACGATTGGTCACTTAAAGAGCCTTTCGATAGTAATAATGCTGAGTATATCAAAAGGGGTATTAGGGAACGTTTAAGACAATGTTCCGTGACAATTTGTTATATTACCGAAAATACCGCGAAAAGCAAATGGGTAGATTGGGAAATCAGGGAGAGCGTAAAACTTGGTAAAGGTGTGGTTGTAATGCATAAAGGAGACACTCCCCCAAAGAATTTACCGCCGTCTATTAAAGAGTTGGGTATCAAGCCGATACCCTGGGATCAGAAGGAGATTAGTAAAGCAGTAGAGAAAGCAGCGCAGTAAATCAAAAGTAATGCTTTTTATTTTATAGATATAATTGGAGACTCAGTAATGGCGATAAAGAAATCTGAATTATATAGTTCCATCTGGAAGAGCTGTGATGAGCTTCGCGGTGGTATGGATGCCTCGCAGTATAAAGACTACGTTCTGGTTCTACTTTTCATCAAATACATCTCGGATAAGTATGCCGGCGTTCCGTATGCCCAGATAACAGTACCCAAAGGCTCAAGCTTCAAGGATATGGTTGCTTTAAAGGGCAAACCAGCCATAGGCGATGATATAAACAAGAAAATCATTGGACCTATCGCTGAAGCTAATCAGCTCTCCGAGATGCCGGACTTCAACAATCCGGATAAACTCGGCAGCGGTAAGGATATGGTCGACCGCCTTTCTAACCTAATCACTATCTTCGAAAACCCCGCTCTTGACTTCAGCAAGAACCGAGCTGAGGGTGATGATATCCTGGGAGATGCCTATGAGTACCTGATGCGTCTTTTCGCTACGGAAAGCGGTAAGAGCAAAGGGAATTTTTATACGCCGGCAGAAGTCAGCCGTATCATGGCGAAAATCATCGGCGTAAAAGCAAACGCGCTTCCTTCCACAACGGTTTATGACCCCACCTGCGGTTCCGGTTCATTGCTATTGAAAGTTGCAGATGAAACTGAAAATGGCTTGACTATCTATGGTCAGGAAATGGACGTGGCCACCGCCGGTTTGGCGAGAATGAACATGGTAATCCATAGAAACGCTACTGCCGAGATAGCCAAAGGAAAAAGTACACTTTCCAATCCAGAATGGCTGGATGATGGCAAACTTCGGAGATTTGATTTCGTGGTAGCGAATCCTCCCTTCTCCTATAAGTCCTGGACCAATGGCTTTGCAGTTCAAGCCGGGACGGTATCGGATCCATACGGCCGATTCACGAGCTTTGGCGTACCGCCAAAGAAGAATGGCGATTATGCTTTCTTGTTACACATCATCGGGTCGCTGAAGAGTAAAGGCAAGGGTACGATTATTCTACCTCATGGAGTCCTTTTCCGCGGTAACGCTGAAGCAGAAATCAGGGAAAATATTATCCTTCGGGGGTATATCAAGGGCATTATCGGGTTGCCTCCGAATCTATTTTATGGAACAGGTATTCCTGCCTGCATAATCGTACTGGACAAGGAAAATGCCGAAAACCGCAAGGGCATTTTTATGATTGACGCTTCCAAAGGCTTTGTTAAAGACGGTAATAAGAACCGGCTCCGCGAACAGGATATCCATAAGATTGTAGATGTTTTCAATAAGCAAACCCAGATAGAAAAATACAGCCGCATGGTTTCATTTGCTGAAATTGAGAAGAACGAGTTTAATCTCAACATCCCGAGGTATATCGATAGTCAAGAATCGGATGATATTCAGGATATCGAAGCCCATCTATTGGGCGATATTCCAAACGCTGATGTCGAAGCTTTAAAAGAATATTGGGATGTGTGTCCATCTCTTAAAAAGACATTGTTCAGCCAGGGTAAAAGGCCAAATTACAGTAAGCTGGCTATTGAACGTGAAAAGATAAAGACAGCTATTTACTCGCACCAGGAGTTCATTGCCTTTGCTGAAAAAGCGCAGAGTTCATTTATGAACTGGAGAGTTAAAAACAACCCTAAGTTGAAAGCTATTGCCGTAGGCGATAAACCGAAAAAACTCATCCCTGTACTGGCGGAGGACTTGCTCCAGGCATTTTCCGGCTTAAGCTTGATTGACAAATACGATGTTTACCAGCATCTATTGACCTACTGGATGGAAACGATGCAGGATGACGTGTATGAACTGGTGGCTGACGGTTGGGAAGCCGGCAGGGAAATAGATAAAGACCCGAAGAAGAAAAACGTTTGGGAAGGGCGTCTTATTCCCAAGAAACTATTGATTAGCCGCTACTTCGATGCAGAACAAAAAGCTATTGAAAAGCTGGAAACTGACCGCGATCAAATCACCAGGCAGATGGAAGAAATGGTTGAGGAGCATGGTGGGGAAGATGGCTTGTTGAGCGAAGTAATTAACGACAAGGGGAAAGTTGTTAAAGCCGACCTCCAGAAACGTATCAAGGACATTAAAGATGATCCGGATTCTGCCGATGAGCTTAAGATGTTGAAAGAGTTTCTCAAGCTTCTAGAACAGGAAACCGAGAGTAATAGAAAAATTAAAGAAGCACAAGCAGCGCTGGAAAAGAAACTGCTGGAGAAATGCAAGGTTCTGACCATTGATGAAATTAAGACACTGGTTGTGGAAGATAAATGGCTTACCAAGCTTGCGCAGGATGTACAATCTGAAATCCAAAGGGTAAGCCAGCTGTTGACCGGGCGCATTACCGAGCTAGCGGAGCGATATGAAAACACCTTACCGCTATTGAATACACAGGTGGCAGACTTGGAGCAAAAAGTGAATTCTCACCTGTCTAAAATGGGATTCACATGGAAATAAAAGCAGGTTATAAGCAGACAGAAATCGGTGGAATCCCTTCTGATTGGGATGTTAAGGCTCTTGGAGAAATTGGTGAACCAACGATTGGATTAACCTATAAGCCTGAAGATGTCAGAGAATATGGATTGTTAGTTTTACGGTCTTCAAACATTGGAGATAACGGCCTAAAATTCGACGATAACGTTTTTGTAGACGTCAAGGTGCAAGATAAATTATATACAAAGCCGGGAGACATCTTAGTATGTGTCAGGAACGGAAGCCGCCCTTTGATCGGTAAAAGTGCGTTAATTGATGAGGATTCTGCAGGATACACATTTGGTGCTTTCATGTCGGTGTATCGTACCGATGATTCGAGTTTCATCTTTCACTTATTTAACTCAAATATTATTAAACGGCAAATCCAACGTAATATTGGCGCAACCATTAACCAAATAACTAACAAAGATATTAGGTCCTTTTTGGTTCCTTTCCCAATTACGAAGGATGAGCGAATCGCCATCGCTGAAGCCTTGTCTGATGCTGATGACCTCATTGCTAACACGGAAAAGTTAATCGCCAAGAAGAAAGACCTCAAGCAGGGTGCAATGCAGCTACTTCTCTCCGGCAAGAAAAGGCTGGCGGGGTTCAGTGGGGAGTGGGAAACGAAGACTATCGGCGATATATTTTCAATCAGTGGAGGAATATCAGCTTCAAGAGACAAGCTCTCTGATGAGGGTTATTGTTATTTGCATTACGGCGATATACATGGCTCAAACAAGAGTTATATTGATGTAGGAGAAGAGTATTTAAAAATTCCTAAATTAAAAGTCAATATAAAATCTATAAACCCAAAATCTCTCCTGAATGACGGAGACGTTGTGTTTGTTGATGCTTCAGAAGATGATGAGGGAGCCAGTAAACATCTTGTGATTAAGAATCAAAATAAAATCCCTTATATTTCTGGATTACATACCATTGTATTAAAAAGCAAAGATGATTCTTTGGTAAATCTGTACAAACGATATTGTTTTAAAACTAATAACGTAAAGAGGCAATTTAAGTTTTATGCAGTTGGTACAAAAGTAACCGGAATAAGTAAAACCAACATTGCCAATGTTCAATTATTGCTACCTCCTACTAAGGAAGAGCAATCATTAGTTGCTCAAGCCCTAAGCGATCTGGACAACGAGATAGAGGGATTAGAGGGTAAGATTGCAAAGTATAAATTGATTAAGCAGGGCATGGCACAGGAACTATTAACAGGTAAGAAAAGGCTGGTATAGGTTATGGCTACGAAAAATTACTTTAGAATCATGCTGGGAAGAAAAAGCCGTTATGCCGAAGTCTGCCAAAAAGGTAATTTTATCGGCGCTGATTTTGAGATTAACCTCGACTTAACGGAAAAGCTGCCGGACGATTGGAGGCTCTTCAACCGAGAATTTATACCAATTTACCTGAAGGACCATCCAGATAAAACAAAGGTTTCTGCCGGTCTGGCCTGTGGGGCTTTATGGACTGTTGCCAAAGGCATCAAGAATGGGGATATCGTGTTGTGCCCCAATGGCTCGGGTAGCTATATGGTAGGTGAGGTTGTTGAGAATTACAGTTATCATTCTGGCGATGTTCTCCCTCATCGTAGAGTTGTTCGCTGGTATCCAAACTTGATTGAAAGAACTGCTATGAGTAAAGCCCTGCAGTATTCTACCGGTTCGATTGGCACAGTTAGTACCATTACAAAATTTGCTGAAGAGATTGAAAAACTGATTTCTGGGAATGTACCCCCTACGATAATAGCAACTGATGATACCATTGAGGATCCTTCAACATTCGCACTTGAGGAGCACCTTGAAGAATTCCTTATTCAGAACTGGAAGCAAACCGAGTTTGGTAAGAAATATAATATTTACGAAGAGGATGGCGAGCTCGTTGGCCAGCAATACCCGAGCGATACGGGCCCGATTGATATTCTGGCAATCAGCAAGGATAAAAAGGAATTATTGGTTGTTGAATTGAAAAAAGGTAGAGCCAGCGACCATGTGGTTGGCCAAGTTCAAAGATATATGGGGTACGTACAGCAAGAATTAGCTGAAGAGAGTCAAACAGTAAAGGGTGTTATTGTTGCCTTGGAAGACGATATCAGGATAAGAAGAGCGTTGTCGGTTGCCCCGAATATCGAGTTTTACAGGTATCAGGTGAGTTTTAAACTGTATAAAAGTGATATGAATGGCACAGGGAAGAAGAAATGAGGATACTAGATAAAAACGGAAACCAATATACACTTCCTAGTGTCCTGAACCCGTTTCAAGAGGAGATGTATTTACACCTCATCGATTGGAAATGGGATCATGTCACTAAAGAAGAAGGTTTTTATAATCATTTGGGAAGAAAGATACCTTATGATGCTATCCTTCCCGAATCCGTAAAGAAAGATTATCCGGTTATTTACCCGGAAGTTGTTGATGCACTGAAAAAACATCATGAAAAATTCTACTTCAAATTACACCAGCATTTTAATCATATGGCGAGCTCGCAAGCAGCGAACGCTAACCTCTTCCTACCTGTGCTTTTACACCCGAGGGCAAATGACGTATTGAGACTAATAAAGCCGGACGATTTCCACGAACTGGCGGCTGGAGAATTGGATCATGGATTTCAAATTGAGTTTTGGGGACCAAGAGAAGGGGCTGGGTTATTAGGTGACCATACTAAACTCTATGGTACGGATTCTGATATCGCTATTGCTTATTTCAATAAAAAGCACGAATTATGCTTATGGTTGATCGAACACAAACTGACGGAACAAGAATTCACCGAATGTCACGGTTTTACGAGTAATGGGAGAAAGCCTCAACATAATTGTTCTAAGAACTTTTCAGAGATATTGGGGAACAAGAGCTACTGTTATTACCACGATATCCGCCATTTCAGATATTGGGATATCACTGAACGGCATCAAGCCTTTTTCCCCAACCATAATAAATATGGTCAATGTCCTTTCCGAGGTGGTACAAATCAACTTTGGCGGAATCAACTGCTGGCTCTCAGCCTGGAAGAACAAGCGCAGCCATATAAACATGTTTATTTTTCTGTAGTACGGCACCCGTTAAATATTTACCTGGATAACACGATAAACGACTACAAGAACTTGATTGCAGATAATCCGAAGTTTTCAGTGTTCACGTCGAAAAACGTCATCAAAGCGGCAGAGAGCTTAGGTGATGCGAAACTCAATAAGTGGGCAACCTGGTATAGAGAATTATATAACCTGCAAAATCCATCTATTTAAGTTCAAATAATGAGGGGCTAAGATGAGCGAAGTCGGAGATATTGAAAAAATTACCCAGGATCGAGTGGTCCAGCTTTTCAGTGAACAACTGGGATATACCTATCTGGGTAATTGGGAAACTCGCCCTAATAACAGCAATATTGAGGAGCCTATTCTGCGTATGTATCTGAAGGAAAAGCGGGGTTACTCCGATATTCTGATCAATAAAGCCATTTATGAACTCTCCGTGGCGGCAAAAGACTTAAGTGATGGACTATACGCAGCCAATAAAAAGGTGCATGACTTGCTCCGTTATGGAGTGAAAGTTAAGGCGGAAGCCGGAGATAATTTTGAGACGGTGCATCTGATTGACTGGAAGCACCCATTAAAAAACGAATTTGCCATCGCAGAGGAAGTTACCATCAGCGGCCAGCATGACAAGCGACCGGACATAGTGTTATTTGTTAATGGTATTGCCCTTGGTGTTCTGGAATTGAAACGCAGCATCATATCCATTGGTGATGGCATCCGTCAGAACATCGTCAACCAGCAGAAAGAGTTTATCCAGTCATTTTTCAGCACAATACAATGGGTTTTTGCCGGCAATGACACCCAGGGATTGCGTTACGGCACGATCGGCACGCCCGAAAAATATTTTCTACAGTGGAAAGAGGATAGTGATGTTACAAACCTGCTCGACAAGTACCTGTTGAAATTATGCGAGAAGCAACGCTTCCTTGAAATAATCTATGATTTCACTCTGTTTGACGGTGGCATCAAAAAGCTTTGTCGTACGCACCAGTATTTTGGCGTGAAAGCTGCCCAGGAGCACGTAAAAAGAATTGAAGGCGGTATTATCTGGCATACCCAGGGCAGCGGCAAAAGCCTGGTTATGGTGTGGTTGGCAAAATGGATATTGGAAAATAATCCTCATGCACGCGTGGTCGTTGTCACTGACCGCGATGAACTGGATAAGCAGATAGAGAGAGTCTTCAAAGACGCTGGTGAACAGATGGTGCGGACTACCTCCGGTAAGGATTTAATGGAGCAACTGGGAAAAGCAAAGCCACGCATGCTCTGTTCACTGGTCCACAAATTTGGCCGAAAAGACGTGGACAACTTCAATGAATTCATTAAGGAACTGGAAGACAATCCCGCCCAGACTGTAGGTGAATTGTTCATTTTCGTGGATGAGTGTCACCGTACCCAATCAGGCAAACTTCACAGAGTCATGAAAGCCCTACTCAAGACTGCCGTATTCATCGGCTTCACGGGTACACCATTACTGAAGCAAGACAAGCAAACAAGCCTGGAGGTTTTCGGCAAATATATCCACACTTATAAGTTTAATGAAGGGGTTGAAGACGGCGTAGTGCTGGACCTGGTATATGAAGCTCGGGATATCGATCAGAAATTGACTTCTATACAAAAAATTGACGAATGGTTCGAAGCAAAAACTAAAGGCTTAAATGATTTTCAAAAATCGGAACTAAAGAGACAATGGGGAACGATGCAAAAAGTACTGAGTTCTCGCTCTCGCTTGGAGAAAGTGGTAAGCGATATTATTTTTGATTTCAATGTGAAGCCTCGTTTGAGCTCCGGTTTAGGTAATGCAATTTTGGTAGCTTCCAGTATCTATGAAGCTTGTCGGTATTTTGAGCTGTTTCAAAAAACAGAACTGAAGGACAAGTGTGCTATTGTGACCTCGTATAATCCTGCGCCCAAGGACATCACAACAGAAGACACTGGCGCCGGAACAGAAACCGAGAGGGAATTCATCTATAACCTTTACAAAGCATTGCTTGGCACCAAATCCACGGAAAAATACGAAGACGAAGCAAAGGCAAAGTTCATAAAAGAACCGGCCAATATGAAACTGCTGGTTGTTGTGGATAAACTACTGGTAGGATTTGACGCACCCCCCTGTTCCTATCTATACATCGATAAAAGCATGCAGGATCATGCACTATTTCAAGCTATTTGCCGGGTCAACCGGTTGGATAGCGAAGACAAACAATTTGGTTATATCGTTGATTACAAAGACCTGTTTAAAAAGGTGGAAAATGCAGTTGCGGTTTACACTTCTGAACTGGACTATGATACCTTCGGACAAGAAGAAGTCGACGTATTACTAAAGGATAGGCTGGAAAAGGGCAAGGAGCGTCTGGATAAAGCCCTTGAGGAAATAGCCCTACTATGTGAGCCGGTGGAACCGCCTAGAGACCAGATGGCCTATATACGATACTTCTGTGGTAATCCGGAAAATGAGGACGAACTGAAGAGTACCGAAACCAGAAGGACTTTTCTCTACAAAGATACGGTGGCTTTGATTCGGGCTTATGCCAACATTGCGGCTGAGTTAGAAGAGGCAGGGTACTCTCAAGCGGAGATCGCCGATATTAAGAAGAAAGTGGACTTCTATCTCAATCTTAGAGAGGAAATCAAGAATGCCTCCGGCGAGACCCTGGATATGAAAACCTATGAAGCCGATATGCGGCACTTAATTGATACCTATATTCAAGCTGAGATTCCGCGGACCATATCGCCGTTCGCTAACATGTCGCTGCTGGATATTATTGTTAATTCCGGGATTGCTGCCGCTATTACCAGTTTACCGCCAGGAATAAAAAATAATAAAGAAGCTGTGGCAGAGGCAATAATCAACAATGTCCGGAAGAAGATCATCAAAGAGCACTTGATTGATCCGGCGTATTTTGAAGAAATGTCTAAGCTACTGGATGAGATCATAAAAGAGCGCAAAGCTAATGCTATAAGCTACGAGGAATATCTGAGAAAAATCGCTGATTTATCTAAAAAGGTAACCCAAACCACCAGGGACGATTTACCTGCTGGAATACAAACAGCCGCGCAAAGAGCTTTGTTTAACAACACGGGTAAAAACGAAGCATTAGCCATCAAACTAGATATGGCAGTTAAAAAGGTTAAGAAAGCTGATTGGCGTGGCAATACTCCAAAAGAAAATGAGATCAAACACGCTCTCAATGAGATCCTCAAAGACCAAACCGAAGTAGAAAGACTGTTTGCGATTATTAAACAACAAAGCGAGTATTGAAGTGCCTCACATAACCCTTGGTGACTTAAAAATCGACGTTACTTATAAAGACATTAAGAACGTACATCTAAGCGTTTACCCACCATCCGGGAAAGTACGTATCTCCGCTCCATTGCGTCTAGATTTGGATACAATACGAATATACGCCATCTCAAAACTCGGTTGGATAAGAAAGCAACAAACCAAACTTAATGAGCAAGCAAGAGAGCCAGCCCGGGATTATATAAACCGTGAGAGTCATTATTACTTGGGTAAAAGATATCTGCTGGAAATTCTAGATATTGAAGCGGCTCCTAAGATTACCCTTAAACATAGCGTTATTGAAATGCAGATTCGTCCCGATACCTCAACGGAAAAAAGAGAGACTATACTTGACGAATGGTATCGTCAGAGAATGAAGGAGATCGTTCCAGCGTATATTCATACGTGGGAAAGAACGTTGAATGTCAATGTTCGGGATTTTGGGATCAAGAAAATGAAAACCAAATGGGGTAGCTGCAATCGCAAAGCGGGGAGAATCTGGCTTAATTTGGAACTCGCTAAGAAGCCCAGGTCCTGTATCGAATATGTTGTGGTGCATGAGATGGTTCATTTACTGGAAAGAAAACATGGAGAAAAATTTACTTTCCACATGGATAACTTCCTCCCCATGTGGAAATCGCTTAAAGAAGAATTGAACCGTAGCCCTCTCAGTCACCAGGAATGGGACTATTAACTAGTTTGGGAACAAAAAAAAGGGGCCGGATTACATCCGACCCCATAAGATATACCTCCTAACTTTATTTAGAATTCAAACAACGCTGGCCTTTCTACTTTATTCTTGGCTACCTCCTCTTCTTTCTGCTGGCGTCTTTCCGCCCGTTCTAGCTCCTGTCTGGCTGTAGTACGCCGGAGATAGAGCCATTCTTTAAGTCGGTTCAAATCTGCCATCTGTTGTTCTGTGAGAGAATCAATCTTGATATCCTTTGGCATTTCACCCTTACGCCATCGAGTATAGGTTTTACCCGCGACGTAAAGATAAATCTGGCTCCAGTCGCTATCTATTGGCACCGTCAGTGAAGCAGTATTGAGATAAGCACAGACTTCGGCATCGGTACCAGTTGGTTGCTCTCCCTTTGAGGTTTTCATATTCTCAGTCAACCTCTCCAAGGTGATGGCGTTCTTTAGCCATTCGGGAAGACTATCTCCCCAGCCACCTGGGTAAACAATGATAGGATCGGTTAACGTACCTACTAGGTCGTCTATCATCGAGTTGATATTTTTAGACAAAGTTTTCCTCCTTAATATTTGTATTTCGTGGATACAGGTCTAGTATTCGTCGGGGAATAGGATGGTGGTTGAGCTCCGGTCGGCCTCGGTGATTATCCAGATGGTGGCCACGCTGTTTTGGGGAAAGCGGTCATCGTTGTAGGCCGATAGCAGGCGAGTGTCCTGCCTCAATGCCTGGTCATTGGTCTGTTTATCCTCGTCATCCACATCACCCCAGTCACCCTTTACGTGGCGATTGAGGGACTTCTGGATGAAGTGTGCAAAGTCGATGTTCTCACACGCTAGGTCGAAAACGCCTCTTGAAGCGACAATCTGACCAGTATTGAAAGCGGCATTGATTACGAATAGTGTATTCATTATTTTTCTCCTTTTTAGGGTATAGTTACCCCTTCAATAATTGAGATTTTGACTTCTAGTCCTTGAATCTGGTTATGTGCAGGCAGGCATAGTGTGACCTGAAGTTGTCAATCGGGCTTTGCCAGAAACCGTTATGGAAATCCAGCAGATAATGCCAGTATCCCTGATATTCCTGCTCACGCACCGCTACGAGGTAGTCGGTGAATATCCTGACGGCTGCCGATTTACTCCCCCAGAGCACAATGACCCCGGGGATATAGTTCTGGTCGCTCTTTAGCCTGATAGGATGCCATTCCAGTTGAAGCCGTTGGAGCTTAAGGTTATCCAGCCAGAAGTGGCGTCCGCCGGCATCGTAAGAGCCGATGCAGATGTCCTTCCCTTCTAACTTTTCCAGTATCTCCATCAGGCGATTGACGGCTTCCCGCCGTTTCTTGCGAAGTGGTATCTGGACAGCTTTCCGTCCCAGCTTAACTGTAGTAGTCGGCTCTGGTTCGGCAAGCTTTACTCCGCCAAACAAGTCCATCTGACCTGTTGCCATATTTCTTACTCCTTTCTGTTCAGATTTTGGGCATAGTAACCCCTTCAATTACTGGTCTCGCAAGCTCTATCAGCTCACCAGACTTAGCTGTCTGCCGCTGTTCGCCTTCTGCCGTTCCGAATCTATCGTCCCACTGGGTATAGACTCACGGACAGAGGTTATCGCTGCGCGGACATTACCCGAATAAGGCTGCTGGTTCCAGGACATTACCCCGCCAGTAATCCGTTCGATTTCACTGATAAGGCGTACCAGGTGCTGGTCGATGTAGCCCGGCAGATTGGGGATTTTTCTGGCCTCGGCAGCTACAAGCTTCGCCTGCTCCATCGGCTCGATGGCTTGATTTACGTATTCCTCGACCATATCCATAGCCTCGCTTACCATCAGCGCATTCCATTTGATAGGCATAGGTTGACCTCCTTTTTTCAGTTTTTTGGGCATAGGTACCCCTGCAAGAATGGGTAGGAGTGGGATGGTCTAGCTCTTGAAAGCCATATTGATGGCTTCCTTGACGACATCAGACCAGCACTCCAGTCCCCATTCCACGCCTTTCTTGACCTGTGCGAGTATGTCATCGGTTATCGCTTCTTCAGGGATACCCATCTCCCTGGCGCAATCAATGACATCTACCTTGCTGAGGACAAAAATAGTGTCCGTATCCGCCATAGTCGGCTTCCTCCTTTCTGTATGAATTACGAGTGAACACCTGGGAGCGCCTACTCTCTTTGGTTGTGGTTCGTACTGTGCAACTGTCCCTGAGGACTTCCAAAAGTACGCAACCGCCGGTGCTGTCCCTGCCATCGAGGGCTTACGTCTATCGAGGTCTGCCTCTGCCATCGGGCATCGGTGCTCCCTGCCCTGTTTGCCACAAAAAAAGGGGTATCCGTTCCCACGCATTGGGGAAACGAATACCCCTAAAAAAGCAAAAAAGCGGGGTCTCCCCCGCTTTCCTGCGTTGGCTGTTTTGTGAGTTCAAGCGTTCAGTTCAGGCTTTATGCTACGGCGACTGGTTCTTTTGCCTTGCGTTTTGCCTTGTGCTTCGGCTTATCCGCTTTAGTGATTGCTTCGGCTTCGGCTACAGCGTTGGCTTTCTCGGCTTCACTTACCATCTCGGCTTCTGGCTCGGTTGGTTCGGTGTCCTCGGCGGGTTCGGTTTCTACCTTGACTGGCTCGGCGGTCTGTGCCTCACTTTTTGGCGTCTGGCTTTCACCAGCAAACATCGGCATTACCACAAGCTCATAGTCTGGAGAGGTAAAGAGCATTGGAGACTGGCTATTGACCAGCTTAAGCTCTACCATCCCGCCACAAGCTCTTAAGGCGTCAGCAAGGTAACTGCCATCCAATCTTATCTTGCCTTCGCCCTGTGTATCGGCGGGTATCTCTGCCATTCCCTTATCATCGGGACTGGACATTGTGAGCTTGCCATTGCCGATTGTGAGGTCTATCGGGTATGCCTTGCTATCGGACAGGACTTTGAGTGAGCTTACCGCCCTGATTGCCTCGTTAGTATCAAAACTAACAAAGGTATTGAAGTCGGCGGGTATGAGCTTCTCGTATTCGGGAAAGTTCCCATCAGCCCCCCGCCATTTATAGCGGATTAGCTCCGTGTCCAGCACTAGGCTCATTCCGTCAAGGCTTTCCCCGCTTTTCTCAAAGCCTACCCTCACCCTGTATGCCCTTCGCAGGGCACTGATTACACCCCTTAGCTCATCCCGATTTATCAGGACTTGCCCCTCATCGCCGTCAAAATCCAGCTTCACCATCGCAAGCCTGTAACCATCGGCGCTTACCATCGTGAGCTTGCCGTCTGCTACCTTGAAGAGGACACACTGTAAGACAGGTCTGTTATCCTCTTTAGCGGTAAACGGCACGACCCTTGATAGTGCTTCCGATAGCTCCAGTGCTCCGAGGTTAGGCTTGACGGTATTTGAAGGGCTTACCCTGACATCGCAGAGTGTTAGAGGTGTTTTCTCACCTACCCAAGCCATATCGTCAAGGTAACTGGTATTAGCTCCGCAAACCACCTTCAGTCTTTTATCGGCAACCCGCAACCCGCTGGCATCGCCGTTAGACGAGGGAACGACTTTAACGACATTACTCCCGCCCAATGACTTAATGTAGGTAAGAAAGCCTTTACGCCCTATCGTGAAGTCCATAAGCACTACCCTTTCGGCTAGTGCCCTTGATAGAGCGTTTACCAGTATCGCCTTGTGAGCACAAAAGCCCTCACCTGAACGCTTGCCCTCAATATTCAATTGTTCTATTTGAACACCCCCTATTGACTATCCGACAGTGGGCAAGGCTATCGGCTTCGTCTAGTAGTAAGCTACCGATAATCCGCAACTCGCTGGCATTATCGGTGCTCCCACTATATATATTGGTAAGAAGGTGTCCAACGTCTACATTGCCAGTAAAGTATTTTGCTCCCGTTTTCTAAATCTCCAGAGGTATTGTCTATCCGTCTTGCCCAGAGTATCGCCGTTCCTCATCTTATGGGCTATCTGGAGTAACCTGTTCGGGCAACTGAGAAGGAAAGTTCGGGCGTCAAGCCAAGCTCCAACATCAATCGCCTTGTCATCGGCTATCGTGTCCCCAAGTTCGGTTACGTTCCCTTCATTATCAGTTATCGGTTTTGACAGGCTTTCTATCTTGATAGCTTTTTGGCACTGACGGTATAAGTCCTCTGAACGGCATTTTTGCCTTTGCTTCTGGCTACAGCTTCCGCAATCAAGCCCATTGGTGAGCCTGTATTGCTTCCGCCAGTAGAGAGCTACCACACAGCTTGCAACACGGCACATCATCGCTTCACTGAACGGCTTATCGCCGTCTCTAGCCCTCGCCATTGCCAGTTCCAGTATGATACTATGTCTGATGTCCCCCCTATCCTGTGCAGGCACTTTGTGTTCAAACCTTTGGGCGGTGCGAAACCATTGTGCCCATTCGCCGTTAAGTCGGTCATAGGATAGGGGATTGTCATCTTGCGGACAGCATAAAGTTGTTACCACGCTTAAACCCCCTTTTCATTCGGGCAAGCGTTCAGGTCAAGGTCTTTGTCCTCTGTATTCTGTTGTTAATGTGCTTCGTGTTTTGTGTCTGTTTAGCTTCATTTTCCAACAAAAATACATAAGGTAAAATTTCAAGAACTAGCTGTTTTATCGCCCCTCCCCCCGGAAGCGAGAGCAGTTGAATAATCAAGCTTTTTATGCAATAATATCCCCCTAGGGGGGATATTATGAGTAAGAAACACACTCACAAGCAAACTAGATCTGTTATTAATCGTCTTTCAAGAATTGAAGGGCATATCCGAGCTATCAAATCTATGCTTGAGGAAGAGCGACCCTGTCCTGAGATACTGATTCAATTAGCAGCTGTTAAGTCAGCGATTACTAAAGCCTCCAGGTTGGTCCTTGAAGATCACATGGAATCCTGTCTGTATCAAGCAACCAAGGCAAACGCTCCGGAAAAGGAATGGGAGAATTTAAAAGAAGCTCTTGGTAAATATGTAATGTGAGTAAGGCGGAAAAATGTTTAATCCAACATACATTGGCGTAATATTATTGGGTCTTTTACACGGCTTTGAGCCAGGGCATGGTTGGCCGGTTGCTGTACTGTACGCGATGAAAAGAAAGAATCCTGTCTTTAGTGCTACTGTCAGTTCGTTAGTCATTGGACTAGGTCATCTTGTGTCGTCGATAGCGGTCGTTGTCGCGTACGTTTTGCTACAAAAGTGGTTAAACTTTGACGCACCATGGTTAAAATATGTCGCTGCAGGTCTGTTGTTAATTTTAGCTGTCAGGTTATACATGGAAAAGTTCGACGATCTTAAAAATCAGCACGGTCATACTCATCCGGATGCTACAGAAATCGAACATGAACACGAACATGAGCACCCGGGACAAGCTCCGCATACCCATAAGCATAAGCATGGACCAGCAGTTGTGCTGAGTCTCTTAGGATTAGCTTCGTTTGCTTTTATTCTTGGTTTTGCTCATGAAGAAGAAATTGCCTTACTCGCTTTAGTAGCAAGTGGGCTTAACGCATGGGTACTTATGATGTCCTACGCAGTATCAGTTTTGATCGGGCTTATGGTAGTAACTATACTTGGCGTAAAAATTTATAAAATGTTCCAGCCTAAACTCGCACGATTTGAAAAATACGTACCGAAGATTAGTGCTGCAATTCTCGTTATAATGGCTATCTTGATAATTTTATTGTAGAAAGCGATCTATGGCTCTGAAAGAAGTCTCCAAGAGTCCCGTTTACTCAAAAGGTGACATCAATGGGCGGTACTGTCCAGTAGACGGGACTCGAATATTTGAGTTAGCCTTCAGTCTATGACCCGTGGCTGATTAGAATCTCATGTAGACCAAGTTCGTTAAGATTGACGTGCATGTTGAAAAGATGCAATAATATATTAGCGACTACGCAGATGTTAAGAGGTTAATTATGATGGTAAAGGCTGAAGACAAGTGCGAGGTATGGGCGGTTGACGAAGAAAAGGTGTTAAAGGCGAAAAAGGGACTACCACCCGATGAGGCATTTACCGTTCTGTCTGAGACTTTCGGAGCTTTAGCAGATTCTAACCGGGCTAAAATCCTGCATTCCTTGCTGAATCAGGAACTCTGTGTATGCGATATCGCCTGTGTCGTTGGGATCTCTGAATCGGCTATATCCCAGCACCTTCGAATACTACGAACGCTCCGTCTGGTCAAGCAACGGAAACAAGGCCGGATGATGTACTATTCGCTGAACGATAACCATATCCGCCAACTTTTAGAAATATGCCTGGAACACACGAAGCATCCTTAGTGTGTTTTATCTCCCTTACCGATTTATAAGATAAGTCTTGAACAAGGTTATTAAGTATAGGTTGTCTCGTAGGTAAGTAATGCAGGGGAATACAGAGAGAGGAAGGATTAATGACCACTCAACCCGTAGTCGATGAACAAGCAAAGACTTGCGAGCACGGCGTATCCGGTTACTGCCATAGATGCGCTGAAGAAGAGTTCAACATTCCGAAAGAGCTATCCTTCATTGGTAGTGCCTTACTACTCTTTATTCTGGGAATGGTCTTTAATGGCGCACTCCATAATACACCCTACAGCATGGCTGAATATGCGGTGCTATTAACCGCTTATTTGTTGGTGGGCTGGCGGGTGGTATGGACTGCTTTGCGCAATTTTACACATGGAAAGGTTTTCGATGAAAATTTCTTGATGACTGTGGCTACCGTCGGCGCCATAGCAATCCACCAGCTTCCCGAAGCTGTTGCCGTGATGCTATTCTACAAGACGGGTGAATTTGTGCAAGAGCTCTCTGTAAGCCGTTCTCGCCGGTCGGTAAGAACCCTGCTTGACGTACGCCCTGATTATGCTAACTTGAAGACTGATAAAGGGCTGGAAAAAGTATCCCCCGACCAAGTGAAGGTGGGGGATATCATTATCGTTAAACCCGGTGAGAAGATTCCTTTGGATGGGGAAATTATCGAAGGTCAGACATTACTGGATACTTCAGCGTTGACTGGTGAATCAGTCCCCAGAAGCGCAAAACCCGGCGAGCAGGTACTGGCCGGAATGATAAGCAAGACCGGCTTGCTCACCATTAAGGTGACCAAACTATTTAGCGAATCGTCAATAGCCCGAATATTAGAGCTTGTAGAGAACGCGGCAGCGAGGAAAGCGCCCACGGAGAAGTTTATCACCACCTTTACCAGATACTACACACCTGTGGTTGTATTCGGTGCACTGCTTGTAGCTGTTGTCCCACCGCTTTTTATTCAGGGAGCCACCTTTTCAGAGTGGATATACCGTGCTCTTATTTTGCTGGTAATCTCTTGTCCTTGTGCGCTTGTTATCAGCATTCCATTGGGTTATTTCGGGGGCATCGGCGGAGCTTCTCGCAAAGGAATATTAATTAAAGGATCCACCTACCTCGATGCTCTCACAGCGGTGAAAACTGTTGTCTTCGATAAGACGGGCACCTTGACCAAAGGCGTGTTCAAAGTTACCAAGGTGGTTACTCGAAATGGATTCAGCCAGGACCAACTGCTGCGCTTGGCTGCGGAAGCAGAAGTACACTCTAACCACCCGATAGCCCAATCTATCCTTGAAGCCTACAGTAAAAAGGTGGACCCTTCAATAGTCAGAGATTACCAAGAAATTCCGGGTAATGGCATAAGAGCGCAGGTTAATGGACAAATCATCATGGCTGGCAACGACCGACTACTCCATAGCCAGAACATCGAACATGATGATAATGATTGTTGCGTCGAAGGGACAGTGGTCCACCTGGTTGCCGATAATAAATATGCAGGATATATTACTATTGCGGATGAAGTTAAAGAAGATGCCGCCGAAGCTGTCATCTCTTTAAAGAGATTAGGCGTGAAACAGGTAGCCATGCTAACTGGGGATAGCCAGGTAGTGGCTGCTGCCGTCACCAAGCAGGTGGGAATAGACATCTTTTATGCTGGCTTGTTACCTGAGGATAAAGTTCAAGCTCTGGAGAAGATGAAAAATACTACCCAGGAGAAAGGAAAAATTGTCTTTGTGGGTGACGGTGTCAATGATGCTCCGGTGATAGCTCGTGCGGATATCGGAGTCGCAATGGGTGGGCTCGGTTCTGACGCCGCCATTGAGACGGCTGACGTAGTGATTATGACTGATGCTCCATCCAAGTTGCCCCAAGCAATTGAGGTCGCAAAGAGGACCCGCACTATTGTCTGGCAGAACATTTTAATGGCATTTGCGGTAAAAGGAATTTTTATTGCGTTAGGTGTAGCCGGAGTAACGACAATCTGGGAGGCGGTCTTTGCCGATGTCGGTGTTGCAATGCTAGCCATTTTAAATGCTACCAGAGCGATGAGATAAAAAACTAAATCATAGAGTAGGGTAAGATAAAATTACGCGGACGGATATATCATGTTGTAATTTGCTAATCCGTTTTCTTCATGTGGCTAGGACCGATCTCAGGGTACAGTGTAAATAGAGGGTTGGACCAAAGCTCATCGCCTGCTTGTACGCCTGTCTTCGTGAGACGATAATATGTTCTTTCCGGAGCTGAAGGATAGTTATCCTGAATTGTTGAAGCTTCGGTTTGGCTAGTGACTTCAACCCAACCCAGCCTTTTTAGGACTCCGAAGTACATCAGAAACGAGTGATACCGCATGTGGGTAAACTTGCGGGAGACTCGTTTCAATTCCCGCTGGTAGATTTTCTCCGCTTCCGCTTCGGTAACATCAGCATGTTTAACCACCATGTTACTGATGATTCTCTCGGCTCGTTCCCTGGCTGTAGCCCGGGCCAGAGCTTCTTTGTACTCAAAGTTGATGTCAGCCTGGGGAGCACCTCGCTTGGGATCGACTTTCCTTGAGCCTTCGGGACCATTCCCCAGAAGATACTCCCTGATAAACCATCCGCAGCCAAACGGCCGAAGGAAGCCTCCTCTGGTGGGTGCCAGTCGAATTACCATTGGTTAGGCTACCCCCACTGGTTTCTTGATAGCTTGCTCAAGGCTATCGAATATCTTCTCTGAAACCTTGCGTATAGAAGCCAAATTCGCTTCAAGGACTTTCTTATCTTTGGACCAGACTGCCACATAGGGAAACGAGCGGGCACCGGTATCAAAGCCGTAATGAGCGCCGATGGTAAATGCCACACTTTCGGCAATAGTTTCGGCATCGCTTCGCGGGATACGGAATACTCCCTCAGAATAATAATGAGCCACTTCATGCAGCAGTGTCTTTAGCTGCTGGGCGCGAGATTCTTCCGGTCGAACCCAGATAGTCTTACCTGTGTAGTAACCCTTGATATCCGGATCCTGGTCCGGCTTTGACTCAAAACTGACATCAAGCCCCTGCGATTCTGCCAGGCGCATGACTTGTTCGAATAGCTCTTCATTTGCCTCACCGGTGAGAGGCGGTACGTCAAATTCAGGTAGAGATTTTCCTTCCGTCTGGCTGACATCAAAAACGTAGACCACCTTGAAATAAATCGGACGGATTTCGGTTTCATCTTCGGGCTTTTCTTCCCCACCCGGTGCGTTCTCAACATCAGAAGGTTCGAGTTGTTTCTTCTTGGGAGGAATACATGGCGCCAGGATGGCAATTCCCTTTTCGCCCTTCTTGACCCACCGGTACAGGTCTTTCCAGGTGCTGAAACCAGCTACCCGGGTAGCGTCAGGCTTCTGTAGCATGATGAGTATCAGATTACCAATGCTGTAATCGTGAAATTTGGACATGGTAAGCAGAAATGTTCGGAAGTTCTCGCTCTGCTGGATACCGTTAACGCCTTCCTTGAGCCGTTTCAGGACATCGTCAATCTTACGCTCTTTTGTTTCCGGCTCTACGGAAAAACTGTAATCCGGAACCGGAACTCCAACCCAGCTAAGCAGGTGATAGTCATGCGGTGAGATCTTTTCGCACACTTCACATTGATGGACTGAAGTGGCGCAGAAGGCACATTCACCCCTAGAAACCGGCTTGCTCACTCGATTGTAAACTGGGGTGGCTGCATAACTATTTGCCGGTAATGTTTTCGGCAAGTCGTCTGACATATCACTGACCATATCTTTAATCACACCTACCATCAAGAACCCCATCAAGGTAAATCCGGTAAAAGAAATCATGGCAGGGACCCATGATGACTCTGTGATGACTTCTTGCAAAGCCAGTATTTCAACAGAGACCTGGCTACCAACTTCAATCCCCTCCAGTTCACCGGCGTTAACCTCAATAAAATAGCGACCGGGCACGGTTGAATGCACCTGGTATCCGGGTTGAATATTACGGTCAATCTCGGTGACCACCAGGTCCTCAGAGAGGAAGGCAATATCCAACGGGAAAAGCATCGGTTCGGTAGTTACGGTTATATCCTGGGCAAATCCCAGGTCGAAAAGCATACCGGTGCCGGCATCGATTCCTGAAATACCACCAAGCCCCTGCACCAGCTCCCAGTATGTGCTGGACAGAGAAGCCAGCCATTCTTTATCTCCAATCGTTATTTTGACCTGTCCTGCCATTAGTGCCTCCCAGGTATTCGCTTAATCCCGTTAATTTTTCCTTCCAAACTCATTTGCCTAGACTCGTAATCCGATGTTCCGATGTCCGATCCGCCAAACATGGCCACATCAAAATTCTTGTGCCACCGGGCGGAAGCCTTAAAATCGGTTTTCTCCTCGAACTTTTTACCGCGGGAAACTTTCGGCTTCATCCCCTGAGGGCAGACAGCGGACATGCCTTTGAGGAAAGACTCACTGGTGGTGTCTTCCCGGTAGTTTATCGGGGCGTTAATTCCAAATTCTTCGTGACTGGCATATTTACCCATTCTGTTTGCCTCCTTGCCATAACTTCTCGTACCACTCTTTCTGCTCCTCGCCTGATACCTTGCGGTACTTCATCGTTGTGACGATACTCTGGTGCCCAAGGTGCTCTTGGAGTAACCTGATACCATCTCCTGAGTCATCCAGCTTAACCGCGTGCACTGCGAAGGCATCACGTAGCTTATGAGGGCTCACATTGTGTACCTTACCGCTTTCCGGGTTAACCAGATTAGGCAACCTGGCTCTCTCGGCACATTCTTTTACTATCTGCCAGGCCCGGTGCCGGGTTAAATTAAAAAGCTGTTGATTCCCTTTCCTGGAAACAGCACCGCCGCGCTTGATATATTCCTTCAGCATTCCCAAGGTGTCTGTATCCAAGGGTATATTGCGGAACTTGCGGTGCTCTTTTTCATCCGCAACCGCTTTCTCCACCTTCTGCCCACAAACCGGGCAAAACTTGTGTCCTTTCCCCAACCTGGCGCTGCATTTCGGGCAAGAAAGTTTAATACGCTGTTTCAGGTGCTGGATGGTTACCAAGCCCTGTTTGAAGTCGATGTCGCTTACCTTGATCCCCAAAGCTTCGGAGACGCGGCAACCGAGGTGAAATAGCAAACGGATAAGCAGCCTGTCCCGCAGGTATTCTGCCGACTGCTCAAGCCGTTCCACCTCTTCCGGTTCCAGGTAGGCTTTCACTATTCCTCGACTCCTTCGCTCATTTGCTGGGTCATCGGCATGATCATTCCCATCATCATCAACATCATTATCATCGGCATCACCGATGAGAACATATCCCCACCGCTGGTGTTGCCGGATACGATGATGACGTTATCCTGCTCGGCAATAGCGCTGGTATCCTCAATCCAGACCCTTAAGCCATAGGTGCCGTTCTCAATGCCACCCAGGGATTTAGCTATGAGTATGAAATCCACCGTGGCGGTTCCATCAGCCGGTGTAGAAGACGCCGGCAGCTGGACATCAGCCTGTCCCACGCACGCGCTAACCATGTGCTTGCCGAAGAGGTTTGTGTAGTAAGGACCAGCCAGCAGCTTTACGGTGGTGTTCACACCGATGACGTACTTGAAGGAGACGGTCACCCGGACCTTATCCCCTACGTTGAACGTTCCTGGCTCAAGCGCCATCGGTGCAAAGACTATTTCAAGTGCCATGCTCTACTCCTACACCTTGGCAAAATCTGCAATCATGAACTCACTGATGGTCGGGTCTTTGCCTATAATCAGCAGGGCTTGCTCATAACCAAACAGGGTTTGAGGAACACCCGGTGAGCCGCCGTATATCTTGCAGTAGATGTCGTCCCAGTCATTGCCCACATTCGTCGGCAGAGTGAACGTATATGAGTCAGTTACCTGGGTCGGCGTCGTATACTGGGGAAGGCTCTTCGAGTTCTGCCCCACCATCTTCTCATCAAAGCCGAATAGTCCATAGACTCCGATGGAGTAATAACAGATGGCGCTGCTGATTGCCGGTCCCGAATACTTGAAGGACATGTTTATCCTGAGCTTTTCCCCTGGGGCCAAAGTTACCTGCTTCGGGGCCGGATTCATATAGCCCAAGGGGATATAGATGCCGCCCGCCAGGGTATAGAACTTGTGGCTATCCGGGTCATAAAAAACACGTTCCCCTGTACGCGGGTCAATATACCAGCCAGCCGCGGACGGCTCCGGCATTTGTCCCTGAGCACTTTCTTGGAGAGCCTTAAACTCTCCGAGCTCTATAGACAGTGTTTTCAATTTCATGGTGTGCCTCCTTACACTTTGTAGAAGTCTGCTATCTTAAACTCGCTCACCTGGGGCGTCAGCGCCGACAGGTTGATGGTTTTCGTCATCTCGTCATCGAAATGCCAGTAGCCGTCGGCGCCGTACCAGTAGCTATAGGCATGGATGGTCACCCGGGCATCCGGCATCACGAAGGACCCGCTGAATGAATGGACCGCACCGCCATCCACATTCACCCAGTTCTCCGGAACATCAATGCCTGGCCACGGAGAAACGCCGTATTCTAGAGCACCGCCCACCATGATGGATATCACCCCGGAGTAAGTGTTCTTAATCCGAACGGTTATATCCACCAGGTTGCCCGAAGTCGCCTCGCTGGGAGCTACTATCTCGATAATATCGGCGTACTGTGCCACGGAATTTCCTCCTAAGCCGGGTAAGTAAGCTGTAGTGTGTAGGTCACTTTCAACTGACCTGTATTCGGGACATTGACGCCACCCGCCAGCAAATCGCGGCACATCATGAAAGTAGCCGAGGAGTTATCGTAAGTCCCCTTGGTATACACACCTGCTTCATTCACAATGATTGTGCCGCCGCTGTTATTGTTGAAATACCTCACCCAGGCAACGGTCTTGATAGTTCCGACCGTAGATATGGCGGGTGGATCAGTAGCGCTATAAGAAAGCTGGCCGGCTAGATTTCCACTGGCTATCTTCGCCCCCAGGGCATAACTTTCGAGGCTTTCCGGGTTAGCACCTGTCCCAACAACGATTCCAAAAGTGTCAATCCCGGCACCGGCATAAATACCGTTAGTCAGGTTCACGTAAATGCTCGAATTACTGGCGCCGCCACTGGATAAACCGGATGCAGGTTGTGTGGTGGTATCCGACCTGGTGGATCCTCCAGTATCAACAATTGCCAATCCAACTGCGGAATCACCTGGTACCGCCGCAGCCTGGCACACCATCAGGTTATAGGCGTTTCTTACCCAGCTATGACTTCTTTGCTTCGAGTGAAAAGTGATGCGATTTCGCTTATCCCTGACCTCAAACTCCCAGAAAGCTTCCGGAAGCAGAATATGAAGCTTCTTTGCCAGCTTTCTCATTTCTTCGTATTCGGTTTCTAAAAACATTTCAGTCATCGTAATCTCCTACGCGTAAACCAATATCCATGCCCGCGTCCCTAAAGGCTGGATAAAACCACCACTAATGCTGGCAGCCCGCGCCCTTATCCAGTAGAGGGTTAATCCTGCAAGAGTGTCAGTTGCCCAGTCTGAAGGGCGAACGAAAGTAAGCCAGCCCTTTCCTGCCGCTTTCCAATCACCGGTGCTGTTGTGCTTTATGGTCAGTGTGCCCCAGACCCCGGCGCCCCTGGAATACTCGTAAGCAAGGGTGTAATTAGCGCCTGCCTGTCCGACCAGAACGGACACAGCATCAAAGAGCCCAGCATGTCCCATGGCACAGTAATCATTGATAGAGCCATCGGACGGGAGAAGCGTTATATCATTTCCCGTATCATCATTTGCCTGCACTGTCTCATCGATATTGCCGACATCATCGTTGTGTGATACTGCCCCGCCAACAGAATTTACCGTGGTTGCCCTGGCTTCTCCGTTAAATATAGGGGCTGGAATGCCAAGGACTGGAGAGGAAGATCCCCCGCCGCCCGGACCAGTTATATGAGCGATGCTCATTGCTGGCATTGGCATGGACAGGTCAAATGCCAGCGCCCGGTTCGCTGAGCCAGTTAGATATTGGACCAAACTTTCAATATCCTGCCAGACCGGTGATAGCCCAGGGCCCCGACTTCTCAGGAAGCTATACCCTTTACCGGCATCTGCCAATAGCCTTTCAAGGATGTCATTTCCACGAAAGGCTATATCGCCGTGACTCATTGATCCGGCAATACTTTTAAGATTGGTCATTTCCTTTGCCTGCCAGTCTTTATCGGTGTCTATTTCAAGTTGGGAAAGTTTGGCGACTCCCTTAAGCAATAAGCTCATTGCTACTCCTTAACCCTTATCTCCATCGTCCCAGTTGCGTTTGACGACCTTGGCGAATATCATGCTACCGAAACTAACCACCAGCGCTCCGCCCGTGATAATGCAATAGCCGTAGTCAGCACCCGTAGCCCACTCTGTAACGACCCCGGCAACCGTGATACAGCAACCCACGGTTTCCAGTCCTATCGCCAGGTTTCTACTTAGTTTCATCAGTCTCTCCTTCAGTTGAGCGGTTATTCTTATCGGCTGCCGGACCCTCCCGCAGCGTGGAACCAGTAGAATAAAGTCCACTGGCGGCCATACCGGCGATGATGCCATTAAATAATGCGGCTACCCAGTCCGACATAGTGCTGACGCCAAGTGCCCAGCTGGCCACCAGGTTAATCACTAATCCCATAGCAACCGCCAGTAAAGGATAGTAGCGGGTATCCGAGATAAAGGGCTTGAAAAGCTGTACGAATCCCAGGATAAGGGGCACTCCGCCCAGGGCTACCAGGGATTTTACTAATTCACTATCTGCCATCTTCTATGCTCCTACCATGCTCGCCATCATAGCCATCATCATGAACATGGGAAATACTTCTGTGCTCTGTTGTGCCGTTGAACCGGTTTGGGATACCTGTCCCAGCATCGAGCCCATTGCTGGCAATCCGAAACCATAGACGTTATCTTTATTGACCGGAGCATCCTGCGGTTTGGTCGAAAAATAGGGAGCCAGTTTCTTGGCCTCTCGCCAGCTGAATACCCAGGCTTCTCCATAAGCCCGCCGGCCACTCTCCCACAGTAGACCGGCCAGCCCCGACAGCATCGGAGCGGCGAAGCTGGTGCCCGACTTCACTAGGTACTCGTCGTCTTTTTGATGGCTCGCCATTTCAAGGTCGGTGCCCCAGATAACAAAATCTGGCTTGGTCTCGCCCTGTACAGTTGGTCCGCGGGATGATTTTTCCCAGATAGCTAGCTCACCATTGGTCTCAATAGCGCCCACAGCGATGACCTCCGGATCACAGGCAGGAAGCATAACAGTAGTCATTTTCGGACCGGAGTTTCCCGCAGCGGCAATAACGTCCAGACCGTATTCCGTACTTGCCTTGCGGCAGGCTGCTCTCACCGGATTGTCGGCATCACCGTCATCCTCACCTCCCAAACTGAGGTTGATGATGTTGGGGTATAAATCATCGGTTATCCAGAGCCCGTTCTTTCTCGCTTGCTCGGCTAACCCGCAGACTCGCTCAATTCCCATGACGATACCTTCATCACTGCCAATGCCATCGTCATTGATTACCTTGATATTCAATATTGAAGCACTGGGAGAGACGCCGGCTTTCTCACCTATGGCATGCATGCCACCGGCAATAATGAAGGCAACCTGGGTCCCGTGTCCGAATATGTCATCGGCTGTTGGCGAATCTGTGAAATTAGCTTCATAGACGACTTTGCTTCTAAGAGACTGATGGGTCTTCCTGATACCGCTGTCTAACACAGCTACGGTAAGACCGGTCCCGGTAAGCGGTGGGTTGAAATAAGAGCGCAGCAAATAAAATACATCCGAAAGGCTCTCAACCGGTGCCACTTCACTCAGTACCTGCTCGGCTTTATAGTCTTTGACAGGCTTTAAGACAATGCCCGAAACGGCTGATAATGCCTTTACTTTTTCTTCGCTGAGCTCGCAAAAGAATTGCCCCAACAGCCTGGCAGGTTTGAAATCGGTTATGCCCAGCTTGCGGATCTCCGCCTCTGCCTGGGTTGGCGTTATTCCTTTCGCGATTACTGAATATCTCATCTTGTTCTCCTTTAAGCCGGATAGGTGAGCTGAATGGTATAGGTCACCCGCAGTTGCCCAGTAGTTGGCACGGTAATGGTGGCAGGCAACTTATCACGGGACATCATGTAGTTCTGGTTGTACTGTCCCTGGAGATAAGCGACGATACCGACTTCGTTTACATTTACGTTGCCGCCACTATTGTTGTTGAAGTAGCGAATAAGGATATCCCTGAGAACTTTGGTCCCTGCATCGTAGCTTATCGAGTGCAACTCACTGGCAATGTAGCTAATCTGCCCGGCACCGGTCCCGTTGGCAATTTGAGTCTGTAGGGCATAGTCCTCAAAGCTCTCCGCATTCGTGCCAGAACCTACCTGGATACCCTTGGTATCGACACCGGCGGCAGCACGAAGGCCATAGCTGGTTCCGTCCACCGAGTTGCTTTCACCATAGCCGAAGGGATAGGCGACTCCACGTACCGTTCCGCTGGTTTGCTTACCACTAAGCTTTCCCGGTCCGAAAGTAGCATCGTTTGAATCCTTGGCCGCCATCTGGCAGAAGAGCTGGTTGTAGGCATTTCTCACCCAGCTATGACTTCTCTGCCGGTGATGATGTATTGTCCGTCCGCTGCCATCCCTGACTTCAAGTTCAAGGAACGCTTCAAAGGTGGGAATCTTGAGCTCCTGCCCCAGCCTCCTCAGTTGCTGATATTTTCTTTCTCTAGGTTCGCGCAATATCTCCATATCTTTTCCCCTCTACTTAAACCAGCTGGGCCGTTACGCCGATTGTGGCCACCGGCATGGTTAAGACCGGCGTACTTTCCTGCCCACCACCGGTGTGCTCTTCTGTTGTATTGAGTGCGATTCCGGGCCCGGGTATAGATAAACTGCGAGAATCCGTAAACCCACCTCCGGAATGATCCTCGGCAATAGCCATCGATAACGCCGGCGCCAGGATAATTAATGACGGTGGGACTATCACCCGGTTTACTGCCCCGGTCAGGTAGATAATCAAGCTTTGTATATCCAGCCATTCGGGTTCGAACTGGCCGCTATTTTTCATATGGAGAAAGTTGTAGCCGACGCCATAATTCGGGGCTAACCTTACCGCTTCGCTATCACCGCGATACAGGATATCGCCTCTGCCAGTCATAACCGATTGCAGGATTGCCTGTGCTTTTTTCACAGCATCATTGCTATCAACAGCGTCTCCCAGGTTCTTGATCAAACGGCCAGCCCAGTCCTTGCTGACATCTATCTCAAGCTGTGAAAGTCGATTGGCTCCTTTACTTAGCAAACTCATGTTTATTACCTTCCTGCCTAAGACAGCATCTTTTCCAGCATATAGTCATAATCCACGGCTTTCCCGTTATCTGCGGCGTTGTTGCTCTGCAAGGTCACTCTCAGCACATCGTGAATCGCCCAGGTGCCATTAATAACCGGAAGACCCATAGGATCAGAAGTAGCATCAAAAGACTGGTCGTATACTTTCCGCTCGGCGCCGTTGACCTTCTTATAAAGCCTCACCCTGATTTGTGTACCTACCAGGTTATGAATGCTAAGAGTCAGGTCATGTATTTTATTCCGGATACCGGCAGCGCCAATGCTAACGACATTAGCCTCAACTGTTTGCCAGTCAGCCATCGTGGCTCCCTGCCAGGGGTTTTCCCCAGCCAGGTTATCGGTCCGTGCTTTGATGGCATCCGCCTTAGTGTTGAGACCGGCGAGACTGGACTCTACTGTCTCAAGGCTGACCTTTTCCGCTTTATTTTCAACATAAAACTCTCCAGGCATTACCGGTTCCTCCCTTCCGGCAGTAACTTCTGGGTTTCAACCGTGGCTTTCGCTTCCACCTTCTCTTGTTGAGGTTTAGCAGCTACCACGACCATCCCCAGCATCATCATCGGCATCATCATGGCCAGTAGTGAGTTCCAGTTGAAGCCGGTATCTGTGGTACCGGTGGACCCGGGCCACGTCGGTGGCAAAGCACTCGTTCCTTGCGGCGCCACCAACCGAGTAGCCGCTGAGTCAGTGACCTCTTCTGTCTCGCGCTCTACCAGTAAAACCGTGAGGTCGGCATCGCTTTCGTTGAACCGGAGTGCACCGCGAAGCCTGACAAAATCGCCGGGAGCAACCTTGAACCAGGCGTAACCGAATACCGGCAAAGCCTCTTCGCTAATCAAGGTGCTTTCCCGATTCAACCTGGCCATCAGGGCATATTCCTTTTCCACACCGGTGGGATTAGCCACGTAAATGCTGCAACCCAGGTCGAACCCAGGCGTGTAGGTCATCCACGGCGGCAGGTCCCAGAATATGTCGCCCAAAGAGCCTGACATGACGCTTACCTGTGTCGTCATAGCGGGAACTTTACCTCCTCGCCCTTGAATGCCTTCTTTACTAGGGATAGAGCCCAGGCGCCCATAGCTATCAGCATGACCACACCCATTAGCGTGCCCACAACGCCCTGCCACTGCGAAGTCTGGTACTGGTAAGGGTAATAATTTTGATATTCGATGGGGTACTGGCTCATGCCTTCGCCTCCTCTAATTTCTCCGGTTCTACCTGTTTTACTTTCCTCACCTTCTCTTTATCCTGGGTGAACGAGGGCATAAGCTTACTGATAAGAAGCATGACCAAAAGCATGATTCCCATATTGACGATGCCGCTGATCAGGTTCTTTAAGGACTCCGGCATAAGCCACCAAACCAGCGAACCCAACAAGGGCGGCAAAACGGTGGTAACCAGAAGCCCGATAATGATTGGCAGCCAGGCAAATCCTTTTTGCCAGGCTAGATAAACTGTGGGCTGATCTACATCGGCAAAGACAACGTGACTATAACCCGGCCACAATTCGACTCCCGCGTCAAAGCACGCCTGTTCAAGCTGAGACAGTGCTTCCGTAGACGGAGACTCGGTAAAGTCGAGCCTCATTAAGAAAAGAGCACCTTCAGCCGAACTTTCTTCAAGCGGGGCGAAGGTGCCCAGTTCCTCGATAGCAACGGCCTGTCCGATTAAGACAGCCCTATATCCCGGTGGTGTCATGGTATAGGGCATAGGATTACCTCCTTATGCCGCTATACCAGTCTCCTGGCTTTCCGGCCGAAAACATTCAGGGTAACTTTACGGTCGGCCGTAGTACCTCCCACTGCGGTTACAGTGGCGACTACGGTGAGCTTATCGCCCCCGAGGAGCCTCAAATCAGCACCGAGTTGACCGGGACTTGCCAGATCATAATCTTCATTCTGGCTGGCTGCCAGGTCGGTCCCCAGGTACTTCTTTTCCACTGTATCGACCTTGGGGAATCGGGAGACGCGGACATTGCCGGAAATCTCAGCTTCGGTTATAAGGTTGAGACGGTTGAGATACCAGACCTCACCGGCAGGCACCTCGAACTCTTTGGTTTTAACGGTATCTTGCGCCGAAGCGTTAGGAACTGTGGCCTCGATTTTGTCCCGCTCGTCAATGCGGTCTTCGGTATGCAAAGATTCAGCGGTCAGCAGCGCTTCCCGCAGAATCTGGAGCGGCAATCCCATCCAGTAGCCGGAGTCATTATCATAGACTCCCAGGAGGTTTAACTCCTGTCCCAGGGGAGGCACCCAACCCTTCGGAGGCCGCTGTCCTGCATATTGCTGTGGAACAATTTTGTTTTTCATGGATTAACCTCCTTAATGTAATTGCACCTCCACTAGGACTTGCTGGAGCCGGTGACGCCCTTCATCATGGGCATAAGAATGGCCATCATCATGATCATCATGATCATCGGCATCATGCTGGTGAACATTCCCGAAATCGGGTCGGTGGTCTGAAGGGGATAATAACCACTGACCGTGCCGTACTGATACTGCTGGGGTCGAATTTGCTGGCCGGTGATCTGCTGTGCCTTATACATTGTTGATTACCTCCTAAAATTCTAAAAATAATATATTTATGGGGTTAGTCCTTGGCTGATGCCGTCATGCCTTTCATCATGGGCATAAGAATGGCAAACATCATGATCATCATGATCATCGGCATCATACTGGTGAACATGCCTGAGAAGGGGTCAGTAGTGGTTTGTGTGGGATAGTAGGCGCCCGGACCGCTGACCTGCATCGGGCTCATTTGCCCCGGTGCTACCGGCCCGGTCAGTTGCTGTGCTGTGAACATATTCTCCTCCTAAAACTAAATTTTCAGGCTCGATGCTCATCCGGTCCATCAGCTTTACCGCTACCGCGACAGCGGTAAAACCGATAAGGGCAGTGCCCTCGTTTGGATAGGCATCAAGCGGTAAAAGCGCTACTCGAACATAGCGCGCTTGTAGCCGGCGACCACGACCTCGCCCTTACCATCCACGCCATCGCGGTAGTGATTTACCCGCCCCTCTTTGACCTTCAGTCCGGTCGGTGCAATGCCGTTCATACCGGTGCGGAAAGCCTCGGGAGTGGCCTTCTCTTTGTAGGTGATAGGGACGTTTTTCTCGAATTCGTTCCAGCTTGCGTACTTACCCATGTGGGCACCTCCTATTTCGTTCGTGCCCGGTCGCGGCCGGGTAATGGCGGGGTGCAACCTGGCTGAAAAGGAAAAAGGGGTTAGCCTTGAACCCTTCCGGTCCAGGTTGCTAACCCCTTTTTTGAAGCCCCGAAGCTGCCGGTAATAAAGCAAGCCCTGCGAGCCAACTTTCACCGGCAAGCTCGCAGGGCTTCATTAAGAGCGTACCGCGTCCTGGCTCGCCTGACAAGTCTATAAACGCTTATATAAGCTTCTCTTCCGGCTTCACCTTAACCCGGATAATAAGGTCTCCATCTACCACGACCTCGACCGTATCGCCGGGTTTAAGCCGGTGGTAGTTTATCCAGGCTTTGGGCAGGGTGACAGCAAAGCCACCCTCTCCAATCTTGAAAAGCTTTCTTTCCACCAGGAGTGGCATCAATCCGACCTCTCAAACATCGCTTCATTCCAGTGCTGCCATTTCTTTTCCTGGGCATCGGCATACTTTTTGATCGCCTTCTCCGTCCATTCCTTTTCCCTCGGATTACCGGCTTCCCATAGCGATGTCTTTTCAATAAGGAAACTCTTTTCGGAGTTAGCAAGCTTATTTCCGTTGGCAGTCTCGTAAGACATCCTCCAGAGTGCCAGAAATACCAGCCACTGGAGAGGCGCAAACCAGTTATTCATAGATCTTCACCTTATAGCCCACCGCCTGAAAGCCGCGGCTGAGCATTTCAATCCAGCTATCGGTTGATTCCTGGAGCATCTTCTCGACCTGCTGATGCTCGCTCTTGCCGAGACGCAGCTCAAAACCACGCTCATTTCTTTTGATGGCAATCTCGACTTTCGAAATCGCCTCTTTTACATCCTGCGGAGACTGTCCCATCTGGCGGCTCATCATTTTGAAGAGCATATCCCTTGCCTGGGGTGAGTTGGCCATTTGCATAAAATCAAACATTTCTTTCCTCCCATTCTTTGGCAGTGTGTTTTTCAATCGGCGGCGGGTCTAAAGGCGGCTGACCGCCAGGAGGTCCGCCTCCCTGCAGGGATCCCTGCATCATGCCGGGTAATGGCATCCCGAACATCTGGGACATCTGCTGCATGGACTGGAGCATGCTTACAACCTGGCTGAAAGGATCATTCGCCTGTCCACCGACCATCTGCTTAATCTGGGCAAGAGTGCTATTTACCTGGGTGTTGCTTTGCGAGATTGCTCCAAATAGTTGACCTGCTGTTGCCTGAGCGGTTCGCTCTGCGATCTCCTCACTGGAAGCCTTTGCCCTGGCCGCTGCCGCATCCTGCTCTTCTCGAGTCTCTTTCATCAGCCGTAAAATGGGCTCCATACGCCTGGCGTCAGCCTCAGCCGAACCCTTCTGGATATTCACCAGGTCCATTACCATCAACATGGCCGCCCGGAACTTCATGATAGCTCTGAGCTCAACCTCACCTTCGGGAGTGCCTCCCATGTAGTGCTTGAGCACAGCTTCCGGCGCAATCATCTCCATGCCACCGCCCATCTTGCGGATGATGGGGAACTCGCTGCTGGTTTTTGCCTCTTCTTCCTCTCCGTTACGGACCCGTTCCAACTCTTCCCGGATAATTACCCGCAGCTTGTCTTCCGGTACCAGGGAAGTGCCGGTATCAGATAGCTTGAGATCCTGCAAAGCATTGTGGACCTTACTACGACTGACACCGAGCTCGGTTGCCATCTGCCTTTCCGATTGTCCCTGCTCTTTGCGTTTTTTGACTTCTTCTAAAAACTGGTCGTCCATATATCCTCCTTTCCGACCACCAAAGCTAAAGTGGTTTTCACTGGTTTATCGTTCAAATCTGGGCTGGCTGTCACCTGGTCAGACCACTTGAAGCTAAATGGTCTGGTTTTAACCACGCTTGCCATCCTTAAAATCGTAGCTAATTTATCTCCCGACCGGTCACCGGTCTAGTCTGAACTTGTACCTGTTTCACCTCCCAGCAAAAGGCTGATTGCTTTATCCACACCGACCTGCGGCGCCAGCCGGGCGATACGGATAGCGTCCCTGACATCCTGACTCCGACCGTCGAGTTTCCTCGCAATCTCTTCCGCCATGTCGTTGGATAAGCCTTCCTTACGTACCAATACACCTTTCACCACAGTCAAGAATTCGCTGCGGCTGTAGGGATTAAGCTTGCGGATAGCAAAACGGGACCGCAGTTCAGGGGATAGTTTCTCCAGCCGGTTACTGGCGGCAATGACCTTGAGGGGATTGTTGATGTCGAGCTCTCGACCTCGCTTAGCCCTGACCAGCCTGCCACCTTCCATCATGGTAAGTAATGCTGCCATATCAACGGCATTCATCTTGTCCATCTCATCAATCAGGAGTATTTTCGGTTCTCTCTCGGCTACCAGGTCCCATAATCCCGCCTTGGAAGTAGCAGAGCCGACCAGCCAGATTGCTTGCTCGCCGAAGGTCTGCTCGATGTCCCAGAGAAACAGGGTCTTGGCCAGGGCAGGCGGTCCCGTCAACATGACGTGTACTGGCTTTTCTGACAAAAGAATTGCTTTAAGCAAAGCTTTAACGTCCTCATGCCCGATAATATCCGTAAAGAGGTCATCGCCAGGATTTACCGGTGATTCTGATTGAGGTTTAGCAGAAGCTTCTTGCTGGTTCGCTAAAAGAATGGCTTTAGCCTTCTCAGTGAGTTTGTAGCCGGTAAATGAGTTGGAGCGAAAGACATTGTCCAGGTATCCGTCCTTAAATAACCTGCTCAGTGTTGCCGGCCAGATTCTTACATGACGCCACGACCAACCAATCCGGTACTCTTTTTCCATATCTACCGATGCTTCAAACTTCGCGATCTCTGTAATTAGCTCCATGTCACCGTCTTTCATCATCGCCACCCTCTCTCTTTTGAGATTTGCTGATAGGCTGCCGTTACGAGCTGGAAGAGAAACTCGGTTCCCTTCACTCCGGCAGTATCGGGATGTAGCTTTACTACTAGCTCCCGGTACCGTTTCTTAACCTGATCATCGGCAACAGTTTTGTCTAATCCGAGTACCTGGTAGGAATCGATGCCGGCATGATGGGTAGATTGACTTTGCATCTTCATGGCCGACCAAAGCTCTCCCAATACCGGGTCGTTACACATACCTTGCAACATTTGGCTTAACCACCCTGACATCATTTCTGCCGTTGCTTCTGTCATCCTCTTTTGTGCTTTTTTTACCTGGTCTTCCATGGCTTTACCACCAGAAATGTCCGCAGATTATGCCGAGTAAAAACCCGACCAGTATCTGCCACCAGTTTTTACCAGCTAGTCTGGCGATGAGAATTCCTAAACCCAGAAAGATAAGCAGGTACACCAGGGGTGAAGCTTTCTGGTCTTCCCGAACTATCTCCGTCCAAGGCTTGCCGCCCACCTTACGCCACAACTTCTCGTAAAGCTTGCCGATGATTTCTATCATGTTTTACTGCCTCCTTTACCTTGAGCCAGCCCCTTTCCTCTTCGGGTACAGGCGGTCCAATCCGGTCGAAGTTGAGGCATTGCTGGCAAATCTTGGGCGCTAACGCCTTGCCCTCCGCTAAGTGCTGGATGTCCAGGCTGCCATCTGGCGATACCTGTGATAGCGGGTATTCTTTATCGCAGCAAATTCTTTCGTTTCTCACCCGTGCGTGAGCGCATTCATAGAGCGTCCTCTTGTTCTTTTTACTCACCGCCACTTGCCTCCTTTGTTAATTCATCGTCAGTTACTGTCCGCTCTGTCCTACTGTCCGCCCCCACGCTTGAGTCAGCTTCAGTTTTTGGCGGACAGTATGGCGGACGGTATATGGAGATCGTTTTATTACTGTCCGCCGGTTTTGTAGCTAAAGCGGACAGTAAGGACGGTTCGGACGGTTTTTCCTGGGATAATGGAAGAGCCATCTGCAAGCCATATGACCCTATTAGTTTAGTAACTCGGGTTTCATCCCAGCAGATAAGACGCTGCCGCGACTTTCCGGTCCGCTCTTTGGCAAAGCCCAATCGCTTCGTCATTCTGCCGACTTTTTCCGCACTAAGCTGTTCTACTTCATCGTCCGTTTCATTGGCTTTCTTGGCCACGTTTTCAGACGTTAGTTCTTTACCTTCTTCATGAAGCTCCATTAACGCCGCCAGTACTCTACCTGGTGCGCTTTCCCTCCTCCTGATAAAGAGGCTATCCTGAAGGCGGTGAACGAAGCCGGTGATTGCTTCGACCATGGAGCGGTCGCCATTAAGCATCGCTTTGAGAGGTATGAGTATCTCCTGCAAGCGGGGTTGAAGATTGGGTTCCAGGAGGTCGTTACCAAAAGTCTTGCCCTTGAGCTTAATCAGGTTTGCCAGCCGGAAGGTCAATAGTTTCGCCCGTAGGTCATCTATCTCTTTATCAAAAGAGGGTGGTAATACTCTGGGAATATCATCCCGTGTCAGCGACATCATCTCCGAGGTCAAACATCTGCTTTCCAGCGCCTCGTCCTTGAAAGGGAAACGGGTAGCGATAAGTTTCGGACCAAACACCTGGTAGCTGCGTGGGAACCATTTACCGTTTTCTTTGTCTGCCCGAAGCACCGGCATACCCGGTCGGTAGCCATTATTCAGGAGCTTCACCATTTCTACCCAGGATGAAGAATCCTTGAAGTCGGCTTCGTCGAGTACTAGTGTTCCACGGAATTGTTCTAATATGCGAAAGATGGGTGCTGGGGTTGTCGCTCCTGAGGCAAATGTCGGTCGAAAGCAGACACTACCTACCACCTGTAGAAACCGCGTCTTGCCGGTACCCCAATCGCCGATTACCCGGAGGTAGGGTATGGAAGGAGCAAACTCATACACCCAGGTGAGAAGCACGTAGAGAGAAGAGATTTCCTCAAAGTCAGCCGGCAGTTCGAGATATTTGTGAACAAAACTCCGTATCTCTTCAAACAAATGTGCCTGTGAATCATAAGGGGTAGCGGTCGTGGCGAAGTGGACGACCTCGGTTACCAGGGGATCGTCGGTAGGAAGATATATAGCCTTGGGTGTCTCATAACGAAAGACCTTGCGCACCGAGCCGCTGACGACGATAATAAAGGCACGCTCATCCTCTTTGCTCACTACCATTTCGCCTACGGTGCCGTCATGCAGGACAAAGCCCGGGACAAATCGCTCTCTGCTCGCGGTATCATCAATCTTGAAATCAGTCGCCAGTTTCCGGGCTTCTTCCAGTGTATGGGTGAGTAGATAGTCATCGATACCGACTTTCTGGTTACCTTCTTGCGGGAGATAAACGACCAGTATAGCGGCGCCTTTGCGGCTGAGATGTTCGCCCAGGTGTTCGAGGGCTTTTCGTACCATCTCCTTGGAAACAATGTCAGAGTCGAAGGCGAGATACACTAACCTGTCTTTGATGGCAATGCGGTCCCAGTCCGAAAGTATAGTAATAGCACCGAACTCATTCTTGCCCTTAAAGCCCCAGACACCGGTGAGCGAAATCACGCAGGCACCGTGTGTAGCCAAAGCATCAGCTTTCTTAGAGCCTTCAGTTATCCATAATGGCGTCTTTGGGTCGCCGAGCATCTGTTTGCAACGTGGAGGGCAATCCAGATGATTGGAGGACCCTACCGGAGACTCGTATTTTACCGGCCGTTGCCTTGAATCCATGCGGGGGTTATCCGGGCGGTACTGGTAACCTACGTGACCGCCATCAACTCCCCACAGGGGTATGAGGATACCGGTAGTTCTCTGCTGAGACGAAATAAACCCCGCTTTGGCAAGCTCGTCTTTACCGAGTATGCTCCGGTATCCTCTTTCTTTTATGACATCGAGGCTGATACCGCTTCCCTCACTCAGATGAGTAAGATGTTCAGTGAGGAGCTGCGGGACAGCTTCTGAAAAAACAAGTTCAGTCATGGCAATCCTTCAGGAAAACTATTCTACGGTGTGATTAGAATCCTGTGTTCTAGCTGCGATCTGTATATCGTTCCAGAGTCTTCAAGAAGTTTTCCAGGTACTCGGCCTTAATCCTGTTCGGAGGGGTCAAAAGATCAAAGTCGGTTATATGGACATCAAGGTTACAATTCTTTTGAAACCAGTTTGATACCTGGTAATCCTGCATGTTCATTTGCCAGACCTTACTCTTGACACGGTCCCAGAGCAGCATTAAATCTTTGTCCGAACCCAAAATTGTCTTCGCCGGTTCTTCTTTACCCAGGATTTCATCCGGGAAAAGATCATCAGGTGCTTCATTATCAGGTGGGGGTAGAAGCAGTACCTGGCCGGGTGGAATTTGAGCGTATCTCTGGATTTCGACCAGTGAAAACGGTGCTGTCATGCTGAGAACCCTGACTGTCTTTTTCTTTCCTTCCGGCTGTACTTCCTGTTCCACAAGCTTCAGTGATAGCGGAATCATAGACAGTCGGCCGCAGGTACCGCGAATCAGTTCCAGGCTGGAATTAACATTTACAATAGAATAAAAAGAGCTGGTATCGAGCTGGTAAACGCCGAAGCCGGGACAGTCAGGCAAAAGGAATTGTAGGTTCATCACCCGGCGGCACCGTGCTACTTGATAGAAGGTACACTTGGCTGGATTACAGGTGATTTCCTTCATTTCCGTCTCAACAGAATCTCTGTTGGCAATCTCACCGGTACGGGTGTCAATCTTGGCGACTGCCGTTTCACCGTCGCCGCGGCAAACGAGTCCTCTCGATGCCGAGTAACATCTTAAATACTGGCTGGCCCACTGTGTCTGGTCATCGGTTGGGAACATGATTCGCAACTCTTTAGGCTTTTCCCCGAAGACCTTCTTGACCTCTTCCGGGCAGACAAAATGATCCGTTGGGCAGGGGTAAGATATTCCGCTAGCATTTTCTTTCTTTACTCCCAGCCTTACTTTTCCCAGGCGGGGAAGCCTCACCACTCCTGTCACACCTTTGATTGGCATTGTCATCCTCCTTCGTAATATTTATATCTACTGCGCTTGTTGCTGATTTTCGTTCAAGTTGATCCTTGATATAAGCTCGTGCTATCCACCTGGCAAATATGCGGATACCATTTTCATAAGACCTTTTTTGCTCTACGGTTAATTCGTCTTGCACTTTTCACCGTCCCTGATTAGAAACAGGTCATCGAACGTACATTTGAAATACTCAAGAAAGCGCTGGCGCATGCTCGCTGAGGGTTCGATTCTGCCGCTACATACCCCGGATAGATAACTCCGAGAGACTCCAATGCGATAAGCCAGTTCCTTCTTTGAGCAATTTTGCCGGATAAGGTTTTTCTCCAGGGCTTCTCGTTTCAGTTCAACTCTGACCATTCGTGTAATACTCCAGTATCACATCTTGAACACTATAATATTACAATACCAAAGGATAGTCAACGGGTTAATGACGCCAATGATGTAACAAAATGTCTCCAAAGATAGTTGACAAGTATCACAAAGTGTGTTATTCTAGTGTAACTAGATTTGGAGGGTTAAGATGAATGACTTCGGCGAATACTTGCGAAAGTTACGCGAAGCACAAAAGTTGTCTCTCCGGGAGATGGCGGCCAAAACGGGTGTTTCAGTTTCCTACATTACTCAAATAGAAAATGGGAAAAGAAAGGCACCTGGTCCGGAAGTTTTGAAAAAGTTGGCACCGGCTTATAACGTGCCGGTGAGAGAACTTCTTAAAGCTGCCGGCTACATGGATGACGTCAAGGAATTCAAATCGATTTTATCTGATGAGGAGGAAGTGGAGAGGGCTTTCAATTACGTCATAGGCGATCCGCGGTACCAGTCCGGCACCCGGGTAACGGGGCCGATAACCATTGAGGTGAAGCGCTTCGTCGTAGAGATGTATGAGAAAGCGACGGGGAAAAAACTTTTACCAGGAGAATAACTTCATGAAGAACCCGTCCGACCTCCGGTATTTCTGTTATTGTCTTGTCCATAAATATGGGAGTCCCGAAAGTATCTCCGAGGAACAAAAAGCCAAAGAATTCAGGCATTATTACTTGAGGGATTTACCTCCGACCGTCAAAGCGCTTCGAATTGTGGCTAGCTGTTGCGGTTGCAATCTCGATAGCTCAGATAAGATGCCGAAAAATATGAGGGGATTTAACCAAGTGGTTAACGGCAAGAGTAACATCGTCATAAAAGACGGTGACACTGTCAGCGGTATGCAGAACACCATACTGCACGAGATACGGGAAATTATGGAAGGGATTTTCCCTACTGTATGCCGTGACTACAAACCTTTGAAAACAAGCGCCAAACACTATGCAGCCAACAAGTTCGCTACCGCTGTGCTGTTACCCGAAGAAACATTTACTAAGAAAGTTTACGAGACAGGTTTTGATGTCATCGAGCTGGCAAGTCATTATTCGAAAAGCTGTTCACAGGTACTGCTAAGAATCGGAGAGGTTTTGCAGGGGAAATTATTTTTCTACGCGGGCATGTATGAGCCCGATACGGATAACAACTGGCGGGTTACCTACTGGACAGGAAGCAGTAATCACAACGACTCTGAAGCCAATGTTTATGGGTTGGATGGCTTCTTTCCGCGAAAGAATCGGTCGGTCACTGTCGGATCCCTCGTTGAGATGACGATAAAGGAAGGCAAATCCCACATGGTCGAACAGATCAGTTTACTGGACGAAATGGAGGACGAGGGGCTTATCGCTATCGCCAATCCGCTTCTAATACAGAATCAACCTGCCAAGGTAATATTGATGGTTTTATTATCACACAATAGAGATTTGTTATCACCACAAGTTGAAAAGATGAAGCCAGTTATAGTTGAAAGGTTTCATCAACATCTCTAATCAAAGGAGGTTAAAGTGGAAAACGCCATTAAGAAAGCCGCAATTTATGCCAGAGTTTCTTCGGATAAACAGGATGTGGATTTATCTATTTCTGCCCAGCTCAGGGCTTTAAAGGAATATGCGAAGAACAATAATTGCGAAATCGTACGTGAGTTTATTGATGAAGCTGAAACCGGAAGGACAACCGCAAGACCGGCTTTCCGGGAGATGATTTCTTTAGCCAGGCACCCGGAAAAACCTTTCGAGATAATTTTTGTCTGGAAGTATTCACGGTTTGCCCGATCTCGTGAGGATTCAATAGTTTACAAGGCTATGCTCAGGAAAAACGGTGTGCAGTTAATTTCCATTAACGAACCCCGCGATGATACGCCAACTGGCCGGTTGCTGGAAGCTATCATAGAGAGCCTGGACGAGTTCTATTCCGACAATCTTGGCGAAGAGGTAACCCGTGGTATGAGGGAAAGTGCAACGCGAGGCTTTTATCTATCCAGCAAACCACCCTATGGATTTATTAAGGTCCGCGCCAAGGATGGTGAGAAGGAGCGAACCAAGCTGGAAATAGAGCCGAATCAGGCTCCTATTGTCGCATCTATTTATCAAGATATCCTGGGTGGGAAAGGCCTGACCACAATAACCAAAGAGCTAAACCAAAAGGGTATCGCTTCTCCAAAGGGGAAAGGCTGGAGCAAAACTGGTGTGCGCATAATCCTTCTAAATGAAGCCTACACCGGCGTTCTTGTTTATGGGAGGAACAGTAAACGCGGGTTGGAGCCGATAAGAGTAGAGAATGCCTGCCCGACCATTGTCAGCCGTGCAGTATTTGAACAGGTTCAGGAATTAATTAAGGGAAGGACGTTCAAAAATATTCACCCGAAGAGAGCCTCTAGCCCCTTCCTGTTAAGCGGTATCACCTCCTGCGGACATTGTGGCAAAGCATTAACTGGCCAGGTCGCTAAGAGTGGTAAATTTGCCTATTATATTTGCGGGACTTTGAATAAGAAAGGAGCTGGATCATGTCCAGCTCACTATCATAATAGCCGTGCCTTTGAACAAAAGGTGCTACAGACAATTAAGGATAATATATTGACCGAAGAAAATCTGACCCATCTGGCTGAAGTAGTCAACCAGGAGATGGATGAGAACTCTACACAGTATCGAGAAGAGTTGAATACTGTCCTTGATGAGGTGACCGAAATCAACCATCGTCTGGAAAGACTTTATGATGCCGTCGAAAGCGGGAATATCCCTATGGCTGATCTGGCTCCAAGAATCCGTGAGCTGCGAATAAGACATGAAAAGTTAAACGAAAGGAAGATTCAAGTCGAGCAAAAACTAACGGACAGGCATATTGAATTAGCCAGTCCGGAAGTTCTTAGCCAATATGTCGATGACCTGCGGAAGTTGCTTACGGTAAGTGAATTAACTGAAAAGAAGGCTTTCATCCGGAGCTTTGTTCAAGGTATTAAGGTTGTTGGAGACGAAGCGACCTTAACTTACGTGATGCCGTTGAACGGACTGATTGAGCAGAAGATAGGAGTTCTGCCTATTGTACAGTATGGTGGGCAGTAGTGGATTTGAACCACTGACCCCCTGCGTGTGAAGCAGGTGCTCTAACCACTGAGCTAACCGCCCAAAGAACTCAGGCCGATTATATCTTATAGAAAATCTAAATTCAATGCAGCTACAGCTAGCGGTCCAGCCCCATTTTGCCGAAGGAAAGATAATACAGAAATTTGTCAGCGGTGTTGCCGCTAAGGTTGCCAACACGTATCAGACGCAGATACAGATGTATAAAACCAGATTTTTCAGCCCCGTAATCTGCCTCAAGCTTAAGCTTCATATCCGCCGATGGTTTGGCGACAGTATCTGCCCAATGCTGGGCATAAAGAACTGCATTTAATTCGCCCGGAGGGCAATTCCCGAAATCACCATCCAGCAAAGCTTTTATTTCCTGCTGGGAAAGACCGCTTTCCAGTGCCATCTTGGTATGGGCGTAAGTGCAAAAACGGCACGCATTAACCCCGGTTACCGCCAGCATCAACCTTTCACGAAAAGCCGCAGATGGAAATCCGCTTATGCGGGATTCCTTTAACTTTCGGCGGTTTTTCAGAATAAAACCTATATCGGAGAAAAACTGGACGGGATTTGAATATGTACGCTTGGGGAATTTTTTCATCGTATCTAATTTTAACTTAATAACCTTTTTTTCACAAATAATCACCCCTTTAGCGATAAAATAGCCATACAGTGCATCCGCCACACTTAATAAAACCCTGCTTTTATACGGCTAGCAACCCTTCATAGCAGCAATACGACTGAGAGCTGTTTGTATATCTGATTCACTCAGGTCATGGTGGCAAACTGCCCTGACACGCCCGTGACTACCCGTGGTAAAAAGCATCCCTGCCTGTTTAGCTTGTACCAGAAATTTATCGGCATCCAAACCAAACGGCGGGTTAAAGATAACTATATTGGTTTGAACTGTATTCTTATCAAGCGTATGGTTGTCTATACTAAACAGACCCTCAGCCAGAGTTTTTGCCATGGCGTGGTCCTGAGCCAGACGATCTATCATAGTTTCCAGAGCCACAATACCGCAGGCTGCCAATACCCCGGCCTGACGCATACCACCGCCCAGCATTTTACGGAATTTTCTGGCCCGGTTTATGGTTTCTCTGTCAGAACATAAAAGCGAACCTGCCGGTGCCGACAGCCCTTTTGACAGGCAAAAACTGACTGTATCCATACCCAAACAGAGCTCTTTAGCCGAAACACCCAAAGCCACACAGGCATTAAACAGGCGGGCACCATCCAGATGCACCTTGATGCCCCGCGCCCCGGCCAGATTTGCCACCCCGGCGGTGTAGGATAGGCTTAGCACCACTCCTCCGCAACGGTTATGGGTATTTTCCAGACAGATAAGGCGGGTCGGCGGGAAATGAAGATTTGAACTCCAGATGGCATCTTTTATATCCGCGAGGTGAATAGTGCCGTCAGGCTGGTTTGGCACAGCCCTCATAACCACTCCACCAACGGCTGATGCCCCGCCTACCTCGTACCAGAGTATATGAGATTCGCTCCCCAGTATTATTTCATCACCCGGGCGGGTTTGGGATAAAACTGCCAGCAGATTGCTCATGGTACCGCTGGGAGTAAACAAAGCCGCTTCTTTACCAGTTTTCACGGCTGCCATTTCCTCCAGACTGTTTACGGTGGGGTCTTCCCCGAATACATCATCTCCCAGAGGGGCATCACACATGGCTTTTTTCATTTCGGGGGTGGGACGGGTAACAGTATCACTCCTAAGGTCTATAATTTTCATATCTGCCTCCCCTGTTTGCTGATAATATTATAATCCATAAGGACAGGCGTAAACTGGTATTTTTTAAGGAATTAGGGTATGCTGGGTTCTTCACATGAAAGCTAAGACGTATCTCCTGTTGCTTCTCGGGGTGTTTGGCATTGCTGCGGCTTCGGTTTTTACCCGTCTGGCAGATGCTCCGCCTGTTATAATCACCAGTTTGCGCATGCTTACGGCTACCCTTTTGCTTATGCCGTTTGCCGCAGGACCGGTATATCAGGCTGTAAAACGCCTGTCACGGCGAAACCTGCTGCTTATCATACTGGCCGGTTTTCTGGTGGGTATTGACCAGTTTTTCTGGGTAAGTTCGCTTGAATACACATCCATCGCCAGCTCGGTTATTCTGGTAACTTCACACCCGGTGCTGGTAGCCGTTATGTCTTATATAATGTGGCGTGAACGGCTAAGCCCGAAAGCCATAGGCGGTGTACTGGCAGCCTTCGGAGGCATGGCGTTAATAAATCTAGCCACCGCTCAGGTAGGTGAACAGGCATTTTTGGGCAACATACTGGCCTTAGCGGCTACTATACCTACTACAGGATATTTGATTATCGGCCGCCAGATGCGTAACCGTATAGATTTTCTGCCTTACATCACTCTCCTTTACGGGAGTGCCGCTTTTATACTGCTGGCGGGTGCGTTTATCAGCGGTGAAGAATTCAGCGGATATCCCGGCACTACCTACCTGATGATTTTCCTGCTGGCAGTGATTTCCCAACTGGTAGGCCACTCGTCTCTGAATATGGCTTTACGGCTGGTACCTGCTCTGGTAGTTTCAGTAGCCATACTGGGTGAACCGGCAGGTGCTATTATACTGGGATATATTTTTCTGGGGGAAGGTCTTACCCTTAATGAATTTCTGGGCGGTATGCTGGTACTAGCCGGCATACTTGTTGTTATGTTAAACCAGCCCCGCACCGGAAAAATGGAGGCTGAGACACCGCATTGAGTCCCCGTAATATTTATTCCCGTCCTGAGGTTATCGGCAAGAAAAGCATAGTCCTGGAAGGCAAAGAGGTTCACTATACACTGAGAAAAAGCCATTTTTCAGACCTCATCCGCCTGGCTATACGCTCTGCCACCGGCCTGGTAGTTACTGTTCCCCACCACTACAATATGAACGGGCTGGACGATATCCTGCTGCAGCGTTCAGCCTGGATTTTGAAACACCAGACTAAAATGAATGCCAACCGTTTTATACTTGAAGACGGACTGCATGACGGACAAAAAGTCCCCTATCTGGGCAAACTTTATACCCTGCGGATAAGAGAAGGCGGAGAAAGAGGCCACGTTAGTCTGGCTGAAAATACAATTCACTTGCTTACCGGCAGTAAATCTGCAGTCGAAGTGATGGGAAAATGGTATCGCCATCAGGCTGCCGAGGCTATTAAAGTCAGCCTTGAAAAAAATGCTGCCGCTATGGGATTAACCTTTGGCAAGCTCTCTATACGCGCTCAAAAAACCCGCTGGGGCAGCTGCACCTCAAAGGGCGATCTTAATTTTAACTGGAAACTGGCAACCATGCCGCAGCCGCTCATAGACTACGTGATAATTCACGAACTTTCCCACCGGGTGGAAATGAACCATACAGATAGATTCTGGGCAGTGGTGGAAAAGTATTGCCCAAACTGGAAAACTCTGCGTAAACAGCTGAAAACCTACGAATAAAATACCCCCAGCCACCCGCCCGTCATAAATTATTTCTACCCCGTTTAGCCTTTGCCATTTTGGGGGGTGAAACAGGTTGACATATTTTCAATTTACCTTCAGAATAGCTTTAATATTATGCAGGGGAGGAAACTTGAAAATGTCTAAGAAAAGTTTTTCAACCGACGAAGCTAAAGCAGTAGCCAAAATACTGGGTATCACCTTTAACAAATACAACATAGAACAGTTCCGCATGGGCATGGACGTAGAGTTGGAACACGGCACCAGAGACCCGCACACCAACGTCACCAATGATGACCCGGTACTGACCGGTAAAATAGCCCTGGCCCACCTGAATGAAATAGAAGATTACTATACCCGTCTGGCTGAAATGGAAGCTGAAGCAGGAGTGGAAGACTAAAACAAGATGAGGTTCACCGAAGGGCATTTCAAAGGCTGTCAGGACTACAATTGTTACTATCAAGCCTTACTGCCAAACGGCAGTCCCAAAGCCATTGTGCTGGTAGTTCACGGTTTGGGTGAACACTCCGGCCGTTACAGCGAGCTGGCCCATTATCTGGCAGACCGAAGTTATGCCGTTTATGCTTATGATCATTTCGGACACGGCAAAACAGACGGCAAGGCCGGTTATGTATCCAGTTACGATGTATATATTTATGACCTCATCAGCGCTTTCAGCATGGTGCAGGCTAAACATCCTACTTCTAAAATATTCATTTTCGGCCACAGCATGGGCGGCCTGGTTACCGCGGCTTATGCCAGCAAGCACCAGTATGACGCCAGCGGCCTTATTTTTTCCAGCATAGCCCTCAAACCGTATACCGGCATGCCGGGTATTTTAAATCAGATTGTTAAACCCCTGTCCAAAATAGCCCCGATGCTTGGCGTACGCAAAATTGACGCTTCCACTATCAGCCACAATAAAAATATAGTCAAAGCGTACAATGAAGACCCGCTGGTACTGCACCACCGTATGAGTGCCCACATGGCAGCCGAATTTCTGCGCATTTGTCAGGATTTGCCCGATTTTCTGAAGAAAATCAGCCTGCCCAGTCTGGTTATTCACGGCGAAGAAGACCATCTGGTAAATATAAACGGCAGCCGTGAATTGGTGCAACGGATAAGTTCCAAGGATAAAACCCTGATAACCTACCCCGGTATGTATCACGAGGTATTTAATGAGCCTGACTGCCCCCAGGTCTGGAATGACCTTTTCTTCTGGCTTGAAAACCATATTTAAGGTTCTTTGGTAATTGACGCCTGTCTGACATATGTCAGCAGGCGTTTTTTATTAGAGGCAATTTGCCCAGATATTGTTAAAGAGTTCCTCTGAACCGGAGTATCTGAAATTTATCCAAATAAAAAGGGGGGCTTTGAAGCCCCCCTTAACGTTTACTACAGGGTTTACTAAAAAACTATATCTTCTTGCCCAGACGCAGAGCACCATAAGCAATAACCGCACCCATCAGGGCGGTGAGGAGCTGGGTCAAACCCATCATTCCGGCAATCTTGTCAGCTACATTCTGTTCTATAAAGAGGTTCAGAACAAGGCTGGAAGTAGCCCAAAGGAAAGCAAACTTCAAAACCGCAGCCACTCCGGCACCCAGCCAGAAACTCTTGCCGCGAAGCGTACTAAAAGCTGCAACCAGCAGAGCATTAGCCGCCATGATAAAGGGCACCATGGGAGCCATAACTACGGGTAAAAGACCGGTAGCCAAAGCGATACTGCTGGAAATAAGACCAATAGCTACTGCATTTTTCCAGCCTAGTGTAACAGCGCTGATAAACAAAACGGCGTTTACCAGTGAACCGGTCAGATACTGGTTGCCTAGCAGCGGAGCAGCGGTAGCCAGCCCCAGCATAACCAAAAAGGCAATAACAAGCTCTTTCCTAAGGCTAATACTCTGGACATTGAACATATGTTTTGTTCCTCCCGCGTATTGTTTTATTATTTGCCCTTAAACCACCGGGCGACTTGTATATTCGGTATGCAACAATTTGTGAGAACGCTTGCCAAGCGGTTTTTCCAGATAATCGGCATATATCTTCTCTACGGAGGTGTTGTGATGGGAACACCGCTTGGGCATATTTCTATCCTCTTCGTAAAGGGCTTCGCCGCGCTTTTTCTTCAAGCTGGAATCAAAGCGTATGGGCTGGCCTCCGCCGCCGACACAACCACCGGGGCAAGCCATAATTTCTATAAAGTGATACGGTGAAGTACCCTCTTTTATCTCTTCCAGCAAGTGCCGGGCATTTCCCAGCCCGTGAGCCACCGCCACTTTAACCTCTAACCCGTCAATATTAACACTGGCTGTCTTTATGCCTTCCAGACCGCGCACCGGCTCTATGTCCAGATTTTCCAGTTCACGTCCGGTTATCAGCGTATAGGCACTGCGGATAGCCGCCTCCATAACACCGCCGGTAGCTCCGAAGATAGTGGCCGCACCGGTGTAAAGACCCAGCAGGTCTTCGGCAGGCTCTTCTTCCAGCGAAGCAAAGTCCAGACCGGCCTCTTTTATCATGCGGGCCAGCTCGCGGGTAGTTAAGACATAATCCACGTCTTTAAAACCGCTATCATTCATTTCGGGACGCTGGCACTCAAACTTCTTGGCCGTACAGGGCATAACCGAAACATTAATAATAGTTTTGGGGTCTATACCGGCCTTTTCAGCATAATAGGTCTTGCAGACCGCCCCGAACATTTGCTGGGGGGACTTGGCGGAGGAAACGTTGGGCGCAAGCTCAGGATAATAGTGTTCCATAAACTTGACCCAGCCGGGGCAGCAGGAGGTTATCTGGGGAAGCACCCCACCATCCTTAACCCGTTCCACCAGTTCCGAACCCTCTTCCATAATGGTCAGGTCAGCGGTAAAGTTGGTATCAAATACGGCGTCAAAACCCAGACGCCTTAAAGCGGCATACATCTTTTTGGCAACCAGCGTACCTGCCGGCAAGCCCAGCTCTTCACCCAGAGAAACCCTGACCGAAGGGGCTTCCTGAACAACCACGTGTTTGGTCGGGTCTGCTATGGCCGCCCAGACAGCATCCACCGCCGAGCGTTCCTTGATAGCACCCACCGGGCAGACCAGTATACACTGGCCGCAGTTGGCACAGGCAACATTGCCCATACCCCTATCCATAGAGGTTGCCACCATGGTATCCGGACCTTTATTTATAAAACCTATGGCATTTACTGTTTGTATATCGTGGCAGACGCGGACACACCGTCCGCAGGCAATACATTTATTGGGATCACGGATAATGCTGGGGCTGGTACTGTCTATAGGCAGTACCCGCTTTTCGCTTTCTTCAAAGCGCAGCTTTTTAACTCCGCATTCAAACGCCAGCCGCAACAAATCACAGTTCTGGTTGCGTTCACAATTAAAACAGTCCTGTGGGTGATTGGCCAGCAAAATTTCAAGTATAGTGCGGCGGGCGCGGCGGACTCTGGCAGAATGGGTATTAACCTTCATCCCTTCGGCTACCTTGCGTGAGCAGGATGTAGCCAAACGGGGTTCACCCTCAATCTCCACCACACATACCCGGCAACCGCTGTAACTTTTCAGGCCTTCGAAATAACACAGGTGGGGAATATTGATATTGGCCTGTTTGGCGGCCTGCATAATAGTCGTACCTTCAGGTACGCTTATCTGCTTGTTGTCAATATTTAGCGTAACCATACGCCTTCCTCCTTACGCACCTGCGCCAAGAATTCACCCTTGAAGTTACGGATAGCACTGGCAGCCACATTCAGGGCCACCTGCCCAAGACCGCAGGAAGCAGTATCTTTCATTACCTCATGCAGTTCCAGCAGCCACTCCAGTTCATTGCGGTTACCCTGCCCGCGGGAAAAGCGGCTCAGGATTTCAGCCGCCCGGCGAGTACCTTCGCGGCAGATAGAGCACTTGCCGCAACCCTCTTCGTCAAAGAAGTGGGCTACGTTGGAGGCTACATTGACCATACTGGTGTCGGAGTTTATAACAATAACCGCGCCTGACCCAAGCATAGTACCGGCCTTGGCCAGCGTCTTGAAATCCAGACTGATATCAGTTTCGGTCAGCAGGCTGGAAGATATGCCGCCCGGTAAAACCGCCTTGAACTTGCCGTCTACGCCCCCCCCGGCCTCAAGCAAGTCCTTCAGATTGGTTCCCAGCGGCATTTCAAAAACACCCGGCTCTTTCACGTTGCCGGAAAGGCAGAAAAGCTTGGTACCGGGATAGTCCGGATGGCCTATTGAAGCGAACCAGTCCGCCCCGTTATTTATAATGGCAGGAACATTACAGAGAGTTTCTACGTTGTTAACCGTAGTGGGTTTATCCATAAGCCCCACCTGTACCGGATACGGCGGGCGGGCGGCGGGAATACCTCTGTGCCCTTCAAGGGACTCAAAAAGGGCTGTTTCCTCACCGCAGATATAAGCACCGGCACTCTTGTAAAACTGAATATCCAGCGAGAAATTGCTCCCCATGATATTCTGCCCCAGAAAACCGCGTTCGGTTGCCTGGTCTATGGCTTTCTGGAAAAGCTCTATCTCTTCGGTATAAACCTCACGGGCGTGAATAAAGCCCTGGGAAGTGCCCACCGCATAAGCGGCAATAATAAAACCTTCCAGTACCATATGGGGGTCATTTTTAAGTATCAGCCGGTCCTTAAAAGTGCCCGGTTCGCCCTCGCTGGCATTACAGACAATATATTTCGGGTTGGCCTTTTCCTTGCGGGTAAGCTCCCATTTGAGCCCGGTAGGAAAGGCCGCTCCCCCCCTGCCCACCAGCTTTGAGCGTTTGACCTCGGCAATCACTTCCTCCGGGGTCATAGATAAAGCTTTCTTAAGGGCCTGGTAACCGCCGTCAGCCAGATATACATCAATATCAGCTGAATTGGCAGTGTTCAGATGACGGGTAATAATCTTCACGTCTTTCATCTTAGTAAGTCCTCAATTCGTCCAGGACTTCGGTTACCAACTGAGCAGTCAGCTTACCGTAAACCACCCCGTTAATTACCATAGCCGGTGACTGGTCACATAATCCCAGACAGGGTACCAGCTCCAGGGTAAAACGTTGATCCAGAGTGGTTTGGCCCGGTTCTATACCCAGGTTGTCCACCAGGGTATCCAGAATGTTTTCCGTACCGTTCAGGTAACAGGGTAGCGAATTACACAGGCGGATAACGTACTTTCCCTTTTGGTTAGTGGAGAGCAGGCTGTAAAAGGTAATCATGCCGTAAATATCAATTGAGGGAATGCTTAAGCATTCCCTCAAATAATTTACAGCTTCGTGGGGTATGTAGCCACACTCTTCCTGAACCGCTTCCAAACATGGAAGGAGGGAGAGCCGAGAGCTTCCGCTCTGGGTAATGACGCCGTCTACTTTTTCTTTCCAGATACTTTCCATATTGAAGTAACTCCGGTTATTTTAATAGGGGGCGTAAAAGACCTGTACATACTAGCATATAACGGCAAACAATATCAAATTAGTGGATTATAATAATATTTATAGCTATAAACTAATAAAACAATAGGCAAATGTTTGCCATTAAGCACCGTATTCCATTCGTGGGTAAGTTACTGAATGTATACGCTATTGCCGTATTGGGTAAAGAAAGGTACTAGTACTTTATATATACTACCATATAATGCAAGGCTTGGCTATCCCCTAACAGGCTTAACCCTGATATAATGTAAAAAATATTTCGGAACGGTAACGGCATGTTATATAAAACTGTACTGGAAACACCCCGTCTTGTACTGCGGCCTTTCAGCCTGGCAGATGCGGCTACAGTTGCCGGACTGGCAGGAGATGCCCTGATAGCCGATACTACCCTTAATATTCCCCACCCCTACCTGCCGGAAATGGCTGAAAAGTGGATATCCGGCCATGCAGAAAAACTGGTCACCGATACTGAACAGCACTTTGCCATAACCGAAAAGGGTAGCGGAACACTGCTGGGTGCCTGCGGGCTGATATTTTGCTTTCCCCACCAGCGTTCCGAGCTGGGTTACTGGATTGGCAAACCCTACTGGAACAAAGGTTATGCTACCGAGACACTGAAGGCTTTAGTTGATTACGCTTTTCTGGACTTGAATCTGCACCGCTTGTATGCCTACTATTTTAAAAGAAACCCTGCTTCCGGCCGGGTAATGGCCAAAGCCGGGCTAAAACACGAAGGCAGTTTCCCCAAGCATCTGCTGAAAAACGGCGTTTTTGAAGATGTGGAATACTGCGGGATGCTTCGCAACGATTATCTGCTGTCAAAATAAACCGCTTGGCATTCGGAAGATGCGGCTTTTACCCCGTAAATCCCCCAACTTTATACCCCGTATTTTATACCAAGCTCATCCAGCAGTTTTTCCACCTTTTGGCGGATACTTTCCACTATCAGGCGAACTTCCGCCAGATTTTTACCCCGCGGATCGGTTATGCCCCAATCTTCCTTGCCGTACAGATGCCCCGGGCAGGACAGAGTAACATCACACCCCATACTGATAACCCGGCTGGCACTATCCAGCATACCCGGATTAAGCAGTTTAGGTTTGAGACCATCTGTATTTATGCCGCCCTCTTTCAGCACTTTCACTACCTTCGCATTAAGAGCTAAAGAAGGTTCTGTCCCGGCGGAAAGTGCCAGAGCTTTGTCCCCGGCCAGATGATTAAAAATAGCCTCGGCTGCCTGAGAACGGCCGGCATTATGCAAACATACAAACAAGACCTGGTTTTTGTCTTTCATATCAGTACTTTGATGAACCAAACTCTTCAGATTTACCGGTAATCACAAAGAGCACCCTTTCACAAATATTGGTAACCCTATCCGCACTTCTTTCCAGATTATGGGCCGCCCAGATAAGACGGGTTGCACGTGAGATAGTATGGGGGTCTTCAGCCATAAAGACCAGAAGCTCCCGAAAAACCTGATTATACAGGCCGTCTACTTCATCATCTTCGTCTATTACCCGCAGAGCTTCAGCAGAGTCACGCCTGACAAAAGCCCCCAGTGCCCGGTTGAGCATTTCCTCTGTTTTCAGAGACATACGGGGCAGGTCAATAAGCGGTTTAAGAGGAGGCTCTTCACCCAGCATAAGGGCTATTTTGGCATTACCTTCGGCATGGTCGCCAATACGTTCAAGGTCAACTATTATGTTAAGCACAGCTACGATTATCCGCAGGTCACGGGCCATCGGCTGCTGGGTAGCCATAAGCTCTATGCTTTTTTCTTCTATCTCAAAACGTTTTTGGTTAATATATTTGTCTTCTTCTATAACCTGTTTGGCCAGTTCCAAATCCCGCTCTTTCATAGCCTGCATAGAGCGGTCAATAGCCTTGCCTACCATGCTTCCCAACAGGAGCAAGTCATTTTCAAGTTCCCTAAGGTGACGGTCAAATCCCATTCGCGGCATGATATCCTCCTTTAACCGAACCGGCCGGTAATATAATCTTCAGTGCGCTTGTCTTTGGGTCGGGAAAAAATCTCACCGGTACGCCCGTATTCAACCAGGTCACCCGTCAGCAGAAACCCTGTCCAGTCTGAGGCACGGGCTGCCTGCTGCATATTGTGGGTTACGATAGCGATAGTATAGTTCTGTTTCAGTTCCTGCATCAATTCTTCAATTCTCATAGTGCTCACAGGGTCAAGTGCGGAACAGGGTTCATCCATCAGGATAACTTCCGGCTCTACCGCCAGCACTCTGGCAATACACAGCCTTTGCTGCTGCCCGCCGGAAAGTGCCAGACCGGATTTGTGCAAATTATCCTTGACCTCATCCCAAAGTGCCGCCTGCCGCAGGCTTTTTTCCACTATCTCATCCAGACGTGACTGGGCAGTAGTACCCAGCATGCGCGGACCGAAAGCCACATTGTCAAAAATGCTCTTTGGAAAGGGATTGGGCTGCTGAAAGACCATACCAACCCGTTTGCGGAGATTGACCACGTCCAGGCTGGGGGAATAAACATTTTCATTATCCAGCAATATCTCACCCTCCAGCCTGGCTCCGCTGACCAGGTCATTCATCCGGTTAAGAGCACGTAAAAGGGTACTTTTGCCGCATCCCGAAGGGCCGATAATGGCGGTTATCTGGCGGTCAGGGAAACCCATATTTATATTTTTAAGTACCTGGTGCTGGTGGTAAAAGAAATTTACACCGCGGATTTTGATTTTAGGTTCCATTTAAACTCCTCCGCTTATGCGTTTCTGGAAACGCCGGGAAATGAAATTGGTCAAGGCATTTAATCCCACAATAATCACTATTAAAACTGCGGCTGTCGCCATGGCTTTATCTATGGCATTAGTTTCGGTAGCCAGATAAAAGACATGCAGTGCCAGTGAGCGCCCGCCTGAAAGGAGTGAATCCGGCATGGCAGCGCTCCCTCCCATAGTAACATACAAACAGGCGGTTTCACCCAGTGCCCGCCCGGCACATAAAATTATCCCGGTTGCAATACCCGGCAAAGCCGCCGGCAGTATCACGTGAGTCACCGCCTGCCACTTGGTAGCCCCCAAAGCCATTGCCCCTGCCCGGTAAGAACGGGGAACTGTCTTCAACGCTTCTTCCGTAGCAGTGATAAGCACAGGAAGCAGAAGGCATGCCAGTGTAAGCGCGCCCGAAAGTATGGAAAAACGGAAATGCAAAACAGTAACAAACAGGGCAAACCCGAACAAACCAAACAGGATAGAAGGCACACCCGCCAGAGTTTGAACTCCGTAACGTATAAAACGGGTCAGGCGGTTGTCTGGTGCATATTCCACCAGGTATATAGCCGCCCCGATACCCACCGGTACCAGTATCAGCAGGGTCAGCCCGACCAGATAAAGAGTAGTCACAATTGTAGAGGAAATACCTCCCTCTCCTGCCAGACCGCCAGCCGGCGGGGTAAACAGAAAATCCCAGGAGAAACCGGGCAATCCCCTGATAATTATATAACCTATGATAAGCAGCAGAACCAGCAGAGTGATAATACCTGCTGTCCACAACAGCGCAAAAGCCACTTTCTGGGTACTGCGGGAAGTAAATCTAAGCATGTTGTTCACCCCGCTTCAACGCCAAAGTAGCCAGACTGTTTAGTATAAGTATCAAGATGAGAAGCACCAAACCGGTGGCAAAAAGGGCATTTTCATGCAGACCTGCCGCATAGTTTATCTCTACCGCAATATTACCTGTGAGTGTTCTGGCGGGGTCAAGAGGGGAAGAGGGAATAATAACCGCATTCCCTATAACCATAATCATAGCCATAGTCTCACCGATAGCCCGCCCCATGCCCAGCACTATGCTTGCCCCTACCCCGGAACGGGCGGCCGGCAGCAGCACATGCCAGATAGTCTGCCAATGGCTGGCACCCAGTGCCAGAGACCCTTCCCGATAGGTGCGGGGTACAGCCCGCAGACTATCTTCGGAGATGCTGATAATAGTTGGTAAAACCATAATTGAGAGTACCAGCACTGCCGCCAGTATGGAATAACCTGTCCCTCCCAGGCTTCTTACAGCCGGTACAATTACCATTATGCCTACCAAACCGTAAACCACAGAGGGAATACCCACCAGCAGCTCAACTGCCGGACGAAGCAGATTACGCACCCTTTGGGGGGCAACCTCTGCCAGCAAAATAGCACAGGCAATACCCAGCGGCACTGCAATCAGCATAGCGCCAAGAGTAACCAGCAGAGAGCCCACTATCATGGATAGTATGCCGTATTCGCCATAGGTGGGGCTCCAGCTCTCCCCGAACAGGAAATCCAGCGGGTTTACTTCGCCGAATAATGGCAAACCGCCTTTTATAATAAATACTGCAATAGCCAGCAGTACCAGTATGGAAACAAGAGCAGTAATAAAAACCCCGTATTTGGCTAATTTATCAGTAAGATATCTGGGCAACATTTTTCTAAACCAGTCCGGGCAGAGAGTGTCGGTCTCTGCCCATTAAGATGGTCTGATTTACCCGACCCGGGCTTAGTTTACAGATAAGTAACCTTCTTCAGTTATTATCTGCTGGACTGCATCGCTCATACAGTAGTCCAGGAAGGCCTGTACCAGTTCGCTGGGAGTGCCTTTGGTCAGGAAGTAGAGCGGGCGGATAATGGGATAAGTACCGTTTTTACCATTCTCGGAGGTAGCAGCTATACCGTTTATGCTCAGGGCTTTTACATTTGAATCTATATAGCCGAAGGAGATAAAGCCGATGGCATCTTTGTCACCGGAAATGGCAGTCTTGAGAGCGCCGTTGGAGTTCTGGAGGACTGCATTGGCTACAATCCGCACATCAGCACCCATGACCAGTTCCTCAAAGGCGGTTCTGGTGCCGGAACCCTCTTCACGGGCCATTACATGGATTGTCTTGTCCGGGCCGCCCACCTGGCTCCAGTTGGTTATTACGCCGGCAAAGATATCCCGCACCTGGTCTATAGTCAGGTTATTTACCGCGGTATTATCAGGGTGAACCACTATGGCAATACCGTCTTTGGCCAGCAGATGTTTAGTCAGGCCTGTTTCGGTGTCTTTCAGGTCACGCGAAGCCGCCCCGATATCTACAGTCCCCTCGGTTACAGATTTAACCCCAACTGATGAACCGCCGCCGCCTATTACCACATTAACATTCGGGTACAGAACTTTGAAAGCGGCTGCCAATTTTTCAGCCAGAGGCTGAACAGTAGTAGAACCGGCCTCGTTGATAGTTCCTGAGAGAGCGGAAGTATTGTCCGGGTTATCTGTATTATCTGTATCATTGCTGCACCCTGCCATGCCCAATGCCAGCAGCATTACGGCAGTCGCAGGCAGCATAATTTTTTTCTTATTTACTATCTTGTTCACTTTTTCCTCCTTTTCTCTTTATTTCTTTGCAAAGCCTGTATATCAGCTGTTCAGACTATTTAAAAGCTGGCTCTTCAGCCTATGCTCCTTAAGTTCCTCCGGATGCTCGAATATAAGGTGCAGCACGGCTTCAGCAGTAGATATGTTGGTAGCCAAGGGTACATTGTGTACATCACACACTCGCATCAGGGCGGAAATATCAGGTTCATGGGGCTGGGCGGTCAGGGGGTCACGAAGGAATATGATAGCGGTTACTACCCCGCTGGCTACCATAGCACCAATCTGCTGGTCACCTCCCAGAGGGCCGCTTTGCAGCAGATTTACATTCAAACTGGTGCTGGCCTGAATAAGCTTACCGGTGGTGCGGGTGGCTACCAGATTAAGGCTTCCCAGATCCGTCTCATGCTTTTTTACCAGTTCAACCATTTCCTGCTTCTTGTTATCATGGGCTACCAGAGCTAAAGTTATTCTTTCCATTATATTCACCTCCTTTCTTGTTTCTTTTCCTCTTTCCTTATTCACACTACTAGTTTAAAGCCACAAGATTAAGGCTGTATAAAGAACATGTTAAGGTTGTGTAAAAATTTTAAAGTAACCCGTAAGATAAAAGCCTGAGCTCCGGGCTTCCCGGAAAATAAAAAAACCGGTTTTTCAAACCGGCTTATCCACTAACTGCATTTAGAATTACTCAGGTCAGGGGTAAACTGAAGCTGAATGTAGCCCCTTTGCCATAAACACTCTCTGCCCAAATAGTCCCGCCATGCGCTTGCACTATATGCTTGGAAATAGCCAAACCCAAACCTGTACCCCCGCTGGAACGGGCTTTGTCTACTTTGTAAAAACGCTCAAACACCCGGGTAAGGTCCTCTTCGGGTATACCTATACCGCTGTCAGATACATAGATTACCAGTGTTTGCCCTTGGGTGCGGGCCCCAATCTTTATCCTGCCGCCTTTAGGGGTAAACTTGATAGCATTATGCACCAGATTGACCAACACCTGTTCAACCCGGTTTTCATCCAGTTTTACTTGCGGCAGAGTTTCGGGCAGTTCTACCCCAAGGCTTATACCTGCCCGTTCAGCCTGAGGCCTAAGCCTTTCCGCCGCAAGCTTGATTGCGGTTGAAATATCTCCCGGCTGAAGGCGTAAAACCGCCTGCCCGCTCTCTATAGCTGAAAGGTCACTCAATTCGGTAACCAGCTGAGCCAATTTATCTACCTCAAGGTGAATTTTATCAATAAACCCGGCCGCAACCGCTGGGTCAGACGCCGCACCTTCCTGCAAAGTTTCGGTCAACAGTTTCAAAGAGCTGATAGGGGTGCGCAATTCATGGGAAATATTGGCTACAAAATCCCTCCTTACCTTTTCCAGCCGACGAAGCTCTGAAAGGTCCTGCACCAGCACCAGATAACCTGACTGGCTGACCAGCGGAGTGGCAATAATGCCCAGAAAACGCCTGCCGGCGGCAAGCTCGACAAAGCCCATCTCCTGTTTACCCGAGGATCTGGCATGCTCAAAAACAGAGTGGATTTCATGGTCACGTATCGCTTCCACAAAGCTATGCCCTATTATCCCTTCTGCTTCCAGCTTAAATATCCTCTCGGAGGCGGGGTTTAAAAGACTTATTACCCCCTCACGGTCCAGCAGGAATATGCCGTCACCCATCCGCTGCAGCACCGCCGAAAGGCGGTCACGCTCCGAACTGACTGCTTTAATACTGTCACGCAGGCGCTCTGTCATCAGGCGGAAGGCGTGTGCCAATTCTTCCATTTCGCCTTTGCCGCTTACATCTATCTGAATGGTATCAATCTGCCCCTGGGCAATACGCCGGGAAATTGCTGTCAGTTCTTTAACCGGGCGGCTGATATTAGCCGCTACCCAAACCGCCAAAAGTCCGGCCGCCAGTATGCTTACCACCGCACCCAGCAAAATAGTCCGGTCTACATCCCCTACGGCGGCGTACACTTCTTCCACCGGCAAAGCCACCCTCACTACCGCCAGCACACCTGTCCCGTCTTTAACAGACGCAGCCACATACAGCATTTCGTAACCCAAGCTGGCAGACTGATGCATGTCTATACCGATACCATCTTTCAGGGCATCAATAAACTCAACTCTGGTAGAGTGGTTTTCCATTTCGGAGGGAGACTGAAGTGAATCTGCAAGCACCTGTCCGTCAGGGGCAATCACCGTCAGCCGTATGTCCAGCGAAGCCCCAAGCTTCTTTATATAGGCATCAAAACTGTCAGCACTTTCGGTAATATGTTCGGGCACTACCCGCGAAAACAGAGTAACCTCCTGTATCAGGCGTGACTGAAGATTGTCCATATACGAATCTTCCAGGTGATTGGAAAGAAATATGCTGAGTATACCCACGCAACCGGCAATAAGCAGGCAGAACAGGGTTATCAAACGCCATTTAAGGCTTCTGGTCATATCACTCCTCAAACTTGTAACCAGTTCCCCGCACCGTTATAAGATGACGGGGACTGGAGGGGTCGGCCTCTATCTTCTGGCGAAGCCAGCTTATATGCACATCTACAGTGCGGGTTCCTCCGGGATAATCGTAACCCCAGACCTTTTCCAGCAGCTGTTCACGGCTGAAAACCCGGCAGCGGTTCTGCACCATAAAACTAAACAGATCAAATTCTTTAGGCGAAAAATCCAGAGCCACCCCGTTCCGCATGACCAGATGGCGTTCAATAAATATCTCCAAATCACCTATTTTCAGCCCGCCTGTTGTCTCTGTTTGGGAGTTTTGCGTCTGGCTGCGGCGAAGAAGAGCCTTCATTCTGGCCAGCAATTCCCTCATGCCAAAGGGTTTGGACAGATAATCATCCGCCCCGGCTTCCAGCCCGTTTACCTTATCAGACTCGCTTGAACGAGCGGTCAGCATAAGTATGGGAACACTGCTCTCCGTACGGATAAGACGGCAAAGTTCAAAGCCGTCTATACCCGGCAACATCACATCCAGTATAACCAATGACGGCTTAAACAGGCGGTAAATACCCAGTGCCTTCAGCCCGTCTTCGGCACATTCCAACGTATACCCCTCCTTGGCAAGGTTATAACACAAAAGCTCCCTCAGAGTGGCGTCATCTTCAACTACCAGTATTTTATGCTCAGGCATGGCTAAAGTATAAAGCCGGAGGGTATTTTCGGCAAGACAGGAGGGTAAATACCCGGGGGTATTGCAACCTTTTACCATATTTTAGTACTATTGGATATATAAATGTGCACAAGTGCAGCCGCAGGGGGAAATTTATGAAAATACCGGCAACCATTTTCAAGCGCGAAAACGGTTTTACACTGATTGAAATACTGGTAGTTGTGGCCATACTGGGAGCACTGGCAGGAGTAATAATCCCAAATGTAATCAAATTTATGCACGAAGGCAAGGTAGAGTCAGCCAATACCGAACTGGCGAATGTCCGTCTGGCTGTCCTGTCCGCTATGGTAGATGTGGAAACGAATACACTGAATGATGGCGGAACGGTAGGTCCTGGCCATACCTCAAACGTAACCTACGGCTCACCCTCCACTGATTTACCGGTTTACAGTTTTATTATGGGCGAAGTAATCGGTATATATACTTTGAACGAAAAGGGACTGATAGTGAGTGCCGAGATGCCCGAAGGCAGTGACTGGGAAGGTCTTACTTTCGTAAACGGGGCATGGCAGTAGAAACTGCTAAAAATTGTTTTCCCCCTAAAATAGTAACTAAAAAGTAGTTGACAGGTTATATCTACCTTAATGGTAATATAATAGCATGCAGATACCAGAGGCAAGATGTACCAAGTGCGGAGGGCATTATCACGGATGGGCACTTTTAAATGCCCGTCATCAAAGTTGCGCCCAATGCGGGGGTAAACTGGAGATAACCACTGAAGATGAAGTCATTCAGGGCTACTCCCCCTTCTCAGCCGAAGAAGTAAACCTCAAAGCCCCCAAAGAAATGCCCTCTAAAAAACCGAAATCCTGAAACCTAATCCACCAGCCCAAGGCTACGGAAGGTTCCGAGTTCGCTTGCCATCTGATACAGCATTTTGGCTACCGCAATATCTTCAATAGCCACCCCGGTAGAATCAAACACCGTTATATCACTGGCTGAGCCGCGTCCGCTTTTTTTACCCTGTATTATCTGTCCCAGGTTGGCCTTCACCATTTCCTTACTGAAAATCCCTGTCCGAACCGGCACATTCAGCTCGCCGGCATGAATTGCCTGCTCCATATCATCTACCACCACTACCGCCTGACGGAGAATACGGGAATCAAGTTCCTGTTTGCCGGGAGCATCCGCCCCGACCGCATTGATATGACAGCCGGGTTTAAGGTCTTTTAAGAGTAACACTGGCTTGTTTGAGGTAGTAAGAGTACAAATAATATCCGAAGCAGCAGCCTCAGCAAGGCTGGCCTGCCTTATATTTAGCTCAGGAAAATACTTATTCAACCTTAGAACCGAATCGGGAAATATGTCATATACCCGTATTTCTTTCAGATTAAAAAGCACCTGGTGAGCCATTATTTGGGTAACAGCCTGTCTGCCCGCACCCACAATCCCCAGCGTGGCAGAATCAGCTCTGGCTAGATACTTTGAGGCTATGGCGGCAGCCGCCCCGGTACGGTAAGCGGTAATATCCGTGCCGTCCATAACCGCCAAGGGATAACCGGTATCCGGGTCAGAGTAAATCACAAGTCCCATTACAGTAGGCATCTGCAAAGCCTTGTTCCCCGGATGAACATTTACCCACTTTATTCCGGCGGCACCCGGCAGAGAGGCCGGCATAGCCCTGAAGTCCCCTTTAGGTAGCGTCAAATAAACCTTAGAGGGCATATCACCTAATCCCGTTGCCCAATCCCTGAATGCTTGCTCCACAGCCTGTATAACCGGCGGCATGGAAATCAATCCGGAAATATCTTTGCGCGAAAGAATAAGAGTGGGCATGATTTCACCTCTTTAATACCTTTCTTATAAGACTTTAGTGCCGCTCAAATCCGGCTGTCAATAAAAATTTGACACACCTTGGATAAAACTGTCAGAATTACGCTGTATGAGATATACCAGCTACCGTAACCAGCCGGATATAATACTCCTTGTAATAATCACCTGTGTTATTGTGTTTTTCGGGGTTAATTTTGCCCCCCAGATTGGGCCTTATCTGGCACTTCAGCCGGCAACAGCTATCAGCCACCCGTGGACCATTATAACCAGTTTGTTTGTTCATGCAGACCTTTGGCATCTCTTTGCCAATATGATTACCCTGTATTTCTTCGGCAACGCCCTGCTCCAGATGATAAACCAGCGCAGTTGGCTGATAATATTCTTCGGGGGCGGCCTGGCGGGCAGTTTGCTGTTTATACTCCTCAATGCAGGCTCTTTCGGATATGTCATAGGTGCTTCGGGGGCGGTTTTTGCACTTGGCGGAACCCTGGCAGTACTCCGCCCGAACTCCAAGGTTATGGTCTTCCCTCTGCCTGTACCCATCCCCTTGTGGATTGCAGTCATAGGCAGTTTTATTATCCTGTCCTTCCTGCCGTCAGTCGCCTGGCAGGGACATTTGGGAGGGTTACTAGTAGGAGCTGCCTGCGGTTACCTTATCAAGCAGGGTAAATTTAGATTCTAAGTATTTTTGACTTCTTTTTTGCTTTTTTAACACTTTACTGTACCCCTCTATTGACAGCTGTCAACTCTGTGATACAATACCATTAGTATAAATTCATTACCCATTCTAATAACCCAAATTCTCCTACCGAAAACAGGACTCTATGACAGACAAAAAATACCGGGTACTGGTAGTTGAAGACGAACCCTCCATATGTCAGGTGTGCCTGCGCACTCTGGAAGGCATGGGGCTTGAAGTAACTATTGCCATAAACGGCCAGATAGGTCAGGCACTTATTCAGCAGGAAACTTTTGATCTTTGCCTGGTAGATATACGCACCCCTATCATGAACGGTAAAAACCTGTACGCATACGCACTGAACCACTATCCTGATATTGCCAAACGGATTATATTCACTACCGGTGACCTGATGGACGAAACCACCCAGGGTTTTCTGGATGCCGCCGGTCAGCCTTTTTTACCCAAACCCTTCACCCCGAGCGATCTCAAGAAGATAATCACCGAAACGCTGGGAAAACTTGAGAACTGTAACTAAGGTTTTTTAAGAACTCTATCTATTTTTTTACCCCTAATGATATACTATTATTCATTATTATCTGAAGTATCCTAGGGAGGCAGTGATGTCCAAAATAAAGATACTGGTGGCTGATGACGAAGAGCATATCCGGCAGCTGGTTTGCAGTATACTGGACAAAAACTATCAGATAGTTCAGGCTAAAAACGGCGAGGAAGCCGTAAAAGAATCACGCGAGCAGAACTTTGACCTGATACTCATGGATATCATGATGCCCAAGCTGGACGGGCTGGCAGCCTGCTGCATGCTCAAAGGGGATAAACAGACCAGCTCCACTCCCATTATTATGCTGACTGGAGTGGGTTATGAACTGAACAAGAAACTCAGCCAGCAACTGGGTGCTGACGGCTATATTACCAAACCATTTAATCCGCAGGAGCTGCGAAACAAGGTAAGTGAATTTATCAAGCATGACTGATGCCACACCCCTGTACTGTCTTGAAATACTAAGCCGCAGCCAAACCGAATTTATAGATATTACAAGTCAGATTAGTCTGGTTATAAGCCAAAGCGGCGTTACCTCCGGCCTGTGCCATATATTTGTCCCCCACACCACTGCCGGATTAACCATAAATGAAAATGCCGATCCTGACGTTATTACCGATATCAAAGCCCAGCTTGAACGGATAGTCCCTTCTGTCACCCATTTTCTTCATGCGGAAGGCAACTCGGCCGCCCATGTAAAAACCAGCCTGACAGGAAACAGCCTGAACCTTATTATAGAAGCAGGAAGGCCGCTGCTGGGGACTTGGCAGGGTATTTACCTCGCGGAGTTTGATGGTCCGCGCAAACGCACTGTGAATATAAAAATCCTCAAAGAAAAGTGAGCTTTACGCAAATAAACTCCGAGTGATATACTCTGCAATATGAATTTCCCACGCATCGTTATAGCCGGAGTATCCTCCAGCAGCGGCAAAACCACTATAAGCAGCGGCATTACCGCCGCCCTTACCAAACGCGGACATAAAGTAGCCGCCTACAAGTGCGGCCCTGATTATATAGACCCCGGATACCTTACTTTGGCTTCGCATAACCCCTGCCATAATCTTGATTCGTGGATGCTGGACAAAGATGCCTTGGCGGAAGTGTTTTTCCACGGCCTGAAAAACAGAGAGATAGCTTTGGTGGAAGGCGTAATGGGGCTTTATGACGGATACAGCGGGGAACGCCCCGGAGGCTCTACCGCCGAGATTGCCAGACTGCTTTCGTCCCCTGTCATACTGCTTGTCAATATCTCGCATATGGCTGAAAGTGCCGCGGCCATAGTTCTAGGCTACAAAAATCTGGACCCCCGTATAAATATTGCCGGCGTGATACTCAACCAGGCAGGCAGTATGCGCCACTATGAAATCTGCCGGAACGCAATTGAAAAATATGCCTCTACCCCGGTAATAGGCTATCTGCTTCGCAATAAAGACCTGGTTATACCGGAACGCCACCTGGGGTTGAAGACTACCTCTGAAGGCGGTGAACTGGAAACCTTTATCCAGAACCTGGCTACCCATATTGAAAGTACTATAGATATTGACCGCATTTGGGAAATTGCCCAAAATGCCCCGCCCCTGCCTGAAAAACCCTGTCCGCACATCTTCCCCAAAACCCCTGCCTGCCCGGTTACCCGCATAGCTGTAGCCAAAGATGAAGCATTCAGCTTCTATTATCAAGCCAATCTGGATATGCTGTCAGACTGGGGGGCGGAACTTTGTTATTTCAGCCCATTACATGATACCTGCCTGCCTGAAAATATCGGCGGCATATATATAGGGGGCGGCTTTCCGGAAATAATGGCCGCTGAACTAAGTACCAATCAACTCATGAAGACCGCCCTGACCAAAGCAGCAGAGAGCGGCATGCCCATTTACGCCGAATGCGGCGGGCTTATGTATTTATCCGAAGCAATAGAGGACTTTGACGGCACAAAATACTTGATGCTGGGGCTGCTTCCCGGCATATCCGTTATGCAAAAGAAACTCCATCGTCTGGCATATACCAGAGCAGCAGTACAGAACGATAATATCCTTTCTGCCAAGGGCACCGAACTCCGCGGTCATATCTTCCATTGGTCAAAATTACCTTCCCCTCAGACCAAACCCGCCTACACCCTGCTGGAGCCAGCCGAATTTGTTGGTCAAAGCGAAGGCTTTATTATAGGGAACAGTACTAATGTACTTGCCAGTTACCTGCACCTGCATTTCGGCACAAATCCAAATCTGGCAAGGCATTTCATACGCGTTTCCAAAAAATTCTGTACAATTTAGCTCTTTTACTATTCTTTTGAATAATTAAATTGGTTCTGGTTTAATATAAACCAGCAAAAGGGAAGGGAAGAACGGAGCAGTGACAAAACAACAGTTCCCTCCACTTTTCAAGGACAAATACTTCACATACGTCGCTGGTTTATCCGTACTGGTAATCGTTCTGGGATTATATACAGTTTTTTCCCCTCCGGACCTCGTCCAAAATTCCAACTGGCAACTTTTCACCACCAGCGTAGAAGCAGCCACTACCATAATTATTATTGCCATTGCCACCTGGCGCTGGGGATTTAAAGTTTCCATGTTCTGGGCCAGCGGCATACTTATTCCGGGTATGCTGGTGCTAGTTACACTGAACCTGTTTAAGCCGATTACTTTTTTACTTGTCTTAATAACCCTGGGCGCCAGCAGTCTGGTAAGCCTGATAATCAACAACCACCGCCGAGTAATCAGCCACGAAGAAAATCTTAATCAGATCCTGTCCATGATACGGGATATAAGCCACCATATTACCCATATAGATAATGAAGAAGAGCTTATGGAAAGGATATGTGAAAGGCTGGTTTATGCTGGACGGTATCAGGTAGCCTGGATAGGTTATGCAACCCCTGACCAGCAGATGGTTGAACCCCGTTACCACGCTGTCTACGGGCAACCCCATCTTTCAGCCGAAACGTGCCCCGCACATCATTGCCTGCACCTGCCGGGTGAACCCATACAACAGGCCATTAAAAGCCGCAGTCTGATAGTAGTGCCGGATATTCACAGCCAGCCAATTGAAAACTATGCAACACACTGCCAGTATTGCCGCAGTCTGCTTTGTTCACCCATAGATTTCGGAGAGGAACTGCTGGGTATATTATGCGTTTGCTCAAATAAACCGGATGTATTCGGAAGGGAAGAAATCTCCCTGCTGCGTGAAGTCTCCCAAGATATATCACTGGGGGTAGAAAAAATACGCCGGCGCAGGGAACTTGCCCGGACAGAAATACGGCTTAAAGAAGAACGGGACAAAGCCCAGCTTTATCTGGATATCGCAGGAGTAATTATAGTTGTCTTGAATGAAGATGAGACTGTTGCCCAGATTAACAAGCGGGGTTGTCAGATACTGGGGTATGAGTATCAGGATATCTTGGGGCAAAACTGGTTTGAAAATTTTATACCCGGATACCGCCGCCTGATAAAACGTTCCATGTATAAACAGATTATATCCGGTAAAACCGAACTGCCCGAACGCTATATGGATGTAGTCCTGACTAAAGACGGCCAGGAAAAAGTAATTCTTTGGCATTCTACCGCTATCCGCAGCAAAAACGGGCAGATGAGTTCCATACTGTATTCAGGTGAAGATGTAACCGAACTGAAGCATACCGAAGAAGCCCTGCGCATGTCCGAGGAAAAGTACCATACCCTGTTTGAAACCATGGCTCAGGGTGCTATTTATGTTGATAATAAAGGTATCATAATTGAAACTAACCCTGCAGCTAATACCATTTTCGGCAGGCACGAGAGCGAACTGCTGGGTGTAAATATTGCCGACCCCATTTGGACATATGTACATGAGGACGGCTCAATCATGCCGCCCGGTGAAAACCCGGTGATAGCAGCCCTGAAAACAGGGAAAGCCATACGCAATGTTTTCATGGGTATAAAAAACAACCTTTCCGGTGAAATCCGCTGGGTAAACCTGTTCGCCCTTCCCCTTTTCCGCATAAATCAGGAAAATTCATATATGGTTTACACCACTTTTACAGATATAAGCCGCCTGAAAAATGCCCGGGATGCCCTGACCCGCAGTGAAAACCGTTACCGTTCAATATTTGAAACCGCCGCCAGTATAATTATTTCATTTGACCGGAACGGTATTATCAACGACTGCAATATGCGTATTCAGGAAATTCTGGGGTATACCCCGGCCGAAATGCTGGGTACAAACTTTCTGGATATTATTCATGAATCTTTCCGCGACGAAGTCCGCAACCATATTGCCAGCCTGAACCGCGGAGATATCATTTACAACAAAGACTGCCGCATGCTGCACAAGGACGGACAGTACCGTGATGTCATGGTAAACTGCTCTACACTGCTTGATGAACACGGCAGTGTACTGAACGCTATTTGCATTATCTCTGATATGACTGAGCAGAAACAAACACATTACGCCCTGATAGCTTCGGAGGAAAAAATCCGCAGCATGTTCAACGGGGTTAATGAAGGCATAGCGGTTATGGATACCAGTGGATATGTTACCGAAATAAACCAAACCATGCTGAAAATGAACAACTGCACCAGTAAAGACCAGCTGATAGGCAGACACGCACTGGAGTTTGTTTCCCTTAAAGACCGTGATATGGCCAGGTCATATATGAATCAGGCGGACAGCCTGAATGAAATACGCAATCTGGAGCTCCGGTGTTTACGCCCGGATGGAACCGAATATTTCAGCCAGATAAGCGGGGCTGTACTCCGCGGATATGCCGGTGAGATTAAGGGCATAATAATACTCAGCGTAGATATTACCGAACGCAAGCAGATAGAACAGCAGCTTATTATGACTGACCGCATGGCTTCCGTGGGTGAACTGGCTTCCGGTCTGGCTCATGAAATAAACAACCCCCTTACCGGTATTGTAGGTTTCAGCGAACTTTTACTGATGAACGAACTGGAAGAATCTATAAAGGAAGATGTTCAGACTATTCACCGTGAAGCCCTGCGGGCAGCCGAAGTAGTACGTAATCTACTGACCTTTGCCCGCCAACAGCCACCTACCCGCGAAGCCGGTGATATCAATCTGAGTATCCATAAGGTGCTTGAATTACGCAAACATGACCACCGGATTAATAACATCCGCTGCATCACTGAGCTTGATCCTGATCTGCCCCGGGTGATGCTGGACTTCTTCCAGATTCAGCAGGTTCTTATAAATATTATTATCAACGCAGAGTTTTTCCTGCGACTGAAAGAGCACCCCCAGATAATTATCAAGACCAGCCAGCACAACAAGCACGTAATAATCAGTATTTCCGATAACGGCCCCGGTATCAGCCCTGAGAATATAAAACGTATTTTTGACCCGTTCTTTACCACCAAAGAGGTCGGCAAAGGCACCGGACTGGGGCTTTCCATCTGCCATGGTATTATTGAGGAACACAACGGCAGAATATATGTAGAAAGCACCCCGGGAAACGGGGCTACTTTCCGTATAGAACTGCCGGTTGCAGATATTCAGCCACTGTCCACGGCTGAAACCCCCAACCAAACAGCAGGTTAGTTTTCTTACCTATACCCCGCCCGTTTGTCAGAGCATATTTTCCAATTACAATCTTAAAAGGGAAATAAGGCTGCCGGAAGTGCTGCCCAAGCTTACTCCCCGGCAACCTCACTTTCAAACACATATATCTACAGCCTTAGCTGATTTTAGCCCCATCCAGTTCACCCAACAGACTCTCCAGCCGGGCAATACCCGCTTCAGGGTTGGTGTTTTGTGCCTTTATCCACTGCCGAAGCTTGGCAATAGCCGCACCGGAACGGATTATCTCTGCCGCCTTAGCATAACCCTCCTGAAGACTTTTAACCATACCTGCTATATAAAAAACAGGCGCCGCATTTAAACAAACAACTTCAAAAGCAGCCCCTTCGTCGTTACCTGAAAGAATCCGCAGCAGCCTCAGAGTTTCACGTTGTTTGTCACCTGAAGTTACGATTTCCTCAGTCAGACAGGGCGTCAAACCGAAATCCGACGGAGACAAGCTGTACTTAATAATCTGCCCGTCTTCACATAGTTCGGCAATATGGCTTTCACCCAGATTTGAAAGCTCGTCCATGCCGCGTCCGCCTGGGGCAGACCCGTATATAACCAGAGCTCTTTTATAGCCTATCTCGCGCATCACCTCAGCCACCGGCTGCAATAGTTCAGCCGAATATACACCCCTAACCGCATAATGGGGCAAAGCCGGATTTGCCAGTGAACCGGCAATATTAAGGGTAGTCCCGAAACGTATCTGGGAAAGAATACGGAAAAGAGCCTGCGGGTGAACCTTGGCACTCATACCGTTAAAAATGCCTATACCCACAGTTTCAATACTCCGTTTGACTGTCTCAACGTCTGTTTCCACATCAACACCCAGTGATTCCAGCATATCAATAGTGCCGCAGCTCCCGGAAAGGGCTCGGGCGCCGTGTTTTGCCAGTACCACCCCGCCCGCCGCCGCCACAATGGAAGCAGCCGTGCTGATGTTAAAGGTCTTCAGGCTGTCCATGCCTGTGCCGCAGTTGTCCACCACAGGTTTATCTACCAGAGGCCTCACCCGAATTGTATCCTGCTCATATATAGCTTCCCAGACACCGGCAATCTCAGCTGCCGTTTCGCCTTTGGCAGTTAGGGCGGCCATGAATGCACCCTGCTGAAGATCAGGCTGTTCATTCCGCATTATCTGGGAAAAACAGTCTTTTACTTCCTCACGACTCAGATTTTCCTTTGAGATAAGGCGGCTTATGACAGCCCCGAAATTTTTAACCCTGTTTTCATCCATTTTTGTGTCCTTCATTTATAAAATTTGATTACGGTTTTAAGACCTTCCAGCCTTTCTACTCCCAGAAAAGCCTCCTCTATATATGAAATACCTGTCACCCGGCTGATAAGCCTCTTTACGGGTATAATTCCCTGCCCTATCAGGCGGACAGCCTCAGCATTATCCGCTGCGGTAGAGCCGTAAGAGCCGCTCAAAATCAATTCCTGATAATGGATGGAATTCGCATCAATGGTAAATCCAGAACGGTCCTTGGGTAGGCCGGAAAAGAAATTTATCCGCCCGCCGGGGCTTAAAACAGAGGGCAGTTCTCCCACTTCCACCCCCGAACTGGCAATTAAGATTACATCCACACCAACCCCGCCGGTCTGCTCAAAAACCCCCTGCTTAAGGCTGGTCTTACCCAAATCTATTACCCCGTCCGGGCAGGCCAGTTCCGCTCCGCACACTCTCTCCGGCAGGATTTCAGCCACAAGCACCTGTTCCGCTCCGTTATATCTGGCGAGCATGGTCTGCAGCAACCCTAAAGGTCCAGCCCCCAATACCAACACCCGGTCTCCGTCCCCCACCCGGCAAGCAGACTGGCTGTGAATACAGCTGGCAAGCGGCTCTGCCAGAGAGGCTTCTTCATCTGAAACATTCTCAGGTATTATGTTAAGCCCGCCAGGCAGGCTTTCAGGGGGAAGTGCCATATATTCGGCCAAGCCCCCGTCATAATTAAAACCGATTATTTTCACCTGCCCGCACAGGTTCTCCCTACCCTGCAGGCAAAGCGGGCAAACCCCACAGGCAATACCCGGATAAACCTGCACCCGGGTACCTGCCTTAAAATCAGGGTGTTCGGAGCAGACTACCTCGGCGGCTATTTCATGCCCCAGCACGCGGGGGTACTTAAGGTCACGATGCCCCCGCCGAAACATTTTTACGTCTGTCCCGCAGATTGCACAACAGGAAACCTTTAAGAGTACCCCGCCTTTCGGGCAGGATGGAGTAGCCACCTCCGCAAGAAGGAGTTCTCCCGGTTTTTCCAGCAAGACCGCTTTCATATTTCACCCCGCGTAATAAAAAAATCCCCAAACCACCAAGGTTTGAGGATTCAAACAAAAAATAAAACCCCAAACCTTTCGGCTCAGGGATTTACCATTTCCCACGGCCATTTTCCGCGAAACTCTATGCCGGCAGATATTCTGGCTTACGGCTCAACCTACTCACCGGGCCTTCCCGCTCCATTCCAATGAAACAGTGGCGTACTCCAGTTTTCGTCCCCGTACACAGCGGCGGGACCGCACCTGATTTTAACAGGCTTCCCTTTTAAGCTTTTGTTACAAAGCACCGGCAGACCTTATTCAATTAGAATTGATTTTAATTAGTTATTTCTGTTTTGTCAATCCCCTGTTTGAGACTCTTTTATCCCTGCACACCGATACCGGACACCAAGTTGGCCAAAGAACCGAAGGGGTGGTAGAATTAACCTGCTTGTCCCGACAGCGGGCTTCACGGATTGACAATGTACTATATGTTGCAAGTATAATATCAGGAACTAGGTCTTTTAAATATAGGCGTAAATATTTTAAAAAAGAGACATATATGGCCAAAACAAAAGCACCTGTAGAAAAACTGGAATCAGCCGAAGAAATTCAAAAGGACGGCAAGGTAGTCTCTACCAAGCGTACCAAGGGCAGTGAATTTTTCTGGACCCAAAGCCGCTGCACAGGGTGCAACCGGTGTGCCAGCGTTTGCCCGGTAGATGCTATCAAACTGGACAGGGATAAAACACCTACCAAACGGGTTGGCACCTCCCCCTGCACACGTGCCTGCCCTGCTGGATTAGATATCCCCCGCTATGTGCGTTTCGTAGCTGACGGCAATGCTTCAGCCGCAACTGCTGTTATGAGAGAAAAAATACCCTTCCCTTCCGTGTGCGGCTATGTCTGTTTTCACCCTTGCGAACTTGAATGTCAGCGCCAGAAATTTGACGAACCTATTGCCATTCGGGCATTGAAGAGATATGCCGCTGAAAATGATGACGGCAGTTGGAAAAATAACCTTAAAATTGCCCCGCCCACCGGCAAAAAAGTAGCTATTATCGGTTCCGGCCCGGCCGGACTTACCTCAGCCTACTTTTTAACCCTGCTGGGACATGAGGCAACTATATTTGAATCAATGGAGTATGCCGGCGGCAAGATGTTTTACAGTATACCGGAACACCAGCTGCCCAAAGATATACTCAATAAAGAAATTAAGGCCATCACCGACCTGGGCGTAACCATCCATACCTCCTGCCAGGTGCAGTCCGTACAGACCCTGTTCAAACAGGGATACGATTCGGTTCTGCTTTCCACCGGCGTACTCGGTCTGGACGAAGGTCTTCTTCTCCCCTGCGACGAAACCGTTGAATCAGACCTGATGCAGGGCAGTGATTTCCTAAAGAATATAAAATCATCCACCAAAGAAAGCCTGGGCGACAAGGTAGTTGTAATAGGCGGCGGCAGTGAAGCCTATAATAGTGCCTTTGCCGCTAAGAGCCTAGGGGTCTCAGAGGTGCATCTGGTTTGCAGCCGCCATACCGGCAGCAAGGAAGCTTCCCCCGAAGAAGTTGACCGCGCAATAGATGCAGGCGTAACCGTTCACCCCTCATTGGATTTTGTAAAACTGGTTAAATCTAATGACAAAATTGAGGGAGTGGAACTCTTCCGTATCCGCTCATACGGATATGACAAAGACAATAGACTTCATTATGAAATAATAAACGATACCCGTTGTTTGATACTGGCAGATACCGTCATCACCACGGTCACTCCCGATGAAAAACCCGGTGCGGATTACCTGACCGTAGTCCAACCCGGCGTATTTGCCGCCGGTGACGGCATCAGCGGCGCCCGCTCGGTCATTGAGGCTATGGCCGCCGGGCGTTCGGTAGCCGGTCTGATTGACAAATATCTGGGGGGTGAGGGCAATCTGGATGAAACTCTGGCCCCGCCTGAAAAAGATATCAAACCCCTTAGCGAACCCAAAGGACAAAACCGCTCTCAGATAGAGCTGAATCTGGTTAAACAAGCCGGTGGTGATAAGGTGGAAATTGAAAAAACTCTATCCCCCGTTGCTGCCAAGAAAGAAGCCCGGAGATGTTTGCGGTGTGACATTGTCCACCAGGTACATGACTATAGTCTGGATACCTCCAGCTGCACCTACTGCGGACGGTGCGTAAATGCCTGCTACTGGGATGCAATTACCAGCGGTTACGGTTATGAAGCCGCCGCCAAAAAACGACAGGCTGAAATAGCCGCTCTGGAAGAAAAGCACAGCGTCTACAACTACGCTATCCGTATTCTGCCTATTGCCATAGGTCTTATGATACTGGCTGCCGCTGTTGCCAAACTTTTCAAGTAAAAATAACTGTTAGCACTTGCAGACTGCCGGCTTTAAAACCCGGCAGTTTTTTTATGCCCGGATTTGCCCCGCGGAGGGCTTGATTACACCGGGGAAATAAATCATAATTTCAAGTGAAGGAAGGCATACAAGATGAAACAGCTGACTGACGACGAAATCTACCGCATTGCCCAGAAAAGGGTCAAGGAAAAGAAGGAATTTTACAATCACCTTTCAGTATACATAGTGATAAACCTGATGCTTATAGGTATCTGGGCATTTACCGGCAGTTCATACCCATGGTTTATTTTCCCCTTGGGCGGCTGGGGTATAGGGCTGATTTTCCACTTTCTGAGTGTTTTCGGCTTTATGCGCGACGAAAGTGACTGGGAAAACAAGGAAATCCAGAAAGAGATAGGGCGTTTAAAGAAAAATCTCTAAACGCCGGTTATCTCATCTTCATCAATTTCAGCCGGAAGCTGGGTCAAGGCAGTAACCGCCGCAATAGCGGCAATTCTCCGGGTATCATCAAATATCTCAGACAGCTTCTCTTCCAGAGGCTGTTCTTCGCTCATAATGCGTTTCATTTCATCAAGCAGGGTTGTTTCTTTCTCAATGAAATGGGTATGCAGATTACCGGCCACAAAATTGGGATTGACCATAACCGCTTTGTGAAAGGGGATATTGGTCTTCACACCTACTATAATGTATTCGTAAAGAGCGCGCCGCATACGGGCTATTGCTTCTTCACGGGTACGGCCCCAAACAATAAGCTTGGATATCATAGGATCATACAGGTAGGGTATGTTATAACGCGTATGAACACCGCTGTCTACCCGTACCCCGATACCACCAGGTGAACGGTAACCCTTAAGCTTGGCAGCTGAGGGAGCAAACTCATTTAAGGGATCTTCGGCATTGATACGGCACTCTATAGCCCAGCCCCGCATCTGAACGTCTTCTTGTTTGAAAGAAAGCTCGTTGCCCGAAGCTACCATTATCTGTTCTTTGACTATATCTATGCCGGTAACCATTTCGGTAACCGGATGTTCTACCTGCACCCGGGTATTAGCCTCAAGGAAGTAAAACTGGCCGTTTGAAAAGATGAATTCAATAGTGCCGGCACCTTCATAGTTAACCCACTTGCCGGCCTTGATAGCCACTTCACCCATTTTCTTGCGGAGTTCGGGGGTAATAACCGGCGAAGGGGCTTCTTCTATCAGTTTCTGATAACGCCGCTGGATAGAACATTCCCTCTCACCCAGATAAACCACATTGCCCTGGGAATCACCCATTATCTGGATTTCTATATGGCGTGGCTTGGATATATATTTTTCAATATAAACTTCGGCTAAACCGAAGGTGTTTCCGGCTACTTTCTGGGAGGATTCTATGGCATCTTTAAGCTCATCCGGACCGTTGGCCACCCGCATGCCTATACCGCCACCCCCGCCGCTGGGTTTTATAATAACCGGATATCCAATTGCTGCTGCCGCTTCGGTGGCCTGCTCAATACCGGAAACACAACCCTCGGTACCCGGGAGTACCGGCACACCCGCTTTTTTCATTTCACGCCTGGCGGCAATCTTGTTGCCCATCAACTCTATAACCCGGCTGCTGGGACCTACAAATTTGATGCCGGCCTTTTCCAGAGCCAGTGCAAAACCGGGGTTTTCTGATAAAAAGCCGTATCCGGGGTGAACCCCGTCTACCCCCGCTTTTTTGGCAACAGAAACTATCTTTTTAATATTAAGATAGCTCTCAGACAGCTGGGCAGGACCAATATGATAAGCTTCATCTGCATACTTTACAAAGAGAGCACCTTTATCAGCATCGGAATAGACGGCAACAGTCTTTATGCCCAGCTCACGGCAGGCACGCATAATGCGTATGGCTATTTCACCCCTGTTGGCAACCAGTATTTTATTTAGCATCTGGCTCAATCACCATGATAACGTCTTTACTGCCTACCACTTCGCCTTCGTAGGCATATATTTCCGAAACCACCCCGCTTACAGCGGCAGTGACATCATTTTCCATTTTCATAGCTTCTATGGTAGCCACTACTTCACCCTCGGTTACCTTATCCCCTTCCTTCACCTTCAGTGAAAGAAGCATACCCTGCATGGGAGAAACAACCGCACCTGGATGCGAGGCAGTAGGTTTAGCAGCCTTGGGGGCTTCACCAACTATACCGGCCTTGGAAGAAACCTTAACCGTAAAGACTTCTCCGTCTACCTCAACGCTGTATTCAGCCGAACCATTAAAGACCGGAGCGGATTTAGCTTCGGTTTTGGCTTCAGCCTTGGCAGCTTTGTCTGTTTCAGGGGTGGACGGCAAAAGGCACTCTTCCTTGCACTCACCCTTGAGGAATTTGGCCGCTACCTCAGGGTACATGGCATAAGTCAAAAGGTCTTCCTCGGTTTTAAGTATACCCAACTTTTCGCCTTCGGCTTTCATCTTGGGCAGTTCCGGCTCAAGTAAAGCCCCCGGCCTGACACTGACGGGTTTTTCATCACCGATAATAGCTTTGCGTATTTCTTCATTTACCGCACCGGGTATTTTACCGTAGTACCCCATGAGATAGTTTTTAGTTTCTTTGGTTACCTGTTTGTAGCGGGCGCCGCTCAGCACGTTCAAAATGGCCTGCGTACCTACAATCTGGCTTGACGGGGTAACCAGCGGGGGGTAGCCCAAATCCGCCCTTACTTTGGGTACTTCGGCCAATACCTGTGGCAGTTTGTCAAAGGCATTCTGCTGGCGAAGCTGGCTGACCAGGTTTGAAATCATACCGCCGGGTATCTGGTGGAGAAGCACGCCGATACTCGGCTGGGTGGCTTCACAGGTATAAAGGCAGCGGTAAGTAGAACTTATTTTATTAAATTCCTCACCTATTTCGCTCATAAGTTCCAGATTAAGCCCGGTATCCAGTTTCGTACCCTGAAAAGCGGCCACGAAACTTTCGGTGGTGGGCTGGGAAGTACCCCAGGCAAAGGCGGAAAAGGCGGTATCTATTATATCCACCCCGGCCTCGGCCGCAGCATAATAAGCCAAAGGCGCCATGCCGCTGGTGCAGTGTGAGTGGAGGTCCACCGGCAGTTTGACCTTGGCTTTTATAGACTTGACCAGCTGGGCGGCAGCGGTAGGAGTGATAAGCCCGGCCATGTCTTTGATACATATGGAATCACAGCCCATTTTTTCCAGTTCCACTGCCATCTCGGCCAGCTTCTCTACGGTATGAATGGGACTGGTGGTATAACAGATAGTACCCTGAACATGGGCCTTAAGCTCTTTGGCCGTCTGGATGGAAACTTCCATATTTCGGGTATCATTCAAGGCATCAAAAACCCGGAAAATATCTATGCCGTTTTTAACGGACAAACGGACAAACTCACGCACCACATCATCTGCATAGTGGCGGTATCCCACCAGATTCTGCCCGCGGAGAAGCATCTGAAGAGGGGTATTGGACGCTTTCTGGCGTATCAGTCGGAGACGTTCCCAGGGGTCTTCATTCAGAAAACGGATACAGGAGTCAAATGTAGCACCGCCCCAGACTTCCAGTGAATAAAAGCCAACCTTATCCAGTTTGGCGGCAATATCAATCATGTCACGGGTACGCATTCGGGTGGCTATCAGTGACTGGTGCGCATCCCGCAGAGTTGTATCTGTTATCTTTATACCCATATTATTAACCTACCGTCTATATTAGTAATCCGGTTGCTATTCGCTCAGACAGGACATATGAAAATACTGAGGCAAAAAGACAGAAATGAAGTTTATTCTATCTTAGCCCTACTGTACTGTCAAGAAACGGCAAGCATTAGCCGTTCACTCCAAAGGCCTGCAAACCTGTGACTTTGTAGCTGAAAAAGGCACATTTCACTTCGGCAAATTTCTGGGCTATAATATTAATCCTCCAAATGGGCTAAGCTCCCGAGTGCGGGTATCACTATTTTTATTTGTTTTCGGAGGAAACTATGAGCCGCTTTGCCGTTTTGTTAGCCGAAGGTTTTGAAGAAATAGAGTTCTGCACCATTACGGATATCCTCCGGCGGGCAGACCTTGAGGTTAAGATAGTGGGGCTTAAAAACGGTCTTACCGGCGGCTCAAGGGGAATCCGCATCATGCCGGATATGTATATAGATGACCTAAAGACCACAGATTACGAAGTACTAGTTCTGCCCGGAGGTAATCCCGGCTTTATAAATATGGGCAAAGACCAGCGGGTGCTTGAGCTTATCCGCACTGCCCATACCGAAAACAAATATTTGGCGGCTATCTGTGCCGGTCCGGCAGTCCTTTCCAGAGCCGGGGTGATAAACGGCAAAGAGGTTGCCATATATCCGGGGGTTAAGCACCTGCTAAAAAACTGTACTGCCTGTGACCTGCGGGTGAAGGTGGAAGGCAAACTTATTACCGGGCGAAGCCCTCAGGCCGCCATGGATTTTGCCCTGACCCTGATGGATATGTTTGCCAAACCCCAGGCCTCTAAGGTGGTACGTGACGAAATGCTGGTTTAGATACCGCACCATCTGAAATAAAACGGGGGGCTAAAAGCCCCCTTTTGTATTTAAACAGCTTGACTATTCCACATAGCATCACCTGTTTGCAAAAAATATTTTCCGAAAGATATTGACTTACTTGTAGTAAGGTTATAGCATTTCTACAGTATTATATTCCAAAGGGGGAGCAAATTCCCTTGACCAGAACCAAACAGAGCACTGCCAGCCGTGACAAAATAATCTCGGCCGCTACCCACCTTTTTTTGAACTCACATGATGCCGGCAAAGTAAGTATTGAAGATATTGCCCGCAAGGCCAAGGTTTCCCCCACTACCATTTACAACAATTTCGGGGGCAGAAAAGCACTGGTGCACGGGGTGGTGGAAAAAATAATAGACAACAGCCTGATACAGGCAAAAGATATCATATCCCGTCCCCTGCCCTTTCCCGGTAAAATACAGTTGATACTCTCCAACAAAAACGATATGGCCGGCAAAATGCCGGAAGAGATACTGAAAAAACTGGTGCACATGGATGATGAGGTAGCCGCCCTGATACAGGAAATCTACCAGAAAGAAATCCAGCCCATGTGGCAGAAACTGATAGCGGACGGCAAAGCTGAAGGATATGTAGACCCGTCTCTTTCCGAAGAAGCGGTATTTATTTACCTGAAAGTGGTCCGTGATGGTTTTAATGCCAACGCCGCCTTGTTTGAACCCGCCAAAGACAAAATAAACCTTATAATGGAACTTTCCCGGATAATGATGTACGGCTTCTTTAAAAACGATGCCTGCCTGATACCGGATATCAATAACAGGCACCCAAAAACTGGCTTAAGGAGTAATTGATGAGTCAAATATCAATTTCGGTAGAAAAACTGAGCTACTGGTACGGAGACCTGAAAGCGGTAAACCAGATAAGCTTTGAGGTTGGACAAGGTGAAATTCTGGGTTTTCTGGGCCCCAACGGGGCAGGCAAAACCACCACCCAGAAAATGCTGACCGGCCAGCTCAAACCGAAGGATGGCCGGGCTACCCTGCTGGGATTTGATGTGGCTAAAGATACCGAGGAAATCCACCGGCGGATAGGCATCTGTTTTGAACAGACCAATCTGTACGAACAAATGACCGCTCTGGAAAACCTCCAGCTTTTTGCTGACCTGTTCGGAGTGAAAAACTTTGACGGTTATGCTCTTTTAAAAAGGGTGGGGCTGAGCGGACGGGAAAAAGACAAAGTATCCGGTTACTCCAAGGGCATGAAACAGCGCCTTATGATAGCCCGCTCTCTGGTAAACACCCCAAGCATACTCTTTATGGACGAACCCACCTCCGGGCTTGACCCCGTATCTTCAGAATCTATCCGGGACATCATACTGGAAGAACGCAAGCGGGGGGCAACCATATTTTTAACCACCCATGACATGTGGGAAGCAGACAAACTGTGTGACCGGGTAGCCTTTATCAACGAAGGCTCTATTGCCGCATTGGATACCCCGGTGAACTTAAAACAGCAGTACGGCAAACGTTCCCTGGTAGCCAAGATAAAAACCCCGGACGGAAAACTGGAAAACAGAGAGATTGCCCTGGATACCGGTAAAACCTCCGCAGAGGTCAGCAAGCTCCTTGATAGCGAACAGGTGCTGACCCTGCACAGCGAAGAAGCCACTCTGGAGGATATCTTTATAAAGATAACCGGACGGAGGCTGACCGAATGAACTTTCGCATTATAAAAGCCCTGCTGAAAAAGGATTTTTCCCTTTTCCTACAAAACCGCTTTTATATGCTGATGACTATTGTCGGGCTGGTATTTTATATCATTATCTTCTTTATCATGCCCAACAAAGTGGACGAACAGCTTAAAGCGGGTATATACGCCCCGGTCATGCCGCCGGCATTTTCAGTACTGGTGGCAGACCCGGCAAACAGCCTCTCCAGCTATGACTCGCTTGATGAAGCTAAAGCCGCAGTGGAAAACGGGGATATCCAAGCGGTTATTGCCCTGCCGGAAGATATCATGCAGGTTTGGGCTTCAGGCGGCAAACCCGAAATAGAAATATATTATTCCTCATCCGCCCCGCTTGAGCTGCGGGATGCCATAATCAGCATGGTAAAAGAGCTGTCATATATCCAGACCGGCCAGTCTCTTACATTCGATACCAACGAGCAGGTAATGGGACAGGATATGCTGGGTGAACAGATACCCATGCGCAACCGGATGGTACCACTGCTGGCCATATTTATACTTATGATGGAAATACTCAGTCTGGCCAGCCTGATAGCCGAAGAAAACGAACAGGGTACGGCCAGAGCCCTGCTGGTAACCCCTATGAGCGTACCCGAACTCTTTGCCGCCAAAGGTATAATAGGGGTTGGCATGGCGCTGGGGCAGGTGGTGCTCTTTATGCTGCTGGTCGGCGGGTTCAGCTCCCAGCCGCTTATAACCTTAAGCGTGCTTATTTTGGGCAGCCTTATGGTAACCGGGCTGGGCTTCCTGCTAGCCTCGCTTACCAAGAGCCTTATGTCAGTGACCGCCTGGGGGATGCTGCTGTTTATTATTCTGGCTATACCCGGCATGGGCATAATGTTCCCCGGCCTGATAAGCAGCTGGGCTAAGGTAATACCCTCGTACTACCTGACAGATACCGTAAACCGGGTGGTTAACTACGGGGCAGACCTAAGCGTAGTGGGCGGAAACCTGCTTATCCTGCTGGGCTTTACCGCCGTAATAGTAGCAGCCGGTATTGTTGTCCTGCGGAGGCGTTACCAATGAGCATAAAGCATATAATCACCCTTTTTAACCGCGAAGTAATCCACGGCCCTAAGGACGTTACCTTTATAATGGTAGTGGTAACCCCCATACTTATTTCCCTTTTTATATCTCTGGCTTTCGGTAATATTTTTTCGGAAAAACCCAAGCTGGGGCTGACTGATTTGGGCAACTCCCAGCTTGTAAGCCTGCTAAAAGACAATAATACCCTGCTTATTAAGGAATACCCTGACGAAGCCGCCCTTAAAGAGGCGGCCACAAGCGGTGCGGTAGACATGGGGCTGGTACTGCCGGCGGATTTTGATACCACCCTTCTCCAGACCAATACCCTTAAATCTAGTGCCTATGTCTGGGGGGAAAGCCTGGCTAAAAACCGCATGATTATCCCGGCGGTGCTGGCTGATACCGCCAGACAGATTACCGGAGCGGAAGTGCCGGTGGAGATAAACTCCATCTCACTGGGAGATGAGCAGAACGTACCCTGGTCTGACCGTTTGTTTCCCTTCGTGGTACTCATGGCCATGTTCTTCAGCGGACTGATGCTGCCGGCCAGTTCCCTTATAGATGAAAAACAAAAACGCACTCTGGAAGCAGTCAATATCACCCCGGCCACTCTGGGCGAAATATTTACCGCCAAGGGGGCCATAGGCACTCTGCTGGGCTTAATTATGGGGCTTATTATACTCGGTATGAACTCAGCTTTCGGCAATGCCCCTCTGCCGCTGGTACTGATGCTGGTACTGGGTTCGCTAATGGCGTCTTTGCTGGGGCTTCTGGCAGGTGCCTTTATAAAGGATATGAACACCCTTTTTGCCGTCTGGAAGTTTGGCGGGCTGCTCCTTTTCGGGCCGGCTTTTATCTACCTCTTCCCCCAGATACCCCAGTGGATAGGCTACTTCTTCCCCACCTATTACATCTTAAAACCGGTAGTAGACCTGAGCATATATGATGCCGGCTGGTCTGATATAGCCCTGAACGCAGGGATAACCGTGATACTGGTGGCTATACTGCTGGCAGTGGTTTCCAACGTAGTCAAACGCATGTCAAACTCTGCCCTGCGCCTTTATACCTGACAAAATTCTTTGGGTTAAAACATAAAGCCGCTCTGTCCAGAACCGGGCGGCTTTTTATGCTTATCCAGATACTGCTGCAAACAGAATACTATAGAGGAAAAACCTGGCTATTTATTCAAATCACATCAGGTTTATCGTATTAGCCATGTCAGATGCTGTTACTCTCTAGATACCATCTCTGGCTAAGTTTACTCAACCAGATAAGTTAAAACCTCCTGCGTCAGCTTTTCCTTGCCATACACTCTTCCATAGAAGAAAACAGCATCCTTTTGCATCCGTACCGCCTTAAGCAAACTGAACAGGTGTTCAGCCTACCGTATTTATAAAGCAAAGAATCTGTTTGACACTCAGTATTAAGGGTGTTAAAATGCCTCGCTTAGCAGACAAACCGCAAGGTATTCCGGCCTGCTCTATTACAGATAACTTCCAAAAATATTAGTTCCTTATAATCTTTTGTAAAAATATATACAATATTTTTTACTTTACGATTAAGACTTAGTATCAAAGTACTAATACCCCTTTGACGATGTAAAAACCTGTATGTTACAATACATCAATTACCAATCAGGACTCCGTCTGCTATTGGCCGAAAAAAGGCCTAGTGCCAACGGACTTAAGGCAGAAGGAAAGTATTAGAACTTTGCAAGTTGCACGTGAGTAGCATTTAGAGGTATTCTAGACAATATGGGTTTTATACCTCTTTTGCAAAATGCCTGCACAATGGCATTTGGTTTATGCAATACAGGGCGATGCCCTTTATAGATTAAAGCACAAGGGGGGCAACAGGAATGCCTAATGGAATGCTGATTGATACCACTAGATGTACTGGTTGTCGAGGCTGCCAGGTAGCCTGTAAACAGTGGAACGAAAACCCCGCTGTCAAGACAACTTTCAGTCCTGAAGTGACCAATCCCCTGGAACAGAATGCATTCAACTACAACCTGCTGGAGTGCAGGGAGATTGAAGAAGACGGAAAACTTCAATGGATCTTCGCTCATAAAAGATGTTTACACTGCTATGAACCGGCCTGTGTTTCAGTATGTCCGGTCGGTGCCCTCCACAAACGGCCTAACGGCGCAGTAGTCTGGGATCAAGATAAATGCTTCGGCTGCCGCTATTGTCAAAATGCCTGCCCTTTCCAAATCCCCAAATTTGAGTGGGATGACAACTGGGCTAAAATCACCAAATGCACTATGTGTTGGAACAGGGTAGATGAAGGCATGGAACCGGCTTGTGCAACTACCTGCCCCACCGGCGCTATTAAATTCGGCGAACGGGCTGACCTGCTTGCCGAAGCCTATGAAAGACTTTCAAACAACCCTGACAGATATTACCCCTATGTCTACGGCGAAAAAGAAGCCGGCGGTACTCATGTTTTATACTTAAGCAGCGTCCATCCCGAAAAACTCGGCTTTGACATGCACGAGCATGAGTTCTTCCCCAGCTTTACCAGAGAATTCCTTGGCAATATACCTTTGGAAATCTCCATAGTAGCTTCGCTGATGGTTGGTGTATGGTACTTCCGCGGCCGCAGAATTCAGGCTCAGGCACACGATGCCGAGCATGCTGGAAATAAGGCTGGCAAGCACTAGACCGGCGTAAGCGGGTTTAGACAAAAGAACCACTTTGGAATGGAGTAGGAAAAATGTTTAATACTAAACTTACTAGACGGGATTTTGTACAGCTAGCCGCCGGCTCTACTGCCGCCCTAAGTCTGGGTGCTTTAAAGCTCCCCGAGTTTGAAAAAATGTTCGCCGAGGCTTTGAAAGAAATCCCGGTTATATGGCTGCAGGGTGCAGGCTGCAATGGCTGCACTATCTCTACTATCAACGTTGTCTCACCCACTATCCAGGACTTACTGCTGACTTCGGTAGTGCCCGGTACTCATGTATCCATGCAGTACCACCCCACCATTATGGCCGCTCAGGGTGATTTGGCCATGAGCACTATTACCGATACTGCCGCCAAAGGACCGTTTGTACTGGTAATCGAAGGTTCTGTACCTCTTAAAGATGACGGAGTTTACGCTGAAATCGGCGAAAAAGACGGCGAAGGTATCACCATGCTTGAGCATGTACTGAACCTTGCTCCCAAGGCACTGGCCGTGGTAGCTGCCGGTACTTGTTCCGCCTTCGGAGGCATCACTGCCTCTGCCCCCAACCCCACTGGCGCCAAAGCCGTTTCAGAGATTCTTAAAGAGCACAATATAACTACCCCGGTTGTAAATTTGCCTGGCTGCCCCCCTCACCCGGATTGGGTAGTGGGCACTCTGGCTACCGTACTTATGAGCGGGCTTGATGCACTTGACCTTGATGACATGGGTCGCCCCAAGGCTTACTACGGCAAACTGCTTCATGACCAGTGTCCGCGCCGCGGCCACTATGAAAAGGGTTTATTTGCCACCAAGCTGTCTGAGCCTTACTGTTTGTTCCTTGTAGGCTGCAAAGGTCCGGTGACATATGCTGATTGTTCTGACAGGCTTTGGAACAATAAAACCCGTTGGTGCGTGGAAGCTGATTCGCCGTGTATCGGCTGTGCTCACCCCGGCTTCCCGGATGAGGTTTCTCCCATGTTTGAAGCCCCACCTGTTATCAATAGTACTGACAAACTGGCTATCGGTATTGCCGGCACTGCCGTGGTACTGACTGCCGGTGTGGCTGCTGTAGAGCTCGCTAAAAAAGCCAAGCGGAATGCCGCGAAAAAGGGTTAGTAGACCGTAATCTTACCTTTGGAGAAGAAAATGCAGAAGATAGTAATTGATCCCATAACGAGGATTGAAGGTCATCTAAAAATCGAAGCCACCGTAGACGGCGGTGAGGTTAAAGATGCCAAATGTGTCGGCACTCTGTTCCGCGGCTTTGAAATATTTATGAAAGACCGTGACCCGCGTGATGCTGTTCATATTACCCAGCGTATCTGCGGCGTCTGCCCCACATCCCACGGCACTACCGCCGCTTTAAACTTGGACTCCGCCTTTGGCGTAGCTGACAAAATACCGAATAACGGGCGGATACTCCGCAACCTTATTCAGGGTGCTAACTATATTGCTTCCCATATAGTTCATTTTTACCATCTGGCCGCTCTGGATTTCGTAGACGTAACCGAAGTAGCCGATTATGATGGTACTGATCCTGAACTTTTAAAAGTAAAGGATTTTATTGCCCGGGCTCTGGCTGCCGGTGATATGTCCATGCTGGCTCCCTTCTACCCCAGATACGAAGGTGATTACCGCCTTCCCAAGAAGGTTGCCCAGGCCGCAGTTGCCCATTATGTTGAAGCTTTGAACATGCGCCGTCTTGCTCACGAACTTTCCGCTATTTACAGCGGACGCATGCCGCACAGTGTAGCAGTGGTAGCCGGCGGTGTTACTTCACACCCCAGCATAGACAGCATCTCAAACTTTATGAGCAAGCTGAATACCCTGCGTCACTTTATTGACAATGTATATCTGCCTGACGTTATTGCAGTAGCCGAAACCTATCCTGATTACTTCGGTATCGGTGTGGGTTGCGGCAATCTGCTCAGCTATGGTGTGTTTGATCTTGAAGCAAACGGCACTAATCTGGCTACCCGCCAGAGACTCTTCACTCAGGGTGTGGTCTCCGCTTCTGACCTGAAACTCCGCACCTTTGATCCCAACAAGATTACCGAATCAATCAAATACAGCTGGTTCAGCGGTGAAACCAATGAATACCCCCTGAACGAAGTAACCGAACCTGAATTTACCAAGCCGGACGGCTATTCCTGGCTGAAAGCCCCCCGATACGAGAATACCCCCTACGAAGTAGGCCCTCTGGCTCGTATGGTGGTTAACTACGTAGCCGGTGACCCCGTGGTTCAGAAGATGGTAAACGATACCTTGGCTCATTTCGGTGCCGGCCCTGCCGCCCTTTTCAGCACACTCGGCAGACATGCCGCCCGTGCCCTTGAATGCAAGATCGTAGCTGATGAAATGGTCAAGTGGGCTATGGAACTCAAGATTGGCGAACCTGTGTGCGCTGATTACGAAATACCCGAAAGTGCCGAAGGCATGGGTCTCTGGGAAGCTCCCCGCGGTGCTCTTGGCCACTGGATAAAGATTGAAAACCACAAGATAAGCAACTACCAGTGCGTAGTGCCCTCCACTTGGAACTGTTCACCCAAAGATAATCAGGGTGTTTACGGTCCTGTTGAGCAGGCTCTTGTCGGTACTAAGGTACGTGATAACGATAATCCGTTTGAGCTGGTTCGCATTGTCCGCTCGTTTGACCCGTGTCTGGCTTGTGCCGTTCATCTGGTCTCACCCACCGGCAATGAAATCAGCCGCTTCCGCGTTTACTAAGTATGTTTTTTAATCCGGGAGATGAATCTCCCAAACCTATATTGGTCCTGGGTACAGGCAATATACTCTTAAGTGATGAAGGTGCCGGGGTACGCTGCATAGAGCGGCTATCCCGGTTTCCTATTCCTGAAGATGTAGAGCTGTATGACGGCGGCACTGCTGCCATGGATTTGCTGGACGTTATATCCGGCCGCGAAAAAATGTTCATACTGGATGCGGTTCACGGCGGAGACGAACCCGGCATGATATACCGCTTCCGCCCCGAGGATATCAAGACCGAGCAAAAAATTGATATCTCTTTCCACCAGATGGGGCTGATGGAAATACTTAATCTGGCCAAATATCATGACGCTATGCCCAAAGATATTATTATTTACGGCATCCAGCCCGGCAGCATGGCACCGGGATTTGAGCTGACCCCGGCAGTAGATAAAGCAGTAAACCGAGTAGTGGAAATGATGAAGGAAGAGCTGGGCATTAAATAACCCCCTTAAGTGTAAAAACTGAAAATAAAATGGGCGGCTTTTCACCGCCCATTTTTTATTACTAAAATATCCTCAGGAAAGACGTATATCGGCTATAACAGCCAGATGGTCTGATGCCAGACTAAATATAGTAAACGAATCTACATAGACTATATCAGGTGAAGCCCAGATATAGTCTATCCTCTGGTATAAATCTGCTGAATGGTAGGTAAGAACAGATGTCTGTCCTTCCAGACTATCCGAAAGACCTGCCTGACGCAGCAAACCTATCTCCGCAGAGTTCGGTTCGGCATTGAAATCACCCAGCATTACGGTAGAGGGAGCATTATCCCAGAAATCTGCCAGTTCCCCTGCCTGAATAAGCCGCACATCCCCTTCCTCAGGTACGTGATGCAAATGGGTGGCCGCCAGATACAAATACCTGCCCCCCAAATCCAGCACCGCATTCAGATAGCCACGTTTTATAGGCAGCCCGTCACTTTCCAGACTAACATTATGGGTATCCAGTATGGGGTATTTGGATAATATGGCATTCCCCCAGTATTCACCGGCGGTAGCCCCAAAAGCAGAGTACATATTCAGCCGCTGGGAAAGCCACTCAAGCATATCCACCCGCCCGCTTATCACCCAGCCGCGGGAAATTTCCTGCAAAGCCACCACATCCGCCCCGCTATTTTCAATCACTCTTGCCAGAGCTTCCATATCCAATCTGCCTTGGGTGTTAAACCCGTTATGTAAATTATAAGTCATAATACGCAGAGTGTCGCTAAACTGAGGTGCAGCCGGAGGCGTTTTATAGGTAAGCAAACCTAAAAGGGGCAGCGTCAAAAGCAGTATGGACATAGCCGGCAAAATAAAGCGTTCACCCTTAAAATCCAGCAAAGGCAGGCACTCCCGCCCCGAATACAAACCCAAACCCACCACTATAAGCCCGGCCACAAGCTCTAAGACTGTATTATCATACGGCACAGCCACCTGATACACCGCATAATACCCCAGCAGGAGTATAACGAATAAAATCATACCCAGCCCGTTAGGCAGATTCAGGCTTTCACCCACTCCATCAGCCTTTCTGCCGCCAATATAGCGAAGAATCACCCCGAACAGGAGTATCACTGCCAGCTGCCCAAGCATCTGCTGGATAAGGCTCATAAAAGCCACCTCTTCAGAAATACTTGTCAGTGAAAGTATAAGACACAAGCTGGCAATCAGGGTCAGCAGCCTGATATGTCTTTGGTGGAGTGAAAATACCCAGAGTATACCCACCAATCCCAGTGAAAGAGCCCCCAGCACAAATATCGAGGCAACCGGGCTGGAAAATCCGCTGAGTGCAGACAAGCGGGCAATATTGTCGAAAACTACCAGTTCTAAAAACAGGAATGGCCCTATCACCAGCCAGCCCAGGCCGTTGTTACTAGCAGCCGGCCCCTCAGCCAGAGGCATATGCACCCCAAGCAAAAATAATATAAACACCGCTATTACGGTGCTAATCAGCAAAGGAAAAACCGAAGGCTGATTTATCAGGTCATAAGTACCAAATCCGGCAGACAAAGCGGTATTAAGAAGCAAGCCGAAGACAACACCCGCCCCGAAATGCCCCACTGAAGATGCCCCCCGCACCCGGGCACTATCCAGATAAACAGCTAAGAAAACAGCAAACAGGGACAACCCCAAAGCAGAGCAGATAAAGTTTATAAGAGGCTCGGCAAAGCCTATCTGGGCAAGCAGACTCAATATAGCCACTCCGCCTGCACTGAAGATAATGGCTTTGTAACTGCACAAAAACCGGCGAAGGGGCTTTGCCAGAAAGGACAGACCGAAAATAACAAGGGCAATTAGTCCCAGCACCCCTGCCCCCTGCCCGAAGCGGTCACCCAGTATCCAGGTCATACCCGAACTGAATAGAGGAAACAAACTTATCGCCAGGGTCAAAACCATTGCCGGCAATAAAAATTCCACTGCACCCGGCTTTGCCTGAAGAAATCCCCTCATACCTGCCGTACCTCACTCTCTAACCAAGGTTGACCCGTTGAAAACATTTATGTTTAAAAGTTGTTTACTTATTCAGCCAGTTTTACTTTAAGCGCCGCTCTTTCCAAATCACTGGCATTTATAAGCACCCGTTCTTTAAAACCGAAAATACCGGCCAGCAGATGGTCAGGGAATATTTCGCGGCGGGTATTGTAAAAAGTAGCTATAGAATTATAATAATCACGGGCCAGAGCTATCCGTGACTCGGTAGCCGCCAGTTCCTCCTGCAGTTTCAGAAACACTGTATCCGCTTTGAGTTCGGGGTATTTTTCCATATTAAAAACCAGTATGGCAGATGCACCCTTGATATCCATAGTATCCTGGCCGTTTACCTTTGAGACAGTACGTACTTCGGCCAGCATCTCCTGAAGTTCACGCTCGTGCCTGCTAAATCCCTCCACACTCTTTGCAAGATTGGGTATCAGATCAAAACGTCGTTTCAACTGAATATCCACCTGGGCATATCCTTGGCAAACCCTGTTTCTAAGCCCAACCAGACTGTTATAACCCGCCCACAGCCAACCCAGCAGCCAGCTGAGCAGGAAAAACCCAGACCACAAAGCCACAATTCCCCAGTCCGGGTTAAAGCTCTCCGTATCCCGTTGAGACAAGAGCAAGCCACTGCCCAAAGATATCAGCAAACCCAGTATTATCCAAAACCAGAACCAGCCGCTGTAACGGCGGCTTATCTGTTTTTCAGTCCGGGTGGAAATTACGTACAGGGGGGCAGACTTGTCTTTGGCTATTTCAGGGGCAACCACATCCTGTCTCTCTCTGGATTGACCCATTATGTAAAGCTCTGCATGCAAAGGGAGAGCTTCTTCGGTAAAACGGCGCTGGTGGTCCGAGTTGGCTACACTCCCTTGCGGACCTTTGGCATAATAAAGCGGGTCATTACGCCCGCAGGTTTTGTTAAACAGGTTTTTGGGCTGAATATCCGCACCTTCCGGCTGAATCAGGATAATCCCCGTTTCATCCTTAAGGTAAAACGGCTGCATCTCTTTACCGGAAGCCACCTGTGTCCAGCCGCTCTCCTGGCGGGTACGGAACTGGACATGCCCTTTGGCATCGGTATAACTTTCAGTCACCATGCGTGACCAGCGTTCCTCCACCTTGTAATGGTAATAAACACATTTCTCGGCAGAAAGAAAGCCGGTAAAAGGTTTTTCGCTTTCGGCAGTGCCTTTAAGCTCAACCAGACCAATAAAAACCCCGCGGGTACGCGAGGTGGGGATATCATCTACCAGCCGTTTGCGGCGCATGGTCCGGAATGCCAGCACCAGAGCTGTCAGACCGAGTGCAAAAACCGGATAACCCCAAATCTGAAGTTCCATTTGCCACTCCCCTATGCAAATTACAGGGTCTTTATAATAACATACCCGCCTTTCAGACGGATAACCCCCGAATTAACATTTACAATATTACCATTTGTTTAATTGCATTAGTAAAATTTTACACAACAGGATTATACAAGTATACTGTGTGCACTGCCCGAAAATTTCAACAAGGAGTTAATAAGGTCCTGATGACTATCAAGATAGTAACTGACAGCACAGCTGATTTACCGGCTGATATAGTAAAAAATCTGGGTATTACGGTTGTGCCTCTTTATGTGCATTTTGGAAATGAAGTATTCCGTGACGGAGTGGATATAAACAAGGAAACCTTTTTTGACAGGCTTATAAACGGCGGCATTCACCCCAAAACTTCCCAGCCCAGCCCCGAAGATTTTGCAAATGTCTACCGTGAGCTGGCCAAAGACAACGCCACCGGTATTGTATCCATACATATTTCATCCAAATTCAGCGGCACTTACCAATCCGCCATGGAAGGTGCCAAAATCTCAGGGGTAAGCTGCCCTATAGAGGTTATAGATTCCCGCCTGCTCTCCATGGGGATGGGGCTTATTATCAAAGCTGCCGCCATAGCTTCCCGCTCAGGCAAAAAGCTGGGCGATATTGTTGAAGACTGTAAAAACAATATCCCCAAGATAAAACTGATGGGCTTTTTTGATACCCTGCGTTACGTTCAGGTAGGCGGACGGCTGGGCAAAGCCAAAATACTGATGGGCTCCCTACTGGGGGTTAAACCCGTACTTACAGTGGCGGACGGAGAGTACCAGCCCTGCGGACGGGTACGCAACACCGCCAAAGGTCTGGAACGGCTGGTAGAATTTGCCAAAACAGGGAAAAATATCGTAGATCTTAGCGTAATTCATTCCACCACTCCGGAGACCGCCCATAAACTGGCCGAAATGCTTAGTGATATTTTCCCCAAAGACCAGACCATCATTGCCCAGCTGGGAGCTGTTCTGGGTACTCACGGCGGACCCGGCACTCTATGGGTAGCATATAAAGAAGCCTGATAATCATATAATAGATACTGTATTTAATTGAGGGGGGCGTAATCCCCCCTTTTTGTATTATCCCAAAGATCGGTACATGCTATACTTTATATACGGGGAGTTTTCTTTCCTACCCCCTGAGCTACCCAACACACAGGGAGGGCCAAATGAGCTTTGCAGCTATATTTTCAATAATTGTGGGCGCACTGGTGATTTTCCAGTGGAGGGAAAACCTTAACCGGCGGGCAATTCAAGACCCCAACAAAGGTTACAAGGTCAGATGGGGTACCTATGAGCTTATACTCCGCTCAGCTGCCGAATTTGCCACCGCCCTTATGCTTATTCTGGCAGGCACCGGCTTGCTGTCTGAACAGAGCTGGGGGGAAAGCATATACCTGCTGGCAACCGGCATGTTCATTTATTCAGCGATAAATAGCCCCGGTTACTTTGTTCAGCAAAAAAACTGGTCGGTAGTGGCTGCTTATGCCATAGCTTTGGAACTGGCTATACTTGGAATAATACTGTTCCTGTAAAACCATAGTCAAAAATAGCTGAGCCGCAGTTTAAACCGGATATAATAAAAGGGCAGAGCTTAAAAATCTGCCCTTTTATTTCTGTTATTACTTAATTATGAACGGGAAATAGCTTTTTCCAATTCATCCAGCAGAGGATGGCTGTATTTTTCAATATCCCCGTTATCACATAAAGCCGCCAGTGCGGGATCCAATGGCATCTGCCCTATAAACGGTACACCTATTGATTTTGCCAACTCTTCGCCGTGTCCGGAACCGAAAACCTCTATCTTTTTATCCAATTCTGGAACTTTCAAATATGCCATATTCTCCACTAAACCGATAATGGATTTGCCCATTTTCCCCGCCATATTGACCGCCTTTCGGGCTACCATTTCCACCAATCCCTGCGGAGTAAATACCACCACAATACCCGAAATGGGCAACGACTGTAAGACTGTGAGTGCGGCATCACTGGTTCCGGGCGGCAGATCAACTATCATATAATCCAGCTCTCCCCAAAGTACGTCATCCCAAAATTGGTTAATCATCTTGGAAATAAGCGGCCCGCGCCAGATGACGGCATCACTCTGGTTGCTAAGCAGCAGACTGGTGGAAACCAGTGAAATGCCCGCAGGTGACTTAGCCGGTAAAATGGCTTCCTCGTTGCCCGAAAGGTGCTCGTTGGCACCAAACATCTTGGGTATGCTTGAACCGGTGATATCAGCATCCAGTATGCCCACCCTATATCCCTGCCTGTTTAGTGCTACCGCACACAAACCAGTTATAAGTGATTTGCCTACCCCGCCCTTGCCGCTCATAACAGCCACTACTTTTTTAACCCGGTTGAGTTCATTTAGCGGCACGGTAATATACTCAATCTCAAGCTTTTGTTTATCAAGAAGCGGTTTCAGCGCCAGACCTATTTCCTGCTGCAATACTTTCCGGCTGTCTTCAGATAAACCGGCTCTGGCCAAGCTTAGCTTTATCTTATCCGGCTCTACCTCTACATTCCTCAGCAGATTCAGGTCTGCCAAAATACGCCCGGCAACAGCCACATATATTTTCCCCAGAGCTTCTCTTATTTCAGGTTCAATAGACATAATTTATACATTCCCCTGTATATTTTTTTGACATATATTAACACTGACAAGTGTACTGACCAAATTCCGATCCTTTAGAAAAAATAATCCGGCTGGTAAATATTGATTTGCAGTCCGAAACTTGCTTTGTTATTATGGGCATATGCCCATAAGTAATATTATACCAATATAAAAAAAGCGTCAACGCAAATATCTAGAGTGATAAACGGATACATTTTATAGCCATATCCCAATATGTCTGAAGTCTGTGCTATATTATTTCTGACAATAAACGTAAACCTGAATAAATTGACAACGAGGTAATTTATTTATTATACTTTACTCAAGTGGTACTAGTACCTTAGGACTAATACCCCCCCTAATACCGGCAATTAAATAAGCAAGCCTCACAATATCTATCACCCATTAACCTCCGAAACAGCCTAACTATACAAGGTATCTTGTTAGATAAGTATCAACTATGGCAGGAGTAAGCGATGACAGATAAAGGCAAAAAAGGGACTAACCGGTCAATCCCGCCCCCGACACGCAGAGACTTTATAAAAAGTTCCGGAGGCGTGCTGGGATTGGCGGCAATACTAAAGCTGGACGAACGTGCCCAAAAACTTTCGGCGGCTGTGGCACCCCCATCTACGGTGAGCTTCCCGCTGGAAGAAACGGCATTTGTCCCCGGTTCTACCAAAGAAGACCCCCTGATCCGTATGCAGGTAGACCTTCGCCGGGCCATGCAGAAACCGGCTGAAAAACGCCACTGGTCTATGGTAATCAACCTTAGGAAGTGTGTCGGTTGCCATGCCTGCACCGAAGCCTGCGTCTCGGAAAACAAATTACCTCCGGGAGTAATTTACCGTTTTGTTATGGACGAGGAAATGGGGCAGTACCCCAATGTCTCCAGACGCTTTACTCCCCGCCCCTGCATGCACTGTGATAACCCCCCCTGCACCAAAGTCTGCCCGGTAGGTGCCACCTTTAAACAGCCGGACGGGATAGTGGTTATTGACTACCAGCGCTGTATAGGCTGCCGTTTTTGCATTGTAGCCTGCCCCTATACCGCCCGCACTATGGATTACGGTGACAACTATCTGGAAGACGAACCTGAGGACTCCGGTCTGGTGCTGGGTTATGAACAAGGCGGAGTTTGGCAGAGTACGACCAATTTTGAATACGGCAACGCGCATTCACGCACACCCAAGCGGGATTCGCCTATCGGCAACGCCCGTAAATGTCATTTCTGCCTGCACCGTCTGGAAAAGGGTATGCTGCCAGCTTGTGTTACCACCTGTATCGGCCGGGTGAATTACTTCGGTGACGCCAATGACCCTGACAGTCTGGTTTCGGAGCTTATAGCAAACCCAGGCATTATCCAACTTAAATCAGAGTTGGGCACTGACCCCTCAGTTTATTATTTATTTTAGCGGGAGGAGTACGGTAAACCATGAATTGGAAAAGGATAGCACTGGGCATATTAATCCTTTCCCTTGCTGCCGGAGTCTGGGGGTTTCTGATGCTCCTCAACAACGGTCAGCAAATGCTCGGACTAGGCAGTTTCGTAGTCTGGGGCTTGTGGATGGCACTCTACGTGTTTTTTGCCAGTACCGCAGCCGGTATGTTTTTCATAGCATCGCTTGATCTTCTTTTTAAAGTTAAAACTTTTGCCGGCACGGGTAAAATATTCATGCTGGCTTCACTGACCAGCCTGGGTGCCGGTCTGGTACATATTCTTATCAATGAAGGCCGACCCGAACGGGTTATGAACGTATTTTTGCACCCGAATTTTGATTCGGTGCTGGCCTGGTCCGTCTGGATTTATACCCTGATTGCACTGGCTACAGCCGCAATTTTGTTTGTTCTGTTTATGCCTCAGAAACGCCTGCCTTTCCGCAAAGAACCGGTAATAAAATGGCTGATGATTCTGGGCTTTCCGGTAGCAGTCATTGCCAGCGGCGCGGTCGGCTTTACCCTTTCCACCCAATCTTCCCATTCATTCTGGAGCGTAGGACTTTTCCCTGTACTCTTCCCTATCTTCGGTATGTCCGCCGGGTTTGCCCTTTCACGTATAATAGTTGCCCTGTACGGGGATAAAACCAGCCCCGGCTATCCCCGTCTAGCCAAGACTATGGTTATTTCCACCATGACCCTGCTGCTTGCCATTACCTACATAATAGGCTCAGTGCTGTTTGTGGGCATATATGACGCTACCCCGCCTACTATTGAGGCCGCCAACTATATAATGTTCGGACAGTACTGGTACGGCTTCTGGATAGTCCAGATGGGTCTGGGTATTGTGGTAGCTCTGGGTGCATTGATAAAAATCCTGTCCAAACCCGGTTTATCTAAGAAACCGGCTTGGGGACTTACCGTAGGCGTTCTGGTACTGATTGGGGCGGCTGTTGCCCGTTTAAATTTTATCATTCCGGCTCAAATAGTGGCCGGGGCAGATTTCTTATCCAGCCCCATAGTAGATGGCCGATACATAGACAGTTATATCCCCAGCCTGCCCGAATGGGCACTTTCAGCGGGTATTACCGCCGCCGTCATTCTGGTATTTTACATTGTAGCCAAGATGATGAAACTGATACCTATCAGAATTGGAAATGAGGAAGCCGGTGATGAATAAAGAAAGAGCAGCAAAAAATCCCTCCGGGGGTATAACCCGGGCCAATTTTATAAAGGTTTCCGCTTTATTGGGAGGAACCGCCCTGCTGTCCGGCTGCGAACTGGTAACCCAACCCAGAAAGATACTGGGCAACAACGACTATACCCTATCCAAGCCTGAGGATATCATCTACAGCACCTGTCAGCAGTGTGCCACTCAGTGCAGTATAAAAGTAAAGCTGATTGACGGCGTCATTGCCAAAGTGGACGGAAACCCGTTCAGCCCCTGGAATATGATGCCCCAGCTGGACTATAAAACTCCGGTGACAACATCTGCCCTGACAGATGCCAGCATCTGCCCCAAAGGACATTCGGGTGCCCAAACATCATATGACCCGTTCCGACTGGTCAAAGTGATAAAACGTGACGGTCCCCGCGGCTCCAACAAATGGAAGAGCATTCCCTTTGACCAGGCAGTAGAAGAAATAGCCAGCGGCGGCAAACTCTTTTCAAACGTTCCCGGTGAAGAAAACCGCACAATTGAAGGTTTGAAAGATATCTGGGCATTGCGTTCACCCGAAATCACCAAGACTATCAGCACAGATATAAAGGCTATCTGGGCTGAAAAAGATGAAACTAAAAAATCAGCTCTGGTAGAGGCTTTTAAAGAAAAACACCGGGATTATCTGGACAAATTTATAGACCCCGACCACCCTGATTTGGGCACTAAGAACAACGGTTTTTGCTTTATGTTCGGGCGGACTCAGGGCGGACGGGTGGACTTCATCAAGCGGTTTACCCATGACGCCATGGGCTCTATAAACGCTCACGGGCACACAACAGTTTGTCAGGGCAGTTTGTTTCAGGCATCAAAAGCCCTAAGTGCCAGGTTTGATTCCTCAACCGGCGCATTTCTTGAAGGTGATAAATTTTACTGGATGGCAGACATAGGCAAAAGCGAATTTGTTATTTTTACCGGCGCATCCCCCTTCGAGGCCAGCTTCGGCCCGACCAGCCGCGCCATGCGGATAGCAGACGGACTAGACAGCGGACGGATGAAATACGCCGTAGTAGACCCGCGCTTCTCCAAAGCTGCTTCAAAGGCCTGGAAATGGCTTCCGGCTAAACCCGGCACCGAGGGGGCACTGGCGCTGGCATTAATCCGCTGGATATTTGATAACAACCGCTATGACGCCAGATATCTGGCAAATGCCAATAAAGCCGCGGCTAATGCAGATGGAGAACCTACCTGGAGCGGCTCCACCTGGCTGGTAAAGATAGATGACGAAGGCAAGGCTGAGAGGCTTCTTCGAGCTTCGGATATAGGATTGGAACAGGGCAGCTTCAGCTTTGACACTCCGCTTATTATGAAAAATGGAGAGCCTACCCGGTTTGACCCAAATGACACAGTAAATGCGGCTGAAGGCGAACTGCTGGTTGATACTGTTATAAATAGTGTACGGGTGAAAAGCAGTTTGCAGATACTCCATGACGAAGCTTCCAGCCACACTCTGGAGGAATGGGCCGATATCTGCGGGGTCAAGGCAGATGACCTTGCCGAAATAGCTTATGAATTTACCAGCCACGGCAAAAAAGCGGCAGCAGATGTCCACCGGGGAGTCAGCCAGCATACAAACGGCTTTTATAACGCCCTTGCCTGGTGGAACCTTAATATGCTTATAGGCAACTATGACTGGCAGGGAGGCATGCTCAAAGGCTCTGCCTATGACATCAGCGGCAGCAAAGCCGGTGGCCCCTTTAATCTGGGCAAGATGAAACCCGGCGCACTCACACCATCCGGTGTAAATATAGTAAGGCACGGAAATGTATACGAGGATACCACCCTATTTAAGAGTCAGGGCTACCCGGCCAAGCGGAACTGGTATCCTCTTTCGGAAGATATTTATCAAGAGGTTATCCCTTCGGCAGGAGATGCTTATCCCTACCCTATCAAGGCTCTTTTCCTGCACATGGGTTCACCTGTTTACGTAGTCCCGGCCGGCCATACCGCTCTGGAGTTTCTGACAGATACGGCGAAATTGCCCCTGCTGGTTGTTACGGATATAGTGGTCAGTGAAACATCCATGTATGCAGATTATATTTTCCCGGACCTGACCAATATGGAACGCTGGGAATTTGCCGGCAGCCAGAATACTATCCCGTTCAAATCCCAGCCGGTCAGACAGCCCGCTATTGCCCCGCTGGTGGAAATAGTAAAAGTATTCGGGCAGGATATTCCCCTTTCAATGGAAGCCATGCTGCTGGGGCTGGCCGAAAAAATAGGCTTGCCGGGATTCGGGCCGGACGGACTGGGCGCAGGTATCCCTCTTAGCCATTTTGATGACCTTTACCTTAGGATGGCAGCAAATCTGGCTTTCGGTGAAAAAGCTGACGGCTCTGATGCTGTGCCTGATGCAGACGAAGAAGAAATACGGATATTTACCCAAGCCAGACGCCATATGCCAAACAACATTTACAATCTTGAACGCTGGCGAAGCCTGGCGGGTGAAAACTGGCCAAAGGTTGTATACATGCTGAACAGAGGCGGCCGCTTCCAGGACTATGAGGGTGGCTACCCGGCTAATCAGCAGCTGGGCAACAAATACGGCCGTCTGCTGAATGTATTTCTGGAAAAAACCACCGAAGTTAAAAACTCGCAAACGGGTGCGCCCATTACCGGCCATGCCTGTTATATTACCGCCGGGCGTGATTGCTACGGGCAGGAACTGAATGACGAAAAGAATGGGTATGACCTGAACTTAATCACCTACAGAGAGATTGCCCGCACTCCCACCACCGCCAGCAACTATTATCTGAACCCCCTGCTGCCTGAAAATACGATACTTATTAATCAAGCTGATGCGGACAGGCTTGGCTTGATCGAAACAGATATAGTCAGGGTAGTATCCGAAAGCAACCCCAGGGGTGTCTGGAATCTGCGTAACGGACAGGAATGGCCCATGAACGCCAAACTAAGCATTATGCAGGGTATCCGCCCCGGGGTAGTAGCCTTCTCACTGGGGTACGGCCACTTTGCCTACGGTGGGTTGGATATCACCATTGACGGTGAGCTGATTCCGGGTGAGACAAAACGTACCAAGGGTGTCAATGCCAACGCTGCCATGAGAGTAGACCCCTATCTGAAAAATACCTGCCTGATTGATACCATTGGAGGCAGTGCAGTTTTCTACGATACCAAGGTCAGACTGGAAAAAGTTAATATCTAACTAAAGCAAGAGGAGACTGATTATGAGTACATATTTAAACCCTGAAAAAAACCGTATCCCAGCCGTACTGACCCTGGCAGTTGTAGGCTCTGTTTGGGGGCTTCTGGAAATGGCATTGGGAGGTTTCCTGCACGCAATTCATTTTGCCAATCAAGGGGCAGTTATGGGCGGTTTGGCTATATCCCTTATGGCTATATTCCTGAGCATTACAAAAAAACCTGCCCTGATTCCCCTGCTGGGTGTCATTGCAGCCGCTTTCAAACCCTTCTCCGCGTTTATATTCGGCGAACCGGTATTTTCGGCTTATGTAATAAACCCCGCCATAGCCATCATAATGGAAGCAGTTGCCTTCGGAGCGGTAGCCTTTATCTTCAAAAAGGCTATGGAAAAACATCTTTTAGCTCAAATAACCACCGGCTTTCTGGCAGGTGGTTTGGGTATAGTATTATATGCCGTTATAGCCTCGGTGTTCGGTTTGGGCAAATGGCCTATGCTTGATATGGCCGGCAAGATAGATACTATCGTAAGTACAGGTTTGCCGGTTGCACTGGCCGGTACTATCACCCTTGCCGCCGGCTACTATCTGGGTAAATTCGGTATGCCAAAACTGGCAAATTTCAAGACCAGTTATCCCCGCGCATACTACATAACTTCGGCTGTGACAGTGGTGTCATGCTGGGTTATTCCGGCAGTATTTCATCTGGGAGGTTAGGTGAACCTTATTATCACCGGAGAAGTGGGCAGCGGAAAAAGCTCACATTGCCAGAGATATGCCAGACACCTGCAGGAGTGCGGTTTTAAAACCGGCGGTGTAATCTGCCGCCCTGTATTTCAGGGAGGTATTAAAGTAGGTTACAGTGCCGTTGATATCCGCACTTCTGCAGAGGCAGTTTTCAGCCTGACTGACCCCCAGGCTGATTTTCAAGGTGAAAAGGTTGGCAAGTACTCTATCCTCCAAAGCGGCCTCGCTTTTGCCTGTAACACCATCAGGGAAGCTCTCAAGACAGGTTGTGAGGTTATTTTTCTTGATGAAATAGGGCATCTGGAAATAGCCGGCAAAGGGCTCTCTGAACAGGCCCGTCTGGCTTACCAAAAAGCACCCCATACTATATCCGTAGTCCGCAAATCTCTCCTGCCAAAATTTCTGACCGCCTTTGCACCGGAGGAATCCAGCAATATCTTCATCATACATGATATAGATACTGATGCAGACATACACCCCGCCTTTTTTAAAAATAAGCCTGACCAAACTGATATCAGCTGCATTATACTGGCAGGCGGCAAAAGCACCCGCTTAGGCAGCAATAAAGTTACCGCCACCTTAAATTCACAAACACTGCTGGAACGGGCTGTATCTAACCTTAGCGGTTACGGGCGTGAAATTCTGGTGGTTACCGCTTACGGCCAAGCAGGTGAAAAAATAAAGCCACCACCTGGTGTAAGAATAATACAAGATATACTGCCGGGAAAAGGGCCTCTGGCCGGTATCTACAGCGGCCTTACGGCATCAAAATCCCCGTTTAATCTGGTAATAGCCTGTGATATGCCCTTTATCAACCGCCCGCTGCTTGAGTACATGAAAGACCAGATAACAGGTTTTGAGGCTGTCGTACCCAGACTCGGGCAAAAGCCTGAACCTCTCCATGCAATCTACTCTAAATCAGCCGGCGAAAAAGCCCTTCGCCTGATAAAAGAGGGCAAATCTGCGGTAAGTGACCTACTTGCCTGCCTGAAAACACGCTATATCGAAGAAGACGAGATAAACGGCTTCGACCCTGAACACCGCAGTTTTTTCAATATCAACCGCCCGGAAGATTTGGAAAAGGCCAGAAACATAGCAGATACCTAAACAGCTATAGCTATTCAGGTATACCCTATTTCTCGTTACCCGCCATCCCCCTTCCCGAAACATCACACCGATTGAAACTATTTCTTACCCCCAAAGACAGCGTGAAATCCAAAGAGGCATCCCCTTAAGAACAAAAAATATATTATAATTAAATAGTGACAAAAATATTGGGTCAGGAGGGATACAATGCCAGAGTTTGGATCACCCTTTTCCGGCATGGCCAAAAGCCAGCCACTGAGTAATGAAGAACTTATCCGTGCGATAAGGTTTATGGTAGCAGCCGAATATGAAGCTATCCAGCTATACATGCAGTTAGCCGAATCTACAACAAACAGGCTGGCTATAGAAGTACTCAGAGATATTGCCAATGAAGAAAAAGTACACGCAGGTGAATTCCTCAGGCTTCTGAAGGAGCTTGCCCCCGACGAAGAATCTTTCTACGCTGATGGAGCTAAAGAAGTAGAAGAGGAAATAGAAAAACGCAAAAACAAGTAGTCTGACTTTATCTGCTTCGGAGTATTCTGTACTGCAGAACAGTTAAACGCTTGTTTCTAAACAAATGGGGTATATGAACGGGCCTAATCCCAAATACCGCCCGTTCATATACCTCGCTGTCTGTAGTCGGGCAATGTCCCTTTGTATTACCGCCAGTGATTTTAATACAAGGCTACACTGCTTATCCCTGCTCCGTTCTTACCTGCAGTAATTACCAAAACGCACTGTTACAGCCCTATCAACCGGCAGGAACAATTTACCTTGTTTCTTCAAGCTTCAAAGGTGTCCATTGATACCAGATCTAATAACACCTGGCATTGTTCTTTATTGAACGGCTGGATTATTTTTCTAGGCACTTTAGGCAAGCGGATATTCTTTAACGGGTAAGTGGTTATCTGGTCATTTTCTATTAACCAGTTTATAAACCTTCTCACCTGTTTGAAGTAGTCCAGGACTGATTGTGCCGAATTAGTCTCTTGGAGTTCCTGAATAAATAAACAGACTATCAGCTGGGTTATCTGAGGGGGTTTAGTAACGCCATTTCGTGAGCAAAAGGCAATAAATCTGCCCACCATGTAGCTGTAATTGTGGATTGTTGCCAGGCTTAACTGCCCCACCTTGCAGACCAAAAGGAATGAGGCAAGGCTCTTTTCGAGATTATTTTCGGCAGTTAACAGGTAGCTCGCTATATTGGAGCAATCGTGGGATTTTTGAGTAGACAAACGGTCATTCATGCGCCATTTCGAGCTACCGGACTGCTTTTTAGCTTTATGGTGGAGCTGAGGTGGCAGTAGGCGGAACGCTTAAAGAATTTGATTTAACTTTTAGCATAAATCTGCAGCGTCATTAGCCAAGTAAAAGCGAATTTATTAATAGAATAGAGCTTGTTACGAGACTAGATTTTTGAAGAAACATTTTCAAGGCAATAACCTTTGCCAAGTTTTGTGACAATAACGACAGGATTTTGATGGTCTGTTTCGATCTTTGAGCGTAAACGATTAATGTAAACCCTCAATGCTTCAATTGCACCATCGTATTCTTCTCCCCAAATTGCCTCTGAAAGCTCTGAAAAAGTGGCTAGCTCTGGTGAATTCTTAAGGAGAATTCCTATAATGATACTTTCCGTTTTAGTTAAAATAATCCTTCTTGATTTATTAAATAACTCACCAGATATCGGATTGAAAGAGAGTGCCCCCTTTACGATCGGAGACCTAAGATTATGTGAGTTTCTGCGTATAAGTGCCTTAACACGAGCAATAAGTTCGAGCTGGCCGAACGGTTTTACAACATATTCATCTGCTCCAAGCTGAATGCCTTTCACAATATCCTGCTCACTGTCTCGCACAGATGTTATGAGAATGGGGACATCGGAAAATTTCCTGATTTCTTTTATGACATCGAACCCAGAAATATCTGGTAGCCCTATGTCCAATATTACAATATCGGGAGTTTCTTGTTCTGCTAAGTCTATAGCCTGTTCTCCTGTGCTGGTTGTTATAATCTGACAATTAGGCCAGCCTATGCCAAAAGCAAAGCAAATGTATTCGATAATCCCGGAATCATCTTCTACTAAAAGTACTTTCATACATCTATCCTACTTGAAATGGTAACGTGAATGAAACGCGGGTACCTTTATGGACTCTGCTTGAAAGAGAAATCGTACCACCATGTAGATTAACTAGCATTTTTGTCAGAGATAAACCCATTCCAAACCCGCTGAGATTATCTTTACTCCGCAGATTAACACTGTATGGTTCAAAAATTACCTTTTGATCTTTCATAGGGATACCGCAACCATTATCCTCAACCGTGATTATTTCTGTAGTGCCAATAACATCACTTGTTATTAGTATTTGTCCGTTGGGTTTAGTGAATTTTATTGAATTGCTAAGCAAATTATCAATTATTTGTATCAATCGGTCTTCATCTGCCCATAAAATGCTGGGGGCGGATTTTATTTCCAATCCGATTTCAAGACCATGTTTCTTCGCTTCAAGTTGCCTCTGGGAAACAATATCTTGCAATAGACCAGATATATCAACAGCTTTTGGTTTAATTTGAAGTATTCCGATCTCACCTTTGACGAGATCTATTAAATCCGAAATCCTTTTATCGAGTTTTTTTGTACTTAGTAAACAATTCTTTGCTAACACCTTTAATTTGGGATCGTTAACTAAAGATTTTGAGAGGATTTCGCTAAGCCCCAACAGAGATGTTATGGGTGTTTTCAATTCATGTATCATGCCTCTGACAAATGCCTTATTAGTTTGAAGCCTTTGTTTGGCTTCGTTGTATTGCTGCTTTAAGTGATTTTCCAGGGCTTTTCTTTCGCTGATATTCCGATACACGCTGAAAGCAGAAACTTTTTTGTTATATTCACTCAGACTTACGGTTAACTCTGTCGGATATCTTTCACCAAATTTCGTGATGTAGACTGTTTCAAAACACAGTTTTGAGTTTGAGTTCAGGGTTTTTACACGTTCAATATGCTTTGGCATTTGGTCAGGTGCCGCTATTTCGGCAGGTGACATTTTTAGGAGTTCTGCTTTAGTATATCCTAACATTTTGCATAAACTTTTATTCACCAATAGGTATTTCCCTGATTCAATTGGTACACAAGAGCAATCAACTATTGCCAATCCATCAATACAATGATCAAAAAAGTATCGGAAGGGATCTTTTTGCTTATCTTTACGATTTCCAATTTTCATCACAAACACACTCGCAATGGTTTTAAGTTTATTCTTATATGAACTAACTAAGGCACAGCCTTTGTGTCAAATATCCTCAGAGTATGGACCTAACAAAAAGTTATCCCTAAAAATTGTTGGGTTTGCAGTTATTTTTATTCAGCGCTTATATTCGATTGGTGGGTATAAAATATCTGCAAGTATAACTAAAATATATTATATACCGAAGAATTACTAAATCGTATTACCATTTTGTAATGTATTCGGCATTATAAGTTAGCAGAATGTAATCCTCTATCTGATATCGTTTAAGAAATAATCAGGAGGAGGAGTTATGTCTGGATTTCATTCTACCATTTCACGCCGAGATTTTATGAAAGCGCTGGGTCTGACAGGTGCGAGTGTTGGAGTAGCAAGTGCTGCTAGTCCTGTTTTTCATGATCTGGATGAAGTCTCAAGCAGTGCGTCTGCAACATGGAAGCGCCCTTGGTATGTCAAGCAAACAGATGAACCTACAATGGAGGTTGACTGGGATAAGCTTGAACGATACGATGTACGCAAATCTATTGTTATTGACCCACTAGAGTCACAGCAATTACAAGCAGCACAAATGGACCGTTGGGATCAAGGCACATTAGATAATAAACCTGGATATCGGATGCGGGATAGATCCCTTAGTCAAACTTGTTGGCTTTATCAAGGCGGCAGTCTAACCTATAGCAATTGGACAGGCCCAGTAATGAATGCGTTGTTCTATAGAGAATTTGAATCTGATGAGAGATGGGCTGCCCTACCCAAATGGGAAGCCACCCCTGAGGAAAATAGTAAAACACTTCGTGCCGCTTTAAAACATCTGGGTGCTTGGCAGGTGGCTTTCCTGCCGCTTGATGAGAGAACCAAAAAGCTTATATTGTCTTACGGCAAAATGTCTACACCGATCTTGCGCTCCGGTGCCAGGGAAATAGTGTTTGAAGATGTAGATAAAGGTTACGAGACTACTACTAAAGTAGTTATTCCTAACAAATGTAAATGGGCTATAGTCTATACGGTTGCACAATCTAATGAACTTTCAAGACGCACTACTACTCCCTTAGGAGTCGCCGGGTTTGCTAGAGGATACTCTGATCTCATTATCATGGAAGGCTTCACCCAGCAATTCTTGAAGGGCCTCGGCTATCAGGGGTTAGCTGGAAATACTTTCAACGCAATGGTTACTGGGTTTGGAGTTGTCAGTGGACTCGGTGAATCTTCCCGTGCCAGTTTTATGTTATCACCGGAATATGGCGCAACAGTAAGACAGTCAACTGTTGTCTTTACTGATTTACCGTTAGAACCTACAAAGCCTATAGATGCGGGTATGTTTAAATTTTGCCAAACCTGTAAGAAATGTGCTGAAGCTTGTCCCTCATCTTCAATAAACAAAGATTCTGAACCTTCTTGGGATTGCGTGACAGGTCCTTGGAATAATCCTGGCATAAAAGGTTTCAAGAATAACTATTCATCATGTTTTAAGTACTGGTTACAGGGTGATACATTTGGCTGTGGTATATGCCAAGGTTCTTGTGTTTTCACAAAATTTGATAATGCATCTGTCCATGAGATTGTTAAGGCCACTGTGGCAAGCACTCCTTTATTTAACGGATTTTTCCGCAATATGGATGATTTCTTCGGGTATGGGATGCGAGATGATATAGACTCATGGTGGGATGAAGACCGACCGGGCAATCTTAGACGTTACTAGATTTTAAACAAATATTTAAGGAGATATTTATATGTGGATAATCATTGGTTTTGTCTTGGGTATATTATCCTATTGGCTAGTTAATTGGACTAAGAATAAAGGATTAGCCTTGAATTGGTATGAATGGGTAATCGGAATAATCGGTCTGTTTTTGCTCGTATTCACATTGCAGAATTTTCTGGGAAGCTTCACCGAACTAGAGCCAAAGGCTGCTTATCTGTTCCTTCTGGTTACTGGTTTGCCAGCGGTAATATTGCTTGCACTTACATGGCAATTGGTAATTAGAAGAGCCAAATAACTGTAATTTGGACTGCAAAAGTCATGCGAAAAGAGGGGGAAGCTAGTTTCCCCCTCTTTTTTTATTAGAATTTCCAATTGTACACAGCCGCAATATCATAAATCTCGTCTTAAAATATGTTTATGTATGGGGAGATATATAGATATGAAGTTAGTTGTTGTTGATCCTGATCAAAATGCTACTGAATATTTCAAGCTATCCCTTAAAGCATCAAATCCGGAAGATAGCGTACTATCTGTCGACACTGGGAATGAAGCTCTGGATATGCTAGAAAATCAATTCCCTGATTTACTAATAAGCGAATTAACACTCAATGATATGGATGGTTTTCAGCTAATTAAGCAAGTAAGGCTTTTTTCACATATTCCCATTATTATATTGACCTTGATTCATGATGAATCTTCTATCATTAAAGCACTAATGCTGGGGGCTGATGAATATTTGGTTAAACCAGTACGACCACTTGAGTTGATTGCGCGTACAAGGGCTATCATTCGTAATCGACAAAAAAATAATAATGATATTAGCTTAAGTGCCGGTCCATTTTATCTGGAAACATCTAAACTCAGCTTAAAATACAATCGTAGAAATATATCCTTGACCCATACTGAATGCCAGATATTAGGTAAGCTGATGGATGAATTCAAGCATCCGGTTACTTATTCTAGCTTAGCGAATGAAATATGGGGTGATGAGCTTGATACGGCAAGGTGTTGCCTTAGGGTATATATACGAAGATTACGCAGAAAACTCGAAGCAGATCCCGATAAACCAAGATTAATTCGTACTATTGTGGGCATAGGTTATGCGTTATATGAATCATAGTTCGCAATAAAAAATACCAATCACCAATAGCCAACTAAGCTAGATCATTTTCTCTATTATTAAAAAATTGTCATACCATCGTATCTATATTGATACAGTAAGCTTAACAAAAAATCATTACTTTCTTCTACATTTTACCTCTATTTTATACTCGTATACTAAAATAAATCCTAGTAATTAGCATATTCCTTCCATGTGCATTTATGTCGCATATTACGAATGTAAGTCTTCAAAGCAAAAAACTCAATGCCAAATAAGCTATAAGACGAATCGAATAGCCTGTTTGACAGAATGAAAAGTATTTAAACGCATAAAAATGGCAATAACATCCGGCATTACGTCAAATGCTGTTAGTAATCCGAATTAACGTTAGAAGGGATAGATTATTTTATGGTTTTACGGGATGCAGAAGTAATGCCTCCTCTATGCCCAGGCACAAGTCTAACGAGTAATGCCCTGAGAGTTTTAGAACAAAGGTATTTGTTAAGAGACAACTTGGGGAATATTACTGAAACGCCTGCAGATATGTTCCGTCGCGTAGCCAGAGCAATAGCTGCTGGCGAGCTTATCTATAATCCAGAAGCAGATCTGGCGGCCAAAGAGGAAGAATTTTTTAACATGATGAGCAATCTCGAATTTCTTCCCAATTCTCCTGTGCTGTTAAACGCAGGTACCAGAACAAAACAGCTATTGTCCTGTTTTGTTGTTCCTATTACAGATTCTGTTAAAGGAGTTTTTAGTGCCGTTAGAGATTCGGCCATTATTCATAAGAGCGGTGGCGGCACTGGATTTTCATTCTCTAAGTTAAGACCCGCAAGTAATATTTTGGGCTCCGATTCTATAAGCAATGGGCCTGTTCCTTTCATTGACATTTTCTCTGCGGTAACGGATGTCATTAAGCAGGGAGGTGTTCGCCGCGGATGCAATATGGGTGTGCTTAGAGTAGATCATCCAGACATTCTTGAATTTATAAGAGCCAAAGATAACCCTCTTTCGCTGACAAACTTTTGTCTTGCTGTAGCCATTACAGATGAATTTATGCAGGCGTTAGAAAATAATAATTATTATAGCTTGGTAAATCCATGCACTGGAACAGTGGTTGGAAAACTTAAAGCAAAAGAAGTTTTTAACAAGATATCTATGCAATCATGGAAGACTGGTGACCCTGGCATTATTTTCATTGATCGCATCAATCTGGATAATCCAACCCCTAATTTAGGCAAGATTGAGAGTGTTAGTGGTTGCGGGGAACAACCATTGCTACCTTACGAGGCTTGTATTCTTGGTTCTATTAATCTAACCAAAATGCTTAAAAATATCCACGGGACTTTGGAAATTGACTACACCAAATTATCACAAACAGTAACTGCCGCTGTAAATTTCTTGGACAATGCCATAGATGTTACTACATATCCCTTATCCCAAGTTGAGGAAATTACTAAGAAGACTAGAAAAATTGGCCTGGGCGTAATGGGATTTGCTGACATGCTGATAAAAATAGGTATTCCATACAACTCTGAGGAAGCTATTAAATTTGCAGATAATATCATGTCTTTTATTAGAAAAGAAACGGTTAGAACTTCTGAGTTATTGGCCAAGGACCGGGGAGCCTTTCCAGCATTTAAGGGAAGCAAATATGATATTTCAGGGAGTTGCCCATTAAGGAATGCCACTTGCAATACCATTGCTCCTACAGGGACCATTAGCCTAATAGCAGGTTGTTCTCATAGCATAGAACCGAACTACGCCATGGTATTTGTTCGTAATATTCTTGAAGGTGAACATTTACTTGAGATAAACCCGTGTTTTGCAGAGATTGCGAAAAAGGAAAACTTCTATTCACAAGATTTATTGCTGCAAATCGTTGCAGGTAATGGATGGAAAGATAACAGAATTATTCCGGATAGTATAAGCCGATTATTTGTAACTACACACGAAATTGAACCTGAATTGCACGTAAAAATGCAGGGAGTTTTCCAAAGGTATGTGGATAACGGAGTTTCAAAGATGATTAACCTACCTAAAGATGCGACTAAGGAAGATGTGGCTAACATATTTATATTGGCTTATAAAGAAGGGCTTAAAGGTGCCATTTGCTATCGTGAGGGTAGCAGGCAATTACAGTCATTGTCAAAAACTGAAGAAGGGCTAGAACTCGTAAGCAATTATTTTTCAGAAATACGTTTAGCAAATATTCAGGGAGATACTGATGAATAAAGTTTTTGTGTCCTGGAGTGGCGGCAAGGATAGTTGTTTATCCTACTACAAAGCACTGGAAAATGGTTTAGAAGTGAGTTGCTTAGTAAATATAACTAATCAAGATGGTAAATATTCTTGTACACATGGATTGCCAACTAGTTTCCTGCAGGCACAGGCACATTCAATAGGTGTACCGATAATACAGCTTCGAACTAATGGCGAAAAGTACGAGTCAGATCTTAAAAAACTATGTTGCGATTTTAGGGAACAAGGAATAAGCGGAGCTGTTTTTGGGAATGGTGATGTTGAGCACTCATGGATTGGCAGAGTTTGCCAGGAAGTTAATGTAACTCCATATTTCCCGCTGGATGATTTGAACGAGGATGAAATAATAAAACAACTTGTCGACTTAGGATTTGAAGCTATTACAGTTACTGTCAGAGCGGATGTATTCGGTAAGCAGTGGTTAGGTCGGAAAATTGATCGTGGTTTTTTGGAACAGATTAACAGCTTAAGCGATGTCATAAATCTCAGTCCTCATAAAAAAGCAGGCATATACCACACGACTATTATTGATGGTCCAATTTTTAAAAATCGTATGGAAATAATTAAAAGCGAGGCACTCTTGAAAGATGGATATTGGTTTCTACAAATCATGGAAACAGTAGAAATCCCCAGTATTTCCAATTCAACCAGCGTAAATCAGTGCTTGTAGAGCTATTAAATGTTTTTATAAGGAGGTATGAAACGTAATAACTTAAGCTAAATATCACCTGAAAAATTATGACACATAAGGAGGTTTAGATGTCGAGATTCCATAGTATCATGGGAAGACGTGATTTTATGAAAGCACTGGGACTTGGAACTGTGGGGCTTGGAGCTGCAGCAGTCAGCACCCCCGTATTTCATGACTTAGATGAGCTAATTTCTTCGCCGTCGGCAACATTAAAACAACCTTGGTATGTAAAGAATAGAGAGTATGGGGATATAGGCATAGAGCTTGACTGGGACCTTTTAAAGCCGCGTCTAGGTGCTTTGGTGCCTGGTTTTAGTCCCACATGGAACAATGCAGCTAAAGAAGCAGCTATACCCAGTTTCAATGCAGCCGCATTTGATAAAGCCGTAGATGCCAAAACAAAGGAGCTCTGGCCGGATTATAGGCCATCTACCAGAGATTATGCTTTTGCTAATGCCTGTTCCTCAGCTGGTATCGGGTCTCCATTTACGGATGCAGCACTTGAAGGAAACCTCTTTAACGGGAGCGCACTAAAGCGAATAGTCAAGGCACCAACTCCTGAAGAGCTGGGTGTACCCCGTTGGGAAGGAACGCCGGAAGAAAACCAACGTATGGTTAGGGCTGCCTTAACATTTATTGGTATGGGACCAGCAGTTGGTTGCGCAGAGTTAAATACAAAAACTAAGAATTTTTTCTATCAGAATCATTACCCTGAATATGTGTGGGATGATAATATTACTGAAACTTATTATTCTGAAACGGAAAAGATCCAGTACTTACCATCTTCACACAGGTATGTGGTAGTTACAAACAATATGGGAACTACCGAATTGGGTCGCCGATCCCCTTCAGTCCTAACCGGGTCTCGGCTTGTAAATGTAGGTGCCCATGTGGAGACAATATCTTATAGCCGAACTCAGATGGCTAAGGTTTTCTTCGAGCAATTTATTCGCGGTATAGGTTATCATTGTTTCTATAGCCATACACTTCAGCCGGCAGCGGCGTGGGCTCAATTATCCGGCGTTGGAGAGCATGCTCGCATGGGCAGTATGTTTGTTTCGCCGATTTACGGCTGTAACTTAAGGACCCATATGATTGTATATACTGATTTGCCTCAGGCATATACACCTCCAACTGATGGCGGTGTAACCAAATTCTGTGAAACCTGTGGCATCTGTTCAGAAAATTGCCCTGTAGGTGCTATTCCTCCAAGAGATATCCAACGAAATTGGGATAATGCCAGTGGACAGAATTGGGGTGATGATATTCAGGAAGGCGGTTCGCAGGTAATGTGGAATATCCCTGGATATAAAGGCTGGAGATTGGATATGCGTAAATGCCAGGGATGCTGCAGTTGCAAGTTTTCCTGTCCCTTTAATACTCTCCCAGATTCGAGTTTCCTGCACAGTGTGGTGAAAGCTACTTCTTCTACGACCCCAATTTTTAATAGTTTCTTCCGCGAGATGGAAGGCTTATTACATTATGGGAAACAGGATAAGGATCCAGAATCATGGTGGAATGACCCAAATTCCTGGTTTGTCTACGGGGCCAATTCTAAATTAATGCTTTAGCAATAATTACTAACGGAGGTAGTAGAAAAACATGGCATATTATATTCCTGTCATATTGGTTGGCGCTATTGTTACAGCGAGTCTGTTTGGAGGTATCTCTTGGTTACGTAAGCGAAACATAAAGGCAAGCTGGTATGAATGGTTGATAGGAATAGCAGGCTTAGCCTTACTGCTCCTCGCTATTCAGCACTTATTCGGAGCCATGACAGAGCTTTTTCCCTTTGCCGCTTGGGTCGGGTTTGCGATAATAGGTGTGCCAGCCCTAATACTCTTATTGGTTGCATGGCAGTTAGTCGCGAGGAAAGCAAAACAGTCTTAGTCTAAGTAGAAAAACATATCTTCGGGGGGAGCTAGCTCCCCCCGAAGATATTTATCATGATTTATACGTAAAAGTTCTGCCTATTGTTACCCTAGGTCATTAAAATTAAAGCTAAGTGGAGCCGGAGGGATTCGAACCCTCTACCTTTTGACTGCCAGCTATAAAAGCGTTAAGCAACCAATGCACTAACTCCTTTATAAAAAATAGAAGCTGTTATTCTTAATAGTTTTCAGGCACTTCTTTTATTTCGTCTAAATATTTATTGGCACCTATTTTATGCCCAATCACATTTACAAAAGAACCCCACAAAGGTTTTACGATATCATCCATTATACCCTTGGGAACTTCAAATTTACCTAATTCTTTCTCATTCGAATCTACTATTATAATATAATTATCTCGGATCTTATTCGCAGAATTGAGATATCCAGTTACTTCAATTGATTCGATCTTATCTGAATCTGCAGTCTTTAACATTGGGAATTTTATTTGAGTTCTAGGAGTTTTTAGCACTACCAGCTTTTTATTATTGTTTTTATTCGCTTCAAATATTACACTCGTTACATCTTCTCCATCTGGGGATAAGTTCTTAGCTATGCTAACAAAATTCCTATAGTATGCTTCATCAGTAATCCTATTCAGTAGTTCTTTAGAATCTCCTCTATTATAAACATCAAGACAATCCATGATTTCTTCAACAATTAAATCTGGCTCAATAAACTCAATTCCAAATCCTGGTAAAGGTCTCGCTTTAGGATTTGATACTCTCAAAGCTAATTTAAAACTACCAGATCTACTAGCTGTAATATATAAATCGTAGTCTTGTATGATTTTAGGAAGTGTTCCAAATTCTCTGAAAGGATGACCGAGCTTCCTTTCAACAGTACGAGATAATAATTTTTGAAAACTCTGGAGTTTTTTAATTAATATAGTACCAGGTGTAGTTCCTGGCCCGATGGCATTACCGTCAAAAGTAATTAAACAGTCATTTGAATTTAAAACAATCCCTTTCGCATCTAGATGCCTTTCAAAATCAATCTGGTCGAATAATTCTAATAATTCAGCCTTTATATCATCTGGGGGGAAACCTGCTAATCCATTAAAAACTAAGTTTTCAGCAACAGCTTTATCATTTGCTTTAATAGCCAGTGAAGCGGCACTACGAAACAGAATTGATCTCGTGGGTTCATTTTGCGCGTCTTTAGATATAGAATTAGCCGCTTGTTTTTCGTATTCACAAGCTTGTTTATAATAATCTATAGATGCCTCTACATTGCCATTTATACGTTCAAATACGGCTTTATCGGCAAGTTCCATAGCATGTTGATGAAGTTCTTTTATCGTATTCATACTTCTTTTATGCACGACTTTGGCTTACTAAATTCAACAACGAACACATACCCTGAATTATTATCATATTTATTTATCTGATTTGTTTTGAGTTTAACTCTATTATTAATATCTGTGTCATCTCCGCTCAGTATTCCTGATACTTCCAATTTCACCTTATTATTAAAAATTAAAGTTTCATCAGAAGTATTTCCAATAAAAAAATCAAAACCTGTTCCCTTTTGAGAACGCTCAATATAATTAAACGGAGTAATTTTTGTAATCATAATGCAAGCAATTGCACATGCCCCATATTCTATAGCCTCTTGTAAATCTTTCCAAGAATGCTCGGAATCTCGTGGAAAATTATTCCATACTAATATATATTCTCCATTAAAAATACCCGAAAATTCCATCTTAACACCACTAGTGTGATCTTGTTTATAAAAACAAACTACCGCAGCCTCTTTATAAAATTCAATCTGGCGAGCTGTTATTCCATATACTATTTCAGAATCTAAATTTATAACACTATTAGATGTCAAAACAATAACCATTCCTTTGCATGAAATAGTTGAAAACCCTATTCAACCGCAATACCATAATCCAGTAACTTGGCAGGCAATACATCATCAATATTGGCTATATCTTTTTCAGTCAATTCAATTAACCTAAAGTTATATTTATTATAAACTTCAAGTTTTTTCTTCTTTCTGTTCAAATAGGCGGCTTCTTCTGATCCCCAATATTCTATATAGACTTTTTCTGTAGGAATATAGAAGTCACAATAAAGATCTTCCTCTATTGGAAGTTTTCTTTCATAGGCATGAATTATTTTAGAATCGTATAACCAGTTATCAATAATCATTTCAGATTTTGAACGAACATAATGCCCATCTTTAACTCTGAATTCCGCCTTAAATTTTTCTCTAAAGCCCTGGTCATCTGTGGAATGATTATTATCGCTACCTACTTTACTCACTTGGCCTTGCGTCTCTTCAACGTTCATAATAAGTATTTTATTATTGAGAATTTCATTTGGCCATTTAACAAAAGGGGCACCGGTAGCACTGAATTTATGCTGCACACCCCCAAAGCGTTTACCTTGAGCAGTGATTTCCCAACCCATTACGGGATGCTTTTTTATCCAACCTAATTCTGAAAGGATAGAATTGACTCTTGTAACAGGGACATTGAAATGTTTACCTATAATTGTGGAAGTAATATCTGAATTGCTTTGTCCTAGTTTATCATCTGATAAAAAGTCTTTGACAGATTCTGGCCAAGAAATATAGCGGCCAAATTTTTCACTATTCTTATATATTCCACCTTTAGAAATACCTAAAGGCGTTAATTCCCAGGTGCTATCTTTTCTTACTATAAAACCAAGTGTTTGAAGATTATTAAACGTATCTTGAGGCGTGATATTGAGCTCTTTAGCTAGACTTGTTGCTGAGTATTCCCTATTATCACTTCTAGAATTGGTCATTTAATAATCCTATTTATCTCATATTTCTCGATATATTAATAACTACGGCTGTAGCCTGGCACTCTTTAAGGTCATGTTTGCCGTGACCATTCTGAATATAAGGCTTGCCTTCTTTATCCATAAGGTAGCGGCCGATAACAATCTCATTGTTTATCAGGCAGAGGATTATATTACCTTTTTCCGGGACTGTGTCGCGGTCAACAATGGCAATATCCCCGTCCCGGATATCCGGCTCCATGCACTGCCCTTTTATAAGGTAAGCCTCTATATTCTTGCCAGTGGCTTTAGGCCGTGCCAGGTAGATATATTCAATCGGGGCTTCAACATTATCACCGGCATGAATAACGAAATCTGTGTAAACTGGTACGGCTATGGGCGAAGCCAATCTTAGGCGTTCCAGGATATCTTCAGGAGTTTCAGTAAAGGCTTTACCTGTTTCAAATCCAGCTTTTGAATAGAGTTCTTCAACAGTCATGCCGAAAACTTTGGCAATCTTTATTGAAGTCTCTACCTTCGGCACAGAACGGCCAATTTCAATTGTGGCCAGACTAGACCGGGAAATACCAGCTCTATCAGCTAATTCAGTCTGAGGCCACCCCCGGCGTTCTCTCAACTCTTTAATTATTATCCCTAAATTAGACATCTTTTACCTCAACTGTGGCAATTGTAACAGTATCGTTGTGAATTTTAAAGATATGGAGAGGTATTGAGACTAAATTAGTGTTGTATTTACGTCTATTTAACCGTATTCACTGTTGTATTTAAAACAGTATTCGGTTACATTATAGGCAATTCTGTTGTATTTTTAACATTAGGTGCTAGATGAGACACAAACTAACAAATAAAGAGGCTGGCCGCCTGGGTGGACTTAAAACAGTAGCCCTATATGGCCGGGAACATATGAAGGAACTGGGCAAGCTTGGGGGTAGACCCCGGCTGCCTACCCTTCAGGAGATACGAGACCGCAAAGCGAAAGCTTCAAATATAGAAAATAACAAAGGAGTGGCTACCGGCGGTTATTCATTAAAGGAGCTAAAGCTGATGTGGGCAAGCCGTACTGCGTAAGTGGTACGGCTTAACTTTTAAAAACGAAAGGAAAACACATGGACCAGAAGTATGAACGCAAATCTTATTGTGAGATGAAAATCCACAGGGCAAGGGTAACCAAAGAACCGGTAATGACCTATACACCCACCGGCAAAGCCGTAACCAGGTTCTCGGTAAGTTACGGCGGTTACTGGGACAAGGAAAAGAAAGAGGAAACTGTAGCCTCTACCTGGAAGAACATTAAATGCTGGGGAACTTTAGCCGAAAACAGTTACAAAGAACTTAAAAAAGGCCAGTTCGTATACCTGGAAGGGATAGAAGAAACCAGTGAATACAAAGGCAAAAAGTATGACTCCCTGACGGCCGAAGATATCCAGATAGAACTTGATACCGGCGAACGCCAGCTGCTGGCTGAAAGCAACAACAAGGAAAAAGCCGGCAAACACTAGGTTTTAAAGCCTGCGCAGCTTTGAGATATACGCAAAAGAAAGGTGGTGAAAAAGAAAATGGGCAAATTGTTTTCAATGATAAAACACGTAATCATCCCTGACCCTGCCCGGGTAGAAGTATTGCAGGGCCGTGCCAAAAGCTTCATTACCAGCCTGGCTTGTAATCAGGTTGGGAACGTAAATGTAGGCGGCCTGATAATGCTGTTCATGGCGGCCTTCTTCCTGATGGCCCTCACCCCGGCGTTGGTAAGTGCCAATGCTACCATTCAGGCCGATGTCAGTTCCAGCGAAATGGTTAAAACCATTATGGACCTGCTTGTCTGGGCTATTCCTCTGGGCGGCGGCGCCGGTATCATCATGGCGGCTGTAAACCTGTTCAAAAACGACTAATCTCTCTCCCCTGCCCTGAAGGCGATAAGGTAGTTTTCAGGGCAGAGATAGTTAGATTAATACAGAAAGGACAAATGGAATGAAGACAAACATTAAACGAATAATCAGGGTAATATCCAGCCTGGCGGTAATGCTGGTTGCTATGCTGCCCGGTACGGTATCTGCTGCCGAAACGCTGCAAACCAAGACGTTTACAGCAACCTCGGCCTATGAATATTATGCAGATAACTTAAACCTTACCTGGTCTGATTTGGCCGTATCCGGCAACCCTTTTCAGACCTCAATAGCCAGTTCAATAATGCTGGGTGACGGGGGCAGCACCTTTTATAACGGCTATACCTGCTCTACAGCCGGCAGTGTAACTGATGCCCAGAATGTGGCCAGCACCTCAGACAGCGTCATGATATACGGGCAATATATCAGAGGACAGTCGTTTACTGCTTTAGGTTCGGGCGGACTGCAATATATAACATTCAAGGTGTCTAAAACAGGCACACCGGGCGACCTGACACTAAAGCTGTATTCCTATAATACGCCTACATCATTAGGGGCGCTTATAGGCAGTGTAGTAATACCTCAGGCACAAATAAGCACCTCTACTACCAATTACACCTGGGCTATGAGCAATCTGCCCATAGAACAAGGGCTTAAATATGTGGTAGTTGGCCAGTGCAGTACAGGCACATCCTCAAACTACTACAAGTTTTATTGTGCCACCAATAACCCTTACAGCGGTGGCGCTGTAATGACCACTGATGGCAGTACAGTTTATGAGACAACTGCTGACCTGTATTTCAGCGTGACCAGAATGACCGGTTTGATGTCTTTAGATGATTACTACCGGAATATTCTGTACTTCAACCTTGAAGGGCTGCTGGATAACTCCAAGATACGCAGTATTGAGGTAGTCCTGCATCAGGGCGGCACTATCTACCATAAGACCAAAGCGGTACTGGTATTTAACCCGGCAAATCTGGAAAGCCAGACTGACGGGCGCTGGTTTATGGCCAATGCCTATAACTCAACCCAGTATTACCCGGCAGGTCAAACGGATGCGGATAAAGGGGCAAACGGCCTGCACAGCTGGGATTTAGTACCCACAGAATGGGATTCGGCTAATCAAGTCTCCTGGCTTACCCCCTATTTAGATGACAATGACAATTTACGCATCGGGGTAATACTGGAAGATGCCATGCTGGGCTATCCCTCTTATGACAGTAGCAATAATGTACTCTGGAATCCGGGGGAAGCTTATATTGACGAATGGGTAAGCCCCGGCTGTTCGGATATAACACTGGGCGAAGATACGGTAAAGATAGAGCCCTATATCATAGTTACTTATGTAAACGGGGCTTTCTATGTACCGCCGCCGGAAACTCCCACTATCGGTGACTTACTCCAAATAATACCCGATACGATAGGTAAAATCGGGGAGCAGGATAGCGGTGTCCGCTGGCTTATTATGCTTACCTGCGTAGCTGCTTCCATAGCTCTGTGCTGGAAAGTACGTATAATGGCTATTGTAACCCCTCTGTTAGTTGTGGGGGCGTTTATTGCCATGCAGTGGATAGATATCTGGCTGGTGCTTTTACTGGCTGCCCTGGGTGCTTTTGTAGTCTGGCAGATGGGAAGCGGCAAGCGGCTGATGGGTGGTGACGGGTAATGTTCAGCAATAACGGGCTGCTGATTTTATCCGTACTGCTGGTTATGCTGCTTAGTCTGGTGGGCGCTCACTTCGGCATTGGCGGAGTCGGCTCTTACACTGGCGGAGTACCCATAGAACAGCCAACGGGTATAGTCGATGCCTTTACCAAGATAGGAGACAGCGTAGCCTTCCTGTGGGGCGCTGTAACCTTCCAGCTGGAAGGCGTGCCCGTTTTGTTTAACATCATACTCTTTACTCCTATCGGCTATATCCTGGTTTATATCGTACTTAAGCTGCTGAGAGGTACAGAGTAATGATAGATATTGGACTCATAATCACCCTGGTGGTATTCGCAGTGCTTTTTATCGGGGCAATACTGGCCAGGGGCAGCTGGCTTCTGCTGAGTGCCTGCGGCTTTCTCCTGATGTCACTGCTGCCCAATGAAGCTATACCCCAGTTTGCCAAGATAGGCATAGCGGTTGGCATGGCCTGGTGTTTTGTCTGGGCCATGATGATTTTAATAAGAGGTGAAGACAATGCGTGATTTGGAAATATTCCGGCCCTCAAACCGGTGTTATGTACTGGTGAATTATATGGATAGACGGCTGTTGGAAAAAGGGCTGGTTACTGATGTAACAGACAAGGGTGTGCATTTTGAATACCGTCTCAATGGCAAGCATCATGTTTATCATGAACACGACGAAGAATACCGGGTGCCTCAGTTATGGAACAGACCCCTATTCGCCCATGTCTTTGGCTCGGCGGTAGATTATGACGTAGTAACCGGGCAAGCCATGTTTGACGGCAATATGTTTGACCAGGCTGTAAACGGCAAGATTACTTCAGACGCCCTCAAGGAGATAAAAGGGCTTAATAAGAAGATGTCCATCAACTTTATGACCATTCTCCTGGTAGTGGCTATCTTTGTCGGCGGCTTATTCGTACTTCAGAACAAAGACAAAATATTCAATCTCAGCAGTAATGAGCCTGCCACTGAACAGACCATACCGGATAATCCGGTCTATCCTGACAATCCGGCAAACAACCCTTCTGACGGCACGGAAATACCCGAAGGGGATTATATACCGACTAATCCTCCGGCTGGAGGCAGTTAAATGTCATATTTAGAAGAACAGGAGAAAATCGGAATTCATCCCAGCCAGTTGGGGAATAAAAATGTTTCCAGCCAGATGCTGGAATATTCATCCACTAACCGCAACTGTCCGGTAGCTTTGGCCAGGACTCTACAGCTCTGTCATATGACATCTGAGGTACTTGGCATTTCCTGCTTTCACCAGATTGCAGACCAATGCGAAAGATACGCCCATACAGCTGATACTCTGGTAAGAGATCAGGCGGCCACAGTTGCCAAGTATGAAGCGGTAGCCCTGGAAGAAAAACGAAAGCAGGGCTTTTTCCAGTTCGGAATCGGCAAGGTGTAAAAAATGGAAACTGACCGCCTGATAGAGGGAGTAGTAAAAATCCGGGGCTATATGCGTTGCGGCAAGACTGCCAGCATGGTAGCCCTGGCTGTTAATGAGATAAAACTTGGCCATTTCAGACCTGACAAAGTTATCTCTAACGTTTCTATTCCCTCTTACGGCATAGAGCAGAAGCGCAACTCGGAAATAATAGACTTCCTGGCCCGAATGAAAGAAGAAGAGCTGCGAAGCTGGCTGATACTTATAGACGAAGCAGATCAGCTGTTCAGCCACCGGGGATACACCGGTAAGCAGCAAAGCCAGGTACTGGTTAACATTTGGCAGACCATGAAGCTGGATAACCTCATTATATACACCATGCACGAAGGCCTGGGCGTAGACCTGATATTCCGTGAAGCAACCATAATGTCACTTCTTCCCGAAATAACCGGAGACCGGATAGTCATCTATACCATAGATGGCCGGTTTGGCGGAGATCCTTATTTGCTTGAAATCGCACCGGCCTCTGAAGTGTTCAAGCTATATGACACGAAGCAGACAGTCTATTAAAAATGAACATCCCCCGACTTGAACAGTTTTTACTGTTGCCCTGCCAGTCAAGGCTGTGTAACAAGCCGCCAGATCCGGCGATAGCCGATCAGGGCGGCGAGGCCTTGACCAAGGGCTAGACTGGAAAACTCAGGTCGGGGGAACAGTTTAAAAAGGAATGCAAAATGAAGGTAGCAGTTCTTTGTGAAAAATCCAGACGTGTTGCCAGTGCATTTGAAGCACTTGGCCATGACGCCGTCAGCTGCGATATTTTACCGGCTGAACAACCGGGTAATCATATTCAGGGGGACATACGAGACTATGATTGGCATGATTACGACCTGGTTATTGCACATCCGCCCTGCACTTACCTTTGTAATGCAGGCGTAAGGTGGCTGCATAGATATCCAGACAGATGGAAACAGCTTCAAATAGCTGCTGAATTCTTTCGTTGGTGTTTAGGCTTGCCATGCAAGAGGCTGGTTGTAGAAAATCCGATACCCAGCAGCTACGCATTAAAACAGATTGGTCTTCATTATGACCAAATCATTCAGCCATATCATTATGGAGATGCCGCACGGAAAGCAACTTGTTTATGGCTTAAGGGTGTTCCTCCGCTGATGGCCGAATTCAGCGGCAGAGAAGGTTACTTGCATAATGTATTGCAGGAACACGGTGACAGAGCGGCGAATCGAAGCAGGACATATCCTGGAATCGCAAGGGCTATGGCTGAACAATGGGGAAGAATTTAAAAATATCAAGGGATTAAGAAATGCCGGGAAGACCGGCGACCTCCCTCACCTACTAACAGGGAGGTCGCAAACGCCATATGAATACACCCGGATAAAGGCAGGCAGCAAAATGTATACAGTTATTGGTTCTGGAATAGATAGCCTGGTAATAGGTTTTAACGTAGCAGGATACAGAGACCCCGAGAGCTTTAAAATCCTTGAGCAAGCCAAAGAAGAAGCCGGCGAAAAGCTCTTTGGTGGTAAAGGTACAGGTATAGACTGGTACGGCAAGCCTTTTGTAGTCCATGCCAGAGGCGCTAAGGGCTATGAATGGGTGCTTGAAAACGCCGATGTAAGCATCTGTATTGCCAGAAAGCCGGAGAATGGCCGGATCTATCCTGAATTATATGTAACCTTCAGGGCCGAATATCTTTGGTCTTTCAATGAACGTAACGTTGTCTATGACCTCAAACACTGGCTAAGTACCTGGGCTATTATAACCGGTGATAAAGTCTCCCGGTGTGATCTGTGTATAGACCTGCAAATGGATATGCCTCAAATAAACCTGGCTAATGACGTAGTAACCCGGGCCAGAGGCAAGACTGAATACTATGGCAGCTTACCGGCTGAACACTATGTGAATGGTAAAAGGGATACTGGTTACCGTTTCGGCCAGGGTGCAATTATCAGCCGGATATATGATAAAAGCCTGGAAGTTGTTATCTCACAAAAAGAGTGGTTTCAAACCCTTTGGTCAGCCAATGGCTGGGATGGTGTAAGCGCAGTAACCCGGGTTGAATTCCAATGCAGACGTGACTTTCTCAAGGAAATGAGCGTTGATGATTTCTGGTCTCTTACTGAACGTATAAGCGACATATGGAGATACTGCGCTCAGGACTGGCTTACTATTAGAACCCCGGGTAATGACAGCCACCGCCACAGATGGAAGATCAAAGACTGGTGGAATGTAATAGAAGAAGGTTATAGCTTCTTTGGAGAACTCTACGGGGTGTTGAGATATAAACAGAAGAAGTGTAAATATGATCACCTTATGAGGCAGGCCAGAGGAGTACTCTTGACAGCTGCGGCTTTATGCTGTGTTTCAACTGGTACTATACACGCCGCCAGTCAAGTGAATCAGGAAGCAGCACAATGGTTTAACTCTGATGAATTCCGGGTTGAAGTTCAAAATCGGATTATAGAAGTTGGCGGTATGAATAATGAGAAACTGCCTAAGTTAGTAGAGGAAGCAATCAAAATCGGAGCAGAATTATGCATTAACAACTTTTAAAATACCACTATACAAAATTTATATTGTTATTATATATAAAACCTGAAAAAATGAGCATATAGTTTAGCACAATGGTTGTTTATTTTCAAGTTTCATGTTAATATTGACTATCAAATGATATACCATACATTAGAAGGGTAGGAGTAAAAATGGCTTTCAATGGAAGGTATACTTGTGATGATCCAATTAAGTTCATGAAAATGCAAAAGATTGTCCAGGTATTGAACTATCTTGCTATTAAAGCAGGGGGAAGAATAAACAAATTAAAGGCTTTAAAGCTAATTTACTTTGCCGATAGATATCACTTGCGCAAATATGGGCGATTAATCTCAAATGATACTTATTATGCGATGAAGCTTGGCCCTGTGCCATCATTAGCCTGTGATATTGCTGAATCTGATGCGTATTTAGACGATAGTTATTTAGAATATGCAGGAGAATATATTCATCCAATTGACAATGGCTGTGAAAACTCTATCGAATATAATTCGATTAAAAGCGCTGATTTGGATTTATTTTCTGAGACAGATATAGAGGCAATAAACTATGTTTGGCAAAAATTCGGAGAAATAGAGCCATTTAGACTTGCTGAAATGACGCATGATTATCCTGAATGGCAAAAACATAGTAAAGTAGCTAAGCGAAATCGTCGGGTTGATATGGAGATAATAGATTTCTTAGACGATCCTCGAGAAGATATTGATAAGATATTTGAACTAAGCGACCAAGATAAAGAGTGCCTACGCGAACAAATAGTGGAGCGCAATAAGATCGAGATTGCCTGGTCGATATAGTGGTGGATCTCCCTCCAGAAATCATTCGAGCTCAAATCAAGCAAGGCGCAGTATATTTGTTTCCTATAGACGAATTCCCTGAGAAATCTCATTACTGTATTATCTTAAACAAAAACCCTCTATCTGATCCTATATTAATATATGTATATATTACAAAAAATGTCTCTAGAGTAGTAAGTTGCAATAATAATTCTAGGGATACTCTGGTGTTTATTGGCCCGGAAGAATATCCTATTCTAAAATTTCCTTCAATAATTGACTGTAATGAACTACATACCATAACTCTTCAAGACTTAATCACAAAAAATAGTAAAAATGAATTACGTATTATAGAAGAGATTTCTGAATATATTTGGAATAAAATTGCAAACGGTGTATTAGCAAGCAAGAGAATCGAATCTATCTATAAAAAATTGATTTAAAGTCTCATATTATCCACGGGGCTAAACTTCTTGTGCTCCTGAACAGCATACTCACTTCTCAGGCTGGCTGTATAGCGTTTGGTCATAGTCAAGGTACTATGGCCAAGCAAGGATTGGACTTCAAACTCCCCTGCTCCGTTTATAAGTGATTGAGTAGCAAAGGTATGTCTGAAAGTATGAGGGCTACACCTGACACCTGTTAAGCCAGCTCTTTTGCCAAGCTCACGGATTACCACCTTTATCCCTTCAGTCGAAAGGTCTGTACCGGTAGTTGAAAGCCAGAGTGCCGGGCATTCGTCTTGCCTGGTAAGTAAATATCGCAGAATAGATTCCTGGGTTTTGTGTCCAATGCGAACTATCCGCTGCTTTGCACCCTTGCCCATTACGATTATGGTTTCTTTATCAAAATCCATATCTTTTAACTGGATAGCTGCCATTTCAGAGACACGCAAGCCAGTATCCAGCATGGTAAGTATCATGGCCCGGTTTCTTAACCCAGTTGGGCTGTCTCCGCAAGTAGTAAGCAAATCTGCTATCTGTTGTTTGGTGAACGGCCGAATTACTTTTTGTTCTGTCCTAGGCGGCTTAATGGTTGCCAGGGGACTTTTTGAAAGTACACCTTCCTCAACAAGCCAGTTAAAGAAGCGTTTTACAGCCTTGTAGTAATCAAGTACTGAGGTTGGGTTATTCCTCTCCTGTAGTTTGACTAGGTAAAGCCTGACGTGGTTTGCTTCTATCTCCTCAACTGTGTTTATGCCGAGTGTTGCACAATAGCTAAGGAATGAGTTTAAGGCATAGGTGTAATAATTGATAGTATGGGGAGAAAGACGAGCAACTTTGCACGTCAAGACAAAGGCATTTAGCCTTCCAGAAAGGTTTTTGAAATTAGTTAAATGGTAGGTTTTAGCTAGGGGTTGTTCGTGAGAACCAGATGTAGTTAAATGGTAAGAAAGCATTCATTTTTGGCTACCGGACTGCTTTTTAGCTTTATGGTGGAGCCGGAGGGATTCGAACCCTCTACCTTTTGACTGCCAGTCAAACGTTCTCCCAAGTGAACTACGGCCCCAGCAACAGATAGATAATCTATCACAAATAGACACCAAGTGCAACTTTTTTTAGCTTTATAATAAAACCTCGGGGCGATTATTTAACCCCAAGATTCCGTGTTTTACTTTACTTTTTTGCTTTCCAGACAGTGCCACCGGCAGAATCTTCAAGAAGTATCCCGGCAGAATCCAGACTGGTACGGATTTTGTCTGCCAGCTGGTACTGCTTTGCCAGACGCAGGTCTTTTCTGAGTTCTATCAACAACTCTATAAAAGGTACGGCATCGGTCCCAGTCTCGGGTTCTGCTATTTTTAGACTCAGCCCGAGGATATCTGCAAGTTCTTTAAACAGTTTTTGTCCGTCCGTACTTTTACCACCCTCAGCTTCAATACGGTTTAACTCCCTACTGAGGTCAAAGATAGTAGCCAAAGCGGCTGAGGTATTAAAGTCATTGTCCAAATACTGGGTAAACCGCTCACGGTATGTCTCAACATCTACATTTGTTTCATTGGCTTGGGGATTATCCTGTCTGGCGGCTGTCTGACGCAGGCGTTCCGCCCCTTTTTCGGCCGCTTCCAGGGCTTCTTCAGAATAAGTAAGTGGATTACGATAGCTGGAGCTAAGCACAAAAATACGCAGGGCATCAGCCGAATAGTGGCTGAGGGCTTCTTTTATGGTAACCAGATTACCCAGCGACTTGCTCATTTTTTCTTCGCCAAGCTTGAGAAGGCCGTTATGCAGCCAATATTTTACAAAGGGTTTGACCCCGCTAAAACACTCTGACTGGGCTATTTCATTTTCATGGTGGGGAAAGATAAGGTCCTGCCCGCCGCCGTGTATATCTATCTGCTCTCCAAGATAACGCAGAGACATGGCCGAACACTCAATATGCCAGCCAGGGCGTCCCAATCCCCAGGGACTTTCCCAGGAAGGTTCACCAGGCTTGGTGGCTTTCCAAAGGGCAAAGTCCATAGGGTATTCTTTTTCTTCATCAATTTCCACCCGGGCACCGGCCATCATCTGTTCCAGAGTACGGTGGGACAGTTTGCCGTATCCTTCCACCTGCTGCACCCGCAGGTAGACACTGCCGCCTGCCTCGTATGCATAGCCTTTTTCTATAAGTCCGGAGACCATTTCTATTATCTTGGGCACTTCCTGAGTTGCCCGCGGGTAGTAGTCTGCCGGAGTTATGTTGAGTGCGGCCATGGCATCCAGAAACACCCCTATATTTCTTTCGGCCAGGGTAGAAGGCTCTATGCCCTGAGCGTTGGCTTTGGCAATTATCTTGTCATCTATATCTGTGAAATTCTGGATATATTTTACCCGGTAACCTTTGTAGCTGAGGTAACGGCGGATTACATCAAAGTTTATATAGCTCATGGCATGGCCGATATGCGGCTCTGACTGCGGGGTTATGCCGCAGACATACATTTTTACCTTGCCATCTTCCAGAGGAATAAATTCTTCCAGCTTGCCGGATAAAGTGTTATATATTTTCATAGTCTATTTTTCGTCTACGAGGGCCACTGCCCAGGCTGCCATGCCTTCCTCGCGGCCTACAAAGCCGAGTTGCTCCGAAGTGCTGGCTTTTATCCCTACCCGCCCCGGGTCTATTCCCATGGCCTTGGCAAGGTGTTTACGCATGGTATCTACATGGCCACGTAGCTTTGGTTCCTCCGCTACTATAACTGAATCTACGTTTATTATCCCGAAACCTTTTTCAGCCAGCAAGGCTGTTACCTGCTCAAGGAGTTTAAGTGAAGATATGCCCTTGAACTTGGGGTCACCCGGCGGGAAGTAAAGCCCTATATCCCCCAGTGCCGCCGCCCCCAGAAGCGAATCCATAATGGCGTGGGTAAGCACGTCCGCATCACTCCAGCCAATAAGCCCACACTCAAAAGGAATTTCCACCCCGCCCAGCACCAGCTTCTGCCCCGGTGCCAGACGATGTACGTCATAACCGTTTCCAACACGCATTATGCTCACCGTCCTTTCTTCAGCAGTATTTCTGCCATAAGCAGGTCTTCGGGTGTGGTTATCTTTATATTAGCATATGCACCAGAGAATATCTTGACAGGAAGCTTCAGTTTTTCTACCAGCTGGGCATCATCCGTTGCGGTTACACCCACTCTGCGATAGGCTTTCTGGATAATGTCTGCCCGGAATACCTGGGGCGTCTGGACAGATATCAGTTTTTCTCTGGGCAGGGTTTTTTCTACCAGCCCTTCCGGGGATATTTCTTTAATGGTGTCTTTGAGGGGTACGGCCGCAATAGCCGAACCACAGAGTTTAGCAGCTTCCAGTCCTTCGGGTATGGAAGCAGTATCAAGCAGGGGACGCGCCCCGTCATGAATTATTATCCAGCCGCAATCACACAAGGCAGTCAGCCCCGAACAGACAGAGTCCTGACGGAGTTCGCCGCCCGGGCATACGGCAATTACCTTGCTGAAATTATATTCTTTGATCAGCTCTTTAGCTTTTTCAATATTGTGTTCGGCCATAACCAGAGCAATATCATCTATTTCCGGGGATTTTTGAAAAACCGAAAGGGTGTGAGCCAGAACAGGTTTCCCGGCGAGCAAGGCAAATATTTTGTCCTGTCCCTCCATGCGGCGGCTCTGACCGGCAGCTACAATAACTGCCCCGACTTTTTCATTCAAAAACATCTTCCGTCTCCGTTTTCACCCCGGTAAGTGCCAGCCTCACTGCCTCTTTGACAGTTGAAACCGGAATTATCTGGATATTATGTACATTGTGGCAGTTAGCACCGGCCGGTACCAAAGCCCTTTTAAAACCCAAACGGCTGGCCTCGGAAAGACGCCTTTCCAGATGGGAAATAGTCCGCATTTCCCCAGAAAGACCAATCTCTCCCAGAGCGATAGTTTCGGGGCATACGCCGATATCCCGGTAACTGGAAGCAATAGCCAGTGCAATAGCCAAATCTGCAGCCGGCTCATCCAAACGGATACCGCCGGTGGCGTTTACAATAATGTCCTGCGTACCTAAACGCATGGACAGGCGTTTGGAGAGGACCGCAGCTATCATAAGGGTGCGGTTAAAATCCACCCCGTTGGCAGTGCGGCGCGGCTGGCCGAAACTGGTGGTATTGGTAAGTGCCTGCACCTCAACCAGCAAAGGACGGCTGCCCTCCAGTACAGCGGTTACAGCCGAGCCTACCGTGTTTGTCTGGCGATTTGATAAAAATATCTGGGAAGGGTTAGCTACTTCTACCAGACCTTCACTTTTCATTTCAAATATACCCACTTCGTTAGTGGAACCGAAGCGGTTTTTGACAGAACGCACTAAACGGTAAGCACTCTGGGACTCTCCCTCAAAGTACATGACTACATCTACTATGTGTTCCAATATGCGCGGCCCGGCTATATTGCCTTCTTTAGTAACATGGGCTGTTATAAATACACTGGCACCGCTGCTTTTAGCCCACTGCATAAGGCGGAGGGCTGATTCACGCACCTGATTTATAGCACCGGGTGCGGCCTCAAGCTCCGGCAGGAATACAGTTTGGATAGAGTCAATAACGACCAATGACGGGCTGAGGACTGAAAGCTGAGCCAGAATGGCATTAAGGTCGGTCTCAGCCATAAGGAAAAGCCCTTCGCCGCTGATACCAAGACGTTGGGCGCGCATTTTTATCTGAGCGGGGTTTTCTTCCCCTGAAACATATACTACCTTACCGCCGCTTTGTGCTACCGAAGCCGCCACCTGAAGAAGAAGAGTGGATTTGCCGATTCCCGGCTCACCACCCAAAAGCATAAGCGAACCCGGCACTATGCCGCCGCCTAATACCCGGTTGAACTCCGAAATAGATAAACTCCGCCGGGTGGTTTCGGCTGCCTGCAGACTGGAAAGCTCAGCCGCCGGGCTGATAACACGGGCAGGTTCATTTTTACGTCCTACAGGTGAAACAACCGTTGTTTCTTCAAGGGTATTCCATTCCTGACAGCCGGGACAGCGCCCCAGCCACTTCAGGCTCTCACGCCCGCAGTTGGAACAAACATAAACTCTACGGCTTTTTTCCATATACAAAAGACTACACAATTTAATCCGCTAAAGCAAGGATAACCCTGATGCTTAAAATAGTTTCAGATATTCCGGCGGAGATATGATTCATAAGAACCGATAACTACCAGACAGCCGCCCTGATAAAATATACTCCCGAATAAAAGCCCGGCCAAAGGCGCCACCAACACCCCTTGGAAAAGATAATACCCGGTAAGCACCGCAAGCGGAAGCGAAAAGCATAGACCTAACACTCCGCCAGCCATAGGCATCCGCATAGTCAGCATAATACCCAACCACATTATAAACCCAGCCCCCAAAGCAACTATCAGGGCAATCTGAAAAGCCTGGTACTCCAGCAGAATAAACCCATGCAGCAGGCTGAGGAATATGGTAACCCACATGCCTGTCCGCATGAGAAGCAAACCGTTATTCAGTTTCCTTTTTAACTCTTCGGGTAAAGGACACGCCACCGTTTTGCATTCTCCCTGCGTCCTATTAGTTTTTCTGCCAAAGCCCTATTTTCTACCAGAAAATAAAAAGAGGAGCTTTAAAAGCTCCCCTTTTAAATAATCAATTACACCCTGCCCAGCCTTTACGAAGTAGCCTGACTAAGCTCAGCCGGCTCTGCCAGACGGACAATTATTTCATCTTCAGCAGTATCCACTATCACTTTATCCCCGGCTTTAAATTTAGCCCGCAGAAGGTCCTCGGACAGACGATCTTCTATCATGGTCTGTATAGTGCGGCGCAGCGGCCTTGCACCATAAACCTCATCATAACCCTTCTTGCCCAGCAGGTCTTTGGCAGATTCAGTCACTTCAAGCCCGATACCCTTTTCAGACATCTGCTTGATAACACTCTTAAGCATCAGGTCAACAATGCTGCGAATCTGCTCTTTGTTCAGCGAGTGGAAAACCACCACGCTGTCAATGCGGTTCAGGAACTCCGGACGGAAACTCTTCTTGAGCTCACCCAGCAGCTTGTCTTTCATATGCTCAAAGTTAGTTTGCTGAGCCTTTGATTCATCTGTCTGGGTAGCAAAACCGATAGTCCCGCTGCCCTTGCGGATAAGCTCAGCCCCAATGTTTGAGGTCATGATAATAATGGTATTCCGAAAATCCACCCTTCTGCCCTTGGCATCTGTCAGGTGGCCGTCATCAAATATCTGCAGAAGTATGTTGAAAACATCAGGATGAGCTTTTTCTATTTCGTCCAACAGTATCAGGCAGTACGACTTGCGGCGAACGGCTTCAGTCAGCTGACCGCCCTCATCATAACCCACATATCCGGGAGGCGCACCCACCAGACGGGATACGGCAAATTTTTCCATAAATTCGGACATATCCAGCCGAACCAAAGCATCTTCCGAACCAAACATAAACTGGGCAAGTGCCCGTGCCAGCTCGGTTTTACCCACGCCGGTAGGCCCGAGGAAAACAAAGTTGCCGATGGGGTGGCGGGGGTCTTTAAGACCGGCCCGTGCCCGTCTGACAGCCTTGGATATGGTAACAATAGCTTCTTCCTGGCCGATAATCCGCTCATGCAGGGCTTCTTCCATATGTAAAAGACGTTCGGTTTCGTCACCGGTAAGCTGTACCAGCGGAACACCCGTCCACATGCTGACCACCTGGGCAATATCTTCTTCGCCCACTACCGGCTTGTCCATAGCCTGTTCGTTCTGCCACTCGTCTTCCATGCGGCGTATCTTTTCAGCTATCTGAAGCTCACGCTCACGCAATTCGGAGGCATAGTCATACTGCTGGGTAGCCAAAGCGGCTTCTTTATCCCGGCGGTAGCTGTCTTCTATGGCTTTCATCTCTTTCAGAGAGACCGGCTTGGTGCGCTTCTTTATCCGCACCCGTGAAGCAGCTTCGTCAACCAAATCTATAGCCTTGTCCGGCAAAAAGCGGTCAGGTATATATCTGGCAGCCATATTGGCGGCAGCGGCAATAGCTTCTTCGCTGATGATAAGCTTATGATGCTCTTCGTAGCGCTCTTTTATGCCGCGAAGAATATTCAGGGTATCTTCTATGGCCGGTTCTTCCACCAGCACCGGCTGGAAACGCCGCTCAAGTGCGGCATCCCGTTCAACATACTTGCGGAAGTCATCCAGGGTGGTTGCCCCTATTACCTGTACCTCACCTCTGGCCAGCGAGGGCTTGAGGATATTAGCGGCATCTACCGCACCCTCGGCGGCACCGGCACCCACCATGGTATGAAATTCGTCTATAAACAGGATTATATTGCCTGCGGTTTTAATCTCTTCAATAACTTTCTTGAGCCGTTCCTCAAATTCACCCCGGTATTTAGTACCAGCTACCAGTGAGGCCACGTCCAGAGAAATTATATGTTTTTGTTCCAGAGTTTCCGGCACGTCACCCGAAACAATCCGCTGGGCAAGCCCCTCTACAATGGAGGTTTTGCCGACACCGGGTTCGCCGATAAGTGCGGGGTTATTTTTGGTACGGCGGGAAAGAATCTGAACGACCCGCTCTATTTCTTTGGCACGACCGATAACCGGGTCAAGCTTGCCGGTTCTGGCAGCAGCCGTAAGGTCAAAGCCCAGCTGGTCAAGCTGGGGGGTCCGGCTGGGAGTTGTACGGCTGGTTTTAGGTTTATTTAAGCCCTGATTTAAAATACGCCCCACTTCGGTGCGTACCTTTTCAACAGTAACCCCGAAACTCTCAAGCACACCGGCTGCTGCTCCTTCGCCTTCGCGCAGTAAACCTAAAAGCAGGTGCTCAGTGCCGATATAGTTGTGCCCCAAGTTTCTGGCTTCATCAATACCCAGTTCTATTACCTTTTTGGCTCTGGAGGTAAGACCGGTTTCAGAGGTAGCCGGGTGTTCGCCCCGCCCAAGTATAAATTCAACGGCAGAACGTACTTTGGCCAAATTTACTTCCATGTTGACCAGTACTCGAGCAGCCACGCCTTCTTCTTCCCTTACCAGCCCCAGCAGAATATGCTCGGTACCGATATAGTTATGGTTAAGGCTCTGGGCCTCTTCCTGTGCATAGGTAAGAACCCGGCGCGCTCTTTCAGAAAATTTATCAAATCTACTAGACATAATTTTTTTACTTTCACTCGGTTAGTACTCTTATTATAGCTCAGCCAAAAAGAAAGTGTAAAGGCAAATAGGGTGCATTAGCTTTGAAATAAAAAAAGACCCTTAACGGGCCTAGTTTTTAACTAAATATCAGAGGGGAAAATGGAGCTCTGCTTTCAAGTGAAGAAAAAAGCAAAGCTCCCCGGGCAGTGGCATATTTTCCACAAGGAGTTGCCTCCTAAGTATCGTCTGCGCTGGGGCGTTTCACGACCGTGTTCGGGACGGGAACGGGTGGTACCACCCCGCTCTAACCACCAGGGGAGCGGATGCACGCTATTAATTCACTTGTTAACCTTGATCCAAGCGATATTTGTTTACACTATATTAACTGAATACATGGGTTTATATCAATTCAGAAACAGGTCAAGCCCTCGACCATTAGTACTGCTCAGCTTAATACGTTACCGTACTTACACATGCAGCCTATCAAGCAGGTAGTCTACCTGCGGTCTTACCCCCGGTTGCCCGGGATGGGAGATCTAATCTTGAGGCCGGCTTCGCACTTAGATGCTTTCAGCGCTTATCCAAACCAGACTTGGCTACTCAGCAATGCCCTTGGCAGAACAACTGACACACCATTGGTCTGTCCTTCCAGGTCCTCTCGTACTATGGAAAGACCCTCTCAAATCTCCAGACGCCCACGACGGATAGAGACCGACCTGTCTCACGACGGTCTGAACCCAGCTCGCGTGCCGCTTTAACCGGCGAACAGCCGGACCCTTGGGACCTACTCCAGCCCCAGGATGCGACGAGCCGACATAGAGGTGCCAAACCTTGCCGTCGATGTGAACTCTTGGGCAAGATAAGCCTGTTATCCCCGGGGTAGCTTTTATCCGATAAGCCACGGCCCTTCCACTCGGTGCCGTAGGATCACTTTGCCCGACTTTCGTCCCTGCTCGACTTGTATGTCTCGCAGTCAAGCTCCCTTATGCCAATGCACTCTTAGGGTGATTTCCATCCACCCTGAGGGAACCTTTGGGCGCCTCCGTTACAATTTAGGAGGCGACCGCCCCAGTCAAACTATCCACCAGCCACTGTCCTCTAGCTTGTTCTAGAGTTAGAGGCTAGATCCATCAAGAGTGGTATTTCAACGTTGGCTCCACCAAGGCTAGCGCCCTGGCTTCTCAGCCTCCCACCTATCCTACACATGATAAACCCAGACTCAATGGCAAGTTATAGTAAAGCTCCACGGGGTCTTTTTGTCCAGTCGCGGGAAACCCGCATCTTCACGGGTAATTCAATTTCACCGAGTCCCTCGTTAAGACAGCGCTCAAGTTGTTATACCTTTCGTGCGGGTCGGAACTTACCCGACAAGGGATTTCGCTACCTTAGGACCGTTATAGTTACGGCCGCCGTTCACTGGGGCTTCGGTTCAGAGCTTCGGTTGCCCTAACTCCTCCCCTTAACCTTCCAGCACTGGGCAGGTGTCAGCCCCTATACTTCAGCTTTCGCTTTTGCAGAGACCTGTGTCTTTGTTAAACAGTCACTCGAGCCACTTTATTGTAACCCTCTCGCGAGGGCACCCCTTCTCCCGAAGTTACGGGGCTAGATTGCCGAGTTCCTTAACGAGGGTTATCTCGATCACCTTGGGACATTTACCCCCACCTACCAGTGTCGGTTTGCGGTACGGTCACCATTGCTTCAACAGTAACGAGGCTTTTCTCGACAGCTTGGACTCAACCAGATTGGCTTGGATCTCTCCGCACCTTCCACTGAACTTCAACTTAACTCCAGAACGGATTTGCCTATTCTGAAACGTCTAGGGTTCAGCGACACGCCATGTCCAATGGGCATGCCTGATCTATCCTCCTGTGTCCCCCCTTTACCTCCACAACGGTGGTGCAGGAATAATAACCTGCTGTCCATCGCTCTACGCCTTTCGGCCTCGGCTTAGGTCCGACTAACCCTACGCGGATTAACCTTGCGTAGGAAACCTTAGGTTTACGGTGGGCGTGTTTCTCACACGCCTTGCGCTACTCATTCCGACATTCTCACTTCCCTAAGCTCCACAGTTGTTTACACTCCTGCTTCACTGCCGAGGGAACGCTCCTCTACCATCTACCATATAGGTAGATCCATAGCTTCGGTGACAGGCTTAAGCCCCGTTGGATTGTCGGCGCAACACCACTCAACCAGTGAGCTATTACGCACTCTTTAAAGGGTGGCTGCTTCTAAGCCAACCTACTGGATGTCTAGGCAATGCTACTTCCTTTCCCACTTAGCCTGCGCTTAGGGACCTTAGCTGATGGTCTGGGCTGTTTCCCTTTTGACTACGGAGCTTAGCCCCCATAGTCTCACTCCCAGGCTTTGATTAATGGCATTCGATGTTTGGTTAGAGTTGACAGGATCTCTCCCACCTAGTCTATCCAGTGCACTACCTCCATTAATGAACGCCTGAGGCTGCACCTAAATGCATTTCGAGGAGAACCAGCTATCCCCGGGTTCGTTTGGCATATAACCGCTATCCACAGCTCATCCAACAACTTTGCCACGTTGACTGGTTCGGGCCTCCGCGAAGTATTACCTTCACTTCACCCTGGCCATGGATAGATCACCCGGCTTCGGGTCTACTCAGTACAACTAAAACGCCCTATTCAGACTCGCTTTCGCTTCGGCTGCGCAACTTAATTGCTTAACCAGCTGCACTGAGTAACTCGTCGGATAATTCTTCAATAGTCACGCCATCAGAGCTTACGCTCCTCTGACTGCTTGTAGGCACACGGTTTCAGTTCTATTTCACTCCCCTCTCGGGGTGCTTTTCACCTTTCCCTCACGGTACTAGTTCACTATCGGTCATCAAGAGTATTTAGCCTTGCCATGTGGTCACGGCGGATTCCCACGAGATTCCACGAGTCTCGTGGTACTTAAGAAAGAATCAGAAGCCTACACCCTTTAATTTACGGGACTCTCACCCTCTGTGGTTGCCCGTTCCAGGGACCTTCTAATAGGGTTAGGTTTGTAACTTCTCGGCTTGCTCTGCACAAACCAGATTCTTCTTTCAACCCCTTGTAAACATAGGTCACAGAACCACTAAGATTACAAGGTTTGGGCTCATCCCCGTTCGCTCGCCGCTACTAGGAGAATAATTTCTTTTCCTCGGGGTACTGAGATGTTTCACTTCCCCCACTTACCTCTACCCAGCCTATGTGTTGAGCTGGGAGTACTCAGGTTTTGCCTGAGCGGGTTGCCCCATTCGGAAATCCCCGGCTAAGCTTGTTAGACAGCTGACCGAGGCTTATCGCAGTCTTACCACGTCCTTCATCGGCTCTTGATACCAAGGCATCCACCATGTGCCCTTACCTGCTTGACCTGCTTCGGAATTGATATTAACCCGTAGTATTCAGTTTTTAAAGTGCGTAACAAATATAAAGCGGCTTGGTAACATTACCAAGCCGCGAGCTTGGATTCACCTTAAACTAATTTCTATGTAGCTATTTTTATCATTTATCTCTCTGCCTCATTCAGAGGCGAAGGGTATTATATCCCATTGCTTTAGCCGCTGTCAAGGGCGGCCCCACGTTCAGCGGGAAAAACCTTGGAGATTTTTTCAGATTTTTAAGCTATTTAAAAGGCGCTTAATTAAAAGCAGTAGAGTATAGACTTGTGACTACCCTCTTGTCAAGGAGACCGGGGTGGTTTTTCACCCAGGGTGACATCACGATTGCAGCCGCCGCTATTTCATCTATTTTAGCTTCGGAAACCCCCAGCTCTTTCAGGCTGAAACCCATATTATTTTTTTTGAGCCAGTTTTCAACTTCTGCTATCCCGTCTGTCTGCCCGAATACTTTTTCCCCCAGCATTTCTATGCGGTGGCGGCGAACAGGGTAAAGGTTTCTCATGTAAGCCGGCAAAAGGGCAGCCAAACCGTCAGCGTGGGCAATATCATAGTAACCGCTTAAGGCATGCTCCAAACCGTGCATGGTCATATTGCCGCTTTTGCCGCCCAGTGACATGAACTGGGAACAGGCAATGGTTGAAAGCCAGCTAAGCTGGGTGCGGGCTTGAAGGTCATGCGGGGTCTTAACCGCCTTGGGCAAATACTCCACCACCAGACGCATAGCAAGTTCGGCCAGACCGTCACGCAAAGGGGAGGAGTCTGCGGCGGTGAGATAAGGCTCTGCTATATGGCAAAAAATATCCACTCCTCCCTGGGCTGTCTGGCGGGGAGGTAGGCTGAGTGTCAGCAGGGGGTCTACCAGAGACACTTTAGGCTGAAGGCGACTATCGGAAATAACCCTTTTTTCATGTTTTTCCCAGTTTGAAATAACCGCATTCCCGTTTGCCTCCGAGCCGCTGGCGGCAACGGTAGGTATCATTATAAGGGGCAGAAAATCACCCTCAGGGTACTCTCCCTGTTTTATGTAATCCCAGACAAATCCATCACAGGCCAGACCGAAAGCAATAGCCTTAGCGGCATCCATGGCACTCCCGCCGCCCAGAGCAATAATAAGGTCTATCCCTTTTTCTCTGGCTAAGGCAATACCGGCGTCGACTGTAGAAGAGCGGGGATTGGGCTCTACCCTGTCAAACAAAGTGGTTTGAATACAGGCCTCTTTCAGCAAAAACGTAGCCCGTTCCAGTATGCCTAAACGGCGTAACGCTTCTTTACCAGTAACCAGCAAGGCATGCCTGCCCAGCAGTGAAGCTTCGTGATTAAGGCTGCTTATGCTACCCACCCCGAAGATAATGCGGGTGGATAGCTCAAATGTTGTTATCATAAAAATATAATAACAGAAAACAGCACTGTTAAAACAGCTCCCCTGACCTCCCGTTTTTTATCCCTGCCGCAAGACAGCCATCAGTTAATAACTAGGAAGGGGTTTCACCGCTGCGGGCGGAGAGCCATTTCTGTTTCTGCTCAATACGGACAGATTCGTTGGTAGGCTGATAGCGGGCCAGGAAATCCCCTTTAAACTCTTCAAAACAGTCTTTTTCAATAGAAGTACGCACCTCCTGCATAAGGTTGCTCAGGAAGGCAATGTTATGTATAGTAGCCAGCCGGTAGGCCAGAATTTCTTCACAGCGGAACAGGTGATGCAGGTAGGCCGCCGAATAATTGCGGCAGGTATAGCAGTTACACTCCGGGTCAACCGGCCCTTTTTGGGTGGCAAAAGAGGCATTGCGGATATTAAGCCTGCCCAGGCGGCTGAAAAAAGCCCCGTTGCGGGCCACTCTGGTAGGCAGTACACAGTCAAATATATCTATCCCGCAGCTTACCCCTTCCAGCAAATCTTCCGGCGCACCCACTCCCATCAGGTAGCGGGGCTTGTTTCCGGGCAGAAAACGCAGGGTATGGCGGACTGTTTCAAAGGTAATATCCTTAGGCTCACCCAAAGAAAGCCCGCCCAGGGCATAACCGGGGAAATCCAGCGAAGCCAGATATTCGGCAGACTGCTGCCTGAGTACGGGGGAAAGCCCCCCCTGAACAATGGCAAAAAGGTGCTGGCTTTTCAGGGTATGGGCGGCAAGACAGCGTTTTGCCCACTGGTGGGTACGTTCCATAGCCGCCAAAACCTCATTCTCGGAGGCTTCGGAATGGGGACATTCGTCCAGCACCATGGCAATATCCGAACCCAAGTCCTGCTGGAAGCTGACCGCATCTTCGGGGGTGATGTAACGGGTGCTGCCGTCTATATGGGAACGGAAACTGACTCCGCCCTCATCCAGCTTTCGCAGATTGGCCAGTGAAAATATCTGGTAGCCACCGCTGTCAGTCAGAATAACCCCGTCCCAGTTCATAAATTTGTGCAGTCCCCCCATCTCTTTGACCACGGGTATGCCGGGGCGGAGATACAGGTGGTAAGTATTGGACAATATCATATTTACGTTAACAGATTTTAAGTCTTCGGGGGTAAGGGTTTTTACAGTGGCCTGGCTGCCTACCGGGCAGAAAACAGGCGTCTCCACCTTGCCGTGGGCTGTGAGCAGCTGGCCGCGGCGGGCAGAACTGCGGGGGCTGGTTTTATTTAATATAAAGGATTTATCCAAAAATTATGCTCCTTGAATATTTAAGGCTGGAAGCAGGGCGGATTAGTCTCGTCCAGATAGTCCTGCAAAATAACTGCGGCCGCGGCCGCATCATCCCGGACAGTTTTATTATTTTTGCCGCTGTCATTCATTTTGCGGCGGGCTTCGTCTGTGGAAAAGCGTTCATCCCGGAAAACAATTTCGGTATTTAAACTCTGCGAAAGCAGCCCGCTAAAGGCCTTTACCTTTTCCGCCTGAGGCCCGATAGTCCCGTTCAGAGATACTGGCAAGCCGACAACAAGCAAATCCGGCTGGTGGGTTTTGATTAAAGCTTCAATGTTTTCCACTGTCTTTACATCATTGTCACGCCGGAGGATAACCAAAGGCGAAGCCAGTATCCGCAAGGGGTCGCTCAAAGCCACCCCTATCCACTTGTCGCCCACGTCCAGAGCCAGTATACGGCCTATTTTAGCCCTCCGCAGCAGTTCTTTATAGCATTCCCTTTACAGCCTGCAGGGCTTCGTCCAGTTTGGCTTTGTCACGCCCGCCGCCCTGAGCCATATTCGGCTTGCCGCCGCCGCCGCCGCCGGCTATCTGGGAAAGTTTTTTGACTATATTGCCGGCATGATAACCTTTCTCAATAAGGTCCGGCGTTACCATGCACAGGAAAAAAGGCTTGTCTTCAGTAACCGTACCCAGCACTATTACCCCGCTGCCCAGCTTGTCCCGCAGGAAATCAGCCGTTTCACGCAGGGTATCCGCATTGACCGAAGTCATGCGGCTGACCAGCAGTTTAATCCCTTTATAATCTTCAGCTTTGGAAAGCAGCTCTTCCGCCTCTCCGCGGGACATCTGGCGTTCCAGATTCTGGACTGTTTTCTTAAGCGTATCTATTTCTTCTTTAAGTTCAGCCAGTTTGCGGGGAGATTCCTCAGGCGCAGCTTCCAGCATACCTGAAAGCTCGGATAAGCTGTCCTGCTGAAGGTTAATATAAGCCTCAGCCTCACGCCCGGTTACAGCTTCAATCCGCCGAAGGCCTGCCCCCACACTGCTCTCACTGACTATTTTAAACAGGCTTATTTCGCCGCTGGCACTCACATGGGTACCGCCGCAGAGTTCGGCTGAAACAGCCGGACGCCCTACTCTAAGCACCCGCACCCTGTCACCGTATTTTTCCCCGAAAAGAGCGGTTACACCCTCTTCCAGGGCATGGCGGTAGGGCATTTCTTCGGCATAAACCGGCAGGTTGCGGCGGATTTTGTCATTTACAAATTCCTCTGCCCGGCGAATTTCGTCTTTGGTCATGGGTTTCAAATGGGAAAAGTCAAAGCGGAGGCGCTCAGGCGTCACCACCGAACCCCTTTGCTGAACCTGCTCACCCAGCACCTGTCTGAGAGCTGTCTGGAGTATATGGGTGGCAGTATGATTACGGGCAATATCCCGCCTGCGTTCTTCGTCAATATGGGCAGCGGCTGACTCAGATATTTTCAGGCAGCCGCTTATTACCCTGCCCTGATGCAGAAAAACCCCGTTAGGCAGGTGAAGGGTATTTTTAACCTCAAAACGCCCGCCGCCGGTTATAATCTCACCGGTATCACCCACCTGTCCGCCCATCTCGGCATAAAAAGGGCTTTCATCCAGCACTATACTGGCCTCATCACCCTCTTCTATGCTGTCAACACTGCCGCCTTCGGTCAAAATATCCATAACAGTTGATTTCTGGCGGGTAAGTTCGTAACCCACAAAACAGGTCTTTTCCCCGTGGCGCATATTCTTGACTGCCTCGGCGGTAGCCGCCGCATCAAAACTGAACTTGCGGCTGGAACGGGCTTTGGTACGCTGGACTTCCATTTCGGCTTCAAACCCGCCAAGGTCTACACTCAAGCCCCTCTCGGCGGCTATTTCGGTGGTCATTTCCACCGGAAAACCGTAAGTATCATACAGTTTAAAGGCATCCTGACCGGAAATCTGCCCGCCCTTGGTCTGGCGGACTATTTCTTCCAGAAGCTCAAGCCCTGTAGCCAGCGTTTCCGAAAAACGAGCCTCCTCACTGGCTATCATCTCCAGTACATAGGTCTGGCGTTTTTTAAGTTCGGGATAAATGCCGCTCATGCGGGCAATAACAGCCCCGGCCATGTCCACCAGAAAGGGTTTTTCAAGACCCAGCCTGCGTCCGAAAAGGACTGCCCGCCGAAGCAGGCGGCGAAGCACATACCCCCGCCCTGCCTTATCCGGGATAACCCCGTCTGCAATCAGGAAGGTAATGCCCCGGCTGTGTTCGGAGACTATCCGTAAAGCTCTATCCGTTGCGGTATCACACCCGTATTTCTTACCCGAAAGCTGACAGGCTTTTTCTACAATGGGGGCAAATATATCGGTTTCATATACGTTTTTCTTGGACTGCATCAGGATAGTTAAGCGTTCCAGCCCCATCCCGGTGTCAATGCTGGGGGCAGGCAGATTCTGGCGTTTGCCACTTTTATCCTGATTAAACTGGACAAATACCAGATTCCATATTTCACAAAAACGGCCGCACTTGCAGGAGGGATTGCAATCAGCCTTGCCGCAGCCCATTTCCTGCCCGAAATCATAATGGATTTCACTGCACGGGCCGCAGGGGCCTGAATCCCCGGCCGGCCCCCAGAAGTTATCAGCCGCACCCAGACGGACTATCCGCCCTTCGGGTACTCCCTGTTCCTTCCAGAGGGCAATAGCCTCATCATCATCCAGATAAACTGTCACCCAGAGTCTTTCGGCAGGTATATTAAGCCTTTGGGTCACATATTCCCAAGCCCAGGCAATAGCCTCTTTTTTAAAGTAATTGCCGATACTGAAATTGCCCAGCATTTCAAACATGGTCAGGTGGCTGGCATCCCCCACGGATTCAATATCGGTAGTGCGGAAACACTTCTGGCAGGAAATCATACGCGGGTTTTCCGGCTTGGCCACCCCCAGATAATAGGGCTTAAACTGCACCATGCCGGCGGTAGTTAAAAGAAGGGTGGGGTCATTGTGGGGTATCAGAGAAGAGCTGGCAATCCTTTTATGCCCCTTCTCCTCAAAAAATTTCAGATAATTTTCGCGTAATTCATCACTGCTAAACAAAGCCGCACCTGCCATTTCAAGATAGATAAGATAAATACGATTTTAATTTAAGCCCGTTATACTGTCAATTTTAATAAATAGACAGGGGGTCTTCTATATTATATATAATACCTGTTCAGCCCTAAGGGGTTTTATTTCCGTCCCCCAGACAGCCGTAGGTATAAAGTGCCGCCCCGGTCACCCCGGCATTATCCCCCAGAAACGAAGCAACCAGCCGGACATCATCCCCCGCTAGACGGAAAGCCCGTTTGAAAAGCATTTTGCGGGCAGGTTCAATAAAAATCTCCCCCAGTTTGGAAACCCCGCCCCCCAGTATAATAAGCTCAGGGTTAAATATATTGGCAATACTGGCCAGCCCTATTCCCAAATATTCGCCTGCCCGGCGGATAACCCCCTGGCACAGCCTGTCACCTTCGGAAGCCGCCAGGCCAATATCCTCAGCCGTCAAAGCCGAATAATCCGCCCTAAACCGCTCTGAAAGCAGGGAAGACTCACCCCCGGCAAGTTCAGCCTGAACCCTGCGGATAATAGCCGTACCCGAAGCCAGCGTTTCCAGACAGCCTACATTGCCGCAGACATCTTCAGTACCGTTTATATCCAGACACATATGACCTATTTCACCGGCACAGCCGCTCTGCCCCAGATAAAGCTCATCATTTATAATAATACCGCCCCCGATACCGGTGGAGACCGTCAGGTAAACCAGGTTTTTAACCCCCCGCCCCGCTCCCAGTTTGTGTTCGGCCAAAGCGGCGGCCGAGGCATCATTTATGAGGAAAGTTTCAAGATAACGCTCTGCTAGCATATCCCGAAGGGGTACATCCCGCCAGGCGGGCAGATGGGGAGACTGGGTAACCAGTCCGTTTGGCATATCTATGCCCCCGGCTACCGCCGCAGAAAGGGCCTCAAACTGGGAAAGACAAAGGTTGTTACGCTCAAGCAGGCGCTCAAGCACCCGGCATATATTCTCAAATACACCCTCCGCCCCGTTCCGGGCGCAGGTAGGCTCCTGTTCCCAGGCCACCACCCGTCCGTCATGGGTCACTACCGCCGAGCGGATTTTACTGCCGCCTATATCCAGGCACAAACAGGGCTTAAGTATGACCTCTAAATTACTTTGGTTCACAAAGCCCCCTTACTTTTAAAGCTAAATAAGCACCTAGCTCTTCAGGAAAGGCAGCCAGTCTATCAGGCCTATTCCGGCATACACCATCACAATATACTTGGGGAATTTACCCAGAAAAAGAGCTGGCAAAAACTTGTGAACGGGCATGCGTGCCAACCCGGCAATAAGCCCGCCCACATCAAAAGGCACTACCGGCTGGGCAGCCAGAAAGGCAATTGCCCAAGCCCCGTATTTTTGTATCCAGCTTTCCACCCGGCTGTAACCCACCAGCCCTTCGGGAATAGCCAGTTTCTTGCCCAGACGGCCGGCAAAATAACCGCTCATTTCACCCAGACTGCCACCCAAAGCACCAAACAGGGCTACCATCACCGGGTTAAAATTGGTAGCGGCCGCAACCATTATGGAAATAGCAAAGGGCACCGGGGCTATTACGGTAGCGTTGGCCAGTATAGACATAACAAAAACCAACAGATAGGTCAGCCAGGCATATTCATCAAGGGGTATTTCCAGACTGTCCACCAGCGAATTCAGCCCCCAAGCCAGCAGAAAGCTGAGTGCTATAAGAGCCCCGAAGGTCAGCAGCAGGCTGCCCCAGTTTACGGCTTTCAACTGTTCTTTCAGTGACTGTTTTCGTTTTTCTTCCAAGCTATTTTCTCCCGCAAAGTTCGGCAACCAGCAAACCCATGGCCAGCTCAGGTTCAAAGCGGCCGGTTTTTATATTAAAGTCTGTTTCCAGCAGTTTGGAGTACATAGATTTAAGGCTGTCCATGTTCTGGCAGGCCGCCTGAGAGGCTATTTTCCTAAGGGCGTACTCAGAGCCGCCCATAGCTTTAAAAATCTCGGCCTCTTTCAGCCCCCGTTTTTTAAGGGCGGTATAACGCACCATCAGCCGCAGATGGCGTACCAGCATAAACAGCAAAAAACCGGGTGACCCGCCGCCGGCAGTAAAAGCCGCCAGAGACTGCTGGGCGTCTTTAACCTTGCGGTCCAGTACGGCATCCACCAGAGCAAATATATTTACTTCCTGGGCATAACCCACCATATTCTCAACATCTGCTTCCTCTATCACCCGCCCCTGGGCATACAACCCCAGTTTCTCAATCTCGGAGGAAAGTGCCCACAAATCCGCCCCCACAAAACGGGCCAGCAAACGGGCAGCCGGAACAGACATCTGGATAGAAGACTGTTTGGCACGCTGCATTACCCAACCGGGCAAATTTTGAGCGGATAAAGGTGCAAAGTGCTTTACCTCGGCACCGGGGCTTACCAGCTTAAAAAGGGGGTTTGAGGCCAAAGAGGATACTTTTTCTTTTTCACGGTAGTCACCGTCTTTGGAGGAGGTATAGTCCAGAAGCACCGCCAGGGTTGTGGGGGGCAGATTAGACAGCGCCCGGGCAAATTCATCCGGGCTGGTTTTGCTTGCGGTATCCTTAGCGGCAGCTTTACCTTTTGAGCCTTCAAACCTCTCCAGCAGGCCATTTACTATGACCAGCCGGGCAGGGGCTAAAAAGGGAACCGTCTGCACATAGTTTTGAAGTTCGGCAGCCGTCAGGTTTTTGCCCTCCAGCATGGTGGTATTGGCAGAGGACAAAGACTCATCACCCAAAGCCAGTTTTATCTGCTTCAGGCGTTCTTTCAGGGAAAAATCATCACTGCCGGTAAAAATATACAGCAAATTTAACAGCCACCTTCGGCTGATATTGTAGCATAACGAAACGGGCGCGTAACCTTTGAAGTTTAGTGCAAAACTGCCTTGCATTATGTTACAATCTGCCCGTAAGCTACACTTGGAGGATTTGAAACAATGCCCGAAGAAGTTGTAATGCCCTACGAACTCCGCAAACATATTGCCATTGCCAATGATATGGAAATAGCCCCTGAAATAAGGGAACAGACCATTAAACATATTGCCCGCTTTGGTTCCTACGAGGCTCTCTGCGCCCTGCTGGACATAGCCTGCAATACCAAGGCAAGCTACGGTGAACGTGACCTGGCCTTGAAGGTATCCCGGGACGTACTTAAAAACAGCCGCAAGAACGATATCTAGGAGCAAAAGCGAAAGTAATATATGGCAGTAACAATAGGTATAATAGGTCTGGCCAAAAGCGGCCGCACTACCATTTTCAACGCCGCCACCCGCAGTAACGCCGCCACCGGCTCTTATTCACAGAGCAGTTCGGCTAACGTAGGCATAGTGAAAGTGCCCGATGCCCGTTTGACTCCGCTGGAGGAGATGTTTCACCCCAAGAAACTCACCCCGGCTGAAATAAAATATTTTGACGTGGGGGCTTCCCTTAAGGGCGGCACCAAAGACAGCTCTTTTTCAGGTGAACTTTTAACCCAGCTGCAAAACGTAGATGCCCTGCTGAATGTCATTAGGGCATTTGAAGATACCGCCATTCCCCTGCCCGCCGGCGGCCTGAACGCAGAACGTGACCTGACCACCATGAATGCCGAGCTTATTTTTTCAGACCTGACCATTATTGAAAAAAGGCTTAACCGCATTGGCAGCCAGATGAAAGGTGCCAAACCCCCGGAAAGAGCCGCTCTGGAGCGGGAAAAAGAGCTCATGGCCAGAATCAAAGAAGCCATGGAGAAAGATATCCCCGCCCGTGATATTGAACTGGACGAAGAAGAAGCCAAAATACTCTCCGGATACCAGTTTCTAAGCAGTAAACCGGTGCTTATGGTGATAAATATAGGCGAAGATGACCTGCCCAAAGCCGCCGAAATGGAGGCCGAACTCAACGGCCGCTACGGAGGCAAAAATTACCGGGTGATTGTAATGTGCGGCAAACTGGAAGCCGAGCTGATAAACATGGACGAGGCCGAAGCCGCCGAGTTCCGCTCCAGCTACGGGCTTAAAGAGACCGGGCTGGACCGCACCATAAGGGCTTCGTATGAGCTTTTAGACCTTATATCCTTTTTTACCGTAGGTCCTGACGAAGTGCGCGCCTGGACTATTACCCGCGGGACTATAGCCCAGAAAGCCGCCGGTAAAATCCACTCTGATATCGAGCGGGGGTTTATACGGGCGGAAATTGTCCACGTAAATGACCTGCTTGCGGCCGGTTCACTGGCAGAGGTCAGAAAACGCGGTCAGCTGAGACTGGAAGGTAAAACCTATATAGTACAGGACGGGGACACCGCCAACTTCCTGTTTAATGTCTAAGCCTGCTCTATAAGGGCGGAAAGCATTTGCGCCCCGCTGTAAACCAGGTTTGAACAAAGGCCTTCACGGAGGCCTTTTTCTTTTACCAGTTTTGCCCCCTCCGGAGTGCCGATATTGCACTTGATAAGGTCACGGCAAGCCGTTGCCCCAAATTCGGCTTCAAACTGCTTTATATATTCACGGCCCAGGCGGTTGCACTTTTCTCTGGCCGCTTTATTTTCAGCCGAAGTCTGCCCGAATTTCAGCCCGATTACCATCAGCCCGCCGCTGATTACCCCGCAGCTGTCTCCCCGCCCCGCCATGCCCCCGCCGAAAGCAGAAGCCAGTTTAAAGGCTGTCCCAGATTCAATACCCAGAGACGGGGCAAAAGCACCTAAAATAGACTGGGCGCAGTTAAAACCCTGCTCATGCAGGCTCTGGGCTGAAGCGGCTGTATCACTCATGGATTTTATTCTCCTGAAATATATGTCTGTAAAGAGCATAAAATATAAATATACCTTATTTTGCAGGCAACTTAAAAACACTTCGCCGGGCAGATCTTCACCGCACTATCATATTAAAAAACGGCTGAAACCTAAACCGGGCCGCCCATTTCCTCCAGCCGTTCGTCACTTATGCCGAAGTGATGGGCAACTTCGTGCTTAACCACCCGCCGGACTTCGTTTTTTATGTCTTCTTCAGTCTTAACCATATCCAGTATGGCCAGCCGGAATATAGTAATGCGGTCAGGGGTAACCATACCATAAGAGGCATGGCGTTCGGTCAGGGGAACGCCCTCGTAAAGTCCCAGCAGCTCTTCACCCCGGTGCATATCCAAATTACGGCGCTGGATACGGCTGGGGCGGTCAGCCACCATTATTTCAACATTATCCAGCAGTTCTAAAAATTCCTCCGGCAGGCTATCCACTGCTTCGGCTACTATGTGCTTAAACTGTTCAGTATCCATATTTTTATAATATCCCGAACTCAACCGAAATAACAGCCCGAAACGCCGCTCCGGTCAAAAGCTGCCCCCTGTCTTGTAAATAACCCTTCTTTAGGCTAATCTTTTCATAATAACTATTTTAAATTATCAAGGAGTATTAAAGTGTTTGATTTTTTCTTTGGCGGAATTTTCGGGCTTATCTCTTTTGCAATCAGTCTGGCATTTTATTTCCTGCCTACCATAATCGCCCTAGCCAATCACCGCCGCAATACTCTGGCCATCTTCCTGCTGAATTTCCTCCTCGGTTGGACTTTTATCGGCTGGGTAATCGCCCTGGTCTGGTCAGTAAAAAAGTAGCCCCTGCGTTATGTTGGGAATAAACTACTCAACTGTCATAGACCCTTTTCTGCGGGGCGTAAGACGTTTTATACCCGAATTCGGCGGCATAAAACCGGGTGAACGGGTGCTGGACGTTTGTTCCGGTTCGGGTGCCCAGGTAGGCGAATACCGCAGACGGGGTATTTTAGGTTTTGGGTTGGACCTCAGCCCTGATATGCTGAGTCTCTCCCGCCGCCTTTATGACCCGGACCAAGCCGGTTATTTTACCGAGGCAGATGCCCGCCACCTGCCATTTACAGATGCCAGCTTTGATTATACTTCCACCACACTGGCACTCCATGACAAACCCGCCCAAACCCGCATGGAGATACTGGCTGAGATGAAACGGGTGGTCAAACCCGAAGGTTATATACTGATAGCTGACTACACCTGCCCCCTACCGGCCAGTTTTCCCGGCTGGGTGATAAGAACTATAGAACGTATAGCCGGCGGCGACCACTACCGTAATTTCCGCCACTATCTGAAAAACGGCGGCGTGCCCGCCCTGCTTGAAAAACTGGATATCAAAACCGAAGATACCCAATCTATCAGTTATGGTCTGTTAACAGTTACCAAAGCTAAAATCAGTTGACAGAAACAGTCAAATGCTATAAAAATAATGGCCGAGTATCAGAGCCGTATAATATCCAAGGAGACTTAACATGAAGATAGACCCCGAAGTCCGCAAAGAGATTAACCAGGTACTGGATGCCATGAAAGAAGCCATTGAAACCAAAGACATGGAAGCACTGGTAGAAAGCGAACCCAATGTACTCACCGTGGGGCCCTGCCCTGACAATGTCGGCCTTGGGCAGAATGGTTTTAAACGCTGGATGCAAACCTTGTTGGACAAAGCCACTCCGGTAAAATTTAAATATGGGTTTACTACTATCAAAGGCAACGGCCCGGTTGCCTGGCTGGATACCCATGTAACCTATACCTGTAAAAACGGGGAAAACCAGAAGGATTTTGATTTTTACTTAAGCGGAGTTATGGAAAAGGCAGACAACGGTTGGCATTGGAGCGGTATGCATTTGTCTGCTCCTACGGAACTTGAATTCCCCGAAGGACCTCCCCCCCAGCCTGAAGCCGAAAAGCCGGCCGAAGAACCAAAACCCGCAGCTGAAAATGAAGCTGCAAAACCCGAACAGGGCGAAGATGCCCCTCCCGAATGGAACTATATGTAAACCAAACTTTGTGGACAAATCAAACCCTCGTCACAAAGGCGGGGGTTTTTCTTTCAAACGGTGCGGCAGACAGGCAGACAGCCTCTGCCCGAAAGAAAGGCGGTTGGGGTATGAACGTGTTTCGCTCTGCCCTGCTCTGTTATGTATTTGCCATGCTGGTGCTGTGTTTTATACCGGCCTGGCACAGCTTTATCAGCCAGATTACAGCCTCACTTGACCAAAACCTGAGCCTGGTAATCAAACTTACAGCTGACCCTTTGGAGTATGTCTGGAAGTGGGTGCTGGTAATATTTATTATGTTACTGCTGAGCCGCCGGAATTAAAGGCTTCTGAGATATTCGTCTATAACAACCGCTGAACGTTTGGCCGCTCCCATAGCACTTATAACAGTATCAGAGCCGGTTACGATATCCCCGCCGGCCCAAACTGCTTTATGTGAGGTTTGTCCGCTTGTATCAGCCGCTACAGTGCCATTGGCATTTACCTGTAAATCCGGGGCGGACTGCATAACCAGAGGATTTGGGCGTGTACCTAAAGCAATAATAGCTAAATCTATATCCATTTCAAATTCACTGCCATCCACCGGTATAGGACGGCGGCGGCCGCTGGCGTCAGGTTCGCCAAGCTCCATTTTTTGGCAGTCCATAGCCCGCACCTGCCCCTGTTCGTTAGCCAAAAAGCGGACCGGGCTGGTCAGAAAATGAAATTTGATACCCTCTTCGCGGGCATTGTCCACTTCCTCTTTGCGGGCTGGCAGTTCCAGCTCCGAACGGCGGTAGACGATACTCACCTCTTCCGCCCCCAGACGCAAGGCACAGCGGGCAGCATCCATGGCCACGTTTCCGCCGCCAATCACCGCCACCTTTTTGCCCTTTTTAACCGGCGTATCTGAGGATGGAAAATTATAAGCCTTCATCAGGTTGACTCTGGTCAAAAATTCGTTAGCCGAATATACCCCGCTTAGGTTTTCACCTTGTACATTCAGGAAAAGGGGCAAGCCTGCCCCGGTTGCCAGAAAAACAGCCTGAAATCCCTGCTTAAAAAGGTCATCCAGAGAAAACAGCCGCCCTGCCACCGAGTTTAACTCCAGCTTTACTCCCAAAGATTTTACGTATTCTATCTCACCCTGCACTATGTTTTTGGGCAAACGGAATTCGGGTATGCCGTACATCAGCACCCCGCCTGCCGTATGCAGAGATTCTAACAGGGTAACATCATGCCCTAAACGGGCAAGCTCAGCCGCCGCCGTAAGTCCGGCCGGGCCTGCACCCACCACCGCCGCCTTTTTACCGCTCTTTGGTTTAAGGCTCTTAGGCAAATTAACTTCAGCCGAATGTTCACGTTCCCAGTCAGCCACAAAACGCTCTAGACGGCCTATAGCTATGGAGGCTTCTTTTTTATTTAGTATGCAGGCCTGTTCGCACTGGGTTTCCTGGGGACATACCCTGCCGCAGACCCCCGGTAAACTGTTGGTCTTTTTAAGTACCCTGGCGGCTTCGGGCATATTCCCGTCCCGCAAAGCCAAAATAAATTCCGGAATATCTATATTTACCGGACAACCCTCTACGCAATAACGCTTTTTGCACTGCAAACAGCGGGCAGCTTCGGTATGGGCATCAGCCGGGGTGTAGCCGGTGGCTACTTCGGAAAAATTTTGAATACGGTCGCTAACTGCTTGTTTAGGCATATCCATTCTGTTCAGTCCAGCTTTAGCCATGGTTTCCGCACCCCTCTTCCTTACAGCGGCATCTCTCGGCGGCCACAGCCTCTTCGGCCACGTAAGATTTCTGGCGTACCAGCAGCCCATCCCAGTCTACCTTGTGCCCGTCAAACTCCGGCCCGTCCACACAGGCAAAACGGGTCTGCCCGTCCAGACTTACCCGGCAACAGCCGCACATACCCGTTCCGTCTATCATTATGGGGTTTAGGCTCACAATAGTTTTAACCCCGAAAGGCTGAGTGGTTTTTGAGCAGAATTTCATCATGACACTGGGGCCTATCACTATTACCCGGTCCACTTTAGTACTGGAGGCAAGGAGGTCACGCAGGGGTTCGGTAACAACCCCCTTGATACCGGCAGAACCGTCATCAGTGCAGACTATCATTTCGTCCGAATATTTTTCCAGGCGGTCATGCCAGAAAAACAAATCTTTGCTTCTGGCACCCACCACACTTATCACCCGGTTGCCCGCTTCTTTCATAGCCCTGGCAATGGGTACAATAGTAGCCATGGCAAAGCCGCCGCTTACGCAGACCACTGTCCCGAAATTTTCAATCTCGGTAGGTTTGCCCAGAGGGCCTGCAAAATCCAGTATGGCATCACCAGCACCCAGTTTGGCCAGCTTGCGGGTGGATGCCCCTATCTCCATGTAAATAACCGTAACCGTGCCCGCCTTAACGTCCCAGTCCGCAATAGTCAGAGGGAAACGCTCTCCCTCAGCATCAATCCTTAAAATCACAAATTGTCCGGCAGCAGCCGCAGCCGCTACTTTAGGTGCCTGTATCTTCAGCAAGTGTACCTTGGGCAACAAATCCTGCCGCTCAACAATCGTATACATACCTCTCCTTGCCAGTATACCGCTGGACAAAACCCAGAAGCATCTATGAGTATTAGTGCCAATTTACAGGTAAATATAAAAACCTATGATAATTTATCATTAAATGACGCCTTACTTCAAACCAGACCCAGTTGAATTTAGCTTGATAAAGTTATAATATATTAAGCGTTTTACCTCTGGTTGCCTTATTAAGCATTAAGGAAATAGCATGTTTATTGAACTTGTCCATATCGGCTTCGGCAATATTCTGGCCATGAACAGGGTTATTGCCATTTCCCCACCCAGTTCCGCCCCTATTAAACGTATTATACAGGAAAGCCGGACTAAAGGCTTTTTAATAGACATGACCAACGGCCGCAAGACCAAGGCGGTTATATTCACTGACAGCGGGCATATCGTACTGGCGGCGCTTGCCCCTGAAACCATTACCGGACGCCTTTCTATTAGCCGCGGCGGTGCGGTAAAGCCTGAGCTGGTTGATGACAAACTGGAACTTTAATAAGGCTGAAAAACCCCTGCTGTTAGTTGTTTCCGGTCCTTCCGGCGTAGGCAAAGATGCAGTTCTGGCCCGCATGAAAGAACGTAAACTGCCTCTGACTTATGTTGTCACTACTACCACCCGCCCCAAACGGGAAACCGAAACTGAGGGAGTTGACTATAATTTTATCAAACCTTCGGAGTTCCAGCAGCTTATCGGGCAGAATGAATTGCTGGAATGGGCGAATGTATACGGAAATTTTTACGGTGTACCCAAAGCACCTATCAGGCAGGCTTTATCCCGCGGTTTTGACGTTATTGTAAAGGTGGACGTACAGGGTGCGGCCAGCATTAAAAAAATAGTCCCGAATGCGGTATTTATTTTCCTGATGCCCCCGGATATGGAAGAGCTTACCCGCCGTCTGGAACAACGCCTGACGGAGTCACCCGAATCCCTCAAGCGGCGGCTGGCTACAGCCCCGCTTGAAATAGAAAAACTCCCCGACTTTGACTACGTGGTAGTCAACCCAGAGGGGGAGATTGATAATGCTGTCCGGGAAATTATGTCTATTATTGCAGCCGAACACTGCCGCATACATCCCCGTTCTATTGAACTCTAGAACACAAGCTTAAACAAACCGGCTACCAGAAAGCCTAAAGCGCCGCAAATAGGAAAGGTGAGCAGCCATGCTCCCACTATATTTCCCGCCACGCCCCAGCGCACTGCTGAAAGCCTGCGGGTAGCTCCCACCCCCATGATAGCCGAAGAAATGGCATGGGTGCTGGAAACAGGAATGCCGATTGAAGCGGCTATCTGGATAACGGTAGCAGCAGCAGTTTCAGCCGCAAACCCGTTTATTGGCCGCAAATTGGTCATCCGCACACCTACTGTCTGGATAACCCTCCAGCCGCCAATAGCCGTTCCGGCGCTTATGGACAAAGCCGAAAGAACAATAATCCAAAGAGGTATCGCATCCCAGAGACCGGCATTGCCGGTATAAAGCACCGTGCCCAGTGCAATAATACCCATCGGCATCTGTCCGTCACTCCGCCCGTGGCTGAAAGCCATAAAAGCGGCTGAAAATATCTGCAGATGAGAAAAAAGGCCATGCGTCTTGGAGGGAACACTCCGCCTGAATATCCAGAGCAGAGCAACCATAAGCAGGTAACCACCTGCCATACCCATAATGGGGGCAATACCCACAGCTGCAATAATTTTTAAAAGAATGCCCCAATCTACCGCCCCAACCCCGGCCATAGCAACCCCGGCCATGGCTAGACCAGCCACCAGACAGTGCGTCAGGCTGACCGGGAGACCTTTGCGAGTAGCCACAGTAGACCAAATGACTGCGGCTACAAGTCCGGCAATAACTGTTTCGTAGGTAAGTGACTCAGGCCCCAGTATGCCTTTGCCGATAGTCCGGGCAACAGCCGTACCGGTAAAAACACCCACAAGATTGGCAAGCGCTGCCATTATTATGGCTTTGCGTGGAGACAAAACACGCGTACCTACCACAGTGGCAATAGCATTGGCCGTATCATTAGTACCGTTTACAAAAGCAAAGCCTATAGCTAAAAGAATAATAAGAAGATAAGGAATAAACGAGGCATCAGGCATTCTTCAGAGCAACCCCCTCAAGAACATTGGCTACATCTTCACACCTGTCAGTGGCCGTTTCCATATGTTCAAATATCTCACGCCACTTAATAATGTTTGCCATGTCCTTTGAATCCGTGAAAAGCTCTCCCAAAGCTGCCCTGAAAGCCACATCCGCCATATTTTCCAAGCGGTTTATCTCTACGCAATGGGCAATAACCTGCTTCATCTCAGACTTGTACCTAAGATGCGGCACAGCCAGTGAAACTTCCTTGGCTGCCAGCACAATAATACCAGCCAATTCTTTGGCACGTTCACCGGGACGCCCGGTTTTGTAAATAAACATGAAATCCGCTGCCGAATGAATAAAGTCGGTAACATCATCCATAGTGTGAGCAAGCAAAGCAATATCTTCGCGGTCAAAAGGGGTAACAAATGTTCGGTGGAGAAGGTTTATAATCTGGTGGGCAATACTGTCACCCTCATGTTCCAAATCTGCTATACGGGCAACTTTGTCATCCACATCTACCCAGTTATTAACCAATTCGTCTAATTCATGGGCAGTACTTACCATGTTCTTTGCACTCATCTCAAGCAGGTCAAAGAACTTTTCCTCCCTTGGAATAATACTGATTTTAGGCAACTGTCCTCCTATGCCAACACGGCATCTCATTTATTTTTTCTTTCATTACGATATATATGATAGGGTCTTGGGTGGTCAAAATCAAGAAAAAGCTCAAATCCCGCCAACACTAAGGTTTATAATAATTCTGCTATTATTGACTTATGCCCTTCATCTCAAGTAATAAAATTGCCTCTGAAAACCCCATGCCGGTCAGTAATAAGCTGAGACTGGGAATTATTTTTTCCAGCATTATCCTCTTCGCCGAATTTATCGGAGGGCTGGCATCTAACAGTTTAGCTCTGCTAAGCGATGCCGGAAATGTCCTGACGGATGTATTAGCCCTTTCCCTGAGCTATTTTGCTTTAATGCAGGCAAAACGCCCTGCCAATTGGAAATATATCAGCAACCTCATTCTCATAAACACCATTAAAATGTCACTCAAAGCTGAAAATATCTATTATTTGACAGCAGCCCTGCAACTGCCTAAAATGCCTAAGCCTGAAAAATACACTTGACCATTAGGTAACCTAGGTGCCATTATAGAAATATATTTTTGAGAATATGCTAAAAGAAGAAATACTTAAACCCATCTCTCGCCGTGAACATTGTCATCATCAGGTTTTCCGGGTGGAGAGAAAACAGAAAAGCCGGATTAGTTCGCTTATAAGCCATCTGAAACAATTCAGAAACTCTATAAGCAAACAGCGAGACTAGAAAATGTATATTGTGATTGCCGGCGGCGGCACGGTAGGTTTTAATATAGCCTCCATGCTGGTCGTAGAAGACCACGAAGTGGTAGTTATTGAACAGTCTGAAACAGCTGTTGAATACCTTAACCGGCAGCTGGACATTAAAACTATTTTCGGCAATGCCGCCATTCCCCGCATACTGCGTGATGCCGAGGTTCAAAGGGCAGATCTGGTTTTAGCGGTAACAGACCGTGACGAAACCAATATGGTTATCTGCTTCATTGCCAAAGAGATGGGTGCCGCCACTACAGCCGCCCGAATCCGTAATTCCGAATACACCGGTTATTTTATACCTCCCGCCAAGTCCACCCTGTCTGCCAGACGGATTATCCGCCCCAAGTCACTGGGGATAGATGTATTTATAAATCCCGAAGTTGAAATGGCTCGTGAGATACTGGGTATTTTGTCCAGTTTTTATTCGACTCCGGTGGAACAGCTGGCTAACGGTCTGGTTCAGATACGGAACTTTACTATTGAAGGCTCACCCATGGCCGGTAAAACCCTTGGTGAGTTAAATTTTATTAAACCCTGCGTGGTCGCTTCCATCGCCCGTAAAGAAGCCCTCCTCGTACCCCAACCTGAACTGGTTTTAGAAAATGAAGATGCTCTTTACTTAGTTGCCGAACGTGACAATATGGATTATCTGGGACGGATGTTTAGCGCTATTCAACGCCCTGCCCATAGCGTTTTCATACTGGGCGGCAGCCAGATAGGTTTGCTGGTAGCCGAAGGACTGGCAGACCATGACGTTGATGTAAAGCTGATAGAACCTGATGAGGAAAAAAGCCAGAAAGCCGCTATCCGGCTGGAAAAAGCAGTGGTCCTGAGGGGAGACCCTACCGACCGGGATTTTCTGACCGAACAGGGCGTACCTTCAGCAGATGCCTTTGTAGCCACTACCGAAAATGACGAATTCAATATTTTAAGCTGTCTGGTAGCTAAAAACCTGGGCGTGGACCGAAGCCTGAGCGTTATCAACAAACCTTCCTATATACCGCTGGCCGAAGCTGTAGATATAGATGTTGCCGGTTCTCCGGCGATTATTACCGCCCGCAAAATAGCCCACTTTGTACTTTCCGGCGGAGCTATTGCCGCCGCATTGCTGGAAAGCGGCCAGTTGGAAGCGGTGGAATTTGTAGTCAGCCCGCAGGCCAGCATTATAAACCAAAAGGTTAACCAGCTGGATATACCCAAGGAAGCCACCATAGGGGCGGTTGTCCAGAACAATCAGGTTATCATCCCTCCTGATGAAGCTGTTATCCATGCCGGAGACCATGTTATTGTTGTCTCCCAGCTAAATGTTCTGCATGACGTGGAGAAGCTGTTTAAATAAGCCATGAAAATAAATAACGTTCTCCATTACCTGGGGCTGGTTGTTGCCATCGTGGGCGGCTTCATGTTTATCCCCTTTATTTTCAGTCTGATAAATGCAGGGCCGGACCAGCTGGCATTCGGCATTTCCATTATAGTTACCCTTAGCGCCGGGTTTCTGATGTGGCGTTTCACCCCCATAACCGAAAGGCGTATCAGCCTGCGTGAATCTCTGGCTATCGTAGCCGGAAGCTGGATTATGGCCGCTCTTTTCGGTTCGCTTCCCTTTATCATTTCAGGGGTTCTGCCCAGTGTCATAGATTGTATTTTTGAAGCTATGAGCGGTCTGACTACCACTGGTGCCAGTGTATTTATCAATGTAGAAAACCTGCCTCAGGGCATACTTGTCTGGCGTTCCCTGACCCAATGGATAGGCGGCTTGGGCATTATCATGCTGTTTGTGACCATATTGCCCATGCTGGGTATCGGTGCTTCCCAACTTATGGAAGCCGAAACACCCGGCCAGCAGGAACGGCTGACTTCACGTATCCGTGATACCGCAAGGACATTGTGGCTGCTTTATCTGGGTTTTACGGTAGCCGGCTTTATAGCCCTTGTGATTGCCGGCTTGCCTGGGTTTGATGCCTTTAATATTATCCTGACTACTACCCCAACCGGCGGTTTCGCACCCGTAAGCAGTATCGGAGTGTATAACAACCTGGCAGTAGAGCTTATACTCATTTTCTTCATGGTAGCCAGCGGGATAAACTTCGGACTTTATTACTACCTGCTCTGGAAAGGCCGCCCTGCCAAATTCTTCGGCAACCCGGAGTTCAAGTTATATATAGGTATTCTGGTAGGCTGCATACTCCTTATAAACTGGGACTTGGTAGCTAATGCCGGCATAAATATTTTTGAGGGCTTGCGCCAAGCGAGCTTCCAGACAGCCTCGGTTATGACTACCACCGGGTTTGCTACCGCCGATTTCGCCCAGTGGCCTCACTTCTCGCAGGCTATTTTACTGGTGCTTATGGTAGTAGGCGCATCTGCCGGTTCCACCGGGGGCGGCCTCAAGGTAATCCGGCTGCTGGTTTTATTTAAATACACTTACCGCCGTATCCTGCTTACCTTCAACCCCAACGCCGTTATACCAATTAAAATAGGCGGTAATGTTATTTCGGACAAGCTTATCTCCCGTTCGGTAGGCCTGACTATACTCTACTTTGCCACCCTGTGGGCAGGCTTTTTGATAATGAGTGCTATAGGGTTGGACTTTGTTACCGCCCTATCCAGCATTACCTCCTGTTTGGGAAATATAGGTCCGGCGCTGGGCACTGTCGGCCCCATGGCCAGCTATGCGGATATACCCGGCATCGGCAAAGTGGTGCTGCTTACAGCCATGCTGGTGGGCAGAATAGAGCTTTTCACCCTGCTGGTTTTATTCGTACCGGCCTTCTGGCGCTGGCGTTAAGTACCCCCTTAGTTGTAAAGTATTAAACTGCAGTTTATAATGAACTTTATGGAAATGAGGGGCTATCCGATAAACTATGGAATTTGAACGTATACTGGTACCTGTAGACGGCACGGAAACTGACGAAGAGGCTATAAGCTTAGCCTGCACTATATCCAAAGTTTCCGGCAAAACCAGGGTATTTGCTGTTCATATTATTCCGGTTGAACGGGCTTTACCTCTCGACGCCGAGCTTTCATCTGCCATAACCAAGGCTGAAGGCATTTTGGCCAAAGCCGAAGAAATAGCTGAAAAACAGGGTGTAAAACTGGAAACAGACCTTCTTCAGGCACGCGAAGTAGCCAATGCCATTATTGACGAAGCTGTAGAAAAAGAAATAGACCTTATACTGATAGGTCTTAGCTATAAAACCCGTTTCGGGGAGTTTTGCATGGGCGATGTACTGCCCTATATACTCCAAAACGCTCCCTGCCGGGTAATAGTTTATCATCAGCGCAAGGTGTAGAAGATGAAAGTAGTCATAATGGGTTGCGGGCGGGTTGGCGCCCAGCTGGCCACCATGCTGGATAAAGAAGGCAACGAAGTTATCTCGCTGGATGTAGACGCATATAGCTTCCGCCGCCTGCCGGCAGATTTCAAGGGTACAGCCCTTTTATGCAATGGCATGGATGAAGAATCCCTGAAGAAAGCGGGCATTGAAACCGCAGATGCCTTTGTAGCCGTTACTCAGGGTGACAACCGCAATATTATGGCCGCCCAGATAGCCAAAAAGATTTTCAACGTACCAAAAGTGGTATGCCGCATATATGACCCCCTCCGCCGTGACCTTTACACCCTGCTTGGGCTGGATGCCATAAGCCCAACCACTATCTTCGCCCAAATGCTCAAAGACAAGATAGAAGGCAAGGAATAAATCTATGTATGTTGTAGTAATTGGCGGCGGACGTTTGGGTTATTACCTTTTAAAAGCCCTCCTTAATGACGGGCACGAGGTGCTTCTTATCGAAAAAAACTCCTCCCTGTGTGACGGTATCAACAAAGAAATGGGCAGTGTCTGCCTGCACGGTGACGGCTGCGAAACCGCTGTTCTGACCGAGGCCGGTACTTCCAGAGCTGATTTGCTTATTGCCGTAACCGGAGATGACGAAGACAATCTGGTAGCCTGTCAGGTTGCCAAATATAAGTTTAATGTACCCCGTACTATTGCCAGGGTCAGAAACCCCAAGAACGAGTCTGTTTTCAAACAGTTGGGAGTAGACTCCACTGTAAATTCCACCAATATTATCCTGGAGCATATTGAACATGAAGTTCCCAGTCACGCCATGACCCACCTCCTAACCTTACACGGCAAAGACCTTGAAATTATAGATATACGCATACCTGAAAATGCCTTAACGGTAGGCAAGCAGATACACGAGCTGGTACTGCCACCCCAAACCATTATCTCTCTGATAGTCCGCAAGGACAGCAAGCCGATACTGCCCCGTCCCGAAACCACTGTTCAGGCAGGTGACCAGTTTATGATAGTCACTTCGGCTGTTAACGAAGCTGAGATACGTGATATTCTGACCTCCACCGCCTAAAGCCTCCCTCATTTTTTCTGCTCTGAGCATTTCAAACCTTGCTTTTTTGTTCATCCCAAATTTCAACCTCAGGCCTTTCCGGCTTTCTATCCGGATATATTGACGGGCAAATCCTTTTGGTATAGCCTAGAAACATTTATATCTCTTTTCAGCTTCGGGAGGACATATGAAGGTAACCAAAAAATTTGCTCTGCTACTGGGACTTGCCCTTTCACTTATAACCGCCCAGGGATGTTCGGAAACTGCACCGCTTGAAGTATACACTCCCTCCCAGATTAGCCAGAACCAGCTTGAGATAAATATTTCGGGCAATATCAAGCTGCCGGGTATTTACCCCGGAAACACCCGGGATACCCTTCAGAGCCTGCTTGAAGCCGCAGGCGGATTAATGGATAACTCCGAACTGGCAACTGTCTACCTCAGTTTCAATCCGCCTGTATCAGCATCTGCAGCCCAGAAAATAGATCTGAACCGGGCGGAAATCTGGCTGCTTGTTGCCCTGCCAGGCATAGGCGAAGCAAGGGCAAACGATATTATCACCTACCGCAACCAAAACGGGGGCTTTAAAAATACTCTGGAACTGATGCTGATTCCCGGCTTCAGCCAGAGCCTTTATGACCAGATAAAAGACCTGATATGCGTTTTTGAAACGGCAGATATGCCGTGATTATCAGCCTTATCAGTCTGGGGCTAATTGGCGGGGTGGCTTTAAGCCGCCTGGATTTGCCTGTCTTGCCGTTTATTATGCTGGCAGCAGTGCTAGGCGGGTTTTGGCTTATCTTTAGAAAAAGATACCGCCTGCTGCTGGGCCTTAGTCTGGGTGTTCTGGCACTTTCCGGCGGGATTTTACTTTCGGACAGCCAGATTAACACCAATTCGGACCCTTCCCAGCTGAGCTACTATAATGACAGCGGTAAACTGGAACTTAAGGGCGTAATAACCGAAAACCCTGACAACCGTGACCGCACCAGCCTGATAGTACTGAACGTAAGCAGCATTGCAACCACATACGGCTGGCAGGGTGTATCCGGAAATATCCTTCTGACCCTGCCAAGCTACCCCGAATACAACTACGGCGAAGAAATTCAGATAAACGGATATTTAAAAACCCCGGAAAACTTTGAAGGGTTTGATTACAAAGCCTATCTGGCAAACCAGCAGATATACTCGGTCATGGTCTACCCTGAAATAACCCTCCTTTCAGAGGGGAACGGAAACCCGGTAATGGCAGCTATATTCAGCTTTCGCCAGAGCCTCTCTGGCAGCCTTAGCAAAGCTATGCCCGAACCTGAATCCTCGCTAGCTAAGGGAATACTGCTGGGCGAGAGAAGCGGCATACCCGAAGATATCCAGACAGAGTTCAGTATATCCGGCACTACCCACCTGCTGGCTATATCCGGGGCTAACTTAAGCATACTCTCCGGCATACTCCTTACGGCTCTGGGCTGGGTACTGGGCAAAAGGGGCTATATTTATATATACCTGACCCTGATACTTATCTGGGGGTACTCCCTGCTCAGCGGTTTTGACCCGCCGGTAGTCAGGGCAGTGATTATGGCCAGTATATTTCTTTCCGCCGAGCTGCTGGGGCGGCAGAAAAATGCCATGCCCGCCTTATGCCTGGCGGCGGCGGTTATGGTGGCCTTTTCACCCTCCATCCTGTGGTCTGTTTCGTTCCAGCTCAGTTTCATGTCTATGCTGGGGCTGATACTGGTTTACCCTGTGCTAAAGGAACTCAACCTCAGGCTGCTAGAGCGTTTCGGCCTTTCCGAAGGCATACTCAGGACAGCTCTGGGTATAGTGCTGGACGGGCTGGGGGTTTCCCTGGCCGCTATTGCCGGTATCTGGCCGGTGCTGCTTTATTATTTTGAAAATATATCCCTTATTGGGCCGGTGGCTACCTTGCTGGCCATGCCGGCCATGCCGTTTATTATAGTACTGTCTTTTCTAACTGCCCTGCTGGGGCTGGTCTTTCCGGCCGGGGCGGTGTTTATGGGCTACCTAACCTGGCTGCCCTGCCGCTATATGCTTACAGTAGTATCCCTGACCGCCTCACTTCCGGGCATGCTCTTAGCCGGTATCCGCCCGGGGGCAATACTGATGGGTATTTACTATTTCCTGCTGGGGGTACTTTACCGGGCATACAAACACTTTTTGAAAATCCCCGCCCGCCTACATGCCAACCCGTCTTTGGCAATTAAACTGCGCTGGGTGCTGGCAGGCATGGCCGTACCGGTGCTGGTATTTTCTTTCGGCCTGAACCCGTCAGCTGACCAGAAAATGCACGTTTACTTTCTGAATGTGGGGCAGGGTGATGCCATACTTATCCAGTACCAGAATCAGGATATACTTATAGACGGCGGCCCCAGCCCCCAAGCCCTCTGCAATGAACTGGATAAACACCTGCCGTTTTTTGACCGCAATATAGAAATGGTTATCCTGACCCACCCTGATTCAGACCACCTAAGCGGGCTTTTGGAAGTGCTGGAACGTTACAGCGTAACTGAGGTACTCCTGCCTCAAACTCAAAGTCAGGACGCCCTTTACCAAAACTATCAAAACCTGATTGAAGAAAAGGCTATTCCGGCCAGAACTGCCGAAACAGGTATGCAGATAACTCTGGCGAACAAAGCGGTTCTGGAAGTAATAAGCCCGTTTGAAGGGTTACTCAGTAAAGAAGCGGATAGGGACAACAACCAAAGCACCGTGCTGACCTTAAGCTGCGGGCAGATAAACTACCTTTTTTGTGCCGATATTGAAACCCCCGCAGAATACCAGCTAATAACCGACCGCTTGCTTGAGAATACTACTGTGCTGAAGGTAGCCCACCATGGCTCAAAATATTCTTCCAGTACAGAGTTTTTAAATGTAACATCGCCCGTTTTCGGGCTGATTTCAGCTGGTGCGGACAACCGCTACGGACACCCCCACCCCGAAACCCTGTCCCGCCTGAGCCTGGTCATAGCCGAAAACCGTATCTACAGCACAGATATATGGGGCAGCCTGGATTTTGCCACTGACGGCCAAAGCCTTTATATTTTTCAGCCGTAACCTTTCCCTGCCCGTTGCGTTATATTAAGTAACGAACACCGGAAAGGAGAAATGAAATGGCTAACAGAATTGCTGAGCAAATTGAACGCACCATTTTCCAGTTCAAGTGGCTTTTTATGCCCCCCAAGGCCAAATATGCCTACCTCTGGAACAGAAGCCGTGCAAGCCTGCAGGCCGACTATTACGGCTTAAGATAACCGCTTTAGCCTGGTCTGCTTGTCCTGCATGCGGGCAAGTTTATTATATGGCAGGGTGAACGTTCGCCCTGCCAAATGTTTTTTAATCAAGCATATAGGTCATAATGATATCATGGGCATGGTGGGCTTTATCCCCGCCCCGAAATTCAAACTCTTTGACCTCCTGCCCAGATACACCCACATAGAGCTTGTCACTCACCATAAAACCCTTGCGGAATATAAACCCGCCCTTGTCTTCACTGCCCACCGTTGTCACCCGGCTGTAAGGTATACTAACAATAGCCTTAGCCTTTTTGGCAAACTCCTTATCATAGTAAATTATCCGCTTGCTGGTCAGGCCGATAAATCCGGTGCCCTGCCCTTTAAGGTCAAAAACAGCATGAATAAGCTCATCCGGCAGGCAGATACCTTCAATCTGCTCCAGCTGTTCTTTTTTATCCACCGCCATATCGGGTGCATGCTTTGCCATATCAGCCTCCTTTTTTGGTCTGGCAACATTGTAATTGAGGGGGTAAGGGCGGTCAATCCTGTATATATTGACAAGCAGGCGGCTATCAAGTTAAATAACCCTATGGAAAACCGTAAGCTCGGCCGTTTTATCATTGCCGTAGCCATAATAAGCTTTACGGCTTCAACCATGCTGTACCTTCTCCATTACTTTATTTTTCAGGACAGCCACCATATATTTATCTATATGCTGGGGGATCTGGCTTTTATCCCTTTGGAAGTCTTTCTGGTGGTAGTTGTGATTGAGCGTATTCTTACCAGCCGGGAAAAACACGCCCTTTCCCAAAAAATGAACATGGTGGTGGGGGCTTTTTACAGCGAACTGGGCAATGCCCTGCTGGGAAAACTGCTGGACAGCTTTGATAACCCTGAGCAGATTTCTTCCCAGATGGCAGTAGATAAAAACTGGTCAAATGCCGAATTTAAAAAAGCGCTTACTTACTCTGCCCATTTCAGCCATATGCCGAACCCCGGCAAACTGGACCTTCAGCACCTTAAAAACCTGCTGGACGCCAAACGCTCTTTTATGCTGACATTGCTTGAAAACCCTAACCTGCTGGAAAAAGATGATTTTACCGACCTGCTCTGGGCAAGTTTTCATCTGGGAGAGGAACTGGATGCCCGCCAGAGTCTTGAAAATCTGCCGGAAACTGACAAAGCCCATATTGCCAATGATGTAAAGCGTATGTATGCCCTGCTGCTTAACCAGTGGATAAAATACCTTATCCACTTAAAATCCCAGTATCCTCATCTGTACTCACTGGTGCTGCGCACCCACCCCTTCCAACCCAGCCCGAACGCAGTTATACACGAATAAAAAACCGCCTTTTAAAGGCGGTGAATATATCCGATACCAAAAACCCGGCTCTCAGGCCGAATCACCGCACTTCTGGCACTGTCCGTAAATAACCAGATTTTTAAAATCAGCCGCAAAGCCATACTTTTTTAAGATACTCTGCTCCTGCTCTCTGACCATATCTTCGCTCAGGTCGGTTATCTTTCCGCATTTACGGCAAACCAGATAATGGCGTGAACCCTTATTGACACTATGGTAGCGTAAACGCCCGTCACCCATGTCTGTTTCCAGCACCAGACCTTGCCCCTTTAAAAGCTCCAGGGTGCGGTAAACAGTGGAAATATTTATATTGGGGTATTCCTGCCCCACCTCAGCGTAGATATCTTCGGCACTCATATGCCCTTCAGCCATATCCAGAGCCTCCAGAATAAGCACCCGCTGGGGGGTCAGGCGAAAACCGTCATTTGCCAGTTCACCGGCTATAGAATTTTGTTTATGCATACAGCTAGTCTAGCAGTTAGAGCTTATTATTGCAACTGCTTGCAACTGCCTCTACTGGCGGGGGTTCAAACGGTCACGGCTGTCCAGAATAATAGTCACCGGGCCGTCATTATGGATTTCCAGCATCATCATAGCCCCGAACTTCCCGGTTGCCGCCTGCACACCTTCTTCACGGCAAAGGCGGATAAACAAGTTATATAGACGGTCGGCTTCCTCTGGCTGGGCGGCCTCAACAAAACTGGGGCGGCGGCCCTTTCGGGTATCGGCAATAAGGGTAAACTGGCTGACCACCAAAAGCTCACGGCAAAGGTCTTTTAAAGACAGATTAAACTTGCCTTCGCCATCAGCAAATATACGCAGGTTTATTATCTTGGATACCAGGTATTCGGCATCTGCCTGCGTATCCCCTTCGGCCACGCCCAGCAGCACCGCCAAACCCGGCCCTATTTCGCCCACGGTCTCTCCGCCTACCATTACAGATGCCCGGCTAACCCTCTGGATTACCGCTTTCATATTTGCCTGCCTCCATGCCGCCTTATTTTAAACTATCCAGCTGGCAAAACGAAATAAGAAGTATAATAGAGAAATAACTACTTACAGAGAGCTATCAGGCACAAACAAACTCGCTATAAGACGGCATCTGGTGTTATTACTTATAGACTTCCGGCACACGCAGGGATTACAATATATATAGTAAAAGCGAGAGTGAGAGCAGATGCTGAAAATTCTCATTTTTTATCATTTAAATAAACTTCGGGTATAAGGCACCGGTCAGCTTTGACCAGTGCCTTTAATATTTTAGGAGGTGGCGAAATGCAGTCTAGCCTGATAGGCAAAATAGAAAAAGCCAAACGCTATGCCCAAGAGAAAGACCGCATAAGGTTTAACCAGCTATCCGTCCAATTCCGCGGAGAAAACGATATCCACACCACCGAATATATTAACGGTAAATGGCACTGCACCTGTAATTTCTTTGCCGCCTGGGGTATGTGCAGCCATACTATGGCTATGGAAAAAGTACTGGAGAATATGCTGCCGGACGAGGCATTAAGCAACGTATTTGCCGAACTGCCTTAACAAGGAGCAAACCATGTCCTGCTATTTCAGGCATATAGGGGATATTTTTCTGGCCGCCGGGGTAGACCCGCAGGGAGAAAAACGAAAGGAACTGGATAAAATAATCCACCAGTTTCTGGGAATAGAATACAAAAGCTGCCCGGAGACCTGGAAAAAACTGAAGGAAGAGGTTATCCCCTATCCGGACAAGAAAAGTAAACTGATAGAGTTACTCAGAGCCAGTTCCTGAGCGGGGCTGGCTCTACCCTTTTAAAGCCTCGGCGGCAACAAAGAGAGAACCGGCAACACATACCAGACCATCTGCCAGAGCTATCCTGCCTGCCAGTTCCAAAGCTTTAGGCACGCTGTCTGCCTCAAGTACCTTAAGCCCACGCCCGTCAAAGGCTTTCCTCAGCAAATCCGGTTTCATAGCCCGCGGGTGGAGGGAATGGGTCAGTATCACTGTTCCAAAATACCCGGAAAGCAAATCCGCCATAGCACCGGCATCTTTATCAAAGGAAGTGCCGAAGACCAGCACCCTTTTTTCTTTTTCTACTTTGGCAGCCGGGGGATATTCTTGCAGTGAAAGCAGGAGTTCGGCAGCGGCTTCCTGATTGTGGGCGCCGTCAATAATCAGCAGAGGATTGCCCTTGATAACCTCAAACCGCCCCGGCCATCTGGCCTGCCCGAACCCCTCGGTTATATCTTCGGGGCTTATTTTAAAGCCCTCTTCTACCAGCGCCTCCAGAGATGCCAGGGCGGTAAGGGCGTTTTGACGCTGGTAATGCCCTAAAAGCGGCAGACACAGCCGGTATTCAGCCTGACGACCGCTAAGTTTGAGTGACTGACCTTGGGCAGTGTAACCTAAAAGTTCGGCCTTGTAGCCGTCAGTCACCTCAATAAGTTTTGAGCCGGTTTTACAGCAGCGTTCGCGGATAACTGCCATAACTTCCGGTCTTTGGGCGGCAGACACCACCGGCACAGATTGTTTAATAATGCCGGCTTTCTCAGCAGATATTTTTTCCAAGCTATCACCCAGCACTTCGGTATGGTCCAGACTTATAGGGGTGATAACAGAAAGGCTGGGGGTAATAACATTGGTAGCATCCAGCCTGCCACCCAGCCCGGTTTCAATTACCTGAAAAGTAGCCTGCTGGCGGTGGAAAAATTCAAACGCCAGCGCAGTCATAACCTCAAACGAAGTTATCTTACCCAGATAGGCATGGTCATTCATTTCTTCTACCAGAGGGCTGATGGAAGCCATCAGCCGCACCAAATGGGCTTTGGAAATTATCTTGCCATCCAGACGAATACGTTCGCGGAAATCCAGCAGATGGGGCGAAGTGTACAGACCGGTACGGTAACCGGCCACAGACATAACCGAAGCAATCAGGGCAGCCGTACTGCCTTTGCCCTTGGTACCGGCCAGATGAACAGCCGGAATACCCATATGAGGGTTTCTGAGCCTCATTAAAAGCTCCACCACCCGCCGGAGATCATAATTGGCAGCCGCCCGGCTGGTGGCAGATTCATAATCTGTCAACCCCAGTATAAAGTTTAAAGCCTGCCGGTAACTCTCTTCCAGAGTATCCCCCTAACCTTTGCCTGCTGAAGAAATATCCGAGATATCTATATTTTTGATAACCGGAGTACCGAAATATTTTACCGAAGAGACACCGCTGGCCTTTATGTACAAATCACCGTTGGTGTATACCCGTATATTGCTTACACCGGCAGCCTCAACTATGGCACTTGCCGCCAGAAACTTTTCCAGATTAACAGTGCTGGCACCCTCAGCCAGCACATTTATATCACCGCCTTGCCCCGAAAGTTCCAAGCGGGAAGCCCCGGACACCTCTATACCGGCATTGCCGCAAACCAAATCTCCGCTGGCAACACTGGCACCGTTTATGTAAAAACTGCTTTGCCCTACCCTCATATTACGCAGAGCAAGGCGGCTAGCGCCGGTAACCAGAGCCGTAAAATCATTCACTGAATTGAATCCGCTTACAACAGCCTCGGAAGCACCTGAAATATTCAGCCCCACCAGCTCCGGCAGGCAAATACTGGCCTCTATTTTTACATTTGTAAAGCTGAAGTGGTCTTTCAGACCAATCCTAAGAGTCTGACCGCTTTTCTCCAGTTCCAGATATTCAAAAATATTTTCATGGGTTGAAACAGATATTTCAAAAGAATCTGAACAGGAGATATCAGCCGTAATAACATTTGATATTTCTACCCGGTTGAAATCAGTATAATCAAAGGCCCGGCTCTCTACCGCACCGTTGCCCGTAATAAATCCGTCAACCCCCGGAATACACCCTCCCCCAAGCAAAGCAAGTGTTAATACAAGAAATATAGACAACCACAACAGACCTGCTTTTTTCACCTGAAACCTCCTTGAAGGAGATTGATTATACCATTTTATCAGTTTTTGCTCAGGCTGGATGAACCTTTTATTTCCACTTCGTTGAAGCATGGGCTTCCGGCATATTTTAATTCGGAAGCACCATTCAGTTTCACGTTCAGCACTTCTTCAACCCGCAGTTCTGCCTGACTGGCATTTTCCAGTTTTACTTTGGCATGCTTACAGACCATACCGTCCAGTACAATACGGCTTACTCCTATGGCTTCTGCCTCCAGTTCCTCCGCCCAGCCTTCCATTTGCACCTTACTGCCGCTCTCCAGTTCCAGCTTCAGTTTTTTGAAAACACCCTTGAGCTTTATCTCGCTAGCCGCTTCAGCCTTTATCAAGGCTTCTCCGGCCTTCACTTCACCCTCAAGCTGGCTGGCACCGCTTAGCCGTATTTCCAGTTTTCCGTCGGTATCAAAGCCTTCCAGTCTGGCTCGGGTTGCCCCGTTTACGTAAAGCCCGCCTAACAGGGGCATCTTTACCGTAGCTCTGGGCAGATACCAGCCCGGCAGCAGGTTTTTCAGGCTGAAAATACTGGGGCTGTACATCAGCCACAGTTTATCACCCTCCTGTTTTATTTCAATATTCTTAAACCCGTCCTCAGGTGCGTCCAGCCATATTTCAAAACTATCTGCCCGTATCAGGTTTATCTCAAAACCATGCCCGGCCTCTATCTGCCGAAAATCTTTATTCGCAAATTCCTTCTTCATGGACATATACCTCCATGTTTATTCTCCCGTTTTATGTTACCACCCTGTAAAGGGCATTTAAATATACCGGAGAACAAAGTTACTGACTTTATTCTCTTGACTGTAAGGCATTACTGTTGATAATATCCTTTCCAGAGGACTTAACACATGAAGTTTTTAGAAAAACTGAAACAGGCTGGAAACAGAAATAAAAGCCTTCTTTGCGTGGGATTAGACCCTGACCCGAAACTTATGCCGGTGGGCATGACGGCACTGGAATTTAACCGCGAGATTATCGCCGCCACCGCACCTTTTGTCTGCGGCTACAAACTAAATCTGGCTTTTTACGAAGCTTTGGGCAAACAGGGCTGGGAAATGTTATCCGAAACCTGCAATCTTATTCCGCCGGAACTTCTGACCATAGCGGATGCCAAAAGGGGAGATATAGGCAACACCTCAAAAGCCTATGCCAGAGCTGTATTTGACGAATTGGGCTGTGACGGCGTAACAGTCAGCCCCTATCTGGGATATGACTCCCTTGAACCGTTTATTGAATATCAGGATAAGGGCATATTTATTCTTTGCCGCACTTCCAACCAGGGCTCAACAGATTTTCAGATGCTCAAAACCGAATATCTGGGACAAAAACGCTTTCTGTATGAAGTAGTGGCAGACAAGGCCTTACAGTGGAACCGCTATGAGAATATAGGGTTGGTAGTGGGTGCAACCCAGCAGGAAGAGCTGAAAAATCTCCGCCTCAGCTACCCCAAATTGCCTTTTCTTATACCGGGCATAGGCGCTCAGGGCGGAGATCTGAAAGCTACCGTAGAAAACGGAACTAACCCCAACGGCGAATTGGCTCTTATCTGTGCTTCCCGCGGCATACTTTATGCCCGAAGCGGCAGTGAATTCGCCCAAGGAGCAGCCGAAGCCGCCAACCAGATGCGTGATGCCATAAATCATTACAGGAAACGTTTTTAATATACGGAAGTGGCAGCTGCTTTTATATCAATCTGTACACCGGATAAATGCACCTGCCCCATGGAAGTAAAATGCTGGAAATACTCCCCGGAGATGTATACAAGCTGCGTAAGCCCCACCCCTGCGGCGGCACGGACTGGAAGGTGGATTTTGCGGGCTCGGACATAGGTATTACCTGTCTGTGTTGCAGCCACCATCTGCTGTTACCCCGTCCCTTATTTGAAAAAAAGGTTAAATGTCTGATAAAGCGCGGTGAATGATGGCCATCCGGCGGGTAATGCATGCGGATTTAGATGCCTTTTTTGTTTCAGTGGAACAGGCCATCCGCCCTGAGCTCAAAGGTAAACCGGTTATCGTAGGAGGCAAACCCGAACGGCGGGGCGTGGTGGCGGCCGCTTCATATGAAGCCCGCAAACTCGGTATCCATTCGGGAATGCCGCTTCTTACCGCCAAACACCTCTGCCCTCAGGCTATATTTATTGAAGGCACCCACCAGCTTTACCGTGAGTATTCGGAAAAATTCATGCAAATACTCGCAGACTTCTCACCCTTTCTTGAGCCGATGGGGCTGGATGAAGCCTATCTTGAAGTAACCGGTTTTGAATCCCTGCACGGCAGTATTGGCGAAATGGCCTGTAAAATCCGCCGCCGCATCACAGCTGAACTGGGTATAAACGCCAGTATCGGCATTGCCAACTCCAAAGTAGTGGCCAAAATAGCCACCGAACATGCCAAACCCAATGGACAGTGTGAAGTACCTGCAGGTGAAGAAGCTGCTTTCTTAGCCCCTTTGGATATATCCGTAATGCCGGGCATAGGCAAAAAGACCGAATATCACCTGAAATCATTGGGTATAGATACTCTAGGTAAGCTGGCTGCGCTGCCTGCTTCATTTTTAAAAAGCAGTCTGGGTGCATACGCCCCATACCTTTCAAATGCCGCCAAGGGAATAGACAACCGCCCGGTTGAAATGCCTGCCGAAGCCAAATCTATCAGCCGTGAAACCACCTTTGAGACTGATACCCGAAACCTTACCTTTCTGGAAGCAAAGCTGGGTTATCTGTCTGAAAAAATTGCCGCCACCCTGCGTAAACGTGGCAAACAAACACGGGTAGTTCAGATAAAAATACGCTTTGCGGACTTCACCACCCTTACCCGCCAAAAGCACCTTAATCACCCCTGCTCAGGCAATCAGGAAATATTCCAAACCGCACTTACGCTGATGAACAACCTACTTACTTCAGACCGTCAGGCGGTCAGGTTGCTGGGCGTAGGTATAAGCGATTTCTGCGGCCCCGAAAAACAGCTGGAAATAGACCCGGCCAGAGCCCGGCTGGAAAAACTGGACGCCTCTCTGGATAAAATCCGCCAGAAATACGGTTTTGGTTCAGTCCAAACCGGGCGGACTTACAAGCTGAAAGATTTGTTTTAGAAAGTTTTTATTCATAGAGCGGGTATTTGCCTCTTACCCTATTACCTGAAATAATCTTCCCCTGATTAATCCCATAGCCAAACGCGGCTTGTCCTTTAATACCGGGCGGACTATAATCTATTTTCAAAGAAAGGAGTCCGCAATATGGGAACGTCATATGCTTACTTTAAAAAACAGATAATACCGCTGGAGGATGCCAAGATAGGGGTAATGACCCACGCCCTGCACTACGGCACCGGGGTATTTGAAGGTATCCGCGGCAACTGGAATAATGAAAAGAAGCAGATGTACATTTTCCGCCTGAAGGAGCACTATACCCGGTTGCTGACCGGTGCCAAAGTGCTCAAGATGAACCTGCCCTACACTGTGGACGAGCTTTGCAAGATAACTATTGACCTTATAAAAAAGTGCGGCTTCAAGGAAGATATTTATATCCGCCCTTTAGCTTATAAAAGTTCCGAAACCTTCGGGGTCAGGCTGCACAATCTGGAATGTGATTTGCTGATTGTGGCCATACCCTGGGGCAGATATATAGACAAGGACACCTGCCACTGCTGTGTCTCAACCTGGCGCCGCCCTGACGATAACGTCATGCCTCCCCAGCTGAAATCAACCGGCATCTACTTGAATAACGCTTTTACCAAGACCGAAGCCGTGGAAAACGGCTTTGACGAAGGTATCATGCTGACCCCTGACGGGCATGTCTCCGAAGGCAGCGGCGAAAACCTGTTTATAGTCCGAAAGGGAAAGCTTATCACCCCGCCCATCTGTGACAGCATACTGGACGGCATTACCCGTAACTCTGTTATGGAACTGGCCGAAAAAGAGCTGGGGCTGGAGGTGCTTGAAAGAAGCATTGACCGGGTAGAGCTTTATATGGCGGAGGAATGTTTCCTGACCGGCACAGCTGCCCATTTAACCCCCGTTTCCGAAATTGACCACCGCAAGGTGGGTAACGGCGAAATCGGGCCTTTAACCGCTAAACTTAAAGATTTATATTTTGAAGCCATAAAGGGCAATATAGCCAAATATTCAAGCTGGTGCACCCCGGTTTATAACCTGTAAATAACCCTTGGGAGGGCACTATGTATACCGTTCTGTCACTCCTGATAGGATATTTGCTGGGTTCTATCCCCTCTGCTTATCTGGTCACCCGCCGTATAGCCGGGCGGGATATACGCCAAATGGGCGGGGGGAATGTGGGCGGCTTAAATACCTTCCGCGAAGTAGGCGCGGGAGCCGGCATTACTGTAGCGCTGATGGATATGGCCAAAGGCGCTTTGGCGGTTTCAGTTTCTTATTACCTGCTTGCCCAAAACGCCCAGTGGGTTATCCTGACCGGACTTATAGCGGTAATTGGTCATAACTGGCCCATCTGGCTGGATTTCAAAGGCGGCAAAGGTTTGGGGCCGGCCTTCGGGGCAATGCTCTTTTTACTGCCTGTGTACGGGCTTCCCCAACAACTGCTTATACTGGCACTTTTAGTTTTTATACCTTTAGCCATTACCCGAAACGTAGCTTTGGCCACAGGAATAGCTCTTTTCAGCCTGCCATTTTTAGTCTGGTACGGCAGCTATTCCGAATTTGCTACCCTGATATCCGTTTTGCTCTTTTTGATGATAGGCATCAAGTTCGTACTGGATAACAGGAAAAGCCTGCGTAACCCGGCTAACCGCCGCAATTTGATAGTTGACCACTGGAAACGGCCGGATAAGGGCAGTTAGGCTTCTACCCGGGGGCGTTCTACCGGAGGTTTGTCCATCAGCTGGGTTTGAAAACGGATGGTCATACCCATTTTTTCCATATCTGCCACCAGACGCTTGGAATCTACCAGATGTCCCATATAATGCAGGCCGGAACGGCGGGCAGAGCCGTCTATATACTGTTTAAGGCAGGCTACCAGAGGTATAGCCGTAAACATATATGCATCTTTGTGGGAAAGCAATATATCCTGCCGTTCCCTTACCCCGCCCCGTTCGCCTCTGGCGGAAACTTTAATAGCCATACCGTAAGGCTGGCTGTCAAAATTGCGCAGCCCCCAGACCATCAGTCTGCCCAAAGAGCGTTTGGCCTCTTTGCCTAAAAAGCGAAGCCCAAGGTTCAAAAGGGGTATGCTTATCCAGTTGGTAAACCAGTTAAATCCGCCCAGATAAAAACCCAGCTCCTTGAGATTTGGATACATACCGGGCAGCGAACGCATTTCTTCAAGTGTCATAGGGCTGCAGGAAAAACGACCGAAAGGCCCGAAATTAAAGGTACGCGAAGTGCCGGGGCGAAACCAGCCCAGACGTTTCCAATGGTAATCCTTGTAAACATACGGCTGGTAATCGGAAAGCTGACACATCACTTCGTTGGTGCGCTCTTCAGATATGGCTGATTTCCAGTTCTGGCAGATAATAGCCCCCACCGAAAGCTTTTCCAGGGTAGTAAAATCTTGGTGACTGAAATGCACCAAAGCCGAAGGCAGACCCGGCAGCGAGCCGGCCTCGGTTATGAAGCAGAGATTTGCATTATTTATCTTCTGGGAGAGCAGCTTCAGTTGATGCAGCTTGCGATCTGAATACTGGATATCAATATAATCAACTTTAGCTTCCAAAGCAGCAAAAGCAATCTGGCGGGCATATTCGGGCGTATTGGAAGCCACCACCACTATGTCCATACCGCAGAAAGCCTCTTTCAGGCTCTGGGGGTCTTCCACATTGAGCTTTACACCCTCTACCCGCTGGATGCTTTCCAACTGGTTCAGGCCTTCGGCTATATACTTGGCTTTCTCCAGATTCCTGCCGCCCAGAAAAATACGGGCATCTGTCTCCTGAAGGAGGAGCATAGCTATACAGCTGCCGGCATTGCCGTAACCGCCAATAATTAGTATATTCTTTGTCATATCTGTTTTTTTATCTCACAAATCAGCTGGTCAAGGGGTATGGTTGCCTGACCGGCCTCTTTCATATTCCGAAGGACGGCACAGCCCTGTTTCAGTTCTTCTTCACCCAGTATCACCGCCCAATCTGCACCCAGACTGTTGGCCTGCCTGAGCTGAGCTTTGATACTCTTTTGGGCATATGTCTGATATATACCTATACCCGCTTTACGCAGGTCTGATGCCAAAGCAACCGAAGCCAGAGAAGCGGCCTCTCCCATATAGGCCAGAAAAACAGAAGGAGAAGGCAATGACGGCGGGGTAATACCCTGCCGCTTCAGGTTTAAAATAATCCGCTCAATACCGGTAGCAAAACCTATGGCCGGGGTAGACTCTCCGCCAAGCTGTTCTATCAGCCCGTCATAACGCCCGCCGCCGCCAATGGTACTCTGGGCGCCCTCTATACTGGGCTGGATTTCAAAAACAGTGCGGCTGTAGTAATCAAGACCCCTTACCAGACGGAAATTTTCATGGAAGGGCAAATCCACTACCGTCAGGCACTCCTTCAGACGGTTATAGTGGGCAAGGCAGTCCGGGCAAAGGTAATCTGCGCTGCGGGGAGCATTTTCAGCCACGCACTGGCATTCCTCCCGCTTGCAGTCCAGCAGACGCAGGGTGTTTTTATCCAGACGGGTTTTACAGTCTGAACAAAGCTTGCCCTCATACCTCTGGTAATAAGCTTTAAGTGCCGAAATATAGGCAGGGCGGCACTCACGGCAGCCTATGCTGTTTAACTCCAGCGAAAGGTCATTGATACCCAGCAGATTGTAAAGACGCCAGGCCATTTCTATAACTTCGGCATCCAGCGAAGCATCAGCCTCGCCTATAGCCTCAAAACCAAACTGGTGGTGCTGGCGGTAACGCCCGGCCTGGGGGCGGTCATAACGGAAAATAGAGCTAAGATAATAAAGCTTGACCGGCTTGGTGCGGGTCTGCATACCATGCTCAAGGTAAGCCCGACAAATGGGGGCAGTCCCTTCAGGCCGCAAAGTCAGTTTGTCTCCGCCCCGGTCTTCAAAGGTATACATTTCCTTGGAAACAATATCTGTCCCCTCGCCAACACTCCTCACAAACAACCCGGCATCTTCAAAAACGGGTGTATCTGTCTGCTGGTAGCCGTAAAGAGCGGCAATACGGGCGGCCTGCTGCCTGACAAAATGCCAGTAAGGCTGGTCTTCAGGCAGTATATCTTCTGTACCTCTGGGTGACTGGTACAAGCTATCTGTCTCCTTCAACTGTAAGTGTTCTCTATTATAGCCTTTAGTTAGGCCCGACGCCAGATTTTGTATACACCGCTGCCAGTGCGCTATACTTTTAGTTATTAAACCAAGGGCGGTATTTCAAGATGGAATTCGCCGATCTTAAAGAAAAGGCATCCAAATACCTTCCCCCGGAAAAACTGGTTTTTCTGGAGGAAGCCTATAACTATGCCGCCGCAGCCCATACCGGCCAGATGCGCAAATCCGGCGAACCCTTTATTGAACACCCCTTAAATGTAGCCTTGACTTTGGCTGACCTCCAGCTGGATGTTTCTACCCTTTCGGCTGCCCTGCTCCATGACGTACCCGAAGATGCCAACATCAGTCTGGAGCAGATAGATAAAAAGTTTGGTCCAGACGTAGCCAAACTGGTTGACGGGGTAACCAAACTGAGCAAGCTGGCACTTGGTCCGGCTATAGAAGACGCCCGCCGCCCCGGCGGCAATGCCAGTCTGCGTCAGGCTGAAAACCTGCGCAAAATGCTGGTGGCCATGTCCGAAGATTTGCGGGTGGTCTTTATAAAACTGGCAGACCGCTTTCACAATATGCGCACCCTTCAGGCACTTTCGGCTGAAAAACGCCGCAGTATTGCCAAAGAAACTATGGAAATCTACGCCCCCCTTGCTCACCGCCTAGGCATATGGGAACTGAAATGGCAGCTTGAAGACCTGGCCTTCCGTTACCTTGACCCCCGCCATTACCGCCAGGTAGCCAATCTGGTAGATTCAAAACTTGCCCAGCGTAAAAATTATATTGAACATGTAAGTGCCATTCTCCAGAGCGAATTTGAGAAAAACGGGCTGAAGGTGGAACTTTCCGGCCGCCCCAAACACCTTTACAGCATTTATCAGAAAATGGAAAAATATGCCTCCCAGGGCAAACAGTTTGAAGATATTTATGACGTACTCGCCCTGAGGGTGCTGGTAAATGACATCCCGGACTGTTACCATGCCATAGGCATTGTGCACAGTTTGTGGCACCCCATACCGGGTGCGTTTGATGATTATATAGCCAACCCCAAACCGAACGGCTATCAGTCCCTGCATACCGCCGTTATGAGTTTAGGCACTACCCCGCTTGAAGTTCAGGTACGCACTTACCAGATGCACCATATTGCCGAATACGGTGTGGCCGCCCACTGGCGTTATAAAACCGCCGGTAAAGAAGACGTAAACTTTGAAGACCGTATCGGCTGGCTGAGACAGCTTATTGAGTGGCATAGGGATATGCGCGGTGCCGAAGAATTTCTGGAATCCGTCAAGACCGATATTTTCAACGACCAGGTCTTTGTCTTTACCCCCAAAGGCGAAATAAAAGACCTGGCCAAAGGGGCTACCCCCATAGACTTTGCCTACCGTATCCATACCGAACTGGGCAACCGCTGTATAGGTGCCAAAGCAAACGGGCGGCTGGTACCGCTGGACTACCAGCTTAAAAACGGTGAGGTAGTGGAAATAGTCACCACCAAAAAGGACCGCGGCCCAAGCCGTGACTGGCTGAATGCCAATATGGGTTATATAAAAACCCATCACGCCCGCGAAAAGATACTGGCCTGGTTCAAGAAACAGGAACGGACTGAAAACCTGGAACGCGGACGGGAGCTGCTGGAAAAAGAGCTTAAGCATATCGGCATAAAAACAGTTGACCGTGAGGCTTTGGCCAAAGCCTTCAAATACGAAAATGCAGATGAATTTCTGGCAGCTATAGGCTACGGAGCAGTTTCAGTTCATCAGGTATCCATGAAACTCCTCAGCCAGCAGGAGCAGCCGCGGGTGGTCGCACCCCCTCTCCAGACGGCCAAGCCTTCCTCCCAGAGCAGTGTTTCAGTGATGGGCACCGGTTCTCTTTTAACCAATATTGCCAAATGCTGCAACCCTGTACCCGGTGACGATATAATAGGTTATGTAACCCGTAACCGGGGTGTTACAGTACACCGCCAAGACTGCCACAATATTCTCCACGAGGAAGAAAGGGAGAGACTGGTGAGCGTAGACTGGGGTATGCCCAAAGAGGAACTTTATCCGGCATCTATGCGTATTCAGGCATGGGACAGGGTAGGTCTGGTACGGGATGTCTCTACTGTGGTAGCCGAAGAGAAAATCAGTATCCTTTCCATGACCGTAACTGAAAATGACGATAAAACTACCACTCTTTCCATGACAGCCCAGATAAAAAGCCTTTCCCAGCTGACCAGATTAATGGCCAAACTGGAGGGTATACGCGGCATAATCAGTATCAACCGGGTGGGTACTGACGGCTCAAGGTCCGGTTGATTTTCAGCTGCCGTCCAAAGCTGGCCTGTAGCTGATTTCTTTACCCCTTTAACCCTCTGTGCTATAATTGGATATCTAATGAAAGCTTTTAGAGTCTGTCAAAATCCACCTCTGAAACCTCTCTTTTTTTGTCTCTTTTCACGGAGCCTTTGTCTCTGCCTCCTCTCCTTTATGTATTTTAAGCCACAGGATGAAATGAAATTATGTTAGATGTAAATAAAGCCAAACCGGGTGCAAATTCAGAAAACTATACCGCCAGTGATATCCAGGTACTGGAAGGTCTGGCCGCTGTCCGCAAAAGACCGGGCATGTATATCGGCTCTACTGACCAGCGCGGTTTGCATCACCTGGTTTATGAAATTGTTTATAACAGCGTAGATGAAGCTATGGCTGGGGTATGCGACCGGATTAAGGTTATCATGTTTAAAGACGGCAGCGTCAGCGTTGAAGACAACGGCCGCGGTATCCCGGTGGACATTCACCCCGTAACCAAGATTTCCGCCCTGGAAACGGTTATGACCGTACTCCACGCCGGTGCCAAATTCGGCGGCAAGACCTATCAGGTATCCGGCGGTCTGCACGGGGTAGGTGCGTCAGTAGTAAACGCTCTGGCCGAATGGACTACGGTCAAGGTCAGGCGCAACGGCAAAATCTACCAGCAAAGCTACCAACGCGGCAAGCCCAGCACCCCGCTGGAAGAAATAGGTGTATCAGACGGTTCCGGCACCACCACTATATTTAAAGCGGATTCACAGATATTTTCCACTACGGAATATGACTTTGAGATCCTAACCGACCGCCTGCGGGAAATAGCCTACCTCAACAAAGGGCTTGAAGTATATATTTATGACGAACAATCTGACCAGGAGCGTACGTATTATTTTGAGGGCGGTATCACCGGCTTCGTCCGTCACTTAAACCGCAATCGCGAAGTGCGCCACCGCCAGCCCATTTATATAACCAAAAAATCAGACAGCACCATTCTGGAAGTAGCCATCCAGTACAATGACGGCTACTCGGATTCTACCCTTACCTTTGCCAACTGTGTAAATACCATTGACGGCGGCACTCATCTTACCGGTTTCCGTTCCGCCCTGACCCGAGCTTTCAATGACTACGCCCACAAGTCAAAATTCCTTAAAGACACAGACCCGAACCTGATGGGTGATGACGTGCGCGAAGGCATAGTAGCCATTGTCAGCGTCAAACTGCCCGAACCCCAGTTTGAAGGACAGACCAAAGGCAAACTGGGCAATATTGAAATAAAGAGCTTCGTGGAAAGCGCCGTTGCCGAACAGCTTTCCCTTTATCTGGAAGAACACCCTGATGATACCAAACGCATATTAGAAAAATGTATCACCGCCGCCAAGGCCCGTGAAGCCGCCCGCAAGGCCCGCGATCTTATTATCCGCAAGAGTGCTCTGGATACAGGCACCCTGCCGGGCAAGCTTGCGGATTGTTCGGAACGGGATGCTTCACTGTGTGAACTCTTTCTGGTAGAAGGTGACTCGGCCGGTGGTTCAGCCAAACAGGGCCGTAACCGCCGCTTCCAGGCTATACTCCCATTACGGGGTAAAATTTTAAACGTAGAAAAGGCCTCACCGGACAAGATGCTGGCCCACGAAGAAATCAGGGCTATCATTACCGCTCTGGCTGCAGGCATAGATAATGATTTTGACCCCGCAAAATTGCGCTACAACCGCCTGGTACTCATGACAGATGCTGACGTGGACGGCTCACATATACGGACACTCCTTTTGACCTTTTTCTTCCGCCATATGCCCCGCCTTATCACCGAAAGCCATTTGTTCATTGCCCAGCCGCCTCTTTACAAAATAAAAATAGGCAGCACCGAACACTGGGTATACAATGATGCCGAAAAAGAAACTTTGCTTTCCCAAACCAAGAGCACCAAAGTAGATATCCAGCGGTATAAAGGTCTGGGTGAAATGAGTGCCGAACAACTCTGGAGGACTACCATGGATCCCGCAAGCCGCACCCTGCTTGAAGTAAAAGTGGAAGATGCCGCCAAGGCTGACCAGATTTTCAACCTGCTGATGGGCGGTGAAGTGGCTCCCCGCAAGGCCTTTATCCAGTCCCATTCCAAAACAGTTAAGAATCTGGATATCTAAGGCTGAAATAAAGCCTTTGAAAACAGCTAAGGGGCTTCTTAAGAAGCCCCTTATTTTTTGTCTGACGTTAAAATAGCGGCTTTATTGCCTATGGTACAGACCGTGCTCTTTGATATAAGCAGCAACCGCCGCCGGCACCAGATGTTCCACGCCCTGTCCGTTTTCCACCCTTTCCCTTACCAGAGACGAAGAGACATCTACCTCCGGCTTGGACAGCATAATAAGGCTCTGCTGCAAACCGGGCAGTTTATCATCCAGTTCGTCTACATCCGGTTTCACCTGCCCTATCCGGGGTACAGCCACCAGCTGGCAGAGCCGTATTATTTCCGGAGCTTTATGCCAGCGCGGCAAAGCCTCCAGATTATCCCAGCCCAATATAAAGTAAAGTTCGGTTTTTTCGGGCAGAATAAGCTTCAGGTCGTTTAAGGTATCTGCCGTATAGGTAGGGCCGCTTCGTTTTATTTCAATATCCATAACCCTGAAATAGGGCTTGCCTGATATGGCCAGTTTAACCATGTTCAGGCGGTCTGTTGCCGGGCTGATAGTCTTGTCCGCTTTGTAATATGGCTGGCCGGTGGGTATAAAAATAATCTCATCCAACCCCAGCCTGCTTTTTACTTCTTCGGCCAGTATCAGGTGGCCGGTATGAATGGGGTCAAAAGTCCCCCCCAATATGCCTGTTTTTAAAGATACCATTCCATCCTGCCGGTTATAATCTTTTGGCCGATAACTGCCCCGGCCTTTATCAAGGCCTGCTGGACATTCCGGTGTTTTAGAAGCACCATTATCTGCCGCCTGACCTCCAAATCTTCAATATCAGAGTGCTCAATAATACGTTCAATTTCAGGCGCTTCAACCTGCCAGCCGTCTTCCAGGCGGGTTATACGGAAACCCATTTTCCCCTTGGGGGCAGGCCTGAACACCTTGATTTCATGGTCAGTTTCTGTTTCAGGTGCATCTGCCGCTTTAAGAATAGCCAGCTTTTCAGCTACTTTAGTTAAAAGCACCTCCACCCCTTCGCCTGTCAGGGCAGAAATAAAAAATACCTCCAGCCCGGCTTCTTTAAAGATCTCTGTCAACTCTTCCCGTCTAAGCTGTACCAGTTCGTCATCTATTTTATTTACCGCCACCACCTGTGGACGTTCCGACAAAGAGGCGTCATAAAGGTACAGCTCACTGTTGACCTTTATCATATCATCTATGGGGTTATCCGAAGTCCCGTCCAGCAGGTGGATAACCATGCGGGTACGGGAAATATGACGCAAAAAGTCATGACCAAGCCCCCTGCCAAGATGGGCGTCTTCAATAAGGCCGGGTACTTCCGCCATAACAAAGGCACCCTCCGGCCTTTGAATTACACCCATCACCGGTGACAGTGTAGTAAACGGGTAGTTAGCCACCCTGGGTTTGGCCGCAGTAAGCAGTGAAAGCAGTGAAGACTTACCCACATTCGGATAGCCGATAATAGCCACATCGGCAATCAGTTTCAGTTCCAGTATCAGCTCATATTCGCCGCCCGGCTGGCCTTTCTGAGCCAGCATGGGGGCTTGGTTGGTGGATGAAACAAAGTGGGTATTACCCAGTCCGCCCTGTCCCCCGCGGGCTACCAGAGTACGGTCTCCGTCAGCGGCCAAATCAGCCAGAACCCGTTTCTGGCCGTTTTCTTCCACAATAGTAGCAACCGTACCAACCGGCACTTTTATCACCAGGTCAGCCCCGTTGTGGCCTGTACAGCGGCTGCCCATACCATTCTCGCCATTAGCCGCCTTATGCACCCGTTTATGTTTAAAATTTAAAAGGCTGTAAAGCCCTGAGTCCGCTTCCAGATATACATTGCCCCCATCCCCACCATCGCCCCCGTCCGGCCCGCCGTAAGGCACAAATTTTTCGCGGCGGAAACTGACCTTGCCGCTGCCGCCGTCTCCGGACTTAATCCGTATTTCCACTCTGTCAAACATATAAAAACACCTTATCTAAAAAGTTATCTAATTCTTGAGTTGTCGAAAACCTGTAAACTTTAACTAGTTTATTTTTTAAGTATATCAGAAATACTAATAATAAAGCTTTACGAGTAAAATCGCTATTCCTGTCCTCCGGCCTTATTTTCAAAGCAAAGTTCCCTTAAAGTTATCGAAAATTCAACCTGGTTATCGAAAAATATAACAAAGTTATAGAAAGACTGTCTAAAAAGAATAGAAAAACCGGCAAAAGCACCCTGCTGGCAGAATGAAAATAAAGAAAAATATAAGGATAAGGAAAAGCGGTACGGCGAAAAGGGTTAATATCAGCGAGAAAGGCGCTGCTGGGAAAGGTGGTTTTGAACCTCGGACATTTTCAGGCGAAGAAAAGTGCTGTTTTCCAGCTCCAGCTGGATTTTATCGCAGGCGTGGCTGACGGTGGAAGCGCTTCTTCCCCCCAGGGACTGGCCTATTTCTACCAGAGAGGCCGAATTTTGCTGCTTGAGCATAAACATGGCAAACTGACGAGCCAGAGCCGTATCTTTGTCACGGGCGGCACCCAAAAGTTCGGTTGTCGGTACTTGAAATACCTGGGATACGGCTGAAATTATATTACCGGGACGGAGAGGGCTGTTTTCCCTGATCGGGCGTGAGCCGATATCTGAAAGGGCTCTGGCGGCCAGATCAGGGGTAATGGTTGCCCTTAACAGGCGGGCATAAGCCAGCACCCGGTTAAGGCTGCCTTCCAATTCACGGATATTATGCTTTACTTCCTGTGCCAGATACTCCAGGGTATCCATATTAAGTTCGGCACCGGATTGCTCGGCTTTAAGCTGTAAAAGCTCAAAGCGGGTTTTTTCATCAGGCGGTTCAATCTCAATAGTCAGCCCCCACTCAAAACGGGAACGCAATCTTTCGGCCAGCTGGGGCAGTGACTTGGGGGGTGAATCCGCTGAAATAACTATCTGGCGGTTGGAGTTATGCAGGTCATTAAAGGTATGGAACAGGCATTCTTCGGTCTGCTCCTTGCCGCCGATAAACTGGACATCATCCAGCAGCAACAGGTCTACATCCCGGTAACGGGCACGGAATTCTTCGGTCTGGCCGTTTCGGATAGATGATATAAAATCAGTGGTAAACTGTTCTCCGCTCACATACAGAGCCTTGCGGCGGTTTAAGTTTGCCAGATGGCCGATAGCCTGTAAAAGATGGGTTTTGCCCAAACCTGCCTCTGCGTAGATATAAAGCGGGTTGTAGCTCTTGCCGGGATTCTGGGCGGCCGCTAGTGAAGCGGCGTGAGCCAGGCGGTTGCAGGAACCCACAATAAAGGATTCAAAGGTATAACGGGGATTAAAAGGAGAAATAGTTTTCTCTCTGGCTGTTTGAGGAGCGGCAGCCGGCACCTGAGCGGACTGGACAAGCTGGAAACCCAGCTCAACCGGGCTGTGGGTAATATTTATCAGGGTTTTTTCAATCAGCGAACGCTGATTGATCTCTAGATATTCGGCTACAAAAGTATTGGGAACGCCTATAATAAACTCACTGCCGTCGTACTTAAGGCCGACAGTTTTGGCAAACCAGGTGCGGAAATTGGGCTTGTTTACCTGAAGTTCAATTTCCCCCAGGGCTGTTTCCCACAGTTCTTGTGCAGGCCGAATAGACAAAAATATCCCTCCCAGTAATTAAACCGTGTTTGAAATCAAGGGGGTAAGCACTCTGCCATGAAAATGATCCACCCCTGTAAGAATAAGTACCAATCTGTTAAAGACTAGATAAATAGTAACAATGGCGGTTGACAACAAGCAAGGTGCCTGTGGCAGGGATAGAAGGTCACTTGACACTCCCTTACTCTCCAAATCTCACTGATATGTCTGTTTTTAGCCTCTTTCTGCCATCATAGGTGCATAAATCAAAATAAAGTT